>NZ_QDGA01000120.1 GCF_003347665.1 Microvirga calopogonii
TCTCAGAGTCTGACTCAGAAAGACGGGTTTGATTTCAGGGTCTTGCGAGCCTTCTGGTCAGCATCCGGATATGGGCGATAAAGGTCCAGGCGACGGCACTCTCGATAGAGGCTTCGAAGTCCTTGGCCAGACGACGGCAGCGTCCAAGCCAGGCGAATGTTCGCTCCACAACCCACCGGCACTTGAGCACCTGAAAGCCTTTGGCCGCATCCGAGCGTTTGATGATCTCGATCGTCCAGCGTCCGAGAGTGGCGATCGCGTCGCGCAACTTGTCGCCCGCATAGCCGCCATCGGCAAAGACATGGCGCAGCCAGGGATACAGCGCCCGGATGGAGGTCAGCACCTCCACCGCACCATCCCGGTCCTGGATGTCGGCGGTCTGGACCCTCAGCCCGACCAGATGGCCTTGCGTGTCGGTGATGATGTGGCGCTTGCGGCCCTTGATCGTCTTGCCGGCATCAAAGCCGCGCGGTCCGCCAGCTTCCGTGGTCTTGACCGACTGGCTGTCAATCACGCCGGCCGAGGGGCTCACCTCACGGCCGTCCTTCTCGCGCGAGGCCGCCACGAGAGCATGGTTGATCCGCTCGAAGGTGCCGTCCCGTGACCAGGCATAGAAGTAGCCCTGCACGGTCGAATACGGCGGAAACTCCTTGGGCAACTGGCGCCACTGGCAACCGGTCGAGGCCAGATACAGGATGGCCTCAACCACGGCCCGCAGGCAGGTGATGCGGGGACGCCCGATCTGCCGGGCGGCGGGCATGAAGGGTTCGATCAGCGCCCATTCGGCATCGGTGAGGTTGCTTGCATAACGCAGCCCGTCTCGCCGATACTGCCGGCGAGTGGCCTCGGTCCATACCATCGTGATCTCCCTCGAATCTTCGCAAATCCGACGGAATCACAGGGGCTTGAGGCCACTCAACCTTTTTCAGTCAGCCTCTCAGGCTGGAGCTTCTTGACTGTACCGACGACGATCCTGGCAGTTATAGGATCGGCGCTCGCGATTAGTCTCGCGTTCAAGAGCCAGCAATGCTATGCGCCTTCAACGAAGGCCTTATTCTATCTGGCCAACTCAACACGGCCAGTTTGGTCCTGGCTAACAGGTTGATGACGACGATAGGCAATCGAGATGATACGCCTGACCCAAAACTGAAAGAGATATTCTACCGCCATTTTGCGTGGCTGACGGCCCTACGCTTTTATCTGCGTGACAAACGGTCCTGGGAGAACACGTTTGCCGCAGGGAACGCTAGTTTCCTTGCCAGGAATCCGAGTCCCGAAAGTCATTCCACCCTTGAAGATGAGCTGAAGATCTATTTGCCAAGCGCCGATGTGCAGAGAGTCATGGCGCATCGCGGCGACAAGGAGGCTCTCATTCTGCATTGGCAGTATGTAGCCATTCGAGAACTCTACGACAAAAGCCTCATCAGCGAATTCATGTTCTCCGGGCTGGCGGCTGGGCTCGATGAACTTCTTCGATTGCAAGGCGGCCTGAAGCGAATCAAGAACTATCCGTATTCCCGTAATTACTGTTCTATCGCCGTCATTCTGGTGGTGATCTTCGTCGCGCTCGTGCCGTTCGGCCTCTTTCGGGACGCACGCGAATTGGGGGAAGCGGCTGGGATCGGAAATTGGACCGTCTGGTTGAATGTCCCGTTCAGCCTAATCGTCGGCTGGACATTTGTTTCGCTGGAAAAGGTCGGCGAGAATTCATCAAACCCCTTTGAAGGAAACGCGAACGATGTCCCCATCTCATCAATTACCCGGCGAATTGAGATCGAAATGCGGATGTTGCTCGGCGAGCAGACCGACCTCAAACCCATCGAGGCAAAAAATGATATCCTGTTCTAACGGCCGAAAACATCAGCCATGCGCTCGGCTGTAGCCATGCGGGCGGGCTCGTGGCCAAGGCCAGCAACCAAGCCTAAAGACTCGGACTATCAATCGCAACGTCGTCAACCCTGCAACTTGTATTAAGGCATTTCTTCAACTGGGAATGTCAGGTAATGGCACTCCTGAGACCTAAGCTCGAAGGCAGCAATCCACATCGAACCGGACGTTACGAGAAAGCAGGGAATCTTAGTTCCTGATCCAAGTCGGACCTTAGCGATCATCCATTAAATGGACCGACGGCGATCGGGCAGATGTGTTGCCCGGCCTGATGGACAACTCGGCTGTCATTGAATTGCCCGTTAACGCAATGCCTGTTTACGTAAGTTGGTCCTGTGCGAAATCTTGCTAGGTATACTGTGCAGCGGCTCTTCGCTTTGACGTCAGTTCCGTTCTGCCAAGCTTGGCCTTAGCAACCTCAGTTTAGCTGAGCTTACGTGAGGCTGAATTTTGATCTTCTCGTGCCCCGAGTATCGCTGGGTTTAACGTTGGGGCAAGCAAACGGGAGGACTGCATGAACTTGGCGACAATGTTGAAGGCGCGAGCCGAAGAGGGCCGCCCGATCCGGGTGGGGCTGATTGGGGCGGGCAAGTTCGGCGCCATGTTCCTCGCTCAGGCGCGTCTCACCCCAGGCATGCACATCCTCGGGATCTCCGACCTGAACCCGGAACGGGCACGGGAAACCTGCCGACGCGTCGGCTGGAGCGAGGAGCAGTACAGCGCGGGCAACTTCGACGAGGCGCGGCGGACCGGCGCGACTTTCATCACGGACTCGAATGACGCGTTGATCAAGGCTGATGGCCTCGACGTGCTGATCGAGGCGACCGGAAACCCTGAGGTGGGCATTCGCCACTGCCTCGACGCAATCGAGAACGGCCGCCACGTGATCATGGTGAACGTGGAGGCCGACGTCGTCGCGGGACCGTTGCTGGCCCACAAGGCACGCCAGGCCGGCCTCGTCTACAGCCTGGCCTATGGCGATCAGCCTGCGATCATTTGCGAGCATATCGACTGGGCACGCGCCTGCGGCTTCACCGTGGTGAGCGCCGGAAAAGGCACGCGCTATCACCCGAGCTTCCACGCCTCAACGCCGGACACCGTCTGGCAGAACTTTGGTCTCTCGCCTGAGCTCGCTGCTCGCGCTGGCAACAATCCGAAGATGTTTAACTCCTTCATCGACGGCACGAAGTCCAGCATCGAGATGACGGCAGTTTGCAATGCCTCGGGACTGACGCCTCAGCCGAATGGCCTCGGCTTCCCACCGGCGTCATGTTATGATTTGGCGGAAATCTGCAAGCCAAAGGCGGACGGCGGAACCCTGAGCCACGAGGGTACCACGGAAGTGGTCTCGTCGCTGAACCGTGACATGACGCCAGTCGAGCATCACCTCCAGATCGGCACGTACGTTGTCATCAAGGCGGAGGACGAGTACGTCCGCCACTGCATTGAGGAGTATCGCTTCTTTCCCGACAGCAGCTTCAAGTACTCGGCCATGTACCGTCCGGCCCATCTGATCGGCCTCGAGCTTGGCATCTCTATTGCCTCAATTGGTCTCAGAGGCGAACCGACGGGGTCGCCAACTGGGTTCCGCTCGGACGTTGTGGCCACCGCGAAGCGCGACCTCAAACCCGGGGAGGTTCTCGACGGGGAGGGCGGTTACTGCGTCTGGGGCAAGCAGATGCCCGCAACAGAGTCCCTTCGGATCGGCGGACTGCCTCTCGGCCTGGCGCAGAACGTGAAGCTCAAGACAGCCAAGCGCGGTGGTGAGCCCGTGTGCTGGTCGGACGTGGAGATTGACCACGACAATGCCGCGGTCCGCATCCGGAGAGAGATGGAAGCCATGTTCTCCTCGAAGACCAAGAGCCAAGCCGCATAGGTCGACCTTGAGAAGGCACGAACCCGCGACGCCAAGCGGGTTCGGCCTGAAAATAAGCCGCATCGAAGAAGGAGCCTTGCCAATGAGCTCCCACCATAGGAGGAAACCCATGAAGAGTCTGACGAAGTTGTTTTCCGCTGGCCTCGCGATGGCCTTCCTGGCAGGTGTTGCCGAGGCCCGCACCCTGCGGGTCGGCCACGGCACCACGGAAACGAACCCGCGGCATGTCGCGGCACAGTTCTTTGCCAAGCGTGTCGACGAGCTTTCCAAAGGCAAGCTGAAGATCGCGGTCGGCGGCAATGCTCAGTTCGGCGACGACGTCGAGATGCTCACAGCCCTGCGGCTCGGCACCCTCGACATGTCCCTCAACGCGCAGGGGCCGATGGCCAACATCGTGCCTGAAGTCGGGGCGCTGTCGCTGCCATTCCTGTTCAAGAATCCGTCGACTGCCTGGAAGGTTCTCGACGGTGCCCTAGGCGATGAACTGGCAGCCAAGGCCGAGGCCAAGCAACTCGTCGTGCTGGCGTACTGGGACAACGGGATCCGGCACATCACCAACAAGGTGCGCCCGATCACGACACCCGCCGACCTGAAAGGGCTGAAGATCCGGGTGCCGTCCGATCCGGTTGCCATCGAGTCTTTTACGGCACTCGGTGCTAGCCCAACGCCAATGGCCTTCTCGGAACTTTACCTGGCGCTCCAGCAGGGTGTTGTTGACGGGCAGGAAAACCCGTTGATGAACATCTTCCATTCGAAGTTCCAGGAAGTGCAGAAGTACTTGTCACTCACGTCCCACAAGTACGAGATGACGCCCTTCCTCATGAGCAAGGCGACCTGGGGTTCACTGTCAGCCGACGACAAAAAGGTGATCAAGCAGGCGGCCGTCGAGGCCAGGGACCATCAGCGCGAGCTTACCACCCAGGCTGACCGTGAACTGCGCCAGAAGCTTGAGGCGGCTGGGATGAAGATCAACGAAGTCGATATCGAGCCCTTCCGTGCCGCCACGAAGTCTGTCTACGACAAATGGCAGAACGGTCCGAACGCAGAACTGGTGAAGCAGTTGACGACTGCTGCCCAGGGGGTCTCGCAGTGAGCCTGCGAGGTGCGGCTCCCGACGCTCCGGTGTCGGGAGCCAGCCGCGTCGTCCACTCAATTGATGAGGCGATCCGGTGGGCGGCGACCGTCGTGCTGATGGTCACGACAGTCATTCTCTTCGTGGCAATCGGATCCGAAGTCCTGATCCGCTACGGAACCCAGCAAAGCTCGCTCTGGCTGACTGAGCTGCCTGCGATCTTGTTCCCGTGGATGACGGCTGCCGGCTTCGTTCTGGCCGCGCAGTACGGCCAGCACTTCCTCGTCGAGTTCGGGATCAATCTCATGGGGCCGCGAACGGCCCGTACCGTGTTCATGGTCACCCAACTCCTGAATGCCGCGACCTTCTTCTACCTGAGCTGGACAGGACTTGAGATCCTCGAGGTGACCGGCAGCGAGATCATGCCGATGACAGGCATTCCTAGCTCCTGGTCCTATCTCGGGGTCGTGATTGGCTTCGTGCTTCTCGGCGTCACGTCACTGACCACGCTGTACGAAGCTGTGTCGACCTCGTGCAATCCGCTCAAGATCCGCACGCCTCCGTCTGAGATCACCGAAGGGAGTGCTGCATGACACTCGTGATGACGCTGGTCTTTACCCTTCTGCTCATTCTGGCCGTTCCGGTCGGCTACGCTCTCATCATCAGCTCGACAGCAGCCATCATCGCCACCGGTGAGGTGCCGGCCACGGTCGCCCTGCTGAAGCTGTTCCAGCAAACGCAGAGCTTTCCGCTGATTGCGATCCCATTCTTCATCCTCGCCGGCGCGCTGATGATGACGGGGCAGATGGGCGAGCATCTCATCGAGTTCGCAAACCGGCTGGTAGCGAGGTATCGAGGTGGGCTCGGGCAGGCAACCGTCATCGGCGCGACAGTGTTCGGCGGCGTGTCCGGATCGGCGGTCGCAAGCGCCTCAGCGCTGGGATCGATCATGATCCCTTGGCAGCGCCGAGCCGGCTATCCCGCGCCCTTTTGCGCCGCACTGAACTCGAGCGCGCCGATCATCGACCTTATGATCCCTCCGTCGATCCCGATGATCCTATATGCGCTGGTCTCGAACGTTTCGATCGGAGCGCTGTTCCTCGCCGGCATCCTGCCCGGCCTCCTTTTGGCCGTTGCGTTCCTGGCGGTCTGCAACATCGTCGCCCGCGTTCGGGCCTTTCCCTATTCGCCTCCAGAGAAGCTCGACCGAGGAGCCCTGCTGAGAGGAGTTCTGTGGGCGCTGCCGTCGCTCCTGATGCCAGTCTTCATCGTGATCACGTTGAGGTTCGGGATCGCGACGCCGACCGAGGTGAGCATCATCGCCTGTGCCTATGCGCTTGTTGTATCAGGGCTGATTTATCGCGACCTCAACCTGAAGCGGGTCTACGTCAGCATCTTGTCAACCGGTGTGATCACCGGCGTGATCATGCTCGTGATCATGGGCTCGGCCCCAATGGGCTGGATCATGACCTTCGACGACATCCCTTCCGTATTCGCTGAATGGGCACGTGAGACACTTCAATCGAAGTGGCTCATCATCCTCGCTATGAACGTGATCATGCTCGTCATCGGCACCTTCCTTGACCTACCTCCGGCGATCTTGTTGCTGGGTCCGATCTTTGTGCCGTTGGCAGAGGAGATCGGCCTCGATCTCGTGCAGCTCGGCCTCATCATGGTGCTGAACTGTGCCATAGGACTGTACACGCCGCCGGTAGGCACAACGTTGTTCGTCTCCTGCTCGATTGCGGGCGTCACGATGGGCAGCACCCTAAAAGATCTTGCTCCGTTCTTGATTGCGTCCCTTCTGGTCCTGCTCGCGATCTCGTACATCCCTGCGCTCACGCTGCACTTCTAGTAAGACGCAGTCCCTTCAAACTTGACGCCGTGGGGCACGACCCACGGAGCATTTTCGTGGAGAGATCTTATGTTTGTCGTCGTTGCAGCATTCGAGGTGAATTCCACCGACCGGGAACGCTTCCTTGCAGTTGCCCATGAGGATGCGACCATGTCCGTGGAGCGTGAGCCCGGATGCCGACAGTTCGATGTTTGTGTCGATCCAGAGCGGGAAGGATCGATCCTGTTCTACGAAGTCTACGACAATGCGGCGGCGTTCGAGGAGCACAAGCGCACCGACCACTTCAAGACTTTCGACGAGGGGAGCCGGCCCCTGATCGTGCGCAGCGACGTCCGCTTTCTTGATAGAATCTGCCCACGATGAGCATTAACGCAGGCGATCACCTGGGATTGTTGCTTCAGACAGTCTGGAGCGTGGTGTCAGTGTAGACCTTCTCCCGAGGAAACTCACCCCGCATCTCCGGATACTGGAACAACCACTCGCGAAACATTTTGACCGCACTGCGCTGAAGGTTCTCGAACGGGCAGGTCAACCAGAGCATCTGCCGCACAAAGGTCTGCCGTCCTCGGAACGGTATGACCAGCCGCCCCTCTCGAAGGTCGATATCAGCGAAGATCTCGCTGTCCAAGGCAACCCCGAGACCGTCAATGGCAGCTTGGATTGCCATGAACGACCGATCGAATCTCGGCCCGCGCTGGGCAATCGACGAAGGAAGATGGTTGGCGCAGAGCCACATCTCCCAAGTCACAGGGCACTTGACGGAGTGAATCAGGCGGACGCCTCGGACGAGGTCGGCCGGGCTTTGCAGCTCCAGGTTCTGTATCAGCTTGGGACTGGCCAGCGGCACGATATTGTCACGGTGGAGGGGTTCTACATGCAAACCCTTCCAGTCTCCTGTCCCGACCCGGAACTCGAGATCGACCGCCTCGCGGGCGAAGTCGGTTTTTTCGTTGGTAGCATCCACCCGTACATCAAGGTCCGGGTATTCGGCGACGAAATCAGGAAGACGAGGTAGGAGCCATTTCATGGCAAAGCTTGGGCTTGATCGAATCATCAGGATCTCAGGGTTGAGATGGCTGTGGACCCGTTCGGTAGCCTCAACCATGGACTCGAAGGCCGAGGCGATTGAAGCATAGTAGAGTTCTCCCGCTTCCGTGAGCAGGATGCGACGGTTCAGGCGCTTGAACAGCGTGAGCGCAAGAAACTCCTCGAGGATCTTGATCTGCTGACTGACCGCCGAGGGGGTCACGTTCAGCTCGGCGGCAGCCGCTTGGAAGCTGAGATTCCGTGCTGCCGCCTCGAATGCGGCAAGAGTCCTCAGTGGAGGCATTCGCGTAATCATCCGTTCGGCCAAGAGGTTTCTCCTTCGCCAATAATCAGCGCTTCCCAGAGGCGGGGCCAGCTCAGGGATTGCATCATGAGGCGAAGTGATACCGTTGTCACTCGTGCGAGGGAGACCCCTTTGGGGCCCCGTTCAACGCCGATCGGGCTGAACCGTCAGCGGATGAACTGATCGATGTAGTCGGCACCGAGGCCGTTTTGGGCATAGTGGGCGCGGCACTTGTCCATCCGAGTGAACACGTCGTCGTACCCAGTGGTCCGGCCGTCCGGGTCGACATAGATCATCGCGCCGTTCACCTGAAACAGCGTGATCATCTCCTCCACATGCGGGTCGACGACAAGTGTGTGGGTTTCTCCGGGCGCCTCGTAGGCATAGGAGCCCTCCGTCGCGATCCAATCGTGCTCTAGGTAGCGCCATTCACCTTTCAGTACGAAAGCATGCACCGGCTGCGGGTGGCGGTGGCGCGAAAGTACGCCAGCCTTGCGAACCCGCAGAAGGTTCATCCAGTAGCCCCGTGATGCTGCGAGCAGCAGCGGTCGGAACCACACATTCTCCTCCACCGGCACCCAGATGCGCTCGTCCGTCGGGATGGCATTCGGCACCACGAGCTCCGGCGGGGACTCCTTCGGCTGGGGGTGCCGGTAGGGCACCCATTTGTCATTGCTTGGGGGTGCGATCGGGTTTGACGAGGTCATGGCAGGGCTCCCGGGAGAGGTGTCGGTCAAAGGGTGAGATAGCCGCCATCAACTGGCAGGATGGCGCCAGTCACGAACTGGGCGGCCGGGGAGGCGAGGAACACCACGCCAGCAGCCACCTCCTCGGGCGTTCCCCAGCGGCCCATGGGGGTACGGGACAGAATGGGGCGGCTGCGCTCGGGATCGTCCTGAAGAGCCTGGGTAAGGGGGGTGGCGATCCAGCCCGGTGCAACGGCGTTGACCCGAATGCCATCAGTGGCCCAGGCCGCGGCGAGGCTTTTGGTGAGTTGTCCGATTCCACCCTTCGAGGCGCTGTAGGCCGGCACTCGCGGGCCGCCGAAGAAGGTGAGCATCGAGGCGATGTTCACGACGCAGCCGCGAGTCTCGGCGAGCTTGCCCTTGGCTGCGGAGGAAACCCGCATGGTGCCGGTCAGGTTGATTGCGAGCACGTCAGCAAAAATCTCCGGGTCGTGCTCAGCATCGCGGCGGATCACGCCTGCCGCGTTCACCAGAATGTCCAAGCGCTCCAAGCCCTTGATGACCGCGTCGATCGCGCGAGCATCCCGGACATCGAGGGTCAGGAACGTCAGCTTCGCATTCCCGGACTCGCCGGCCGCGTGCATCCGCTCAGCCTCGGTCGCGCCCGTCGCGATCACTCGCGCACCGAGATCGCGAAACGCTCGGGCGCAACCCAGCCCAATCCCGCTCGTCCCTCCTGTCACCAGGACAGTGCGATCGGTGAAGGCGCGAGGGGCAAATGTCGTGTCAATGGGCATCGGGAGTGGCCGACCTGATGGCTGAGGAACTGCTGATATTTTAATCAGGTCCCGTCGAAGCGCCGAGAGATGCAAAATTCATGCTCGGACAAGCCAGACTAATCTGAAACCTGTCCGTTTCCGGCAAGAAAGTCGTAAGCTCTGCGAGCAGGAGGCGATCCGAAGCCAATTGGACGCTACAGAAACTGGACCCGACTAGATCTTCCTGAGCGACTTAGGGGCTTCAGTTTACCTGAGGTCGATGGTGCTGCAATTCAGCAAAGTTGGCCAACCGATTAGTCTCGGGGCGACTGTGTGGGCGTCAGACGTATCCGCTCAATGTCGTCTCTTGTGAAGGGTTTCGGATGCCGGCCATCACAGACGCAGCCAGATGCACCGGGGCCGGCGTCCGAAAGCCTCCAGGGAACGAACCCGCGGGATGAAGTCCGCAGGTTTTGGCATATGGGGATTTGACGGTTCCGCCTGGCCCGCTATGGCCGGATAAACGCATTTGGCGCGTTCGACGTAAGTCTTCGACGGGTAGCCAGGACGCGGGAAGCCCGTGCAGGGAGCGATGCCGCCGTTGAAGAGCGGATGATTCCAGCCTTGCGACCTGGATCACCGGAGCCTGCGAGTTCAGTCGAACGAAACAATCCGGCCGCCGATGGCTCTGTCGGGGAGCGGCCGAGGAAGGCGGCGAAGGTCTTCACGCAGCGGATGTCGTCGTGCTGCGTCTTCGCGGTGAAGCCGCGCACGGTCATGTCCTCGATCATGCGCTGGCGCAAGGCGCTGCCGGCCGGAGGCGACGGGTGGACGATCATGGGGCGCTCCTCTCGAGCTGAAGGTTGACCCTTCATGCTCGGAGGCGGAGCAGCCTCCGTCACCTCTGATCGCTCACAGCCTCACTGACGCCAGAGGCTCAGCGTCAGCCTTGAACCGCGCGCCCTCCCGCGCGAGCTGGTTCGTTCTCTGGCACTTCTCGGAAGTAGACCGAGTGTCTGCTCTCGCAAGGAACAGCGGACGTTCCTTGAGGGTATGGGATCGTCAGTGCGTGACCCAGAGCCGATCATCATGTGGCTCTGCATTCCATAACAACGTCCCGTTATCGGAAATCCGCGCCCAGATACGGCGAAGGCCTCGAAGGCGCCTTTTTCCGCAGCGGCGGCCAGTCTATCCTGGGCCATCTGATTGGGCGCTGCGGATGACCGACGAACAGATTTACAGACAGGAAGCCGCCGCCGAGTACGACCACGCATTTTCGCATGTCTCGGCACACTTCGTCCCGTTTCTGCTGCAAGCCGCGCGACTTGCACCGGGTCAGCGTGTCCTTGATGTGGCCACCGGCACTGGTATCGCGGCCGAAGCAGCCTTGGCCGTCGTCGGCCCTGGGGGCTCGGTGGTGGCCGCTGACATCTCGCCGGAAATGATCGAGAAGGCGCGCCAGCGCCTCGGCGTATCTCCGAGCGCCTCCGCGGCAGTCGAGGACGGCCAAGCCCTGTCCTTCCCGGACGAGAGCTTCGACGCGGTGCTGTGCAGCCTCGGGCTGATGTTCTTTCCCGACCCGGGGCGCGGTCTCTCCGAGTTCCATCGTGTGCTCCGTCCCGACGGGTGGGCGGCGGTCTCCGTCACGACCTCGCCCGAGCGGTCTTACAATGGGATGATCAGCTTAGCCGTGGCGCGCCACGTGCCGTCCGTAGCGGCAGCGACCGCCCGCAGGTTCACTCTTGGCGACGAGGGGCGGCTGCGCTCGCTCTTCGAAGACTCTGGCTTCCGGGACGTGGACATCACCACCAAGGCCCACCGTTTCACGTTATCCTCCTTCGACGCCTACTTCGGGCCCTTTGAGCGGGGCGGTGGATCGTCCGGACAGGTGCTGGTTATGCTGCCGGCGGAGGCCCGTCACGCCGCGCGCGAAGAGATCCGGCGGGATCTCCGCGACACGGGCGGGCCAATCGACATCGAGGTGGAGTTCAGGATCGCCAGTGGTCGACGCTAGCGCGGCGTACCGAGTGCAGCGGTGTCCAGTTCCATAAAGGCGCGTCCACGAATTTGAACCGAAATCCAGGAAGGTCGCCTCATGGCACGGGGCGGACGAAAGCCGAACTTCCGTTGCTCATAGGGTAAGCTGACCTTCACAAGGCCACGCTCAACGGCTCAGATTGACCGAGGCTGTGTCAAAACGCAGATCGGGACCGAGTGAGCTCACCTCTGTGATCCTCTGATCGGCTGGAGCGCAGGTGACAACGGCCGTTTGGCTCATCGACAAGGCTGGATGTCATTCTTGCTGGTGTCCCAGCCATCGTGATCAGCTTGGGTGCCTAGAGCGATGCCCCCTCAGGACTGGATTGCTGCCAGCAGCGGCCCTGGTCCGAGGATCGCCAGAACCCGCTTCAGGTTATAGGCGAGCACGTGCAGGCTCATCTCGGTGCGCACCCGCTCCAAGGTCCGGGTCAGGAAGTGCGTAGCACCCATCCAGGCCTTGATCGTTCCAAACGGATGCTCCACCGTCTGCCGCCGCAGACGCGGCGTCTCCGGGGCCCGATCGAGCCGCTCCTGCATCGCATCGAGCACATCCTCATGCTCCCAGCGTCTGACCCGGCGCTCCTTGCCGGGCGTACACTGATCTTTGAGCGCACAGGTTTGGCAGCAGCTGGTCCAGTAGAGATGCAGCAGCATCCCATGCTCGATGGTGGAGCATCGTCGCGTCAGGCGCTCTCCGGCGGGACAGCGATAGGTGTCATCCTCGGGATGATAGACGAAGTCCTGCTTGCCGAAGCGTCCGTCAGCCTTGGCGCTCGAGTTGAGGGTCTTGGGCACATAGGGCGTGATCCCAGCTCTCTCGCAGGCCAGGATGTCCTCGCCCTTGTAGTAGCCTCTGTCCGCCAGAGCCTCCAGGCTCGGCGTGCCCATGGCACCCTGCGCCTGCTGGCCCATCACCGATAACTGGCCCCGATCCGAGCCGCTGTTGGTGACCTCATGTGCGACGATCAGGTGGTGCTGGACATCCACCGCGGCCTGAACGTTGTAGCCGACGATGCCCGTGCCGATGCCCCGGTTGGTCATCGCCCGCGCGTCCGGATCAGTGAGCGAGATCTGCTGGTCGGGAGCCGCCAGCACCTGCTGCTCCAGCTCCCGGAACTGCTGCATCTGCTCTCTGAGCGCCGCGATCTTGTCCTTGATCCGCCCGGCCTTCACCTGCGCCAGCTCGCTCTCCTGCCGATCGGCCGTGTCGAGGGCGGACAGATAGTGTGCGATGCTGGCCTCCACCTGCTCGATGCGCTTGGCGAGCTTGGCCGGCGTGAAGTTCTTGTCCCGCGCGTTGACCGCCTTGAACTTGGAGCCGTCGATGGCCACCACCGCCTGCGAGAACAGGTTGAGCGTGCGGCACAGCCCGACGAACTGGCGGCACACGGCCCGAATGGCCGGTCCATTGTCCTTGCGGAAGCGGGCGATGGTCTTGTGATCCGGCTGAAGCTGGCCGGTGAGCCACATCAGCTCAAGGTTGCGGCCGGTCTCCTGCTCGAGGCGGCGGCTGGACGGGATGCGGTTGAGATAGCCATAGATGTAGATCTTGAGCAGGGCCGCCGGATGGTAGGCCGGGCGGCCCGTCGCCTGTGGGATGACACTCTCGAACCCCAGGGCATGCAAGTCGAGTTCCTCGACAAAGACGTCGATCACCCGCACCGGATTGTCGTCACTGACGTACTCGTCGAGGCAGACCGGGAACAAGGTGCCTTGGCTGCGCTCCTGGCCTTGGACAAACCGCTTCATCGCGATCCCTCCAGTCCGTACTGACCCAACCAGATTACTAGATTCCGCGTTTTGACACAGCCTCGACCC
>NZ_QDGA01000121.1 GCF_003347665.1 Microvirga calopogonii
TAGTCGTCGAGCACGCGATGCGAGCGATAGCGCTCGCGCAGGTACAGCCAGACCCGCTCCACCGGGTTCAGCTGCGGTGAGGCGGGTGGCAAGGGTAAAAGGGTGACGGTGTCCGGCACGTGCAGGGCCCGTGCGTCGTGCCAGCCGGCCTGATCGAGCACGAGCACCGCGTGCACGCCCGGCGCAAGCTGACGCGCGAAGTGCTCGAGAAAGATCGTCATGGCATCGGTACTCACCCGCGGCAGCGCCAACGCGAAGGTCTCATCTGTGCCGGGCCGGCAGGCGGCAAACAGGGATAGGCTCTCGAAGCGCTGATCGACCACCCCGGGCGGACGCACACCGCGCTCATACCAGACGCGGGTGGTTCGTCCCTTCTGACCAAAGCGCGCTTCGTCCTGGCACCAGAGTTGAAGACGCGCGTCAGGATGCTGTGCCGCGATGGCCTGCAGCTTGGACGGGAGTTCCTTTTTTGAACGCCGGCTGTGCGGCCGGATTGCCCTTGGGCTGCGAGGGCCGGGTCTTCTGCCGCGACAGGTTCAGCCGCTTGAGCCGGCACGAGAGCCCCCATTGGCTGTAGCGCACGCGGTACGTCCGCTCGACATGCTCGCACAGGTCAACCAGCCGCCAGGCGCTGACCCCATCGCGCTCGGGCTCCGGCCCGTGCAGGATGTGAGCCCTGAGGGCGGCCTGCTGACCGGGACTGAGCTGCTCCGGGCGACCGGAACGGGGCCGGTCCTGCAGAGCGTCAGGTCCCTCAGCATTGAAGCGCTGGATGGCATCGTGCAGGGCCTGCCGCTCCATGCCGGCCAGCCGGGCAGCCTCAGTTCGGGTCATGCCCTCGAGCGCATTGGCGATCGCCAGCAACCGCAGGACAGCCCTGGGATCCCGCTCACGCGCAGCCCGTGTGCGCAGATCGGACGGCGAGGAGTCCAGACGGATCGGGAGCCCGGCCATGGTGGTCTCCTGCAATTGCGCCCCTGCCATCAGGGAATCATGCCAGACACGATCATGCGAAACACGCAAGACACATCAATGCAAATCCGAGTCAGCAATTCTCTGGATGGGTATCAGACGCTGGATCCACAAGCCGTTCGATGGCCCTCGGGATGCTATTGAAGCGGCTTCATGTCGGCCGAATGAACATTGCGCTCTGGGAAGGTGGCGACTTTCTCACCTTTCCCGGTCGTAAGGTCGACCCTGTACCTCCCCGGCTGACTGAGACCCCAGTGTGGTACAGTTGGAACGCGTGATCCGCTGAACGCTTCAGACGAACTCGGGATGTCGGAGGAGAAGGCCATGGCACAACGCGAACAGCATGGAAATCGGGAAGCCAAGAAGCCGAAGAAGGATAAGTCCAAAGGGGCCGGGCCAGCCCAATCCAGTAAATGGGCCGTGAGCGAGATCGTCGAGGGGGAGACGGGCTCCAAGCACTAGCTTCGGCTGCTCCACGGCAAGCCCGCGTTGATGCTAGCCGGCAAGCTTCCACCTCGGATACTGAACCGCCTCTCGAAGGCATGGTTGTGGCCGACGAGAAGCGAGGCTTCAGCGCACACTCATCGACGCCTCCTTGTCAGCAAACGGGCCACCGCGTGGGGCCATGCGCGTCGGCGGCTATTTCTGTCCGACCGCCATCGAATACGGGCCTTGCAAGGGCTCGATCCGGACGTCCTTGAAACCGGCCTCCTCCATCCAGCCCCGGCAGTCCGCACCGGTGTAGTCGAAGCCCGCAGGGGTCTCGATGAGCATGTTCAGGCTCATGAGCAGACCGAAGGCATTCTCACGCCGCTCGTCATCGATTATGGCATCGTAGACGATAAGGGCACCCCCGCTGGGCAGCGCCTCATAGGCCTTCCCGAGCAGGAGCTTCTTTTCCTCAAGGCTCCAGTCGTGCAGGATGTGGCCCATCACCAGCACATCGACATTGGGAAGAGGATCTTTGAAAAAGTCGCCGGCCTGGAAGGTCACGCGCTTCTCAAGGCCCTGCTGGGCCACATAGCGCTCGAACACCGGACCGACGGTCGGCAGGTCGAAGCCGATGCCTCTCAGGTGAGGGTGAGCGCGGGCAATCTCGGCAGTCAGGCCCCCTTGGGCACAGCCGACATCGGCAAAGGTGCGGTACTCGCTCCACGGGAAGGAGCTTGCCATCGCGCGAGCGGTCGGCAGGCTTAAACCCGTCATCGCGCCGAGAAACAGCTCCAGCCGGGCGGGCTCCGCATAAACGGCGGCGAACAGGTCGGGCTCGCCGTGCCGGGTCTCATTCTGCGGCAAGCCGGTCCGGAGCGCTTCGGTCAGGTTGCCCCAGAACCGGTAGAGCCGCCCGTTCATCATCTCGAGGATGCCGCCCACGTAGGAAGGCTTGTTGCGATCGAGGTAGAGATCCGTCTCAGGCATGTTCGTGTAGCGCCCATCCGAAAGGCGCTGCAGCAGGCCGAGCGCCACCAGGGCATCCAGGAAATCGCGGGCGCTGCGCTCGTGCAGGCCAACGGCATCACGGATCTGGGTCCCATCCAGGGGTCCGCTCTCGGCCAGCTTTGTAAAGAGCCCGAGCTCCACGGCGCTGAGAAGCGTCTTGGAAGGCCAAAAAGCACTGCCGAGTTGCAGGATCTTCTCGGGAGATGAAGCGGGCGCCTGCGTCATGGAATGGGTCCTCCACTGAGAGCCTGGGCTGGGGCCATGGGCGCGGCTTCGCGGAGCAGCCCGAAGGTACCGACGGTGGCGGATCGTCACCGCGCCGAAGCGGGACGATAATGGAGGAGCCGAGACAGATTACGACTGCAATCCGGTGTTACCCCGCCGGCAGACCCTCGTCAGTCCGGGAGCCGCTCACCGGCGCGGACGGGATTGGGAAGCCGGTTCTCGGCCGGCGCCAGCGGGCAGATCCATCGGTCCGCATAGGCGCAGGATGGATTGTAGGCAAAATTGAAATCCAGGACGAGCCGTCCGTCCGGGGCTTGGCCGAGATCGGCGCCCTTGATCGTGTCCAGGAGGTAGCGGCCGCCACCAAAGGTTTCGTGGCGGCTGGTGGCGTCCCGGAACGGCAGAAACACCCCGCCGCCGTAGCCGCCGATCCAGTAGAGGGTGAGTTCATTGCCGAGACGAGGCGTGAGCCCGCGGGTTCGGGCGAAGGGATGCAGGCGCACCTCCCCGTCATGGCCGGCCCCCGTCATGATCGTTGCCCGGCCCTGCGGTTCACCAACATCAGCGACGAGGCGAAGGGACGGATCGTACGGGAAATAAGGGAGCCCCGCGAACTCAGCCTGCATCTCAGGAAGGATGGGCGACTGGGAATGGTGACGAAACAGTTCATCCCGGCCTGCACACCATTGCTGCCACCCGGCGAGCGGTTCCGCAGCCCGAACCGTGGCGTAAAGCTCGGCGACTCGACGCCTCCAGTCACACAGCTCAAGGCTGCCCGTAGCGCTTTGTGGGCCGTCTGGAGACTGGTCAGATGGCGATGAGGCGGACATGGGCGGAGGCGTCCCGATCACATCGGTGGCTTGACGCCATTCTTCTCCAAGGTGGCGCGAGTTGCAGAGACAGACCCGTCGGGCTTTCTCTGCCCGAAGATAAAGACCGCCGCTCCGGGCTTCACGAGGCTCATGTCTCCTGGCACGAAGGCAACCACAGGCGCCTCGGGCGGAACGGTGATCTCCGCCTCCTGGCCCTTATAGGTGACACGCAGCACCTGGCCTTGAGCCGCAGCCGCGACCCCGGCGACGGTGGCATTGGTCATGAGGCTGTTGGGAGCCAGATCGTAGGCGAACTGCCCCTCGCCCGCTCCTGGAGGGAGGAAATGCACTTCAAGCGCCCGCAGCTTGCCGTCAGGTCCTCGGACGGAGGTCGAGGCGATGTAGTCGCCTGTTTTGATATCGGAGAGACTGCGCCTCTCGACACCGGAGATTGTGAAGTTCGGCGCCAAGGTGATGGGGACCTCCTGCCCTGCCTGGGTTTTGACCAGCAGGGTCTGGCCCTCAAGCTTCTCGACGGTCCCGCGAATGCGGGTGGGCGTCCCGTCCGGAGCTTGGGCCAAGGCAGGAATGGTCACCAGGGCGAAGACTACTCCGATCAGGGATGACCGCATGGATACCCTCCTGGGCTGGTGCGTGGATCAACATCAGGTGCTCCGGCATCCCTACACGATCTCTCATCGGGCTTTCCCGTCAATGCCCCTAAAGGTGTGGCACGAGGCCCGCACGGGCTTGTGATGGTGCGGCCGATAGCCAATCGCTTGGCCTCAGGTCGGTCGGATAGCACTGCGCACACGAATCGTGGTGAGCGTCAGGACCCCGATCTCCAAGCCGTCGGCATCCACCACGCGCGCCACCTCATTGCCGCTCATGAGCAGGAGGGAGAGCCCCTCGCGCAGGGAAGCAGACGCCGCGATCGTCGGCGTATCCACGGCGATCGTTCCACCTGTGCGAGCTTCGCAAGCTTCCCCTGCCGTGATCAGGGCGAGACGTTTGAGGGCCCGCTCCGCGCCCACGAAATCAGCGACGAAAGGATCTGCCGGACGCGCGAGCAACTGGTCAGGAGTCCCGAACTGGGCGACGCGGCCATCCCGCATGACGGCAACAAGATCAGCCATATGGATCGCCTCATCGAGATCGTGAGTCACCAGAATCACCGTCTTCTTCAGCCGCTGCAGGATGGCGAGAAATTCGTTCTGCAGGCGGGCGCGTATGATGGGATCGACCGATCCGAACGGCTCATCCATCAGCATGACCGGTGGATCGGCCGCGAGCGCTCGGCCAACCCCGACCCGCTGGCGCTGCCCGCCCGACAATTGGCGCGGATAACGGCTCATGAATTGACCTGGATCGAGGCCCACGAGGTCCAACATTTCGCCGACGCGATGTTGGATCTGAACAGGAGGCCAACCGAGAAGCCGCGGCACTGTCGCGACATTCTCGGCGACTGTCATATGGGGGAAGAGTCCCACTTGCTGGATCACATAGCCGATGCGCCGTCGCAGGCGGATCGGATCAATTCGTGTCACATCCTCGCCCTCAACGAGAATGCGTCCCTCTGATGGCTCGATGAGCCGGTTGATCATCCGGATGGTTGTAGTCTTGCCGCACCCGGAGGGGCCGAGAAGCACGCACGTCGCTCCCGCCGGCACGTGAAGGTCGAGGTGATCGACCGCAGGCGATGGCGCCTGCGGGAACCACTTTGACACACCTTGCAAGCTGATCATGCGTTCCCCGCCCGAGCCATGCGACGCTCCATAAGCCCAAACCCGATTTCGGTGCACAACGCCAGCGCCGCCACTGCGAGCCCGCCGACGATGAGTTGCGGCATGTCGAGCATTCCCATCCCAGAGGTGATAAGTTCACCAAGCCCGCCGCCGCCGATAAATGCAGCGAGCGTCGCCGCGGACACAATTTGCACCGCCGCCGTGCGGATGCCGGCAAAGATCACAGGAAGCGCGAGTGGGATTAGAATACGGTACATGACCTGCCGATTGGACAGACCCTGACCGCGTGCCGCCTCCACGATGTCGGCATCGATCCCTCGCAAGCCGGTATAGGAGTTGATCAGAATGGCCGGCAGCCCATAGAGGGCCAGAGCCACGAAAGATGGCAGAAAGCCGGTTCCAAGGGTGGGCAGCATGAGGGCAAGAAGCGCAAGGCTCGGGATCGCTCGCAAAATGGTGACCACTCCGACAGTGACGCCCGCCACCCGAGGCCATCGCAGGAGCACGAGGGACAGGGGGAGCGCGATTGCGATCGCTGCCGTCAGGGCCAAGCACGATAACGTGAGGTGTTGCCATACCGCCTGGCCGAAGACTTTTGGGTGCCCGACCAGCCAGGTCAGCACGTCACGCAGCATCAGGCCTGCTCCGCTATCGCCGCCCGGAGCCGGCGTTCAAGGTGACGTAGACCTGTATCGACAACGACAGCGAGGAGTGCGGTGACCATTGCTCCTGCCGCAACCTTTTCTCCAAAATCCTGTGTGATCCCCTGAAATATGATCTCCCCCAGGCCGCCGGCGCTGATGTACGCAGCGACGGTTGCGACCGAGATCTGAGTGACGGCCGTGATGCGAATTCCGGCCACGATGACCGGTGATGCGAGCGGCAACTCGATGCGGAAAAGGCGACGCCATGGACCATAGCCCATCCCATCCGCGGCTTCGATGATGTCGCTTGGGACCTCACGGATGCCTGTCGCAATGTTCCGGATGAGGATGACAAGCGAATAGAGCACAAGCGCCGTGACTGCCGGGCGGGTCCCAAGGCCCATGAATGGAATCAAGAAGGCGAACAGAGCAAGGGCCGGGATGGTATAGAAGACGCCGACGATCGCCATGACCGGGCCATAGACGCTCGGCCGTCGTGCAGAATAGACCCCAAGAGGAAAGGCAATCGCCAGAGAGAGTGTGAGTGCGATGCCAACGAGAGCCACATGCTCACAGAGAGCCGTGAGGAGGCGGTCGTAGTTGTTGAGAATCCAGGTCACGCAAGGCCGTCTGGGATGAGCCCGCTGTTCACATTGTCAGATAATGCCCAAGGAGATATCTGAACGTCACGAGCAATGGGCCTTTTGTGGTAGACGAACGGTGTCCACAGGTCGCAGTGCATAACTGCGTCGAAACCCCTAAGTGGCGGCGGACCATAGCCGGCGAGCATCAAGCCTCGTTGCGGCATGAGCACCTTCCGTATCGAAAATCGGTGTTGTCCGATGGCAGATGGAACGCACCGCATCAGTGTCTCGCGTCAGTGCATAACGCCTTTGGACGTCAGGAACTCGGAAGCGACCTGGCGCGGCTCTTTTTTCTCGACCTCGACCTGACGGTTCAATTCTTGCATGGTCGGATTGTCGAGCAGGGCACCGACACGCTCAAGCGTCCCAACAATCTTCGGATTGCTGTTCACAGTGTCCAGGCGCACCACGGGTGCGAGATAGTAGGGAGGGAACAGACCCTTATCGTCCTCGAGCGCAGCGAACTTGCCGGCTGCGATCTGCCAATCCGTTGCGAAGCCATTAGCCACATCGATCTGCTTCTGAGTGAGCGCCTCGTATCGCAGGCGTAGCGCCGCAAACTGGCGGAACTCGCCGAATTCGAGTCCATAGACTTCTTTCAGCCCCTTGAGGCCGTCGTGGCGGTCAGGGAACTCGGGTCCCGCCCCAAGCTTCAGCTTGCTCGACACCTTGGCAAGGTCACTGAGGGTCTTGAGATTCATCTCCCGCGCGGTCTCCGGGCGAACGACAATGGCATAGCCGTTGTTGACGCCGGATGGCTTAAGCCAAGTCAGCCTGAATTCCTTCTCATAGTAACTCTTGACCTTGTCGTAGACTTTGTCCGGGGTCATATCGGCTCCCCCGTCAGCCTTCATAACGGCGTTGAGGCCTGTTCCGGTGTATTCCGGGTAGAGGTCGATAGCCCCCGTTCTGACCGCCTCATGCGCGATGAGCGTGGTTCCGAGGTTGATCTTGCGTTCAACCTTGAAGCCCGCAGCCTCAAGTGCGGCGGCATAGAGCTCAGCGACAATGAACTGTTCCGTGAAGTTCTTGGAGCCAACCTTGATGGTCTGGGCCGAGGCTTCGTGTGATCCAAGCAGGGTGGCGAAAGCAAGAGCTGCCGCACTTAGCGTCCGAACAAGTTTCATGACGATCCCCCTAATCAGACTCGGAAAGCCGAGACCACGAGAGATTGCCTGCCAAGTTGGGTAGCCATTGACGGGGCATAGTCACATGGATAGGCGAGGGTCTAAGGTCTATCCCGAGTCGGAAAAGATCCTCGATCGAGCCAAAAGATCCTGAAGATCTGACTTCCCATTGCGGCCTCACCCCGATATTGAGGCCGTTACTTTATCTCCCATCCTTTGAATCGGTATTACATAGCTTCGGCCGGCCGTGTTGTAAATCAGGAACACATCTTGCGCTGCCCCCTTGTAGGGCTGAGGCGACGGTGCTGACATACCTGGGCCATGCATCTGCCCCATGGCATCCGCCACAAAAACGGGCAGTCCTGCTGTCCGTTTAACCTTGCCCAGCGTTCAGATGTAAACTATTTATTGCAGTGCAACAAGGCAATTGGCGTCGCGGTGTTGCTGCCCTTCTTGGGCGTTTCCTCCTAAACTTCGGGCCGCTCTTGAGCGGCCTTTTTTCTGGGTTGGTTCAGGCGCACTCTCCTTCACGATAAGCGCTGATGAGCCTTTGGAGGCAAGCCATGGCTGATTAGGAAGAGAAGGTCCGGGTGCGGGCCTACCAGATCTGGGAGCGGCAGGGCCGCACGGGCAATCCGTTCGATCACTGGCATGAGGCCGAGCAGGAGCTCAAGGCCGAGGAGACGGCGGGCACCTCCCAGAACCGTCCGGAGGCGACGGTCGAGAAGGCTACGCCCGTTGAATGTGAACCGGCGCCGGTGATTGACCCCTCTCAAGGGAAGCGCAACGCCTTGACTTAGCAACACAAGAAGGAACTTCCGCAGGGTCACCAGCGGCGCCGATCGTGACCCTGCTAAAGTGATGAATTTGCCAGCAAAGTCGACGTTTAATGGCAGCTGGCTCAAGGGTCAGCATTCGACGCTGATTCACAGTCAGTCAAGCCCATCGACACGCCTTCTGTGGGATCGGGGTAGCCGATCCTGCAGCTATGGCGGCCCCTTACCGGGAGCGCAGAGGGGCTGTGGGCCGCCTCCGCCAAGGCACCCCTGATGGCTTGGGAATATGACGCTACAACGCCGGAGGACGACAGCGCTGAGGCGTAATCCGGGAGAGGAACATGGGCGAGTGGAAAACGGTCTATGAGGACGAGGTCGAAGGGCGCTGGGTCACACTCAAAGTTTATGAGAGTGAGAATGACGAGGATGGAGATGACCAGCCAGTCGTGCGCGTCACAGTAGCTCCAATTGAGAATGCAGAGCCGAATGAAGATGGACAGAAGCCCGCAACAGGGGCAGATGCAGACGACAACTCCATCACATTGGATCCCGATGTGGTTGAGGATCTCAAGGAGGAGTTGATCGAGATCGGATTCAGCTCGGAGGCGGCGGAATGGATCATCGGCAAGATTCCTATGTGAGCCGCTTGACCGCTGTCAGGTTTGTCGTGCACCGGGTCGGTGGTCATCATGTGCCTGAGAAACGGCACGGCACTGAAGAGTTCTCTCGCAGCCAAAAGCTGTGATCCCTTTGCAACTATGGATCCGCAACTGCCCCAGTCCGGTTGACGTAAGTCCTGTCAAAGGTAGGTTGTCTGCCCCCTTACCGACGACCATCATGAGACTCTTCACCTCCATCGTAGCGCGGCGCGTGCTCCCTGCCTTTGGCTTTCTTGCCCTGACGGGCGGAACACAGGCTCAGACCCTGAACGGCATCCGCATCGGGGAGGAGATCACCACGGCATCGCGGATCGCAGGCAAGCCGATCTCCAAGGTCGCGGCAGGACCCCACGAGGAGGTCAGGTGGAGACTGTCGGACGGGAACAAGCTCGCGCTCGCCACGGAACCAGGGAACGGCCGGATCGCCTATGCTGAGGAGACCTGGGGCGGCCGGCTTGATGGCAAGCCCGCCGACTTCCCTGGCTTCACATATGGTGAGACGACCCTTGCGGACATCCGGATGCATGCGGAGAACAACGGTTTCGCCTTTGTCGAGCGGCTCCTTGACGAGAGATCCGATGGCCTGCGCCTGTTCAACGCCTACGAGGTGGAGGGCTCTCCCGGTCTCGTCGTGACCTTCGTCACCAAGATATCCACGAAGGACACGCAAGGGCTCAAGGGCAAGCAGCAGAACGTCGATATCAACCGGGCTGCCAAACTGGACGGCATCATCCTTGGAGATGCACGCTACCTCGAGTCGATCTGGGGCCAAGCCAAGCTCAAGGGCAAGAACTATAAGCCCATTCGTTGGGCCTCCGCTCGCAAGGTGGCACTGAAGCCCTAATCGCCTTTGACCCGGCGTACAGGTCCATTGGGCATGGTCGCGACATGACAGCCCCGCCCCGGTTCGGCAGGAAGGCGGTCTCAGCAGCCAGATCGCTGGCGTCCGCCAAGCCGTGTTCCTATCAGGTGCGCTTTTCCAAACGCGTGGGCACGATCTCCTGTGCTCCCAGGATCATCGGCTGGTTATGGGTGAAACTCATTGCGGCGCCACCGACGGGGGCCGACGTAAGCAGCGATGGCAGTTCCTTCAGCCACGTGGACGGGCCGTCCAGCGGCGCGATTGCCAGGAGCCGTTCCCCCGTGGTCGGAGGAGAGATAGCCTTCAATTGGTCTACTCGGGATGCGCAGGTGCCTGTCTCAAGACAGGCCGGGCGTGTCGCTCGTGCCGGCGTGATCACACGCTCCAGTCCGGCATAAGCCAGAGCCTCGGGACGGCTCACCTCACCCAATGACACGCCGCGGTGCCAGAGGGTGGTGAAGGATGGGTGCTGCCCGCCATCGGCATAGGTGGTTCGGATGGCCGCCCTGCCCTCCTCCAGCAACACCGCCATGTGATCGTCTTCCATGGCCCGGTAGGCCAACACAGCTGCTTCCGTGTCCGGGCTTTTGGCCAATTGGAAGGTGTATCGCCCCGTCGATACGTTCACGACGAGTTCTTCCCGAGTGGCCTCGAAGCGATCGGAGCCCTCCTTGAGTTGGCGCCAGAACGCAATGTTCGGATCCAGGCGATGCTGAACGAGGTTTTCCGCCGTCATGCGAAACGGATAGGCTTGCAGTTGGATGGCCTTCTGGCCACCCCTGAACGCCTCCCTCATCAGGGCGTAGATCTCCGCCATTCCCGCATCCGTCATGGCGTAGCAGCCGGCGGAGGAGCAGGTTCCGTGAACCATCAGGGCGGACCCGGTGGCCCCATGCGCCCGATCGTAGGCATTGGGAAATCCGGTGTCGAAGGACAGGTAGTGCTTGGATTTCGGGTTCATCTGCGAGGCGGTGACGGCATAGAAGCCTTCCGGCGTCTGCCGATCACCCTCCTTCTGCTTGGGACCAAGTTGGCCTGACCAGCGGCAGATGGGAAATGTCTTGAGGCGAAGATAGCGCCCGCTGGTGCTGCGCTTCCAGACTTCGAGTTCCGCCTCCTTCTTGTAGATGCGGATCAGCATCGGTTCGGCGGGAGCGGTGTTGCTCCCTTTCATCAGGGTCATCGTTGCCGGCGGAATGGGAGTTTCGTGCTTCAGATACCCGGGCGCAGCCTGCGCGACCTGACCCATCAGGGCAGCGGCGATGAGAGCCAAGACAGGCAGATGTGACCATCCGAGCATCGGGATCATAGGCGGCTTTCGGTCGTTGGGTGCGATGGGCTTTTATGGCGTGGGTAACGGACCGAGACTGCCATTTGCAGGAAATTGCGGCAACAAGTGGCAAGTGGCTTGTCTCCAGCCCAGGCAACTCAGCGAAAGGGGAGCGTGAAAGGGGCTGGAACAAGAATGCTCCCAAACGATGGGGTGGATGGCTCCCGCTCCCAACGGTGCCAAGATGAGGCCCGTATGTGGAAGCAGTTCGTGTTCCGACCCCAAAGGAGGGCATATTTCTTGGCGGCCCTGAGCCTATCGACGATGTCTATGCGCTTCTCATCTTCCACTGAGAGCGCACGATAGGCGCAATCCACTGTTTCCACAGCCTGTCCCACGCCCCTGTTCCTAGGACTCGACTTCAGTCCTGTGCAAGAGTCATGTTCGCTATTCGTTCTCGCTGAGTCGAATGCGGATGAGCAGGCTAAAGAACACACCCCGCAAGCTGAACGTCGAGCAAGTTCTCGATATCCGGCTGCGCTATGCCGTTCGTGACCGGGAATGGGCCAAGATCGGCCGCCTCTATGGCTCGAAGGCGAATGCTGTCCGGAATGCAGCCTTGGGCCTGTCCTATAAGGATCTTCCTATGCCCCCGAGGAGCCGCTGATGCCGCTCAATTGGAGGCCTGCTGCATGGCACGTCGACGGGAGCCTTGAAGGGGGCCTAGGCTTCCATCGTTTCAGTCTCGTCTATCAGCACCGTGCAGGAGGCGAAGGAAACGGCCGCTGGGTCTGGACCATGAACGGTATGCCGCATAACGCCAAGGTGCCGCTTCTGGGATTTGCCGAGACGGCCGATGAAGCGCAAAGGGCTGCCGACGAGATCTTCGATGTGTGGCTGGAGCGGTCGGGTTTGAGAATTGCCCGCACCTGCCCGAGTGGCTTGACCCAGCCAGGCTATCAGCTAACTGATCACGCCTCAGCCTCATAGGCATTGGATGAGTTATGGATCAAACTGAACAGCGGCTGGACTTCGCCAGCATTACCGCCGATATCGTCTCGTCTTACGTGGCCAATAACTCTGTTCATCGCGCCGATCTACTAAACGTGATCGGAACGGTGCACGCTGCGCTCCAAGGGCTTGCCACCCCTAAACAGGCACAGCCCGAGAAACCAGAGCCACGCGTTTCGATCCGCAAGTCCATCACGCCCGACTTCCTGATCAGTCTTGAAGACGGCAAAAAGTACAAGACGCTCAAGCGGCACCTTGGGACGCTGGGGCTGACGGCTGAGGAGTATCGCGCAAAGTGGGGGCTCCCCGGCGATTACCCGATGGTGGCGCCGAACTATGCTGCGAGGCGCTCCGAGCTCGCCAGGAGCACCGGCCTTGGCCAGCAGCGAAGGAAGACTGTCGCGAAAGCAGTTGCTGCACCGGAGGAGGCCGTTTCGGAGCCGGCTGGAGTCTCTAAACCAAAGCGCCGCGCATCTTCGAAGGCGAAGACGGCCGAGGTTGGCGAGTAACCCCTAGTGGGTCGTCTGCCGTCGGATATGGTATAGTGGCATGGTGATCCTCGTGTTGCGAGGTGCCCCATGTCGCGCCACCAGAAAGATCCACTACGCCCGCTCACCGTAGACGAGCGCAAAGAACTCACCCGCCTGAGCCGCTCCCAGAGTACTCCTGCCGCTGAAGTCGACCGTGCCCGTGCCCTGCTGGCGATTGCCGAAGGCGCCAGCTACACCGCCGCCGCCCATCTCGTCGGGCGCGGCCACAACGAGACCATCTCGGCCTGGGTCAGTCGCTTCAACCGCGAGGGCCTGGCCGCCGTGCGCCCGCACCACGGTGGCGGGCCACGGATCCGCTATGGGGCTCACGCGCAGCAGCGCATCCTGGCCGAATGGGCGCGAGCGCCGCAGCGCGAGCAGGACGGCACCGCGACCTGGTCGCTGAGCCTGCTGCAGAAGGCCTTGCGCCAAGCCCCGGACGGCCTGCCGCAGGTGAGCCGGTTCACCATCGCGCGCACCCTGCACGAGGCGGGCCTGAGCTGGCAGAAGAGCCG
>NZ_QDGA01000122.1 GCF_003347665.1 Microvirga calopogonii
GACGACCGTCCGAAATCGCCGCCGCGGCTGATCTGGCCCGGCTCCTCGTCGCCGTACTCGGACGCGCCGCCGCCGCCGCGGCTGTCCAGGATCGTCAGCTCGCCGCGGAAGCGCTGCAGCACCACCTCGGTGGTGTACTTCTCCTGGCCGCTCTGGTCGGTCCACTTGCGCGTCTGCAGCTGGCCCTCGACATACACCTTCGAGCCCTTCTTCAGGTACTGCTCCGCCACCCGGGCCAGGTTCTCGTTGAAGATCACCACCGAGTGCCACTCGGTCTTCTCCTTGCGCTCGCCCGTGCCCTTGTCCTTCCAGGTCTCGGACGTGGCGATCCGCAGGTTCACCACCGGCTCCCCGTTCGACAGACGCCGCACCTCAGGGTCACGCCCCAGATTCCCTACCAGGATCACCTTGTTCACACTGCCCGCCATGACGGCTTACTCCTGTTCACGTAAGGCTTGGTTAGGGGCCGGAGGGGTCCGGGCACAAGCCACGGGAGCCGTTCTGCACAGATCTGTCCCCAGTTTAGATATGGCCGAGCTCGCCCCACCGGGCGCAAGAGGAATCATGTCTCCTGAACTCGGGGGGCCACGCCGCTCCAACCAGAAGACTGCATCATGTCCGCAGCCTTTCGGTTCATTTCCGATCTGGCCGCTCAAACCACCATGAAATCGGCGGCGCTCATCTTCAGGTTCTTGGCCAGGACCGCGATCTTCACCTGGGCGGCAGAGCCCGTCCCGTCCGCATCATAATACAGGGCACCTGTACCCTTGTCGTAGATGATACGGTCGGCCGCATCTTGCGCCGCCTTACCGATGACAAAGCCGTTCTTGCTCAGCTTGGCGGGCGCGGCGAGCGATCCCTTCTTGCCCAATCCCTTGAACACCCCGTTCTCCAGCCAGATCGTGTCGTCCTTCACGTTGAAGTCCGTTACCTTATCCAGGTTCGTCTTGGCGTTCGCTTTCGTGTCGAACACGAACACGTCCCGACCTGCCCCACCCGACAGGGTGTCGTTGCCCACCCCGCCCCACAAGGTATCGTTGCCGTCCGCCGTCGAGAGCTTGTCCTTGCCCGCATTGCCCTGGATCAGGTTGCCAAAGGCGTCGCCGGTCAGGACATCGTTGCCTGCGCCGCCCGCGAGCGTGTCGGCGAGCGCGGCATCCCGGGTCATCTGACCGGCGCCGAGGTCGATCTTGTAGGGCACCATCCAGGTCTGCGCCCCTTCCGTCACGGTGGCCACAGCCGCTTTGGTGCCCGTAGCCGCATAGGTATGGCTCAAAGCCACCTGCCCGCCTGCCGGGGTCACCGCTTCGATGGACCCGTCTCCCCACGCCATCCGAACGGACGAGGCAGAACCGACATTGAGCGACAGCTTCACGGCGCGTCCATCCAGCACGGCCTGGCGCTGGGAGAATGCCGTCATGTCCACGAGGAACACGTCAGTTGCTGCGTTGGTATCGCCCGGCACGAAACCCTCGCGCTCACTGTCGAAAAGAACTTTCTGCCCGTCTGGCGATATCGAGACAGCTTGCGCTATCCCGGGAGTAATTTGTGTTCCGTCGGCCACAGCGGAGATCCGGATCAACTCTCCTGTGTTCATGTCCTTCCAGAACAGATGAGAGCCCCGGGACACGCCGTCAGGAAAAGAGCTTGCTCCACGGCTGGCGAAAGCGACGTAGCGGCCATCGGCGCTGATATCCGCCGCGTAGAATTGCTGAGCATTCACGGACGTGCCGTTCTGAGCGGTCGAAACGATTTCGACCCGTCGAGTCGACAATTCCATTCGGAACAACTCTAAATTCGCGGAGGTGTCGCCTTGCACCAGGTTGCTCGCATTGCTCGAGAACAGCAGAAACTTGCCGTCGGCACTGAATTTGTACGCTCCTACACCGGTTCCGTTTTGAGGGCTCCCGTCCCATCCCTTCACCAAGCATTCGAAACTCTGCCTCTCTCGATCCCAGAGGTACAAATTAGACGAACTGCTTCCTCCGCCCGGCGCCAAGGCAGCCATACTTGAGAAAACAACGAAACGACCGTCCGGACTGATCTCCGCCCCCGATCCTCCGACGGCTTCCTGGCCTTGCATCGAGAGGCAGATCAACGACCCGTCCTTGAAATCTTTCAGGAACACGTCGGCTGCGTTGTTGTTGTCGGTCGGCGCCAAATTTCCAGCAGTCGTTTCGAATACCACGAAGCGACCGTCACTACTGACCGAGGCGCTATCGCTCTGTTGGTCGGGCTGCCGACCATCGGCCGTCACGGATACGCGGTCGATTGCGCCCGTGATGAGGTTCTTTCGAAAGATATCCGGAAAAAGATCGGTGGTGTCGCCTGGAACCAAACCCTTGGAATAGCTGCTGAACACGACATACAAGCCATTCGCAGACAGTTGCCCGTTACGAACTGAATCCAGGATCTCAAGGTTGTTTCCGTCCGTGGAAATAAGCCTCATCGTTCCCGTTGTGAGGTCCTTGACGAAAAGGTCGCCATTGCCGTTGTCGGTGTCTCCGGCAGCGAAATTGCTCGCCCAACTGGTGAAGATTACGGAACGGCCATCTGAACTGAAGGAAGCAGCTTCACTGGCTTCAAAGCCCATGGAGGATGCCCCTTGAGACCCATCCGGTGCTACCGACACCCGCTGGATGATGTCAAAACCGTCGAGGCGGTGGAACGATTGCAGCGTCAGGGTCGGCATGTCAGATCCAGATCAGATTGTAATAATATTTTGTTATAGATAAGCTCCCTGAACGCGGCAACAGAGAATTCGGACTTTCCGATTGGCCGTGTATGCCCTTTGGTCCGACCTTCGCCCATAGAGTAGACCGTGGATTTCACGCGCCCTGCCAAGAAGCCATGTTTTCGCGGCCAGTTCCTCGATTTGAAGCCGCGCACCGGCCTATCGCCCGCCCGCGCCAAGCGAGAGACATTTCTGCACAGGCGGCGCCCGGTAAGGGATCCCGCCCGACCGTTTCCTTGGGAGGTCCTAGCGAGCGAGCGCCTTCCGGACGAGGATCAGGGCTTCGTCGCAGCCCGCCTTGTCACCGGAGGCATCGGCCGCCCTTGCGCGTGCCAAAGCCGCCAAAGCCGCTTCTTCCGGCTTTCCTTCGCCGAGCTTCTGCTCAGCGGCCGCGATGGAGGCCGGCGTCGGCTCCCGATGAAGCTGAGCGGCAATGGATTCGGAGCCTGCGGGTCCCGCTCCGGCCACCGCAGCGATCCTGGCATCGACCTGCGCCTGAAGCCTGTCGATGTCCGGCGTGCATGGGCCCGCATGGCTCGCTTGGATCATGAGGGCCAGGAACGCACCACCGAGCAGGATAAGCCGATGAACCATGACCCGCACTCCCGTAGATCATGCAAGCTGAGATTTCATTATGCTAACCCAAAAACACGGCTTTATCTCGGCTTTAATTCGTGCATCGAGCGCCCAACCGCTTTGTTTTCCGTGCGGCAGCACCGACCGGAAGGCAAGTCTCGACTGCGCAATTGCCGGTTGTCATTAATGTTATTCTATGTCACTAGGCCTTCGGAATGGAGGAATAAATGACCACTTATCGCATTACGACCAAAAGAAAGGTCTTCAAGGGAACTGCCGCGGACGATTCCCTCTTCGGATCGAAGTTCAAGGACATTTTCGACGGCCGCGCCGGCGACGATTTCATCTCCGGCGACGATGGAGATGACGATCTGACCGGCGGCGATGGCAACGACACCTTTTATGGCGGCGTCGGTTCGGACAAGGCACTGGGCGGCCTGGGCAAGGACTTTCTCGATGGCGGCCTGGGCAACGATAGGCTCTATGGCGGCGACGGCAGGGATTCTCTCTTTGGCGGCGACGGTAATGATAGCCTCTATGGCGACGCGGGTCAGGACAGTCTCTACGGCGACGACGGCAACGACAAGATCTTCGGGGGCGAGGGTGACGATTACCTATCCGGGGGCAAAGGCAACGACCGACTCGATGGCGGCAAGGACGATGATCAGCTCTACGGTGGGGAAGGCAGTGACTATCTGTCCGGTGGGGCTGGCGACGACATCGTCGATGGGCGCGATCCTGTGCCTCCCCTTGTGAACGGAGTTCGGGCACCAAAGAGCGGAGACAGACTCCTGGGCGGCGACGGCAATGATACGGTCAGGGTCGACGACGGGGACAACGCCCTGGGCGGCAAGGGCGTGGATACGCTCGATGTCCTGATCTATGACAACTCGTCCTATAAGACCTATTTGCTCGATCTCTCGAAGGTCACCGGCAAGAAAGCTGCCGATATTGGCTATCTCGGTATCAAGGCAGGGCAGTTCGAAAAGGTCAGTGCTTCCGTCTATGGTATGGATGCCGGAAGCGTCATCACGGGCTCAAAGGGCAACGATTCGCTCTATGGCTCTGGCAAGTCCGGCGTGATTAACGGCGGAGCGGGTGACGATAAAATTACAGCATACGCTGACAATCCCGACAACCCGGCTAATGGGATCGTCGTCAATGGCGGCGCGGGCGACGACAAGCTGGGCGGTGGCGGTAACGTCACTCTAGTCGGCGGCGCGGGGGACGATCAGTTCATTCTGTCGCCAAATTCGGAATGCACGATCGCGGACTTTTCGGGCAAGGATTACTTCCTCGTCCAGGCCAGTACATTCCGATACTACGATTACGATCTGGACAAGGAGATCGTCCCGACCTTCGACAGAACGAACCCTCTCGTTCTCGGAACCGACCCTAAGCCTACCACGACCCTGGCGCAGTTCCTCTACGACACGGATGACGGCAAGCTCTACTACGACGCCGACGGGATCGGCACGAAGTTCGAACTTCAGCATGTGGTGACCCTGGCCAACAAGGTTACCCTCAAGGCTGCGGATTTCGTCTTCGTGCTCTGAGACCGGTTCTTGAGTCACCTGAAGGCCCGCCACCGGCGGGCCTTTTCTTTTGCCGAAGCAGCCGCCACGGCTCCGCTTGCCCGTCGTACCCTCTTTGTTCTAAGATCCGCGCCTGGAATCATCCGCCGCATTGCGCCGGCGGGCGGGGCACCACATATCCGGGGGCCGGCGGACTCACGCCGGAACTCCCACTTCAAGGCTTTGCGGGCAATGGCTAAACTCGACGAATTGTTCAACCGCGCCAAGGCGGGCGACCCGGATGCGCGCGTGATCTCCGTGCGCGGGGCGCGGGAGCACAACCTCAAGAACGTCGACCTCATGGTCCCGCGGGACAAGTTCGTCGTGTTCACGGGATTGTCCGGCTCCGGCAAGTCGTCGCTGGCCTTCGACACGATCTATGCCGAGGGGCAGCGGCGCTATGTGGAGTCGCTCTCGGCCTATGCCCGCCAGTTCCTGGAGATGATGCAGAAGCCGGACGTGGACCAGATCGACGGTCTCTCTCCCGCCATCTCCATCGAGCAGAAGACCACCTCCAAGAACCCGCGTTCGACGGTCGGCACGGTCACCGAGATCTACGACTACATGCGCCTGCTCTGGGCGCGCGTCGGCATCCCCTATTCGCCAGCCACGGGCCTGCCCATCGAAAGCCAGACCGTGTCCCAGATGGTGGACCGGGTGCTGGAGCTGCCGGAGAAGACCCGCCTCTACCTGCTGGCTCCCGTAGTGCGCGGCCGCAAGGGCGAGTACCGCAAGGAGATCGCCGAGTTCCAGAAGAAGGGTTTCCAGCGTCTGAAGATCGACGGCGAATACTACGCCATCGACGAGGCTCCTGCCCTCGACAAGAAGTTCAAGCACGACATCGACGTGGTGGTGGACCGCATCGTGGTGCGGGCCGACATCGCCGCGCGCCTGGCGGAATCCTTCGAGACGGCGCTCGAACTGACGGACGGCATCGCGGTCATCGAATATGCCGACGAGAAGGACGAGAAGGGCAAGGCGAAGCACATCGTCTTCTCGTCCAAGTTCGCCTGTCCGGTGTCGGGCTTCACGATCCCCGAGATCGAGCCGCGCCTGTTCTCGTTCAACAATCCCTTCGGCGCCTGCCCCACCTGCGGCGGCATCGGCCATGAGATGCGCATCGACGAGGCCCTCGTGGTGGACGAGACGCTCTCCCTGAAGCGCGGCGCCATCATGCCGTGGGCGAAGTCGACCTCGCCCTATTACGGCCAGACGCTCGAGGCGATCACCAAGCATTACAAGGCTTCCATGACGAAGCCCTGGTCCGAGCTGTCGGAGGAGGTGCGCAGCGCGATCCTTTACGGCTCCGATGGGGTCGCGATCCGCATGGCCTACGACGACGGGCTGCGCGCCTACGAGGTGAGAAAGCCCTTCGAGGGCGTGATCCCGAACCTGGAGCGCCGCTACAAGGAGACCGAGAGCGACTGGGCGCGCGAGGAGATCGGCCGCTTCATGAGCGAGACGCCCTGCGAGGCCTGCGGCGGCAAGCGCCTGAAGCCCGAAGCGCTCGCGGTGAAGATCGCCGGCTCCGACATCGGCGATGCGACTGCGCTTTCCGTGAAGGACGCTCATGAGTGGTTCGGCGGTCTGTCCAAGAAGCTCAACAAGAAGCAGAACGACATCGCCGGCCGCATTCTCAAGGAGATCCGCGACCGCCTCACCTTCCTGGTCGACGTGGGCCTGGAATACCTGACGCTTGCCCGCTCCTCCGGCACCCTGTCGGGCGGTGAGAGCCAGCGCATTCGCCTCGCCAGCCAGATCGGCTCCGGCCTGACGGGCGTCCTCTACGTGCTCGACGAGCCGTCCATCGGCCTGCACCAGCGCGACAACGAACGCCTGCTCGGCACGCTCAAGCGCCTGCGCGACCTCGGCAACACCGTGATCGTCGTGGAGCATGACGAGGATGCGATCCTCCAGGCCGATTATGTGTTCGACATCGGCCCCGGCGCCGGCATCCACGGCGGCAAGATCGTCGCCGAGGGCACGCCGGACGAGATCATGGCGAATCCGAAATCGCTGACCGGCAAGTATCTCACGGGCGAGATGTCCGTGAAGGTGCCGGCCAAGCGCCGCAAGCCCGACCCGAAGCGCAAGATCAAGCTCGTGGGCGCTAAGGGCAACAACTTGAAGAACGTGACGGCGGAGATCCCGCTCGGCACCTTCACCTGCATCACAGGCGTGTCCGGCGGCGGCAAGTCCACGCTCGTCATCGACACGCTCTACAAGGCGGTGGCGCGCAAGCTCAACGGCGCATTGGAGCACCCTGCCCCGCATGACCGCATCGAGGGCCTGGAGCATCTCGACAAGGTCATCGACATCGACCAGTCGCCCATCGGCCGCACGCCGCGTTCGAACCCGGCCACCTATGTCGGCGCCTTCACGCCGATCCGCGAGTGGTTCGCGGGCCTGCCCGAGGCGAAGGCGCGCGGCTATCAGGCCGGGCGCTTCTCCTTCAACGTGAAGGGCGGACGCTGCGAAGCCTGCTCCGGCGACGGCGTGATCAAGATCGAGATGCACTTCCTGCCCGACGTCTACGTCACCTGCGACGTGTGCAAGGGCAAGCGCTACGACCGCGAGACGCTGGAGGTGAAGTACCGCGAGAAGTCCATCGCCGACGTGCTCGACATGACGGTCGAGGAAGCGCGCGACCTGTTCAAGGCCGTGCCGTCGATCCGCGAGAAGATGCAGACGCTCGCCCGCGTCGGCCTCGACTACGTGCATGTGGGCCAGCAGGCCACCACGCTGTCCGGCGGCGAAGCCCAGCGCGTGAAGCTCTCAAAGGAACTCTCCAAGCGCGCTACCGGCCGCACGCTCTACATCCTCGACGAGCCCACCACGGGCCTTCATTTCCATGACGTGGCGAAGCTGCTCGAAGTGCTGCACGAGCTGGTCGATCAGGGCAACACGGTCGTGGTGATCGAGCACAATCTCGAAGTCATCAAGACCGCCGACTGGGTCATCGACATGGGGCCCGAAGGCGGCAACGGCGGCGGGCAGATCGTGGCGCAGGGCACCCCGGAGGAAATCGCCGAATCCGAGGCGAGCCACACCGGCCGCTTCCTCAAGGAAGTGCTGGAGCGCAGGCCTCTGAAGAAAGAGGCGGCCGCGAAGGAGACCGCCAAGAAGGCACCGGCGAAGAAGGACAAGAAGGTGACGCGTCAGGCGGCGGAATAAGTCTGCCGCGTTCGCTACAGCATCGGATGGATCCCAAAAGTGGATCTACTTTTCGCTGACGCGGCCCTTTAGGTCCGTACGATGCTCTAACGCGATTCCAGGCGCTCCAAAACCTCGTCCGCCAGTCGTCTCGTCAGCTCTCCGGCGGGGAGCTCGCGGCTCAGGGGTGCCGCCTGTCCCGACCAGAGGGACATGAAATCTCCCGAACCGAGAGGCTCGGATTTCTGACGCAGGGGAGCGAGCGCGCCGCCGGCGAGCGGAAATTCCGGCGCCAGCTCGGAGATCGGTCCGACCTCGCGCATGATACGGTTGACGATGCCTCGCGCCGGGCGTCCGGTAAAGACATTCGTCAGCGCCGTCCTCTCAGCGTCGGCGCCTTTCAGTGCCTGCCTGTGAACCGGAGAAATCGTGGCTTCCGGGGTGAACAGGTAGGCCGTTCCGAGTTGCACCGCCGATGCTCCCAAGGCGAGGGCCGCGACGATGCCCCGCGCATCCGCGATGCCGCCCGCGGCAATGACGGGGACCTTCACCGCATCGACCACCTGCGGCACCAGCGCCATGGTGCCGACCTGGGTCGAGAGATCATCCGTCAGAAAGATGCCGCGATGGCCGCCGGCTTCGAAGCCCTGCGCGATGATGGCATCGCATCCCTCGGCTTCCAGCCAGCGCGCCTCATCGACCGTTGTCGCTGAAGAGAGGACTTTGGCGCCGGTGTCCTTCACGCGCTTCAGCAGGGTCCGTTGCGGCAGGCCGAAATGGAAGCTCACGACCTCCGGCCTGAACTCCTCGACCAGACTCAAATAGGCCTCGTCGAAGGGAGCCCGGGTCGAGGGCGGGGTCGTCATCTCCGGATCGAGCCCGAATTCCAGATAGTAATCCCTGAGACGGTGCTTCCATCCTGCCTCCCGCTCGGCGTCGACGACCGGAGCGCGATGGCAGAAGAAATTGACGTTGATGGGCTTCCCGGTCCGCTGACGGATCCTGGACAATTCCTCCCTGGCCTTGTCCTGGCTCAGCAGAGCACAGGGCAGAGACCCCAGCCCTCCGGCTTCCGATACCGCGATGACCATGTCGGACAGGTTGGCCCCGGCCATGGGAGCCTGGATGATCGGAAGATCGATGCCGAAGAGTTCAAGAACGCGCCGATCATTCCACATAGCGGCCGCCTTTCGGTTTGCGAGGGAGCGAGGCTAAAGCATCGCCGACCCGTCGAGAACACACTTTCGGCATCGACCGGATATCCTCCGCTGGCCGACGCGTCGCCGGGCGTGTCCCGAAGGCCCGGCGACGCGCTAGGACGGCGTGAGTTCATCCTCCAACACCATCTGATAGGGCGCCGTGTCGATGGCGGCCGGGCCGGCATAGGGGTGGCTCAGGGCCAGGATGAAGTAGAGCGCCAATCCTGTATAGGCTCCGTAGACGGACAGGATGGCGATGTGCGCGAGGTTGGCCGGGAAGATGAGGAAGAACCCGACGATGATGGCGAAGCCGGTCAGCGCCATCCACCAGAACAGGCTCGGGAGGCCGCGATGGGCCAGCGAGAGCCGCGACTTCCGGTGGTCCTGAAGCTCATCCATGTTCATGATCAGCCGGCCTCGGAGGGATTGCTGCTGGGGTGTGTCGGCCTTCAGGTTGAGGATACCCATGTCGAGTTCATTGTAGGCCTGCCTCGCCTCCCTGCTGCCTCTCGGATGAGCGGCGGCATGCCACTCGTTCTGCAGAACCGCCGTCACATAGGCGGCGAGCTGGCCGCGGAGCACATCCTTCTCGGATCCGTTCCACTGGTTCAATTCCAGCACGATATGTTCGATCGTGGTGATCTCTTTCGAGACCTCCTGCTGCAGGTTCGTATGTGTGGACTGCGCGTCTGCGAAGACCAGCGCCAGGATGAGGCTGTGGACCGTGCCGATGCGAACGGCGACTGTATCGGCCACGTCCCGGGTCTTCGTGGGGAGCTCGTCGCTCAGCAGCCGACGCAGCACGATGAAAGGGAGAGCCGAGGCTGCAATCGCGAGCAGCATCGCGAGGAGTGCCCCCAACCAGGCCGGAATCTGCAGAATGGCCGCCATGCTCGCTCCTGGCCCCTGGGCGCCGCCCTTCGGCACCGTTGCGAGGCTGCACAAGAGAGCATGGCACGGCACCCAGTACCATAGGTTTTCCGGTTAGAGCCGCCTGGGAAAAGTTGGATCCGCGGTCTTAGCGGTCCGGCGCAATACCCCCTTTTGGGACCCTTGCCCGCCATGATTATCGGCATCATCATCGCGCTTTGACCTTGGAGGAGACGATGGGCTCCACCGATGCAGCCTTTGCCGGCTCGATTCCTGCTCTCTACGAGCAATATCTCGGCCCCCTGATGTTCGAACCCTTCGCCGAGGACATGGCCGCTCGTCTGCGGGACATCGCGCAGGGCCGCATTCTGGAGACGGCGGCCGGAACGGGGATCGTGACCCGGGCACTCGTCAGGGCGCTTCCGCCCGGTGTCGAGATCGTCGCGACCGATCTCAATCAGGCCATGCTGGATCTCGCGGCCGAACGGTTGCGGGCGCCCAACGTGAAATGGCAGCAGGCCGATGCACAGAGACTCCCGTTCGAGGACGCCTCCTTCGACGCGATCGTCTGCCAGTTCGGCGTCATGTTCTTTCCCGACAAACAGTCCGCCTACCGCGAGGCGTTGCGTCTGCTCAAGCCCGGCGGCCGCCTCGTGTTCAACGTCTGGAATTCGCTGGATCACAACGAGGTCAGCCGCATCGTCTCCGACGCGGCCGGGAAACTTTTTCCCGATGACCCGCCCCGGTTCGTCGAGCGTGTACCGTTCGGCTATTTCGACCCGGATCGGGTCCGCGGAGAGGTGCAGCAGGCGGGTTTCGAGAACGTCGACGTGGAGGTGGTCGAGAAGGTCACCCAAGCCCCCTCGCCGCGCGAGCCGGCAATCGGACTTTGTCAGGGCAGCCCGCTTCGCTCCGAACTCGAGGCGAGAACTCCGGGGCGGCTCGACGATATTACCGCCAAAGTGACTGAAGCACTCGCGGCCCGCTTCGGCACGGGCGCTTTCGAGAACCGCATGAGCGCTCTTGTGGTGACCGCTTGGCGTTAGCGCATCGTGCGGACCCAGCGGGCCGCGCTAGCGAAAAGTGGACCCGGTATTCGCTGACGCGGCCCTCCGGGTCCGCGCCCAACGATGCGCCAGACTAAAGAATAAGCATCGGATGGATCCCAAAAGTGGAATCCACTTTTGGGTACGATGCTGTAGCCTGTGATGCCTTTTGTTCTCGAGAGAAAAGGCGCGCCCGATCGTGGCGCGCCTTTTCTTGTTGTGAGACGCCCCTCAACGGGAGGACATGCGGCTCATCAGGTTGCACAGCGCCTGCATGTCGGAATCGAACGCTCCAGGAGAAGCGGAGACCGTTGCGCAGCTCCGACGCAGCTTCATGCGCTCGTCCTCGTTCATGTTGCGAAGCTCGGCCCTGAGACGATCCATCTGGACGGGACTGCTCGGCCGCCCCGGATTGATGCTGCCGGTCGTGGGCGGATTGCGTACGCTGCCGGTTCCCGTCGAGCCGGGATTGGCGAGGCCGCCCATGCTACCCGTGCCGCCAGGCCCACCGATCCCTCCGGTGTTCCCCGTCCCGCCGGTGCCGCCTCCCGGTCCGCCGCTGCCGGTCCCACCACCAATTCCAATGCCGACGCCCACATCGACGCCATTGGAGCCGCCGATCCCGGCGCCAGCGCCAGCGCTGATCCCTCCGGATCCACCGACACTCGCACCAAGGCCGGCTGTGACCCCACTGGACCCGCCGATGCTTGCGCTGCTGCCTGCACTCACGCCGGAAGAGCCGCCCACATTGGCGCCCAGGCCCGCGTCGACGCCATTCGCCCCTCCGACATTCGCGCCGAGGCCGGCCGAAACGCCGCTCGTACCGCCGATATTCGCACCCGCACCGGCCGAGATGCCGGTCGAGCCACCTACGTTCGCACCCGCACCGGCCGAGACACCGCTCGCTCCGCCAATATTCGCACCGCCTCCGGCAGTGATGCCGTTCGAGCCGCCGACACTCGCGCCGAGGCCCGCGGAGATTCCACTGTCGCCTCCAATGTTCACGCCGAGTCCGGCACCAACGCCATCCGAACGTCCACCACGGTCGCGGGCGTGAGCCGGCTGCCAAGTCAAAGAAGTAATCAGAAGAACTGCCACGCTACAAACCGAAGCCCCGCGACCGAGGCGCAACAACCGCTCACGCGAATCCATGTTTCTACTCCCTAGGAGCTACCCCTTTTGGAGCTCTCGCGTGAAAAGACTCGCTTCTGAGGAAATTAGTTCCAAAACTTTGAATAAATGTCGAAAGTATTACTTCCCCGCTGAGTATTTACGATACAACGTGTAATATCATTTATTTAAAATACAGTATATCGTTTTCGGCGGTTGCTTGTGCGGTGCGAAAAAACAATCATTGCTGTGGAGGTGAGCGATGCATCGCGTCTTCGGCTGCGGTGCAGCATTTGCGCATCGTGCGGACTCAGAGAGCCGCACGATTGCGCTAGTGGGTCGTCTGCCGTCGGGTCTGGCATTCTGCTGGTGCCTGTGATTTCGGCTGGGGCAGCGGTTGGCTGGTACAGGCTCCGGAACCGCCAACGCGATGGATCTGCTCCGTCGCGCAGCGCCGGCGCCGCTGCCGGCGCTTGCCGTTCCAGACAAACGGTGTCGGCTGCGCATTCCAGCAGCGTGCCGTCTGCTCGAACCAGATCCCGATCTCGTCGGAACTCTGCGGATGCTGTCCCGCGAGCGCCCGCCGTTTGAGCACGCGCTGGATCGACTCCGCCATGTTGAGCCAGCTGCCGGCGACCGGCGTGTACAGCGGCATGACGCCATGCGCACACAGCCACAGCACCAGTTCAGGAGTCTTGTGGCCGGTAAGATTGTCCCACACCAACAGCAGCCGCAGCGGCGGCACCTCCTCCGGCAAGGTGAAGCACCGGCTCAGCCCGGCCTGCCAGGCCTCCCACGCCGCGTGCGTGAGAGCGGGATCGGCGACAGCTGGGGCGGGCAACTCCGCCAGGATCGCGCTGAGACGCTCGCGCAGCCAGGGATGCAGCACCGCATTCGTACAGTGCTCGGCCGGCTGCAGGCGCACCTGGCCCGAGGCGGGATGGAACAGGGTCAGGATCTTGGTCGTGC
>NZ_QDGA01000123.1 GCF_003347665.1 Microvirga calopogonii
CGCGACCCAAAGCCCCGCCGGCTCGGAGCCACCACCGGCGGCCCTCCGGCCTCGATCCAGCGCAAGCTCAGGCGCGGTGGCGCGGTTCCGTTTTGCAGCTCCCACGACACCTCAATGGTGCCGGTCTTGTTGGACAGCGCCCCATACTTCACAGCATTGGTCGCCAGCTCATGCAGCGCCATCGCCAGCGCCAGCGACATGCGCGGCGTGACCCGCACATGCGGCCCTTTGATGTGGAAACGGCTCTCCCCTGAGGTCTCATAAGGTCTCAGGGCATTGGCGACCACTTCGACCAGGTCCGCGCCTTCCCAGCTCTCGCGGGTGAGCACGTCATGGGCCCGGGACAAAGCCAGCAGACGCATTTCCAACGCCTCGCGCGCGTCCGCTTTCGTGTCCGCCGTGCGTAGGGTCTGGGCCGAAATCGACTGCACGGTGGCGAGCGTGTTCTTCACCCGGTGGTTTAACTCATTGATGAGCACCCTCTGATGCTCGGCCGCGCGCCTTTCCTTGTCGAGCGCCGCTCTCAGCCGCTCCTCACCTTCGTGCAGATCCTCCAGCCGGGCCCGTGCCTCGTATTGCCGAAGCCGTCCCCGCAGGGCGGAGCGGGCGACGCTCACCAGCGTCCCGGCATGAAAAGGGCGTTCCAGGAACACCACGTTGCCCAGGACCTCGGACAGACGCGCCAGGGCCGGATTGCGCTCAACCCCGCCACCGCGACGGGTGAGGAGCACGAAGGCGAAGTCAGACCAGGGGGGTTGGTCCGACAGCCAACGGGAAAGCTCCTTCAGATCGGCGGTGCGGAAAGCCTCGTCCGTGACGAGCGCAAAGCCCGCCCCCTGAGCGATCTCACGGACCAGCGCGGGCAGGTCAGGGCAGATCTCGGCCGCGAGCCCCGCAGCGTGCAGGATGTCCGCCGCAACAGCCGCATCCCGTCCATGCGGAGCCAGGATGAGCGCCCGCTCCGAATGGAGGTGAAGTGTTTCGCTCATGTCAGCGGTCTTCGAGCAGCCGGGCGCGGTCCCCATTGGCCAAGACCGGCGTGCCGCGCAGAACACCCTGGAAGCCCTCCAGGGGCTCTCCGATGGCAATGCCTCTGCTATCGATGCGGATCTCTCGGATGGTATTCTCGTGCGTGCCGAAGCGCTTCTTGATAACAGAGATCGCCCGCCGGACCTGGCCGAACGCCTCGAAGTAGCGCAGCAGGATCACCGTGTCGGCCAGATACGTGACGTCGACCGGGGACCTCATGTCGTCGAGAAGACCGTGCTGGGCCATGGTCAGGAAGGTCGAGGCGCCCTGCCGGTTCAGGTACTGCAACAGCTCATGGATATGCAGGGTCAGGAACTGCTCGTCCGGCATGGCGGCCTGGTACCCGTTGAGGCCATCGATCACGACCGTCTTGACGCTGTTGCGATCGACCCTGGCGCGCACCCTGTGGGCGAACTCTCCCGGGGAGAGCTCGGCGGCGTCGACCTGCTCGATGAACAGGTGACCGCTGGCGCACAGCGCGTCCAGATCGATGCCCATCAGCCTGGTGCGGTCCTTGAGCAACCCAAGCTCCTCGTCGAAGATGAACAAGGCCGCCTTCTCGCCCCGCGCGGCGGCAGCGACGGCGAACTGGACAGCCAGCAGGGACTTGCCTGCTCCCGCAGGTCCCATGATCAAGGTACTGGAGCCCTGCTCGATGCCGCCGCCCAGGAGTGTATCGAGCTCACCAATGCCGCTGGTGAGCACATCACGGTCAAAGCCGGTCTTGTGCTCACCGGAGACTAGGCGCGGAAAGACCTGGTCGCCTCCCTCGGCAATGATGAAGTCGTGGAAGCCGCCCCGGAACGACTGGCCACGGTACTTGATCACTCGCAGGCGGCGGCGCTCGGCGCCGTAGTTGGGCGTCAGCCCCTCCAGGCGGATGACGCCGTGGGCGAGGCTGTGAACGGTTTTGTCATTCGTGTCGGTGGTCAGGTCGTCCAGCATCAGCACCGTCGCGCCCTGCCGGGCAAAGTAGTGCTTCATCGCCAGGATCTGACGACGATAGCGCAGGGAGCTCTGTGCCAGGAGGCGGATCTCGGACAGGCTGTCGATCACGATGCGGACCGGCTGGGCTCGGTCGATCGCCTCGAACACCGCCTTGGTGGTCTCACCCAGCTCCAGATCCGACGAGTAGAGCAGGCTCTGCTGGTGCTCGTCATCGAGCAGGTTCTCCGGCGGCACGAGCTCGAACACCTGAACGCCGTCGCCGATGGTCCAGCCATGCGAGGCCGCCCCCTCGCGCAGCTCGGCTTCCGTCTCCGACATGGTGATGTAGAGCCCGGTCTCTCCGGCCCTAGCGCCTTCGAGCAGGAACTGAAGGGCAATGGTGGTTTTGCCGGTACCGGGGCTGCCCTCCAGCAGGTAGACATGTCCGGGGGACAAGCCTCCGGCAAGGATGTCGTCGAGCCCCGCAACCCCGGTCCGTGCTTTCGGAGAGGCCTGCGGTTTAGCGGTCATGATGAAGTCCAATCTCGTTCTGAAGAGCGGCCGGAAGAGTGTGAGTCGGGATCAACCCGAGCACGCCAGCGAGTGCCTGTTCGGCGTGCCAGAGGTCGTATTGCTGCTGCCGGTCGAGCCAAAACCGAGGTGTCGTGCCCGAGAGCCGCGCCAGACGCGTGGCCATCTCGGGACTGACTGCGGCCGTACCGGCCATAACCCGGTGGAGGGTCTGACGCGCGATGCGCAGCTCGCGGGCGGCTTGGCTGACCGAGAGGCCAAGGCCAGGCAAAACCTGGTCACGCAAGATCCACCCCGGATGAGGCGGAGCGACGGGGAGAGACTCTCGGGAGCGGGTCATTCCGTTACCTTGGTTAAGCCAATTGTAGCGTTATGGGTGACAGATCGCCAAAAATAAGGGCTGCTGTAGAACTGAGTACCATCTCCCATAACCCCCATTTGGGCAGGCCTTCACCCTCGCGCGATTGCGTCTAGGATGAGCCGCCGGTGGGCATGCCACTGCTCAAGGGTCTGCTCCAAGTTTCGAAGGAACTCCTCTGCAAGAGCGGTGTTCTGGCCATCCTTCCTCATCTGCTCGATCAGGATGATCTGCTGGGCCACACGCCTCTCGCCGTCGGCGATGTCCCGGTCCGCCTTGGCCAAGTGTTCGCGCTCGTGCTGCACGTTCGGCATGGTTCCCAAGTATGCGCCTCGGCGCGCGCGTGGACCATGAATTACTCATAAGCCATAGAATGGATCCGGCCACGCTGGAATAATTTGCCCCCGACCGTGTTATCTGAGTGGAGGAGGGTTGTGGCCATGCCCCACGCTCCGCAAGCGGATCACCGCACGAACTGGCTCTTGGCCGCTCTGGAGCCTGAAGACTTTGCGGCTCTGGAGCCCCACTTGGAGGTGGTCGAACTGACCCTGAAGCAGGTGCTCTACGAAGCCGGTGATCCCATCCGCCACGCTTACTTCCCGCATCATGCCGTGGTGTCGCTCGTGAATGTGCTGGAAGACGGTACCACGGTCGAGGTGGCCCTGTTCGGGCGCGGCGGGGTCGTGGGCCTGCTGAGTGCCCTCGTGAGCCGCGAGGCCTTTGGGCGGTATGTGGTGCAGATGGCCGGCACCGCCTCACGCATTCCGGTTGAGACCCTGAATGAGGTGCGCAATGCTCACCCCAAGCTGCGGCGGTTGATCGCCAGCTACGGCGAGGTCCTGCTCGCCCAGACCTTCCAGATCCTCACCTGTAACGCCGTTCATCCGGTCGAAGCGCGCTGCTGCCGCTGGATCCTGATGATGCATGACCGGGCCGAGCAGGATACCCTGCCGCTCACGCACGAGTTTCTGGCCGAGATGCTGGGCGTGCAACGCTCGACCGTGAGCGTGGTGACGCGCACGCTGCAAACGGCGGGGCTCATTCAGCAGGGACGCGGGAGCATCACGGTGACCGATCGAGCCGGTCTCGAGGAGACGGTGTGCGAGTGCTACGGCCGGATCCGGCGCATCTACCAGCGCGTGATGCCTGGCACCTACCCACCACCGAGACCGGGCACGTAAGTCTGCCCGGCAATTTCGCATAAGCCACAGAATGGAGCCGCGAACAAAGGCTTCTACCTGTCATTGATAGGCTCGCTGAGGTCTATCCACCATGCCGAGAACGACCATGAGCGGCTGGGCCTCGGTTGCCACTGCACCTCGCGACGGCACGCCTGTGATCCTCTGGATGATCGCGGACGAGCTCCCACCTGAGATCCCGTTGACCGTGGGGTTTTGGACGCTCCATCCCAAGGCGGGTATCGGCTATTGGCGCCTCTTTGGAGATCCGCCGCGCTTCTGCTCTGATCGACAAATCCAGGGGTGGAAGCCGCTTCTTACCGGTTGAGAGGACTACCCACAATCTCAACCCACAGTCTGGAACTCGGCTAAAGGAGGGTCGTTGCTCCATAGTAAGCCTGCCGATAGAGGTCAGGGCTATGTTCACGCATGACAAAGCGGCTGTTTACCGTCGACGAGCCCAGGAGGCCCGCGCTGTCGCCAAGTGTCTTTCCTTGACGGATGAGCGCCAGAAGCTCCTTGACGACGCCAATCGGTTCGACGTCCTGGCCGAGCTCGAGGAGCGGCATGGCGCAAGCTTCGTCCTGGCTCCTCAGCCTCACGAAGATGCCCTGCTCAGGCGTGGCGAGGCTGCCATTGCGGAAGCGTCAAGGCTGCGAGAGGCCCATCGGCAGATCCTGATGCGAACTGCCCAGCAGGTTGAGCGGATGCAGCAGATCGAACAAGAGCTCGACCCCCTCTTCCTGCATCCCTACTGGGAACTTGGCATGGTGAGGGCAATGCTCGCGCACGCGTAAGTCAATCGTCTGCGAATTTTGCATCACCCCCAATATGGAGCAGCATTTTTTAACCTGCTTTAAAGCAGGTTGCTGCCCGTCAGTCTAAGCTTATCCATCGCCTCCTGCTGAGGCTCCCGCCCCAGGATGCGCTATGCCAGCCCGCCGGCTCCACAAAGCCAAGGAATATCGACGGCAGGCCAAAGAGGCCCAAGACGTTGCCAAATGGATATCGCTGCTGGACGTGAAACAGCAGCTCCTTGAGACAGCTCAGTACCTTGAGAGGCTGGCGGAGATCGAGGAGCAGGAGGCGCAAAAAATCATCTCCACCGAGACGCTGAAACCGTAATTTCGCATTAGGTCCAGTATGGGACGCGCTTGCAACCGTGCGGAAGGTCTTCGCGACGACCCATGGAACACTGTGCCGACTGTTCAGCAAAAGCGGCTCCTCAGATGCCACCGCCGACAGCGGATCAACTGAAGGTCGGCTGGTCCAGTCCTCCGGGATGCTTGGCTCCCATGACGGCGCAACAGGCATCGTTGTAGATCTGGACCAGATCCGGCCCCAAGACAATCATGCCGAATGGTGCATTCAGGATCAGATCCACCATGACCTTGAGCTGCTGGGGCCAGACCTCGATGGCCGCAGGGATGTTACTGCCCAATCGTACTCTCGGGTGCGTCGCGTCCTCTGACCTGGGCCGTGGGGCCAAGCTTGATGGCACGATCTCGGCTTGAGCCTGTCCGGTAACCGTCTCAGTCATGAAGTGTCCGTGCTCCGGATCGCCGACCTGATGGCGCAGATTAACGCCGGGGCAACCGATGATCCAACAACGCACGTAATGATGTGTCCCCGCCAAGCTTCACGGTGAAGCCTAAAGTTCTCGGGAAAGTCCACATCGGCGGTGACGCCTCATGATTTCGCGAGGGGCGTACGGCAACGCCAATCGCATCTTGCGTGAAGCCCACGTTTCTTGAGAGCCGCCTCGGCCGGCGTGCTAACGGGCCCGTAGTCGCTGGCCTTGGCTCCGGGAGGCCGCCTTGCGCAATACGCGCGAGAGCGCCTCGACCGAGTACGGCTTCTGCAATAGCTCGAAACCGTGGCCGCCCTCCTGGGCGAGCACGTGGCTGTAGCCGCTTGTCAGCACCAGCGGCAGGTCCGGATAGAGCCGCTGCACCTCACGGGCCAACTCGACCCCGTTCATGCCCGGCATCACCACGTCCGAGAATACGATCTCATGCACGCCCGGCGATGCAGCCAGTTCGTCAAGGGCGGCCTGGGCGCTTTCAACCCAATGTGTGCGGTAGCCCAGCTCGTCCAGCGTCTGGGTGACGAAGGTCCCAACGTCGCGGTTGTCCTCGACCACCAAGACGCAGGTGCCGCGCCCGTCCTCGGTCTGCTCCGTCTCCGCCATAGCCACCATTGCTCCGACCGATGCCGAGACACGGGGCAGATACAGCGTAAAGGTGGTGCCCTGCCCGACCATGCTCTCGACCACCACCTCGCCGCCCGACTGCTTGGCGAACCCGAACACCTGCGACAGGCCGAGGCCAGTACCTTGGCCGACGCCCTTGGTGGTGAAGAACGGCTCGAAGATCCGCTCGAGCTGGCCGATAGGGATACCCGAGCCGGTGTCGGATATGGAAACCGCGACGTAGAGCCCCCTCACCGCCGCGTGCGCTCTCACGGCAGGCATCTCCTCGACGGGCCTCACCGCGATGATGATCCGGCCTTCGCCCTCCATCGCGTCGCGCGCATTGACCGCGATGTTGACCAGCGCGGTGTCGAACTGGCTCGGATCGGCGTTGATGAAGCACGGCTCCTCAGGCAGGTGCGTGACGACCTGGACCCGGGCTCCTGTCAGCGTGCCGACCATCTCGCCGAGCATGCGAACGGCTTGGCCTGCATCGAACACCTCGGGCTTGAGCGCCTGACGACGGGAGAAGGCGAGAAGCTGGCCAGTGAGCTTGGCAGCGCGGTCGACCGTGTCGGAGATCGCACCGACGTAGCGGTCCCGCCGCTCATCCGACAGGTCGGGCCGCTTGAGGAGATCGGTCGACGACTTGATGACGGTGAGCAGATTGTTGAAATCGTGAGCGATGCCTCCGGTGAGCTGCCCCACCACTTCCAGCTTCTGGGACTGGCGCATGGCGTCTTCGGCCTTCAGGCGCTCGGCCACCTCATGGGCCACCCGCTCCTCGAGAGTCTCGTTCAGGCGCTTGAACTCCTGCGCGGACTGCTCAGCCTTTTGGCGGGCGAGGAGAAGCTCACGCTCGTACTTTCGCCGATCGGTGGCATTGAAGAGCCAAATGCGGTTGACGACAGGATGGCCGGCTTCATCCCGCTTCTGAACCGTATTGGCAAGAACGGGCAAGGAGCGGCCATCGGCGCAGGTCAGGTCGAACGCGATCTCGTTCACGAAGCCCTGCATCCGCAGGAGCGGGGTCAGATGCGTGTCATGGAAGATGCGCCCGCCGACGCCCAGCAGATCCTGGAAGCACTTGTGGCCGACGAGGTCCTGCCGGGCGATGCCAATCCAGTCGAGGAAGGTCTGGTTGGCCCTGATGATCGTGCCGTCCGGCAAGGTCGAGAGATAGCCACAGGGGGCGTGCTCGTAGAGTTCCTCGACGGTTTCGATCTGTGGCCCTTGGTCCATCGTCACGACGCGGATGCCGGGGGCGGGGCGGGTTCGTCCAAAAATGCCGTCATGGCCGCGATCGTCTCCTCGGGCGCGCTCAGGTTCGGGCAATGCCCCGTGGCGCTGAGCCGAACGAACTCGCTGCCCGGGAGGTTCTGGTGCATGTAGCGCCCGACGGCTTCAGGGGCAATCACGTCTTGCGAGCACTGGAGGATGAGAGCTTTCGTCCTGACACTCGGGAGGTCGGCTCGGTTGTCGGAGAGAAACGTCACGCGGGCAAAGTGCTTGGCGATCTCGGGATCGGTGCGGCAGAAGCTGTTGGTAAGTTCCTCCCCCAGTTCCGGCCGGTCCGGGTTGCCCATGATGGCCGGGGCCATGGTGCTCGACCAGCCGAGATGGTTGCTGTCGAGGAAGTCGAGCAGGCCCTCGATGTCCTCCGGCTTGAACCCGCCGACGTAGTCTCCCTCATCGATGTAGCGCGGCGACGGGCCGATCAGGATCAAGCGGTCGAACCGTTCCGGTTCCCTGATCGCGGCGAGCACCCCGATCATGGCACTGACGGAATGGCCGACGAAGATCACGTTCGTCAGGCCCAGCTCCCGGCAGATTGCCAGCACGTCGTCGGCATAGCCGTCGAGCGAGCCGTATCTTTCCAGATCAAAGGATCCGGCATCGGACTGGCCGTGGCCGACATGGTCGAAGAGGACGATCCTATAGCGGTCCTCGAAGGCCGGGGTGATGAAGCGCCACATGTTCTGATCACAGCCGTAGCCGTGTGCGAGAACCATGGGCTGTTCGCCCTGTCCGATGACCTTAACATTGTTTCGTCGACGAATGGCAGACATCGATACCCCGCGCAGGCCAGGGACCGGAAATGCCGCCCCTCCCATAAATAGGCCTGCCAGTGAGCTTTGCAATTTCGGGTGGGACCGCAATGTCGCCCGCCCTCTGGAATGTTCCGCTCAGATGGAGCTGGCTGTCACGGTTCGCCAAGCATCCCCTGGAACGCTTTCATGCGGAGGCATGCGCGGCGGTGAGGGCCGGAACGCATCCATCCCGGAGAGCGGCCCGTGGAAATCCTTGCAGAATCTTCAGGGCGCGTCCCAGGGTGGTGTCCCGGCCTTGTCGCCTCATCTGCTCAATCAGGATGATCTGCTCGACCACCCGCCGCTCACCCTCGGCGATACCCCGCTCCGCCTTGGCCAGATCCTCGCGCCTGTCGGGCTGATACTGCGATCATGCGCCCGATCCCGTGTGCGTCAAAGAGGCAACGCTAATTGCAGGATCCCTGTGGAACGCTGCCGAATCTTCAAGGCACCACTGGGCTCGCGCTATTTGCCACTCGGTTTGTCCTTAGGGTACCCTCTACCCTGCTACCGAAGGAAACGTGCAGTTGCGACGGCTCGTTGTCATCTCCAATCGCGTGGCTGTCCCGGACGCCACCGGAAAGGCTGCCGCAGGAGGCTTGGCCGTGCCCTGCACGAGGCGTTCCAGGCCTACCGGGGGCTGCGGTTCGGCTGGGGCGGCAAGGTGTCAGCCCATCCGGCAGTCCAGCCTAAAATCATTGACAAAGGACAGGTGCAGTATGCCGTCATGGACCTGACATCGCTCGACCGGCAGGAGTACTATAGCGGCTTCGCCAACCGGGCGCTCTGGCCCATCATGCACTATCGGATTGGTTTGTCCGAGTTCTCGCGGGCTGATTACGCAGGGTACTTGCGGGTCAATCGGAGCTTTGCCAGTGCGTTGGCCTTTCTGATCCAGCCTGATGATCTCGTCTGGGTTCACGATTATCATCTCATCCCCCTCGCGAGCGAACTGCGGGCTGTCGGGATCACCAACCCGATCGGGTACTTTCATCACATTCCCTGGCCCGCGCCCGAGGTGTTTGGAGCTCTTCCAGGCAGCACAGAGCTCCTGCGTGTCATCCCGGACTATGATCTTGTAGGTGTGCAGACCGAGCGGGATGCCGATAACCTCAGGCGCAGCCTCGTCCAGGACCTTGGTGCTATCCACCACAGGGCCGATCTTCTCGACGTCGGAAGCCGCCGAGTGCGCATCAAAAGTGTCCCAATCGGCATTGACGTCAATGGGTTTCAGCAGGCCGCTCGCCGCTCGGGCTCAAGCCGGCTTCTCAAGCAGACGATTGCTGGTCTGGGGTCGCGCAAGCTGATCATCGGGGTTGATCGGCTGGATTATTCAAAGGGCATTCGTGAGCGCATGGAGGCTTTCGAGCGCTTTCTGGTCAACCATCCGGATCAGCGGGTACGGGTGACCTATCTCCAGATTGCTCCAACAAGCCGCAGCGAAGTGCCCGAGTACGCAACCCTCAGCCGAGACGTGAATGAGACGCTGGGGCGGATCAACGGCTCCTTGGGTGAGCCGGGCTGGGTGCCGATCCACTACGTGACCAGCACCTATTCTCGTGCAGTCCTCGCTGGCCTTTATTGGCTGGCCCGAGTCGGTCTGGTGACCCCCATGCGGGATGGGATGAATCTCGTGGCCAAAGAATACGTGGCAGCTCAGGACCCGCAGGACCTCGGCGTGCTCATTCTGTCAAAATTTGCCGGAGCTGCTGAGGAGCTCACCGATGCCCTCATTGTTAATCCCAACGACAAGGTCGAAGTCGCGGAGGCTATTCAGCAGGCGCTGCACATGAGCCGGGAGGAGCGGGTCGCACGCTGGCAGGCCATGTCGAAAGTTCTTTGGGACTCCAATGTCAAACGGTGGGCGGCGGCATTCATTAAGGATCTCGCCAGTCACAAGACAAGCAAAGCCCGCAGCAGAATGGTGCCGGCCCAGAAAGACCGTGATGACCGGTAGTGGTCGCTGATGGGTGTATGATGTTGCAACGCCGTCGATCCGATAGGATGGGTTCAGGTCATTGACCTATTGAAGACGTAGTCGGCTTAAGTAAGCTGCATGCCGATAAGCCCTCACGGAGCCGGAGCGGGCGAATTCAGTGTCGTTGATGGATGGTTCTGAAAGCGTGCCACATAAGGATCGACGCCACCCTCATGCCCCGGATAGTGCGCGAATCTGATCCGTCCTGCTATCAACACAGCGGTTCACGGCCTTCGTGGTTCAACCGATAGCTGCTATGCTTTTGTACGAACCGCACTGGGGGTAAGCTTGGGCGTAATTGTGACCTCAACAGACGATGGCAAGGCATGGAATCTGACTGATCTGCTCGGCCGCTCGATGGGGCGCATCGCAGCGACATCCGATCAGCAGCTCGCGATCTAGCCGGCCGTCCATGCTTTGGAGACCATGGCCGGCATGAGCCATGGGCCTTACATTTCGCCCAATGCGGCCCTCGCTGCAATCGAGAAGCACGCGCGAGGCGTCTGCCGGCGCTATTCCGGCGAGGATCAATCACCGTCTCTGGCGGCTCGAAGTCTGCCTTTGCTCAACCCTTGAGGGAAAAACCATGCGGATCCGCGTCGGCTGTGAGATGACCTACGAGTTCGGGCAAGCCACGCCCATGTTCGCGATCCTCAATGTGCACTCGTCGAGAGTGTCTGACCTGGAGCGGCCCGATTACCTGACCACGACCCCATCAGTGCCTGTGGAGGGGTACCGGGACAGCTTCGGGAACTGGTGCAACCGCCTCGTTGCACCGCCTGGAAGGCTCTCCCTCAAAACCGAAACTGTAGTCCGCGATACGGGCCGGTGGGACACGACAGTTCCCAAGGCTGAGCAGGTCCAAATCCAGAACCTTCCCGCAGAAACCCTGCTCTTCCTGCTGGGAAGTCGGTACTGCGAAACGGACCGGCTCTCCGACGTCGCCTGGAGCCTATTTGGAACAACCCCACCCGGCTGGACGCGCGTTCAAGCCATCTGCGACTACGTGCACGATCATATCACCTTCGGCTACGAGCACTCACGTGCGACGCGGACAGCGGCTGAAGCCTATGGCGAAAGGCGGGGCGTGTGCCGTGATTATGCTCATCTGGCGCTCACGTTCTGCCGGTGCCTCAACATTCCCGCTCGCTACTGTACCGGATACATCAGCGACATCGGCCTTCCGCCGCCTCATGCACCTCAGGACTTTGCCGCTTGGATCGAGGTCTTTCTGGGTGGGACGTGGCATACGTTCGATCCGCGCAACAACGATCCGCGGATCGGCAGAATTCTGATCGCTCGCGGTCGCGATGCTGCCGACGTGCCGCTGACCCTCACGTTTGGTCCCAGCACCCTGGTGGAGTTTCGCGTGACCACCGAGGAAGTGACGGGATCAGATTTCTGATCCTCTGGGCTCACACTGTGTGCTGTGCGGGACGTCGGCTGATCCGGGCCGGCATTCCTAGCTCGGACTTATGCCGCATCATCCGCCGGAGCATCGGCTGCATCGTTGGCCTGCAGCGCATCCATCAGCAGACCCGCGCTCTGACGGATCCTCGCCTCAATTTCAGAAGCAATCTTGGGATTGTCCTTGAGGAAGGTCTTGGCGTTCTCACGACCTTGTCCCAGGCGCTGGCTGTCGTACGAGAACCAGGCGCCGGACTTCTCGACGACGTTGGCCTTGACCCCAAGATCGATGAGTTCGCCCATCTTGGAGATGCCCTCGCCGAACATGATGTCGAACTCGACCTGCTTGAAGGGCGGAGCCACCTTGTTCTTCACGACCTTCACCCGCACCTGGTTGCCGATCGGCTCGTCGCGATCCTTGAGCGTCGAGACGCGGCGGATGTCGAGGCGGACAGAAGCGTAGAACTTCAGGGCGTTGCCGCCCGTCGTGGTCTCAGGGCTTCCGTACATGACGCCGATCTTCATGCGGATCTGGTTGATGAAGATCACCATTGTTTTTGTGCGGCTGATCGAACCGGTAAGCTTGCGCAACGCCTGACTCATCAGACGGGCCTGAAGACCGGGGCGGCTCTCGCCCATCTCGCCCTCAATCTCGGCTTTCGGGGTGAGCGCCGCCACCGAGTCGATGACCAGCACATCGACAGAACCCGAACGGATCAAGGTATCGGCAATTTCAAGCGCCTGTTCGCCATTGTCCGGTTGAGAGATCAGAAGGTCATCGAGGTTGACGCCCAGCTTTCGCGCATAGGCTGGATCGAGCGCATGCTCCGCATCGATAAACCCGCAAACGCCACCCGTCCTCTGGGCCTCGGCGACGGTCTGGAGCGCCAGCGTTGTTTTGCCTGACGACTCTGGCCCATACACCTCGACGACGCGACCTCTCGGAAGGCCCCCTACACCCAGAGCAATATCGAGCCCGAGGGAGCCGGTCGAAATCGTCTCCACCTCGACGACCTGACTGCCGCCAAGGCGCATGATCGAGCCCTTGCCAAAGGCACGCTCGATCTGGGCCACCGCTGTTTCGATAGCCTTATTCTTGTCCATGCTCATCTTGGTTCTTCTTCTGTAATTTCTGCGTATTGACCCTAGCTCATATGAATTCCAGATGCCAGAACAAAGCAAGAACTTAGATAAGTTATGGGGATTATTCGCGGCTAAGCTTTGTTCGACGCCGGAAAAACAACCGATCGACATCCCATGCCCGACAACCCCAGAGCATCGCTCGGCCCTAAATCACCGGAATTGAAGGGCTTGCGTTGTATCCCTTTGGAGAGGAACCATG
>NZ_QDGA01000124.1 GCF_003347665.1 Microvirga calopogonii
CACTACTTTGGCAGGCATGAGGAACCAGGCGAGGCCTGCCGACGTCTTCTCGGAAGGATGGTCCGCAGGAGGTTGTCATGAGCACCTCAGTGGCGTGGGAACACGAACTTCAGTCCTGGCTCGAACCCTTCCTCACCCCTCTTCACCATCCGGCTCGCCGGCGCATGTGCCCGCTCTATGTGGCGGGCCTGATCGGGCCAGGTGAGCGCAAGAGCCTGCAGCCGATGGCCGCCCGGGTGGCGCCCGCCGACTATGACCAGCTGCATCACTTCGTGGCCGTGGGCCCGTGGGACGAGGCGCCGCTCGAGGCCGAACTCCTGGCTCAGGCCACCCGGCTCGTTGGCGGGCCAGACGCGATCCTGGTGATCGACGACACGGCGCTGCTCAAGAAAGGCACGCACTCCGTGGGTGTCGCCTCGCAATATGCCGGAGTGGTGGGCAAGCAGGCCAATTGTCAGAGCCTGGTGTCGCTCACCCTCGCCAAGGGTGAGGTGCCGGTCCCGATCGTTTTGCGGCTGTTTCTGCCCGACACCTGGATCCAGGATCCCGAGCGCCTGCAGCAGGCGGGCGTGCCCGAGGCGTTCTGGACGCAGCGCACCAAGCCGGAGATCGCCCTGGAGGAACTCAAACGTCTGCTGCAAGCCGGCGTAAGCTTCGGGGCGGTGCTGGCCGATGCCGGCTATGGCATCAGCGGGCCCTTCCGGCAGGCACTCTCAGCCTTAGGGCTGCTGTGGGCGGTGGGCATTCCGCGCATTCAGAAGGTCTACACGGCGGACGTGCAGATGATCACGCCCCCGCCCTCGCGCGGCCGACCCCGCACGCGGCTCATCCCAGATCAGGAGGCGATCGCGGCCGAAGCCATGCTGGCCACCGCCTCCTGGCGTCAGGTCACCTGGCGGCGCGGCACCAAGGGTCCGCTGAAGGCGAAGTTCGCAGCCGTGCGCGTGCGGGTGGCTGATGGGCCTGAGGTGCGTCTTCAGGGACGGACCGGTCAGCATCTGCCCGGCGACGAGGTGTGGCTCGTGGGCGAGCATCGCCCCTCAGGCGAGCGCAAATACTACCTGTCCAACCTGCCGCCCGACACGACGCTGAAGCAATTGGCTTCTCTCATCAAAGCCCGGTGGGTGTGCGAGCAGGCGCACCAGCAGCTCAAGGAAGAGCTCGGGCTCGATCACTTCGAGGGCCGCTCGTGGCGCGGGCTGCACCGACACGCGCTGCTGACGCTGATCGCGTATTTGTTCTTGCAGCATCTGCGGCTGCAGGCCGCCACAGGGGGAAAAAAGAAAAGCCGGCGGACCACCGCCACAACCGACGCTGCCGGCCGTTCGGCGCATGCTGCTTGATCATCTGGCGCATGCCATGCGCCTCCGATGTCCCTTCTGCCGTGCCCGCTTCACCCTAGGTTCACTGATGAAAGTGCCAAAGTAGTGATAGGTGACTTGAGCATCGGACCCAAAAGTGGATTTGCAGTATTGGGATCCATCCGATGCTCCACTCTTGGAAGAGCGCATCGTTGGGCGCGGGCCCGGAGGGCCGCGTCAGCGAATACCGGGTCCACTTTTTCGCCAGTGCGGCCCGCTGGGGCCGCACGATGCTCTAGCATGCCATGCGCTGTCTCATTACCACGCTGCCTCCTGACGGCAGATTGATGACCGTCAGCCGCGATTCACCATAAGCCGAACGTGAGCGCGCCTCTCACACGCAGAGTTCAATTCACGGCGCACACCATATCACCAACTTGAATGTATCTGTGGCTTGCGGACTACCCGAGTGGATCATTCGCAAGCAGAATTGGCTGGCCATGTGGTGTCGCATGCGCCGCGCGATCCCAGGCATCCCGTCTTGACGCAAGCGTCTCTTCACTTGCGATTCCCTTGTCCTGAACCAACTGCTCGATCGCAGCCAGCCAATGCTGGTAGTAGGTCGAGCCATCATCGCAATCACCAGATGCCTGAGCCTGTTTGATCGCAGCCGAGAGCGCGGCAGCCCACTCGGCCCACGTAAACAGTCCCTGCTCGTACAAGGCCAGCGTCATTGCAAAGGCCTGGGCCTCCCACGGCTCCCGGAAGACAGGCTTGCCATCCTCGTCGCGGGGAATCGGCGCAACCTCTGCGGCCACGCGGGTCATATCCTCATGCCGGCTCAAGATAGCTCTCCCAGGCGTCGATCGAGACACTGACGGTCGGATCCGCCTGCTCGCCCCACAGCTCCCGACCCTGGAAGCAGACGGTGTAGAGCCATTGCGGCTGCTCGCCCTGTCCATGAGCGTTCGCGTCCGGAAACACGTGGCCGCCATGCACCAACTCGACAACGCCCGTCTTGCCGCGAGCGTAGCGCGGCAGGCGGGTGTGGCCCTGAGGGTGCATGGTGCGGGTGCGGACCCGGTCACCCACCGCAAAACGTGCCGGCGGCTCTATCGGGCGCTCGGCCGGACCACCGCGGGCCAGCACTGCTGGCACGTCTTCAGCCTTGAGCACCCGCTTGATCGGCGCTGGTTCCGTCAAGGACCGGCCGCGCGTCAGTTCATCCGGAGTGACAAGCCCTGCGGCGACAACCAGCTTTTCGACACCCTTGGTCCAGATCTCGTAGTAGCTCGAGGTGAGGTACTCAGCAGGCGGCAAGGACTCGCGGGCATGCCGGCTCATGTCGATATTCCAGCTGCCGGTCGCCCCCATCGCCAGGGTGAGGCCAAAGGCCCGCCGCTCCCAATCGGCATGGAACCAGGGCTCGTCCTGCTCGATGGCGATCGGGCCGAAGCCCATCATGCCGCCGAGGTCCTGTGCGCCGTTCATCGGGCGGCCTCCGGAGCCAGGGCGAGGCCGGTGCCGATCATGGAGTCGCGGGTGACGAGCTCGGCCAGTGCCTCTTCGCCCATGTCCTCCGTCCCCTCGGGGCGCATCGGGATCACGAGGTACCTGACCTCCGCGGTCGAGTCCCAAACCCGGATACGGGTGGTCTCCGGCAGGTGGACCCCAAACTCGGCCAGAACCCCACGCGGATCAAGCACAGCCCGGGAGCGGTAGGGGGCGGATTTGTACCAGACCGGGGGCAAGCCGAGCACCGGCCAGGGATAGCAGGAGCATAGAGTACACACGACCATATTGTGCTGCGCGGGCGTGTTCTCGACCGCCACCATGTGCTCACCCTGACGGCCAATGAAGCCAAGGGACGCGATTGCGGCGGTCGCGTCGGTTTGGAGCCATTCCCGGTAGCTTGGATCGGCCCAGGCCCTGGCGATCACCCTGGCGCCATTGCGCGGTCCGACCTTGACCTCATAGGTCTCGACCAATGCATCGATGGCGGTCGGGTCGACATAGCCCTTCTCGACCAGGATGGACTCGAGAGCGCGCACCCGCAGCTCGATTTCCGAGAGATGGCTGTGGTCGTCATGATCATGGTGATGATGGTCGTGCCCCATACGTACCGCCCTCGCCTGCTTGGATGAGTCGCGGCCATGCTAACCGGGTGATGGTAGCGAGGCCAGCCTCTAAGCTACGGTCCTATGTCGGGGCTCTTGAGCAGCCGGAGAGATCGTCTGGCTCCCTAGCCGAAAATGGATCAAAGGGTAGATGCCGGTAACCCTTTGAAATGATTGGTGAGCGCGCTGGGACTCGAACCCAGGACCCTCTGATTAAAAGTCAGATGCTCTACCGGCTGAGCTACGCGCTCCCAGGGGTGAGCCCGAGATAGGGGGTCTCGGGCGCCGGGTCAATCGAAAAGCCCCGCCCGGGCGGGCAAATCCTCAGCTTCCGGCCCGTGAAGGGCCGATTTCGGGGCGTGACCTGGAGAAGCCCTGCTCCGAGCCTCAGGCTTCATCCCTCGTCCGCCATGGCGATATTGTCCGCGTGCCGGCCGATATCCGCCTTGCTGTCCCGCTCACCCCTGGCCCAGCCCTCCTTGACCTCGCCGACATAGTCGTCGAGCCGCCCCTCGGCGATGGCCTTGCGCAGGCCCGCCATGAGTTCCTGGTAATAAGCGAGGTTGTTCCAGGTCAGGAGCATCATGCCCAGGATCTCGTTCGAGCGGACGAGATGGTGAAGATAGGCGCGCGAATAGGTGTTCGAGGCGGCGCACTTCGATTCAGGATCAAGCGGCGCGGTATCTTCCGCGAAGCGCGCGTTGCGCAGGTTCATGCGGCCGTGGCGGGTGAAGACCTGACCGTGGCGCCCGGCGCGAGTGGGCATGACGCAGTCGAACATGTCCACGCCCCGGCGCACCGCCTCGATGATGTCATCCGGGGTGCCGACCCCCATGAGGTAACGGGGCTTCTCCCTGGGCATGTGCGGCTCGACCGTCTCGATCATGCGCAGCATCACATCCTGCGGCTCTCCCACGGCCAGGCCGCCGATGGCGTAGCCCTTGAGATTCAAGGCTGCGAGTTCCTTCGCGCTCTCGATGCGCAGCCGCTCCACCGCGCCGCCCTGGACGATGCCGAACATGGCTTTTCCCGGCTGTTCTCCGAAAGCCACCCGGCAGCGCTCCGCCCAGCGCAGGCTGAGGCGCATCGCCTTCTCGGCCACCTCGTCGGAGCACGGTAGCTTCACGCACTCATCCAGCTGCATCTGGATATCGGAGCCGAGCAGTCCCTGGATCTCGATGGACCGCTCCGGGGTGAGCACATGGGTCGATCCGTCGATATGGGACTGAAAGGTGACCCCGGTCTCGTCGATCTTGCGGAGGGCCGACAGCGACATGACCTGGAACCCGCCGGAATCGGTGAGGATCGGGTATGGCCAGTTCATGAACTGGTGCAGCCCGCCGAGCCTGGCCACCCGCTCCGCCCCGGGGCGGAGCATCAGGTGATAGGTGTTGCCGAGCACCACGTCGGCGCCGAGCGCCTTCACCTGGTCCGGATACATGGCCTTCACGGTGGCCGCCGTCCCGACCGGCATGAAGGCGGGCGTGCGGATGACCCCGCGGGGCATCCGGATCTCACCGGTGCGCGCTACGCCGTCGGTCTTGTTGACGGTGAAGGTGAAGGTCTCGGTGGTCATTCAAACCTCATCTTGTCTCCCCGGCCGGAGCGCCGCCGAGGGAGGCGGATCGATGAATCCGCCGCACGTGTAAATGGATCCCCTTCCCGCGCATTCCGCGCCGGGGAGGATACGGAGCATCAACGCCGAAACAGCAAACTCGCATCGCCATAGGAATAGAAGCGATAGCCCGTTTCGATGGCGTGGGCATAGGCCGACCTCATGCAATTCAGTCCTGCAAAGGCGGAAACCAGCATGAAGAGGGTCGAGCGTGGCAGGTGGAAATTGGTCATCAGCACGTCCACGGCCTTGAACCTGTAGCCGGGCGTGATGAAGATGGCGGTATCGCCGGAGAAGGGCGCGATGCTCCCGTCCTCCCGGGCGGCGCTCTCCAGAAGGCGCAAGGATGTGGTGCCGACCGCCACGATCCGCCCTCCCCTGGCCCTTGCCTCGTTGAGCGCCTGCGCGGTCTCATACGAAACCGAGCCCCATTCCGCATGCATGCGGTGCTCGTCCGTGTCGTCGGCCTTCACCGGCAGGAACGTGCCCGCTCCCACGTGAAGTGTCACGAAATGACGGGCGATGCCGCGTTCCTCGAGGCGGTGGAAGAGATCGTCCGTGAAATGCAGGCCGGCGGTCGGAGCCGCGACGGCGCCCTCGTCCTTCGCGTAGACGGTCTGGTAGTCGCTCCGGTCCTTGTCGTCGGTGGGGCGTTTGCCGGCGATGTAAGGCGGCAAGGGAAGCTCGCCGAGCCGTGCGATAGCCTCGTCCAGGAAAGCGCCCGCGAAGGAGAAGCGGAGCGCCACATCGCCCCCCTCGCCTTTCTCCACGACCTCGGCATCGAGCCGCACGAGCTCGCAGGCCGTGCTCTCGGACGGGTCTCCGAAGCGGATGCGGTCGCCGATGTTCAGCTTCTTGGCCGGGCGGGCAAAGGCGCGCCAGCGGTCGGCACCTTCGCGCTTGTGCAGCATGATCTCGACCCTCGCCGCATTCTCCTCGCGAACGCGCAGGCCATAGAGCCGGGACGGAATGACCTTGGTGTTGTTGAGCACCAGCACGTCGCCGGGCTGCAGCAGATCCGGCAGATCGCGGACGATCCGGTCCTCCAGGCTGGCTTCGGGCCGGACCACGAGCATGCGCGCTCCGTCCCGTGGCTCCACGGGGCGGAGCGCGATGCGGCTCTCGGGAAGATCGAAGTCGAAAAGGTCGACGCGCATTTGAAAACTCATTGCCGCCGTCATGGCCGCACTCGTTGTGGCCATCCACGTCTTACAGGAGCAAAAACGTGGATGCCCGGGACAAGCCCGGGCATGACGGCAAATGGTGGCAGGTTCTTAAGCCGCGTCGGCCGCGACCTTCATGGAGACGATGCGGTCGGGATCGCGCACGGGCTCACCGCGCTTGATCTTGTCGACGTTTTCCATGCCCTCCGTCACCTTGCCCCAGACGGTATATTGCTTGTCGAGGAAGCGGGCGTCGTCGAAGACGATGAAGAACTGCGAGTTCGCCGAGTGCGGGAAATTGGTGCGGGCCATGGAGCAGACGCCGCGCACATGCGGCTCGGCATTGAACTCGGCCTTGAGGTCCGGCAGGTCGGAACCGCCGGTGCCCGTTCCGGTCGGGTCTCCCGTCTGGGCCATGAAGCCCTCGATCACCCGGTGGAACGGCACGTTGTCATAGAAGCCCTGACGGGAGAGCGTCTTGATGCGCTCGACATGGCCGGGAGCCAGGTCGGGACGCAGCTCGATGACCACACGGCCCTTGGTGGTTTCCATGATGATGGTGTTTTCGGGGTCTGCCATGAGAAATCTCCTTGGAATGGCGTGTATCTAGGGGATTCGGCCGCCGGTCACTAGAGCAGCGGGCCCAAAAGTGGATTTACGCTTCCGTGGCCGATCCGGTGCCCTCCCTGGACGGAAGCGCACGATCCCTAGAGGGCCTGCAGTTTTTCCGTTGCCGGGGAATCGACGAAGCGGAAGGTGAAGGGGCGACCGGCCACCGCGGCGCCGAGCTTGTCGGTGAACGGCATGGGCGAGCAGCGCACCAGGGCTTCCCTCACCGCCTGGGTGAAGGCCTCGCGGTTCGCCGCGTCGGGCTCGCCTTCCCGATAATGCGTGATCATCGGCTTGCCGAGCACCTCGCCATTCCGCTTGAAGCTGATGCGGATCGTCACCGACTGGCCGGAATAGCGCACGCCCATCGGCCGCCAGCAGGCCTGCATTGCGCGCACGATGTCGTTGAGGGTGTCGATCTGCTTAGGCACATCCTCTCCGCTCGGAGGGCGGATGATGCCGTTGAAGCTCTGCGGCAGGGACGGAGGCGGCTCACGCCACTCGTCGTTATCGCCGAACAGCCCCTGAGCAAGAGCCGGCGCGGCCGGGCTCAAGCTCAGAACAAGCGTGACAATCCACGCTCCGTGTGGTCGCAGAGACAGCATCACTTCGCGTCGGCGGCGAGCTGCATCTTCACGATCTTGTCCGGGTTCGACACCATGCCATTGGCGGCGGCATCGCCCTTCTTGATCTTGTCGACCACGTCCATGCCGGACACGACCTCGCCGAAAAGCGTGTACTGGCCGGTGAGCGGGCGACAGCCTTCGTAGCAGATGAAGAACTGGCTGTTGGCGGAATCCGGGCTCTGGGAGCGGGCCATGCCGACGGAGCCGCGCTTGTACTGGGTCTTGGTGAACTCGGCCGGAATGTTGGGCAGGCTGGACTTGCCCGTGCCGGTGCCGGTGGGATCGCCGGTCTGGGCCATGAAGCCGTCGATCACCCGGTGGAAGACGACGCCGTTGTAAAAGCCCTGCTTCGTCAGGGCCTTGATCTGCTCCACATGCTTGGGCGCCAGATCCGGCCGCAGGCGGATGGTGATGCGGCCGTCCTTGGTGTCGAGGAAGACCGTGTTCTGCGGATCGTTGGCCTGCTGGGCTACGGCCGGGACGAGGCCTGCGAGTACAAGCGCTCCGGCTGCGAGCAAACGCTTCATGGGTCGATATCTCCTTCGAGGATGATGAAACTTTATGGCCGCCTGAATTTGGCCTTCAGGCGCTCCGCGACAAGCCCCGGCACGAAGGCCGAGACATCGCCGCCCATCCCGGCGATCTGGCGCACAAGCGTGGCCGTGATGGGGCGAACCGGGGGCGAAGCCGCGAAGAACAGGGTCTGGACCTCCGGCGCCATGGCGGCGTTCATGGACGCCATCTGGATCTCGTAGTCGAAATCCGTCCCGTCCCTGAGGCCGCGCACGATGAGGCTCGCGCCGTGGCGGCGGGCCGCCTCGACGGCCAGATCGTTGAAGGTCGCGACCTCCAATGCGACGCCCCTCTCCTGCAGCACCGGCCCGCAGACCTCGCGCAGCATCTCGGCCCGCTCCTCGGCGGAAAAGATCGGCGCCTTCGAGGAATGGACCCCGATGGCAACCACGATCCTGTCCGCCACGCTGCAGGCCTGGCGCAGGACGTCCAGGTGCCCGTTGGTGACGGGATCGAAGCTGCCGGTATAGAGCGCAGTGCGGGTCATGGGACCAAGGCGTAGCCGGATTAGGGCCGTCGGGCAAGCCGTGCGCTGGCACACCGCAAACTGGACGGCCCCGTGAGAAACAGGATTCGCCTTGTCAGGAGAGAGCCATGATCTTCCGATTTTTCATCGTCGCCGTCACTGCCGTCGCGGTTCTGAGCCCAGCCGCGCTGGCCAGCCTGACTTAAATGACGGGGCACTCGTGTTGCGTTTAGGAATTGCCGTCTCAGCAGTGTTTCTGACAACTGCTTCCGCCTTCGCCGACGAAATCACGTGCCGGGGCCCCTTCGCGAAGGATACCGATCACAAGCGCCTCGTTGCCAGCTTCGGCCGTGAGAACGTCATCCGGACGACGGTCCGTGAGCCGGAAGGCCTGGCAGTCAGGGCCAGCATCGTCTTTCCGAAAGATCCGGTCCGACGTCTCGTCGTGCTTTGGTCCGACGAGAAAACCCTCCGGCGCCCCGTGCGCATCCGCTTGGAGGGATCCGGTTGGTCAGGGCCAGAGGGCCTTCGGATTGGCTCCCCCATCGAGGCTGTCGAGAAGGCCAACGGCAAGCCGTTTACTCTCTATGGGTTCGAGTGGGATTATGGCGGGAGCATCGAAAACTGGAATGGCGGGGCACTGGGTACCCTGCCCGGCGGCTGCACCTTCAGCCCTGTCTTCGAGACCGACGACGAGGCTCCGTCGGAGGCCCTCGACGCCGTATCCGGCGACAGCCGGTTTGCCTCCGACACACCTGCCATGAGGGCCGCCAAGCCGAGGATCGGGAGCCTTGCTCTGGGCTACTCTCAGCGATAGCTCGTCGTCGTGGCCAGACGTGTTCCGACCACCCGGATCGCGTGAGGCGCCGTGCTGTCCGGCAATGACGAGGTGGCATCAGCCGCCCAATGAAAAACCCGCCGGCCTAAGCTGGCGGGTTTTGCGTTTCCTCGAGCAGGTGAAAGCTCTTACTCCTCCGACGCCTCGCCGTTTCCGGTTGCAGCGTCCTCGACGCCCTCGCCGTTCTCCTCGTCCTCGCCCTCGATGTGCTCCACCGAGACCACCTTCTCCTTCTCGCGGGTGGAGAAGATGGTGACGCCTTGAGAGTTGCGGCCGACGACGCGGATGCCTTCGACCGGTACGCGGATCAGCTGGCCGCCATCGGTGACGAGCATGATCTGGTCGGCGTTGTCGACCGGGAACGAGGCCACGAGCTTGCCGTTGCGGCTGTTGACCGCCATGGCCGTGATGCCTTTGCCGCCGCGTCCGGTGATGCGGTACTCGTAGGACACGGTGCGCTTGCCGTAGCCCTTCTCGGAGATCGTCAGGATGCACTGCTCCTGCGCGCTCATCTCCGCGTAGCGCTCCTGCGAGAGCGAGAAGTTGGCGCCTTCCGTCTCCTCCGCATCCTCGGAGGCGTCGGCATCAGCACCCATCTGCTCGCCGGTGACCGCGCGGCGCATCTTGAGATAGGCCGCCCGCTCCTCGCCGGTCGCTTCCACGTGGCGCAGGATCGCCATGGAGATGATGTCGTCGCCCTCGGCGAGATTGATGCCGCGCACGCCCATGGAATCGCGACCCTTGAACACGCGCACGTCCGTGACCGGGAAGCGGATGCACTGGCCCTTGGCCGTGGTGAGCAGCACGTCGTCGTTCTCCGAGCAGATCTGCACGTCGACGATGTGGTCGCCCTCATCGAGCTTCATGGCGATCTTGCCGCCGCGATTGACCTGGACGAAGTCCGACAGCTTGTTGCGGCGAACCGTGCCGCGCGAGGTGGCGAACATCACGTCCAGCTTGTCCCAGGACGCCTCGTCCTCGGGCAGCGGCATGATGGTGGTGATCCGCTCGCCCTGCTTGATGGGCAGCATGTTCACCAGGGCCTTGCCCTTGGCGTTGGGAGCGGCCAGCGGCAGGCGCCACACCTTCTCCTTGTAGGCCTGCCCCTCGGAGGAGAAGAAGATGACCGGCGTGTGGGTGTTCGCCACGAAGAGACGGGTGACGAAATCCTCGTCCCGCGTCGTCATGGCGGAACGGCCCTTGCCGCCGCGGCGCTGCGCCCGATAGGTCGAGAGCGGCACGCGCTTGATGTAGCCGGCATGAGACACGGTGACCACCATGTCCTCGCGGGCGATCAGGTCCTCGTCGTCGACGTCGGAATCCCAATCGACGATCTGGGTCTTGCGCGGCGTCGCGAAGGCGTCGCGAACTTCGACCAGCTCATCCTTGATGATGCCCATGATGCGAGCGCGCGAACGCAGGATCTCGAGATAGTCGGAGATCTCCGCCGCGAGCTTCGACAACTCGTCACCGATCTCGTCGCGGCCCAGAGCCGTGAGGCGCTGGAGGCGCAGATCGAGGATGGCGCGAGCCTGCGTCTCGGAGAGACGATAGGTGCCGTCGTCGTTGATCTTGTGGCGCGGATCGTCCACGAGCGCGATGAGCGGCGCGATGTCGTGCGCCGGCCAGTCGCGGCCCATGAGGGCTTCGCGGGCGGCGTTCGGATCGGGCGCCGTGCGGATGAGACGAATGACTTCGTCGATATTGGCGACCGCGATAGCAAGTCCGCACAACACGTGAGCACGTTCGCGCGCCTTGTTGAGCAGATACTTGGTGCGGCGGGAGACGACCTCCTCACGGAAATCCACGAAGGCCTTGATCAGGTCCTTCAGGTTCATCAGCTCGGGACGGCCGCCGTTGAGCGCCACCATGTTGGCGCCGAAGCTCGTCTGCAGCGGCGTGTAGCGATAAAGCTGGTTGAGCACCACGTCGGCCATGGCGTCGCGCTTGATCTCGACCACGATGCGCATGCCGTCGCGGTCGGATTCGTCGCGCAGGTCGGCGATGCCCTCGATCTTCTTCTCGCGCACGAGCTCGGCGATCTTCTCGATCAGCGAGGCCTTGTTCACCTGATACGGGATCTCGGTGAAGATCAGCGCCTCGCGGTCCTTGCGGATCTCCTCCACCTCGGACTTCGCCCGCATGACGATGGAGCCGCGGCCCGTGGTGTAGGCGGACTTGACGCCCGCGCGTCCGAGGATCAGCGCGCCGGTCGGGAAATCCGGACCGGGGATGATCTCGATCAGTTCCTCGGTCGAGATGTCGTCGTTGTCGATGAAGGCCAGGCAGCCGTTGATGACCTCGCCCAGGTTGTGGGGCGGCATGTTGGTCGCCATGCCGACCGCGATGCCGCCGGCGCCGTTGACGAGCAGGTTCGGAAAGCGCGCCGGCAGAACCGACGGCTCGTCCTTCGACTCGTCGTAGTTGGGCGTGAAGTCGACCGTGTCCTTGTCGATGTCGTCGAGCAGCGGCATGGCCGGCTTGGCGAGGCGGGACTCGGTGTAGCGCATGGCCGCCGGCGGATCGCCGTCCACGGAGCCGAAATTGCCCTGCCCGTCCACGAGCATGAGACGCAGCGAGAAGTCCTGCGCCATGCGCACCAAGGCGTCGTAGATCGCGCTGTCGCCGTGTGGGTGGTACTGACCCATCACGTCGCCGACGATGCGGGCGGACTTCACGTATTTCTTGTCCGGCGTATAGCCGTTCTCGTGCATCGAATAGAGGATGCGCCGGTGCACGGGCTTGAGGCCGTCGCGCGCATCGGGCAAAGCGCGGCTCACGATCACGCTCATGGCGTAATCGAGATAGGAGCGCTTCATCTCGTCGACGATGGAAATCAGCTTGATGTCGCTCGCCGGCTGGTCCCCACCGGGACCGTCAGGGCGGTTATCGTTCGGATCGGTCAAGGTTGGTCTTTCTTAAAACGGTCTGCCCTTTCGCGAGAGGCGACTTCCGATGCCGCTTCGTCAAGCCGTTCGGCAGGCCCGCGAATCCAATTGAAATCAGTCTCTTAGATGGGCGAGAACGGCGCGATTTTCAAGCGTTTTGACAGGTTTTCCAGAGGCAAGCACGAAGCCAAAATCCATTTACGTTTCAGCAACTTATTCTCAGGTCAGGGAGGATGGCCGGCAGGCTCGCCATTGTCGCACTCTCACAGGGCCTGACGGGAGGTAACATACCGGCTCAGCCACCGCCTCTAAGCTTTTGACAAATCTTATTTTATTGCGTTGATCCAGCTCGTGCCTGCCTGTCGGCGCAGGAGGCGCTCCGCGTCCCGGCCCTCCTTGGATCGTCGGCGGCGATGGGTCCCAGGCTCCGCGAAAGCGGCCCTGTCTGACAACCCGTGAGAATTCTCCTCGTCATGCCCGCGCTTGTCGCGGGTATCCACGTCTTCCTCTGCGCGATGGGATAAGACGTGGATGGCCGGAACAAGTCCGGCCATGACGCGGCGGGTGGTGGCCCGGGATCGGGTGCCGGCTGTGGCACCGGCACCGGCGCCTTGTCATTCCCGCGCAGGCGGGAACCCAGAACCGCGACGTCTCAGGCAGGGCGAGCCGCGTCGCG
>NZ_QDGA01000125.1 GCF_003347665.1 Microvirga calopogonii
ATGATGACAGAGATGATGAAGGATGCGGCCGGTCCGGGCCGTGGTGGGCGCATGTCGCGCCAGCGCAAACGCGAGGCGGTTCTGCGGCTGCTGCGCGGTGAGGATCTGGACACGGTCTCGCGCTCCCTGGGCGTGACGGCCGCCACGCTGAGCGGCTGGCGCGATGCTTTCCTGGCAGCCGGCGAGGCCAGTCTCGCCACCCGGCTGGCCACCGGTGAGGCGCTGGGGACTGAGCGGCTCAAGGCCCGGCTCGGCGAGATGCTGCTGGAGCGTGAGCTGCTGGAGGCCAAGATTGCCCTTCTGGAGGGCGGCCGCCCTTTAGCTCAGAGGAGGTCGAGGCGATGAGCCGGGCCCTCTCGCCGAGCAGCGGCCGGCCCTATGGCTTGGCGCGTGTCTGCCGGATCTGGCGCGTGGCCCGGGCGAGCGTCTACCGGCAGCGTCAGCCGCAGACGGACCGGCGGCGCCGCGGCCCGGTCGGACCGCTGTCCGATCCAGTGCTCACAACCGAGATCCGTGCCGTCCTGGCCGCCAGTCCGTTCCATGGCGAGGGGCATCGGAAAGTTTGGGCCCGCCTGCGCCTGAAGGGCATCCGCACCTCGCTCCGCCGTGTGTTGCGGCTGATGCGCGAGCACGACCTGCTGGCGCCGTCCCGGATGGGGGCGCCGCGTGGGCCGCGCAACCACGACGGCACGATCATTCCGGCAACCATCGACACCCTGTGGGGCACCGACATGACCACCGCTTGGACTGGCGAAGGGCAAGCTGCCGTGTTCGTGGCGGTCGATCACTACAGTGCCGAGTGCGTCGGCATTCATGCCAGTCGCCAAGCCACCCGCTTTGAAGCTCTCGAGCCGCTGCGCCAGGGCGTACGCGAGCACTTTGGCGGCTTTAGCAAAGGGATTGCTTCAGGCCTGTCGATCCGGCACGACCATGGCAGCCAATACATGTCGCGAGCATTCCAGGACGAGTTGCGGTTCCTTGGGATCGAGAGTTCGCCGGCCTTTGTGCAGGCTCCTGAAGGCAATGGCTGTGCGGAGCGGTTCATCCGCACCCTGAAGGAAAACCTGCTGTGGGTGCGCTCGTTCGAAACCATCGAGGAGTTGCGCCAGGCGCTGCTGACCTTCCGAGAAACCTACAACTCCACCTGGCTGATAGCCCGGCACGGATTTCAGACGCCGAAAGCCGTCCGGCACAACCAGCTTCCATCCGCGGCCCTCGCCGCGTAGGCTTCAATCCGGTGTCTCAAAAACTGCGGGCGGTACAGTGGCGAGCACTCTGGTCCGCACCTGGCATTCCCACGTCGGAGAACCACCGCCGCCACTCCGAACCATCATCCCAGTGCAGAAGAAGCACTTTGCATAGATCGTCCGGTCTTGTGATTTGACCTCCAATGTCTTCCAGGAGCTTGGGGCTGCACACTGGTGCAACAGTGACTTGAGCGAGCAGCGTGGACCACCGATCAGGCCAGCCGCCGTTGCCAAAAGCAATACCGATGTCGATATCCTTCAACTCGTGAACACGATGATTATCAACAAATCTAATATGGCATTCAATCGTCGGATGATCTTTGCAGAACTGGCCAAGATTATTCGCAAGCCAAGTGTTAGCGAACATTGCCGGGCAGGCAATCTCCAGTTTTCCACCGCCCTCCTCTAAGTCCGCCAACCGCAAAGCCGTATTCGAGATTTCTTGGAGCGCGCCTGCTACAGTTCTTGCAAGGGCCCTACCGGCCCCACTGAGCACAAGACCGCGCCTGACTTGATGAACAGCGCGTATCCTAGAGCATCTTCAAGCCGGCGTATTTGGTGGCTGACAGCACTGTCCGTGAGGTTCAGTTCATTTGCTGCCTTGGTAAGACTTCCATGTCGAGCAGCAGCCTCAAACGTGCGTAAAGTTGGGAGCGGAAGGTTGCGGAGATTTTTCATGTTCGCGGCTGGCCGACACCTGTTCCCGTTGAACTATCTATATTACGTCTCTGTGTTGAAGGGCACCGCTACTTCTGAGTTATCTGGTTGTAAAGAGATCGAAGGCGCTGATTTCACGCTCACACTAGCTATCTCCGAATGACAGAGGAGAGGGCGAACGCCGTGAGAGTATCCCGCACGCCAGGTAGTTCAGATATCTGTTGCCAGATTTGTCGAATGCGGTCCGCCTCGGCGGACTCGACTCTCACCAGAAGGTCAAAATCGCCGGTCATCACATCGCACGCGACGACCTCCGGAATCTTCCGTAAGGCTTGTATAACGTCACCGCCCCTCATGCGATCATGACGGTACACGAACATCAACGCAGTAGTGATATGCTGATTATTCCCACCCTCGCCGGTTACAATCGTATATCCCTTGATAAAGCCTTCGCGTTCAAGCCGCTCTATTCGAACCCGGACCGCATTCCGTGACAAGTTGACCCTAGCCGATAAGTCAGCGTGGGAGATGCGTGCATTGGCTTTCAACTCAGCGAGGATCTGTTCATCCGTCCGATCAAGTACATATCTCATGATGTGCTTGAGCCACCCGAGCAAGCTACAATTTCTGGCCTAACTGACTCATATGCAAGCACAGCGGCCCCGGGCAGACAAGCTCTTCGCTTGTCGCTTGCATACCGTCGAGCTGCAGACGCTAATACGAAGCCGGGAAGAGCCGCCTTCTCCGCATCCGTAATTCTCCTAACGCTCTGATAGCCTCCCAAGACCGCATGGACCTTTTCCTGGTCCAGTTCTCCATTGGGACGGCTTGTCCATCGCACAAGAACGTCCGCAACCTCAGAAATGAGAGCATCGTCATGGCGTAGTCTGAAGTTGATAATTCCGCTGACTTCTTCCCCAAGAAAGAAAACATTCTGATGGACTAACGCTCCGTGCACTGCGCCAGTAGGTAAGTCGGCTGCAGGTCTTTTATGGCTTCGTTGCAAAATCGTGTGGATCTGCGCCATCACGCGGCCGAGGCTTTCACACCTCGCGGGCGTTGCGTCGTTCGTGGCTGAACCTGGCACGAAACTAACCGTAGCAACGAGACGCCCTGCTGCCTGGAAGGTGGAATGGCCGTGGACAGTGCGGACGGGTTTAGGGCAGGGAACGCCATTATTATACAGAGTTTCCATAGTCTCGAAAGCCAACTCTAGATCCAGCGGCTCAGCGCCGTTCTCGAACAACGTTACGATAAACTCACCCTCTCCGGCTCGGAACAGATAAGTTGTCTCTCTATCGCCGTCGGCAATTCCGATAACCGAGGACAATGAGCTCATACCGTAGGCTGCAGTAATCGAGTCGCGATCCTCGTCTGACAGCTCGGTGAATACAGCCATTTTCTCGCCTCTAATTAACCCGATGCGCTCTTCGAGCAGTTTACAAACTCAGCTGTATCGCCGAAGATTTGGTCGATTTGGCTTGTGGCCAAGACCCCCTCTTCTGTAACGACATGACGCAAATTCCTCTTCTCTGCCAGCGCCTTTTTGGACAGATCCGCCGCCTTGCTATACCCGATGAGCTTTGCCAAGGGCGTAGCAAGCACAAGAGACTGGTCAAGCAGGGATTTGCAACGATTCACGTCGACTTCGATACCGTCGACGCAGCGGTGTTTCAAAATTTCCATTCCTCTCGTCAACATTTTCATCGACTGTAGGATGTTGAGAACAATGACAGGTTCCATCGCGTTGAGCTGCAATTGACCTGCGCCTGCCGCGAGGGTGACGGTCAGGTCGTTCCCAATAACTTGGAAGCCAATCTGGTTCACCATTTCAGGAATGACTGGATTGACCTTCCCCGGCATGATTGACGAGCCGGCCTGCATAGGCGGCAAGCGAATCTCACCCAAACCGGCGAGCGGTCCGCTGCTCAGGAGCCGCAAATCGTTACAGATCTTTGTGAGCTTGACTGCGATACGCTTCAAGACACCGGAGAACGAAACAAATCCTCCTGTATCAGAGGTAGCCTCAATAAGATTGCGAGCAGGTAGCAGGTCAAAGCCAGAAATTTGGCTGAGATGATCGCACGCAGTCCGCGAGAACCCTTGGGGCACGTTGATGGATGTACCAATTGCGGAACCGCCGAGATTGATTTCCCTCAAGAGCTGAGAGGCCGATTGAACTTGGGCGATGTCCTCGTCAATAAGCTCGGCAAAGGCTTCGAACTCCTGGCCAGCCGTCATCGGAACCGCGTCCTGCAGCTGTGTACGACCAACCTTGAGTGCGTCAGCGTATTGAGCAGCCTTCACTCGAAAGGCGTCACGAAGCGTACCCTGCGCCGAAGTGAGGGCGTCCCCGGCACGCAGGATCGTCAACCGTATTGCCGTCGGATAAACGTCATTCGTCGACTGAGAGAGGTTGACATCGTCATTCGGATGCAGCGTCGAGTAGTCGCCGGGGTTAGCACCCAGTTTAACGAGAGCGAGGTTGGTGACAACCTCGTTTACATTCATGTTGGTGGACGTCCCGGCTCCACCTTGCATCATATCTACGGGGAAGTTCTCATTTATCCCGTTGAGATTGATTAGGTCGTCACAAGCTTCTGAGATCGCCCGCGCCTTTTCAGGCGAAAGTAACCCGAGTTCCTTGTTTGTCAGTGCGGCCGCCTTCTTCACCATTGCCATCGACTGGATGAGCTCAGGGAAGTCCTTGAGGCGAAGCCCCGACACGTCAAAGTTCTGCACCGCACGGACCGTGTGGATCCCATAGAGCACGTTACCAGGGATGGGAAGGGATCCGATGAAATCAGACTCTATACGATCAGCAACCATTATCTCTATCCCCCTAACCAAGAATGCCTGCATGACGCATTGCTTGATCAATCTCGTCCTGTACAGATCGGCTGACCTCGACCAGAGGCAAACGCAGGTCGCCGCGGATTCGGCCCAGCCGCTGCAAAGCATATTTCGGGCCGGCGGGGTTAGTTTCGAGGAACAGAGCCCGATGAAGCGGCATCAAGCGGTCTTGCAGCGCAAGTGCTGTCTTAAAATCACCGTTCAGACAGGCGTTCTGAAAATCCGCACAAAGGCGCGGGGCTACGTTCGCCGTGACCGAAATACAACCATGGCCGCCATGCGCCATGTATCCTAATGCGGTCCCATCCTCGCCTGTCAGGAGATTGAATTCTTTGCCGCACGCCATGCGTTCGCGAGAGGGACGGAGGAGATTGCCGGCGGCGTCCTTGACGCCTTTTACGTTCCTGCAGTCTCTAGAAATCCGTGCCAAAGTCTCAACTTCAATATCAATCACGCTTCGACCGGGGATATTATACACGATGATTGGGATATGACTGACAGCATCAATCGCTTTGAAGTGCAGATAGATGCCTTCTTGCGTTGGCTTGTTGTAATAAGGAGCGACGATCAGCAAGCCGTCAGCGCTAGCCCTCTGCGCATGCTGAACGAAGTCGATAGCTTCGTTAGTACTGTTGGAGCCGGCCCCGGCAATAATCGGGACGCGTCCTTTCGCAATACCGACTGCGATCTCTACAACCTGTTTATGTTCGGCATGGCTGAGGGTTGGACTTTCTCCCGTTGTTCCACAGGGTACGAGGCCAGATGAGCCTTCTTCGATTTGCCACTCGATGAGGTCGCGCAACGCAACCTCATCGACACGGCCATCAGCGAACGGCGTTACAAGCGCCGTAATCGAGCCTTTAAACATTCATACACTCCCAAGTACGCTGATTGGCCTGCAGTTATTCAAGAAGCGTTCACCGATTCAGGCGATTGATGCACACGACCTTCGGCTGCGTCATGTCTTCATAGGCAAACCGAACGCCTTCGCGCCCCATGCTGCCGTATTTGAAACCGCCAAATGGCATCGCATCGAACCGATAGTCTGACGAGTCGTTGATCATGACACCACCTGCATCTATCTTGTCTGCGGCCTCAAGGGCCCCTTCCAGATCGTTTGTGAAGATGCCGGCGTGAAGGCTGTATTCAGGGCTGTTCGCGAGGGCAATTGCATCGGTCAGCTCGTCGAAGGGCTCAAGAATAACGATTGGCGCGAACACTTCCTCCGTCCAGACATCACATGCGGAAGGAACGTTCTCCAAAACCGTTGGTGGATACAGGTTCCCGATCGGCTCGTGACCGCAAAGCAAGGTCGCACCGGCAGCAACCGCTCGGTCAACCATGGCTGACGCTCTACCGACTGCCCTTCTGGATATCATCGGGCCGACGTCGGTGTCAGCCTCCAGAGGATTGCCGGTCTTGAGCTTTTTCGTTGCAGCGACGAATTCCGTCCGGAACCGCTCATGAATAGAGCGCTGAATCAGGATCCTTTGCGTGCCAATGCAATTTTGGCCCGCAGCCCAGTAGGCGCCTGACACGCAACTCTCGACTGCAGCGTTAAAGTTGCAGTTCTCCATGACGATGACCGGAGCATTACCTCCCAGATCCATTGCAATCTTCTTGATGCCGGCAGCCTGGGTGATTGCCTCGCCCGTGGTAAAGCCGCCGGTAAAGGATATCATGCGAACGTCCTTCGCCGATACGATCGCTTTTCCAAGTTCAGGCCCACCAATTGCGACTGTCACAATTTCCTCTGGCAGACCACTGGCCACAAGAACCTGAACAAGCCTAATCGCGGAAAGCGGGGTCAGCTCAGATGGCTTTAGAATTACGGAATTTCCGCCGGCGATTGCCGGTCCGAGTTTGTGGGCGACAAGGTTGAGGGGATCGTTATAGGGGGTGATAGCGGCGATTATACCTAGAGGCTCTCGGGTATACCAACCCTGGCGGGCCTCCGACCCAGCGTATGAGTCGAATGGAATAACCTCACCCGCGTTGCGTTTGGCCTCATCTGCGGAGAGCTTCAGGGTGTTTACACACCGAGTTGCCTCTTTCCGGGCTTGAGTAATCGTTTTGCCCGCCTCTTTCACAATGAGAAGCGCGAACTCCTCCCGCATGGCGTCTATGGCTGCTGCTGCCTTTTCAAGTATCGCCGAGCGCGTATGACGAGGCATGGATCGCGCGATCTGTGCTCCACGCCTTGCACGTTCGATAAGATAATTGAGCCTCTCGGCGCCGGTCTCCGGAACGGTTCCGACAATCGTATTGTCGTACGGATTTCTCACGACAATTTCGTCATCGGGCGTCGTTTGGGTTAAGGCAAGGTTATGCATTATGCGGCTTCCTTTGCGACAGCGGAACTGCGAGCTGAATGAATGGCAACGATGTCAGAGAGAAGCGCGTATGCAGTTTCAGTCCGACCGGCGCCGGGTCCAGTGATCGTCACCGGCCCGAGGAGTTCGGTGTTCAGCGATACTGCGTTGGTGGCGCCGTTGACGCCTGCCAGAGGGTGCCCCAATGGAAGCTGCTTTGGGGAAACGCTTGCAGTGATCTTGCCGTCTTCATTCCGCACAGCAGAGCCAATCAGCTTCCAGCGGCTCTTCGTCTCGGCTGCTGCCTCAATGTCCGCAGGCGAGAGATTAGAAATACCCTTGCACGTAACGTCATCGGGCTTAAGGTTTGCTCCCAAAAGCTCGTTCGCCAGGATAACAACTTTCAGACGAACATCGAACCCCTCGACGTCGGCGGTCGGATCGGCCTCGGCATAACCAAGTTGTTGCGCCTCCTTAACCGCGGAAGCGAAATCCAGTCCGGCTTCCATGCGGCCCAGAACGAAATTCGATGTTCCGTTCAAAATACCCTCAAAGCCGGTAACTTCGGCACCTACGAGGGTTTTCTCGGCCATTCGGATGACGGGCGTCCCGCTCATCACCGAACCTTCGTACTCAAAACGAAGGCCGTTCGCTTTCGCCAAAGCCTTCAGCTCTTGAGCTGCAATGGCCACAGGGCCCTTATTTGTGGTCACGACATGCTTGCCAGACTGCAATGCCCAACGGCAATGGGAAACGGCGGGCTCGCCATCCTTCGGGTTGGTGAAGGTTGCCTCTACTATAATGTCTGCCGGTGCGGTCTTGATAATGGTCTCGTTGTCTGCTTCCGAGCTCCCGCCTGAAAGCTGCCCAAAGCCGCCTTTCGCGAAGTTTGCGTCGACCAACGTCTTGGCATTAAGACCGTTGGGTGAGATGACCGAACCCAGATGGAGATCACTCACTGCAACAATGTTTAAGCGGAAGCCTAAGTCGCGCTCCCAGAGATGGTTTTTCGTGGTAATGAGTTCGGCCAAAGCGCGGTTAACACCGCCGAATCCAATCAGAGCGATATTGTAAACTGTCATGACGATCCTCCGAGGAAGTTCTGTGTCCCACGATATTGGAGTGCGGATCGCTCAGCGGGAATAATGCAAACAGACCAAAGGGGTGAGCATTTTGCTCAATCTGCTACCCTCTTGGGGGTTGCGATGCATCAGCGGTTTAAGTGTAGAAATCCGTTTGTCCGGGATGTCGCCGGCTCAGACAAACGGCTGTTTCGCACAACAATGAAGCTGAAGAATGCCGGCTCAGGTCAATGGATTATCTGACTTAGGAAAGCCTTAGTGCGCTGGTGCTGCGGGTTCGAGAAAAACTCGGCCGGCGCATTCTCTTCGATGATTTCACCGCGGTCCATGAAGATCACCCGGTCTGCTACCTGCCGAGCAAATCCCATCTCGTGTGTAACACAAAGCATTGTCATTCCGTCCTCGGCCAAGCGAACCATCGTATCCAACACTTCGCGGACCATCTCGGGGTCGAGCGCGGAGGTAGGCTCATCAAACAGAAGAACCTTAGGTTTCGTACAAAGAGCGCGGGCGATCGCGACACGTTGCTGTTGTCCACCTGAAAGTTGCCCCCGATATTTATGAGCCTGGTCCGCAATTTTGACCTTCTCCAAGAACCGGCCGGCGATTTCCTCGGCTTTCTTACGGTCGATCTTACGCACCCACATTGGAGCGAGTGTGCAGTTCTCCATTACCGTGAGATGAGGAAAAAGATTGAAGTGCTGGAAAACCATGCCGACTTCCTTGCGGACAGCATCGACTTTCTTGTGATCATCGGTCAGCTCGATCCCATCAACGACAATACGCCCCTTCTGATGCTTCTCGAGCCAGTTGATGCATCTAATCATTGTTGACTTGCCTGATCCGGAGGGGCCAGCAATTACGATTCGCTCTCCGGCACGAACATTCAAGTTGATGTTCTGGAGGACCTGGTACGTACCGAACCATGATCCACCCCCATTGAACTGGTCCACCCTGAAGTATGTCTTGAGGCTCACAGGAGGACCACAATGCCCAAGAAGCGTCACAAGCCGGAAGAAATCGTCGCAAAGTTACGCCAAGTCGATGTGATGGCCTCACAAGGCCAATCGGTTGCGGATGCCGTTCGCGCCATCGGGGTGACGGAGGTGACCTATTATCGCTGGCGATCCGAGTTCGGCGGGATCAAGTCGGATCAGGTCAAGCGCCTGAAGGACCTGGAGGCAGAGAATGCAAGGCTCCGCCGCGCGGTGGCCGATCTGACCCTGGACAAGCAGATCCTGAAAGAGGCCGCCTCGGGAAACTTCTGAGCCCCGCCCGTCGCCGCGCCTGCATCGAGCACGTCCGGTCGACCCTGAAGCTGTCCGAGCGGCGGGTGTGCCGCGTGCTCGGACAGCATCGCTCGACGCAGCGGCGCATCCCGCAAGGACGAGACGATGAGGCACGGCTGACGGCCGACATCATCGCCATGGCGACCCAGTACGGCCGTTATGGCTACCGGCGCATCACGGCCCTGCTGCGGGAGGCCGGCTGGCTCGTGAACAAGAAGCGGGTCGAGCGGATCTGGCGACGGGAGGGGCTCAAAGTGCCGCAAAGGCAACCGAAGAAAGGACGGCTCTGGCTCAACGACGGATCCTGCATCCGCTTGCGGCCCGAGTATCCTAATCATGTCTGGTCGTATGACTTTGTTGAGGATCGCACCCATGACGGGCGCAAGTTCCGCATGCTCAACATCATCGACGAGTTCACGCGCGAGTGCCTGGCCATTCGGGTGAACCGGAAGCTGAAAGCCGTCGATGTGATCGACGTGCTCTCGGACCTGTTCATCCTGCGCGGTGTTCCGGGCCATGTTCGTTCCGACAACGTCCTATGTGGGGGAGCAGCAGGGGCACTGGGCCAACAGATCTCAGCGCGCCGATTTGCTGGATCGGCGCATCATTCAGATTGAGCCAGGTGGCTTCCACCGTCAACGGGATTGTTCTCTCCCATAGCAAACACAGGATCCAGCGATCACAGCCGTGGTCCTCACCGTCCTCAATACGAGATACACCCCAGGTGGAAGGCCCAAACATTATCTACAGGGTCGCTGTCGCGCCCTCACGGCCCACACAGAGTGAGGTCCTTCCACCCGGCACCGGACGCTCGAAGAACGGCCGGTATTCTGCTCCGCCCTTGATCACCGCGTGCACCACACGCGCCATCTTGGCAGTCAAAGCGGTCACGGCCTTGCGGCGCAGATCGGCATCGTGGCGATCACGCGCAGTATAGCGGCCGAGTTTATCCCGAAAGCTGTTGTCGCGCTGACGAGCCGCCACTTGGGCGGCCATCCATAGCACCCGGCGCAGACGCGCATTGCCGTACTTCGACAGCTTGGTGCGGCCGCGGAACGTGCCCGACTTGCAGGTGGCCAGATCAAGGCCACAGAACTTCAGAAACTGGCGATGGTGCCCGAAGCGGCGCAGATCGCCGGCTTCCGCCAGGATCGTCAAGGCATGGATCGGGCCGATTCCCGGGACTGTGCACAGCAGTTGGTAGTCAGCATGCTGGGCCAGCATCGCATGAGCAAGCTCCTCAATCTGATTCCGCTGGCGGATGAGGCTGCGCACCTCGGCCAAGACCATGCGGAACATCGTGATGGCCGCAGAGTCTTCTGTCACCGGCAGACCCGTGGAGGCGCGAGCGGTCTCGTAGATGTCGTTGAGCAAGCGAGCCTTGGAAACCTTGCGGCCGATCACAGGCCATGCCTCTTCCACGAAGCGTTCCCGGTCCAGGGCCATGATGCTACCCGGCGTGGGAAAGCGTTCGAGCAGGGCCAGGAACCAGTCGGAGCGGCTGTTGCCGGCGAAGCGCTCGATCTCGGGAAAGTACAAAGGCAGATAGTGGGTCAGGATCCGATGCCAGGTCTCGGTCTTGGCCTTCGAGATCGCCTCATGGGTGTTCGACAACTCCTGCAGGTCGTTGATCCCGGCTGCCAAGGGATCGACATAGCGCTGGGTCGCGCCGATCCGGAGCATGTGCAGGATCACCTGCGCGTCCTTGGGATCGTTCTTGTCCCAGCCGTTGTGCAGGGCCTCCCGGGTGCGGGCGAGCGCCACGGATGAGACCAGCCGCAGCTCGAAGCCGGCCGAGAGCAGGCGGTAGGCCAGCCCGCGGTGGTAATCGCCTGTGGCCTCAAAGGCGATGAGCACTGGGCCGCCGTAAGCCATAAGGGTCTCGACGAGACGGTCATACTCCGCCTTTTTGCTCAAGATGGTAAGCCGCCGACGCCGCTGATGGCCGGCAGCCTCGATGAGCACCTCGTGGCGGTGCTTGGCGATGTCGATTGCTACCAGAGCGGCAGGGACAGGTGTACGATTGAGCTCGGTCATGGTCGGTCGGCCTCCAGTGTGTGTTCAGCGACATCACTGTGAGACCTGCTGGCTGGCCATGACCACCCCGGGCAGCGCGGCTGCGCAACCCGGACCAGCTCCGCCGCGCTGCTTCCCCATGTACTACGGCAGCGAATTCGTGGCTAAAGCCGTGCGCGAGTGGATCACGGCTGTGGGCGCCAAGACAGCCTACATCGAGCCGGGCAGCCCGTGGGAGAACGGCTATTGCGAGAGCTTCAACTCCAAGCTCCGCGATGAATTACTGAAAGGAGAGACCTTCTACACCTTGGAGGAGGCAAAGGTGGTGATCGAGAATTGGCGCCGGCATTACAACACGGTGCGCCCGCACTCATCCTTGGGCTACCGGCCGCCCGCACCAGAGGCCTTGCTACCGGCTTCCAAGCTGGCGCCCAGACCAACGCTGAATTAACATCACATCCGGATCACCCACATGGGGCAGGCCATTTTTCGATCGGGCCGAGCAGTTGTGAAAAACGGGCACTGGGGTGGCTAAAACGGGTAATTAAATCTGGGAAGCCACATCCCGGTTCGCGAGATCGCCTCATTTCTTGTTGCGTATACAAAAAGGCCCGGGAGATGCCCGGGCCTTTCCGTGTTTGTATCGACCGCTTAGTACGTGCCGAACTTGAAGTTCAGCTTGGCACGGGCCACGAAGAAGTCCTGGTTGTTGTTGGTCTCCGGCAGGAACACATCCACAGCCGGGCCGGCAACCGGCGTAAAGGTCCCGACAGGGCCATTGTTGTTGCCTTGGTCGATGCTGACCCACAGGCCCTCAAGGCCCAGAGTGACCGCGCTGTTGCCACCGAACAACTCCCAGTTCGTCGGCAGAGCCCATTCGAGGCCGCCACCGACGGCCCAGCCGGTGTCGTTGTCCGTGTAGGCGACACCACCGGTGGCGTAGATCAGCACGCGATCGAAGGCGACACCGGCGCGCAGGCGGGTCGAACCCCACCAATCCGCAGAGTCCTCAAACCGGCCGGGAACGAAGGTGCCGCCGGCAAAGCCCGGACCCGGAATGAACACCGCATTGTTGTTGCCGTTGTCGATCCCCTGGATGTCGGTCTCGACACCGATCACGAACGAGCCGATCTGGTAGTTGTAGCCGATCTGGCCACCGCCGGTGAAGGCACCGTCGTTGTTGTTGTCGAAGATGAGCGTGCCCCCGGCGAGGCCGACAGGCATGCCAGGTCCTCCGAGGAACACAGGGTCATTGTTGCTGTTCCGCCAGCCCCAGCCCAAGTTGCCGCCGATATAGAAGCCGGTCCAGGTGAAGATCGGAGCAGCAATGATCGGGGCAGGCGGCGGCGCCTGGCGCGGAAGGTCGGCAGCGGA
>NZ_QDGA01000126.1 GCF_003347665.1 Microvirga calopogonii
GTGTCTGGCATGATTCCCTGATGGCAGGGGCGCAATTGCAGGAGACCACCATGGCCGGGCTCCCGATCCGTCTGGACTCCTCGCCGTCCGATCTGCGCACACGGGCTGCGCGTGAGCGGGATCCCAGGGCTGTCCTGCGGTTGCTGGCGATCGCCAATGCGCTCGAGGGCATGACCCGAACTGAGGCTGCCCGGCTGGCCGGCATGGAGCGGCAGGCCCTGCACGATGCCATCCAGCGCTTCAATGCTGAGGGACCTGACGCTCTGCAGGACCGGCCCCGTTCCGGTCGCCCGGAGCAGCTCAGTCCCGGTCAGCAGGCCGCCCTCAGGGCTCACATCCTGCACGGGCCGGAGCCCGAGCGCGATGGGGTCAGCGCCTGGCGGCTGGTTGACCTGTGCGAGCATGTCGAGCGGACGTACCGCGTGCGCTACAGCCAATGGGGGCTCTCGTGCCGGCTCAAGCGGCTGAACCTGTCGCGGCAGAAGACCCGGCCCTCGCAGCCCAAGGGCAATCCGGCCGCACAGCCGGCGTTCAAAAAAGGAACTCCCGTCCAAGCTGCAGGCCATCGCGGCACAGCATCCTGACGCGCGTCTTCAACTCTGGTGCCAGGACGAAGCGCGCTTTGGTCAGAAGGGACGAACCACCCGCGTCTGGTATGAGCGCGGTGTGCGTCCGCCCGGGGTGGTCGATCAGCGCTTCGAGAGCCTATCCCTGTTTGCCGCCTGCCGGCCCGGCACAGATGAGACCTTCGCGTTGGCGCTGCCGCGGGTGAGTACCGATGCCATGACGATCTTTCTCGAGCACTTCGCGCGTCAGCTTGCGCCGGGCGTGCACGCGGTGCTCGTGCTCGATCAGGCCGGCTGGCACGACGCACGGGCCCTGCACGTGCCGGACACCGTCACCCTTTTACCCTTGCCACCCGCCTCACCGCAGCTGAACCCGGTGGAGCGGGTCTGGCTGTACCTGCGCGAGCGCTATCGCTCGCATCGCGTGCTCGACGACTATGACGCGGTGTTGGACGCGGTCTGCCGCGCCTGGAACCGTCTCCTCGACGAGACAGGCCGTCTCACAACATTGACGGCCTATCCCTATCTCACCGCATCAGGAATTCCCTGAGCGGGTATAACATGTAACCGTACCTTTAAGAGGCACAAAGCAGTCACGATGCCCCGCGCTGGCGGGGCATTTCATTGCCGTATGTTCTCATTGAAAAGATTTTGTCGGCTGGCTCGGCTGGTCGAAAAGTTCGGGGCTGACATCCAGCTATGCGACCTGATCAACAGGATCGCCTTCGACTGTCCGAGAAAGTACCTTCCGTGGGAGCGACCCCAAACAAGTATGATCCAAGATGCAGGGCTCGGTTCACCGACCTAGAAGGGTCCAGGCGCGCTCCCCCGGACCTCCCGCCGATGATGCGGAAGCTTACGGTGATTATGGGAGAGACGAGCTAAGTGCTGGAAGTCCGATTTTCTGGACCTGATGCTCCCGATATGCTTTGGGCGCTCGCATTCCCAATACACTCCGAATCTAAAAGGCTTCGTGGCATACGGGGCTGGCTGGAACTCAGTAGCTGGATCAGGGGTGGACGTGGAACCCTCACCCTTGGACACACGAAGCTAGGCCCAATCTAGCCTTGGGTGTCTACAAGACGGATGTTCCCACGATGGCTCGATCCAACCATCCGCTTTGAGAGAAACGGCGGTACATGCACAGCACTCATCGGTTTCGCGTAGAGGTATCCTTGGGCATTGTGGCAGCCCAGTTCACGCAGACGTTGCGCCTGACCTTCGGTCTCCACACCCTCCGCCGTGACCTGAAGGTTTAAACCCCTCCCAAGACCGACAACCGCAGCGACAATGGCCTTATCTCCAGCATCCTGCTCCAGGTTCGTGACGAAGCTCCGATCAATTTTCACATGATCGACTGGGAACAGCTTGAGATGCGTCAGTGACGCATAGCCCGTCCCAAAGTCATCAAGAGCAATGAGAACACCTTGCTGATGAAGCTGCCCCAAGATTGCGGCTGCCACGTCAGAGCGCCTGCCAAGCAGCACAGTCTCAGTGACTTCAACCTCGAAATTCTTGATCGGGATGTCCTTCTCAGCGAGGAGACCCAAAATGTAATCGGCGAGATCAGGCTGGCTGAACTCAGCCGCCGATAAATTGACGGCAACCCGTCCAGGATCGAGCCCCGCATCGAGCCATACGCGTATATCTGTGGCTACTCTCGACATAAGGTGACGCCCCACTTCCATGGCGGGTTCAGCCTCGTCGAAGATTGCGCCGAACGATGCAGGTGTCAGAATGCCTTTGCTCGGGTGCTGCCACCGCGCAAGAGCCTCGAAGCCGATAAGCCTGCCCGTCGAAAGGCACACCTTCGGCTGGTAAAAAGGAACAATCTGCCCTTTGGACAGCGCTTCACGCACATCGTGCCCAAGAGAAAGCCGCTGCTCGACCGCCGCCCGCAGTTCGGGGGTATAGACCACAGCGCAATTGCGCCCCTGAGCCTTGGCGCGGTAGAGGGCGATATCGGCATCCTTCAACAAATCTTTGGCGTTGGAGCCATGATCCGGGAAAGCAGCGATGCCGATGCTCGCCTTACTGGCAAAAGTTCGGCCCACGTAAACGAAGGGCTCGCGGAGCTTCTCGATGATCTCCTGAGCCCGCTCGGATGCACGCTCCAAAGTTAGGGGCTGCGCGAACACAATCGCAAACTCGTCTCCGCCGAACCGAGCGACTGTATCACGGGCCCTGACCGTGCTCCGGAGGCACGCGGCTGTCCTCTTGAGCAGCGCGTCGCCCGCATCATGACCAAGAGCGTCATTCACGTCCTTGAAGTGATCCAAGTCGATGAGCAACAAACTGACGCGACTGCCGTTCTCTGCGGCCTCAGTGAGAGCTTGGTCGAGCCTCTGCTGAAAGAGAGCGCGGTTCGCCAAGCCTGTGAGAGCATCGTGGTTGGCGACCCGCCAAAGCTCCGCCTCAGCCATTTTCCGGTCGGTGATGTCAAAGGTTACTCCTATGATCCGATCAGGGCCTGCCTGCTCTGCACGCGATCCCAGCCAGATCGTCTTGCCGTCCGGGAGCAGATAACGGAACTCCATCGTCTCGACGCCGCCAGCGCTGATCCGGTTAACGAACTGGTTGCGCAGGGAGTGGTCGTCAGGATGGACCCTTTCAAGGAACTCTGAGAGCGGACCCGATCCAACGCCAAGCAGGGTTTGTGCATGCGGGGAGCGTGTGACAAAGTCCGTTGCAAGGTTCTGCTCCCAGGCGAACATTCTCCCCGCATACAAGGCGAGTCCCAGCCGCTCTTCACTGCTGCGAAGAGCATCTTCCGCCTGCTTGTGTTGGGTCACATCTTGGATAGTCCCAATCCTGCGGAGAGGTTGTCCCTTATCGCCAGTGAGCGTTCGACCGCTGATCGTGACCCATCTCTCTTCGCCGTTGTCCACGCGGAGGATGCGGTAGGTGTCACCATAGCCCCGTTCGCTGGTTGACGAGGCACCATAGTCCCGTTGCCCCACGCGGGCACGATCATCCGGATGGACGCAGTTCATGAAGGTATCAGGCTTGATCAGAGCGTCAGGAGCAACCCCCACGATGGCTCTCGTTTCAGGGGTCCACTCACGCTCACCCGTGACGAGATTAACGTCCCAGATACCGAGCCCTGTGGTCTCAATTGCCAGCCGCAGCCGCTGCTCACTGGCTTGCAGCTTCTCCTCCGCCAGCTTGCGGTCGTGAATGTCCGAAATCCCGCCGACCCATTCTAGGATCACGCCCTCAGAGTTCTGGCGCGGAACGGCACTGGCAAGCACCCAGCGGTATTCACCATTGGTGTGCCGAACGCGAAACTCGCCCTGGTAAAAGACCGCTGACGACAGGGCCTGTTGCCACAGGGAGATGACACGGCCCTGATCATCAGGGTGGACCACGTTGAGCCATCCGAGATCGGCATACTCGCTCTCGGTCTGTCCACAGAGCTTGGTCCAGCCGTGACTGCGCGTGATCATGCCGCTCGGTGCGGCAAACCAGACAACCACGGCGCTGGCCTCAAGCAGCGCACGATAGCGCTCCTCGCTCTCGCGCAGGGCTAGGGCCTCACGCGTTGCCAGAGCGGCGAAGCGACGGTCGAACAGCGCCGCAATCAAGGCCAGGAACAAGATCGAAAAGGTTGTTGCCGCGACAGCAACGGCCAAGCTGGTCTGGCTGAGGCTTGAAGGCCCGTGCCCCTTGTCCACGGGTGAGTGTGCCGTAAGGATTGCCCCTTGCATGGCCGCGTAGTGCATTCCGGCGATGGCGAGCCCCATAACAGGAGCAGCCAAGAGCCGTAGCGCAAGACCCACGTTCCGAAAGGCCAGCCAGAGCGCAGTCGTGGATGCCCCAATGGCAATCAGGACCGATACGGCAATCCACAGCGTCTCATGGCTGAGATCAGCCGCCATGCGCATCGCCGCGATGCCGGTGTAGTGCATTCCGACGATTCCCGCCCCCATTGCGAGGCCACTGCGGATCAAGGCTGGGAGACCGCTGTCGGTCCACGTCACAAGGTAAAAACCGAAGCCCGTAGCGAGGATGGGCAGGACAAGGGACACGGCTGTGAGGCCGAGGTCGTAATCGACATTCATACCAGGAAGGCTGACGGCGAGCATGGCAACGAAATGCATGGCCCACACACCGCCGCCCATGGCGAGAGCGGCTGTGACCAGCCAAGCATGTTTGGCCCAAGCGCGTGAGGCGTGAACACGACCGGCTAGGTCAAGGGCGGTGTAGGATGCTACCGTTGCGATGAGGACAGAGAGGCCGACCAGCGTACCATCGTGGGTTCCAACGTGCGTCATTCTTGTTCCGGCTTGGGGAGCAGTACCAATACTGGACAGAGGCAATCATGGTGGCAAGCGGCGACCAGACTTTGCCTTAATAGTACCCGCCTGAGACCTGCTCTGCGGCATCTTAGTAACGGTGGATATTGAGATTGCCCGACATTGGAAGCCAATCTGCCATGCACCCGTGGGTTCTCAGCGAGGAACGCGGCGGCTCATTGTCCTGTCAAGTCTTTATCTCTGGTTCGATCCCTCTAGCTTGAGGGTTCACGATTACCTTATACAGGACCGAATGGATGGACGAATGGTTGCCGATGGAGACCGCGCCAAGGAACGAAGATGATGTCCTTCTCTGGGTGGGGCGCGTCGAGATCGGTTACTTCAGCAGTGTCTCAGGTCGGTGGCTGTCTCGGGATGAGCGCCATATCAACGAGCGCCCAAAGCGTCTGGAACCCACGTATTGGATGCCACTTCCCACAGCGCCGACCCTGAACGTAGAGGCTGCTTGAGGTCGCAATCCTCACAACAGACTGGCTCCTTTGTTTCGGGAGCCGCGAAAAGCTTTGCAGACACACTATGCCATGCACTTCCCGCATGACACCAGCAACGAAAACGGGCAGCCATGCTGCCCATTTGTGCTTGCCCAATGTTCAGACATGAACTATATTTTGCATTGCAGCACGGCGATTGGCGTTGCCGTCCTGCTCGCCCTTCTTGGGCGTTTCCTCCCTAAACTTCGGGCCGCTGGTGACAGTGGCCTTTTTTCTTAGGTGGCTTGTTCTAGCCAAAGCCACACATGATCTGCAAGTAGACTTCCGGCTTACGCCAGTGACCTCTGTTTGCTGCTCTGTTGCAAAATCATAGAACTTTTGGTGTGTCTGTCAGGAAACCGACAATCGGCATTGGATCGAAAATCAGCGATCCCAACTCTGCACCTCGACTGCCCAACTCATCGGGCCTACCACGATTGGCAGTGCGTCCTGCTCACGACGGTTGATCCCATAGGTTCGGCTTTGTGAACGGCATCGCCCCTGGCGAGTTTAACCCTCCACAGGGTCGGAGGGCTGTACCCATGGCCGTGAAGTACGTTTTGATCTTCATCCTCAGCAGCGCAAACCCGACTGAACAACATGTCGCTCAGGCTTGGGAGAAGCTGTTTCCAAGCTATGATGACTGCCTGAGACAGGCGTCTAATCTCGACATGCCGAATGCGGTTTTGAAAGATTGCAAGACTGTTGAGGTTCCAGGTGAGGGACCACCGAAGGAGGACGTTGTGCTCACGCCGGAAGCGAGCGTGCTTGAGGAACCCGCTCAAGTCGATGCGCTCGCACAGCCGCCGCACAAGGAGTAGCCAAGTCGAACCCCCGATTTCGGGCAATGTTCTTGCGCACGATTATCCAAGGTGGGGCGAAGGAGCATAGTGAAACCAATCTCCTGCCGTGCGTCTCAATATCGGGCACTACTCACGAGCCAGCGGAGAAAGCCTTTTGGCTTTATCCTTGAATGGTGGCGAGCGTCCCTTTCATTGGGCAGTGAGGATCGCGGCTGCCAAGATGCTTTGCGCATCCGGTGCTCACCTTGTGGCGTGTCCGCGCATCATCGGTTCGCCCGAGCAAGGCTGCGGTTGTACTCCGGACCAACAAGCACCGATAACGTGCAAACGAAGAATTGTGCCCACAATCCACAGACAACGAAGATTATGGTTAATGACTGCCTAACTGCCTCTTTCCTAGCCGAATCGCTGCTTTCAATTGGGTGAGGCAGTAGGTTGGGAGGCGGCGATGGGAACCGAGATTGGCCTCAGCAAGCGGCATCAAAATGTCCCCGACGTGGAGCTATTGCGCCGGATCGCGCAGGACATGCGCTCCCTCTATGCCGATGTGATCAAGCAGCCATTGCCTCTCGATATTGCGGTCGCCCTATCGCGCATCGACCGGGAGCAGAGCCGTGCTGTGGGTCAGGCGCAGCGGTTCGGGACCTGAAGCTTCAGGTTACCGCCGAGTCATACGGTTGCCAGAAGAGCGATGGCAAGGACAACGGACCCGACGAGGACCGCAACGCCGGTCCAAGCGACTCCTCGCGGGCGGCTGTGAAAGCTGACGGCCTGAGGAACTGCCATCCCTTGCTTCCTATGAATAAGGAATACGATGACTTCCTGACAATTTAATCCACTTGCCGAGCGAGGTATCCGGCGCAAAGGGAGTATAGCCGAAGAGGCAGAATGGACCTGAACGGTCTCGTTCTCATGCCAAATTACAGTAGCAGGAAGCGCTTAGTCAGGTCGGATGTCCTTCCGTATCATCGAACTCGGGCGACTGCTCTACGGGGATTTGCTGATCCGGCACCTTCGCACTCTCGGTTGGATCGTGTTCCCTATTCTGGTGGGCTGGGTTGCCGGTCCCGTCTTCATTCGGGCCGCTGCGTCGGCTGCTGTTGACGCTTAGGTTCTCTAATCCCGTATCGCGGTTAGAGCGCTTTTCACCTGTCATGATCACCTCCAGGTCACATCCATCAGGTGAACGGCGTTCATGGGGCATAGTTGCCGAAGCTACCCCGTCACCGCATGTCTGATCCGAGCAACCGCATCTATCGGGTCGAGGCCATCGGTGTACCAATCCAAGATCGCCAAATAGAGGCTATTTCGCAGAAGTGGGTGATGCTCGGAGGGAACGTGCTCTTCGACAGCCTCCAGGTATCGCGAGAAGGGCTTTAGCATTGGCCCAGCCTCCCTTGATGGTCATTGCTTCAGGACGACGCTCTTCCAGGTAGAGCATCAATGGAGCAGGATTTTGCCTTCTATCCTCCACAGAAGCTCTAAACATGGTTTAGTGTTACGGGAGGATATGTTGCTGACGCCTTGCCCCATTGCGTTCGGAAGGAAAGGTGGCTGTGGCGAGCCGCTTATGCCTTTCGGCCAAACAAACTGGCGATCAGGCTACCAAGTGCGGGGGCAGACTGATGCTCGATTTCAACCTGAGTTGGTTCGGCACCGGTCTCGGCTTCGGGTATTTGTTCGACCGCAGCCCCTGAGTTGGCCTGCGCGTCAACCAGAGGTGGCTCGGAGGCGTCTTGCTTCAGTTCGTCCCGTGGGTCCGTCAAAGTTAGATCGGGCGTAGGCTCTTGCTCCCTGACGGGAGCGGCGGACAGGACCTCGATTCGTCCTGGAAAGTCGTTCCAGCACTCATAGCGGACATAGTCCGGGAAACCGCGCCTGATGGGATGCTCGCGGTCGAGAAGAACCTCGTGCATGACCTCGACCACAAAAAAGCGCCCTTCCTGCGTCGTCACGTCGATCCGCCTGACCACCCCCTCGGAGAAGCTCTTCCATGAACCGGGAGGATGGAAATGGACGCGAACCTGATCGCCAACCACAATCTTCATCGACAATGTCTCAGACATTCAGAGCAGATACTCCTGTTCTTGGCAGGCGTTGCGACACCCACATGGCAGCCTGGGTGCGATTAGACACCCCGATCTTGCGCATGATCGCCTTCACATGCGCCTTGACGGTCGCTTCGGCGATTTCCAGTTTGTGGCCGATGACCTTGTTGGTTGCCCCATGCCTCAGATAGTTCAGTACCTGCACCTCTTTCACCGAGAGCTTGCCAGGATTTAGATCAGGCAGCTTCGGCTCTGCCGTGTTGTTCTGGAGCGAGTGGTCACGAGCCTGTGGCGTCCTTCCCATGATCGAGCGCAGGACTTGAAAGGGCAAAACCCTCTCGCCGAGCATGACCAGTTCAAGGGATTTGATCAGAACGCCAGGGCCACTTGCCGCCCAACAGAAGCCGTTGACGCCAGCCTCATGGCCCAGCCCTATGAAGTCGAGGTCGTATTCATCCACCAGAATAACGATCCGCACTTCTGGAGCTTGATCTCGCACCTGCCTGACGATCTCAAGGACCCGACCAACATTCTGGCGGGCCTCAATCAGAACCAGCGCAACGTCCGGAAGGAGTCCTTGGAACCGTCCTGGACCTGCGACAGAAGCGGCCTCGGCAATGACGAATGGGCTTCCCGACAGAATCTGTTGAAGCCCTGAGCGCAGCAGGGAGTTGTCACAGATCAAAGCCGTTGAAATCGGTGGTGAGGTCAGACTACTGGACGAGTATTCGGGCTGATATGAGCGGTTGTGAGTGGGCGTTAGTATCTGCGCAGGCATCCGTACTCCACATAGGTTTTCCAGTTAGCAGTTCGTCCCTTCGAAGGTCCGGAGGCCGCGAGGATTCATCATCGGTCCTGAGATGATCAAGGGTTGCAATTCGTGGGTTCCTTGGCTTCGCTCGCGAGGACAGAGGGAGCCGATCAGCCCGCGCGCCGGATGCGCTCTTGCAGAATAGCAAGTTGCTGAAGGTAAGGCTCGCGCCGCAGGCGATGGTGCTGCTTGAGCTTCTCCAGCAGGCGTATCTTGAGGTTCACGTTCATCGTGCGGCAATTAATGTGGTCGCATTCGCGCTCGTACTCAAAGTCGATGTCGGCCAGAGTGCCCAGGAGCGACTGGAGCAAAGGTTGAAGATCAGAAGAGTATATTCTTGGCAGCGCGGTCTGCTGGGAAAATTGTAACGAATGAAGTTTGTTATTGGCCATGGATGCCCCTGTGTTGGCGCTTCATTGCAGAAGATAATGCTTGGGGCGATCATGATTCGTCTGTCGTGAATCCAACATAACGGTCAATTTTACCAACATAAGTTATCGATTGCGGACATCGTCTGGGATTATTACTGCCATGGTTAAGCCTAAATTCCCTCCGTGCAGCCTGCATACTGTGCAGTGTCGAAGTGTGAGGCCGAAGGCCCTCATAGCTGCGATTGGATTGGGCCATGACACTCACAGACCGCCCTGCTTCCGGACAGGCTGATGCCGGGGGAGGTGGAGCATGCCTGATCCGGTGGCGCTGCTTGGCATGTCAATGGTTTTGGCTATGGGATCAACCATGCCCGACGCCCCCTGCAAAGACCTTACAGGAGTTGCGCCAGCGCATAATCACTGAGGGGGTGCCGAAGCTCTCTACAGAAGCCTTGCGCTCCCTTGGTCTCTCTCGCATACCGTCTGGCTTGTCTAGTGCAGCTTCCTCAGAGCCGCGCTACCTCGACGATTGCCGCAACACACTGAATTCAGAATGCGTGATTTGACCGAAAAGCAATTTATTGCCGCCATGGCAAGGAACGGGTTCATCAAGGATGAGAGACTCCTCAACGGCTTCCGTCATCCTGACTTGCGACAACCTATTCTCATGACCCTGCTCATTCAGGCCAATGGCTACCGGGGAGCCCTGAAATCCGCTTTGGAGAATCTGAAGAAGGCACAGATCGGGACGACTGAAGCCGCGACTGACTGAGGTTCGAGGTCCGATAGCGCCGGTATTGCTAGGACACGTCAGGAATTGTTGCAGCCCGTGTTGGCTTGGTTCCATTAAGGAGCAAGTTCAGTCAGTTCGACGGGCTCCCACGGATGGATTGTCGAGATGGCATGCTTGAAGACGATCTGCGTGCCGGTGCCACGAACAAGCTGCACCGTGAAGTTGTCGAAGCGTTTGATCCGGCCCACGAGCTTGATCCCATTCACGAGAAACATCGTCACCTCGATGTTGTTGTCGCGGAGATGCTTCAGGAAGGTATCTTGCAGAGCGGGAGTGCTGGGTGCGGCCAATGTCCGTTCCTTTGAGAGCGCATCCAACAGGATGCCGCTCGATCACCCAGGCATATCAGGATCATGTCAGTCGGGCCATTGGGCACATTCGAGTAGGTTCAACAAATCAATGGAGCCCTTACCCAGCGGGTGCTCACACTGTCCGAAGGCTTCATCGGCTCCGATGGAATGGGCTGGCTGACCGGCAACCGCAGGTGTATGTTAAAGCTGTCGCCAAGGTAGGACTGAGCCATGGCACACGGCGTTCACAGTCGCCTTCCTCTGTATTCGCAAGGCACGGCTTACGACCGGTCTGCGAGGCACCGGCTGAGGCGCTTGCGCCATCTGCATCCGCTGTCCCACCAGCGCCAGATTGCTCTTGTTCGCAGAACCCGCCGTGCCCGTCCAGCCGCGCGATCACTCAGCGTCGGTCCTGTTGACACGGCTCTGCGGGACCGGATGCTTGATCTGCTACCGAATCTCCGGGCGTTTGCTTTCTCGCTGACCAACGATCCCATCAGGGTTGATGATCTGGTGCAGGACACCTTCCTCCGAGCGTGGGCCAGCATCGACCACTTTGAGCGCGGCAGCAATCTTGGCGCGTGGCTGTTCACGATCCTGCGCCATGCCTTTTGCACCGACTATCGTAAGCGCAGGCGTGAGGTCGAGGACCCTGTCGGCGTCCATGCGGCTTGCCTCAAAGTACTCCCGGAGCAGGATGCGGCTCTGGCACACCTGCCCAGCAGACACCGCGAGGCTCTGCTGCTGGTGTGGAGGGCATGACCTACGACGAGGTGGCGCTACTCCAAGGTGTTGCTGTCGGCACCGTCAAGAGCCGAGTCAACCGCGCCCGTCAGCAGCTTGCAGGATTATTGCAGATGAAGAGCCGCCACGAAATCGGCCTCGATCACGTTATGCAGGCTGCGATGCAGGAGTCCAAGAGCCCGTTTTCGTAGGTGAGGAGCCCTGATCCAGCCACTGTCCTCTGACAAACGACCAGAAATGTTGAGACCATGGGATTAACCGTGGCGGTTGGCGTAGCGGCGCTTCCTGGTGAGGTTCTTCAGCCCATCGAGCACCTCGGCGGGTGCAAGGCTCACATGACTGCCTAATTGCTTACCAACCCAGCCATAGTCTCCAACAAAACCCCATCCTTGACGGGGTAAGGCGTTTCAGGAGGAATCATACTGCGTAAGGCAATGTCGCCCTATTTGGGTCAGTTCCTGCCGCTGACGAAAGAAAGGTGAGCCGAACGAAGGGACATAGCTTCCCGTTGTTATGACATGCGCCGCGTGGCGCGGATAAGACAATGGAGGAAAGCATGCTTGGTAAGCCTCTCACATTGGCTCTTCTCGGTACGATCCACGGCAGTCAGAGTCCGTCGCTGTGGCCGGTCACTTCGCGTTGGAGATGTTTGTGAATGCAACCGCCAGGACATGTTGGTTGGCTCGGTCCACGATCTCGAAATTCCGGTCGTGCCGAGCCTCGCCTCTTTAATCACCTTGAGCAACACGCTGGCTCGGTCGTTTGGGAGCCTTGCTCATGTTTGGATGAGACACTGGAGAGCAGGCTTTTTGATGACGGCGAGGACTGAGGCGATCTGAGTTAGCGTCCCAACCATGCTTGCCGTTGAGAACGAAGGTGACGTTTGCTTTCGGGCCTATTCATGCCGTCAGCAATCATATCGCTGCGCTTAAGAAGGGCGTATACTCCCGAACTTGGGAGGACATCAGAATGCAGCGAATCCGGTCCTATCTTTCTCAAGGCAACGAAGCGGTCTTTGCTACTGCTCTGGCATTGTTGTTCTGCGGAGCAGTGATCCTGGGATTCATGTAATGCTCTCCCAAGCCTTGATCGCGCTGCTCCTGATGGCTGCTGTCGTGGCGATCTACGTGCTCGCGGTCAGGTCTGGGTAGCGGGAAAGCTCTGATATCTTAGGATGCGGTGATTGCCCGCGCTGTCGCGGTGCGAGCCCCGGAGGTGCCCATGGCTTATGTCATGTTCCAGTACGACCGCCCGACCGACACGCCAAACTGGAACAATTACAACCGCCATGTTCGCGACTGGATCACCCAGCTTCTCCACATGTCTGGGGCTGTGTCCTTCATGGCCTATCGCACAGCGGACAAGGCCAGCCCCGACACCTTCACAATGCTGGAGTTCCGCACCCTGGAGGAGGCGCGGCAAGCCGCAGCATCTGAGCAAATGAAGATCATCCTGCAGGAACTGCGATCAGTCGGAGCCGCAGCAAGGGTCTTGCTGGTG
>NZ_QDGA01000127.1 GCF_003347665.1 Microvirga calopogonii
GGCCAGGATATCATCCAGACTGCGTTCCAGGGCGCGGCGCTTGCGGGCCAGGGTCGAGGCGGCGAGGGTCCCGATCCCGTCAGCCAGGGCAAAGGCCCGGTGCAGCCACAGCTTGAGGCGGGAGGGCAGCACATCCTCGCTCACCTCATCGGCATAGGCGACGTCACGAGCGAGATGGGCCAGGCAGGTCTGATGGGCGTCGGCGTGGCCCTGTTGAGCGCTATAGCGATCGGAACACCAGACCTCGGGCCGGTGCCCATCCATCATGGTCCGGACCACGATGGCGCCGCGGGTCGGGGAGGCGTGATGGACCACCGCGTTGGGGCAGCGAAACACCCAATGGTAGGCATTCGAGCCTTCGATCCGGACGCCGGTCTCATCGGAAGCGACGACCCGGGCCTGGCGCAACGCCGCAATGGCCTTGTCGCGCTCGGCCACGAAAGCATTCTGCGCCCGGCGCAGCAGGTTCATGAGCCCGCCCTGGCTGAGGGTCAGCCCAAACAGATCGGCGAATGCGCTTTGCAGCCGCTCATAGGACAGAGCCTGGAAGGTCTTGAGATAAGTTGCCATGGCATGGACGCGGGGCCCGAACGGTGTCCCCTTGGCGGCGTCCGGCACGGGCGCGACCACCCGCGTTCCACAGGCTGGGCAGTTCACCGCCAGGCGCCGATGCTGGGTGACGCGGGGCGCCACCTCTGGCAGGTCAATCTGCTCGTGGATGCTGATCGTCTCCCCCGGCAGCCCCGCCATCAGGACGGCTGAGCAGCAGGAGCACCGGTCAGGACGGTGCTCGACCACCTCATCGGGCGTGGTGCTGATGAGCCGGCTGTGACCTTCATGGCCCGGCTTGGCGCCACCGGGTTTGGCCTGATCCCGCCGCTCCTTGCGATCGGTCGCGGGCGGCTTGGACGATGTGCGCGAGGTCTTCTGCGGCCGCTGCAGCCGCAGCACCAGCTCGATCAGCTCTTCCTTGCTCAGACGCTCAAGATCGCTGCGGCCCATCACACCAGGGAATCAGTGAATTCCCGTTCGCGCAAGGGCCTGGGTAATTACCGATTGAGCGCCTGCCCGGGAGAGATTGTCCAAGTCCCTTCCCTGGCTCCTCCTTAAGCCCTAGCTTGAGAGGAACTGGCTTGACCCGCAGCACCTTCGTGGACGGCTGAACCGATGACTACCACTCGTGTCTTTCTGCTCGCCTCCGCTTTGGCTCGCCTGGTCGAGAAGGAGAGGGGCGGTAACCTCGTTCGGCAGGGCTTCTTTCCTGAAGGGACGGGCCGCAGCACTCATGTGCAGGTTTCAGGCGATGCCGGTCACCTCGTCCTGACCTCCCATCATGCCGCCGGTCCGCGCGAGGAACTGGCTGAGATCTCACGGGCTCAAGCCGAGGCGCTGCTTGAGCTCACCGCCGGACAGGCCGAGTACCTGAGCATCCCGATCAACATTGGCTCGCACAGCGCCACCCTCCAGCGGTTCGTCACCCCGACACCGCTCGATCTGATCAGTATAACGTTCAAACAAGACAAGGCAGCGCGCAAGTTCCAACCGCCGGCTTGGTTCGGTCCCGAGGTCACCAGTGAACCCGCCTACCAGGTCCGCTCTCTGGCTCTCACCGGTGTGCCAGCCACTCCTGAGGTCGAAGTCACGAATGAAGCCCTCCACAGCTTGCTTGACGCCTTGGACAACCGTGCTGACGAGCCCCAGCCGCAACCGACTGAGGTATCGCGGGTAACCGAGCCATCCGAAGCTGCGTTGGATCCAGAGGCAGAACAGGAGTTCGATGGGCTCAACATCGAGGATAGTGTGATCCGGGAACTCGCCCGTTCGTTGCAGCCGCAACGGCGCTGACCGCGTCCTCAAGGCGGTTGAGCTCGCATCAGAGAGAACTTGTGTCGGGATGCCGCGGCGGCACCATTGGCCACTTGATCCGCTGCGGGTGCCTGTGTCAGGGGAGGCATGAGCCATCCGCCAAAGAGGCGGATGGCGGAAGGTGGGGCCTGTAGCTCAATGGTTAGAGCCGGCCGCTCATAACGGTCTGGTTGGGGGTTCAAGTCCCTCCAGGCCCACCACGTGTCAATCCAGCCCAGCAAAGGCTTACTCGCTCATCCCATGATGACCGATCCCTCTCCCTCTCAGGACGCCGACCTCGTCGACCATCACGGCTATCGCATCCGCCTCTGCTCAAGCGGCCTGGACTGGATGGCTCTCCTGGAATGGCCCGACCGGCAGCCCACCCTGATCATGGCCCCGGAGCGGGAGACGGTCCTCGCCAAGGCCCGTGAGTGGATCGATCGGCAACTCGCCTCTGACAAGAACCGACAATGACCTACAGCCTGATCCAGCTCGCGCCCGGCGCCTATGACCTTCTCCTCGGCGACACCATCGTGGCCAGCGTGGTCAGGAGCGGCCTGCGCCAGCCCTACATCTGGACCGCCGAGCTGCTGGAGCAGCTGCCCAAGGGCGAGCGACCCGCACCATTCCGGGAAATCGAGCACAGCTTTCCGTCCTTGGAAGAGCTGTGCGCTTGGCTCGGCCAACCCGCCGTGAAGACCAACAACCGAGGCACCGCGTCTCAGGGTGCATGAGAGAAACGCCCCGGCCGAGGCGCTGTCTGAAACCTCGACCGGAGCGCGGGTGTGCCAAGGGAATGACCCACAGCTTGAATGTACGTCATCCTAAGCCAGCGGCAATGCTGCTCTCAAAAGCCAGCGGATCACGCGCATCAAGTCCCGCCGTGTGACCTGCCGGCTACAGACATCAGCGCCGAAATCGGACACATAGCGTCGCCGAGCGACACAATTGGATCGCCCCCTCCACCATTTTCCAGAACCCGCCGAGTTCATTGAGGTCTTCATCATGCCGCCGACCGAGGTTGCAGCGCCTGTCTTTGTTCCGACACAGGCCCCGACATTCACACAAGCCGCTGTGCGGTTTGCCGTCTCCTTTGCGGCCCTGATCGGCGTGAGCCTGCTGCTGGCCGCGCTCTAAGGCCATATTGTTCGGCGCCTGTGCTGATTCCGATACAGCCAAAGCGCTGGCCATCAGGCATATTGGCCGCGTCCTTGAAGGAACGGCTGGGGAGCCGAATCTCCCTGGAAGGGAAGCGCCTCTGCTACGCCCAGGGCGCTTCTCTTTACCAGAGCGCGCAAGGTGCCATAGATTTCCGGGTATGCTCAAAGGTTGCAGCGAGGTCACTACGTATTCGCGAAAGCTGGCCGTAGCGCAGCTCTCCTTTGATTGTGGACAGGGGCGTGTACGAACCGACTTGGTACGCTGGCGTTTCCCACAATAACAAGCCCGTAGTCTGCCACCAGTATAAGTTGATAGATGGCACACTGTTCTCGAAAAATCCGGGCCCGATACCACCCTTAAGTTGAGGTAGTCAGATTCTTCCAGGTGCTCGAAGAGGCTACGGAGATCGCGAACACGAGCGGCCCAGCCGTTCCAGTTCGTGATGCAGCCACGTAGCCCGCTCCGCAACTCAGGCTAGGCGTCCTGTGAGACGCGAGTAAGCACCACTGCGGCGGCGAATGGGATCTGCCGCCGGGCTATTGCATCAAGTTCTGCGGCAACCTTGATGAATTTCGTCGTGATGGTGAACTCCACCGAGGCGCGCTGTGGCCCGATCCACAGGTTTCTCGCCACGTCGTGATCGCACCAGTGGCAACCCGCTCCCGAAGTCCCCATCATATCAGATTCACGCATTGTGCCAGTTGCGCAACTTACTACGACTAGAGTGCATCATGAGTACCGCGGACGCCTTCCGAACCTTTCTGGACAATATCAGGATCGACAATGGCGAGACCATCTCACTCCGGTACGGCGAGATCACGGCCGCGCTCAACAAGAAGTTCCGGGACACGGAATCTAAAACCGCGAATAGTTTGCAGGTCGGCTCCTACGGGCGTTCAACAGCGATCAAGGGTGTATCCGATCTAGACATGATCTACATCATGCCGGCCGGAAAGTGGAACGACTATAAGAATGGTGGGCAGTACCGGTTGCTAAGAGCCTGCGCCGACGCGATCAGCGACCGTTACCCTTCAACCACCGTTAAAGTGGATCGTCTCGTGGTCCGTGTCCTCTACAAGTATTTCCACATCGAGGTTCAGCCCGTCTTTGAGCAGGGCGACGGATCGTTCTCTTACCCCGACAGCTATGGTGACGGCAGCTGGAAGATCACCAAGCCTCGCGGTGAAATCGAGGCTATGAAGGAGTTTAACGAGCAGAAGAACAACAACCTGCGCCGCTTAGCCCGCATGGTGAGAGCGTGGAAGAATAAGCACGGCGTGGCGATGGGAGGACTGCTGATAGATACCCTGGCTTATAACTTCTTGAAGCAGACCGACGAATATAACGATAGAAGCTACCTTTATTACGATCATATGAGTCGAGATTTTTTCAAGTTCCTAGCGGACCAGCCCAAGCAGGAATATTACGCTGCTCTTGGCAGCAATCAGAGGGTCAAAGTCAAAAAGGATTTTCGGAAAAAGGCTAAAAAGGCGCACGAACTTTGCCTGAAAGCCATCGAGGCTGAAAACGAGGAGTACCGCAACGACCGGTGGCGCAAGGTCTATGGGCGCAATTTCCCGCCAAGACCCGCCGCTGAGTTGGCTGAGTCCGCGATCAAGTCGGACGGATTCACGGCACGCAACACAGAGCATTTCATCGATGACATGTTCCCAATCGACATCCGGTACGACATCGAGCTAGATTGCGAGGTGACGCAGGCCGGCTTCCGCCCGTCGTTCCTGCGCCATCTTCTGGCTTCGAGCGCTATTCTTCTCCAGCAGAAGAGGCTGCGGTTCTTTGTGACGCAAACCACCGTTCCATCGCCGTTCACGCTCTATTGGAAAGTCCTGAACCGTGGGCCAGTGGCAGTGAGGCGCGACTGCATTCGCGGACAGATCGTGAGGGACGAAGGACATTATGAACGGCGCGAGAGCACCGATTTCAGAGGGGACCACGTTGTGGAGTGCTATGTGGTCAAGGATGGTGTAGTGGTCGCCACCGACCGAATTCACGTTCCCATCAGCGCGGAAAGGGCTCAAGGTGGATAAAGCTGGATTGCTTAAATCCATAGCCGCTACAGGCTATAATGTCGGCTTCGGCGCGAAGAAGCACTTTGCGACTTTCGACTTAGTCGAGAAGATTCCAGGCTGGATCGGCTTCATATCAACGGCCGCCGGCATAGGGTCGCTCGTGCTGGATTTTCTGGGCACAAAGTTCGCGGCAGCCGTTCTCGCTATACTGGGGAGCTGCACCGTCTATATCAACGGCTACAAGGGAAAGGAATACGATCGAGCGGGTAAGAAGCTCACCAAAATCTACAACCATCTTCGCGACCTTTACCACTCCGTCGAAGCTGGCGCGGATGTCAATTCCAGCTACGCAAGGCTGCAGGAATTAGAGGGGCAGTTTTACGCCGCTTCAATAAGCAAACAGATCCTTTTCAGCGACTGGTATGCCCACTACAAGTTTTTCGCCCAGCAGGAAAGGGGCTGGATTGATAAGCAGAGGCAATTTACCTGGAACGACATGGTACCTCTGTCTCTCAGGATTGCCCTGGTGTTCTTTGCCGTCGCCTGTCTTTGGGGTGGTACGTACCTGATCTTTTTCTAACGAAAGTAAATCGATGTCGGAGCTAAAGGACTATATGTAGAGGTTCTCACAGGATGGAGCCTCAGCCCCGAATTAACGGTTGACGGTCGCGCGACTCTGAAAAACTTCGATAAAGAGTAATCAGTCTGACAGACCAAGGGATGACGGAAATTTGGGGCGACGTCAGAGCTAACCATCTAGAAAAGTAAGTTCTATGAAAGCTTGCTGGAGCAGCCCAAAGTGAGTGCGCCTATCTCGGTAGTCATCATGCACATGCAGGGTCCATCTGTTGTAAGCACCTCAATCAGAGTTGGCGTTCTCCTATAATAGCCAAGCGGATTATTCTGAACGAGACACGGCTGAGCGTGTGTTCGCTCGGCAGGTATGTCTGAAGCTACCGGCGCCCTCACAACAGACTTGAGCCAAATATGAATCCGCCAGCGTACGAGCGCTTAAACATAACCTGTCAAAAGGGTCTTTGGCGCATGCGCCATGACAAAAAAACGGCCGCTGCTCCCAGCGGCCGTGAAGTTTATTGCTACATTAGGAAATGGGTACATAGCGCGTAGGAGCGTACAGCATATTGGTTGAAGAATGCTTATCTCGCCCGCACCAAACTAAGACCTACCGAGGTTAAATCTTTTGTTTAATGCGCTGCAGCAAAGTTGCATGGGCCGGATTGCACAGTTCAGAGCCTCGCTCTGTTTACCAAACTGCTATTTGCAGCTCATAGGCCTGTTCATCGAATTGAGTTGCGAGGGCGATGGTAGCGCCGCATGCTCCGGCTGTGACGGCGTCCGTTCAAACCGGCACCTTTGCTTGGTCTGATCTCTCCCCTTCTGCAACAATTTGCAGCATTTTATCGGGAAGCGGTCTCTGAAGTTTCAAAGCCTCTTCAGTAGGCGCATTGAGCCAAACGTCATATTCCTCGGGCGTGGTCAGGATGACCGGCATCGCTTTCGGATGGATTGGCCCCACCACGCCATTCGGCTCTGATGTCAGAAAGGAATAGAGCAGGTGTTCACCTTCAACAGGATCAGCCTTCGTTCCACGTACGCCGGTCCATGGTCGCCAAATGCCAGCAAAGGCGGCAAGGGGGCGCTCGTCATTTAGGGCAAACCAAACGGGTGTCTTTCGGGGACGGGTATCCTTGTACTCTGAGAAGGAGGTCAAAGGCACCAGCGCTCGGTACTGCGGCTTGAGCCAGGCACGCCAAAATGGTGATCCGACATTGCGCACGTTTGTCACCGGATGATTCCCGACCTTCGGCGGCGGCGGGAAGCCCCAGCGCATCTGGATCAGCTCGCGCTCGCCGTCATGATTTCTGACGACCGGCGCCATCTGGTCTGGAAAGATCGCTGGCAGGGGAGGGAGGTTCCCTGCGCTATCGCGGGTTACATCGAAGACCTGCCGCATCGAGGCCTGTGTTGCGTACGAGCTATAGAGATTGCACACGGGTGGAACCTTCCGTCTGGGCATCCGGGCGTTCGTTTCATCCTGGAGCATTTGTCTGCGCCCAACGTGACAATAAGCGCTGCCCCGCGCAACCCTTCAGGGTATAATCAGGGCAATCGGCAGACCGCGTTTTGATTTGCGAATCATGACGCATTTTCGGTCCGCCACCTCACTCGTTTTCCATTGATTTTCAGATCCTTGACCGATGCGGCCAATCTCCAATCCTGCGGAACCTTTGCCTCAAACCTCCGTGTCGGAACTCAGCCGACGGATCGGTGACAAGCAGGCTGAGCCCTATCAGGCCAGGATTGCTGCTTCCGTTCGTGAGGCTATTCGACGGGGACGCTCAGGTGCGGTGCTTGCACCCACTGGAAGCGGCAAGAGTCTACTGGCGGCCGGGGCCGCCGAGGACGCGATCGACCTAGGCAAGCCGATCCTTGTGCTGCATCCCGACGTGAGCCTGCTGCGCCAGAACTATGCTCAGTTCCAGAGTGTTCCGGCTGTCCAAGCCGCCCAGACGGCGTTCTACGTCGCCAAGAATGAGGTAATCGGCGATGGGCCGATGATTCGGAATTCACTCGACGCAGAGGTGATCCCCGCCACCAATATGTCTCTCGTCAACAAGCTCGATGACGAGGACTTCCTGCGCTCCCTCGACAGGTTTGGCAAAAGGGGAGGGGTGGTTCTCATTGACGAGGGCCATAAGGCTGCGGCAGACGAGCTCGCCAAGGTCCTCTCCCGGGTTGCCCATGCCGGTGGCTCTGGCATTGTCCTGACCGCCACACCGTTCCGGACCGACGGCAAAGACCCGCTGGACGCCTTTGGCGCTAGTATCGAGCACGACCTGATCGACGTCGCCACCTATGATGAGGTCCTGGCGACGGGCCGCACAGTTTCAACTAGGTTCGACATTGCCACCGGTGAATTCGAGGCTCATCTCGGCACCGACGCTGTCCGGCTTATCGAAAGTGCCTTCCTCGCGCTTCTGGCTGAGAACAAATCGGTCGACCAAGCCTCCCAGCAAGCCTTCTCCCGCTTCTTCAAGGAAGGAGCAAGCGAGGGCAACAAGGCCATCGCCGCTCTCATCGTGGCGGCTGTCGCCAGGATCTGGGCCAAGCGTGCGGCCAGCGCCACCCTGGCGATGATCCATTGCGATAGCGTGGAATTTGCCAAGGAGATCTCCGGCTATTTGGCTCAGGAAAGCCTCCCTCCCAATCACGATAGGGAAGGGGAGAAGCCCCGCGTAGCCTTTGTCGTGGCCGGCGAGATCCGCGTCTGGCGCAACGGCGCAGAGGAAGGGCTGAAGGAGGGCGAGGAGCCCGGTCGCAAGATCAGGCGTGACGATCTTCTGGACGCTGCCCGTGCCGGCGGCTTCGACATTCTGGTCAACGTGAATGCCCTGGGCGTCGGAACCGACGTTCCGCAGACGGACCTGAACATCCTGGCCTGCCAGGAGCGCTCCATCGGGCCGGTGAAACAGATCAGCGGACGAGGGGAACGGGCGCACAAGGCATCGGGCAAGACCCACCAGGTCTTCGTCGATGTCGGCAATTCTATCCTGCGGATTTTCAGCGACATCGACGCGATGCGCCGGAACGATCCGGAACGCTGCCGTCGTCAGGTCCGCGGACTCGCTGCACCGATTCGGGAGCAGTTCGAGGCCTGGTTCGACAAAGATCCCAGCCTTCGTGAGCAGATCGAGGAGCGCCAGCGTCAGATCCGGCTGCGGATGGGCGAAGGGGACAGCGAGCAGTACGACGATCCGCTCGACCCCACGATGGAAATCGGTGACGAGGACACCCTTCCGGTGCCGAAGCCCTTTGCGGCCGGTCTGCTGGCGACCGGAATGCGGCGGTACGATTCGGAGACCAAGAAATACTCAAGCCGCGTGGCGCTGTTCTGCGATCTCAAAGAGTTCGGCCTGTTCGATGAGGACGCGGCTCCGGACCTCCCGCGCTGGCTGGTTGCCACCCACGACGAACGGACGGGGGCGCAGCAGGCATTCCTCTGCAAAACGCAGGACATTGCCCGCAAGTACGTTGCGTTCGTCGGCATCCGCCACGATGGCGACTATGAAAGCGCCAGCCCGACGGACAAGCAACGCCGGTTCCTGACGAGCCTTCAGCAGGCGCGACCGCTCGCGCTCCCGTGGCTCACTGGGTTCGCGCCTCCAGGCAACGCGACTCAGATGTCGGCCGCCATCGATCTCCTGAAGGACAAGGCAGGACTGCTCGCCAAGTTGCTCAATGTCGCGGCTGTCCGATTGGTCGAGCGGGCAACCGGTGCTCACAGCCTGCGGCCGGACCTCCGCTCGGTTGTTCTGGATCGGCCCAACCAGCTCACCCCGCAGAGGCGTGATCTCCTTGCCGCCTACTGCCGGCTGCGCCAGCGGTTCGCCGACCTCTATCCCTATGCGTTTGGCGGGAAGCCGACAGCTTTCTCTGTCACGACCTTCGACCCGAGCGTACTGCCCGAAATCAAATCGATCGTGGCGAACACGAACGTGCGTTTTTTCATCATCGACAACCCTGAGAAGGAAGAGCAACTCCGCCCGAGTCTCGCCGAAGGGCTGATCAAGTCCTCCATCGTCGCAGTCGGCCCGAAAGGCCCCAGCGAGCAGTGGATCCGGCAAAAGGCAGGGTTCGGTCGCCATGACGATGCAGCCCGGGCGCGGGAGCAGAGTTTCCGGGAGTACCTCACCGATCTTGCCGATGGTCCCCTGAGCAAGGACCAGTCACTGACGATCACGCTCGCAAGGACTGAGTATCTCGAGATTGCAGCTGCGAAGCCCGGGAAGGAACTCGTCAGAGCGATGCCTTCTGCTGTGATGAACCTCTTGTTACTCCTCGGGGAGGAAGGTGGGATGCCGCTGCCCGGAGAGCAGGTCGAGCTTGTTCAGGATGCGATCGGCAAGAACCGGAGTGAGATTGCAATTCCGTTCTTGCTCCCTCGACTCTGCGCCCGATATGCCCAGCGCCAGGTAACGGCGCAGAAGAAGGTTCTGAAGGATCTGGAGAAGGCGGCAACATTCAAGAAGAATCGGGATGCATACTTGCGCTCCCAGAAACCGGCATCCCTGGCTTCGTAACGACCAATATGCCCCGAATAGCGATGGAGAATTTTGTGCCCCTGACGAGGCGCACACATAGCAAGATTGGATACCGCTTCCATCGGTGGATCGCACTGACGCTCCTGTGCTTCTCGATGATGGCAGGGGCTGTATCTGCCCAAACCAACAGAACTCTCTCCGCCAGTGAACTGGAAACGGCTCGACTCGGTATCTATTTGAGGCTCGCGGTCGAGCGCTGCGGCTACAAGCTCCGATACAATCCAATCAAGTCGATCTACCCGGGGGCCTCGCTCTGGGATGTCGTGAGCTCAGAGTCGAAGAAGCTGTTGACTGATATTACACTGCAGGAGATGTCCAAGTTTGTGGCGGCTGCCCGACCAGGTGCGTGTTCGGCTGCCTGGGACGACTATGGCCCACAGAAACGCAAGGGCATATGGGCCCTTATGGCAGCGGACGAACCCGAACCTCCGGGTCGGCACCCCTCGCTTGCCAGCCAATACAGCTTCATCGCCTGCAAGGATTTGAAAGACTTCCAGACGTACTTGGGTCTGGCGAACGACAAAGCGGCTCTGATCGACTACCTTGAACGCAGTTACAAAAATGGCTCCTGCGAGAGGATTGCCGCTGGGACAGAGATCTCGATCGACAGGCGCCAGGATGGCGGGAAACATCGTTATGCATGCTATCGCGTTCCCGGACATCGCGAATGCGTTTGGGGACCGGATCTCTTTCGATAGCGGCAAAGAATAGTGGACAGAAGGCGCCCGCCGCAATGAAGTGCCTGCGCATCTATGCCACCCCGGATGGGGATTCGCATTTCGATGAAGTCGAATTGCCGACAATGAAGAGGCAGGTGCATCCCGATGCCGTGCCATTCGACGTGACAGGTAACTACCCGGCATCCCGTGTCCGCATCACGCATATCCCAGCGGGCATGCGTGAGGTCGCTTGGCATACAGTCCCGGAGCCGGTGCTGACGGTCAGGCTGGATGGTTCGGTTGACTACGAGACGAGCGATGGAGAGGTGCGCCACGTTCCAGCGGGGAGCTTCGTGTTGGTGGAGGACACACACGGCAAAGGCCATCTGTCCCGCCATTCTCCAGAGGCACAGACGGTCATCTGGGTCTCGCTCCCGAACGGCCTCGAATTGCCGGCCTCATAACCCATCAAGGCTCACGTGCTCAAAACCATTGGACCTGTTAGGCTTGCGAATGAGCCTTTCACGATTCGACCCTGTCCATGGAACTGGCTCTTGCTCCAAATAGAAAGCCCCAGCCGAGAGTGTAAGGGACCTCAGCCAGGGCTAGCTCCAAGCGTTGGGGGCTATGGAGATTGTGCGGGCAGATACGCAATGCGCCCGGTATCTGCATGTTGCTACGGTCAAGCTTAACAATTGGTGCACGTTAACCAAGCTTGGACCGGGCATTCATCCCGTTAGGACAGGTGCTGCGCGAAGTGCTTGTTCATCTCGAACATGCTGACTTTGTCCTTGCCGTCGAACACGGCCCGAAGCTTGTCGTCCGCCAGGATTTCCCGCTTGTTCGCAGGATTCTGCAGGTTGTTGGCCTTGATGTACTCCCACACCTTGCTCACCACTTCCGTGCGGGGCAGGGGAGACGATCCGACAACGGCTGCCAACTCGTTTGAAGGCTGCAGCGGCTTCGCCAGAGCGGGGTTTGGCTTCTTAGCGGCTTTGGCTTCGGTCATTGTAAAACTCCTAAACTGTGCCTCGCTGCTCTCTACAGGGGCAAAGGGGGCGAGACCATGGCCAGCAAGGGCTGAACACTTCCTTAATCCCGCTCTGATCGTCCAAATGTCAGAATGAATGTTTTAGATAAGAGGTCTGACCATCAATATCCACGTCGTTTGCTCTGTGGCTTTGCCATCATCTGCCGCATCGCTTCCTCTGCCCGAGCCCGGGCCTCAGCGTTGTTACTGAGGTCGCGGACCTCCGATGCTTCCTCCTCTTGATTGATACCGTTCTTGCGTGCGCGCCACTGCTTTGCTTGGGCGGCAGTGGCAGCGGCATTGGCCAGCTGCTCCAGTCGATCCAGCTGCGGTGTGCTGGCCTTTGCATCTGTTTCAGGTTGATCGTCCTCTCGCTCGGAGCGCTCTGTCATCAATTCGCATCCTTAGGCTCGGCATAGTCCGCTATGCTATGCAGTTACACGCGTCTATGTCATGGGGAATAGGTTAACTCCGTCTTAACCATAAAGGCCCGACGTAAGCCGATGCGAAAGATCCATCACGGCTTCATAGCGATCCTCATCCTCGCGGGTCCGGCCGGCCTTATTCTTGCCCATGAAAAGCTCACTCGAACGCCCGCCCAGGAGGTCTTTGAATCGTTCGATCCGCCACCGGCTCTTCGGCAGGCCTACACTCAATGTGCGGAGGCTCCGAAGCAGCAGCGCTCAACCCGATGCGACCAGTATGT
>NZ_QDGA01000128.1 GCF_003347665.1 Microvirga calopogonii
GAGCTTGAACACCATCAGCCGGGCGGTGGTCGGCGACAACGAGCCCTTGGTGCGCACGGTCCGGTGCCGGACCGTCGCGAACACGCTCTCGATTGGGTTTGTAGTCCGCAGATGGATCCAATGCTCAGCCGGCCAATCGAAGAAGGCCAGCAGCGCCCGCTGGTCCTTGCGCACGCACTCCACGGCTTTCGGATAGCGCGCCTGATAGGCTTCAGCGAACAGATCGATGGCGACCTCGGCCTGGGCTCGTGTCGGCGCGAGATAGATCTCCCGCAGGGCCACCTTCATGCCGGGCTGCACCGATTTCGGCACCTTGTTGAGCACGTTGGCGGTCTTGTGCAGCCAACAGCGTTGATGGTGCGTGCCGGGAAAGAGTTCGTCGAGCGCCTTCCAGAAGCCGAGAGCTCCATCCCCGACAGCGATCCGGGGCAGGACGGACAAACCCCGCCGCTTGATCTCGACCAGAAGCTCGCGCCAGCTCTGGGCGCTCTCGCGCACGCCGGCCTGGAAGCCGATCAGCACCAGGATGCACTCGGCCTGATCCGCCATCCGGGCTTGGAGGTAGACGCCGTCAGCCCAGACATACACGTAGTGCCGCGCCGAGAGATCACGGGCCTGCCAGCGCTCGTCCTCGGCCTGCCATTCGCCGGTTAGCCGGCCGATCACCGAAGGTGAGAGGTTGGGCGCATCCTTGCCGAGCAAGGCTGCCAAAGCCTCCTGGAAGTCGCCGGTCGAGAGCCCGCGCAGGTACAGGACCGGCAGCAACGCGTCCAAGCTCTTCGTCCGCCGCGCCCATTTCGGCAGGATCGCCGAGGTAAAGCGGATGCGGTCGGCCTCGCCCGTGGCGCCGCGGTCGCGGATCTTGACCCGGCTGACTTCCACCGGGCCGATGCCGGTCTGGAGCGTGCGCTCGGGCCCATGCCCGTGTCGGACCAGGCGTTCACGCCCGTCCGGCAGCTTCAGCTCGCGCATGCTGGCGAGATAGGCCTCGGCTTCGATCTCGATGGCCTGGGCCAGCAACTTGCGGGCGCCAGTTCGCAGAATATCGGTCAGGGGATCGTCAATCGTGTCGGGCTGACGAAGGCGGACAATGGTGGTAGTGTCGGTCATGACGTATCGCTCTTCTTGAAGAGGTTCTGGCAGGCTGGACACCCGCCTCGATACGTCGCCTTTCTCAAACCGTCATCACCCACATTCCGAAATAACTCCCAATGACCGGGCGGTGATCCGGCTGGTGGGAGCGCTGATGCTGGAGCAGAATGACGAATGGGCGGTGAGCCGGCGCTACATGTCGCTGGAAAGTCTGAGCCAGTTGAGCGATGATCCCGTTCGCAGGCTCTCCGCCGTGAGCGCCTGATCATCCCGGCTCAGCCGAGGACTGGCGCTCTTACACCACGCCACGGGGCACGATCGGGTTACGCTGATCCGTTTTTGGACTCACACATACACTCCATATTCAATCTGGCCGATCAATGTCAGGACGCTCTCGGTTTCACCTTGGAGGATCAGGTCCAGGGGCACGGCCTGTAGCACTTGGTTGTATTCGACAAGCCACAGCACCCCCGCCTTGCCAAAGGCCTCTGTTGCCTTCCCAATGACTGTGGCGATCTCCGGCTCGGATCCCTCAAGTGATCTGAGACGCTTGATCTTGCTCTCAAGATGGGCAATCGCCTCGACGACCAGCGGGTCTGTGATCAGCGCAGTGTACGGTGTGAACACTTGGTCAACGTCGACAGTCATCTGCGTACTTATCCTCATCCTCAAGGGTTCGACTTGGCTGTCCTTGGTTGCCGTGCCATGTCCGTGATCCAACGCCGGGTACGTCTCGTCCGTCGACTGTCCGCGCTGCGGATCCTCTCCACGGGTCGCCCGAGCGACATGCTTCTTCAGCGGATTGGCCGCTGCGTAAGCGACAGCCAGATCCAGATGGTGCTCCCGGATAGTGGGGTAAGCCGCCAATATGCGATCGCGCGCGATCCCTGCTTTCACAGACGCTGCCAGATCATAGACCAGAACGCGGGTTCCCTTGATGACCGGCATGCCCCACAGGATTTCTGGGTCCGCCACGATCACATTGTCAGTCATTCCGTTAAATCCGTATTCGTTCGTAGGATCCAACCCGAGGAGTGTAACCGGCCGCCTGCGGCCTGATCCATCAGCCTCCACAGCTTCGACTTCAGTGGTTGAGATCGCGCGCTCCCCTCCACGCATCTGTCATGGCATTCATCTTACCCGTCTCTGATCTCGTAGCCACGTCGGCGCTTTCGCTGAAGCCAGGTCTCAAGAGCTTCCACGGCCCTTGACCGGGTTTCATAAAGTTCAATCCGCGTCTGACCAGACCGGCCGATGCGGCCCCATTGGCGGATCAGAGCGGCATCACCGAACAGGCTGGTCTCGATCGACAGTACATAGTAGCGGGCCATGTTGCAGCTGGGATCATACCGGTCGAGCACCAGGTACTGGATCGTGTCTTCGGACATGTCTCCATGGTGCGCAAAGCTTGAGGCGAGGTCCAATCAAAGTCGTGAATCCATTGCGGCGCAACGATTCACATCCGTGATGTAACCTCTTAGGTCACTCTCTTTCGGGCGGTGTAAAGGTTCATCATGCCCTCCCCTATTAGTTTCTACCATGACACGCTCGCTTACGACTTCGCCTACCCGATGGTTACGACCGCGCGAGCATCAGACCAGTCCTCTTACGACATTCTTCGCCTCCTCATGGCGAGGAGCTCGACGGCGAGGTCGATCTTGCCGGTTTTGACCATGCGGGTGAGTGCGCGGAAGTAGCCGCCCGGGTTCTTGATCCGGCTCTCGCCGCCGTTTTTGGCCACATCATCCTCGTAGAGCTGCAGGGTGTAGATCACCGCGATCGCTGCCCTGACGGTGCCGATGTCCTCCACCGCCTCGGCCCAGGCGCTTTCATGCGCCCCAAGGGAAGCGCGCAGGTAGCGGCCGGCCGAGACGATGTCGGCCAGATCCCGCACGGGCAGGCCGTAGTCACTGAGGGTCGGGCAGGCCTCAAGGATCAATTCCGGTGATAGATGCTCTGCCGGTTGTTCGGTTGAACGAACCGGCTCAGCTTTCTTCGGAAAGCCTTTGTTACAAGGCTCGCTAGGAGATCCGTTGTTGTTATTAGTGTGACGGCACTGAGTTCCGCCATAGCCTGTTCGATAATACGCTTCTTCGCATGCACTCCTGAGGGATTTCCACTCGTCCAGAATATCGATCGGCATAGCCTTCGTGCTGCGCAACGGGGTCCGCGCCAGCAACCCTCTAAGCCGCTCCTCGAGATCAGAGCGATCCAGATCTGGGAACTCCCGTGACAGGCTCCCGAGCGCCTCCTGGGCGGCTCGTCTGGCGATCGTAATCTCGTCAAAGGTGCGCTTGCGGACTTCCCTGGCCTGCTTCTGCTCGATCAGACGCTCGGCCCACACCCCTCGCCTGGCATAGACTGGGGTCAGATCGAAGCCAAAGGCATCGACGATCTCGCCGGCTAAGTCTTTGACGGCATAGCGCTTCCCGTTCGGAGACTCCTTGGGGACAATCAGTTGCTGGTCGATGAGGACACGGAAAGCCTTGCGGATTCCCCTCTCAGACATCCCCGTTCGGCTGACCAAATAATCGTTGGAGGGCCAGACCAGAAGTCGCTCCCACCCCTGCTCGCCCCAGCAGGCGACGAGCTCAGACAGAACCGACCGGGGGCCATTCCGCAGTTCCAAGGCTTTGGCAGCGTCTCGGGCAGCCGCGGATAGTTCTTTACGCGTCACTGTACGCCCGGAATCGAGCGCGAGTTCTCTCGCGACCAGAGCGGCATGTCTCAGCCGCCGGCCTCCTGACGATGCAACCTGCATCGCTCCCTCCATGTTGAGGGCAAAGCGAGAGCGTTCACCGAAACCGATGCTCTTGACAGTCAGCTTGTCGGGATGGCATAAGGATGTCGCTAAACATTTCCGAATGCCCACCCCTCGCGGTGGTCTCCAAAGGCCCTCGAAGTTTCCAGCTTCGTGGGCCTTTTGCTTTGCCTAGGTTACGTCACCGTGTTTGGCTCCTTCCGAACAAAGGTGGTCTCAAGGGCATGGTTGATGGCTTCCTGGCGCGTTTTGAAGCGTCCGCGCTCGACTAAGTCGTCGATCTCATCGCTGATGAGCTTCGGTATCCAGACATTCGTCTCCCGATCCCCACGCTCGCGGCGGGATCGGCGAAAGCGCTGTACGCGCTGGATACCTTTCTGATCAGGCATGACATCCACCTATGTCACTCGTGACGTAACGAGGAATGCCCGATTCTGAGTTGGCTGTGGAGTCGCGCGTCAAGAATCCATTCACAATAGATCGATTCAGCGGTGGGAAACTTCTTTGGCTAGAATCATTTAGCCGAAAATGCCGAGTCAATTCGCATGTAAAAGCCCGGTTCCGGGTGATTCGGAGTTACGCACTTGATTCGAGAAAGCTCAGTATTCAGCCTGGGTCTCGTTTGATGGCTCGCAATTATGATTCGAGAATGGGCGGCTGCATGTGATTAAGAACTGTTAACGGAACCATCTTGCGGCCTGGATATTTGAATTAGATTCTGGAGCATCGGCCCAAAGGTCGGCTTGCACTTTCGGGATGCATCCGATGCTCCAGTCCTTGAAGTACGCAGCGCTGGTGCGGAGAACCGGATCCACGGTACGCTGACGCAGTCCCTCGGGTCCGCGCGATAGGCTGGATCGCGTTGAGGAGGTCCCTGTCATGAATGAGCAGACCCGAGTGCCGGAGCGTGACCAGTCCCAGAGCCGTGAGCCGGCCAATGCCCCTAACGAGCGGCCCCGCTTCGAGACCACTGATCCGGCCACGGGGCAAAGCGGGCGAGCTTATGAGGGACACACGCGGGATGAGGCCCTAGGGATCGCGCAGGAAGCCCGCCAAGCCTTCGAGGACTGGCGGCGCACGTCCTTCTCCCACCGGGCCGGGCTTATGAGGGAGGCCGCGGCGGTGCTGCGGCGCCGGAAGGCTGAATTCGCCGAGACCATGACGGTCGAGATGGGCAAGACCCAGAAGGAAGCCTTGGCCGAGATCGAGAAATGCGCATTCAACTGCGACCACTTCGCCGAGAATGCCGAGCGCTACCTCGCCCGTGAGCCGGTGGACCTCGGCGGGCCCAAAACCTTTGTGACCTATAATCCAATCGGTGTGGTGCTTGCGGTCATGCCGTGGAATTTTCCGTTTTGGCAGGTGTTCCGCTTCGCCGCGCCCGCACTTATGGGCGGCAACGCGGCGGTGCTGAAGCATGCGAGCAACGTGCCAGGCTGTGGTCTTGCCATCGAGAGCGTGTTCCGCGAGGCAGGCTTTCCTGACCACCTCTTCCGGACCCTGCTCATCCCGAGCCGGGACGTGCGTGCCCTCATCGAGGCGCCCGCGATTGCCGCCGTAACGCTGACCGGCAGCGTCGCGGCCGGCCGGCAGGTGGCGGGGGCCGCCGGCGCGGTGCTCAAGAAGAGCGTGCTCGAACTCGGCGGCTCCGACGCCTATCTTGTGCTCGACGATGCCGATATAGCGAAGGCTGCACGCGTCTGTGCCGCGGCCCGTATGGTCAATGGTGGGCAAAGCTGCATCGCCGGCAAGCGCTTCATTGTGCAAAGAAGTGTGCGCGAGGCCTTCGAACGTGCCTTCGTCGAAGCTATGACGCCCTACGCGATGGGTGATCCTCGCGACGAGGCGACGAAGCTCGGGCCGCTCCAGAGCGTGAAGGCTCGCGACGAGATCCACGATCAGGTGCGAAAGAGCATCGATAAGGGCGCGCACCTGCTGCTGGGGGGTGAGGTCCCAGATCGCCCGGGCGCGTGGTATCCGGCGACGGTGCTGACCGATGTACGCCCCGGCATGCCGGCCTATGACGAGGAGGTGTTCGGGCCGGTGGCGGCAATCATTGAAGCGGCCGATGAGGCGGAGGCGATCCGCATCGCCAATGCGTCGCCCTTCGGCTTAGGCTCGGGTGTTCTGACCGAGAACCTGGAACGGGGTGAGCGGATCGCGTCTGAGGAACTGGAGGCTGGAATGAGCTTTGTGAACGCCAATGTGCGCTCCGACCCACGGATCCCATTCGGTGGGGTGAAGCAGTCTGGCTATGGGCGCGAATGCTCCTATTTCGGCATCCGCGAGTTCACCAACATCAAGACCGTGCTGGTCGACAGCTAGTGTTCTGTCACTGACGGGTGATTCCGAAATCTGGTCTCACGTGCGATGCTGCCGGGATGGGTAAGATCGAACGCATTGAGGTTCCGGCTGCTGATCGGGATCGCCTGGAGACCCTGGTCCGCGACCGCAATACATCCCAGAAGGTTGTCTGGCGGGCTCGGATTGTTCTGCTGACGGGCGAGGGCCTGCGCGCCACTGAGGTGGCTGCGCGCGTCGGCACGAGCACTCTAACGGTAAGGCGCTGGCGCCGTCGCTATGCGCAGGCTGGTGTAGAGGGGCTTCTCAAGGACGCCACCCGCCCGCCGGGGCGCGAGCCTCTTTCGACCGCCTTGATCCAGCGGGTTGTCGACATGACCCTGCATGACAAACCAGCGACATCACTGTGAGACCTGCTGGCTGGCCATGACCACTCCACGCAGCGCGGCTGCGCAACCCAGACCAGCTCCGCCGCGCTGCTCCCCATGTACTACGGCAGCGAATTCGTGGCCAAAGCTGTCCGCGAGTGGATCACGGCTGTGGGTGCCAAGACCGCTTACATCGAGCCGGGCAGCCCGTGGGAGAACGGTTACTGCGAGAGCTTCAACTCGAAGCTCCGGGACGAACTGCTGAAAGGCGAAATCTTTTACACCCTCAAGGAGGCTCAGATTGTGATTGAAAATTGGAGGCGCCACTACAATACCGTGCGCCCACATTCCTCGTTGGGCTACAGACCGCCCGCACCCGAGACAGTGCTATGGCCGGCTGCGCAACCCCGGCCAACTCCGCCGACCACCCCAACCGTAGCGCCACGACCGATCATGCACTAATATTGACACCGGACCACCTCGTGGGGGCTGGCCACCTGACCCGGCGGCCCTGTCATCCAAGGGCTGGATGCCCGAGGCATGGCCCCCGTCCGTAGAGCTCCCCTTGGAAGCTGCCCAGGTGTTGGTGCGGGCGGGCAACACCGAGCGGCCATCGGCTCTCCGGTCCCATCACGTCACACCTTGACCATAAAGGTGCCGCGACTGAGGGCCCGGTCCCATTGACCGAAAGGAGAACTCGATTGTCGTTATCCCTCACCCGGCGGACGCTGCTCGCTGGATTGCCTCTCTCGCTGACGGCCTGCGTCTCGGCCGGCCGCTCCCCTCCCTCGAAGCCGGCCGTCGACCCCGGCGTGGCGGCGATGTACACCGCACTGACCGATGAGCCGCACCTGGTGCCGGTCGTCGATGTCAGCCGGGTCCCGCCGCAATACGTCCGGCAGGTCGTCGCCTTCCAGGGGCCGGAACAGCCCGGCAGCATCGTCGTCGATCCCTCGCGACGGTTCCTCTATCTCGTGCAGGAGAACGGGACGGCGCTGCGTTACGGCTGCGGCGTCGGCAAGGCCGGCTTCGACTACCAAGGCAGTGCCGTGGTCGGGCGCAAGGCCGCGTGGCCACGCGCTGGACGCCCACGCCCAACATGATCAAGCTCGAGCCGGAGCGCTATGGTCCCTATGCCGGCGGCGTCGAGGGCGGCCTCGCGAGTCCGCTTGGCGCTCGGGCCCTGTACCTGTACCTGTACCGGGACGGGCGCGACACGCTCTACCGCATCCATGGCACGCACGAGCCCGACACCATCGGCCAGTCGGTCTCCATCGGCTGCATCCGCCTCTTCAACCAGGATATCGTCGACCTGCATCGCCGCGTGCCCGTGGGCACCAGCGTCACGGTGCTGGATGGCGATGCAGAGGACAGGACGCTACCGTCCAACGGTGCCGTAGGAGTCTGATCACTCACCCGTGAACAACACAATTCGGCCACAAACAAAGGCGAATTGACCTAGCCGCCAAGAGCGCGGACCTCAACCCTCAACAAGCTGAATCACGCGCTTACCATGCGGACGATAGAACTCATTCGTCTTGTAGAGAGATGGCAAATTATCGATGCTCGGCTTTATTTGTTCCAGGAGGCCCTGAACGCTGCCAATCACGATGTAAGCAATGCCCATCAGCCGTTCTTCAATGCCTCTTTAAGCATACTTCCAGTTCCTCAACCGGAGGCAGCTGACGGCAATAGCATACTTCCTTGGATGCCGCCGGACGTCGAAAGGGAGGAAGCTTTTCTTCAGCTTCTTCACAGCCTCCTGGATGCCATCGACACAACAGGCTCCTACGTCATGGACTTCCAAACGGAGATGCAAAACCTCCTTCTCGGGGAGTTGTTCCAGCACAAAGCCCGAATTCGCGTGCCCCTTGATCCTTCGAAACTAGTGCTTCGCTTGGATGACTACGGTCGCCTAATGGATCATTTCGACAAAGAAAGCGCCTGGGGCAAGTACAGAGCGAAGTTGCATCAAGAAACCCTCGAACGGTTGGCAAGAACATAGACAGGTAACCGCACAACTTCGAAGGTAGAATACGGGATAGGCGCTCCGTTGGCCTGCACTAATGCAGCGCCTGGATTAATTGCTTTGCATGCTAGGCGTGCAGCAGAGACTCATTACGGGCCAATGTCTGCTTAACTGGGCAATGCTGACGAAGCGTCAACGTCTCAGATGTGCCAAAAGCGGCCATTCGTCATATTTCGATCGGTCAGGGAAGCGCCGCCCGCAATTGGATTGCTCAAGGCGTTGAGCCGGTCAGCTCAACGCTCGCGCTCAGGATTAAGCACGCTTGATCGCATTGGTTCTACGTCGATGCGTGATGACAGAGTCGGAGTCCGGCTCTCACACAGACACTGTTACTTATTGCTCAAGTACATAAGTGCCTGGGGCATCCTGCACAGGCGGATATTTCGCGCTGCCCATCCGGGGCGGTGGCCCTTTCCGCCCCGAACGGGCTGACAGCCAGGCGGTCCAATCAGGCCACCAGCTCCCCTCGTGCCGCGTGGCGTGCTGCAGCCACTCCTCGGGGCTACCCGCGGAGGCATTGCTTGTCTCCAACGTCCAATAGGTGCCTTTGCCACCGGGTGGATTGATGATCCCGGCAATGTGGCCACTGGAAGCACGGACGAACCGCACGTTCCCGCCGAACAGCTGCGTGATGCGCCAGGCTGCGTCCCAGGGCACGATGTGGTCCTTGTCCGCCCCCACGGCATAGGTGTCCTGGCGAATGCGGCCGAGATCGATCGCTTCACCCTTGAGCGTGACCTTGCCCGGCTCGATCAGATTGTTCTCAACATAGGTGTTGCACAGGTACCAGCTGTGGGCAGCACGCGCCATCCGGGTGCCGTCGCTGTTCCAGTACAGAAGGTCAAACGCGGGCGGCTTGCTGCCCATCAGGTAGTTGTTGACCACATTGGCCCAGATCAGATCGTTTGAGCGCAGCAGGTTGAACATGTTGGCCATCTCGCGGCTGTCGAGATAGCCGCGCTCCATCATCTGCTGTTCGATCAGGTCAATTCCGGGCTCGTCCATGAAGACGGCGGTGTCGCCTACGCGTGAGAAATCCTGCAAAGAGACCATGAAGCTGGCCGAGTTGAACCGCTTGTCACCCTTGGCCGCGAGGACCGCCAACGTCATCGTCAGCAGCGTCCCACCGATGCAGTAACCCATGGCGTTGAGGGTCGGACTGCCCGTAATCTCGCAGACCACATCGCTGGCCTCGAGCGGCCCGAGGTCCATGTAGTCCTCGACGCCAATCTCATCCATGGACGCATCCGGGTTCTTCCAGGAGACCAGGAAGACCGTGAAGCCCTGCTCGACCAGGTAGCGCACCAGGCTGTTCTTCGGCTGCATGTCGAGGATGTAGTACTTGTTGATCCAGGGCGGCAGGATCAGCAGTGGCGTCTTGTGCACTCGCGGGGTTGTGGGCGCATACTGGATCAGCTCCATCAGGTGATTGCGGTGGACCACCTTTCCGGGCGTGAGGGCAAGGTTCCGTCCCGGCGCGAAAGCCTCCGTGTCGACCATGCTGAGCCGCCCGGCCTGGAGGTCGGCGATCAGGTTGGCGGCGCCGGCCGCAATACTTGTCCCACCGGTCTCGATCGCTTTTCGAAGGGCAACGGGGTTCGATAACAGGATCAGAGCGGGGCTCATCGCGTCCACGAACTGGCGGAGATGGAAGTTGATGCGCTGCTGCTCGGCCTCGTCCATGCCCTCCACGTCGCCCTGTTGCAGGAGCCAGTCTGACGCGAGCAGGTAGATCTGCTGAAGGGTGCGATAGGCTGGGTTGGTATGCCACTCGGGGGCAGCAAACCGCTTGTCTTTGGTAGCGGGAGCGGCCCCGTCCGTTGACGATAGGCCAGCGAGGGCGAGCCAGTGCTGCCCTGCCTCTTGCCAGGCATCAAGAGCGGAGCGCCACAGATCCTGATTGAGGTCTGCTAAGGCGAGGGCTGTTGTCGGCTTGTTGAGCGACCGCGTCCAGACAATCCGTAACGCTCGCGCGATCTCGGCCCAGTCGACTGGCACGACCTCGCGCAAGGGATTGGCATTCCACATCTGGTCGATGGAGCGGAGTGTCGGATCCTTTGCGAGACTGTCGTGAAACCGACTGATGCCTCCGGTCAGCATGCTGGAAGCAGGATTATCGGCTGCAATCTCCCACCACGACCTAGAGGGATTCGACAAGACACGCGTCGAGGCGGACAGTTGGTCCATCCAGGAGGCCCATATGCCCAGCATCACATCGGGTCCGGGCACATTCGAGCCTATCGTTGCTTGGGCTCGATCCTCAACTTCGCCTGCCATAGGCTTCCTCCTAAGGTATCAAGTGCCTTGACTCCTGGATACTAGTCTCGGTTCCTCCGGCGTGCCCACACGAAGTAGATGAGGTCACAGGATCTCAGATGCTCTTCAAGATCTCGTCGACCACCTTCTTGGCGTCGCCGAAGAGCATCATGGTGTTGTCGCGGAAGAACAGCTCGTTCTCGACGCCGGCATAGCCCGATCCCATGCCGCGCTTGATGAACAGCACGGTCTTGGCGCGCTCCACGTCGAGGATCGGCATGCCGAAGATCGGCGAGGACGGGTCGGTCTTCGCCGCCGGGTTCGTCACGTCATTGGCGCCGATGACGAAGGCGACGTCGGCCTGCGCGAACTCACCGTTGATGTCCTCGAGCTCGAACACCTCGTCGTACGGAACGTTGGCTTCCGCCAGCAGCACGTTCATGTGGCCCGGCATGCGGCCCGCCACCGGGTGGATGGCGTACTTCACCTCCACGCCTTCGCTTTTAAGCTCGTCGGCCATCTCGCGAAGCGCGTGTTGCGCCTGGGCGACCGCCATGCCGTAGCCCGGCACGATGATGACCTTGGCGGCGTTCTTCATGATGAAGGCTGCATCGTCCGCCGAGCCCTGCTTCACGGGGCGCGTCTCGACCGCGCCGCCTGCGGCAGCCGCCGTCTCGCCGCCGAAGCCGCCGAGGATCACCGAGATGAAGGAGCGGTTCATGCCCTTGCACATGATGTAGGACAGGATCGCGCCCGAGGAGCCGACCAGCGCGCCGGTGATGATGAGCGCGAGGTTGCCGAGGGTGAAGCCGATGCCCGCCGCCGCCCAGCCGGAATAGGAGTTGAGCATCGACACGACCACCGGCATGTCGGCGCCGCCGATGGGGATGATCAGCGTCACGCCGAGCACGAAGGAGACAAGCACGATCAGCCAGAAGGCCGCGTGGCTCTCGGTGCGGATGAAGAACACGAGCAGCACGAGAAGCAACAGACCGAGGCCAATGTTGATGAGATGCCGGCTCGGCAGCAGGATCGGCTTGCCGGACATGCGCCCGTCAAGCTTCAGAAACGCGATCACGGAGCCGGTGAAGGTGATGGCCCCGATGGCGACGCCGAGCGCCATTTCGAACAGCGAGCCGCCATGGATGGTACCGACCGAGCCGATGCCGAAGGCCTGCGGTGCGTAGAGGGCGCCCGCCGCCACCAGCACGGCCGCGAGGCCGACCAGGGAGTGGAAGGCGGCCACAAGCTGCGGCATGGCCGTCATCGGCACCCGCCGGGCGACCACGGCGCCGATGCCGCCGCCGATGGCCAGCCCCAGGATCACCAGAGCCCAGCCGCCGAACCCGCTCGGCGGGGAGACGAACAGGGTAGTGAGGATGGCGATTCCCATACCCACCATGCCGTAGAGGTTGCCCTGCCGGGACGTGGTCGGATGGGACAGCCCGCGCAGCGCCAGGATGAACAGGACGCCGGAGACGAGGTAGAGGATCGAGGCTAGATTGGCCGACATCGCCTCATCCCTTCTTGCGGTACATGGCAAGCATGCGCTGGGTCACCAGGAAGCCGCCGAAGATGTTGATGCTGGCGAGGACGAGGCCGACGAAGCCGAG
>NZ_QDGA01000129.1 GCF_003347665.1 Microvirga calopogonii
CTCATCGGCGGAAAAGGCGACGATACTCTCGATGGCGGGAGCGGCAGCAATACCGTCATCTTTGCCGGCTCCCGCGCGGAATATGAAGTCGGCGGTCCCGATGCCGATGGGGTCCGCACCGTCCACGACACCCAAGCCGGTCGGGACGGCACCGATACGCTCAAGAACGTGCGGTTTATCAAGTTTGAGGGCGACGATGAGACCGTGGCCCTCTACAACACCAGGCCGGACAGCATCGCGTTCTCCAAGACCGCCTTCGCCGAGAACCTCCTCACTGGCACGCCGCTGGCCACGCTCTCGGCGCATGATGCCGAGGGCGACGCGATCACCTATACGCTGAGCGACCCCACCGGAACGTTCACGCTGGACCAAGGCGCTCTCGTGCTGCTCAAAGCCCTCGATTACGAGACCAAGACCAGCTACACCGTGACCGTGGAGGCCAAGGACGCCTATGGGGCTGTCACCACGCAGGAGATCACCCTCACCGTCACCGACATCGCCGATACGCCGGGCAATCCTGACGCACCGGGCACGCCGAGCAATCCCGGGACACCGGGCGATCCCGGCAGCCCCAGCGACCCTGCGCTCACGCTCACCGGCACACCCGGGGCGGATACGCTCGCGGGACGTGGCAACAACGACGTGCTCGTCGGCTTGGCCTGCAAGGACCAGCTCTCCGGCAATGGCGGCAACGACCGGCTCTCCGGCGGGCTGGGCAACGACACGCTCACCGGCGGGGCCGGGCAGGACATCTTCGTGTTCGACGCCAAGCTAGCGAAGACCAACACGCTGAACAAGAAGCAGAACCTGGACAAGATCCTCGACTTCGTCGTCGCCGACGACACGATCCATCTGGCGAAAAGCGTGTTTTCCAAGATCGCCAAGAAGGGCGTGCTCAAGAAGGGCGAGTTCTTCAGCGGCAGCGCGGCGCATGACCGGGACGATCACGTGATCTACAACAAGAAGACCGGGGCGCTGTTCTACGATGCCGATGGCAATGGCGCCAAGGAGGCGATCCAGGTCGCCACCCTGTCCAAGAACCTCAAGCTCACCAACCTCGACTTCTTCGTCGTCTGACACCATCCCGGTCTGGCAAACGCCACCGTCATGGCCGGCCTCGTGCCGGCCATCCCGATGCTGAAAAGCGCCGCGCCTTTCCGATCGAGATCACCGGCACAGGGCCGATGATGACGTAGCGGGCGTCATTCCCGGCGGCCGCAGGCCGGGAAGGGGCTCCCCTCACATGCTCAGCGCTATAGATCCCCTTCCGCTGCGCTTCGGACGAGAGTGACAGCGAGGAGCGCCCGATCACTCCGCCGCCCAAGGGTAGGTCCAGGTCTCCGTCAGGGCCTTGTTGCCGGCGCGCAGGAAGGCGCGGAGATCCGTGGATTGCCCGGGCTCCAGCTTCACGTCGATGGCGGCCCTGAAGCCGTTCGTATGGCTGTTGGGCATGATGAAGGTGTTGGTGATCTGTCCGGCCGACGTGGAGGGGACGATCTGCACCTGTTCCGGAGCGCCGAGATAGTAAGCCAGGTTGCCGCCCGCGAAGTCGATGATGAAGCGGCGGTGACCCTGGTCGCTCGGCGCATTCGATCCGCTGGCGCGGGGAGGCGTCTGGAACGTGTTGATCACCTTGCCGCCTGTATGCATGGCGCCGATCGCCGACAGGGCGCGCAGGCGATAGGACAGGACGACCTCCTGGCCGGGCTCGAACGGCCGGTTCGGCTGCCAATAGGCCACGATGTTGTCATGGGTTTCGTCGGGCGTCGGAAGCTCGACCAGCTCGACCCAACCCTCGCCCCACTGCCCGATGGGCTCGACCCAGTAGCCGGGACGCTGGTGGTAATAGGCTTCGAGATCCTGGTAGTTCTCGAACACCCGGTCGCGCTGCATCAGGCCGAAGCCGCGCGGATTGTTGTCGCTGAAGGACGAAATCGTCTTCTTGCTCGGGTTGCGCAGGGGGCGCCAAATCCATTCGCCCGCGCCGGATTGGATGAGGAGGCCGTCCGAATCGTGGATCTCGAGACGGTAATCTTCCGTCGGCTTCCGGTCGTTCTCGCCTTCGAAGAACATGGAGGTGAGGGGGGCGACGCCCACATTGGCGATGGCCTGGCGTGGGAACAGCGTCGCCGTGACGTCGAGGGTCGTTTCCTTCGACGGGTACACTTCGAACCGGTAGGCGCCGGCGACCGACGGGCTGTCGAGCAGGGCATAGATGATGGCCCGCTCGTCGTTCGGCTTGGGCATCTCGATCCAGAATTCGCGGAAATGCGGAAACTCCTCCGCTTCGCCGCCTTCCACATTGATCGCGAGCCCGCGCGCCGAGAGGCCGTATTTCTGACCGGCCCCGAGGAAGCGGAAATAGCTCGCGCCCAGGAAGGCGATCAGCTCATCGAAGACCTTGGGGGTGTTCAGGGGGTAATGGAGGCGGAAGCCCGCAAAGCCGAGATTGACGGGCAGCGGTCGCTCGATCTTGTTGCGGCCGTAATCGAACAGCTCCCGCTGGTAGGGAATCGGCGTCGGGACGCCGTCGCGGATGACGTTGACCGTTACGGGCTGCTGGTAGAGGAAGCCGGGATGGAAGAGCTGCATCCGGAACGGCCCGTTGCCTGAGGCGAGCAGGGCCTTGTCCGGGCGAAAGCGGATGTCCCGGTAATCGTCGAAGCTGAGCCGGTTGAGAGGCTCCGGCAGCTGCACGTTCGGCGCCTCGTAGGGCACGGCCGCGAGTTCCCTGGCCCGGCGCACGACGTCCTCGTAACGGAAGGGATTCGGCGCCGGCACCCCGTTCTGCTGCTGCGCTGAGGCCTGCCGGTTCAAAGCGGGCAGCGCGGTGGCTGCGAGCAGGCTCTGCAGGAGGGTACGGCGGGACAGGTTCGTCATGGCTGCGGAACGATCTCGACTGAAAGAGGAAAATGGCCGGAAGTCAGGCTTTTGGATATGGGCCCGGATCGTCTTCCGTGTACCCGCCCCGCTTAATGGAGGCTGAATGGTGATGCGGGCAAGACACAGGTCCCGGCAGGGTTAAAAAAATCCTCGGAAGGCCTCTAAAAGCTCTTGTGATCCCAGGCGAATGTGCTTATTTCACCCCTGCCCAATTTCGCACGTGCCTGTGGTCGCGTGCCGGTTGGTGGGCATCCGGACAAGAGGCCGGACAGCCGCCCGAGAGCGCCCTAGCTCTCGATACCCCTAACCGGCAGCCGGAGGCGAAAACCGGCGCACCTCGTTCTCAACGGGGGACGCGACTTAAAGCAACGACGAACGGGCTTTTTTGGTCTCGTTGGCCCTCCAAAGGTCAGCACCGAAGAGGCTTGTTTATCATTGCCAGGCGTGCGGATGGAGTATCCCCATCCAATCCAAGGCAGCATCGTCGGGTGAAGAGCCCATCGCCGCTTCTCGTGTCTCCATCGCACGAAGCGCGATGCCATCTTCCCTCGCTGACGCCGGGCGGCAGGAATTCCTGACCGTCTGAACTTCAATCCGGAGGCTTGAAGACCTCCATTGAACCTTTGGTGGGGAGAGCGCCATGACTCAGCGCATCCGTGAATTCCTGCGCAACCGACGTGAGGACGGCCCGTGCGTGGTCGTCGACCTCGAGGTCGTGCGCGACAACTATTCGAAGTTTGCCCGTGCGCTCCCCGACACGCGCGTGTTCTACGCCGTGAAGGCCAATCCGGAGCCGCAGGTGCTCAAGCTCCTGGCCGAACTCGGCTCGTGCTTCGACACGGCGTCCGTGGTCGAGATCCAGCTCGCTCTGGATGCCGGCGCGACGCCCGAGCGCATCTCCTTCGGCAACACGATCAAGAAGGAGCGCGACATCGTGCGCGCCCTCGAGCTCGGCGTGCGCCTCTATGCGGTCGATTGCGAGGCCGAAGTCGAGAAGATCTCTCGCGCGGCTGCCGTGGCGGGTGTCGACGCGTCCGACGTGAAGGTGTTCTGCCGCATCCTGTGCGACGGCGCCGGCGCCGAGTGGCCGCTCTCCCGCAAGTTCGGCTGCGTGCCCGAGATGGCCGTGGACGTGCTGGAGCATGCCTATCGTCAGGGCCTTGAGGCTTACGGCGTGTCCTTCCACGTGGGCTCGCAGCAGCGCAACACGGAAGCCTGGGACCAGGCTCTCGGGTCCGCCTCGGCGATCTTCCGTGAATGCGCCCATCGCGGCATCCACCTGTCGATGGTCAATCTCGGCGGCGGCTTCCCGACGAAGTACCTGAAGACGGTGCCTCAGGTGGAAGCTTACGGCGAGTCGATCTTCCGGGCGCTGTCGAAGCACTTCGGCAACCGCATTCCGGAGACGATCATCGAGCCGGGCCGCGGCATGGTCGGCAACGCGGGCGTCATCGAGGCCGAGGTCGTTCTCGTCTCGAAGAAGAGCCGCGACGAGGACGAGGTGCGCTGGGTCTACCTCGACATCGGCAAGTTCGGCGGTCTCGCCGAGACGATGGACGAGTCGATCCGCTATCCGATCCGCAGCGAGCGCGACGACGACCGCAAGGTGCCGTGCGTGCTCGCGGGCCCGACCTGCGACTCGGCCGACGTTCTCTACGAGAAGGAGCCGTACCTGCTCCCCGTCTCGCTGGAGATCGGCGACAAGGTGCTGATCGAGGGCACGGGCGCCTACACGACCACCTACTCGGCGGTCGCGTTCAACGGCTTCCCGCCGCTCAAGTCCTACGTGATCTGATTCACGTCCCGCCTGTCTCGTTGAATGAGACAGGCATCAACCCTCAACAGAGTTGTCCCGGACGGCCTGTGAGCGATTGTGCTCGCAGGTGCGAGGGCTGTCGCTCACCCCACGTGTTTTGGGAGGCCACGGCCATGATCACGATCCGCGAAGAAATCTTCCGCGATGTCGAGGCGCGCGAGGCGCTGCTCGATGCCTGCTTCGGACCCGCCCGGTTCCAGAAGACCTGCGAACGCCTGCGCGAGGGCAGGATGCCGGCCGACGGCCTGTCCCTCGTCATCGACCGGGACGGCGAGATCATCGGCACGGTGCGCCTGTGGCACATCTCGGCCGGTCCGAACCGTCCGGCCCTGATGCTCGGACCCATCGCCATCGACCCGTCCGTGCAGAGCCTCGGTCTCGGCGGCAAGCTGATGCGCGAAGCGCTCGAGCGTGCGGCCGATCTCGGCCACAAGGCGGTTCTGCTGGTGGGCGACGCGCCCTATTACCAGCGCTTCGGCTTCTCGACCGACAAGACCGGCTCCCTGTGGCTGCCGGGACCGTATGAGCGCAGCCGTTTCCTGGCGCTCGAGCTCGAGACGGGCGCGCTCGATGGCGCGCATGGTCTCGTGTCCGCCACGGGCGCCTTCGAGCAGAAGCCCGATCTGGGCGCTCTCGTGGCCGCTGCTGCGCAAGGTGCTCTGGCGGGACTTCGTCCGGCACTCTGACTCCGTCTAACCCTCCGAGGGCTGCAAATGCGCGGCCCTCGGATTGGGGAGCGCGAAGGTGACGGCGGCGGCTGCGATCATGTAGGCGGCAAAGCCCAGACAGATCGCTTCGAGAGTCACGCCTGCGTCGAACAGGAGCCCGATGGCGCCCGGCGTCGCCGCCGAGGCCACAACCATGATCGCGCCTGCGAGGGCGCGGATCTTGCCGAGATGCGTGGTGCCGAAAAGCTCCGCCAGGACGGCTGCGATCACCACGTTGGTGCAGCCTGACGTCAGGCCGACCAGGCCGAAGAACACGAGCGGCAGATAGGGGCCGTCGAACATGGCAAGAGTGATGGATGCGGCCGTCATGCCGGCGAGGTAGAAATGACTGAGACGCACGGCGCCGAAACGGTCGACGAAACTGCCCGCGCTCATGGCGACCGCGACGGAGACCAGCGCGAAGAGCGTGATGCTGCTTGCCAGAAGCTCCAGCGACCACCCCTTCACATCGGCAATGAAGCGCTGATGGAAGAAATATGCCGTCATGATCGCCGGGTAGCCGATCATGGTGGGGATCAGGGCAAGAAAGCGCCAGTCGCGCAGGATGTCGGACCAGCGTGGTCCTGCATCGTTCAAGGCCTTCTTCCGCGCCGCACCGTCGAGGTCGGCGTGCTTCTCCTTCAGAAGGACGCCGAGCAGCCAGCCGAGGCACAGCGCAATGACGATGACGAGCGCGGCAACGCGCCAGAGGCCCGTCCATCCGAAGACCCCGATCAGCGCGATGGCAATCGCCGGCAGGGTCGCTTCTCCGGCCGGAAAGCCGAGGGCCGCCACGCCCAGCGCCCTGCCGCGGACGCCCTCGTGCAGGCGGGCCGTGCTCATCACGCCCGCATGGCTGAGCATTCCCTGACCGAAGAGCCGCAAGGTGAAAAGGCCGATGCCCAGAACGATGAGGTTGGGCGCCATGGACAGGCTAAAGGCCGCCACCGTCAGGCCAAGCATGGCCGTGGTGGCATAGAGACGGATATCGACCCGGTCGATGACGCTGCCGACCCAGATCATGAGAAGGCCCGAGGACAGGGTTGCCACGGAGTAGATGGAACCGAAGGCGCCGTGCGTCAGGCCGAAGGCCTCGCGGATATCCGGTCCCGACAGGGAGATGAAGAAGGTCTGGCCGAAGGACGACAGGAAGGTCAGCGCGAAGCCGAGTCCGATGACGCGCCAGTGCTGCCTGACAAGTTCGTGAAATTTCATCGGTCGAAGCCGGCTGAGAGACGAGGATCCTGCGATCATGCAGCCTTGTTGCACGATGTCGAGGGCGAAATGAGCATGACGGGGCTGTCATCGTCATTCGGCCTTCGTCATCCGCAGGGAAAATGCCCTTCGGTCCTTGCGAGGAGTTACAGCCATTGACCCCGGGGGCTCCTCAATCCTAGATGCGCCCGGAACCGTTCAAACCGGAGACATCTCGTCCTATTCCAGGATTCCGCAAAGGAGAATGATCGATGACCACTTGGCCCATCCACGGTCGCATCACCGGCCCCATCGTCATGATCGGCTTCGGCTCGATCGGCCAGGGCACCCTGCCGCTCATCGAACGCCATTTCGATTACGACAAGAGCCGCTTCGTGGTCATCGATCCGCAGGAGAAGCACAAGGAGCTCCTCGACGAGCGCGGCATCCGGTTCATCCAGCAGGCGGTGACGAAGGACAATTACCGCGAGCTGCTCACACCGCTGCTGACCGCCGGCGGCGGGCAGGGCTTCTGCGTCAATCTCTCTGTGGACACGGGCTCCGTGGACATCATGGAACTGTGCCGCTCGCTCAACTGCTTCTACATCGACACCGTCAACGAGCCCTGGGCCGGCTTCTATTTCGACAAGAGCAAGGGCCCGGAATCGCGTACGAACTTCGCGCTGCGCGAGATCACCATGGAGGCGCGCAGGCGCAATCCGGGCGGCACCACGGCGGTGTCCTGCTGCGGCGCCAATCCAGGCATGGTGTCCTGGTTCGTCAAGCAGGCGCTCGTCAACATCGCGGGCGATCTTGGGCTGACCTATGACGAGCCGAAAAGCCGTGAGGACTGGGCGCATCTGGCGCAGCGCGTTGGCGTGAAGGGCATCCACATCGCCGAGCGCGACACGCAGCGCGCCAAGTCCGAAAAGCCCATGGGAACCTTCGTGAACACCTGGTCGGTGGACGGCTTCGTGTCGGAAGGCCTGCAGCCGGCCGAGCTCGGCTGGGGTACGCATGAAAAATGGATGCCGGAGAATGCCGGTACGCTCGGGCCCGATGCGCAGGCGATCTACCTGCTTCAGCCCGGCGCCGCCACCCGCGTGCGCACCTGGTGCCCGACGCCCGGCTCGCAGCACGGCTTCCTCGTCACCCACAACGAGTCGATCTCGATTGCGGACTACTACACCGTACGCGAGAACGGGAAGGCCGTGTACCGTCCGACCTGCCACTACGCCTATCATCCCTGCAACGAGGCGGTGCTGTCGCTGCACGAGATGTTCGGCAACGCCGGCAAGGTGCAGGAGGAGCAGCACATCCTCGACGAGAACGAAATCGTCGATGGCATCGACGAACTCGGCGTTCTGCTCTACGGCCACGGCAAGAATGCTTACTGGTACGGCTCGCAGCTCTCCATCGAGGAGACGCGCCGCATCGCGCCTTATCAGAACGCCACCGGCCTCCAGGTGACCTCCGCCGTGCTCGCTGGGATGGTCTGGGCGCTTGAGAACCCGAATGCCGGCATCGTCGAGGCCGACGAGATGGATTTCCGCCGCTGCCTTGAGGTGCAACTGCCCTATCTCGGCCCGGTGAACGGCTACTATACGGATTGGACCCCGCTCACCGACCGTCCCGGCTTCTTCCCGGAGGACATCGACACCTCCGATCCGTGGCAGTTCCGGAACGTTCTGGTGCGGTAGCAAATGCGTCATGCCCGGGCCAAGGCCCGGGCATGACGGATGGAGTGAGCAGAGATGCCCCATTTCGAGGAATTCTATGCCGACAAGCTCCGCGGCGGCCTTGGCGTCACGGATGCCGAGAGCGTGCTCGATCTGCGGGGCGTCTCGCGGGAAAAGGCGGAAGCATCGATCCAGGACATGCTGGAGCGCAGCCGCTTCGCCGCGCCGAAGTCGGTCGCCATCCGCCTCGATCCGCCGCCGGAAGGCGGCGGCGAGACGCTGTTCCAGCCGGTCGGCAAGGCCCTGCTCGATGCCAAGAAACGCGGCTGGATCGACAGGCTGCAGACCCTGCCGGCACAGGACGGTCTGGGATTTTACGTGGTATTGGCCGGAAAGCCGGGGCGTGGGGATTCGACTGCTGCACGCAGCTGAACGCGGGCGCTTTGCTTAATTCGATCTATTATGTAACATAGAAACGTTATCCAGAGTAAGGATGCGTTTCTATGAAAGTTCTCCGTACATTTCTTTCCCTGTTAGGAATTGGGACGGGGGCTGATCCTGCTGCTAAGGCCGTAAACATTCATGCCTCACCACGTGTGCTTCAAACGGAGCCCGATCATCCCGTAAGCTTTGGTTGCAAAGTCAATTGGTTTGCTATTCGAACAACAGACAGCGCTTCCGTCCGTGAGGTTCTCGGGCTTGACGACCCACGTCCGGCAAACTGGGCGTCCGGCGTTGCTGCTGCTTATGAATATTCAAGGCGTGAAGCGGAAGCAGCGACGGTCTTCGTCTCTCCTGCGGTGCGAGGATGGATCTTGGTCATCAGTGTTGACCTTCCATATCCCGCGGATGCTTCTCTCGATTACAGCGAACAGGAGCTTGGACGCGCGTTCCGGCACATTTTTTCGAATTTGGCATCGCACTTCGAGGAGGTTCAGTTTTTCGGGACATATCGGGTTGTTGGATTTGACGCATGGGCCCGAGCGAGGCACGGACGTGTCGAGCGTATATTCTCCTTCCGCGACGGCGAGGTCCTTGCAAATGAAGGGCCACAAAGCCTTGAAGAGGCACAATTGGGCTTTCTTGATCTTGGAGCACGGACCCCGGAAGAAGCGACATCATTCATCTATGAGGCTGACACATCTCAGAATGAGAGATCGGCAGAAAGTGCGCGAAGCCCAATTCCCGACGAGCAGGATACTATTGACCTAGCCGGATTGTGGAGCCTTGATCCGACACAACTTAACAAGATCGAGGATGCGGCTGGAGTAGGCTTTGTTGCAAGCCTGCCCCATGATCGTTCCCGTTCGGAAGCTACTGAGGCGCAGCCGTTCTCAGCGTCCGGCGTCGCCACAGGCTGCGAATGAAGCCAGCCAGGAGAAGAGCGCCGCCCCATAGGGCGACAAATCCGATGGCGCTCGACAGGATGCCCTCCTCGGTGACCGGCAGGGCCGGTTCGAAATCGCGGTAAACCGCCTCCATCACATCCCGGTCTCCGTCGCGCACCATCAGGGTGATCCGGGCGAACGGGCCGGCCTGCATCATGGCCTCGCGATGAGCCTCCAGGCGACCCAGTCGCTCCACATTGGCCTGCATGGCCGCGCCCTGGCGGCTGACGAAAGTGTCCGTGTTGGAACGCAGGCGGGTGATGGCGCTTTCCAGCGTCTCGCCGCTGGCCCGGGCATCCGCATCGAAACGCGCGATCACGCGCTGTAATTCGTCGATGGTGCCCCCGAGGCGCTGACGGTATTGCTGGGCGAATTCAGGACCCTGCGAGGCGACGATGCCGCCGCACAGGCCCAGCCCGAACGCGATGATGCGGATGATCCTGGACAAGCTTGAACCCTTTCAGGGATCAAGCGCCCTGATGATATCTTGTTCCACGACCTCGTCGAGAGGCTTGGCGATTTTGAGCGCCCTGGTCTTCTGACCAGGCTCCATCACCAGGATCACGGTCTCGATCCCGGGGCAGCCGGGATCGTTGCAGGCGATTTCGTTGACGGCGAAGGCCGTGTCCGGCACGGCCCCGAGGGCCGTGCGGGCGAGATCCTTCACGCGGTCGATGCCATGCTTGTCGGGCTTCGGCAGGCCGAATGTCCCCCTCAGGAAAGCGCCGAACAGGGCCATTGGCGATCTCACGGCAGGGTCAGGATGCCGGCCTGACCGTCCTCGCAGCCGAAGGCGAGGCGCTTCCCGCCCTTGTCCCAGGCCATGGCCGTGATGCCGCTGTCCTCGACGGCCGGGCGGACCAGAAGCTCCGAGGCGTCGTTGAGGCGGATGAGCAGGATGCAGCCGTCCTCGTAGCCGACCGCCAGCACCAGGGTGTTCGGATGAAAGGCCACCCGGCTGACCTTGGCCGGGCGCACGCCGCATTCCCGCGGCGCCTTGCCCATGGGGCCTTCCTTCGATTCGAAGGGCCAGATGATGGCGGCTTCCGCGCCGGAGGTGGCGAGCCACTTGCCGTCGCCCGACCAGGAGAACGAACGCGTCTTCGACGGATAGCCGCTCATGCGCATATGCCCCTTGTCGGGGATGAGCCGCCAGCCGTGGAGGGCGTTCTCCTGCATGGAGGTCACCACGAAGCGGGCATCGGGCGACCAGGTGATGTCGAGATGGGAGCCCTTCCATTCCAGCGATTCGGGCTTGGCTTCCACGTTCGGGAACCAGAGCGTCGCGCCGTTGTAATGGGAAATCGCCAGCCGGTAGCCCTTGGGCGCGAAGGCGAGGCCGCGCGCCGCCGAGGGAACCTCCAGGGTCTTCTCCCGCCCCTTATCGTCGCGGGCGATGACGCGCTTGCCGACGCCGTAGGCGAAGGCTCCGCCCGCATTGACGGCGAGCGAATCGATCCAGGCGCCTTTGGTTTCCGCGAGGGTCTTCGTCGCGCCGTCAGCGCCCGTGACGGCGACGCGGCCGTCGTCTCCACCGGTGACGAAGCGTTCGCCGTCGCTTGCCGCCACCAGCACGCCCGCGTCCGGATGCGCCTCGACGCGATGGCTCTCGCCGTCCTTTGCCAGGAGAACACCGCCGTCGCCGAGGCCGAAGGCGGCCGTGCCTTTGAGCCAGCCGACGGCCGTGACATGGGCGCCCGCCGCGAAAGGCGTCACGTTCTGGGTCAAGGACGGAGCGGTTCCAGTACTCATCAAAGCGATTCCTTCATGCGCGCTGCCATATAGCATCGGACCCGCAAGGGGACACCCGTTGTGGGTCCGATTCCGCAGCCGTCAGGCCGCGCAGGCCAGGAATCCTTCCCTGATCGCCTTCTCGTTCAGGTCGCGCCCGATGAAGACCACCTTCGAGGTGTGCTTCTCGCCCGCCTTCCACTCGCCCTGCACGTCGCCGTCGAGGATCATGTGGACGCCTTGGAAGACGAAGCGCTTCGGCTCGTTCGGGAACGCCACGATGCCCTTGCAGCGCAGGATGTTCGGCCCCTCGACCTGGGTGAGGTTCGAAATCCACGGCATGAACTTTTCCGGATCCACCTCGCCGTCGATGGCGACGGAGACGGATTGCATCTCCTCGTCGTGGTGATGGTGATGACCTTCTTCCAGGAAATCCGGCTCCAGCTCGATGATCCGGTCGAGATCGAAGGCCTTGCGGTCGAGCACTTCCGAGATCGGGATGGCGCAGTTCTGGGTGCGGTGGACCTTGGCGTAGGGGTTGATGGCGCGGATGCGCGCCTCGACCTCGTTCAGCTCTGCCTCGTTCACGAGATCGATCTTGTTGAGGATGATCACGTCCGCGAAGGCGATCTGGTTCTTCGCCTCCGGCGCGTCCTTCAGCCGGTCGGAGAGCCACTTGGCGTCGGCGACCGTCACCACGGCGTCGAGGCGGGCGGTGTCGGACACATCCTGGTCCATGAAGAAGGTCTGGGCCACCGGAGCGGGGTCCGCGAGGCCGGTGGTCTCGACGATGATGGCGTCGAACTTGCCCTTGCGCTTCATCAACCCGTCGAGAATGCGGATCAGGTCGCCGCGCACGGTGCAGCAGATGCACCCGTTGTTCATCTCGAACACTTCCTCGTCGGCGCCGACGACGAGTTCGTTGTCGATGCCGATCTCGCCGAACTCGTTGACGATCACGGC
>NZ_QDGA01000013.1 GCF_003347665.1 Microvirga calopogonii
TTATGCGATTCCCTATAGGTCGCTTGGTCATGTCACTGACGTGATCGACCTACCCCTTTGAGGGCTTGGCGCCGGTCCCTGACAGTCGTACCATCAGGTGTCAACGACGCGGATGACGGCCCATGCACCTGCAGCGCATCGTCCTCCCGAGCGGCCACATCATCTGGACCGCCTATGACGGCGATGCCATCGTCACCGAGATCCGTGAGTTCGTCATCTCCCTGGAGGCGCGCCATCACGCGCCGAGTACCGTTGCCCACTATGCCCGGCATGTGGTCCGGCTCGGCAACTATCTTGCCACCATAGGCAAGAGCTTCCGGGAGATCGCACCCTTGGACCTCGACCGCTTCATTCCCGCGGTGATCCGCCATGGCTCGATCCTGGATCTGAAGACCGCCCTCAACATCATCCCGCTGCGCCCGGAACCCGTGGACGTTTCCGCCAGCCTGCACAACCAGATCCTGTTTGCGATCAAGGCCTTCTACACCTTTCTGGACCTGCGCCACGCCGCACTGATCTTTGATGCCGGCGAGCGGCCCCGGACGCATCATCCCGACGCCTACAAGCCTTTCCTGGCCCATATCATGCAGCGGAAGGCGCGGCGCTACACCGAAAGCCGGTCGGACCACAAGGCCAAGGCGGCCTCCGCCAAGCGGGCCGTCGACCACCGGCTGACGCCGGAGCAGGTCCTGAGGATCATCGAGGCGGCCAGCCTCATGCGCGACGCCTTCCTGGTGGTCCTCCTGTACACGACCGGCATCCGGATCGGCGAGGCGCGGGGCCTGCTGCACGAGGACTTCCGGTTGGAGGAGAACGTCATCTGGGTCACGCAGCGCCTTCACGAGAACAAAGCGCGCGTCAAATACGCCAAGGCGCGGCCGATCCCGGTGCTCGACTTCGTGATGACGATGTACGAGGACTATATCGCCAGCGACGAATACCTTCCGGCCTTCGAGACCGGCACGAACTATGTGTTCTGCAACATCGCCAAGGCGCAAATCGGCCGCGGACTGACCGAGAGCAACGTCTACGACATTCAAAAGCGTCTGGTCCGGAACGCTGGCATTGCGTTCACCTGGCACATGTTCCGCCATACCCATGCCAGCGAGGCGATCGCTCAAGGCTATAGCCTGCTCGATGTCGCCGACCGCCTCGGGCATGCCAGCCCGCAGACGACCAATGCCATTTACAAGCACCTGTTCAATGCCGAGTACAAGAAGCTGCAGCTCAAGAACCACACGGAGGTCGAAGAGCGCCTGAATGACTTGCGGCGTATCGGCCTGACGGAGGAGAAGCTCAAATGGCTCTGAAGCTCACCCGAAGCTGCGACCCGGACGTCGCGTATCTTGGGAGCCTGCGGGCCTTTCTGACCGACCTGCACCCTACCCTGCTCGAACGAGACCTGTGGGGCTTCCATACGCTTCGGGAATGCTTCGGGATCGATGCCGGATCCGCGTTATACGCGCCGGACAGTTATGGCGAGGCGCGGCACGCTCAAATCCTCCGCGATGCCCAGGAGATCGAGCCCAAGAGTGGCCGCGTCGAGAGCAACACCCATGGAGGACGGGGCAGAAAAGGCCGCCCTGCGTCGATCGTGCGACAGCGCGGTCAAACGCTGCCCGATGCGTTGCTGGGTGGGATCGGCTTCGACTTCGCCGCCGTGCCGGAATTCTACAAGACGGAGCTCAAGGCGTTTTTTGCCTGGCGTCTGGCACGCCCACAGAGCCGGCACTATCGCTGGTACACGAGAGTGGTCCAGTTGATCCCCTTCTGTGCTGACCTTGCATCCAGTCAAACACATGCGGCCCACCACCTGATCGACTTCGGGCACCCCATCGAGAGCGGGTCAGGGCGCGGCAGCACGCCCCTTCGCAGCCTGTTCGAGCAGTGGCTGGCAGCGCGGGACTACTCGGCTCGTCCCACGAAGCGCAAATGGCGCCGGGACGCCACAATCCATGAGACAGCCTACGGGCCCGTGGCCAGCGCCGTGGCCAACGTCTTGGTGTTCACCCTCATCCTCTTGCGCGAGAGAGCCAAGCCGGTGGAGGCCAGAGACTTGGTGCTCCTGGAGGATGTTTATCCTGCAGATGACGTTCCGGTGACGACGTCCAAAGCACCCTATCTCAGCTTCTTCCGCATTCAACTTCCGTGGCTGCGCCACGTGGCGCGGCGCTACGTTCTCAACAAAATCGAGCACAAGGAGCTCTCTCCGCGCTCTCTTCCATCCTACATTGGTTCGCTCGGGCTGATCGAAGTATGCCTGTACGGCATTCATCCCTCACCTCGCCCCGAACACATCACACAGGAGTTCATCGAGCATACGTTCCTGTCGTGGGGCAACGACAAGGGGTTCACCGGACAGAACTGGTATACGGATCCCCTCAACATGCTTCAGTGGGCCTGCGCCTACCTCCCGGAATACCGCTGGCGCCGCCTTGTCTTCGATAAGAGAAACGTTCGCAGAGTTCGCAGCTATCATCCCCGAACGCATGAATATGAGCGCAATCTCGAAGACGCGATGGTGCCCGAGGAGGTCATTGAGCAGATCTTCCTGAGGTTCGACTCCCTGCCGGTTGTCTGCAGACGCCTTCTGATCATCGCCCGCTACACGGGCATGCGGTCCATCGACCTGCATGCCCTTGCGTTCGACTGCCTGGCACCGGATCCGGACGATGCCGACTTCATGCTGCTGACCTTCTATCAGTCCAAGGTCAAGCGCTGGAACACCAAGCCGCTGCACAAGAACGATGCCGCCCATGCTCTGGTCATCCAGACCATCCAGGAGCAGCAGGACGACGTCCGGAGGGCATGGCGCCGCGAGACACAATACCTGTTCCCCCATAGGCTCGGCGATGCCGAGGTCCATCTCAGTCCTGGGCACACCCGGGACGTGATTGCGAAGTGGATCATTCGCCAGGGCATTCGTGACAAGGACGGCGGCATCTACAAGTTCGGTTGGCATGACCTGCGCCATTTTTACGGCACCGAGCTGGCGCTGGCCGGTTACGACATCATGATGATCCAGATGGAACTGGGCCATGCCTCGGCCGACATGAGCCTGATCTACGTCAACCAGCGTCTGAAGCTGAAGAAGAAAGCCGTCCTCGAGAAGGGGGGCGGCAAGTTCATCTCCATCAAGGGCGAGGTCGACGACAAGGTCGCCGAACTGGCGCTGCGCAAGGACGCCTCCCTGGCGGTTGACGTCCCTGGCGGCCTCTGCTCGCTCCCGGGCCAGATCGGCGAATGGTGCGAACACAACGGAGCCTGCTTCACGTGTTCGTACTTCCGCGCCGATATCGGGCAACTGCCGTTCTTCGAGAGAGAAATGCGCACCATGGCTGCCAGTCTCACCCGCCTCAAAGGCGAGGTGGAAGGCTTCGATCAGGACGGCCACCGGCGCATGGCTGACATCGGTCGCAAGCGGATGGAGCGGACCCAGCAGGGGCTTGCGAACGTCAAGACCATCATCAAGACGATCAGGGCGGAGGGAAGCTACAGTGGCCGGGCTCGAAAATACCAGCGGGCTGCTTGCAGCGGCGCGGCAGCGGAGTGTGACCAAGCGGCGTGCGGTCGAGGAGATCCTGGGCGCCATGCGACGGAACGGTGAGGTCATCTCGTTCAAGACCGTGGCCGAGCGCGCCAACGTCAGCCGCGAGTACCTTTACCGCCAGTTCAAGGAGGTGATCCAGCAACTGCGTACGACAGCGCTTCAGCAGCGTGTGACGGTCGACGGCGAGGACATCCGGGCGCGCTCGGCGGGCCGTGCCGCAACGATCGAGGTGGCGCTGCGCCACAAGATCAAGCGGCTGGAATCGGAGCTGGCCGAGGTCCGCCAGCAGAAAATGGAGCTGGATCGCCGCTATGAGCGCGCGCTCGGCGAAGCGGAGGAATGGCGCAGCCGGCATCAGCGCGCCGTGACCGAACTTCTCGAGGTGCGCAGCCGGTTGACACGTTATGGATCGTCATGAGCCATGACGGGCGGAGCCGTCATGGCATGGTAGCCGAACGTCACCGGCACGCGGAGCGGTCAAGAAGGCCCGCAGGGCCCCGCCGGAGGCGGCCGGCCGCAGGCCTGTTCTTGACAGCGAGCATGGCGGTGGCACCTCGATCGCATGGCCCATGGATGACATGTCAATCAGGTCTAAACATCTGCTCTATCTGAGGAATTAGAGAACACCTCCAGGTAAAAATGCGAAATGTTATAATAGGTTGTCGGTCCGCGTTCGGGACCCCTTCCCGCGATCAAGCCAACATGGATTGATCGTGATCCATCTGACCCATAAATGAGAGCCCAGGACGCAACTCGGGACGCGACATGGCCTCACGGAAAACCCTGAACGCGAAGAACCTCGAGGCGCTCGGGACCGAGCGCCTGGCCGAGTTGCTGATCGAAATCAGCCGGGGCAATGCAGCAGCCCAACGCCGACTGCGGCTGGAACTGGCCGGTGCGGCCAGCCCTGCCGACATGGCACAGGAGATCCGCAAGCGCCTGACCGCCATTGCCCGATCCCGCTCGTTTGTCGATTGGCACCAGCGCAAGGCCCTTGTTGCGGATCTCGAGACCCAGAGACAAGCTATCAGTCAGGTCGCCAAAGTCGATGCCGCTGAAGCACTGGACCTTCTCTGGCGCTTCATGGCTCTTGCTAATTCAATCTTCAATCGCTGTGACGACAGCAGTGGCAGCGTGATCGCGGTCTTTCAGACCGCCTGCCGCGATCTGGGGGAGATTGCCATCGCGGCGAATGCCGCCCCCACCGTTCTAGCCGAGCAGGCTTACCGTGCTTTGATCGAAAACGAGTACGGTCAGTATGACGGCCTGATCGAGGTTCTGGCCCCGGCACTCGGCGCGACCGGCCTCGACCACCTCAAGCAACTCGTCCTTAAGTCGTCACAGGAGCCGCGGCAGAAGCCTCGTGCGGAAGACCGGAAGGTTGTCGGCTGGGGTATGGGTGGCCCCTTGTACGCCGATGACCTGGCTGAGCGCCATCGCAGCAGCGTTGTTCGAATGGCGCTGGAGGCGATTGCGGATGCGCAGGGCGATGTGGACGCCTTCATTGCCCAGCAAAGTGAGAAGGCACGAGGCGTCCCAAGTGTTGCTGTGGAGATCGCACAACGGCTCTTGGCTGCGGGCCGCGCTGACGACGCCTGGACTGCCATCAATGCCGTCGATCAAGACCGACCCGGCTGGACTCCCGTCGAATGGGAGCAGACGCGGCTCGCGGTTCTCGAGGCCCTCGGACGAGTGGATGAGGCGCAGGCGTTCCGCTGGGCCTGCTTTGAGCGTTCGCTCAACCCGGAGCACCTGCGCGCCTATCTCAAGCGCCTGCCCGACTTTGAGGATCTTGAGGCTGAGCAGCGGGCCATCGCCCATGCGCTGAGCCATTCGAGTGTGCACCATGCCTTGGGTTTTCTGGTGACCTGGCCAGCGCTGGACCAAGCCGCACACCTGGTGCTTGCGCGTGCGGACGAACTCAACGGCGACTTCTACGAAATCCTGGCCCCGGCCGCGGCTGCGCTGGAAGCAAAATATCCTCTTGCCGCTATCGTTCTTCGCCGGGCCTTGATCGACTTTGCCCTGAAGCGGAACAGGACCAAGCGGTACCAGCACGCTGCTCGCCACCTTGAGGAGTGCGAGAACCTGGCTGACCGGATCGAGGATTTCGGCAGGTTCGAGGCTCATGAGGCCTATCTGCGACGCCTCAAAGCCGAACATGGCCGCAAAAGCTCGTTCTGGAGCCTGGTCGTGTGAGCGGGTGCGAAATCAGTGGTCTGCCCGTCGTAGGCTAATCAAGGGTTCACCTTGGCTCCGGCATCCGAACCCGCGCAGTCATCGGATCTTAAGTTCTCCCTGCTCTAAGCGCCCTCCCCGTTTCGCTCCCTCGAGCAAATCCTATTCACGGACCGATTCTTGAGCATCTCGATGACGAATGAAGCCATTATTTTCACGGACGGCGCTTGCCTCGGAAATCCCGGACCTGGAGGCTATGCTGCTGTCGTCACCATTGCGGGTGAAGAGCAGGTCATTGTGGGACGCGACCGCTCCACAACCAACAACAAGATGGAAATGACGGCAGCCATCAAGGCGCTCGAGGCTGTGCCTCAGGACCTCCCCATCGTGATCCACAGCGACAGCCAGTACGTGATCAAGGGAGCGACCGAATGGCTCCGGGGATGGAAAGCCAAAGGCTGGCGTAAGGCTGACGGCAAGCCTGTCCTGAATCAGGATCTGTGGATGCAGATGGACGCTGTAATGGTGGGCCGGAAGATCACCTGGAAGTGGGTGAAGGGTCATGCCGGTCACCCTGAGAATGAGCGCGTCGATCGGCTCGCCAACTGGGAAGCCGTGAGGGCTGCTGCCGGAGCTGGAACGGACCCGACCACCATTGAAGCGGCTACGGCTTGAGACAGACATCTGCTTCAGGTGTACCCATCAACAGACTCGTTTGCCGAACCTGTAGGGTTAGCTGAGCCGTTCACATACGGTTCAAGGGTGTCGCCCGACCTTCCCTGTCAGGGCTGAGCGATGCCGGTCGGCGTCGCCAGCGAACATAGGGAGGCTCTCATGGTGAGTTGGTCCAACCGAGTAAGTCCCATTGCCACTCTGGTCGCCGTTGCAACTTTGCTGGGCGGGTGCGTAACCGGTACCGAGGTGTCCTACAGTGAGTATCAGTATGACCGTTATGGCGGGACTGAGCGCACCTTTGAGCGCAATCTCTATGCAGATCCATCCCGTGGCATCGAAAGGGAGAGGTGCCGAACCGTTGTCCGGCGGCGCATCAACCGCTTCGGAGAAGAGGTTGTCAGGCGTGATCGCGTTTGTGGGCCTACAGGTGAGATAGAAGCCGCAGAACCTTGGGGAGGCCGAGCGCCTCCTAGGAACGGCTATCCCAGCCCAGTTGAGCCACCTGAGGACGTTCCCTATGTCGACTGAACAGCAATCAACCTAGTAAGGCGCCCGAAGGTAACTCTGCTTCAACTTGCTTGGCTTTGCTGCATTGTCAGGTCTGGACCGGATTCAGGATCCTTAAAGGGTTGGTAGAGCGCCTCATCATTGACAACCAAGGACTCTTACCCAATATGACTACTGTGGTCACATTGTCCCGAAGAGGTGATGTCATGCAGGAAGTTCAGCTCAAGGACGCGAAGGCATCCCTGTCCGCCATCGTTGATCGCGCAGCCGCCGGTGAGGAGATCGTGATCACCCGTCACGGCCGAAAGGAAGCTGTCCTTATTTCCTGGGATGAGTTCCGGCGCCTCTCGACGGTTCCGTCGTTCGGTAAGCTCCTCATGTCAGCCCCAATCGAAGCAGGAGACATTCCCGAGCGGCATGAGCCGCCACATCGAACTGAGGAGTTTTAGGTGTATCTGGTCGACACGAACGTCATCTCCGCCAGAGCACCATCCAAGAGCTTCCCCCCGGACGCACTCATCGGGTGGATGGATGTCATGTCTCCCAGACTTTTTATCTCGGTTGTCACGACAGGAGAGGTGATCGCGGGCATTGCAAAGGCCCTGCGTGAAGGCGCCACGACAAAGGCCGGCAACTTGGAGGCATGGTGGGCCGCTGTGGAGCATCTTTACGGGCTTCGCATCCTGCCTTTTGACGGTGCGGCTGCCAGAGCGGCCGGACGGCTTCTCGACACGGCTCGCAGCATCGGTCAATCGCCTGGGTGGGCGGATATTGCCATCGCCGGCACGGCAAAAGCTCATGGGCTCACAGTGCTGACCCGCAACCTGAAGCATTTCGAACCGCTCGGCATTGCTTGCCTTGACCCGTTCCAGCAGCTTCCTCCGCTCCCCTGATGACAGGTCCCACGCTGCTCCGACAATCAAAAGCCCACTCAATCGTTAACTTCGTTGCTGTTTGGTCAGGTGCTAAGCCTGAACTGTAGACAACGCCAAACGTCGTACCGATTGATCACGGGCCGAAACGAATGACGGGCCAAGCGAGTGGTTGCGTGCCTTACTCCACGAACTATAGGGACATCCCGGCAGCCATTCTCGTGATAAGGCGCGGAAGAGACGGATCTGCTTCATCCGCGTAGATGACGCATCTCGGAGCAATGGATTGGAATTTAGTGGGTTCAGTGGTACTCCGCCGCCAATCCCAGATAGGTCTTTCAGGACGAAACGATTAAGACACTCAGCCCTTTCGAACTCGCTTATTTTCTCTAACGATCAGGATCATCTCAATGCCCGGTTTCGCACGTCAGTTCGAGCCGCAGATCACCCGTACCGGTGGGGCCCCCTCCAAGTACCGTTTCACCGCTCGATGCTCCGGGTGCCCCAAGACAGACAGCTTCGAGGCTAGCAGGCCTGCCGGTGACGAGCTCGTCAAAGGCTACTTCAAAGACCGCGGCTGGCTTCTCGGACGCGATCGGGCCTATGATCTGTGTCCAGCGTGCCTGGCGAAACCCCGGGAGGCTCAGCAGCCTCGCTCGGTCAACGAGGCTAGACACCAAAGGTCGCCAGAGGCTGCCAACCTCTCAAGCCGTCTGGCAGCCCCAGCGGACAAACGCTCCCAGGATACGGCTGACATCCTGGCGCGCCACTTGGGCAAGCCTGAAGCCCTGGCGGCTGAGGTCTTCCGTCCCAAGCAGATGCAAGCTCCTCGCCCGTCTGCTCCGCATTTGCCTCAGCAGACCGGATCAACCCCTGCCCTGCCGCCAGAGGTGGAGCGGGCTCTGACGGGAATGGCCGCGGATCTGAAAAGCCTCCGGTCCACCATGGAGCTCATGGCCGAGCAGGTGAGCAGGCTGGTGGCGCTTGGCGGCCAGCAGACCGAGGCGATTGCACGACTCGCGCCGCTAATGGCTCAATCCACCGAAGAGATTTCCGGCAGCGTCAGAGAGGTTGTGAGCGCTGTTCAGACGCTCTCCTCGCCATCGGCCGTATCGCTCGCCCAAGAACCCGTTTTAGCCGGTGAGGTTTACAACGAGCAACAGCAGGACGTCAGCTCAGAACCGGAACCTGTTCAGGCACCTGAAGCACCATTGAAACGGATCCGGTGCTCCACAAAAACCGAAGGTCCGGCGCGCAAAGCTGCCTCCGCTCAGGTTGTGGTGAAATCGATTCCCGACGCCAAGCGGCCCGACCGATACTACACCACCATCCGCCTGCCCCGGGAGCTATGGAACAGAGCAGGCTTTTGCCCTGAGGATCGCATCCAGATCGACTGGAAGAAGAGGGTTCTGTCCATCACTCGTGTTGTGGATGGCGGCGTAAAGCCCAAATCCATCGGTGATGCTGTTGTGGTTCTTCAGTCATGGCGACTGGGCGATCTCACCTTTGATCCGGCAAAGGTTACTGCTGGGGACGGGACCTTGCGCCTGACGTCTCCATAGCAGAGCCGCTTGCCGTGTAGCAGCCAGTGAGCCCCTGATTGGTTCGATCCAGATCAAGAATCAGTTGGGCCACTCAGGCCGGGTGCTGCCCCTCGCCTGCTGCATGACGGAACGGTCGGAGTTTGGTACCGGCAACAATCTCCGTATCGATCGATGGATCAGACCATCTGTCATGGAATGTGCTTGCTGGCGGCGCGGGCCGCGATCCATTGACGGGCCTTTGCCAATACAGTCTCTCGATTGGCACCAAGGACAATGCTCGGACGCTCCCAAGGAGCCATGATCACGGCCATCCATTTGAGGTTCGTTTGTTTCAGATGGATTGCATATCCGGGATGTTCCGGCACGGGTAAGGTCGTGGCTGGCTCCGGCTCGGCAGAGCGAGGATGCGGATCGCTCATGAGGCGCAGCAGTTCAAAGTCACCTTTCATAGATAGGCGGGCAGGTCACCGCCCATTTTCATCAAAGAAAGTGAGTTCGCGTTAAGCTACTGCTAACGATTTCCGTGTTATACCACGGGTCGTCGGGCTGTCTCTCCAATACAGCCCGCGAAAGACGGCCACTGCCAGTGCTCGTAACACCAGCAGCGGCCTGACCACAGTCGATCTATGTAGGAGACTAACCGTGGCTAATAACTGCAATAGCGCACCTTCGCGTGCGCCGGAATACCTTTTTCACACGATTGAGACGCGCCCGACAGCGGCACATTGCCCTGCATCGGCGCCCCCTGCCCGGTACGTTGGCGTCACAGGCGTTCGGCTGCAGCTTCGCCTGCCCCGCCACGCTCCGCGCCGCCGCGCCTGAGCCCCTCGTCTCAATCCAGCCTTCTCCTCTCCGCGATCCCGCTTTCCGCTCCAGCTGCGGCTGGACGCTTGCGGCCCTGCCGGTGGACGGGATGAGGCTGCCCAAAAGGTCATTCCAATGACGTTCCATCGTCACTCAGCATCCTTTGCTGATTCCATCCCTGCTGTCGCACCGGATCATCAGGTTCGGATACTGAGCGTGATCGAGGAGGCCGGCGGCACCGCCGAGATCCGCGAGATCGCGACCTGCCTGTCCGACACGCCCCGGCCGGTCGCAGTCATTCTCGCTCTGGTCGAGGCAGGCCTGCTTGCCATCGACCGCAGCGCACCGCTCGACGCCTGCACCCAGGTGTGGCGCACCCGGCGCTGATCCAAACGGCCGTCTCCGGCCGAACCCAACTCATCCCAATTCTTGAAACGCCACTGCACGACGCAGCGCGAGCGAGGCCCCATGCCTTTTCATAATCTCTCCTCTGTTCAGATCACTCCCTCTGCGGACGGTTTTGTGACCGTCAGGACCACGGCCTTCCAGATCCGGGTCCACATCAGCGAGAAAGCCAGCGTCCAGGCTTTCCTCGACAGCCAGCTCGCCAAGCAGGAAGGCGTCTACATCCTGGAGACCCGGCGCGCGGTCATCGGGCACCAGCCATTGGTCTATGTGGGCGTCACCGGGAGCATTGCCCGCCGCGGCAATGACTATCAGCTTTCATCTCCGCAGAGTGAGGTCGACCGCATCATCGCCTTCACCGTGCATGAGGACATTCTGACCGGGAATGAGGCCGGATGTTTCGAGTGCATTCTGCGCGATGGTGTCGAAGCCTCGGGACGGGCTGTCCTGGCCAATCGGAACCGCCCTCATAATGCACCTTTGCGACCGGCCGAACGCTATGCCGTTGAGGCGCTGGCGCGGGATGCCGAGCATGTGCTGCGGGCCCTGGGCATCGACTACCTCGATGTGGAGAAGGCGCTTGCGCCGCCCGACCTGGCGCTGGTGGATGACACCGATGCAGGATCGCAGCTCTATGGCACCTCTGCGCTCGGGGTCGAGGCGGTGATCCGCCGCAAGGGCAGCAAGTGGTTTGTGATGCAGGGCTCGACCGTCCGGGCCCACGTGGTTGGTTCCGTCTCCCGCACCCCGGCGGACATCCGTGAAGCGCTGCTCCAATCCGGTGCTCTGCGCCTGACGGATGATCCCGAAATCTACCGGCTCGAGGTGCCGTATGAGGTTGAATCGGCAACGGCGGCAATGCTGTTCGTGACCGGCTCGAGCCTGTCGCCCCAGCACTGGTATCCGGTCGGGGCACCGAGAACCCGCGGCCGCAGGAAGCCCGATCCGATCACGCGCTACCCGAAGGGCTTGACCCCGCGCGAGTAACGCCGCCGGAGCCGCCCTCCCCTTCCTCTTCCTCATCCAACTGCCGTGCCCTTTGTGCCGGTCATCAAGAAAGCTTTTCTCATGTACATCCCGACTGTCTCTCCTGTTCCCTCCGCCGCTGCGAGCGCCATTCAGAGTGCCGAGCTTGCTCCCGTCATCGCTCAGCTCGGACGTGAGGCTCCCCTGCCCTATGCCTTCGATGCGCGGCTGGGTATTACCCCCGGCGTCCGTTCCGTCTCGGACGATCCGCAGTGTGAGGGGATCGCGCGCACCCTCGGGCTGGCACAGGTTGGCCTTGTCCTGCGCTCGGTCCGGCTCACCAGTGGACGTACCATCAGCGTCGCGGCCGTGCCGAGCGCCTGCTGGCGTGACCCGGTCCTGCATGCCCGCGTGCTCGATCTCAAGTGGGCCCGTGAGCTCAGTGGGCAGCGCTTGGTGCTGGTGCCCGAGAGCGTCATCCGGGCCGAGCCGCGGCTGACCAACGCTCTCTTGATCTCGGCTTGCGATGGCGTGCGTGTCACGCCGCGCGAGCGCCTCATGCTGCTCTCCCAGCTCGCCGAGGTCGGCGGCAGCGCCTCGCTCGAGATCTGCGCCGAGGCACTGGCTGGCAGTGCCGATCCGGCCGGAGCCGTGCTGCGGCTGGTCGCCGAGCGCGTGCTGACGATCGCCCTCGACCGTCCGATCGATCTCCAGAGCGAGGTCAGCCTCGCTGCCCGGCGCTGATCCTCTGGGAGACTGACATCATGGGTATTCGCACTCTCTCCGGCACCAGCACCGTCGATGACTTCGAAGTGGAAGACGATCAGGATGGCAGCCCGGATCTGCCGGCGCCCTCGGGCCATGAGAGTCTCCTGGCTCAGGCAAGATCCCGCCAGCGGCTCTCCCTGCGGGAGCTGCTGGCCAAGCCGCTGCTGAAGCAGGCGCTCGGGCCCGATCTCCTGCGCCGGCTCAAGCGGGGTGACAGCACCCTCGCGCTGGTCGTCGCGGCGCCCTCGCCTGCTTGGGTGGCCCCGCTGTCCGAGGCGCTCAGGGACTTGGCTTTTGCGGGGCTTCAGATCATCAGCCCGTCGGAGCGGCTCAACCGTCCTCAGGAGCAGCTCTACCGCGCCGAAGAGGCTGGCAAGGCACTGGCCAAAGGTGTGACTGTCGCTGGGATCGCTCCCGACCCTGAGCGTGAGTTGTCAAATGTCTTGCTGGCTGCGGCGGACGCGACCGTCATCGTGCCTGTGCCCGGTGCAGCTCTCGTCGAGCAGGCGATCCGCGCCTTCAGCTGCAAGGGCAAGGCTGTGACGCTGTCGGCGCGCGATCTCGCCGGCCTCGACTGGATGGACTACTGCGCCGCTTTCCGGCCGGGCTCAACCCGCCAGGCCATCGCCGCGCGGCTGGCGCGGGCGGCTGGCGCGCGCACCAGCGTGACGTTCGCCGAGGATGCCCCTCCTCTGGAGACGCTCACCGGGTATGGTGAGGCACGCACCTGGGCCGAGCAGATCGTCCGCGAGGTCGAAGACAGACGTGCAGGTCACGCCTCGGGGGCGGCACTGGAGAGTGCGATCCTCGCTGGCCCACCCGGGACTGGTAAAACAACCCTTGCACAAGTGCTGTCCAAGGCTGCCGGGTTGCAGTTGGTGATGACAAGCGTCGCCGAGTGGTTCAGCGCCTCGGATGGTCATCTCGGAGCCGTGGTCAAGGAACAGAAAAAGTTCTTTGCCACTCTGCGTGCAAGCCGGCCTTGTGTGGCGTTCATCGACGAGCTCGATGCGCTGCCGAGCCGCGGGTCCCTGAGCGGGTCGCACAACGGCGACTTCTGGGCACCGGTGATCACCGGCATGCTCCTCGGTATCGATACTCTGCGTCAGACCTGCCCGGATGTGGTGCTGATCGCTGCGACCAACCATCTCGACCGGGTTGATCCTGCCCTGCGCCGCCCGGGCCGGTTCGACCGGCTGATCGAGATCGCTCCGCCGGATGTTGAGGGCCTGACCAACATCCTGCGAGCGCACCTCAAGGATGAGCTCGCTGATGCCGATCTTGCTCATGTGGCGCAGCTGTTGCTGGGGCGCGTCGGCGCCGATGCGGTGCAGGTGGTGAACAGCGCCCGCCGACGTGCTCGGCTCGCCGGTCGCACCCTCGCGCTCGAGGATCTCCTCACCGAGGCCAGCCCGCCGGATCCACGCAGCCGTGCCGAGCTGAAGGCTTGTGCCATTCACGAGGCTGGCCATGCCGTCGTGGCAGTAGCCCTCGGCCGCACGCTCCAGGGTGTGTCACTGCAGCTGTCAGGCGCCAGCGGCGGGATGACCCGCATGGTGCATCCGGGCTTCATCCCGACCCGCGCCGTGATCGAGGACACCGTCGTGATCGGATTGGCTGGCCGTGCCGCTGATCTTGTACTGGGACCCGGGGCAAGCGCCGGAGCGATGAGCGATCTCGCAGTCGCCACACGCGAGCTCTCCGCCCTGCATGCCAGCTACGGCCTCGGCCGCACGCTGCTGCACCGGACTGGTGCAGAAGATGCCAGTGCTTTGGTGCGAGTCGATGGCCGTTTCTCTCAAAGCATCGAGGCTGATCTGCAGCGGCTGATGGACCGCGCAGTTACGATCGTGACAGCGCACCGGGTGGCGGTGCTGGCCGTGGCCGAGGCACTCCTCGCCCGCCGAGTACTATCGGGTACCCAAGTGCAAGTTCTGATGGAGGCATACCCGCCTTCCGCTGCCGGGATCGATGACAGTCCAGCCGGTACGACTGAGGCGGGCTGCGCTGATCCGCTCGATGGCAGCCTCGGGGAGATCACCCTGCCCGGGTGAGGCCCACTCTCGCTGCCGCATCCCCTTCCAATCTCAACCTTGTCAAGGAACTCCCTATGGCTACTCTCCTCCCCTTCCCTGCCCGTCGCGAACACCTCTGGCCCAGTCTTCGTCTGTATCTGCGCACCACCACGGCGATCTGGCGTGACGAGCTGGCTGAGCTCTCGCCGTTCGGTGCTCCGGAGATCGGCTGGCGCCGCTCGCCTGCCGGAATGGAACTCGTCTGGCTGGGTGTGTCGGAAGACAGCGACCGGATCCTGGTGACGGTCTCCGGCCACTGGCAGCCCCTGCGCGACCCGCAGCGCGCGATCACCACCATCCTGGAGGAAGCGGAGTTCGAGTACGAAATGCTCCGCCCGATCGAGCCCTGGACTCTTGTGGTCCAGCTGCAGGATGCGGCTCTCGGCCTGCCGCCGGGGGGAGAAAGATGGGCCGGGGCGCCGTCGCCATTACAGTGCCGCCGAAATCGACTGGCTCCGAAGGGCGCTGCGCCGTGCCAGCCAGCCTGCTCTCCCTGGCGCGGTAGCACTCGGCCAACCCCTTGTTCCCGCTGCACTGGCTCGGGCACGCGCCATCGTTAGGGCGTGGGACGCCTATCAGGCTGCCGATGTCCTGGCTCTGACCAGGAGCGGCTATGCGCTCTGGCGCCGGATTGCTGTTGTGATGGGCTGTGGTCCCATGGAGGTCGAGATCACAGTGGCCTTACCGACTTGCCTGAAGGGCTGCTCCGGATCGATCCAGAACCTATCTCTTTGATACGGGTTGAAAGCTCCACGAAATAAACGGCCGCAGATCTCCAGCTGATCTGACAGCAATGGATTTTACACCTGTACGACGATCTCAGACAGTTTGAGACAGAGAAGCCTCATGCGTCCGACCTATTCGTCAAGCTCATGGGCGACGTGGTGGAGCCCCGCCGCGAGTTCATCCGGGAGAACGCGCTTTTGATAACTGGACAGGAAAGCCATTAGGTGTCTAGGGAAAAGCGATTAACCCGTGTTTAAAAGCGAATAAGCGCACATTAAAAGCGAATAGCACGGGATTTGAATAACAACGGCGCACCATTCAGGGGTGCTGTGGCTGAAACCACAAAGACGCGCTGACTGTGTCTTTACGTCCTAATCCTTCGAGGCCCGCACCTTTCCGGTGCGGGCCTTTTCTTTTGCGTTCCAGTGCCCTTCCAAGGGAGTTCGCGCAACCAGCGGACTGGTCCTCCTGACGGGATCGCGGCGGGGGGCTTAGCGCCCATGCCTGCGCGAAGGCGTCACCGAGGGAGCAGCGGACTTGGCGCGAGCGCCGGCACCAGGATCTCCACACTTGCCCTCGCGCGGCTCAGCGCCACGTAAGCAAGGCGACGTCCACGTTCGTCAGCAAAGTGTCCCGCGCTGAAATTCCCTACCAACACGTGGTCGTACTCCAAGCCCTTGGCCTTGTGGATGGTGCTAATGCTTCGAGCAGGCTGTGGGGGCGACAGCTTCCGGGCGCCGATGGCAGCATCAAGGGCCTCCAAAGCATCGTCCGGCCCTGAAGGACGGATGCGTCCAAGGATGCGCAGGCACTCAGGCTGGCGAAGGCGCAGCCAGACTGGCGGGCAACGCGCGATGCCTTCGATGACGGCGCAGAAACTCGCAAGATCCGGGCGGGAGTAAACTGGTGAGAAGGTTGCCAGAAATGGTGCGAGGACACGGTTACGCCCAGCTTGGATGCCTTGGACAGTCAGTGCCCGACCAAGCGTCTCCCGATAAGCCGCTGTTAGCCCAGTGGCGACCTCACCGAGCAGATCAAGAATGATCAAGCATAGATCCCGTGGGTGGCCGACTGCTGCGATGGCGCGCTCTAGCGTAGAATAAGCGCCCTCGAAATCCGCGCCCTCATTGAACGCAAGGCGGCCGCGTCCGCACCCATAAAGTCCAACGGACAGGAGCCTGCTGGCGGCGAGTACCGAAACCGTGCCCTGTCGATGACGGTTGAGAAACGCCTGCAGCGGCTGTGCCAGGAAACGAGGATTTCCCCTCCCGAAGCCCGCATCGGGCATTCCGGGCACATAGGTGACGCGCACGGCTGCGGGCCGCCCGGACATGGGCAGGGCCGTGCCGGCCTTGAGCGCGTCACGAGCCCTGAGGATCCACTCGCCCAGTTCAGGCGCCTGGGACCAGCGCTGCGGAGTATCAAGAGCGATGCAGACGTCAGCTTCGCACTCCAACTGACGCCACGAAATTGCATCTCCGTCGTCATAGATCGCCTGGAGGGGATCCCCGAAAATCCGCAGCCGCGCTGGGCCAGCTTCCGCAAGAATGCGTGCCACCCGATGTTGGTCGCGCCGGGCGTCCTGATGCTCGTCAGCGATGATGACCGGGTGGCGGGCTGCCACCATGCGCGCGAGCGAAGGGCTGCGCGACAGGAGTTCCACCGCCTTACCGGCCAGAGTGTCAAAGGGCACCCGGTCGCGGCCTGGTCCGACCTGACGACGCAGGTCGGACGGCAACCCAAGCACACTCGCGTAGGGACTTAGGAGGTCAAGGCAAAACGCGTCGATGGTGGTGACCCGCACGGACCCGCGCACACCTCGCGTCCTTGCCCAGAATGCCTGCACCGCAGCGTTTGTATGGGCCAGGACCAAAACCTCTCGCCCCGGATCCAGCGTCGGTGCGAGGTCCGCAGCGAGGGCGGCGGCCTCATGCGTCTTGCCGCAGCCGGCAGGTGCCTCTGTGAGCACCACCGGAGCCGATGAGCGCAAGATTTCCCGGCAACGGGCGAGGGTCACGACGCGCCCCGAAGCGCAGCCGCGAAAGGCTCAACCTGCCTCCCGATGGCCGCTGGCAATCCCCCGTCGAGAAGTCGCTGCCCGAGAAGGCGGCCGGCATCGACGGTCTTGAACCACGTGTTATCGGTCATGCACGCTGCCAAAGCCTGCCGCACGGCTCGGGCACCGAACTCGTCGATCAACTCGCCAATGGTTCTGCCTGCCGGTTGGGAAAACCGCCCCCGGACCTGGTCCACATATGAACGTTCACGGCCATCCCTTGCCTCGGCCGCCCAGGCTGGGACATCAACGAGCCGCTCCTCGGGCAACCACTGGGCGACGGCCTCCTCGATGTTGCAGGCGTCTTCCCAGACGAAAAGGTGACAGCCGGCGCCGAGGCGTGCGCGCCGTTCCGGAAACGTCACCTCGTTATCGAGGAAAGCGGCGCATCGAAGGCCGGCCGCGGCGAACGCCTCCACCCTCCCAAATACCTGCGGCTGTCCCCGCCCGTCGATGAGATGAATGCCAAGACGATCAAGGGAGCCGCCCAGCAGAGGAGGCAGTAGGACTGACAACAGTCCAATCTCTGTCGGCCCTTCGCAGAACACGGGCAGTGGGCAAAGAAGCGCCTCAGGATCAGTTGCGAGGACCTTGTGCAGGTCAGGGCTGTCCAGGGCCACGATCTCCGTGCTTGGACCCATGCGCCAGACGGATCCTGCCGGCATCCGCGACAGGACAGCCGGCGCATGCGTGGTGAGAAAGGCGTGGCCGCGTTCACCTGACAGCTCAACGACGCGTTCAGCGGCAAGACGCTGCCGGTACGGTTCAAGCCCGCGTTCAGGCTCGTCGACGACGATCACTGGCTGGTCGAGTGCGAGTGCGGAAGACAGCTCCAGCAAGGCGAGGTGGCGGGTGCCGGTTCCCGACAATGCAATTGGAACGGCCTCGGCGGGATCAGCTCCATGCAGGAGAGTTACCATTCCGGGCAGCGTCGTGCCGCCCGCCGGCGGCACGATGCCAAGGTGCAGATCTGTCGGAAGGTTGGCCCGCTCGAAGAGCGCGGCCATGCTCGCCACGCCCTCCTGTACGCTTGTGGGCAGTTCGAGGCTGCGGGACGCGACAGCCACCGCCTGGTGCAGCGCTGGACGGAAATCAGTCCGTCCGAGATATCTATCGAGGAGGCTGCCAGGCCCGACCCGCAGATCACGTGGAGCTCGGTCCTCTCCCGAAAGGCGTGCCAACGCGAACCGTCGGCGCAGGGCGACCGAGAAAGGTGGGCACTCCACCGTCTCCGTGGGCGGAACGATCTCGTGAAGGGCCTCCATGTCGGGTGTGCCACGCACCCGCACCACGATCACCGGTTCAGCGCCGTCCTCATCCGGGAGCGGGGTCACTTCCCCATTTCGCCAACCCTGAAGCAGCGGAGGGAAGCGGTCCGTCGCGAGAAGCCTCGGGTCCGGCACATTGATGACCGCTTTGATCTCAAACCCGTCGCCGACCCGACGTCCGTGGTAATCGAATTCGCTGCACGGACCTGCCGGGTACGGTGCCAAGAGAAGCGAGATAGCGGCAAGTACCGTGCTCTTCCCGCTGTCGCCAGGTCCGATCAGACAGTTGACCCCGGGTTTCGGGTCCCATGTGAAATCGCTTAGACCGCGGTAATTCCTGATGGTGAGTCGTCGAATGTGCATGAGCCGCACTATGCAGGTGGCACTCACAAGCGACGATGGGTGACCCCGCTGTATCCACACCATCCACAGGTGGTGCGCTCAAGATTAGCTCAACACGGCAGGCGTGCCGCCGTGAAAGAAGATGCGGCTGCTCACTCAGCCTCCATAATCCCGATGATCCAACCGTTCGGCGAATCGTCGTTCTATCATGCCTTCCCCATCGCAGGCGCGACAATCTCCGCCGTCAGAACGCCCGCTGCCGCTGCAAATCGGGCATTCGACTGGCTGATAGTCTCTCACGTCAATTCGGTCCAAATACCGTCGTTCGATCTGTCCTTCCCCTCCGCAGGCGGGGCAGTCCAAACCGTCGTGACGGCCTGAGCCTTCACAGACTGGGCAATCCGCTTGCTGGTAATCAGCAAGGTCGATTTTCGCCAAGTCGACCCGTTCGATGGTTCCCTCCCCGCCGCAGACACTGCAGTCGATCCCGCTATGTCGGCCGCTTCCCTCACAAACGGGGCACTCGACGTCCTGATAATCACGAACGTCAATCTTGCCTGCGTCGCGGCGGTCCATCCGCCCTTCACCGCCGCAGGCCCGGCAATCCATTCCTCCTCGACGACCCGATCCTTCGCAGACCGGGCAGTCAACCGTCTCGAAGTCCCTCATATCGAGCTCATTCGCCGTCCGCTGCTCGATTTGTTTTTCTCCCCCGCACACTAAACAGTCCATGCCGTTGCGGCTCCCTGAACCATGGCAGAGAGGACACTGGACCTTTTCGAAATCCCGCAGGTCAACGCGAGCCGCGGTGTGCTCGTCGATTTCGCGGTCGCCATGACAGACCGGGCAGTCGAAACCGTCATGTCGTCCCGTGGCGTCGCAGAGGGGACAGGCGACGAACCCAAAGGATGCGACGAACTCCGAGCGGACCGCCTTCGCGCGAAGCAACCGAACCTCAACGGATCCCTGGGTTTCGTCGGCGATGAATGCCATGCCGGGCTTGATCCGCTTATAAGCCTCGTATCTCGGATCCATCTTCGAGACCGGAGCAAGATCTGGGATTTTCGCCAAGGTATCCCGGGCAACGGCTTCGACGGCCTCGACTTGGACAGGCGTTGTCGCTCCCTCAAGCGCCAGACTTAGCCTGTCGCACAAATCGAGGACGTTGAAGAGCTTGCGGCTGAGGTCAGCCTGCATCTCCCAGGTCATGCGCTTGTAGCGGTGCAGCGTTTGCTTGAAATCCCTTACAAAGCTTGCGTTCTCTGGGTCAGGCCCGAACAGACCTTTGTCATAAGCTGTATGATGATTGCTGCAGAGCCAGAGCAAGTTCTCCGGATGGTTGTTCTTACTCGTCGCGACAGGGTCGAGATGGGCAGCCTCACACGTATCCCGATTGCTACGGCAGATCGCGCACTCTCCGTTTGCCTCCCGTTTGATCTCCGCCATGATCCCTGCTGGGATCGGAGGCCTCTGACCGGACTTGTGGGGCCATGGGGCCTTGAGCCAGTCATTGAAGCCCTCGACCTCGGCACGCTCGAACAGGTAGGCTCCATTCTCTTTGCGAGCGACCTTGAGCTTGCGATCAACGCCCTGCTTCGGCGCGTAGCTCACCAGCCATCGCAGGAGGTCAGGTGACAGTCCTGTGAGAACGGCAGCCTGATACTCGTTCAGGATTTCAGTCTTATTTGCGCTCATGCCCAGCCCTGTCGCTCTCGCGGCGCTTTTTGGGATTGTTCCCCTTGCACGTGATGCATGCAGCGGTCCCTTGTCAACCGGCAGGCTCGGGCGTCCGGGGCTCAGGACCCGACCAGTCAACTGATCAACGTTTGCATTGGCGCACTGAAAAAACAGCGGTGCGATACAGGCTCCTGGAGCGTCCCGTACCCCCTTGCGCCCCTCAAATTATGTCTATAAGTCTCGACATATGGAATCAGAGAATGTCATTCTAGCGCTCGCCGCCCTAGCCCAGTCGACGCGCCTCGATGTGTTCCGGCTGCTGGTGAAGCACGAGCCGGACGGACTGCCCGCGGGCGACATCGCCCGCCATCTCGCCGTGCCCCACAACACGATGTCCTCGCATCTCGGCATCCTCGCCCGTGCGGGATTGGTCCGCTCGGAGCGCCGGAGCCGTTCGATCATCTACCGCGCCGACCTCGCATGCTTCCGCGAGGTTGCGACCTTCCTGCTTCAGGATTGCTGCGGCGGCCATCCCGAGGTCTGCACCCCGCTGGTCGACGTTCTGACGCCGTGCTGTCCTCCCAAGGAGACCACCAATGGCTGACCGTCCCTACAACGTGCTGTTCCTGTGCACGGGCAACTCCGCCCGCTCGATCATGGCCGAGGGCATCCTGCGCAAGGACGGCGCCGGACGCTTCAACGCCTTCTCGGCGGGAAGCCAGCCAAAGGGCAGGGTCAACCCGTTCGCGCTCAAGGTGCTCGACAGCTTCGACTATCCCTCCGTCGGCTACCGCTCGAAGAGCTGGGACGAGTTCGCGAAGCCGGACGCGCCCGCCATGGATTTCGTCTTCACCGTCTGCGACAACGCCGCGGGCGAGGCCTGTCCGGTTTGGCCGGGCCAGCCGACGACGGCCCACTGGGGCATCGAGGATCCCGCCGCCGTCGAGGGGCCGGATATCGAGAAGGAAAAGGCCTTCGTCCAGGCCTTCAAGTTCCTGAAGAACCGGATCTCCGTCTTCATGGCCCTGCCGATGGCGAGCCTCGACCAGGTCGCCCTCACCCATCACCTGCGGGAGATCGGAAAGCTGGAGGGCGCAACGCCTCCGGCCGTCCTCCCCTTCGACCGCCGCCAAGCCTGAGGTTTCCCATGGACGTCATCATCTACCACAACCCGGATTGCGGCACGTCACGCAACACGCTGGCCCTCATCCGCAATGCCGGCATCGAGCCGCACATCATCGAGTACCTGAAGACGCCGCCGACCCGGCTCCTGCTGCGCCAGCTTGTCGACCGCATGGGCGTTCCGGTCCGCGACGTCATCCGCGAGAAGGGCACGCCCTACAAGGAACTCGGTCTCGACGATCCGGCCCTGACCGACGACCAGCTTCTTGACGCCATGATGGCGCACCCGGTCCTGATCAACCGCCCCATCGTCGTGACGCCCAAGGGCGTGCGCCTGTGCCGCCCATCCGAGGAGGTGCTCGATCTCCTGCCGCCTCAGCAAGGGGAATTCGTCAAGGAAGATGGCGAGCGCGTGGTGGACGAGCACGGCCGCCGCGTGGCGACCGTCTGAAGGATCCAGCATGTCCGTCTTTGAACGCTACCTGACCCTTTGGGTCGCGCTTTGCATTGTCGCCGGCATCGCCCTCGGGCACGTCTTCCCCGGCTTCTTCCAAGCCGTCGGCGCCCTTGAGGTGGCCAAGGTCAACTTGCCCGTGGCGGCCCTGATCTGGCTGATGGTCATCCCGATGCTGATCAAGATCGACTTCGCCTCGCTCGGGCGGGTGCGCGAGCACTGGCGTGGCATCGGCGTGACCCTGTTCATCAACTGGGCGGTGAAGCCATTCTCGATGGCAGCCCTGGGCTGGCTTTTCATCGGCTACGTGTTCAAGCCCTACCTGCCCGCCGACCAGATCAACTCGTACATCGCTGGCTTGATCATCCTCGCGGCCGCGCCCTGCACGGCGATGGTGTTCGTGTGGAGCCATCTGACCAAGGGCGAGCCGCACTTCACTCTGAGCCAAGTGGCGCTCAACGACGTGATCATGGTGGTGGCCTTCGCGCCCATCGTCGGCCTGCTGCTCGGTCTGTCGGCGATCACGGTGCCGTGGGACACGCTGCTGCTCTCGGTCGTGCTCTACATCGTCATCCCGGTGATCCTGGCCCAGTTTCTGCGTTCGCACCTGATTGCCCAGGGCGGTGAAGCGGCCCTTGCCGGCCTGCTGCGGATCCTGCAGCCGCTGTCGCTGGTTTCGCTGCTTGCCACCCTGGTGCTGCTATTCGGTTTCCAGGGCGAGCAGATCCTGGCGCAGCCCCTCATCATCGCCATGCTGGCGGTGCCGATCCTGATCCAGGTCTACTTCAACTCCGGGCTGGCCTACCTGCTCAACCGGATCGCGGGCGAGCAGCACTGCGTCGCCGGCCCCTCCGCCCTGATCGGCGCCTCGAACTTCTTCGAGCTTGCGGTGGCTGCCGCCATCAGCCTGTTCGGGTTCAACTCGGGAGCCGCCTTGGCAACGGTGGTCGGCGTACTGATCGAGGTGCCCGTGATGCTCTCTGTCGTCTGGATCGTGAACCGCAGCCAGGGATGGTACGAGCGCGGCGCCCGGCAGACAGCTCCTTCTACACGGAGGATGCCCGCCGGTGAGTGACCTTCCCAACATCGATTTCTCCGTCCTCGACGTGCCGGACCTCGGTAAGCTGGAGCCACGGCGGGTGTCCACGCACCCTCCCCGCATCCTTCTGCTCTACGGCTCGCTGCGGGAGCGCTCCTACAGCCGCTTCCTCACCTTGGAGGCGGAGCGCCTGCTCCGCCACTTCGGCGCCGAGACCCGGGTATTTGACCCGCATGGCCTGCCGCTGCCGGATGCCACCGCCAGCGACCATCCCAAGGTGCAGGAACTCCGCGACCTGTCGCTTTGGTCCGAGGGGCAGGTCTGGTGCAGTCCGGAACGGCATGGTGCCATGAGCGCCGTGATGAAGGCGCAGATCGACTGGATCCCGCTCGCGACCGGAGCGGTGCGGCCGACGCAAGGGCGCACGCTCGCCGTCATGCAGGTATCGGGTGGCTCGCAATCCTTCAACGCCGTCAACCAGCTGCGGGTGCTCGGGCGCTGGATGCGGATGGTGACGATCCCGAACCAATCCTCGGTCGCCAAGGCGTTCCAGGAGTTCGACGAGGCGGGGCGGATGAAGCCTTCGTCCTACTACGACCGCGTGGTCGACGTGATGGAGGAGTTGGTGAAGTTCACGCTCCTGACCCGCGACCGTTCCGACTACCTCACCGACCGCTACAGCGCGCGCAAAGAGGCGGCGGAGAAGGAAGCTAGGCGTCTCGCCGCGGAAGCCATGAAGCACGAGGTCAAGGCGGCCGAGTAGAACGGCCCGGCACACCAACTGGGCAACCTTGGCTTCCTCGCGGAGTTTTCCCGACAGACGTTTTCAGGAGCCAAGGCCATGTCTGATCCGAAATCAGGAGACGATCACGCCCACAAGCCGAAGCTCAACCCCGGGGACGAAGCCGATTTGGATACCCCCGGGGCGGGTGAAAACATCTGCCGGGAATGCCAGGGCACTGGCAAGATCGGCGAGAAGGAATGCCCGATCTGCGGCGGGACAGGCATCGTCATCGAGGAGATCGGCGGCGCCTAGGATAACCGCTGACCCCGTCCTCACCTTTCCGCCATATGCACCAGCTCGTGGATCTGCGTGACGATGGTCGCCGCACGGTAGGGCTTCGGCACGAAGCGGCCAGCATCCGGGATCTCATCCGGCTGGGGCCGGGCGTATCCCGAGGAGATCAGGAGCCGGACATGCGGCCAGCGGGCATGGACCTGCTCGGCGAGCTCCAGGCCGTCCATGGTCCCCGGCATGTGCACATCCGTGAACAGCACCTGGACCTCCTCGGAGCGTGCCTCCAGTACCGCCATGGCGACGTCGGCGTTGGCCGCCTCCAGGACATGGAAGCCCGCCTCCTCCAGCTCGTCAGCGGCGGTCATGCGCACCAGCAACTCGTCCTCGACGAGCAGGACGACAGGCGGCTCGTTGCTTGCATCCTGTCCCATGTCACGTCACCGGCGGCTGCGGGTCATGGATGGCCTTCTCGGCCTGGACCAGCACATCGAGGCCGCGCCACGGCTTCGGCATGAAGGTTACGCACTCCGGCAACTCCTCGGACACTGCGCCGGGATCGCCAGAAGTGAGCACGACCCTGACCGTCGGCCAGAGCTTGCACGCGGCCTTGGCGAGCTGGACCCCGTCCATCTCGCCGGGCAGGCGGACGTCGGCAAACATCATCGCCACCTCGCCCCCACGGTCCTGGAGGCAGTCCAGGGCGGCTTCCGCGCTCTCGACCTCCACCACGTCGAGAGGAGTTTCCTCCAGCAGGACGGCCGCGAGCGCCCGAACGTCGGGATCATCCTCGACGATCAGCGCCAGGTGCGGTTCAGGATGCAGGGCGGTCATGGTCGGCTCTCCCGATTTCCATCTGCCGCAGGATGGCAACGAGTGGGTCCGGGATGGGAGCATCGAGCACGTCCCGGTAAGTCTCGGCGAAGGCGCGGGCGATCATGAAGGTGGCGACATCCGGATGGAGGTCGTTGACATGGGGCAGGCGCACGTCGCCTGAGGCGTCGTGGGACATCGGCACTCTCCTTGGGTACTGGTCTGGCGGGCCCGTCGCGGCGACTCAGGCCGCCTGCGGGTTATCACAGGTTAGTGAGGGGAACCGCGGACCCGGGGATGGGTTTCAGCGTGGCGGCAAAATGTCCATGTGCCGCAAGGTATTTCGGTAATTTTGGAAATACCACTTGACGGCTGACGCGAGCAAGTTCATCGTTATTTCCATGAACGTCGAACAAGCAGCCAAGCAGCTCGAAGCGCTCGGGAACTCCACCCGCCTCCAGGTCTACCGCACGCTGGTGCGCGCCGGCGAGGCGGGCCTGCCCGTCGGGCAGATCCAGGAGCGCCTCGGTATCCCGGCTTCGACGCTCTCGCATCACCTTCAGCGGCTCCTGCTGACAGGACTGGTGACGCAGGAGCGGCAGGCCACGACCCTGATCTGCCGGGCCAGCTACCCGGCGATGAATGGCCTGATTGGCTTCCTCGCCGACGAATGTTGCGCCGACGCCGGATGCGGAGCCCAGGCGGAGAACGCCGCCTGACCATTTTTTTGCCTGGTATTTCGATACTACCGGAAATACCAAAAGGAGAGACAGATGCCCGGTTTCCTTCCCTTCGTCCTCCATCTCGCCCGCGCGGCGCGGAACCGTCACCATGTCTCCGCTCTCAGCGAGCTGGACGATCATCTCCTCCGCGACATCGGCCTTGAGCGGGCGGACATCCTTGCCGTCCTGGCCCAGCCCCGCCACCGCGATCCCTCGCGGATGCTCAAGATCCTGTGCTGCCACGGCCGTGTCTTCGTCGAGCGCGTGCGCGACGGCTTCGCTCCCCGCCCTGCCTCCTGTTGCTGACCAAGGAGTCCTCCCATGACCTCGTCTGATGCCCTTCCCGTTGCCGTCATCGGCGCAGGCCCCGTGGGTCTTGCGGCGGCCGCCCACTTGATCCAGCGCGGCCTGCCCGTGAAGGTCTATGAGGCGGGAGCCTCCGTCGCCGCCAACGTCCGCGACTGGGGCCACGTCCGCCTGTTCTCCCCGTGGGAGTACAATACCGACACGGCGGCGCGCGCCCTGCTCCAGAACCATGGCTGGCAGGAGCCGCCCGGCCAGGCGATGCCGACGGGATCGGACCTGTACGAGGCCTACCTCAAGCCGCTCGCCGAGACGCCCGAGATGGCGGCGGTGATCGAGACCGGCGCCACGGTGAAGGCCATCACACGCCACGGCGCCGACAAGGTGCTCAGCCGGAACCGTGAGACCAAGCCTTTCGTGCTCGCCGTCTCGAACGGAAACGGCGCGATCCGGCGCGACCTGGCGCGGGCGGTGATCGACGCCTCCGGCACGTGGACGGCCCCGAACCCGCTCGGCGCGGGCGGCATCCTCGCCGAGGGTGAAACGGAACACGCCAACCACGTCGCCTACGGGATCCCGGACGTGCTCGGGCGCGACCGCGCCATCTACGAGGGAAAGACGACCCTGGTGGTCGGCGCCGGGCACTCGGCGGCCAACGTGCTGCTCGACTTGGCCCGACTGGCGGAACGGAACCCGGAGACCTCCATCGTGTGGGCGACGCGCGGCGAGAACCTGATGCGGGTCTATGGCGGCGGCAGCGCCGACCAGCTTCCGGCCCGCGGTGAGCTCGGCTCGGCCCTCAAGGCGCTCGTCGACAGCGGCCGGGTCACCTTGGTGGCCGGCTTCTCCGCCACCCGCGTGAAGGCCGCCGGCGATCAGGTGATGGTCGAAGGCGAGACCGCGGGCGGCGCCCGCGAGCTCGGCCCCGTTGATCGGATTGTCGTCTCGACTGGGCAGCGCCCGGACCTGAACCTCACCCGCGAGCTCCGGCTCGACCTCGACCCATGGCTGGAGAGCTCGAAGGCACTTGGCCCGATGATCGACCCGAACCTGCACTCGTGCGGATCGGTGCCGCCCCACGGCCACCGGGAACTCGCCCATCCGGAGCCGGGCTTCTATACCGTCGGCATAAAGAGCTACGGCCGCGCCCCGACCTTCCTGATGCTGACCGGCTACGAACAGGTGCGCTCTGTGGTGGCGGCCATCGCCGGCGACCTCGCGGCGGCGGACGACATCCACCTCGTCCTGCCGGAGACGGGCGTGTGCTCGACCAACCTGCCGTCTGATGGGACGCCCGCCTCGTTGGGCTGCTGCGGCGGCCCCGCTCCGGCGCAGGTCGACGCCTGCTGCGTAGCCGATGTCGACGCCAAGGCCGAGGGCAAGTCCGGTTGCGGCTGCGGTCCCGCGACGGCGCCGGAGAAGGTTGCGGAACCAGTTGGCTGCTGCTGAGATCGGTTGTGTCGAACGCTGCAACCGAGGCCGTGGTGGGTGATGCCTCCACCCTGAAACCAAGCCCGAGGGTGGTCATCTCCACCCTGGGCGTCACCCAGATCCTCGCCTGGGGATCGTCTTACTACCTACCCGCGGTGCTCGCGAAGCCGATTGCGGCCGACACCGGCTGGTCGCTATCCTGGGTCGTGGGCGGGCTGTCCGCCGGCCTGCTCGCGGCGGGCTTGGTCGCGCCGTGGGTCGGGCGCACCATCGACGCCAAGGGCGGCCGACCGGTCCTCATCGGCAGCTCGGTCCTTCTCGGATCGGGGCTGGCGCTGCTGGCGCTGGCCCATAGCCTTCCGGTCTATTTCCTCGCCTGGCTTCTGATGGGCATCGGCATGGGCTCGGGGCTCTACGACGCGGCCTTCGCCACCCTCGGACGTCTCTACGGCAAACAGGCGCGCGGCGCGATCACCACGTTGACCCTGTGGGGCGGCTTCGCCAGCACCCTGTGCTGGCCCCTGAGCGCCTGGCTCGTCGAGCACTTTGGCTGGCGCGGCGCCTGCACGGCCTACGCTGGGCTTCAGGTCTTCGTTTCGCTGCCACTGCACGCCTTCGCCCTGCCCGGCCTCCCCGCCGCCAAGCCGGATGGCAAGCCGTCCAGAAGTGCTTCCGAAGCTGGGCCTGCAGCTGTCCTAACTGGCACTCGTCGGACGCGGGCCTTCCTGCTGCTCGCCGCGGTTCTGACGCTCGGGTCGGTGACCGCTTCCATGATTGGAGTCCACCTGCTGACCTTCCTGCAGGCACACGGCCTGGAGCTCGCGGCGGCCGTTGCCCTTGGGGCGCTGGTCGGGCCGTCCCAGGTCGGGGCGAGGATCGTGGAGATGGCATTCGGCCGTCACTATCACCCGATCTGGACCATGGTGGCGTCCGTTGCCTTGGTCGCGACTGGGGTGATCCTTCTCGCCGCCGGCTTCCCGATCTTGGCCCTGGCGCTGGCGCTTTACGGCGCTGGCAACGGGATCGGCTCCATCGCCAAAGGCACGCTCCCGCTCGCCTTGTTCGGACCCTTCGGGTACGCCTCGCTGATGGGCAGGCTGGCCATGCCGAGCCTCCTTGCGCAAGCGCTGTCGCCATCCATCGGCGCGGTTCTGATCGAGTGGCGTGGCGCCGACGCAGCGCTCCTCTTCCTGGCCGGGCTAGCCTGCTTGAACCTCGGCCTCGTGGCCCTGCTGTGGGCGACCGCCCGCAGAGGCTAAGGGCTAGGCTGGCATCTCGGCCATCGCGGCGCGCAGGCGCTGGTCATAGGCACTGGCCAAGTCGCGCAAGGCAGCGACCGTGTCACCGACGTAGGACGAGCCATGCATCAGCGCCAGGGTCCGCGGAGCGAGGTCCGCCAATCGGCGCACCGTCGGCGCGATGCTCGGGCCGAGGCTCGTGTCGTAGAAGATGTCTTCGGCCGCAAGAGCCGGCCCCACGATGTCGCTCTCCGTGAGCGCAGGGCCGTTGCCCAGATGCGTGAAGAGATCGCCGCAGAACAGCGTCCGGCTGTTCTCCTCGTAGATCACCCCGGCATCCCAGCCATGCGGCACATGGGGCGTGTCGATGTAGCGGATGCGCTTGCCGCCGATGTCGATCACTTCGCCATTGGCTAGCACGCGCGGCGGGCGGTCCGCCATGTCGTTCAGTGACACCAGGCATCCTGTCGCTCCATGCGCGATCTGGGCGTTCGGGGCTGCGGCCAGCCATTCGTTCATGGCGCCGCACTCGTCGGCCTCATAGTGGCCGAACGTGATCCAGCGCAGATCCTCGACCGGCATGATCCGGGACACCGCTTGCGACACCATAGGGAACATCCGCCTGAAGCCGGCATGGAACAGCATCGGCTCCTCACCAAGGATGAGGAACTGATTGAAGGTGAACCCAGCCGGCGGCACGATGTCGGGCACATAGGTCGACAGGCGATGGATGCGGTCGCCAATTTCATCGATGCGGGTTTCCATCGGACTGCTCTCCCTGGCTGCCCCGACGCCCGCGCTGATTAGAGCCTGTTTTCCGTTCGGAAATGCGGCGGGTCGATCTGCCAGCGGAGTGTCCTTGAGCGGACCACAGAGCGTTCGGGTAGCGGGGGCTCAGCAGGTTTGGCATCCAAGTCTCGGCCTTGGTCGTGAAGATGCTGTTCCAGCGCTCCCGCCGCGCGTCCGATATTGGGCTCCTCCATCGGACACGACGACAGCGCAATGGTGACATAAATCCGGAGCAAGGTCTCCCTGCCGATCAGGAGGATCCCGCCATGTTGCCGGCTTGCCGCATCGCCTTCGCCCTGTTGGCATTTCTCGCGTTCACCGGATCGGGATCCGCCCAGCAGCCGCAACAGGTCTTCCCCTTGCCTGAAGGCGCCTACCCGCACGATGTAGCGCCCGCCCCGGATGGAAAGGTCTGGTACTCAGCCCAACGCAATGGCGCCCTCGGTATCTTCGATCCGAGCACAGGCCAAAGTCGCGAGATCAAGCTCGGGCCGAGATCGGCACCGCACGGCGTGATCCAAGGTCCTGATGGGGCGGCTTGGCTCACCGATGGCGGACAGAACGCCATCGTGCGGGTCGATCCCCAGACCGAAAAGGTGACGGCCTGGAAGCTTCCCGAGGACACCGGCTACACCAACCTGAACACCGCCGTGTTTGACAAGGACGGCCTTCACTGGTTCACGGGACAGAACGGGTTTTACGGCAGGCTCGATCCGAGAAGCGGCGAACTGAAGGTCTGGAGGGCACCGCGCGGCCGCGGTCCCTATGGCATCACCGCCACGCCGGAGGGCGACGTCTACTATGCCTCGCTCGCCGGCAACCACATTGCGCGCATCGACAAGGCGACGGGCGAGGCGACGGTGATCGAACCACCGACGAAGGGCCAGGGTGCCCGTCGCGTCTGGTCCGACTCGAAGGGGCGCATCTGGGTCTCGGAGTGGAACGCCGGTCAGCTCGGGCTGTACGATCCGAAGGCGAACGCCTGGCGCGAATGGAAGCTGCCGGGTGACAAGCCCCAGGCCTACGCCGTCTATGTCGACGACAGGGACATCGTCTGGGTGTCCGACTGGGACGCCGACGCCATCTTGTCCTTCGATCCGGCCGCCGAACAGTTCGCGAGCTATCCGATGTCAGAGGCCGACGCCAACGTGCGCCAGATCCTCGGGCGGCCTGGCGAGGTCTGGCTACCGGAGTCGGGGGCAGACCGGCTGATGGTGATCCGCACGGCCCGGCAGTCGCAGTGAGTTGGCGTACCGTCCCTGCGGTTGCCCTTTTGCTTCGGATCACCGTCATCGGCGCACACGCTGAGGGTGGTGATCCGGTGCGGGGCGAGAAGGTGTTCCAGTACTGCTACTCGTGTCACTCCGTTCAGCCGGACGAAACGAACCTGCAGGGCCCAAACCTGTACGGGATTGTCGGTCGCAGGATCGCGTCGCAAGAAGGATTCTCGTATTCCCCTGCCCTGCGCGCCTTCGCCCAACAAGAGGAGCGGTGGACCGAGGACCGTTTGGACCGCTACCTGAGGGCTCCGTACAAGCTCGTGCCGAAGACCAGCATGGCTTTCCCAGGTGTAGAGGCGCAGGATGAACGTGCCGACCTGATCGCGTACTTGCGATCAAAGGATGGGGCTCATTGAGGTCTCGGCCGGTGTCAGTCAGGGTTTTCGCGCCGACGCCCACCGAGCGTGAGCAGACAAGACCACATGACCTCAATGTCCGAAACATTATCACATGAAGGGCGGTGTCACCATTTGATCACTCTCCCCCAGATAGGCTTGGGACGAGACCACAGTTCCTTCTTTGTTCACTTGTCGCTGATGCGGCGCCTGCTTCAAGCTGAACGTTGGGGCGGCAACAAAAAGCATCATGCCCCAGCGCGGGGGGCACATGCGTTTCATCCACGCTGCGGATCTCCACCTCGACAGCCCGCTGTCGGGACTGAGGGAGCGCGCAGGCGAGCAGGCGGAAAAGCTCATTGGCGCGACTAGGCGCGCATTCGAGAGGCTGGTCGACTTCGCCGTCGATGAGAGCGTCGATCTGGTCGTCATCGCCGGGGACGTGTTCGACGGCGATTGGCCGGACCATGGAACGGGCCTGTTCTTCGTGAAGATGCTCGCCCGCCTTAACGCCGCCAACATCCCCGTTGCCATGATCCGGGGCAACCACGATGCCGCCAGCGTGATCAGCCGGAGGCTCAGCTGGCCAAGCAATGTCCGTGAGTTCTCAAGCCGCTCGCCTGAGACCTGGACGCTCCCCGAACTCGGTGTCGCCATCCATGGACAGAGCTTTGCCGACCGGGCGATCCCGCAGAACCTGGCGGCGGGTTATCCCGAGCCAGCTCCCGGCCTTTTCAACATTGGCGTCCTCCACACATCTGCAACGGGTCGTCCGGGACACGACACCTACGCGCCCTGCGAACTGGGCGATCTAAAATCCAAAGGCTATGACTACTGGGCCCTCGGCCACGTGCATACGCGTGAGGTGCTGTGCGAGGACCCGTACGTGATCTTTCCAGGGAACCTGCAGGGAAGGCATGTCAATGAGCCCGGGGCCAAGGGCTTTACCCTCGTCACAGTCGAAGGTGGGCGCGTCCGACAAGTTGAGCCAATTCAAGTCGACGTGGTGCGCTGGGCCCGCGTTGTCGTCGATGTGTCGTCCGCGTCGGCCTTGGACGAGACCTGCCCGCTGATCGGGCGAGCATTGAAGGCGGCGGTTGACGAGGCCGATGGCCGAATGCTCGCCATTCGCCTCGTCCTGACGGGCGCCAGCCCGGCCCACCGGGTCCTCGCAGGTGACCCGGAGCGACTTGAGGCCGAGTGTTCCTCCCTCGCTTTGCAGGCGCAGGGCGACGTTTGGATCGAGCGTGTCGAGGTTGAGACGGTTCTCCCTGAGACTGCGCCCACCTCAAGCGAGGGGTTCAACGACCTCGTCCAACTTTTACACGACGTGAGGACAGATCCTGACGAGTGCGCAGTAATCCGGGAGGCTCTCGAACAAGGGCTTGGAAAACTCCCCGCAGGCGCCCGCGCCAAGTCGGGCCTCGACGACCTCGCTCCCGAGCAGCTGGCGCGCATCCTTGCCGACGCGGAAGCCCTGCTCCTGCACCACCTTACGACCGAGCCGGTTCAGCCATGAAACTTGAGACGCTCACCCTTGAACGATATGGGCGCTTTGAGGACCTAACCCTTGATCTGACCGGAAACGACGTTCGCTTGCACATCGTCTTCGGTCCGAACGAGGCCGGCAAGTCAACCCTGCTTTCCTCCGTCGCTGACCTGCTATTCGGCATCCCGATGAGGTCCCCCTACGGGTTCCGGTTCGACTACAGCCAGATGCGCGTCGGGGCGACCATTGCCAACGATGCCGGTGACCGCCTCTCGTTCAAACGCCGTAAAGGCAGGGGCACCTCCGGGACGCTCTTGTCGGAACAAGAGGCAGCCCTCCCCGACCAGGCTCTCGCCCGCTTTCTCGGAATGGCCGACCGGGAGCTGTTCGAGCGGATGTTCGGCCTCGACCATGAGCGGCTGCGGGCGGGCGGCAAGAAGATGCTGGAGAACGGTGGGGATCTGGCGACCAGCCTGTTCGAGGCTGGCAGCGGCCTTACAAGGGTTGGCGATGCCCTCCGCCGAATCGAGGAGGAGATTGCCAGGCTCGGAGCCCTGGATCAGCGCAAGGCAGCCGGCAAGCCGATCTGGCAGCAGATCGAGCGGTTCACGAAGGCGCAGCAGGCCATGCGGTCCGACGCCCTCAAGACAGACGAGTGGCGGCAGGGGGAGGCAGGCCTGGAGGCCGCCCGTGAGCGGCGGCGCAGTCTTGACGAGGCGATGACCCAACTGCGGCGGAAAAGATCGCGGCTGGAGCGCATCCGTCGGGTCAGCCCGATGCTGCTGGCCATCCAGCAGCGGGTAGACCGGCTCATGTCGTTCGGCTCCACGGCGGCCCTCCTGCCTGAAAGCTTCGAGCGGGAGTGGCGCAGTCTTGACGGTGCCGCGCGCGAGGCGGCCGCCGGGGCGAAGCGGGCAGAGGATCTCCTCCGGCAGCTTGAGGCGGAGATCGCTGTGGAACCGAAGCCAAAGGGTCTTCAGGCGCGGGCTGACGAGATTACCGCCCTCAACGAGGCGTTAGGAGATTTCCGCAAGAAGGTCGCGGATGAGCCGAAGCTGATGCGCGACAAGGCGAACGACGACAGCCAAATCGCCGGGCATCTCCAACAGCTTGGACTGGAGCTCGATCCGGCTGCGGTCGAGACGCATATGCCGTCGGTGCCGCTTATCTCCAAGCTGCGCGAATTGGCACGCATGGGCCAAGCCGTACTGAGCCGGTTGGAGGGACTGGAAGCTGACCTCAAGGAGGCGCAAGAGGCATTCGAGGCCGCGCAGCGGAACCTCCGGACTCTTTCCGGATCGACGGTAGACCCTGCTGACGCGACCGAGATTTTGAACGAGGTCCTGCAGCTTGGCGACGTCTCCAGCTTGCTTGCACAGGCGGAAGCGGACACCGCAAACGCGAGGCGAGATCTCGACGAGGCACTCGGGAGGGTTCAACGCTGGACGGGGACGGCCGAGGATCTGGCTGCCCGTCCTGTTCCGCCGCCTGAACTCGTGACGGAGTATGAGCAGGCTTGGCGCAAAGCTGTCGACAGCCATGAAGCCGCGGAGCGCAAGCTGTTCGAGACCGACAACGAGCTGCAGCAGGTCACGGCCGAGATCATGGGCTTGGGTGCCACAGGCGAAGTTCCCTCCCCGGCCGCCGTCAAAGCAGCGCGTGACCATCGTGACAAGGGATGGCGGCTGGTTCGCACGCGTCTTGTCGACGGACATGAGCCGGCGATTGATGAACTGGCGGCTTTCGCCCCAAGTGGGGATCTTGCCGGCTCGTTCGAGACCGCCTTGCGCCATGCCGACGAGTTGGTGGACCGGCGTGAAACCGAGGGGCACCGCGTGGTGCGCCTCGCCGATCTTTCCGCCCTGAAGGAACGGCTTGCCGTCGCGGTGGATGCCGCGCAGGCAGCCAAGGAGCGCACACTTGCTGAACTGAGCACGCTCCGGGACCGCTGGGTCGCGCTCTGGGCGGGCTGCGTCGTCGACCCTGGCATACCCACCGAGATGCTGGCTTGGCTCAGGCAGCGGGATGATGTTGTCCGCTTGCTGACGGCCTACCGACGGACTGTGGAGGCTTTGGATCAGAGCCGCGCCACCGCCGCAAATGGGCGGCGCCATGTGATCCGTGCGGCCGAATTGCTCGGCGTGCCCGCCGGACATGATGAGGACTTTCCTGTGCTCCTCCGCAGGGTGCGACAGGCTCACTCGGCAGCCCTGAAGACATGGACAGAACGCCAGGCCTTGGCGACGTCTCTGCAGGACATGCAGCACCGGGTTGCTCGGCTGGAGAAAGACGTGTCCCGCGCGGCGGCCGAGCGCGCAGGGTGGCTTCAGCAATGGAGGGAAGCGGTCGCCCGCCTGCAACTCCCTGCCGATGCTTCGCCTGCGGAAGCAGAAGCCGCGTTGTCCATTTGGGATGCGATACGCGACCGGTCGACGAATCGGTCCCAAACGCTGCGTCGCCTCGATGGCCTGCGGAAGGATCTGCAGCAATTCCGCAACGAATTGCACTCTCTTCATGCCGCGCTGGGTGCGGTGGCGGCGGATCTTGAGACGACCGACCCAGAGAAGGCTGTTAGGGCTCTGTATGAGCGCCTCCGGGAGGACATACTCCAGACTGAGAAACTCGCGGAAATCACCCGTCGCGTCGAGAGAGCGCGCAACGCCCATGCAGATGCCCTTGAGGCCTCTCGTGTTGCGAACGAGCGAATGGAGCATCTGTTGCGACAGTATGGGCTTGATGCGGATGCCGATCCGCTTGCCGTCGCGGCGGAGGCACAGGACTATCGCAAAGTTGTGAGCGAGTTGGCCGAGAAGCGGAACGAACTCGCCCGCGCTGGTGACGGCCTCGACGAGGATACACTGCGCCAAGAGGCGGGCTCCATCTCCCCTGATGAGAACTCCGCGGAACTCTCGGCACTGGAAAAGGAAGAGGAGCGCCTCGTTGGCGAGAGCCAAGCCGCAGCCCAAGCGGAAACTGAGGCCGAGCGGCTGCTTCGCGATCTCGCGGGACGGAAAGGGGCCGCGGAAGCCGCCCAAGAGGCGCAGAACGCTGCCCTCGGGATTGGCGTCTGCGCCGAGCGTTGGATGCGCCTGGAAGCGGCTCGGCGCATTCTCGACCGAGCTATGGAGCGCTATCGTGCAGCCAACGAGCACCCGCTGATCCGTCGGGCGAGCGAGATCTTTGGGTTGATTGCAGGGACTGGCCCCAATCCATTCGAGCGGCTGGCCGTCCGCTACCGGGATGGTGACGCGCCGACGCTGATCGGCATCCGGGCGGATGGATCCGACTGCGACGTCGAAGGGATGAGCGAAGGCACTCGTGACCAGCTTTATCTGGCCCTTCGCATTGCAACCATCGAACGGCATGTGGCCGAGAACGAGGCGCTTCCCTTCCTCGCCGACGATCTTTTCATCACCAGCGATGACGAGCGTGTTGTCCCGGGGCTTGCCGCCTTGGCGGAACTAGGGCGGTCGACGCAGGTCCTCCTCTTCACCCATCATCGCCACGTGTTGGATGCGGCTTTCAGTACCCTTCCGTCTGGGAGCGTGATGGTGCATCGGCTGCAGTCGCATGGAAGGCCAGTCGAGCTACGTGCCGTGGCGAGCTAGAGAGAATTGTACGTGAAAGTGATGCCATTGCCTGGTCGCAGCCGAGTCTTGTACAGGTCCGGATTGAACCGTTCCGGTGCGCCGTTCCGCAAACGGTCAGGGTCACATCTGCTCCTCCAATATCCCTCTCATTCCGTAGCGGATTAGCTCTTCATCATGTCGGACACCAAGGAGATCGCGCGCCTCGGCAAGGTTTACGAGCAGCTTCGTGAGCGACTGCTGGATATGTCGCTCAGGAACCCGATGCTCAGCTACAAGCACCGGGCCACATCGAAGCGCCAGCTTCAGATCGTCGATGAGGTGCCGGAGAACGTGTTCGGTCTCCTCACCGACGGAGCGGCCCTGGAGATCCTGCCGCTTCCTGAACCGGACGAGACGCCCGCCGACGAGCGTAGCGAGGAGTTCATCTCCGCCCTGGAGCACGCGAAGGTCGCCGACGTCGAGCACCTGACCCAACTCCAAGCCCTGGAAAGTATGGGCCGTGATGACGAGTTCGAACTCGCCAAGGCGGAGCGCGCCCTGCGGGACCGGGTTCGGGCCCAGCTTGGACTGCCGCCCCGCCCCAACCGCAAGACGATCAACCCGGTCGACCATGCGCGCGCGCTCGGGATCAATCCCGCCGTCGAGCTGCAGCCCTCGTCGGACCGGCAGAACCACACCGACAAGAAGCTGCAGACGCTGAAGTGGCCGGACGCGCTCGACGGCATCCTGGAGCGGATCTCCGACGACGCCCGCCTCGCAGAGCAGGAAACAGGCCTCTCAACCCTGTTCCTCGTCCTCGGCTTCCTGGAGTGGACCGAGCGGGAAGACAGCCCCAAGAAGCTGTTTGCCCCTCTCCTGCTTCTCCCGGTCAAATTGGATAAGCGGAAGACGGGACGCGGGAAGGTCATCTACACACTCTCCGCAACCGCGGAAACCGCGGACGCGAACTTGAGCCTCCAGAAGAAGCTCGAACGGGATTTCGGCCGACAGTTGCCCGGCTTCGAGTCCGACGATGAAGCTAACTCCTCGGTGGAGGGCTACTTCGCCCGTGTGACGGACGCCATCAAAGGGCTCAAGGGCTGGAACGTCCGTCGGTGGATGACCTTGGGACATTTCGCGTCCGGCCGGTTTGCCATGTACGCAGATCTGGCCTCGGAGAACTGGTCAAACCACCCGGTGGCGGATGCCCTTGTGGGCTCCATCGTGCGCGGAACGGAGATGACTGGCGATGGTGGCAGCTCCCTGTTGGGGCCGCCCGACGACTACCCCATCGACGATCCCGAGATCGAGAAGCACGCGCCGATCCTGATCCACGACGCGGACGCGTCCCAGCACAGCGCCCTTGTGGACGTCATGAAGGGCAAGCACCTCGTCATCCAGGGGCCGCCCGGCACGGGCAAGTCGCAGACCATCACCAACATCATCGCGAACGCGCTTGCGGCGGGCCAGTCCGTGCTGTTCCTCGCTGAGAAACAGGCCGCGCTTGACGTCGTGAAGCGCCGGCTCGACCGGGCGGGGCTTGGCGAGTTCTGCATGGAGCTCCACTCCGAAAAGGCCACGCCGAAGCGCGTCATCGAGAGCCTCCGGGCAAGGTACAGCCTGGGGATCGGCAAGCGGGCGCGGACGTCGGCGCACCAAGTCGATCCGACATGGGAGGAGAGCCGCCGGGAGATCGCGGCCTATGTTTCAGCCCTGCATGCCCCCGCCGAGGACGACAGGAGCCCATTCGACCTGATCTGGCGCGCTATCCGGGCCCGATCAGAGGTCGGCCCGATGCTCCATCAGTTCAAAGCCGTCGACCTTCCGCAGGAGCTTCTCGACAACCCCGCCAGCTATCAGCAGGTGCTCGGCGCAGTGTCTGTCTACGCCCGCATGGCGAAGGATTTCACGTCCGCCTACGGTCCGCCGTCACAGTCCGCGTGGGGTGCCCTCACCTTCACGGACCTCAACCCCACCATCGCCTATGGACTGATCGACGATTTGGCCGATCTCCGCATCGGGGCGGAACGCGTCGCGGATCTAATCGCCCAAGCTCGCGCCCTGGGCGTGGCCGACCTGCGCGACCTCGAAGAGCTGATCGGATTGGATCGCGACCTGACCCGAACGCTGCCCCAGCCCTCCGTCATCGCGAGGGTTGCGCGTTCGGACGCCGACCAGATTGAGGGATTGATCGATCTGCGTTCCAGCCTCACTGACCTGGAGCGTGAGGCCGGTGGCGCCGAGTGGCCGTTGTCCGCATCGGACGAAATGCTCGCCCTCGTCTCCGGCCTGCTGGAGGTCACGGCCGAAACGGCATATGCCGGGCTGTCGCCGGATGCCATTCATGCGGAAGCCGGACGTCGGATCGACCATGCCAACAGGGTCACCGGTGTGATTGACGCGCTCCGGCCGGCTTTCCAAGCCCTTGGGCTTCGAGAAACCTTCCCCGGAAACGGTGTCCAAGCGCTCCTCCATGCCGTGCATGCGGCGACCAAGCTGACGGACGAGACACGTCCATGGTTCGCCTGGCGTCCGCATGGCGGGGATGATGCCTTCGAACGCGCGCGGGTCCGCTGGGCGGCTCTCGTCAACGCCGAGGCACAGTGGCGGGGGCGCTTCCCCGGCTGCACGGCAGCGTGGCCGGCTCCGGACGGTCTCAGGGCGGCCGCGGCCATTGCACGGAAGGGCGCCCTCGGCCGGATGTTGGGTGCGCTCAGCGGCGAAGCCAAGGTCTTGGCGAGCATCCTCCAGCACCTTGGCCTGCCCGCCGGCGCCAAGATTTCCGCCGAGGACCTCGACGCTCTCGCGCAGCATTCCCAGGCGCTCGCGACCTTCGTGAACGACCGGGCCCATGCGCAGCTGCTGGGTAGCTCCTGGAAGGGCCTGGACACGCCATTCGAGCTCATCTCTGGGGTGATCGCATTTCGCGAGGCAAGCCGGGCGAAAGTCAGGGAGTTTCCCGCCGCATACCAAGTCCTCAATCGTCTGAACGATCTTGACGAGGCGGGGCTCGTTCAGTTGGCAGCCACGTACGAGGATGCCAAAGCGGTTGAGGATCTCGATGCTGATCTCCGGGGGGCACTCGACGAGCGTTCCATCGCAGAGATCCTGACCAACCTGGCCCAGGACCGAGGTATGGCCGAGGCGGTCCTCAAGATGGATCCCGACCGGCGCCTGGCGGGGATTGGCCTTCCCATCACCGAGGTTCACAAGCGCGTCGTCCAGGAACTCGGCCTACATCGGCTCCGCGCCGAAGCGAACGCACACCCGCTCGCAGCGGAGGCCGCGGTTTTCGCCGGATCGGAGGAGATGATCGCGGCGACACGCGCCGCGTTGTCATGGGTTCGCGAGGTGCTCGGCCGCCAGATTCCTGATCCGGTGAGGAACGCCCTACTGTCCGAAGACGCCAAGGAGATGCGTGAGCGGCTGGCATCCCTGTGCAGCCAGGCTGCGCTCGCGGTTACGGGCCTGCGGGATGTAGCCACACGGATTGAGGGAGCCCACGGCGCAAGCGGGTTCGATCTCACTGCGCCGGGCGCGCTGGCGGCGCAGGCTTCCGACCTGATCCCGCGGCGCGATGAACTGACCGAGTATCTCAGCCTGCAGGACCAGCGGAAGACACTGGCTCAACGAGGGCTGTCGCCTCTGATCGATCTCGCCGATGAGGTTGGGATCGCGCCAAGCCTTCTGCCAGGCCTGTTCTCGGGCTTGGTCTCCCAACGCAGGGCCGAGAAGGCAAGGCGTACCGACCCCGTGCTGGCCCGTGCGGCCGGATTGCGGATCGAGGCGCGCCGCAGCGAATTCGTGGAACGGGACAAGCGGAAGATCGAGAGCGACCGCAAGAAGGTCATGGACACGCTTCTGGGGGCCGTTCCTCCCCAAGGCAGCCGCTATGGGTCCCGGAAGACCTGGACCGAAATGGAGCTCCTGAACAACGAGTTTGGCAAGGAAAAGCGGTTCGCCCCGGTGCGCGATCTCATGAGGCGTGCCGGATCCGCGATCCAGACGCTGAAACCCTGCTTCATGATGTCGCCGCTGTCGCTCGCCAAATTCCTGCCGGCGGGCCGCCTCACATTCAATCTCGTGGTGATCGACGAGGCGTCGCAGATGCGGCCTGAGGATGCCTTGGGCGGCATGCTGCGGGCCGAACAGCTGGTTGTCGTCGGCGACCAGAAGCAGCTGCCGCCCACCGACTTCTTCAGCCGCGCGGGTGATGGCGGCTCCCACGCCTCGGATGAAGAGGAGGATTTTGAGGACCTCGACGATGAGTCGATCCTGGAGGCGTGCCAGAAAACCTTCCGGCAGACGCGACTGTTGCGCTGGCATTACCGCAGCCGCTGCGAAAGCCTGATCTCGTTCTCTAACAGGGAATTCTACAGGGGCGAGCTCATCACCTTCCCCATGGCCCGGCCAGGCTCATTCTCGGTCGACCTGATCCGCGTGGATGGCGCCTACGAAGCCCGGCGCAACGCGGCCGAGGCGCAGCGCGTGGCCGAGGAGGCCATTGAGTTCATGCGGCGGTTCGCGGACGAGGAGCCGGAAACCATCCCCTCTCTCGGAATTGTCGCCGTCAACAGCGATCAACGCGACCTGATCTTCGAGGAGATCCGGCGGCTTGAGGCCGACGACGAGTTGGTTGAGCGGTACCGGGAAAAGGTGGCGGGTAAGGGTGAGCCCGTCTTCGTCAAGAACTTGGAAAACGTGCAAGGCGACGAGCGGGACTTCATCTTCATCTCGATGACGTACGGACCAAAGCCCGGCCAAAGCCAGGTCCTGCAGAGGTTTGGGCCGATCAACGGCAAGCAGGGCCACCGCCGCCTGAACGTGCTGTTCTCGCGCGCCCGCATCCGCATTGCACTGTTCACCTCGCTGGGATCCGCCGACATCAAGCCCGGCGAGACGAGCTCTGAGGGCGTGCATGTGCTGAAACGCTACCTGGATTACGCCGAAGGGCGCGGACGCGCGCCCGTGGAAGGCGTCGGCGGCGAGCCGGACAGCGACTTCGAGATCGAGGTCGCGGACCGGCTGCGCGCACGGGGTTACGAGATCGACCTGCAGGTCGGCGTCTCCGGCTTCAGGATCGATCTCGGCGTCCGTCATCCCGATTACCCGGAGCGCTATCTGGCCGGCGTCGAATGCGACGGCGCGCGCTACCATTCGAGCAAGAGCGCACGCGACCGTGACCGCCTGCGCGAAGAGGTCCTGTGCAGCCTTGGATGGGACATCGTGCGGGTGTGGTCCACCGACTGGTTCGACAACCCGGACCTGCAAACCGACAGGTTGGTAAAGCGGCTGGAGGAGTTGCGGGCCAAGCCCATTCCCGCCCATGAGGAATACCGCTTCGCGGGCAGCGAAAGCCCAGAGCCGCTTCATGGATCTGCGGAGGCTCATGAGACGGGACCAGGTATCTCAGACGCCGAAACGGGTTCCGACGCGCCGACACTTTCCTTGGAATCCCCGTCCGAGGGCATGGTGCTGCCAGCGGATCAAGAGGGTGGCCCCGAACCTGCCTCCGGGGGCCTCCCCCATGGGCCTTCGCTGCTGGAGCGGGAGGGACCGTACACCGAAGCCGAGCTGCATCAGGCCCTCCGGGAGTTCCGGGACACCGTCATCGCAGTCGAGATGCCGTCCTGGGAGCGCCATCGCTCGATCCTGCGCGACAGCATGATCGAAACCCTTGTCGCACAACATGTCACGGAGCCTGACGACTGGTTCCGCAAGGTGCCGCAGTTCCAGCGTGCAGGAACGAACCCTGCCGAGAAGGCGCGCTATCTGGAGCGGATCTGCGAGCTGGTTGGCCGCCTGGACGAGCGGCGTCCTGTGGAGCCGGCCGCCAAGCCGCCGACGTTTGAGCTCGCTCCGACCACGGAGCCTCAGATTGTCCGTCAAGGCTCGCTCTTCGAGAGGACGAACGGAACTCCGGCGATGGCGCCTTCCGCGCCCGCGCAACCGGCTACACCACAGTCGCCGGCTTCGAGGGAAAGGGAACAGGGCATCTACGTCGTCACGGACATCCCGGCCTGCGGCGTCGATCCCGACCCGGACCGCTTCTATGACGCAAGCTACTCACCCATCTTGTCCCAGATGATCGCCCATGTGGTCGCCACAGAAGGCCCAATCTACGCCGATCAACTGGTCACACGGATTGCGCGGGCGCATGGCTTCCTGCGCAGCGGTTCGAAAATCGTGGACCGGGTGATGTTTGCCATAGACCGCCGCCTCCCACGCACTCGGGAGGGCGAACGTGAAGTCCTCTGGCCCGCCGGATCCGATCCGAAGCGCATACTGGCCCTCAGACGCAGCGCGGGTGAGGACCGTGATCACAACGACATTCCGTTGATCGAGCTTGCAAGCCTTGCCATGCCGCACCTCAAGAAAGGACGCGAGGTAGACGAGATCGTAGCATCCATGCGCCACCACTTCGGCCTTGCCCGCCTTCATGAGCCAACCCGCGCCCGGTTCGAGGAGGCGATCAAGATCGCGCGCGATTACAGGGAGTGATGTGCGCGGCCGCCTGGCCGGCGTCAGCGAGTGCCCGCATCGGGTGCGGTTGAAAGCGTGGCCCTCCCTCCAACATTGAGGGAGGTCAGCCACGCCTTTCAGCCGACACCGGTGACCTCATGACCGACAAGTCTATTGGATCCCTACGGGAGCCACCAGGGCTCTCGCCCCAAGATGCGCAGCGCATCAGCACCGAGCACGTAACCCTTGCCAGCGCGGCGCAACTGCATCTCGATCGCTCCCACCCCATAGATCGTGTCGGCAGCGACCCAATCGAACGGCACGCCGGCGGCAATCGCCCGCGCGATCATGTGTGCAGCGATCTCGGGTTTGGTGACGAAGTGAAGGCTGTCGGGAACATGAGCGGCTTGCCGTCGGACCGAGTTGTTGATCCATTCCTTGGGGAGATACAGCTGGCGGTCGATGAGGGCGCAGCCCTTATTCGACACGTAGGCCGCAAACACGCCGATCTGGCAGCTGGTGATCTTGCCGGCCGATCCGGTGTACTGACGTCCAACCCCACACGAGTGCTGGCCCTGCTTGAGAAAGCCAGTCTCGTCGAGGACGAGTGACCTGCCACTGAACCTTCATCCAGTGGCGTTTAGAGCCTCGACACTGATACGCCGTGTGGCGCGACAGGAGCAAGGGGCCATCATCCGTTGGTCTGAGCTCATCAATAATGGTGACCCCGGATCAGAGAAGGCCATGAGCGATCGGTGGTCTGCCAATCTCAGCCCTGTGACAGGCCACCAATGTCTCATCGCGTTAATGTCGCTTCCGCTGGGAAAACCGGCGAGCAACCCGCGATCTGATCCACTCCAGATGTTCCAGGGCCGGCTTGATATAGCTCAGGACTAGCCATCGACAGCTCTCTCGTATCGATTCAATCTTCTGACGCACTGCGTCAGCCCAGGTCGCACATCGATCAAGCAAGCGCCGGATCGAAGCAAAGCGACGATTGCGCCGCATCGCTGCAAAGCGGCGCTCTCGGTGCTTGAGAGCAGTATCTCTCACGGAGCTTGGAAACCAGAATAGATCCAACTCACGAACCCCATGTTCGATGTATCCGGGTGGGAGCCCGCAGAACCACTTGATCGCGTCTTGCCTCCAGGTTTCCCTTTCATCCCAGAGCTCCAGAACGGTTCGCCCATCACACCTCGCTTTCGGGAAAGCCAAGCTGACGCACGACCTCCTGGCGTGTCTGCTCAAGGGTCAAAGAAAGTTCGCCCTGGCGGCTCTTGGCAACCGTGTACCCAACACCCCAGTGCTCCATCGCCACATCCGTATCCATCGTGGCAAGATCCGTCCAGGGCACGTGGCTCTCTCGCAATGCCGTGGCCAGTCTCGGCGGCATCGCACGAATGACGATGCTCCCGCCGCGCTTGATAATGGGGCCAAGGACTTCCTCGGCCATTTTCGCGATCGGGTCGTCCTTTCGAAGGTTGCTCCAGAGATGTTCCACATCATTGAGACCAATGGCGATGGTCGCATCCGGAATAACCCGCCGAAAGGCTTCTTCGGTCACCTTGGCCAGCCGGATCATCTCGGTATCGCATCTGACCATGATCACAACAACAATCGGCATCCCGTCAGGAACCTCGCTGGCAACATCGACACCAGCAAAGAACGTCACGGCACGATCGTCTAAGTTGGCGCCGGTGTCCCAGATGACCGTCTCGCGTCGCGAGAAGCTAGCCCGGGTTGCCGCGTAAGCCTCGTTGAGAACCTCCATGTCGGCCTCCTCGTTGCCTTGGAGTTTGGTCGTGGGAGGAAGTGTCACGCTCGTCACGAGCCCAGGCAGCCGGTTGCCATGGCGGCGCTGATCGTCGAATTCAACGATTCGGCTCGGCAGCCCAGACAACTCAATGGACGCTTGGAACAGCGCTGTGGCGGTGCTTTTGCCAGCAGTTCCGGCTCGCTGAACCACAACGATCAGCGCGGGCGGGGAAGATGTGACCGGTTCTTTCCGGCGTAGGAATGGCAACATTGTTCGATCTCCTTTCTGAACAATGTGAGATTAGCCGAAAATGTTTAGCAGTTTGCTAAGCCAACTTAACAATTTTGGCCTCTCCCTTGGAGGCGCGTTTCCGGCTATTCAGCCGTCCCCGAGTTGAAGGAGGAGCAAGAGTGTCTCGGTCCCCATCCTGGCAGGAGGTTGCACGGGCAACAGCAAAACGGTTGCAAACCACTCCCCATGGCCAGCACCGGGTCATCCTCAATCGGGTCGCCTCAGAAACAGGCTATCGGCCCTCGACGCTGCGCAGCCTCATCAAGTCGCTGCAGTTTCTTGACGATTTAGGCCAAATCGACCCAGACCTTGCAGGCCAAGCCCGCAGGACGAGCCATGCCGTTGTTTCAGTCTTTGAGAGATGGTGGCGCCATGACCAGGTGGGTGCTCATGAAGCTCTTCGGGAATATTGCCGGTTTCCCCAAGCCATCCGGGATCTGGTTGCATTGGAGAAGGAGGCCCGCGTGGTCATGGCTGCCAAGGCGGCCCAATGGGATGAGGATCATGCATCTGATCTGGAAAGCCTGGTCCGTCCCAATGCCGTCTCCGGCCGAACCTTACGTCCAATCAGGCGTCAGAATAGCTTGATCGAGAACCTGCAGGCCAAGCGGGTTGCTGGCCGACGCGCGGATGACATGTGGGCAGATCTGGGTCGAGCCTTCGAGCGGATGGACGGGTGGGAGTATTCTGATCGACAAGCGTTGATCTGGCAAAAGCCCAGCGATTTATGGCGCCGTCGCCGGGTGTCTGCCGTTTGGTACTATGACAACCAAATCCCTCTTGCTGCGGCGATCGAGATCCGCTCCCCAGCCACTCTGGACCTGCTCTGGGATCGAGCTCCTGATCTCATTCTCCGAGGCCACGGCCTCAGACGCGCGGTCAGTGTCGTGGTGATCGTGCTTCCGGACCCGATCTGTGAACGCGTCTTCGACGACAGCCATCTCGGCCCCGAATACCTCAACGGAAGCGGGGGCGTCTGGTGGTGTCACCGGATCTAAAGCGGCCGTTGGCGCCTGAACGGGCTTAGTCGGGCTCCATCATTGCGGCACGCCGTTTGATCTTGCGCCTCCGCTCGTCCGCAGCAGGGCTCTTATGCCGGCTGGTTTGAGCCGTGCCGTCCTTCGGCACCACAGTGCCGGGCGTGCCGGTCGGAGGGCTCGCCTGGGGCATCTCGGCTGGCAGATTTGGCTCTGTACTTTCTTGATCCGAATGGGCTGAATTCCGAGCCCGGTACAGAGCCTGCCGGAGGGCGCCTTTTTTCACGTTCGGCGCGGAGGACTGGGTCAGGCTGAGGATGCGATCGAAGATCGTCTCCGCCGGGTAGCCATCGGCCACCAAGGCTTCAATCGCGCAAAGATGCTTGCCGATGACCTGGGACACGAACCTCCGCCCCAAGGATGGTTCGAGATCCTCGGCGATAGCTTCGATGAGTTTCAGAGGATCCTTCTCGGTCATTTGTCACCTCAATCAAATCTAAGACACCATAAGATAAATTATGACATTTTTAAAACTAATATAACACTATATGACAAAATTCAACATTACGGGTCGAGCTCAAAGGTGGGCTGCGTTCGCTCTCGCATAACCAGGGAACCGAAGCGAACAGAAAGTCCGGATGCATACGGCCGCACACCTAGAGAACGGCGACACCATCTCGTTTTTTGAGAACGAATGATCCATCCCTGCCGTTGTGGCTTGCGAATGTGACCATGAGAATAACCGAACACCAACGTGGGGGACGGTTGTGAACTCATTGAATCCTTTTCCGGCACCGACGCGCACGGGCAAAACGGCGGATGAATACCTCAAAGAGGGCGAGCGGCACTTGCGCAAGGCCGGAAAGAAGTTCCCGCTGATCGCCTGCCCGGCCAAGGCGCTCGTCGCGATCCGCAAGAACAACCAAGTGCTCAAGGCGAGCACGGCCCGCCGCTATTGGCAGGAGCACCTCGCCATCCTCGGCAAACTCCGGCAGGTCGGCCAGATTTCGGGTGAAACCCATGACGAGGCGAAAGCTGCGATCAAAGCCGCCCTGTTCGACAACAGAAAGCGCCCTGGCATCCCGAGGACCGGGGCTAAGAAGGTGCGTGATCTGAGCGAGGCGGAGGCTGCGTCCCTGATCGAGGCGCTTGTGCAGAAGGTCCAAGGATCGAAGGCCGACGATGTCGACCGATATCTCCTTCTCTATGTGCGGCTTGCTCCGGTCCTGGGCTTTCGTCCCTGCGAAGGCGTCGGGATCCGGCTCTTCGGCCCTACCCTTCTCCTCCCATGCGCCAAGAACACCAATGGTCGCGCGGGGCGCGACACGCGTCCGGTCAACCTCAAGACTCACGAGGCCGCGGTTCTGGATCTGATCGCGGAGTTCATCACCGTTCAACAGGCCCTGATCGACACCTATGGCAGCTTCGATGGATTTTACCCGGCCGCGAGACAGCGCCTCGGGCGACTGAGCGTCCGGGTCGTGCAGCGCCGGGTCTGCCCCTATTCCTTCCGGCATGTTGCCATGGCCACCTGGAAGGCGGCCGGCTATGACGTGGCCACGATCGCACTCCTTGCCGGCCACAGCAGCAAGGTCACGGCTGGCAAGCACTATGCCGGAAAAAGCAAGGGCTGGAAGGCGGATTTCGCGCTTGTCGCTCCGGCCGACGTCTCCGCAGTAACGGCTGACGAGACCGCGGTGCCGACTAACATGGAAGACCTCGTGAAAGCCACGACGGCCACCGAAGCCGATGCGCCGACTTCAACTGGTCTCAATGCAACTTCCGAACCCGAGAATGAGGCTGATGAGGAGGCCGGAAAGTTCACGACTTGGGAAGCCTTCTTGGAGTTCTCCTCGTTGCCCGTACCCTCTCGGAAACCTGCAGGAAACGCTCTATGGGATCGTAGGCGGGATCGGACGCATCCGGTAGCTTGCGAGTATCCTACCATCCCGTATCCTGATTTCGACTCGGTGAGCATCCCGACCCACGCGGATCTTGTAGAACCGGATGCGGTCGACGAATCGGAGGAGGATGCTGGTCTCGGAATGCGATTCTAATGAAAGGCCATCCGCGGCCGCTAGGCCGATCCTTGCTTGCTTTAAGGGATCGATCGTCAACTCGACGTCGATCTATCCTTCTTTGGTGGTAGTATCGTGCCTGGCTATTCCGCGAGCAAAGCCACTGCGGGATGACACGCTCAAGATCGTGGCCAAAGGCGCAAGATCCGACCAATCCAAGGTAACTTGAGGGGTTCTGTTGAAGCTTTGACGCTTGAGCTACCTGAGCTATCGTCGGGCAGGATCACCAGCGGATCAAGCGATTGGTCAGGCCCGGGCTGGACTTCAGGAGCCTCATGACAGCCTCACTAATGATTATAGGCTGTGAGATCATAGCAATGATCCGCAAGGATCAGGTCGCGAGTGAACCAGCAAACGACGTAAGGACACAGAGCGATTTCATTGTGGCTCTGTTCAGGGCCTCTGCTTGACTCCGGGTTCTGCCCAGCCGTCGCTCGACCCTTGGCAAGAGTTGCAACGGATCCACCCAAGATGACCGTCGGCTTTTGTCAGCACATGGGCCTTACTACACCTAACTCCCACGGAGATTATCGACAATCCGCTCAACGATGAGAGCGGCAGGTTGGGGCGAAGAGTTCTGCGTGCGGGGTTCGGCCGGGAACTATCGCTGCTCCTGAACAAAATGGGCCGGGCCGGCCATGACAAAAGGCGGCGTAGATGGATGATCCCCAAGCCGACGCACCGGGCTCGGCAGTTCGCTATCGTCGAGAGCGATTGCTCGAGATCGCCGGGATGGATCGGGGATCGGTACTTATGCCAGAAGACGCTTGGTGTACGGGTGATGCGGACTTCCAAGCACGGCGCGTGCCGGCCCTATCTCCACGATCTGACCGAGATACATCACGGCGACTCGGTGGCTCATTCGCTCGACCAAGCCCATGTCATGCGAGATGAAGAGGTAAGCCAGGCCGAGCTCGCGCTGCAGGTCACGCATCAGATCCAGCACCTGTGCCTGCACCGATACGTCGAGCGCTGAGACCGGTTCGTCGGCCACAATCAGCTGAGGCTTGAGGCACAGGGCTCGCGCGATGCACAGCCGTTGACGCTTGCCGCCCGAGAACTGATGCGGATACCGATCGAGATGTTCGTCATTGAGGCAAACCTGCCGCAAAAGAGCCGAAGCACGGGCGCGGTGCTCCTCGCGCTTCACCTGCGGCTCGTGTATGACCAGCGGCTCCGTGACCAGATCGAGCGCTGAAAGGCGCGGGTTCAGCGGGGCATACGGATCCTGGAAGATCATCTGCACGTTACGCCGAACCGTCTCCATAGCCACTGCTTGAGGCGTCCGGCGGCATTGGACAGACGCACGCGGTCGAGCATACGCTGTGCGGCCGCCTAGGCGGCGACTTGACCGAGCCCTCGTGTATCATCAGCACCTCGGCAAGCGGATGTGTCGCAAATTTGGAGCGGGGACGCGAAGATAGCAGAGGTCTCGTCTTAGCTCAGGCAACGAGCAAAGCGAACTACTCCGCCAGTGAATGTTGGGCATTGCAGGCATACTTCGCCTGTCCTTTCCGCATCATGTGGATCATCTCGATGCCACCGAGGATGACGCGAGCGCTGTCCATTGCTTTGAACCCGAGCATCGCCGGATCCGCCGCTTGATGGCGCGGTGATCCTGCTCAATTCGGTTACTCAGATATTGACTCTGCCGGATCCTGATCGGTTTCAGCTTTCGCCGTGACGTATCCCGCAGCCGATCTGTCGTGTCACAGTTGAGGATCGCTTCGCGATTGGTCTGACTGCCGTCGATGACAATCCGCTCCGGACGGCCATGTCGTTTGAGAGCCTTGCGCAGAAAGCGTTTGGCAGCGGTGAGGTCTCGGCGGGCGCTGAACCAGAACTCGACCGTGTCACCATTGCTGTCGACGGCTCGGTAAAGATACATCCACTGCCCGCGGACTTTGATATAGGTTTCGTCCACGTGCCATCTCCGGCTGACGCTTCGTTTGCGAAGATTGAAGCGCTCGAGCAGTTCGGGCGAGTAGCGGGTAACCCACCTGTGGACGGTCGCATGATCGACGGAGACACCGCGTTCGGCCATCATCTCCTCCAGGTTCCGCAGGCTCAGATTGTAGGCCAGGTACCACCGCACGCAGAGCAGGATCACCGAGCGATCGAAATGGCGGCCTTTGAACATCATGCACCTCCGGACTTGGCCGGAGGCTTATGCCGAACTGAGTTACCGAAAAGTTTGCAACAGATCCGGTCGAGGCTGATGCCTTCCGCGAAAGGGCGCTTCAAGCGCCCGCGCCGTTGACGGCGTTCGACCTATCCACTGCGCCCCAAAATCGGCATCTTAATTACCCGGCAAGAGTACGGCCGCTGGCCACGCCGAAATAACAGAGCCCATCTCCCGGCCTTGCGGTGAGGTTTGGAAAGATGATGTAGCCGTCTTTCGGGGCAGTCAGCACGCCCCCGCCGGCGCGCCGGGCGATGACCTGCCCGGCTGCAATCGCATCGCCCGTCTTCCAGACGCCCTCGAGCCGGTCTCCCTCGGCCTCGCAGAGGAAGATATCCGTGACCTGGATGACGGTCTCGGCCGCCACCTTCGGCAAGGGTGCATCGATCAGCCTAAGATGTGCGAGGGCATTGAGGATGGCCGCATAGCCGATCTCGACAGCGTGAGGATCGTCATGGGAACCACATTCCAAGGTGACGGCATAGCCACCGGAGAAGCGCATATATTCCGTGGTGCCGACTCCTTCCGAAGTCGCCTTGTTCGAGTAGCCGAGCCGCTCGCGCGCCTTGAGGAAGCGTCCATAAACGTCGAGCCAACCATGAATGACGATCGAGGTGCCGAGCCTTGCCGCAAACTCGCCCTCTGCCTTGGCATGGCGGAATGGCTCGACCGGCCCCGCATTATCGAGGGGACCCGCGAAGATGAAAGGTTCGCCCTCACCGTGGAACGAATGAATGTCGAGCAGGACGTCGTGTTCCCGCAATAGGGAGCACATGCGGTTGCCGATCCGATCCTCATAATCCTCCGGGATCGTCTTTTCGCGCAAATCCCGGTTCAGGTTACGGTCACCCTCCCGGCTTCCCTGGCGATAGGCCTTCATGTTGGCAACCGGCAGGAAGGTCACCTCGCCTCGGCGGATCGCCAGGCGACCTGCGCGACAATCGTCGATCGCGCGCAGGATTGCCTGCGGTCCGCAGGTCTCGTTGCCATGAACGGCGCCGACCACGATCAATTTCGGGCCCCGATCGAGTCCGGTGAAGCGTACCGTTTCGACGGGCGTCTCGGGGTCGAGCCGCTCCCGGTCATCAGCCTGAACATAGTCGATGTCGATCAGCATCCCGGGCCTGAGGCGGCGCACCAAGTTGAGCATCCTGTCCTTCGGAACGCCGATGCATCCGGCCGTACCACTCATATCGGATCTAGCGGCATGGATGAAGATGGCGCTTCCGCGACCGAGCTCTGGAACAGCATCGTTGAACCCGACCGGAACGATGACATCGAAGAGGCGCTCTGCCCGGGGCCTCATCAGCCTCTCGTCGATGCGCTCTCCGCTGTTGGAGTAGACGAGCCGGTTGTAGTCGACTCCTTCCTCTTCCCAGATCATCTCGTCTGCGAGCGGAACGAACGGAAAGGTGAGGTTGCGCGGGAAGTCCGGAAGGGCAGCGTGATCGAAAAAGCCATAGCGCAGCGGGAAAACGCCGATCGGCGTTCGCTTGTCCCCTTCGCGCTTGAAGGAGGCCTGAACCAGCCCACCAGCCCCGATTGTGCATGGGACCGTCCAGTCGCCGATCGTCAGTTGACCAAGGTGGGCGGGCTCGCCCGCACGCGGCACGCGAACGATGATCTTCGGAATGCTGGTCATGTCGAAGGACCTTCTGAGGCGTCGCTCAAAGCTTGGCAGAAGAGGGGGCTCATGGGATTCGATCAACCTGACGCTACAAGAGGGGGCTGTCCGGGGCGGCGATCTCGTGGACCCGGCGGCATCGGACGAGATGAGCCTCGCCAACTTCCTCCATGTGCGGCACCGGCGGCGTGTGGCAGATCTCCCGCGCCTCGGGGCAACGCGGATGGAAGCCGCATCCTATCGGCATATCGAGTGGATTGGGAATTTCGCCGGTAATTTTGTCGCCCCGGCTGCGCTTGAACGGGTCCGGGATCGCCGAGATGAGCGCGCGCGTGTACGGATGCCGTGGATTCGTGAAGATCGACTTCCAGCCCCCGGTTTCGACGATACGGCCGAGATACATGACGGCGACCCGGTCGCTCATATGCTCCACGACGCCGAGATCGTGGCTGATCATGATGTAGGAGAGGCCGAGCTTCTCCTTGAGCTCCAACAGCAGGTTGATGATCTGGGCCCGGATTGAGACGTCGAGGGCCGAGACCGGCTCGTCGAGGATGACGATCTTCGGATCGAGGATGAGTGCCCGCGCGATGCCGATTCTCTGGCGCTGGCCGCCGGAGAACTCGTGCGGGTAACGCTCGGCATGATCCGGCCTCAGGCCAACGCGCCCGAGCATCGCGGCGATGCGTCCATCAATCTCACTTTGCGTCGTGATTCCATGGAGCCGAAGCGGCGCCTCGAGAGTCTTGCGAACAGTCTGGCGCGGATTGAGCGACGAGTATGGGTCCTGAAACACCATCTGGGCGATAAGCGCTCGCGCCTTCCGTTTCATCCCCTCGCCCGAGGCCTCGTGCCCGTCGAGAACGATCCGTCCACGGGTCGGCTCCTGCAGGCCGAGGATGGTGAGCGCGAGCGTGGATTTTCCGCAGCCCGACTCGCCCACGAGGCCAAGGCACTCGCCCCGCTTCAATTCAAGATCGACGCCGTCCACTGCATAGAGGTGCCGGCGCGGGCCGAAGAGCCCGCCGCCGACCGGAAAATGGACCGCAAGGTCCTCGACCTTGAGGATCATGTCGTTGGAGGGATCATTCATGGTGATGGCACCGTACGAAGCCGTCGCCTCCGAGCGGCGTCACGCCGGGATCGTCCATCCGGCAAAGCTCGGTGGCGGCATAGCAGCGGGGATTGAAGCGGCATCCGGCGGGAAAGGCCGACACGGGCGGCACGACGCCGGTGATCTCCTTGAGGCGCTGGCGGCCATGCCGGGCCCGCGCGCCGAGGAGCGGCAGCGAGGCCACTAGGCCGCTCGTGTAGGGATGGCTCGGCGAGCGGAAGACGTCCTCCGCCGGGCGCTCCTCGACGAGCTTGCCCGCATACATGACACCCACCCGGCGGCACATATTGGCGATGAGGCCGAGATCGTGGCTGATCATCAGAACCGCCGTGCCCTTGGCGGCCGAGAGCTCGCGGATGAGATCGAGGATCTCGGCCTGCACCGTGACGTCGAGGGCGGTCGTCGGCTCGTCGGCGAGGAGAAGGTCGGGGCCGCAGGCGAGCGCGATCGCGATCATGACGCGCTGGCGCATGCCGCCCGACAGCTGGTGCGGATAATCCTTGACCCGGCGCTCGGGCGCCGGAACGCGCACGCTGGCGAGCGCTTCCACGGCCAGGCTCTCGGCCTCCTTCCAGCCGACTCCCTTGTGCAGCACGAACATCTCGGCGATCTGTCGCCCGACCGGCGACAGCGGATTGAGCGCCGTCATTGGCTCCTGGAAGATCATGGAGATCCGGTTGCCGCGCAGCTTGCGCATCTCGGCCGCCGACAGGTTCTGGATCTCGCGGCCGGCGAACCGGATCGTGCCGCCGCCGATCATGAGAGGATCCCGCAGCAGGCCGATCAGCGAGAGCGCCGTGATGCTTTTGCCGCAGCCGGACTCGCCGACGAGGCCTAGCGTCTCGCCGCGCCGGATGGTGAAGGACACGTCCTGCACGGCCGCGAAGCGCTTGCCGGCGACGGCCAGGTCGATCCTGAGATTCTCGACCTCGAGAAGCGGCTGCTCCGTCATGCGCGCCGTGTCCTGGCCTGGGGGTCGAGGATGTCGCGCAGACCGTCGCCAAGCAGGTTCAATCCCAGCACCGTCATGAAGATCGCAAGTCCCGGGAAGATCGAGATCCAGGGCGCCGTGGTGATCTGATCGCGGGCATCCGACAGCATGCTGCCCCAGCTCGGATAGGGCGGCCGGATGCCGAGGCCGAGGAACGACAGCGCCGCCTCGGCCAGCACCGCGCCGCCCATGCCCAGCGTGCCGATGACGATGATCGGGCCCAGCATGTTGGGCAGAAGCTGGGTGAGCATGATCCGGATGTCGCCGTAGCCGAGCACCTTCGCGGCCTGGACATAGCCCTGGCTCTTGAGCGACAGGGCAGAGGCGCGCGCCAAGCGGCACGTGAAGGACCAGTTGGTGAGACCGAGCGCGATGAGCAGACTGGTCAGGCCCGGATTGAGGATCGCCATGATGGCCAGGGCGAAGATCAGGGACGGGATCGCCAGCATCATGTTGGTTAGGCCGTTGACGAAGTCGTCCCACCAGCCGCCCCAATAGCCGGCCGAAAGGCCCAGGCAGACCCCGATCACCGTGTTGATGAGCTGCGACACGATGCCGACGGTGAGCGAGATCCGGGCGCCGTAGAGGACGCGGCTGTAGATGTCACGCCCCTGCGCATCGGTGCCGAACCAGAACGCGCTGCCGGGCGGCTCCTCGGCATACATCAGGTTGGCGTCCAGAACCGGGTCGGTATGGGCCAGCAGCGGAGCGCACAGCCCGGCGATGATCACGCCGGCGAAGAGCACGCCTCCAATCACCAGATTGGCTCGGAATTTCACGGCGCGGCCTCACGTGTACTTGATGCGCGGATCGATGATCACGCAAAGGACATCGACGAGCATGTTGATGAGAAGGAACAGGAGCACGATCACCAGGATCGAGCCCTGAACCACCGGGATGTCGCGCAAGGTGACGCTGTCGACGAGAAGCGAGCCGAGCCCCGGCCAGGAGAACAACTTCTCGACCACCACGGCCTGGCCGATGACGGTTCCGAACTGAAGGCCGATGGTCGTGAGAATGATCACGAGCGCATTGCGGGTGAGATGCCAGCGAACGACCTTGCTCTCGCTCATGCCCTTCGAGCGGGCCGTGCGGACGAAATCGGCATTCATGATCTCGAGCACCGCTGCCCGGGTGGTGCGCGCCATCAGGGCCAGTGGGGCGACGCCGAGCGCGATGGCCGGAAGGATGAGGTATCGCAGGCTCCCGCCGCCATAGCCGAAGCTCGGAAGCCAGCCCAGCATCAGGGCGAACACGTACATCAACATCAGGCCGAGCCAGAATTTCGGCAGCGACAGGCCCGAGACGGCGCCGATCATGGAGAGGGTGTCGATCCAGCTTCCCGGCCTCAGGGCCGCGATGAAGCCGAGGGGCACCCCGATGACGATGGCGAACAGCATCGCGGCGAACGACAGCTGCGCAGTCGGCCACAGGCGTTCGGCGATGACGTGAGCGACGGGCTGCCGGGTCCGGAAGGACTGGCCAAGGTCGAAGGTTGCGAGCTGGCCGACGTATTTTCCGAACCGGACATAGACCGGATCATTCAGCCCGAACTCATTGTTCATGCGCCGCATGACCTCAGCGTCCAGGACGCTGCGTCCGTCGTCGCTCATGCTCGACGCGAACGTGCCCGGAATGACGCTGAACATCACGAATATCAGGGCTGCAACGGCCAGAATGATAGGCAATGTCTGCAGCAAGCGCCGCACGATGAATGAAAGCATTCAGGGCTCCCGATCGACGTCCCGGGCACAAGGGCCCGGAACGTCAGGATCCGCATTCACAGATATAAGTGCTTATCCAAGCACAGCCGACGTAGCAGCTTACTTAGCTGCGGGCGACGAGGCGTCGACCCACATGTCCTCATAGTTCTGGATCGCCAGTTCGGTCGCGTTCGGCTGCAGCCCCTTGAGCCAAGGCTGATAGGCCAGGACGGCCTTGTTGTAGTTGAACCACCACATCGGCACCTCCTCGCGGAGGATGGCGTTCGCCTTCTTCAGGTTTTCGAGACGCTTGGCCTGATCGTCGGTTGCGGACGCTTCGTCGATGAGCTTGTCGAATTCGGCATTCTTGAACTGGGTGTAGTTGCACGCCGATTGCGGCGTCGCCGAATGGAAGCACTTGAGCGTGGTGAGCGGATCGGGCCCGGAGGTGAGCGACCAGTTGAAGGCCTGATAATCGCCGTTGCGGGCGACCTCGGACAGAACCGTGCCTTCGACCGGCTTGATCTTGACCTTGATGCCGACCTTCTCGAGCATCGGAATAGCGGCCTCGACGATCGGAATGCCCCAGCTTTCGTTGGAGGTCGCGGTCCATTCGAACTCGAAGCCGTCGGCATAGCCGGCCTCGGCCAGGAGCTTCTTGGCCTTTTCCAGATCGTATGGATAGGCCTTCAGGTCCTTGTCGTAGGCAGGCGACGAGACCGGCAGCCAGCTCGTCGCGCGGAAGGCCTTGTCCTTGAGGAGCCGCTTGATGATGAGATCAGAATCGATCGCATAATTGATCGCCTGGCGGACGCGCTTGTCGGCGAAAGGCTTGAAGTTCGGGTTGAAGCCGGTGACGCGGGTATAGACCTCGGCGACCTCAAGCAGCCCCTTCGACAGTTCCGGATCGGCCTTGTAGGCGACATATTGCGTCGGCCCGAGGATGGATGCGTCGATTTCCTGGTTGCGGAACGCGACGTCGCGCGCCGCCGCCTCGCCCATGATTGCGACCGTGACCTTGTCCGCATAGGGCTTACCCTGCTGGTAGAACTTGTCCCAACGCTCCGCCACGAGACGCGAGCCCGGCACGTATTCGACGAACTTGAATGGACCTAGCCCGATCGGCTTCGTCGCGAAGGATTCCTTCGCGGCTTCGTCAGCCGGATAGATCGCCGTCAGGGAGGCATAGAAATTGAAGGCCGGATCGAGCTTTTCGGTCAGGGTCATCTCGAGGGTGAAATCGTCGATTTTCTTGAGACCAGAGATCTCCTTCGCCTGCCCCTTCTCGACGTCGATCGCGCCCTTGATGATGCGCACGTAACGCGCGCCCGGATAGGCCTTCTTGCCGTCCATCAGGCGCGTATAGGTCCAGATCACGTCGTCGGCCGTCATCTTGCGGCCGTTGTGGAAATAGGCGTCATCGCGCAGCTTGAAGGTATAGACCTGGCCGTCGCCCGAAACCTTGACCTCCTTGGCCAGATCGAGAACCGGCTTGTTGGCGTTCGCATCCCAGTTGTAGAGAGCGCGGTGGATCGCCTTGGCCCAGATCTCGTCCTGAGCCCGGTTCGACGTATGGATGTCGAGATTCGCGAAGCTCGATCCGTAGGGCGCGGTGAAGCGGATCGTCCCACCCGTTCGCGGCGATTGCGCATAGGCGCTGAGGCTCATGGTGAGAGCGAGCGCAGTGGTGATGACAAACTTCTTGAGCACGGCTGATCCTCCAAGCTGTGGCAGTCGCTGGCGCGCCGGCTGGATGCCGGCGCGAGATACAGACTTTCGTCGATGCAGTTCTGTGTCGAGGCGCGTTTCCCATTATGGTTTTAGCTGACGCCCAGACGATCGTGAACGATCAAACCTCCGCAGATCGTAAGAACACATTGGGTGTTGTCAAGAATATCCTCTGGCGAGGCCTCCAGAATATTGCGTGAAAAGACAGCGATATCGGCAAGCTGCCCTGGAACTATGCGCCCTTTCAAATCCTCCATCTTCTGCGAAAAGGCTCCAAACTCCGTGTAGGCCTGAAGGGCCTCCTCGATGGACACCCGTTCGCTCGCATCCATCACCGTGCCTTTCCACGTCTCGCGCGTCAGCATGGCATAGAAATTCGGGAAGGGGTTCGGCTCACAGACGGGGGCATCGCTGCCCGTCGCAGGCTTGAAACCGAGATCGATCCAGGTCTTGAACGGATAGCTCTTGAGGCCTCGCTCCACTCCCAGCACCGACACGTAGGCATCGCCGAAATCGTAGATGAAGACCTGCTGTGGACAGGGATAGATGCCAGCCTTGATCATGCGCTCGTGCTGAGCGGGGGTCGAGAAGCCGCAATGCTCGATGCGATGCCGCCGGTCCGGATCAGGCATGGCGGCAAGCGCGCGCTCGTAGGCCGAGATCAATTGCTCAATGGCCGCATCGCCGATTGCGTGGCAGATCAGCTGGTAACCCTTGGCATGCGCATCCATGACGAGCTCGTTGAGTTCGTCGTCGGACATCATCTGCACGCCGGTCGTGCCGTCGTCCCCGAGATAGGGTTCGGACATCCAGGCGGTGCGCCCTCCTGCCGAACCATCGAGGAAATACTTGACTCCTCCGATCATGAGCATGTCGTCGCCAGTGCCGGAAATCAGACCAGCCTCATAGCATTTGGGCACGATGGACCGGTCCGGATCGCCCAGGAGGGCGAGCCAGGTTCGCACCGGCAATCGGCCCTCGCGCTTGGCCCGATGATAGGCCGCGATCTCCCGGAAGCCGCCGCGTTGTCCGACGGCGGCATCCATGCAGCTGGTGATGCCATAGGAGAGCAGGTGACGCCCGCCGCGCTCGATGGCATTGACGAGGTCGTCCTCCGTGGGCGGCGGGACAACCGCCCAAACCGGCGCACGGGCATTCTCAGCCAGAAGCCCTGTCAGGCGCCCGTCCCGCTGTTCGATGAGCCCGCCGGGCGGGGTGGCTGAGGCCTCATCGATCCCGGCTAGTTTCAGGGCGCGGGAGTTGCAGATGGAGACGTGCCCGCAGGTCCGTACCAGCATCACGGGATTGTCCGGGGCCGCCTGGTCGAGCTCGTCTCGATGAGGATGCCGCCTCACGTCGAGCTTGGTTTGGTCATAGCCGCGCGCCAGGATCCATTCGCCGGGCTTCGCCTTTGCTGCCCGCTCGCCGATTGCTCCAAGAAGAGCACCAAGAGTCGGGGCCGAGGATGGCTTGGCATCGACCCAGTCCATCATGAGCCCGAGGGAGATCAGGTGCAGGTGCGAGTCGTTGAGGCCGGGCGTCGCGAGCCGTCCTTTGAGATCGATGATTTGCGTTGATGGGCCGATAAGCGATGAGATGTGGGCGTCACGACCCGTGGCCAGGATCCGATCCTTCCAGATCGCGACTGCCTCGACGACGCCCTCGTCCCGGCCGCACCAGATTGGACCGTTCCGCAAAACGATATCCGCGATGGGCGAAGCCGTGCTCCGCCCCATCGAGCCAGAGGCGAGCGCCCGACCAGCAGCATTGTTCATTCTCGACCCCTGTCATTTTCCTATATCCCGGGCGCCTTCCCGGTCCTCGGGAGCGTGTCCCTGGCGATCAAACCACGATCCTCAGATGGCATCCAGAGGCCATATCGGCCGCCTGACGCTCTTATAGGGGCGCTCCTTGAAGTTGCGCGTCGACAAAGCGCCGGTGTCGACCTCGAGAATCTGGCGCGCGATCGGTTCAAAGGCTGCGCGGAAGTGCTGCATGGACTTGACGATGAGGGTCGACTTCCGGGTCGGGTCGACACCCAATGACGTGAATTGCCCAAGATCGGTTGCCTGTCCGTTATGGCTGATCACGATAATTTCCACGCCGCCGACCCGTAGGAGAAGACTCAGGCCATAATTGCGCCGGGCGCCGCCGCCCATCGGACCGTAGGCAATGAACGAGCCGTCCGTGATCGCGACCACATGACCGGTCACCTCGAGAGGTCCGCCTCCCATGGTCGGATCCGTTTTTCCCCCGAGCTGGAGCGTCACGCGGTTGCCAACCCCCGCCGCCTGCGCCTGCAGGACGGCCTCAGGATCGCAGATTGCATGAAACCCGACGTTTTTAAGATCAGCCGCCAGCACCGCTTCGAGAAGATTGGTGGCATCCCCATAGGCGCCGGAGCCGGGATTGTCGGAATAGTCGGCAATGATCAGAGGCTTGGTCGCACTGGCCTCGCCGGCCTTCGCCGTGGCGATGGCCTCGTCCAGAGGGGTGAATTGGATGGAAGAGAAAGTCCGCTGCTCCCACACGTAATCCATCAGCTCTTCGGCAATGGCCTGGGCGGCCCCACGGTCGTTGCCCGTCACGGCGATGGAAGGCCCGATGTCATGGACGTCAGCGGATGAAAAACCCGCCTGAATGCTGACCACCAGGGCCTGGCGTGAGGCTTCGATCTGGTCGGCTCGGCGCAAAAGCTCCACCATGGGCGGCGATGTGGTGCGGCCACCATCCAAGGCGTACAGGATAGGGCGCCGGGCTACTGCGACTTGCGGCGTGACCTGTTTCAACATGGCCTTTTCGAGCAATTCTGCAGCCTGCCAGGTCCGCTCGTATTGGTCGATGTGCGGATAGGTCCTGTAGGAGATGAGCGAGCTGGCGTTGTCGGCCATCTTCTGGGTCAGCGTCGCGTGCAAATCGAGCACCGCGACCATCGGCGTCTCGATCCCGATCCGTGAACGGATGCGGGCGAGAAGCTCCCCCTCACCGTCATCATAGGACTGCGTCGACATGGACCCGTGTAGATGCAGCAGAACGCCATCGACGCCGTCGCAGACGTTCAAAATCCTCTCTGAGACGGCGTCGAAGAAAGCATCCGTGACACGGCCAGACGGATTGGCGGAGGTCACGATAGGGTGAATCACACTCCAACCGAACTTCTCAGCGGCTTCGAAGGCGGCGCCCATAGAGGTGCGCGTGTCGGCGAACGCGCCGGGAATATCGTTGTCGAGATAGTAGCAACTGTTTCGGAAGGCGCTTTCGTCGGTGGCCTGGACGCTGAACGTATTCGTCTCATGCATGAATTCGGCCACAAGAACGCGCATCACCATCTCGTTTCACTCCCCACAGACCCGGCGGTCTTTGCCTGCCAGGGCCGGTTGGCCTCCTCTTCAGAGGGGCTGCCTCACCCTATTGAGTCTGGATGGTGACAAAGGCGAAAAATTTCTTCAAATATCAACTTCTGCTCAATGCATTCATTTTTGATATGGAAGTCGACAAAGCGTGACAATATCTCCCCGGCATGTCGAGATTTTCCACGCGGTCATGTCGTCAGGCAGCGTGACCCAAGCGGCCATCGCTCTGCGCACCTCACAGCCGACGGTGAGCCGAGAACTCAAGGAGTTTGAGCGATGCCTCGGCTTTACGCTCTTTGCCCGGAAGGGCAGGTCCCTCGTTCCGACAGAGGCCGCCGTCTCGTTGCACGGCGAGGTTCGTCGATCCTTTATCGGCCTGGAGGAGATTGAAAGGACAGCCGAGGCCATCCGTGCGAACGCCTCCGCTCACATCAAGATCGTATGCATGCCCGCCTACAGCACGACCCTCCTGCCTCCTCTATGCCAAGACTTTCTCCGGAAGAACGAAACCATACGCCTGAGCCTCTACGCACTCGGCAATGCAGTGGCTGCCACCGGTATTTCGGCGCATCATTACGATCTCTGCATGGTAGAAGCTGATCTCGGCTTCGCGGGTTGGGAATCCGCTAGCATCAGTGCCGGCGAGCAAGTCTGCATTATACCCAAGGGGCATTCGCTCGCGGGCAAGAAAGCCCTCTCTCCTTCCGATTTCGAAGGTCGCGACTTCATCTATTTTTCGGCCGACGATATGTATCGGCGTAGCTTGGATAACATATTTCGGGAACATGGGGTGATGCGGCGCCTAAGAATGGAGGCATCCACGGCGGCATCCGTATGCTCCCTCGTATCTCAAGGAGTCGGCGTATCGATCATCAACCCAATCAGTGCAATGCACTGTCTGCATCTGGGAGTAGAGATGCGCCGCCTCTCATTCTCAATTCCCTACACAGTACGGCTGCACAAAAATCAGAACGCGAGCAACCCGGCCGTCCTCAATGATTTCGCTGAAAGTTGCGTCGCTTCCATTGTCAGCATCAGGCAGAAAGTCGAAGAGATTCTTGGGAGAGATATCGCAACTCAAGGCACTCGAGCAGCGAACGCGAAAGTAGGAACCAGTTTTGCGTGAAAAGATGCTCAGAAACAAAGGCCTACGGCACCGGACGTGAATTCGAATTCATGTCCGATACTGTAGGCGACTGCCTGGACCTGGAAACCGGCGCTCTATGACTGAGTGCAATTACGAATTGCACTTACCAGCCCATGTGCCATGAATAATGACTTGGTTCTGTCTGGGTGAGGACACAGAGCTTACTGCAATCAAGGGTCCTTTAGATCGACCGGCAATCGCCCTGAGAAGGCGATAGCGGCTGGCCCAATAAGGGTGAGGCTCTCATCCTTATGGACCTCGATATGCAATTGCCCTCCGGGCATATCAACCGTAATCCGGTTTTCCTGTGTGAGCCCGCGACGCCGAGCCGCGAGCACGGCGGCACAGGCTCCGCTGCCGCAGGCACGGGTCAGGATTCCAGGACGCTCCCACACCACGAGGCGGATTAGATCCGGAGCCACTATCTCCGCAACTCCCACGTTGCCTCCCTCCGGTAGCATAGGGTCATTCTGGATTGCAGGAGCCCAGCGGGGCACATCGATCTCGTCCCGACTTGCAACAAAGCAGACGAGATGCGGATTGCCGACGTTCACTGCCGTGGGATGCGAGAGGGGACCCGAGCCGAGATCGAGGAGGAGGGTGTCGGCCTCTGACGCAAGGGGAATGCTGCGCCAGTCCCATCTGGGAGCAGCCAAACGCAACGCGATGTGACTGTCGCCAGCACGCGCTGCATCTATCAGCCCTCCGAGGGTTTCCAAAATCAGAGTATTATTGTCGCTGCCGGACAACAGGAGCCATGCGACGCAGCGGGTTGCATTCAGACATGTCTGGGCCTCGGCGCCGTCCACGTTGTATATCCGCATTCGAGCGCCTGCACCGGATGCCTGCGGTGGTTCGACTACCAGCAACTGATCTCCGCCCACTCCAACATGACGATCGCAGATCCAGCGAATTTCCTCGGGCGACGGTCGAAACGGCTCGTTGCGGGCATCGACAACGACAAAGTCGTTGCCAAGACCATGCATTTTCAAGAACGAACGTCCGCTGGGGTGAAACGCTGGCAAGGGACTATGCTACACAAGAAGGAGTTGCGTCGGCCGATCTCTCATCGGAAGTTGAACATTGAATTCCGATCTCCGGCAAGTCAAGCTGCGGTTCTATACTAATGATCTTCACGAATGTCCTGTGACGGAGAGGCCTGCGTGTTGAAAGAAGCTGACGATCATCTTGGGTCGTCGCTGCAGGCGGGCGAACTCAAGACGCACCAGACGGTGCAGGTCGTCGACGGATTCGGGTAGCGCATTCTCCATAGCTCGCTTGACAAACGCATTGCACTGCTCCTCCGGGTTGAGCTCGGGGGCATAGGCTGGCAGATAAGCAACCGCGAAGTCCTGCGCATGGGCTGCGATGAAGGCGGTGGTGAGCTGTGATCGATGGGCATTGAGCCGATCCCAGACCACCAGCAGCGGCGTGCCGACTTTGCGCTGGAAATACCGCAACGCTGAGATCACGGTCGGGCGCGTGACGCTGGTGCGGACGTGGCGGGCATACAGCCGCCCGTCCGGGGTGATCGCCACGATGCTCGACACCTCCCGCCGCTTGCTCAGGCGCCGCAGCACCGGGGTCAGCCCACGCCGCGCCCAGGTGGTGCCTGGCCGGGCCCGGAAGCTGTGACCCGTCTCGTCCCAAAGAAGGAGCGTGCGGCCTTCCCGCTGGGCCTTCTTTTTAAAACAACCCAGTCGCGCTTGGGCCAGACCGCGATCACGAGTTCGTCGCGCTCCTTGGCCCGTGTCGCCGGGCGCGGCACACTGAAGCCATGGTCCTTCAGCGGCTGCTCTAGATAACGCGGATGGTAGTGAACCCCAAACTCGCGCTCGATCAGGGCGGCAATGCGCCGGAGGGTCCAGCGCGCGGTGGCAAAGCCCGCTGCTATCGCGCCCCGATCCAGGAGCCGGCCCAGATGAGCCCAGGCCTTCTCGTCGAGGCGGGGCTCTCGTCCTGTTCGGACGCGGGTGGCTAATCCGCGTCGGCCCTGCTGAGCCAGGGTGGCGGCCCAGCGGCAGACACTGGCGCGACTGACGCCAAGCCGGCGGGCGATGTCTGCCTGGGAGAGCCGCCCCTGCCGCAACAGTCTCGCGGCCGCCAGACGGCGCTCCTCCATCTGCTCCGGCGTCAGATGCGCCGGACGCCAACTGTTGTCCTCCATCGTGCTCCTCCTCACGAGGATCGACACCGCCCTATGTTACACCACCTTCGTGAAGATCATTAGTTGTCTACAACGATGAGAAAAAATCATCAGATTGTAAACAGGTTAGACTTCAATCTTCCGACCTAGTCTGAACTGGAACGAGGACTCTAGCAGCCGATCTCGCTTTTGATCCTCTGGACCTCCGAGCGTGAACTACACACATTCTCGCAAGGGATGCCATCATTGTCGCCATCGGCCCGTCGGTAGCCGCCGCACCACATCTGGACTGCTTCCCGGCATGTGCTTGCTGCCTTGCAGGATCTGGCCTGGGCGACCTGGAAGGGTCGCAGGCTCTCCAGCCGGTCGAGAAGAGGTGACGAGCCAGGTTGCTCGAAGGCGAGCGCGGGTCCGAGTTGGCTTCCTGCCAACAACAGTCCAACGACAAGTGATTTCAGCATAGAGTTCTCCCCCTACCCTCTTGGTGCCCGCCAACCGGCGGCTTTGGCTTCATCCTCAGAGCAGAACCAGCGCTCGCCCTTGGCTTCATCGATGGTCGTGCGGGCATAGTGGCGGCTACTCGGCAGATGGTAGATCCGCTCCGAGCCGGAGATGTTTCCCTTGATGGCGCACTTGCGGTCCGAGCCTGTTGAGGCCTCGTTGGGCAGCCTTTCGCCACGGCGCCAGTCCCATGGCTTGACAAAGGTACCAGCCCACAGACCGCGCTTGGCGCGCTGGGCTTCCTTCTCCTCGTCGGAATAGCGGCCATCGGAGTACTGGGTGTACTCAACCGCCCAGCCCTGCCGGATGAGCTCACCGGCAATGTCCCGGCCATTGGCCTCGCAGGTGGCAACGATTCGGCCGTAACGATCCCGGTCCTGCTCCTTGCAACTTACCCGCCCGTTGCGGTCGATGATCGACGCGAGCGCGTCGGCTGCTTTTGAGCCGCAGAGATACCGAACTCCAGAAGCATCGTTGCAGGTCTGCTGGCTTTCCGGGCCGTCAACACCATACAGGCGGATGCGGGTTTTCTCCCCTTGCATAGCAATGGTGTCCACGTCGACGACGTCAGCTTGGCCCGAGAGGGACTGAGCCACCACCGGCGATGTTAACGCGATCAATGCAAGAGCGACGACAGCGGAACGCAAACTTATTTCTCCAGATGGCACCATTGAATTGTCAGGAATGGGTCGGCTGATCTTCTTCTGGTTATTCGCATCGTATCAGCACACTCACTTGCTTGGCTTGGTCAGCGAGATCGGCTGGGGCCAAGGCCTGGCTCGCTGTGCCCTGCTCAACGACAACCTGATTGCTCTCCAGGAAGCTAGCGGCCAGTGATCCCTTGATGGCGAAGTTGACGTTCTGAGGAATGTCCCCGTTCGTTGCGACCATCACATTGAGAGCATTGAGTTTTGCCGAGACGATACCCACGACATTGCCGTTCTGATCAAAGAGCGGACCACCCGAGTTTCCTGGCTGCACCGGGGCAGAGACCTGAAGGTATCGGCTGTCGTCCTTGAGCCCGGAGAGGGCCGTGACATTGCCAAGGGTGAAGTTGCCTGAACTGGACAGAAGTGCGGTCAGTGGGAAGCCAAAGGCGGCTACTCCTTCCCCGAGCCGGATGCCCAACCGAACACCTGCTACCTTGCTGGGCCTCAAAGCTGTTCTGAGGAGAGCAAGGTCATTAGTGGTGTCTTTGGCCAGAACCCTCCCGGAGACCACATCACCGTTATCAGCCTTCACATCAATGGATGAGCAGCGATCCACGACGTGGGCATTTGTCAGCACATGCCCTTCTCGTGACACGAAGAAGCCGGTACCGGAGGATGGCCCCTTTTCGTCAGCTTCCGACTTTGGAGTTGGTGCGGGAGTTTTGGGCTCTGCGGGGCGAGCGACCGCGACCGTCTCTTGAGGTGGAGTCATCGTCGGGGCCTCTGTGAAGGGAGACCCTGACATGCTAGCCCAGAAGGAACCGGAGATGAGGGTTGCTACCCGCTCCATGTGAAGGTGGGTTTCGCTGCCCTTCCAGAACAGGAAGAAGCCCAACACCCCGCGTCCATCCTCATGGAACCGGATATAGGCATCAAGCCCATTGGCCGTTGACATTGAGACGACGAAGAAGTCCGGCTTCAGGATCTTGTAGTGAACCCTGCCACCCTCGGACAGAACTTTGTTGAGGACGCTCTGGTAGTTTGCGACGAGAGTTGTGCCACCGAAATATGAATAGGCCAAGGATGCCCTGCCCTGAGGGTCCGACCAGGCAATGCCGTTCTCGTCTCTCTTGGCAACCAGTCCGAGGCCGAGCGGGACCCAGATCGGATGGCCCCGGGTCGGATGTGGGATGGCACGGAAATTCCATGTCTGCAAAAGGGGCATTGCGCTGTTGAGCACCTGCCCGAACAGGTCAGCATCAACGGCTCCGTTCGGGATCCGCCCGTAGTCCCGCTGGTACTTCGAGACAGCCTCGAAGAGGCGATTGCTGAAGTTCACGTTCGGAACGGCCGGCCAGTAGCCGTTGGCCGTCAGCAGGACCTGAAGCTTGATCCGCTCGTCTACGGTCAGCTGAGAGAAGTTCTGCTCTGCCTGCTGGTATCCAGGAGGGCGGCGCTGAGCAACCGCTGGTTCCGCCATGGTAAAGAAGGCGATCACCAGAAGAACCCAACGCATCACAAACCATCCTCGCGCAGCATAACTTGCCACCAGATTGCCATATTTCGGCTTCGGGGCGCTATAGCTTTGGTGGCACACTCGTATGTTAGCTTGCAGTCGGAGCCCGATTTGGAGACTCCTGGTTAACTTAGGCACCGCAGCAGTTGGAGTTGTGCTCACCGAGGATGCGGCACCACCTCTCTTATGTTATTTTGTTTTGATTGCCGCTTTGGGCTTAATTCAGCCCAGAGCCGATCATCAATCGGGTTGCGCTCATTGAAGTGGAGCATCGAGAACCTAAGAAGACGGTATTCACCTGCGAGAGAGGTGCCTCGATGAGCAAGGACAATCCGCTGAGGCCGCGCTCACGCCGGAGCCCTAAGCGGATCCTCAGCGAGGCTGAGTTACAGCGCTTTGGGCTTCGCCGGATCTCTACTTTGAGCCGGGACACTCCCCGGAAGATTGGGGGTGGAAACAGCATTGACCTCAAGAGGTGCGGTCTGCTGGTTTGGAATGGGCCAGCGACGCTCCTGTCCAGACTCGCTCATCTCATGAGGCCACTGTGAGACTGCCCCACCCCATTCGTGCCCTTGTTTTGGTGGTGCTTCTCGCCGCCTCCGACGCCGCAGCGGCAGCTTGCCCCCAGCACTTCTTCAACAGCACGGCTCCTACTCTTACCAATCCGAAGCTTACGCCCAAGACCCGGCAGATCTGTTACACGGAGTTTGTGCTGCTCCACTCCGGGCTGACCCGGACCCCTCTTTGGGTGGCTGAGCATCTCACCCCCAGGCGAGCAAGCGGCGCTCGTGCTCTGAATAGAGTCAACAACTTCCACGCCGACCCCAACCTTCCGCCCGATGAGAGGGCGGAACTGTCCGACTATGTCCGCAGCGGCTTCGATCGCGGCCACATGGCCCCAGCCGGTGACATGACCACCCCCCAGGGTATGGACGAGTCCTTCTCCTTAGCCAACATGGTGCCGCAGAACTCCGACAACAATCGCAATTTATGGGAGAGCATAGAACGCGCCGTGCGCGATTACTCAGAGCGGCAGGAAATCTACGTGGTCACCGGCCCTCTCTTCCAAGGAGAGAACCTTCAGGCTCTCAAGGGGCGTGTGCTGGTGCCAACCCACATCGCGAAGGCCGTCTATGACCCGAGGCTAAATGCTGGAGCGGCTTATCTTACGCCCAACCAGGAGGGAGACGAGTACAGGATTATCTCGCTTGCCGAGTTGCAGCAGTTATCGGGCATTGACCCGTTCCCTCAGCTGCCACCGGACATCAAGCAAAACATCCTGAACTTGCCTGCTCCCCAACTCCGGAGATCGAAAGGTCCTGGAAGGAATACCCGTAGACCTCCGCCTCAAGCAGACATTCGAGAACAGAGCCCTGTCCCATCACAGGACGGGTTCATTGGGGGCATCCTCGATGCCATTGATCAGTTTGGACGCCGCCCATGACAAAGAAGTTTCAGCCATTCTCAGACGACAGCGCCTCTCTCAGCATTGGCGAGTTCACCATTGAGAACGGTACCGACAAAGTAGCTCTTTATGGCTCGCTCGACGTGATGCGGGATAAGAACGGCCTCAAGCAAGCGAAGGCACTGAAGGCGGCTGTCGACGCTATCGTGAAGGCCTTGGAGAAGGATAATGCCCTGCCTGATGAAAGTGGTCCCGCAGAGGCACCTCAGCAGGTCAAAAACCCGTTCACATAGATCAATCAAACCGGCAAAGAAGGGCTTCAATTTGGACGAAGATCGATGAACTGAACGTCTCCGAGGTTGCTCTTGTCCCTACCCGCCTCTCAGCAGATAGCCGCGGCGACGCTTTCGCTGGAGCCAAGTTTCGAGGGCTTCCATTGCACATGACCGGTTTTCGTAGAGTTCGATCCTCCTCTGCCCCGGTTGACCGATGCGGCCCCACTCGCGGATCAGTGTCGCATCACCGAACAAGCTGGGTTCGATCGACAGCACATAGTAGCGAGCCATGTTGCAACTCGGATCGAACCTGTCGAGGACCAGGTACTGGATCGTGTCTTGGGACATGCCTCCATGTTGTGCAAGCCATGTGCTGAGGTCCAATCAAAGTCCTGAATCAGTTAAGACGCAATGATTCACAACAGTGATGCACCCTGCCTTCGAACTGTCAGCGTAGCAACTCACAGGCGTTAACGCTCGCCTGGACTTTGCTTCTCCCTTACGCTGACAGCGTCAGCCATTGTCTTCCCTGAGGGAGACTTTGCGTCGCCTTCTCGAGTGCCATGACACGTCCCTCAAGAGCGTCGATCGCCGTCAGCGAGTAGGCTAGGCTGCCCGCCGCCAGCACCACGGCAGCAATCGCGGCTACCAGCGTGCCAATCTCGATGGCTTTGCGCTGGTCATGCGTGCGACGCAGAACCTTTTTCAGATACCGCTCGAAGATCACGTAGAGGAAGAGCCCGCCCACGACGGTTGAAATCAACACCATACTTTTCACTCCTGGTTCTCCATTCCGGCCCTCTCTGACACCCGGCACGCTGGCCCATCGCCCTCTCGGGCGCACGCTATCCCTAACCTCATGCCATTCTGCGCCTCCTCATGGCCAGGAGCTCAATGGCGAGGTCGATTTTGCCGGCTTTGACCATGCGGGTGAGCGCGCGGAAGTAGCCGCCCGGGTTCTTGATCCGGCTCTCCCCGCCGTTCTTAGCCACATCATCCTCGTAGAGCTGCAGCGTGTAGATCACCGCGATCGCGGCCCTGACGGTACCGATCTCCTCCACGGCCTCGGCCCAGGCGCTCTCATGCGCCCCGAGGGAAGCCCGCAGGTAGCGGCCGGCAGAGACGATGTCGGCCAGATCCCGCACCGGCTGGCCGTAGTCGCTGAGCGTGGGGCAGGCCTCAAGGATCAATTCCGGTGATACGTGCTCGGCGGGTTGTTCGGTTGAACGAACCGCCTCAGCTTTCTTTGGAAAGCCTTTGTTACAAGGCTCACTAGGAGATCCGTTGTTGTTATCAGTGTGAGGGACTCTGAGTCCGGCATTGCCCGCTTTATAGAAGGCATCTTCAACCTGGCTTCTCAACAGCTGCCAGGCCTCCAACAGGTCCGCCGCCAGCGTCACCCTGGACCGGGCGGGCGTGCGCGCCTGCAGGAACTTCAGTTCATCCTCGAACCCGGTGCGGTCCAGCTCTGGGAAGTGCTCCGCCAGGGCGCTCAGCGCTTCTTCCGCCGCCCGTCGGCAGATGGTGACCTCGTCAAAGGTCCGCTTCTGCACCTCGCGCAGCTGCTTCTGCTCCATGAGCATCACGGCCCAATCGCCCCGGCGGGCATAGATCGGGGTGAGGTCGAAGCCAAAGGCGTCGACCACCTGCCCGGCCAGGTCCTTGACGGCATAGCGCTTGCCGTTGGGTGAGTCCTTGGGCGCAATCAGTTGCAGGTCGATCAGCTGGCGCAGGATGCGCCGGATCGCCCGCTCGGTCAGGCCGGTGCGGCTCATGAGGTAGTCGTTGGACGGCCAGACCAGCAGCCGCTCCCACTCCTGCTCGCCCCAGCAGGCGACGAGCTCGGACAGGACCGTCCGCTGAGCTGGCCTGAGGTCGAGAGCCTTGCTCGCGTCCCGGGCGGCGGCCGAGAGTTCTTTGCGCGTCACCGTGCGCTCGGCTTCGAGCGCAAGCTTCCTTGCGACCAGAGCGGCATGTCTCAGCCGCCGGCCTCCTGACGATGCAAGCTGCATCGTACCCTCCATGTTGAGGGCAAAGCGGGAGCGCTCACCGAAACCGATGCTCTTGACAGTCAGTTCGTCGGGATGGCATAAGAAAGGTGCGAAACAATCTTTGCCCACCCCTCGCGGTGGTCTCCAAAGGCCCTCGAAGTTCCCGCTTCGTGGGCCTTTTGCTTTGCCTGGTTTACGTCACTGTCTTCAGCTCCTTACGAACGAAGGCTGCTTCGAGAGCACAGGCGATGGCTTCTTGACGTGATTTGAAGCGTCCTCTCTCGACAGCCTCATCGATCGCGTCCCCCGCTGGCTTGGAAATCCAGACATTCATCTCACGGTCTCCCCGCTCCCTGCGGAGGTTGCGCAGACGTTTGACCCGAAGGCTTCTGGATAAGTCAGCCATGGAAAGCCACCCTATTCACCCGATAGCGTTTCGAGTGTTGCCCGATTCTGAGTTGGCTGTGGAGTCGGAGCGCAAGAATCCATTCACAATAATTGGATTCTCCGTTGGAAAACTCCTTTAGGCAGAATCAATTAGCTCAAAAGCCGAATCAATTCGCAAGTAAAAGGCTGGTTCCGCTTGACCCAGCATTACGCACTTGATTCTGTGCCCCCAGTCATTGAACCGGTACCTCAAGGCCCACCCCAACGTTCTTCTCTCGAAGACACAGTATTGTGTCTTATTGATCCGGCTTGGGTGAACTTGAACTATGCGGCATAGCGGAATGACGGATGCCCAAAGTAGCTACGGATTCGGCCGGGCGACTTGGCGAGCCGACGCATGTGGCTGATGACGGCGCGCTTGAGGGCGGGCTTGCTGCGGGCGGGTGGTCTCCGCGTCACGGCGTGCTTCAAGTCAGCGTTCAGCCCCTCGTCCGGGTTCAGCTCCGGGCTATAGGAGGGCAGGGAGAAGACCTCGATCTGCTCTTGGTGCCCGACCAACCAGTCCTGCACCGCCTTGGCCCGATGGACCGGCAGGTTGTCCCAGATCAGGAACAACTTGCCGCGGGCCTCCTGGATCAGCCGCCCGAGAAAGCGGATCAGGCTCGGGGCCTTGAGCGGGTGTTGTCACGTTAACTTGGGTTTGACACGCGGCCGTGTAGACGGGCCGGCATGAGCAAGCCTGTCAGCTACAAGCGCCACCGCTTTCCGCCTGAGATCATCGCCCATGCGGTCTGGTTGTACTTCCGGTTTCCGCTGAGCCTGCGGCTGGTCGAGGAGATGCTGCTCGAGCGCGGCATCCTCGTCTCCTACGAGACCGTCCGGCGCTGGGCGCTGAAGTTTGGGCCCGACTATGCGCGCCGCCTCCGGCGCAAGAGGCCGAGCTGCCGCGACATCTGGCACTTGGATGAGGTCGTGGTCACGATCGCGGGCCAGAAGCATTGGCTCTGGCGGGCCGTCGATCAGGACGGCTATGTGCTCGACGAGGTCGTCCAGACACGCCGTGACACTAAGGCGGCCAAGCGCTTGCTGAAGCGTCTCCTGAAGAAGCAGGGCGTGGCACCCAAGCGCATCATCACCGATAAACTCGCCTCGTACGGAGCCGCCAAGCGAGAGGTTATGCCAAGAGTCGATCACCGGTCGCATAAGGGCTTGAATAACAGGGCCGAGAATTCGCATGTTCCGTTGCGTAAGCGAGAGCGGGTGATGCAGGGCTTTCGATCGCCGGGAGACCTACAGCGATTTGTCAGCGTGTTCTCTGCGGTCCGCAACCTCTTCGTTCCGCCACGTTCCCGCCGCTCCGCCCATGCCACCCATCTTCACCGCCTCACCGCCATGGCGGAATGGAAGTCTGCGGCCAACATTGCTGCTTGAGCCTGTCTGGCGGCCAAATCGGCCTTAACGCGCTTGGCGGCAGTTAACGTGACAACGCCCCACAGCGATCTCGACGAGGCCAGCCTTCTGCTCGAAGCGCAGCACGCCGTCGCGGTCGCGGCCATGGCGCGCCAGCACATAAGCCGTGCCGACATTGGGATGGCCGGCAAAGGGCATCTCAGCCGTGCGATGGAAGATGCGCACACGGGCATCATTGGCTGGATCGTCGGCGGGCAGAACGAACGTTGTCTCGCTGTAGTTCATCTCCGCCGCCAGCGCCTGCATCTGCCCGTCGGATAGCCCACGCGCATCGGTGAAGACAGCCAGCGGATTGCCACCGAAGGGGCGGTCGGTGAAGACGTCTACAGTCTCATACGGAAAGCGGGGCATGGCAGGCTCCAAAGACCAAGCGGATTCAACCATTTCCTACCAGCCAAGCCGGCTGAAAACTAATTCAGCGACGGAATGTGACTGATCACCTTTCCTGATTGTCGGAGCTGGCCTGATCGGCTTTCTTTCTTTGGCATTGCAACGCCTCGAGCCACCAGACGTTCGCCCGAGAGTCTGCGCTGGGTCAAACTGGGCCGTTGGGCTTTGCCTTATGAGGGTCAGCTTACCCTATGACTACGGAAGTTCGGTTTTCTTCAGCTCCGTGCCAAAAGCGGGCGTTCCGGATTCTTGCCTCAGGATTACTACTCGCCCGCGATGCAAGCACTCATTGAAATTTCCTTAGAGCTCACTCAGGTCCACCGCATCTTCAGCCATGCATCGTCCCCGGCGTCTTGATCCAGCGCGTCTCATTCAGCGCGGGTGTGGCACAGGTAGGCGCCTTCGCCTGAGAAGCTCTCGCCATACATTCGAAGGCTCCGGGGGCCGATCAAAGCCTCGGCATCCCTGGATGCGGCGCCAACCGGGTCTGGGCGGCCAGACGTATCGGTGCGTTGGCGGCACCGAAGCCCTGATAGTCGCGACGCTCGACGATCTCGAAGAAAAAGCCATTCTCCAGTGTCTTCGTATAGACCTGGAAGAACTCCGCTGCACCGTCCCGATCATAGAGGATGTCGCCGGCCTGCAGTCGTGACAACTCCTCCTCCGACAGATCGGTCCGAGCTTCCAAGTCTTCGTAATAGTTCTCCGGTATAGGCAAAATCTCAACGCCATTTACTTTGAGCTGTTCGACAGTTGCGAAGATATCTGTTGTCGCGAGCGCAATGTGCTGAACACCTGAACCGAACATATCGGTCAGAAAGCGCGAGGATTGCGTGTGCCGGCTTTGGGAGGCATTGAGAACAAGGCGAAAAGATCCATCCTGCGTCTCGACCACTTGGCTCTGCACGACTCCTCCTGGGTCAATCACGGCTTGGACCGGGGTCTTCTTCACATCGAGAAGAGAGACGTAGAAGAGAAGCCACGTCAGCATTTCCTCATAGAACATTGACTGCGACAAGTGATCGAAAGTCGTGAGCCCGGCTTCCGCAGAATCACCATTGCTGTACTCAATGGGTTCGAAGTCACGGTCCCAGAGACGGTCGAGACCGCTTTTGCGGTCGATGAAGTAAATCAGACTGCCTCCAAGGCCCCGGACGGCCGGGATATCTAACTCCCCTGGTCCCACAGCCTGTTGGAAGGGCTGATCGAGAAGCCCTAATGCTCGTTCGACCGTTGCCGGAGCATCGTCAACTCGCAAGGCAAGGGCACATACGGCGGGCCCATGGGTAATGTTGAAGGAGTGGGCAAAGCCCTCCTTGTCGCAGTTCACCACGATATTGATATTTCCCTGGCGCCAGCGGGTGACTTCTTTCGAGCGGTGCGTGCCAGCCTTAACGAAGCCTAGCCCTGTGAGCACATGCTCAAATGCGCTCGCGCTGCGCTCATCCATGGCGAACTCGACAAACTCCACACCCTGGCAGGTTGCCCGGGGCGGAAGGACGGGTAGGCCCGTCACGGGGACGGCGGTACGCTTCTGGAGTTGATCGAGCATGAAGAGCAGCGATCGCTGTCCATCAACCGCGACACTGCGAGCGGAGCCGGCTCGAAAACGGTCATTGAAGATCTCAAGCGAAAGCAGGCCGTCGAAGCCCGTGGCCTGCAGGGCATCCATGAAGGCGTCGACGGCGAGTTCCCCCTGTCCCGGAAAGCAGCGGTAGTGACGGCTCCAGGACAGGTAGTCCATACTGAGGACTGGCGCATCGGCCATCTGGACCAGGAAAATTTTGTCCTTCGGGATGGACCGAATCGCCGTCAGGTCGGTTCCGCGCGCCAAGATATGGAACGAGTCGAGCACGAGCCCGACAGCGGGATGATCAGCGCGGCGGACCACCTCCCACGCATCACGATAGTCGTTGACATGCCTTCCCCAGGCCAGCGCCTCAAAGGCAACCCGCATACCGCGCGCTGCCGCCCGCTCGCCAAGTTCACGAAAATCGGCCGCCGCTCGATCGATGCCCCCTAGGCTGTCAGACGACACATTGCTGCAGACCATCAGGAAATCGCAGCCAAGCTCCTGCATCACATCGAACTTCCGTTCAGCGCGCGAGAATACTTTAGCTCGTTGCGGCTCGGGCATGCCTTCGAAATCGCGGAAAGGCTGGAAAACCGAGGTCACAAGCCCAAGATCCTCGACCATACGGCGCACGTCTGTCGGGGTGCCGTTGAACGAAAGGAGATCGTTCTCGAAGATCTCGACCCCTTTGAACTGGGCGGCGGCAATGGCTTGGAGCTTTTCTTCAAGGGTGCCGCTGAGACAAACGGTGGCAATGGCAGTCTGCACGGCTCTCTCCCTTTTCCTGTCACTTGTCGGTCCGCCAGGATTGATCGAACAGGACCACCCCACCGATACCTCGGTTCAGTTTTGTTTAGGGTCGATCAGTTGGCAAACCCTGACTCATGAAGTGGTGTAACACGCCCCGAGATCAACAGGACTGGAGGGGGCAGTCGGCCCCTGCCACGGCGACCAAGGCTTCTCTTCCCGGTCCAACACTGTCAGGATTGTTGACCCGGACGTGTTGGTGGATCGATTTACCCGCAACGGTGTCGCCGCTTTGCTGCAGGTACAGCCTAGCCGCAGCCCCGATTTGGCGGTTCGTTGAGGCGAATGGGCCTGTCATCGGCAAAATTAGCCCAATTTATCCCAATCTGTACGGAGCCTTGAGCCCATGCGAGCGAGCCGCTGAGCAAGAGCGGCAATGCCGTCGCACCCGCTTCCAGTATAGTCCGTCGTGTCATTTCCGCCTCTCGGCTTCAAGCATGCCCTACATGTTCAAGTGCTCCAGGTCGGAGTGTGAGGATGCCGATCTGCATAAAGTTACAGCCTACAGTATCTCGATCGCTCGACCCGATGCCGCGGCCTCTTTTACGGCGGCGATCACTTTCAGCGTCTTTAGTCCCTCCCGGCCTGAAACAACGGGAGCCGCGGTGCCCCGTATGACCTCGCAGAGGTTACGAACCTGCAGGCCCAGCGGATCCTTAGAGATCACGGGTAAGCGTTCCCGGGCGATTGGCTTCCACCAGTTCGACTCGGTTTCATGGCGCCACAGGTCGAGATAGGGAACTGTGAGAGAACCTCGGGTACCACCAATCCAATAGCAGGTTTCCTGCGTGTGGCTGTAGGCCGGGTTCTCGCCGCTGGTGAACTCCCAACTCCACGGTGCGGCAATGGTGTCAGAAACGTTCATCGTCCCCATCGCACCACTTGCGAACCGCAGGAGAATGACGGCAGTTTCCTCAACCGCATTCCCACGAAGGGCATTAGACTCGAGCGCCTGGACTGAAACTATGTCGCCGCACAGATAGCGGAGGAGATCCACGTCGTGGATCAAGTTGAGGAAAACCGGGCCTGCGCCCTTCTCCCGGCGCCAGGGAACCTCAAAATACTCGTCCGGCTTGAAAAACCAGCAAGTCCCGTGAACGGAAACGATCTGACCCAGGCGCCCGTCGTCGATCGCCCGCTTGGCCTCTTGGATTAACGGATTGTGACGCCGATGATGGCCGACCATCAGGGGGACACAGGCATGCTCGGCCGCCTCGACGAGCGTCGTTGCTCCAGCCACATCATCGGCAATTGGCTTTTCAACGAGTGTGGGTACGCCCGCCGCAATGCATGCCAGCCCATTTTCGACGTGCAATTGGTTCGGAGTCGCGATGATGACGCCTTCCGGCCTCTGGATCTCTAACATCCCCGCAAAGTCTGGATACCAAGCGACGGCCTTCTCCTCCGCCAGAGCCCGCGCCGTGGGCGAGGGATCCACGATAGCCATCAGGTTGGCGTCAGGCTGGGACAGCACATGCTCGATGTGCCGTTTGCCAATCAGCCCGGCGCCAAGCACCGCCAGATTGACGGGCCTCGACAGACTGTCCGCGACGGTCACGCGGCCTTCTCGTCGATCAGCCGCGCCAGCCGGCGCAGCGCGAGGGTGTAGCCCTGCGTTCCGAACCCGGCAATGACGCCGTCGGCACGGGTAGAGACGAAGGAGTGATGCCTGAACGCCTCACGTTTGTGGACATTCGAGATATGGATCTCGATGACCGGTCCCTCGAAGGTGTTCAGTGCGTCCAGGATCGCAACCGATGTGTGGGTGAAGGCGGCTGGGTTGATGGCAATACCACCGGCAGCCTCCCGCGCTTCGTGGACCCAGTCGATGATCTCGTACTCGCGGTTGCTCTGGTGAAACCGGATGTCGAGCCGGAGTTCTTCGGCGACTTTCCGGCACTCGGCTTCGACATCGGCAAGGGTTTCGTGGCCATAGATCTGCGGCTGGCGTTTGCCCAGGAGATTAAGATTAGGTCCGTTCAATACGTAAACGAGGCGGCTCATAAGAGTTCCTTTGCAGTACAGCGATTGAGAGAGGAATGCGACCTAGTGGTGGGCCAGGATTTCACCCAGGAAGGCCCGTGTTCGTGGATGTTGCGGGTCGCGGAAGAAGGTGTTCGGCTCCGCCTCTTCCACGATCTCGCCGTCCGCCATAAAGATTACCCGATCTGCGACCTGGCGGGCGAAACCCATCTCGTGGGTGACGCAGATCATGGTCATGCCGTCCCGGGCAAGGCCAATCATCGTGTCGAGCACCTCCTTGACCATTTCGGGATCGAGGGCTGACGTCGGTTCGTCAAACAACATGGCCTTGGGTTCCATGCACAGGGCACGGGCGATGGCCACACGTTGCTGTTGGCCGCCCGAGAGCTGCGCCGGGTATTTTTCAGCCTGGTTGAGAATGCGGACCCGATCCAGATACCTTCGGGCCGTTGCCTCGGCTTCCGCTTTTGAGGCTCCTCGAACGCGCATTGGCGCCAGCGTACAGTTTTGCAGCACTGTCATGTGCGGAAAGAGATTGAACTGCTGAAACACCATTCCAACCTCGCGCCGTACCGTATCGATGGTACGGGCACTGTTATCGAGTGCCGTGCCGTCGACGATAATACGGCCCTCCTGGATTGGCTCCAGGTGATTGATGCACCGGATCAGCGTCGATTTCCCCGAACCGGAAGGGCCGCAGAGCACGATCTTCTCGCCGGGACGAACCTGGAGGTTGATGGATTTGAGGGCGTGGAAGCCACCATACCACTTCTCGACGCTTTCCATAGCGATCAGCGGGGCAATGGTTGAGTTGGAAGATGGCATGGCTGGCTCCACTTTTTATTGATGCAGTTATTGCTGAGGCGGTTCGATTCAGCTGACGGTGAAGGGAATGCCATCCAGGCTCGCCGGGAACTCCGGTGGATCCATCTTCATCCACTTCTGATAGATCTTGGCGAGCTCACCGTTGGCCTTGATCTTGTCGATGAAAGCATTGGCGGCCGCGTTGATCTCTTTTTCCCCCAGCCGGGTGCAGGCCCCGTTGTAGAGCTTTGAGAACTCGAGTTTATTCTCAAAGGTGTCGGGCTTCGCTTGGTTGAGACGCTGGACATAGAACATGTTAGCGCCGACCGCTTGGACCTGCCCCGACACGAGGGCTTGGATGGTCGCGGCGTCATCATCGAAACGACGGATCGTCGTGCCAGAGGGTGCGTTGTTGGTAACCTGGGTATCCTGAGTGCTGGAGCGTGGCACGCCAATCACGTACTTGCCCATGTCGGCATTGGTCTTGATCTCGGTCGTCTTCGCCGCCACAAGCGAGATCACGTTTGCCACATACGGCTTGCTGAACTGCACGGACTTGGCCCGGTCCGGCAGCATCGCCATCGTCGCGAACAGGATATCGACACGCCCGGTCGTCAACGCCGGGATACGGTTTGCCACGGCGAGCGGAACGAACTCCACAGGCACGCCGAGTTCCTTACCGAAGAGCTCCGCGATGTCAGCGTCAAACCCGTCCTGTTTGCCGGCGCTCGTGACGAACCCCCACGGCGGGTTGTCGCCTTGGATACCGACGACGATCTTTCCCTTCTTCTTGATTTCCTCGGGTGTGATGGCCAGGGCCGACCGGGTCATCAAGGCGGGGGCTGCGAGCAGGGCAGCGCCGCCCATCAGAACATGGCGCCGATTGAATCTCGATTTGTTGATGCTATCCATGACGTTTTTCCTCCGGTGAATTTTTTTACATGTCAGGGGGTGTCGCCGGGCTGCTTCACCGGGCAGCGGCGGCAAACCGTTGTTCCAGCCATGTGCCGTAGACGGACAGCGGCCAGCAAAGGATGAAATACAGGGCGCCCACGATCCCAAAGACGAGCAAGGGCTGGAATATCTGATTCGAAATGATGCTTCCCGCACGTGCCAGCTCCGTAAAGCCGACAATCGCCGCAAGCGAGGTTCCCTTGATGAGCTGAACAAGGAATCCAATCGTCGCTGGCAGGGAGATCCGGATTGCTTGCGGCAGGATGATGTCCTTCATGCGTGACCTGTAACGAAGGGCCAATGCGTTGGCCGCCTCGGTCTGGCCACGCGGCACCGCCTCAATGGCTCCTCGCCATATCTCACCGAGGTAGGCGCTTGCATGCAGGGTGAAGCCGATTGCAACCGCAACCCAGGCGTCGAGCTTAATCCCCACGAGGACAAGTCCATAGTAGACGACAAACAGCTGCAGCAGCAGGGGCGATCCCTGAAACACCGCGATATAGCCCGCTGCGAGACGCTCGAGGACGCGGATGCCCGAGGTACGGGCGAGCGCAACAAGCAAGCCTGCGACCGCACCACCGATGAAGGCAATTCCTGACAAGGCTACTGTCCATTGCAGTCCTTTAAGGAGAAAAAGAAACTCGTCCCAACCCATGTTCTTCTCCCCTCACTTCACCGGATAGTTGAAATAATGCTTTGAGATGAGCCCGAACATTCTCATCAGCAGCCAAGACATGATCAAGTAAAGGACCAAAACGACCCCGTAGACCTCAAAGCTGCGGAATGAGTTGGATTCGATAATCTGCGCGACGGAGGTCAGCTCGTATGCGGCAATGGCCGACGTGATGCTGGTCGTCAGGGTCAGCAGGATGAATTGGCTCGTCAGTGATGGATAGATTGCCCTGAGAGCCGGCTTGAGGACGATCATGCGGAACACGTCCGCCTTGTGAAGGCCAAGGGCGAGGCCGGCTTCGATCTGCCCTTTGTTGATCGACTGCACTCCACCGCGAATGATCTCAATGGCATAGGCTCCGCCATTGATGCCGAGTGCAATGATTGCGGTTACCGTCGGATTGAGACGCACGCCGGCGAGAGGCAGTGCAAAGAAGATGAAGTAAATCTGGACGAGGAAAGGCGTGTTTCGGATCAGTTCGACAAAGGCCCTGACAAGCCAACGCAGGGGCTTGATGTGAGAGTCCCGTAGAACAACGCCGCCGATCCCGATGACAATAGCAAGCGCCATTCCACCGAGCGCAAGTCCGAATGTGCCAAGGCAGCCCCACAGCAGGTTGGGCAGCCCCTCGATCACCGGGCCAAAATCGAGCTGATAGTCCATAGCGCTTCCTCTGTCTCAAGCCGATCTTCTCAATTGGACCAGTCGATGAGGGTGTTGCCGCTCTGCCATCCTCAGGAGAGCGTCGCGGCTGTGATTGTCTGCTGCGCCGCTTGGAAAACGCGCCGCAAATGCTCCTCCGCCGGAAGGCCTGCATTAGGAACTTCGACGGAAAGCGTTGTATGGTCAGGCAGTTCGGCAATCAGTCGGGAGAGGGGCAGGTCACCCTGCCCCGGGGGGAGACGACCAGCTCGCGCCTCTTGAATGATGGCTTCCGTGCTCGTTGGCCGTATTGCAGGTGCGTCGCAGAGCTGAGCGCTCATGATGAATTCGGGCGGTAGCGCGCTCACATCCGCAGGGTCCCCACCGGATCGGGACAGGTGAAGGGCATCGACCAGGAGCCCGCCATTTCGGCGGCCTGCATCCCGCACGACAGCCGCAGCGTCATGGATCGTCCTAACCTGGCGCCAGGGCATGACCTCGAGATCAACACCCATGCCAAACTGACCGGCCAGATCACACAGACCCGCGAAGTTCGCAATCAGGCGGCCGCGATCGGGATCATCGCCACAGACGCTAAGACGTTTGGCTCCCAGCGCTCCGGCAGCCTCAAGCGTTTCAGTGAGGGAGGCCGGTACAAAGTCTTCGGTAATTGGCACGAACTCGATGTCATAGACGTGGACGCCGTCCCCGTCGAGGCGGCGGCACATCTCTCGAGAAACGTCACTTCCTGCTGGCAACGCGTAGAAGGGTGCACCTGGAAACGCTGGGTAGAGGCGAAGCCCAACGGCCTTATACCCGATGGTCGCCGCAAGAGGGACGAGATCGAGAGGCGCCACGTCGATGCAGGTAAAGTGTGCAAGGCCCAATGGTGGAGGCGTATGTGGCTTCATTCTGGCGCTTCCGTTCAATGCCAATCGTCAAGGCGCAATTTTGCCGGTTAAGTGGTGGAGAAGGTTGGTCCCTGTTCGATGAATGTGATCGCGTAATCGTTTGCAGGCGAACTCGACGTCTCTGGCGACAGCACCTTGGGCAATTTCATTGTGTTCGGCGCTCACGTTTCGGTCTCCTGATGTCGCCCGGAGGAAGGTTCGGCGATAGCGGTCATTCAGGTTGAGCATCCTTCGGCAGAAGCTCAGGAGTTGAGGCATTCGGCAGCCTGCAATCAGGGTGAGATGGAATTCGCGATGATAGGCTTCCCATTGCTCAAGCGTTTCTGGAATAGCCGGATCACGAACCGCGCGATTCAGGCGATGGAGCGAGCGCATGACATCGCCTTCCCAATCGACATCCCCGACAGCGATGGCCTGCCTTAGTGCATATGTCTCGAATTCTTCACGAAGCTTGGTGAGTTCTTCCAAATCGGAAAGAGAAATCGGCGAGACGCGGTAACCGCGATTATCTTCGAATTCGACCAATCCATCTGAGATCAGCCTGGCGAGGGCTTCGCGCAACGGGCTCAGGCTGACCGCGAAGCTCTCACGCGCTCTCTCTAGGTTAATTTTGCTGCCCGCCTCAAGCTGGCCAGACACGATTGCCTCACGGAGACGATCGACCAACTGACTTGCGATAGTATTCTTTCCGTCGTCAACCAGAGCTGTGGAACGATGAGCGTGGCGAAGCTCCCCTGACTCGATCGGAGGCGGGGGCGAGGCAATAGGAGCGCCTCGCCTCTGATGGCGAGTATTCGGCTTTGGCACTGCTCCGGCCTCCTCAGATCAGCCGCGCTTAGCGACAGGCGCATTCCATCGACAATCGATAGAATAAACGATTATTCTTGTCAAACTGCGGCGGAACTGGCGACATTATCACGCTAATTTCGACATAAATGTATAATTTGGCTAATTAAAACAGGTACTTGTTTAGATAGTTCGCTCTTCCGGGTGCTGCGCGGCTCGATCCAGTTGATCGTTTATTGACAAATAATCGATTATGATGGAGGTATCTGGGGCAGGAGGTGCGACCATGCTCATCGAACGCCAAGAAGATGTTACGCCAGCCGTCCTTGAAGTCATGGGGCGTACCCGCGACCCGCGCCTACGCGAGATTATGACGTCCTTGGTGAAGCACCTGCACGGCTTCGTTCGCGACGTCAGCCTGACCGAAGCCGAGTTTCGAGAGGCGACCGCCATTCTGAACGAGATGGGCAAGCTCGCGAGCGATACCCATAACGAGATGGTGCTGATGGCTGGCTCACTAGGCGTATCGTCCTTGGTTTGCCTGCTCAACAACGGTGACAACGGTAACACTGAGACATCACAGTCGCTTCTGGGTCCCTTCTGGCGGCTGAACTCTCCAGCCGTTCCAAACGGCGGGACAATCATCCGTTCCGACACGCCGGGCGACCCGCTTCTCGTGAATGCCTGTGTTCAGGATGCTGCCGGAAATCCCGTCGTTGGCGCTGAAGTCGACGTCTGGCATGCCTCCCCCGTGGGCCTGTACGAGAACCAAGATCCCGAGCAGGCAGAGATGAACCTCCGTGGCAAGTTCACGACCGACGAGGACGGTCGTTTCTGGTTCCGCACCGTGAAAATGGTTGGCTACCCCATTCCGACCGATACTGTCGTTGGGCGTCTCCTCAAGGCACAGGATCGCCACCCGTACCGGCCGGCACACCTTCACGCACTCATCTACAAGCCAGGGTTCAAAGTGCTGATCTCGCAGGTCTACGACCCGCATGATCCGCACATCGACACCGACGTTCAATTCGGCGTCACAAAGGCGCTTATCGGCGACTTCATCCGGCACGATGAACCGCATCCCACGTGTCCTGATGTCGCGGCACCATGGTACTCGCTCGATTACGTTTACGTGATGGAGCCCGGCGAGGCGATCCTCCCGCGCCCCCCAATCAAGTAGCGAACGCGAAATCCGCATTTTCAGACTAAGATTTTGACCGACCGGACGAGAGGAAACACCTATGTTGACTGAAGACGAGCGCCGTCGCGCTGCTGAGGAGATCCTGCGCGCCGAGCGTGAGCGAGTTCCGATCCAGCAATTGAGCCGCACCTTTCCGAATATGGAAATTGAGGACGCCTATAGGGTTCAAGATCTCTGGGCTGAGGCTCGGATCGCAAAGGGTGCCCGCGTGATCGGCCATAAGATCGGCCTGACCTCGCGCGCCATGCAAATGGCCTCGAAGATAACCGAGCCGGACTACGGACGCATCCTTGACGATGCCATGTACAATGACGGTGCCCAGATCCGTGCTGACCTGTTCTTGAAGCCGCGCCTCGAAGTTGAGCTCGCCTTCATCATGGGTGAGGATCTCGAGGGTCCTGGGATCCGGACCTACGACGTCTTGCGGGCAACCGAGTTCGTCCTTCCGGCGCTTGAGATTATCGACTATCGCACGGAGGTTCCTCGTGCCATTGTCGACACGATTGCAGACAACGCAGCCTTTGGCGCGATTGTTGTCGGTGGTCGAACGATCCGACCCATGGACATCGATGTCCGGTGGGTTGGTGCGACCCTGTCTAAGAACGGGATCATTGAGGAATCGGGCGTCTCGGCGGCAGTGATGGGGCATCCGGCGGCCGGAATTGCGTGGCTCGTCAATAAGCTTCACGCAGTCGGAGCCAGGCTGAAGCGGGGGCAGATTGTGCTCGGAGGGTCGTTCACCCGTCCAGTCGATATTGCAAAGGGCGACGTGATCCATGCGGATTACGGACCGCTCGGTGCCATTGGCGTCTCGTTTATTTGAGGCCATGATGACAATCCCGCAAAATTCCTTCAAACGCGCCCTCCTCGAAGGGCGCCAGCAAATCGGTCTCTGGTGCAGCCTACCCGGTAGCTATGTCGCGGAAGTCGTTGCAGGATCTGGATTCGACTGGCTTCTTTTCGACACCGAGCACTCGCCAGGCGATCCCCTCACTGTTCTGACCCAGCTGCAGGCCGTCGCTCCTTATGCCGTATCCCCCGTCGTGCGGCCTGCCAGCAATGACACTGTATTGATCAAGCGCTTTCTCGACATCGGGGCGCAAACGCTGCTCGTTCCCTACGTGCAGAATGCAGATGAGGCCCGTCAGGCTGTTGCGGCTATGCGTTATCCGCCCGCCGGGGTTCGCGGCGTCTCGGGACTGACACGTGCGACCCGGTTCGGGCGAGCCGGCGGCTACGCCAAACGGGCGTCCGAGGAGCTTTGCCTTCTGGTGCAAATCGAAACGGTTGAGGCTCTTGCCAGTCTGGAGGAAATTGCTGCGGTTGAGGGAGTCGACGGAGTCTTCATCGGGCCAGCTGATCTAGCCGCAAGCCTTGGTCATGTCGGCGAGCCTGGACATCCGGATGTCGTCGCATCTGTCGAGGATGCGATCCGTCGCATTCGGGCTTGCGGGAAGCCGGCTGGTATTTTGACGCCGGATACCACCTTCGCTGAGCGATGCATCACGCTTGGCACCACCTTTACGGCCGTTGCGATCGATGTCGGCATTTTGGCCCGCACATCGGAAAAGATTGCAGGGCAGTTCAAGTCTAAGTGAGCGGCCACTCTTACCTTTGAGGAGGATCGACATGCCCCCCAGCATGCGGGATGCCGTCATTCGCGACCTTGCACCAACGGGCGTCGTACGCGCCGCCATCAATACGGCCAACCCGGTCCTTGCCCGCAAAGGTCCTGATGGACTCCCGCAAGGTGTCTCGGTCGACATCGCTCAGGAACTCGGCCGGTCCCTCGGCTGCCCCGTCCAGCTCATCGCCTACGAAACCGCTGGACGAGTCTTCGACGCACTCGACCGGCGCGAATGGGATTTGGCGTTCCTCGCCGTTGAGCCGGCGCGGGCAACCCGAGTGATCTTCTCGTCGCCCTATGTGGTCATCGAGGGCACGTACCTCGTCCGCTCTGCCGCAGCCTTCACCAGGGTCGCGGATCTCGACCGCACAGGAACAAGGATCGCTGTCGCTCTGAATGCGGCTTATGATCTGTATCTGAGCCGCCATTTGGAGCACGCAGAGATCGTTCGGACTCCCACCCCTGACGCCGCCCTCGAGATGTTTGCGACTGAAGGGCTGGAAGCCGCGGCCGGCGTTCGACAGGCGCTGGATGCGTTTGCGGCTCAACGGCCGGGTTTCCGCGTCCTGCCGGACCCCTTTATGACGATCAGGCAGGCATTGGCGACGCCCCAGGGCCGAGAGGTCGGAGGGCAGTATCTGAACGACTTCATCGAGAATCTGAAAACGTCGGGTTCTTTGCGTGCGGTTCTCGATCGGAACGGCCAAGCCGGCGTTCCAATTGCAGGGCCCTGACAGAGCCATTCGGGACTCAGGTCTTTCGACAATTTATGACACTTTGGTTCCTCGCAGGGGAGGAAACCGGCAAACGATCAGAATTGGAGACATAGATGATCAGCGGAAAGACAACCTTGATCGCGCATCTCGGATATCCGACCGAGTCCTTTCGGGCACCGATGATCTACAATCCCTATTTCGAGAAGCACGGGATCGATGCCGTAGTGATGCCTATGGGCGTCAAAGCCGAGGACTACCCGGATGTTTTCCGAAGCCTGTTTCGCCTCACCAATATTCGCGGCGCCCTCATCACCATGCCGCACAAGATCACGACGATCTCGCTCCTGGACGAGGTGAGCACAACGGCGAAGGTCGCTGGATCATGCAATGCCGTGTTGCGGCGTTCCGACGGCTCTCTCCTGGGCGACATGTTTGACGGCGCAGGGTTCGTGCGCGGGGTCATGCGCAAAGGACAGAAGCTCACCGGAGCGAAGGTCTTGGTTGTCGGTAGCGGGGGAGTTGGGTCGGCCATAGCGGCCTCACTGGCTGCCGCGGGGATCAGCGCGATTGGTCTATTCGATAATCACTCCACGGCGGCGGAGGCACTCGGCAGCCGCCTACGCGAGCATTATCCTCAGCTTCAGGTCACGACAGGGTCCAACGATCCTGCCGACTATGACATTGTCGTAAACGCGACTCCACTCGGGATGAAAGGTGACGATCCACTCCCGATGGATGTTTCGCGCATTACTCCGGGGACCTTTGTAGGCGAGGTCGTAATGAAACAGGAGATCACTCCCTTTCTTCGCTCCGCCCAGGATAAGGGATGTCCGATCCAGGTCGGGACGGACATGCTGTTCGAGCAAATCCCCGCATACCTGGAATTCTTCGGCTTCCGCAGCACGACACCGGAAGAACTACGGGCTGTCGCCCAGATTACATACTAATCCATGCCTTGGAGCGATAGGGATCGCTCGGGTACTACAGAGCTAGCCAGATCCACCTATAAGGCATAGTGAACTTCAGTACGAGGTTTCGGCGATACAGATCGGAGAAGTCACAAAGTGCCTAGCCGGTGCTGGGTTTATAGCTTGCGAGGGTCTGCTGCGGGTCAAACTGGACGGTTCCTGACTTGCATTGAAGGTCCGCTTGTTGGCAGTGACCTGCCCTTCCGTCTGCGGCCGAAATGGCTTGTGTGGCCCTGTAATATCCACCCACGGAAGTGCTGATCCATTGTTCCGCCGTCATGATCAGAGACAGGCGTATATTGTCGCTTGCTCTCCCATGAAGTCAGAACTTCCCATGCTCTGCCGCGGGTGTGGCCGGTGAGGTCGCGTGGGAGGGCGCCGCCCAGTTGAGCACGCATCAGGCCGGCGGCCTTCGGCGCGACCTGCAACAGCGACAAGTCCGTCAGCCTGCGCCACAACTTTGCCGATCGGGCCCTCCCCCGCGCATGGGCCTTTGCTCACCCTCCCATCGTCAGCCAGCCTCATGGGTGAGCCCTGGTTACACGCCACGTCTGCCAGTCATACGCTCCGCTGAACGGCTCGCGATGTACGCATCCACTGTCACCTCAGCCACACGGCTCATCAACGGAATTTCCGCCATCGGACGGCACGCCAGAACCTCCTTGGCGGCTACGAAAAACTCCTGCCAGGGCTCCTCATCCTCACAGTGGCGCAGCAACAACGCGATCCGAGCAAGCCGGTCACCCCATTTGGTGGTGTGCTCAGGCAACAGGCTCTCTTGCACGAGGGTAACGCGCTTTGCCCGGGCCATCCGCTTGCCATCCAGCAACTGCTCGACTGCCGCGCCGTCCTCAAACCGGGAATCGAGGAAGCCGAACCGGTCGACCGCGGCACGGCTCCTCGCTAGTAGCTCAGCGGTTGAATCAAGCGCGGCCGGATCCGCTTCAGCCGCGAGCATGGCCAGAAGGCGCTCAAGCGGCAGGGCCTCAGGCTGTAGCCCTTGCAGGGCCGCCGTCTCGACGAAGTCCAATAACGCAAACGGCGGCAGTGTCCCGGACGCCAGGTTCTCGGCGAGGGCGTGGGCTGCCGCAAGCCGCACATACTCCAAGCTGATCGGAAACACCTCCATCCCGCCCGCAACCTGATCCAAAAACTCCTCCATCTCTGCGTGGGTCAGCCCATGGCGCGCCCAGGCGTCCCGGACCCCCACCCCAGCTTTGACCAGCAAACATCCAATCGCCTTTTGACGACCTTCTCGGGCGAGAACAAAGATGCTCTGGGCTCCGGCTCCATCGATCCCGGAGGCCAGGGCATCATAGACCTGCGACTGGGGCCAGGACGCGCACTCCACGCCCGTGCGCCGACAGGCCTGAATCGCTCCATCCAACCCGGGCCGATCGGTCTCGGGGAGCCAATTGCGAAGCACAATCAGGCGCCGGAGCATGCTGCCTGAAACAGCCCCGTGGCGGGCCGCGTGTGCGAGGGCGGAGGCCACCGCATGGCGCACCTCAGCAGACGGATCGAGCAGCCATCCCACAACGGCCTCTCGGGCTCTGGCCTCACCCGTCTGAAGCAGCGAGATGCCCATGCTGGTGCGGTGGTCGGCCGGGAGGGCCCCTGCCATCTCCAGCATCTGGGCGTGGAGCGCGAACGGGTCGCCGCCGACCTCGTCCGCGAGATCCTTCAGGTAAGCCTCGAAATCGCCGCCGCTCCTGCCAGCTCCTTGCTCCAGGCCGATTTGCTCGACCAGGTCCGCCATGAGGCGCTGGAGTTCGGCACCAGGGTCAAGCTTGGCGTTCGAAAACTGCATCAGAATCATCATGAGCAGGGTCGGCTCGACCCGGCCAGAGGTTCCCGCCTGCAACAAGGCTCGCCGGATGGCCTCAGCCAGCTCGCGGGCCGATGCTTGTCCGTTCTCCAGGTTCATCCGGATGACCTCCAGCACCTGGCCGATCATGTAGACATAGGCGGCGACCAACTGCTCGTTGGGCCGGGCCTTGCGCCCTTCGGTCACAAGCATCTCGATTAGATCGAGGACGGCCGCTGGCTGCGCTTCCAAGACCTGCGATGCGGCCCAACTGTTCGCCCCCGGGTGTCCCGTGGCGACATCAACAGCGACGAGTTTGCCGAGGCGGGCAAGTGTGGTGCGGTCTGTCATGGAATTGCTCGGTCGGTTGCTGTCCTGATCGATGGATTCTAACCCCATCATCAGCGGTTTGCACTCTGATCGGGTTTCTCTCTCCGCTCCCAACATCGACCCGGCTCTATAAGAGCCGTTGCGGCTTGTGTGATGCGCTTACCGGCGGCAGTTTGACCGGATCTTTGGCCTGCGCACGGGCTACAAGGACCTCGACGAGTTGCTGGCCCGGCTGGCGCGGAGGAAGAACGAACTGCTGCGGGTGCTCGAGCGGCCGGAGATCCCGCTGCACACCAATGCGTCCGAGAACGACCTGCGCGCCTGGGTGATCAAGCGCAAGATCTCCGGCGGCACGATGAGTGCCGATGGGCGTCTGGCGCGTGATGTGATGTTGGGGCTTTCGAAGACCTGCCGCAAGCTTGGACTGTCGTTCTTCGACTATCTTGGCGACCGACTCGGCCTGAATGGGGATCAGCCGAGAATTCCGCCCCTTGCCGACCTCGTCGTCCGGTCAGCCTGAGGCCCCCGGCCCCCCAAACTGCCCCGATGACCCGAAAGCTACGCTTTGTCGTGAAGCCTAAGCTTTTGATATAATTATGTGTGGGCGCAGCAGAGGAAGCTAAGCAGGAACTGGCTACGGCGTGTACGTAGGATGCACGTTGTTTTGTTGGGCGGCATCGTGAGCGGCCTCATTTGGAATCCGATCGCGGAGGCTTGTGTCGGCCTCTTCTCGTCAGCCGAGCCGCTAATGCCTTTGTTTTCAAAGCATTTTCGATCGTTCCGGGGAAGCTCTCCCCTCCCCGCCTAGTTAACAAATTGGCTTGAAAGACGTCTTCAAACGATCAGTTGAACGCAACTTCCGACTTTGTACAGAGTCCAGATTGAGGACAGCAAGCCTGCACTTTTGTCCCCTCCCCTAGCCACGTTTGCTGGCTCTTGCCTGTACCCTTGGCTCGTATTGATTAGGAACGCCTGTGATCGTGGCGCAGCGTTCAGCAATGTTCCCTGACAGCCAATCAAGTCCCTGGCCAATAGGATCATGCTACAGTCGAACCTCGATGGAATGATCACCACAAAATTTAGCTAGGTAGATCAGAGGGCAGGAGGGAACCTCCTGCCCTGAGCAGATTATGTCGACGGATTAGCTTCCTCAAACTCCCGGAAAAGCTGCTCAATCTTCGAGACAAGAAATGCGCCGAACTTGCTGTTTACGGTTTTGTCGATTTGAATGGCAACACGATCGTCGGAATCTGTTATCCGAGCGACACGTCGGCCATAGGCGTCCTTCAGGAAGATCTGCGGTTGCGACTGAGAGGGTTCTACACGCTCCTTCTTGGACAGCTTGGCAACCAACGCCGTGAAGCGATCATCAGAGCTTAGGTCCTGGAAGTCGGGCTTGGTGACGATTTCCGTGGCGCGATCCAGGCACTTGTTTTCCTTGAACAACTCAAGCAGATCGTTCCAGCGTGTCCGTCCGATGCCGGGAGCGGCACCGACAGCCATTATGATGCTGCGCGGAATTTTCGTGCCGACCGCAATAAGGCGTGAGAGTTCACTCTTAGAAGCGGCAAGTGCGGCACCGATCACGTTGCGGTTGAAGCCTGATTCCTCAAGCTTCACAGCGAACATGGCTTTTTCGATGTAACTCAGATCGAGGCGGGCATTGTTTTCTTGCCCCTGTGCAATCACAAGCTCTTCATCGGTCAAATTACGAACGATGGCCCGTACGGTAATTCCGAGCTTCTTGGCCGCGGCAAGACGCCGATGACCGAATGCAACTTGGTAGCGCCCCGAGTCCGTTGGATTTGGCCGGACTAGGATTGGAACAAGTTGTCCGCGGTTCCTGATCTGCTCGACGAGCGTGTCGGTAGCTTCGTCGGAACGCTCCATACGATCAGATACGAACGATCCATCGATCTTATCAGTCTCTAGCTCCACGACGGTGTCGCCGGACTCAAGCTGGCTCTTCAGAGCTGCAATCTCAGCGTTCGTTTGTCCCCGCAGATTCCCAAGTGCCGAGCCGACAGCACCAACAGCGTTTGCAGTCTTGGCTTGGGAGACGTTCCAGCCCATTCCCGTACGCGTCTGCGGCGCAGCAGGGGTAGGCGCCGGTTCAGTTGTGGATGTCGTAATGGGTTCGGGCTGCTCCAGTGCGGCCTTCAGCTCGTTTTGGACGAGCGCGAGAGACGGCTCTGCCGGCATGGGAGTGTTGTTCTCGATGCCGAGAAACGCGGATCTATTGCGTCCCATTACTTTCTCCCCCAAGCCTGCTTGATCAAATCTTCGATTTCTGAGTTTACGCTGTTCAACGATTCCATCGCTCGATCGTAGGTAGATTTCGAAAACTGTTCCTTTGGGACCTCATAGAGGGTCTGCTTCGTAATCCCAGCATCGGCAATGGCTGTGCTCTTGAGCATCGGATTGTTGAACACGAACTCCGGGAACTGCTGGCGCATGAATTTGACCATGTCGGATTGAGGCCCGTCGCCAGGTTCGAAGCGAGTAACGAGATACCTGACCCAGTCGAAACGGATTTGGCCCCCGGCATCTTTCACGTGCTCAAGCAGGTCCGACGCCATGGTCAGGAATTGGCACATGGACATCACATCCAGCATCTGAGGATGCACTGTGATGACCATAGAGGTCGACGCGCTTAGAGCCGAAAGGGTGAGGAAGCCGAGTTGAGGCGGGCAATCGATGATAACAACATCATAATTGTCCTTGACCTCAGAGAGAGCCAAACTGATCCGCTCGAAGAACATCGGTTCGTTTGGACCCCGGGACACCAGCGCCTTTGGCGTATCGTACTCAAAATCCTGTAGCTCTAGATTGCCCGGAAGCAAATCGAGGCCTGGGATATAGGTTGTACGAATGATCTCGCTTGGGTGGCGGGCCTGATCGTCATACCGGATGCTGCCATAAATGGTTTCGTTTCGATTGACATCCATCTCAGGCTGGAGCCCGTGCAATGCTGTAAGGCTGGCTTGAGGGTCGAGGTCGACAGCGAGGACTCGATACCCGTTCATGGCTAGGTACTGAGCAAGGTGCGCCGCAGTTGTTGTTTTGGCGCTGCCCCCTTTAAAGTTTACACAGCTGATAACTTGTAGGTGCTCATGTTCAGCCCGGTGCTTTACGTACTGTCTTCCAGCCTTGCCTGTTTCATCCAGATAGGCGCGCAAGGCATGAACATCCTCAAGGCTATATTGACGACGTCCGTTCGGAAGAACTTCAGGCTGAGGCCCCTTCCCTTCCAAGGTGAGTTGCCGGAGATAGCCGTCTTTGACGCCAATCAGTTTAGCTGCTTCGATGGACGTAAACTTCCGCAGAGTCTTGCGCGCGATCGGAGGATGGAGGGCGAGGCGTTGCGAATGGAGCTTCTCAGAAAGTCCTTTCGCATGCGCCCGGAAGATCTGCTCATCAACCCATTGAGGTTCGTCGGATTTCAGCTGTGCAAGGGCCATGTGATCCCTCCTAGATACGGAAGTGTCGCCGCAAAAGCGGCCGCTTGCGTAACTAGAAGCTCGAAATCCTTTACAATTGGTAAAAATTGCCCTTTCGAGCGGCAAAAATTAGGGATGTTCGCAACGTTTTGTCAGAGAGCGGGATCGCCCGTCGCCCCTGCCCTACCCTTGAAGTTGACAGGTGGCAACGGTTGATCGGAGCCGAGTTTATTGGATTTGCATCTAGCGACGGACCCGCAGTTGACAGATGTCAACTCGTAAAGCGATCTCTCCATCCTTGGGGGCTGCCCAAGTGAACGGCTTAATGGCGCTAAAGCTATCCGGCTCCCTGCCCCATTGGCGAGGAGTTGACAGGTGTCAACTGGCATGGAGGACCGTGGTACCTTCCACAGGATTTCACAGATCGATCCTCCGGTACCCTCGGGTTGCGGATTCTGTAGTTGACAGGTGTCAACACCCCATGGAGGCCGCTTTGGTTAGAAGGTCCTCCTATCGACCTAAAGCTCATTGAGCATTCTGCCTGGCGAGTACAACGGTCGCTCAGCGTAGGTAAAAAACTGACTTTTGGAGCACGCACGGTTTGATCCGGTTGACACCTGTCAACTGTCACAGTCTTCAGGTTGAATGCCTGGCGCCAATCCTCGCTAGGTTGGGGACTGTCGGCTGAAGTTGAAAGATGTCCACTCTCACTGAAGCGCCGCTAGCCTAACGGGGCTGATCCAAATCTAAGAAAGCGCGGTGTGCCGATCCGCCTCCCCTGCCCTTTCGTTAGGAAGGTGCCGCATATCAAATCCCGGCATGCCGGGACACCATCGGGTGGGAGTTTCAGACGGATAGCAGAGTTGACAGCTGTCAACTAGCATGGGGCCAAAGCGCCCTTTTGGATGTTCAATTCTTGGTCGGCCGCCACACCCTATGGGACAAAGCCCGTCGTGAGCATCCATGGTCATAGCGGCTCACGTCTCCTAAGCGGCCATACGCTGTGATATGTCTGACCGATGTTTGAGGCCTACCTGACGCTTTGGAATCTGGTTCCCGACGGCGCCCCTATCCCCACCCCAGCGGCTCGGTTGTGGCACACAGGATGGCGAGCCCGCCATGCTCAAGATATCCCATGAAGAGGACGAGCGCTTCGGCGGCGTGCTGATGGAGTGGTGGGACGGAGAAGCTGCAGCGCGGGTTCTGGCTTGGGATAATGAAGCCCTATTGCTGGAGCGTGCTACCGGCTCTGACTCTCTCGCTGAACTGGCCCGGTCCGGCCGCGATGACGAAGCCTGCCGCATTCTGTGTGCTACCGCTGCCCGGCTCCACGCCCCCAGGCCGAAGCCGCATCCTGATCTGACCCCACTGATGGTTTGGTTTCGCGACCTGGAGCCGGCAGCCGCCACACATAGGGGCATTCCGATCCATTGCGCTGAGGCGGCCCGTACGCTGCTGGCAGAACCCCGTGAGGTCGGGGTTCTGCATGGTGACTTGCACCACGACAACGTGCTCGACTTCGGAGCACGCGGCTGGCTCGCCATTGATCCAAAGCGCTTGGTCGGGGAACGCGGCTTCGACTTCGCCAATATCTTTACGATCCCCTATCTGGCGGATCCTACACACCCGGTCGCAACTATGCCCGGCAGCTTCGCGCGTCGTCTGGAACTCGTCACCTCTGCCGCAGGGCTGGAACGGCGATGGCTACTGCGCTGGATCCTAGCTTGGACCGGGCTATCGGCTGTGTGGTTCTTGGGCGACGGTGATCCGTTGGCAGCTATTGATCTAGAGGTCGCGTCGTTGGCCGCTGCGGAGCTGGATCGATGATCTGCGCGGTCCATCTTGGCCGAATGTCCGCTGAGCCCCTCAGCCGAGCTGTGCACGCGCACCGAGCGTCAGGTTTGTACCACCAGGAACTGGGCTCTCTGCGGTTGACAGATGTCAACAATGGGGTGCCCGTGGAAGGGGTGGGGCGGTCCCGGCAGGTAATATGCCCCATCGGTTAGGTCGATTCTGCCGGATGTGTTCCCAAAGATAAGTCGGTCTCACTGGCCAACCTAGCCATGGAATAACTGCGGCAGACGCAATTTCTTAAATAGTCCAACGGGCTGTTGGCCGCTTCGTGCTTAAAATCCGGCGAGCATCGGTATGAAACTTCGCAGCCGGCACGGGTTGACAGCTGTCAACCGCCTCAGTCGCAGTGCTGCTACAATTCCGCGATCCGCTCCGTGGCGTGACAGCATCGGCGAGGTGGGCGGGTTGGATCGTGGATCCAGAGACGGGTTGTCTGCCTTACCGTCCAGCAGGGCAGGGGAGGCTAACCTTTGGGACAGGGCCCGACGAGGCGGCGACAATCCTGGGACGAGAGGCAAGGGGACCTATTCGGAGCCTCCCCACCCAAGCCTGCTGCCGCCAGGCGTGCATCGCCCACCATTCCGACGAAAACTCCCGAGGAGCAGCCTTTAGAGGCCGTGTCGCTTACGACTTTGGCAAAGCGGGCAAGCCGCCACGAGATCGAAGATATGGTTAACGAGCTCGGCGACGATGAGCTTGCCCACCTAATCGTGAGAGGGGTTAGGACCGTCAGGCGGCGATTGACACATGGAGGGCAGGGGGCTGGTCGCTCCACTAGAACCGGCGGGCGGCGAAGCGCATTGGATCGGGCGCTGCAGGAACTCGCGGCCGAACTGTCAGGCTTCGAAGAGTCAGATGCGGATTGGTGAGGGGTGAATATAAGCCTAGCTTGAGACCCAGTCTTTGGCAGTTAACCCGAGCCTGTTGGCTCAACCGGGGAGCAATTTCACAGATGAAGCTGACCATCCGCGGTGCTAAACCACACCCTCCAGCGACGACGGCAAGGCCATCCCGGCCTTCCGTGCTCGATCGAGCTGCTGTTTGACGGAAGAGGCGTTCCATTTTGTCCCGCCACGCGGGGTTCGCTCTCGCATGCGTTCGAGTTGCACCGCTATATCTCGCAGTGACAGATTCGGATCGGCCATGGCGATGCCAGCAATCAGCATCGAGAGACGATCGTCAGAGGAGCGGCGAGGGGACTTCTCAAGGAGCACCGGATCAGCCATTCGCTGCGAGACCAGTTTTCGAACCGCACGCCGAAGGCGCTCCTCCGTCCAGTCCTGGCCCCATCCATTCAGAACCCGAACGACGTCGGTCCACGAGTGCCTCGGCCGCATGCGTTTCACTGTGGGCATCCACCGATCGGCCGTGGCAATGAGCGGTTCGAGGTATCGTTTTTCTCGGGCAAGTGTCAGCCGGCGGACAGTTTCCGGGCGGTGTTCACGAACCCCGGGGCTGCCGAGGATCTTTCCGCGGGCTTTGGCAGCCCGTAGTCCGGCCTTGGTGCGCTCGGAGATCAGAGATCGCTCCAACTGCGCCACCGCACCGAGCACTTGCAGCGAGAACATGCCCTGGGGCGTCGATGTATCAATCGGATCCTGGAGCGATTTGAAATGCGCCCCCTTCTTTTCGAGCCCCTCAATGACCTCGAGCAGATGGCTCACTGACCGTGCCAACCGGTCGAGGCGCACGACCACGAGCACGTCACCAGCCCGGATCTCCTTGAGCAGTTGAGCAAGAACCGGACGGGCCCGGGACGCCCCGGAACCCTGCTCCTGATGGATCATCAGGCAGCCGGCTGCCTTGAGCTCGATGAGCTGGGCGTCCGTCATCTGGTCCTCGGTCGACACGCGGGCATAGCCGATCAGGCGCCGTTTCGGGGCGGGGGAGGGGGCCATCAGAGTCGCTGATCTCGGTCCGGTTCTCGGGCTTACTATAGAGAAGATGACGTTCGAAGCTTATACGGCAGACAACAGATTGGCGGTCGACCATGAGGGCCAGCCAGTCCCCGCGAAATCACGATCGTGGCTCCATAGGTCGGCATCCAAGGTCCAGGCCAACGCCAGCAAGTGGGCATCGGTGACGCTGCCGTTACGGGACGCCGGCCCGTTCCTAAGCGCTGTTTCAGCCGCTGCCCTATCCGCGTCGGTGACGTCCTCACGGGCGATAATGGTCACGAGATCAAGCAGGCTTTCCAGAACGGCGAGATCGCTGGGCCTGACATGCCCGATTACCCGATAGGCCTCATCAAAGGCTTCTTCGCTGGTGATCAGGCTCCGCCGCCCTGAGATTAGATCCAAATGTGCACCGGTCGTCGACCCCAGGACCGCGGCCACAAGGATATTGGCGTCGACCACCAAGGCGGCTGGAACGCCGCGCGGTCGGCTCAAGGACCGAACTCGCGGTCAAGGGCAGCCTGCTCCTCGGGAGAGCGCTGGGACTGCGCCTTCGCCAGCGCCTGACGGAACCGTGCCCGAGCCGCTTCGGAGGCCGGGCGCAGGGGAACGAGCAGTGCGACTGTCCGCCCGTCACTCTGCACGGGGACAGCGCCTGGCAACTGCTCGATCGAAGCCGCCGACAGTTTCTGGAGTTCTCTCATCGTTATCGCATGTGCCATGCTATGTATGTAAACGTGTAGGGCGATATTTTCAAGCGAAGTGAAGACGATTTGTACAATTTCACAAGACGCGTACTAACGATCGTTTGAAGACGTATCTCAAGCCCTTTTGTTAACCAGCAGGGGAGGGAAGGGCTTCCCCTCGGCCAGCGAAAATGCTTTGAAAACAAGGGATTTAGCAGTTCGGCTGCTGAAGAGAGGCCGACACAAGCCTCCGTGATCAGATCCCACACGAAGCCGCTTACAATGCTCTCTGACAAACCAACGAAATTATTAAGCTCAGGTCGTAGTAAGTTCCTGCTTCGCTTCCTCTAATGCCGTCACGCCCAATCATATCAATAGGTTAAATGTTTGGACGAAGCGTAGCTTTTGGGTAAGCGGGGGTAAGTGGGGCAGTTTGGGGGGCAAGGGATTCCTCCGGGGCGGCATTCATGATTCAATCCATGGATGACGGGACCACGCTCTGATGTCGCTAAGCCCCTGTCTCAGAAGGCGCTGCGCCTGCTGGTCTCGGATCTGGCCGGCAAGATCGAGAGACTGGAGGAGGAGGTCGAGCGGCTGCGCCTGGACAACAGCAACCTGCACGCCAGCAATCAGGCTCTGAAGGACGAGATCGCCCGGCTCAAGCACCTGCCGCCGCGCCCGCCCTTCAAGCCCTCCGGCATGGAGAAAGCCACCCAGCCGCGCCCTGCTGGTCCAGGCCGGCGTCCCGGCCGCGGCGCCAAACGGGATCGGGTCACCCGCGAGATCACGCTCCCGGTCGAGGCTCCGCCCGGCTCGCGCTTCAAAGGCTACAAGACGGTGGTGCGGCGGGACCTGGTGCTGGTCGCCGAGGTCGTGCGCTACAAGCGGGAACGATGGGTGACGCCCGAGGGGCAGACCCTCATCGCGCCGCTGCCGGCGGGGATCGCGGGCGGGTTCGGTCCCGGTGTGCGGCGGTTCTGCCTGGCCCTGCACACACAAGGCCAGGTGACCACCGAACGCCTCACCGATCTGCTCAACGGCATCGGCCTGGCGATCTCCAAACGGCAGGTGGTGCGCCTGCTCACCGCCGATCTGGAGGCGTTCGCGCAGGAAGACCGCGCGGTCCTGCAGGCCGGCCTGGTCACCTCGCCATACCTCACCGTCGACGACACCGGTGCGCGCCATGCCCGCCGTCCTGGGGTCACCACGCAGATCGGCGGCGAACGCTTTTGCGTCTTTCGCACCGGCCGGTCGAAATCGCGCCTGAACTTCCTGACGCTGCTGCGGGGTGGCTGCGAGGAGTATGTCGTCAACGAAGCCGCGCTGGACTATCTGCGCCGGCAGCCGGTCGAAGCCGCCGTGCTCGCCCGGGTGAGCCAGCTCCAGGGCCACGTGTTCGGCTCGCAGATGGAGTGGTGGCAGCATCTGCTGCGGTGCTCGATCAACATCTTCGACAGGCCCCTGCTGCAGGCGCTGGACGAAGCCGCCACCTGGGGGGCGCTCCGGCATCACGGGCTAATGGCCAACACGGTCGTGGTCTCTGACGATGCCGGCCAGTTCCGGGTTGCCACGCATGCCTTGTGCTGGGTTCATGCCGAGCGCCACCTCGAGAAGCTGATGCCGGCCTCGCCCAAGCAGGCGAAAGCCGTTGAGCTGGTCCGCGCGGCAATCTGGTGCTTCTATCGGAGCCTGAAGCTGTGGAAGCAGAGCCCGGCACCAGACGCCGAGGCGTCATTCCGGCGCCAGTTCAACCGGATCTTTGGCCAGCGCACGGGCTACAAGGAACTCGACGAACTGCTCGCCCGCCTGGCCCGGCGGAAAGCCGAGCTGCTGCGGGTGCTTGAGCGCCCGGAGATCCCGCTGCACACCAATGCGTCGGAGAACGACCTGCGCGCCTGCGTGATCAAGCGCAAGATCTCCGGCGGCACGATGAGTGCGGATGGCCGCCTGGCCCGCGACGTGATGCTGGGGCTCTCGAAGACCTGCCGCAAGCTTGGGCTGTCGTTCTTCGCCTATCTCGGAGACCGGCTGGGATTGAACACAGGTCAGCCGAAGATCCCGCCGCTGGCCGACCTCGTCACCCGGGCAGCCTGAGGGCCGCGGCCCACACTCTGCTCTGCTGACGTTCAGGCGTTATCCGCTCATCAGCCTGTCACGGAGACATAGCATGCACGAGGACAGTCCCAACACCCGCATCGCGATGGTCCTCATCTTCATGGGGCTGGTGGTTGCCTTGGCCGCCGTGCTGTTTGTGATGATCGCTTACGGATATGGCGAAACGTCAGGGCCGGGAGGGTTCCCGTCTGCGCAGGTGGAGGGTCGGAACTACCAGTCGGCACGGTCATCCATAGATTGAAGCCCGAAGGCCGGTCTGCAGGTATCCCTTGCCCCCTAATCTGCCCCGGTTACTAAGCGGGGCAGATACTTTCAATTACCCACATCTCCGGAGCGAGCACCGCTTCAGCGTGCACAACAGGACTCGGGCGTGATTCCTTGTTGGGCACCCGTTCAGATGGAGGGGTGCCATGGATCCGATGCTCGAGGGTGCCGCGTGGCTCGATGAGGAACTCGCCGGATCAACCTTTGCCGATGCACGGCTGAGCCAGCGTCTGTGGCGGCTCCTGGAGCAGCTCGGCGGGGCGATGGGAGCGAGCCTGCCGCTGGCCTGCCAGGACTGGGCCGCCACCAAGGCCGCTTATCGCTTCTTCGACAATGACCGGGTCAGCGAGGCTGAGATCCTGGCCGGCCATTTCGCGGCGACCGCCAGCCGCGTGGCCGCGACCGAGGGGCCGATCCTCATCCTTCATGACACCACCGAGTTCGTCTATCACCGGGTCCGGCCCGAGCCGCTCGGCGTCACTGGGCAATATCCCTGCCGCAGCCCCACTTATGATCGGCGCCAGCTGTTTACCGTCTGCGGTCTTCTGATGCACTCAAGCCTTGGCGTCACGCCGGACGGGCTGCCGCTGGGGCTGTGTGCGATCAAGTTCTGGACGCGCGCCAGCTTCAAGGGCACGAGCGTGCTCAAGCGGCATATCAACCCGACGCGCGTGCCGATCGAGCAGAAAGAGAGCCTCCGCTGGCTCGAGAACATGCGCCAGTCCTCGGCGCTTGTTGCTGATTCGGCACGGTGCATCCACATCGGCGATCGCGAGAGCGACATCTATGAGCTGTTCGTCACGGCGCACGAGCTCGGCACGCACTTTCTCGTCCGCAGCTGTGTCGACCGGCGGGCCGATGACGGCACCCAGACGATCATCGCAGCCCTGGACAAGGTGCCTGGCCAAGGCGAGCACCGGATCGGGGTGCGCGACGACAACGGCAAGGACAGCCAGGCGCATCTCACCATCAAGTACCAGCGCCTTCAGGTGCTGCCGCCCCTCGCCAAGCAGAAGCGCTATCCCGCTCTCGCGCTCACCGTGATCTGTGCTGATGAACAAGAAACACCCGAGAACCGCCAGCCGATCCACTGGCGCCTCATCACCGATCTGCCTGTCACCAGCGTCGATGAGGCGATCGAGAAGATCAGCTGGTACGCCCTGCGCTGGAACATCGAGCTGTTCCACAAGATCCTGAAATCGGGCAGCCGGGCTGAGGAGGCGAAACTCCGGTCGGCCGAGCGGCTGGTCAAAGTGCTGGCGCTGTTCAGCATCCTGGCATGGCGGGTGTTCTGGCTGACGATGCTCAATCGAACGGCACCCACGGCATCCCCACGCCTGGTCTTCACCCCGCTCGAGATCCGCCTGCTCGATCAGCTGGCCAAGGACAAGGCGTCGTCACCGGCGCCAACGCTGTCCCACTATCTGACCAAGATCGCCCGGCTTGGCGGCTATCTCGCGCGCGCCAAAGATCCGCCGCCCGGCAACATGGTCCTATGGCGCGGCCTCTCGCGCCTCACCGACATCGAACTCGGCGCCTCCCTTCGCATGAGGCTTGTGGGTAATTGAAAGGGCATTTCGGGGGGCCATACCTCAGGCTACTCGGGCTTCGAAGACAGCCCGTCTAATCTCCTATCCCCTGGAAGAGGCGGTCGCGATCGGCCACAAGGATCTCGACCGGCTGAGCCTCGCCCGCGCGCTGAAAGATCGGGTGACACGCACCTGCCGCGGCAACTCCAAGCTGCCCGACCTGGCGGAGCTGTTTCCCTCGCGTCCGCTGGTGACGGTGCCGCTCGGGGCCAAGCTGTTGAAGGTCACCCCCAGGGCCTTCAATCTCATGCTGGCCCAGCTCGGCGGCGCCCGCCCGCGCGGGCTCTCCGGCCGAACCCGCTATCGCGCCTGGGGCATCGTGTGAGATGCCTGTTCAATGATGGGCTATCCGAAGGAGACACCAAGCGGCGGTTCATGATCCACACGTATCAGGTATTCTGGGTTGCGGTCTCGAGGAGGACCGACCAATCCAGGAGCTGTCGCATGCCCAAACTGACGGTGAGCTGGGATGAGAATGGGCCTGTGTTACAGACGGCCGAGGTTGAGACCCCCTCGTCGGATCGGCGCTGGAGCGCTCCGGTCGGGCAGCTGACGGAGGAGGAGAGACAGGAGTTGCTGTCGGCGGCCCAAGCCCTGGCACAGCTGATCTCTGAACTGGCAGCGGAGGACACGTTCTTCAGCAATCCTCGCTAGCCACTGGGCGTAAAAGCCCGATCCATCCAGCGGATCTGGCTTGTGGTACCGTGCCGTAAGGAAGCTCGATGAAAAGCTCGCGCACCCCACCAGAGACGCGATACGCCAAGAGCGGCGATATCCATATCGCCTACCAGATCATCGGCGGCGGTCCGCTCGACCTTGTGTTCGTTCCAGGTTTCATCTCCCACGTCGAGTGGTTCTGGGAAGAACCCACCTGCGCTGGGTTCTTCGCCCGACTAGCCTCTTTTGCCCGTCTGATCCTGTTCGACAAACGCGGCACCGGGCTCTCCGACCGCGTGGCACATGTGCCCACCCTCGAGCAGCGGATGGATGACGTGCGCGCGGTCCTCGACGCTGCGGGATCTGAGCGGGCTGCCATATTGGGTGTGTCCGAGGGTGGCCCAATGAGCGTGCTGTTCGCCGCGACCTATCCGGAGCGCACCGCCGCTCTGGTACTGTACGGCACCTTTGCCGAATTCAGCTCGTGGGTGGCAACGCCGCAGGATCTCGAGCACATCTTGGCATACATGGACGCCTCCTGGGGCACTGGTGCGAGCCTGCCCCGGTTCGCTCCGAGTGTGGCCGACGACGAGCGGTTCCAGCACTGGTGGGCCCGCCACGAGCGTCTGGGCGCCAGCCCCGGGGCGGCAATGGCCCTGATGCGGATGAACAGCGAGATTGATGTCCGGCCCGTGCTGCCGGTGGTGCATGTCCCAACGCTCGTTTTGCATCGCCGGGACGACGTAAACATCACAGTGATCGCAGGGCGCCACATCGCACAACAGATCCCAGGGGCGAAATACATCGAACTGGCTGGCCGGGATCACGTGCCCTGGATTGGTGATGCTGATGCCATGCTCAATGAGATCCAGGAGTTTCTCACCGGCGTGCGTCATGTCCCCGAACCAGACCGGGTGCTTGCGACAGTTCTGTTCATCGACGTGGTCGGCTCGACCGAACGGGCGGCCGCTCTGGGCGACCGCCGCTGGCGTGACCAGCTGGAGAGCTACTACCACTCGGTGCGGCAGGAACTTGGTCGGTTCAAGGGCCGGGAAATCAGCACGGTTGGTGACGGAGTGCTGGCGACCTTTGATGGACCTGCGCGGGCGATCCGTTGCGCCTGTGCGATCCGAGATGCGGTGCACCAGCTCGGCCTCGAGATCCGGGCCGGCCTGCACACCGGCGAATGCGAGGTTCTGGCGGGTGGGGCTGACGTGGGTGGGATCGCCGTCCACATCGGGGCCCGGGTGGCGGCAATCGCCGCCCCTGGCGAGGTGCTGGTCTCGAGTACGGTGAAGGATCTGGTCGCGGGTTCAGGACTTCAGTTTCAGGACCGGGGCGCCCGCACTCTCAAGGGGGTGCCCTCGAAATGGCGATTGTTTGCGGTGGAGCATAACAGGCCGCCTGCCTAGCCAAAGGCCAGCTCTGCGCAAGCGAGGGAGCATGCCGGTGAAGGCAGTCTTGTTCTTGCGCATGCTGACGGGAGGCGAAAGTGGCTCGAAACACACGGAAGCGATTAAGTCGAGCGCTGGCGGAGGCAGAAGCCTCACGGGCCAAAACCAGATCGGAACGGACAACCCGGCCTCCCGCAACTTCCTCAGCGGGTTCATCACCGGGCAGAGCCGTCCGCCGCGGCAGCGTCAATGCCTGGGAGGACGATCCTCTCGACGGGACTGTCATTCAGCGCCCAGTGCCCAGTCTGACAGCCGGAAAGCTCAAGTACCGCTTTGGCGGTCCGGCCATTCGGCCCGGTCTCTATGAGGTCGGCACAGCCGAATTCCGGTATTGGACCGCCGCAGAGGCTTTGCGCCGAGGGGCCGACTTCTGGACCGCACGCCTGCCGTCCCTGAAGTGGCAGACAGGATCAATCCTGAATGTCCTGCTCGATGAGGGTGTCGACTTCAATGCTTACTATGATCGGCAGGCCTTGAACTTCTTCCACGGCCAGACCTCGACCGGAATCGTGTATTCCGGTGAGAGCCCGGACATCCTGTGCCATGAGATGGGGCATGCGGTTCTGGATGGCCTGAAGCCGCAGCTGTGGAATGTGGCCAGCCACGAGGCGGCCGCGTTCCACGAGGCCTTCGGCGACATGAGCGCGATGCTGGCGGCACTACAGCTGCCCATAATGAGGCAGTTGGTCCTAAGCGAAACAAGCGGACACATCAATCGCAATTCGCGCCTGTCCCGGCTGGCCGAGCAACTTGGGGCGGCCATCCGGGAGACCCACCCGGATGCCGTGAGCCGGGACAGCCTCCGGAATGCTGCGAACTCGTTCACGTACCAGGATCCGCTTCAGCTTCCCTCAAGCGCGCCGGCGGCGCAGTTAAGTGCGGAGCCGCACTCGTTCTCGCGTGTGTTCACGGGCGCCTTCCTGGATGCTCTCGCGGGCATGCTGGTCGTGGCCGCAGGGCATCACGGCCCGCCCACTGAGCAAGATCTGGAAACCGTCAGCCAGCGCATGGGCGACATTCTGCTGGCCGGTATCCAGCAGGCTCCGGTGGTCTCCAACTTCTATGCCCAAGTCGCGGCCGGCATGGTTCAGGCAAGCGCCGCGGCCGATCCGGCCTATCCGCGAGTCTTGAAATCCGCCTTCATCCGCCGGCATATCCTGTCGCTCTCCTCGGCAGCCGCAGTCGAGCCGTTCCAAGCCGCACTGTCCTCGCCAGGCACCGCCGCCGGTCGAGGGGCTCCCTCCGAGTCGCTCGGGCAGCTTGCCCTCGCGGGCAACGCCTATGGCCTGGGAGATCGCCCGCTGGTGGTGGAGACCCCGTCCCAGCCACGGCACTTTCCGGCCAAAGCCGCGGCGAACGCCTTCGGCTCGATCGAGCCGTCAGCCTCGGAAACCACGGCCCGGGGCTTCGTGGAGGATCTCTTTCTGAGAGGCAAAGTCGATTGTGATGGGGCTGGGGTGGACGAGACCCGAATGGATCCGGTTCTTGGACTGAAAACCCATAGGCTGGTTGATCTAGGTCGTATGCTCCGGCTCGAACGCCGATTGTGTGATTGTGGTCTGTGTCGAGCCTGAGAGACACAGGACAATGATGTTCTTGCGGATCCACCCGCCCGCCACTCCTGAAGGCTGCGCCATGAACCATAAACCGATCCCTAAGGATGCGATCGTCCCGGATACTCCCGAGAAGGAGTCGTTCGTGCGCGGTTTAGTCGATCGAGGCGAGGCGGGTTGGACGGATAGGGAGGGCAAGCTTCCGTCCGGAGTGACGCATGAGATCGTCGGGCACGCTCCGAGTGGTCTTCCGATCGTCATCGAGCGCCGGAAGAAGCTGTTTTGATGATTTTGCGGACGGAGCTTGAATCAGATTGCGGTAGCACAGTTCCAATCCCGGCGACGTCTTGGATCAGGTATGAGGTGCTTCCGGTGAGAGGTATCGTCCCGGGCATCTCATCAATCAGCGTGAAGCGGCGTTGACTTCAGTGCCGTGCGGTCGGCAGTGAGGGCCTCTGACTTTTAATCAGAGGGTCCTGGGTTCGAGTCCCAGCGCGCTCACCAACATTATCAAAGGGTTACCGGCATCTGCCCTTTGAGTAGTTCTTTCCCGTGCTCACCACGTGCACACCGACTAGGCGACGCGATAGACAGAGCAGAGGAATCATAATCCTTGTGTCGGGGGTTCAAATCCCTCCTCCGCTACCAATCTTTTCAATGACTTAGATGATCGTGATCGGCCGGCTCGTTCAGCTCGGACGGGATTCGGACGGCCATAGCAGCTGAAATCCGACGAGAAGGAATAAGCTGTTAATCCATGAGGCGACCTCCCGCTGCCTTCCCGGGTTGATGTCTAACGGCCCCTTACCGATCTTCCCGCGGTGTGTCGACGATCTCGATTAAATTCGGGCCGTGGGATCGAGAAACTCGGATCTAATCCCTCTCCACGGTTTCAGGGACCTATCTCAGCACAAGGATTGCGGGGGAGGTGTATGCCCACGCAGGGCTATGGCGCCATGCACTCCTAGGTTCCGAGCTGCCTCGCCCATAAGTCAGGTCTGCACTGGCCATCGCTGGAGCAGGTATTTGGTTTAGGAAATTCTCGCGAGACGGAGGGCAGGGGGGCGCTCGAACTCAAGGCGGTAAATCCGTAGCTTGATAAAACCCTCGCCTGAACCGAGGATCTCCTCATGCTCAAACTCCTTCATCGCATCCGACAGTTGTTCCGCCGGCGGCCTCCTGCTGCCGATCTCACAGTAATCGAGTACGAGGCCGTGTCTCTGATTGCGTATGAGGGGAGGGCTGCTTACCAGCGAGCACGAGAGCAGGCGGAGTACTGTCTCAGCCAAGGGAGTGAGTCAGGCTGCCGGTTCTGGTCTGATGTCGCCGTTGAGGTTGCACGTCGGACAGGGATGACGAGCACGAGGAAGACACGAGAACAACCGAGATAGGGCGACCTCGTCTATGGTGTCTCAAGCAGAAACGGTATCAGCTTCCCAAGCTGAATGTCGTGGGTTCGATTCCCATCGCCCGCTCCAATTTTCCTTTATGGGATCTAAGAGTTACAAGGATTGCATCACCTGGACCTGCGTCAGTAAATTCCGGTGATACAACGCTGATACAACAATCCTTCCTGTCTGCTCCCGATTCGGCGCGTCAATCAGCCCCATCTTTTCACTCTCAGAACCACTGCAGTGGCAGTTTTCGAGAACTCTGACACTTGTCAGGCTAGACTTCATCCAGCGGGTTCTGGAATGCTGCTCTGGTCCGTAGCGTTGTGGACGCGGCCAGATCACTAGGATTGGCAGTCGCAACACCTGATGAGGCGGGGCATCTGTTCTCGCGGTAAATCTATCCGGCTACGGATGAACAGAGGCACCCTGATTCATCGAGTAGGTCAGCGATACCAGAAAGGGTACTTATTGGCGCCTAAAGGTGCCTAGGAGAGGACTCTTCGCCCTCCCAGTAAGTCTTTGATTTTGTGTACCGTCACGATCCGTCCGGCAAGTTGTTGTGCCCCAGTTCGCCCCTCGGTTAAGGCATCAGGCCAAGCTGACGCTTGACTTGTTGCTCTATTGATATGTTCCTGTTATGTTCTATTTAAGAATGGACGGCCCCACTTGTGCCAAGCCTAGCCGTAGGTATGCTCACTGCTATTCAGCTCGCGGTTCTGCATAGACAGCAAGAATGATCGGCCTAGGGGGCATTTAGTGAGTTTCTTGACGGATGAGGAAAGGCAATCGCTGCGGATCAATAAGATGATCCTCCACGTAGTCGGCGGCGACGAGCCCTTTCAAGCCCAATCGGAGATGACATCGATTGACCACCCTGACTTCTTTTTGGCTCGATTGATGGACGCCGCTGCGGCTGGCGTCCACGAGTTTGACAGAGGCTCGTTGGTGAAGCGTATGCTGGAAAGCATTGCGGCGGGAACTACGATGTTTGAAGGTACTTCCCAAGAAGTGTCACGGCACTTCGGGACGTATCATGGGAGTACAAGTCGGGACGGAGCATTCTTCATCTTTGAGCTTCTGACCCATGAAGCTGATGTCAGAATCTTCGCTCTTGTAAAGTATGACTATCGACAGGCAATCGAGAGAGTTGACCAGGGAGGAACGAGCGCCCTCCGGCAGATAATACAAGCGTTCATCGCAGACAGAAAAGCAATTCAAAAATCTTGTTTTGTTCGCACAAGAGGTGGAGTTGCTGAAAATTCCGTCTCTGCTCGCGACAGAATGGCATCGGCGCCTGACATCACAGACTATTTCAGACGGTTCCTTGATGTTGTTAGGAATAGATCTGACGCTGAACTGAATAGGACACTGAACGAAGCTCTTCGGGAGGTGTTCGCTGATTGCAAGGACGAACTTCCTGGCGAAGACGTTCCAGGTGCATTGGCCAAGGCTAAGGACATGCTGCGTAACCGCCAGACCATTGATGATCAGGCGGTATTGGAAGCAGTTTTTGTTGCCGCTGGACGCCCCCAAGATGAGAAGGTTAAGGCGAAGCTTGAGAAGGCTACAGGCCGGAGACTCAGGACCAGGAAACTTGAAGGTCTTGAATACAAACCTGATCCGACCATTCTTCGGAAGTCAAACCGGAAGCGGCTCAAGACAGCTGAGGGCGTCATGATCGAGTACCCCGGAGAGCTTGAGAATGGCTCAGTTAAGCGCGTAGATGGGCCTGATGGTGGGCTGACTATTACCGTAACGACACACCAGAAACTATTGGCTGATGAACTCCTCCCTGAGAAGTTTCGCTCAAGCTCTTGATGCTTGGGCATCGGATTCAAAGGCGGTCATTGTTGAGTCAGCAGCGTACGTTAGCGTGTCGCAGCTTGCAGCCTCGCGTGCGCTTGAGATCGTTGCCTTTGCCAATGAACTCTCGTGGGAGCTTGAGATAGAGGATGCCTCGCAGAGCCTCTGTGAGGCTGCTCACATCTCGGAGGTTTACGAGCCCTACAGAATCACCTTCGGGAAGCCAGTTGCGGAAGGCACCCTCAGCCTCCTGACCAACACGGCTTTTCGCACGCACCTGGAGGGGGATGGGCAAGAGACTGTCTGGAAGATCGCTCGTTTGGGAGAGCGTTTCGACACGCTCACCCGGAGATACACTCATTGGTCTGATGATGAGGCCTTCGAGCCACTCGATAGGCCGAAGAGTCCGCGTGAGATCGTGCGAGAGAGCAATGTGCCGACAATCCCGTCAGACCTCGGTGTTCTGATCCTACGGGATCCCTTATCCGCGCCCTTCGACGATGCATCTTTCACGGTATGGGCGACACGAGCCCACGTCGTCTGCATACGTTCTCTTGCGAGTGAGATCGGCACAGATGGCTCATTGCTGTTTCGAGGCCCTGCTTCGGTGCGGATGGAAGTAGTTGTATCTGAGTTCTCATCGTTTGAGCGCGATATATTCCGAGATGTGCAACGAGCGGTCAGATGGGTATTCGAGAATCCTAAAGAGACAGAGATGCGACATGGGCTTTTCGCTGCCGAGATCGCTCGCGTCGCCGGAAGCCGCAGAAACGCATCTGATGTGTTCAAGCGTGCCACAAGAGCTGCTCTTGAAAGTGCTCAGATAGCCTACAGGCTTGGCCTCGCCGAGTTGAATCGAGATGCTCTGAAAGCAGTTGTTGAGCTTCGCAAAGCTGTCTCGGATGAAACCGGCAAGTTACTCGACAGTACACGTCAGTTGATAGCGGCGCTTTCGAGCGCTGTATTTGCTGGAATTGGCCTGTATGCAGCGCGAATGATCACGAGTACGCCGGGCTACATATTGATTATTCTTGGCGTAATACTTTCTCTTTATGTTTTCGGAGTAGCCTGGAGCGGCTTTAGCTTCATGAAGATCCAGAGAAGCTTGAGAAACGATTGGCGGAATAGATCCTATACGTTTCTCACCGACACTGAATACCAGACGATGGTAACGGATCCGATTGCCCGAGCCGAGAAAGGTTTCAAGACTGCGGTCTGGATCAGTGCAGCTATAACGGTAGCGCTTTTCAGCGCCGCACTCTTCAGCCCGCTTCAAGGCACGCCGCGGGACCAGACAACCCCAACTGAAACCCAAAAAACCCCCTGAGCACTGCATCAGCGTCGCTTTGGAGGCTTACGGGCCAGCTGTCGACACTCAATACTGTGGCACAGTACCTCTGTGGCTGACAAACCATGTAGACCAAAGCTGTGGAGTCTAGGATTACGACTTCATAGGACGAGTACGATGGTGTTAGTTGGGAAGCATGTCGATCCTCGCGCGTCTTTACAAACTGTACTCTCATGTCGAAACGCTTTTTTCTCTCGGGGGCTGGATTCTCTGGTTAATCGGTCTGACAGGGGCCGGGATTACCGCAGCGGCATCGGCGTATACGTCCTGGTACTGGGATAGCTATGGCTGGGTTGGTGTAGCCGCCGCTGGACTTTCCGCCTGGCTCTTGTTCGCACTATCCCTCCCACTTATCGCTGTTGGCATCCGTTTGATGCGCCCTCCGGCTGCTCCTCATAATCTGTCCAATGTGACATCGGCGCCTGAAGGGCTCGCTGAAGTCCCGGATCAACTGGGAAATCTTGAGAAGAAATTGAGCGGCCTAGCTCAGGCTTGGATTACGGCTGACAGGGCGAGGGATGAAGGATTTGAGCGGATCCGATCCGACATTGTCGGTCTGAGCGACCGATTAACGAAAATTGAAGTTAGCCTTCGCCCCAAAGGTGGAGGAATTTTAGCAGGCGGCTTGGACCGGAAGTCTGAAAGTCGTCTCGAAGAACTTGAGGCCAAGCTTGAAGACGCGTGGAATTATACGAGTTCTGTAAAGGATGGCCTTCAGGATACGCTAGACCAACAGAAAGCCGTGTACGACCAGCAGTATTGGCTTTTGGTCACATCGTTGCGAGCGCGAGATGCTGAGGCGATATTGCGGGAAGCAGATACCCTTATTATGACTCTCGGCCCCAAGCTAACGGCGGCAGACAGCTACGAAAGCGGGGTGTTATGGTCGAAAGATCACAATCTTTGGGGACATAGCATCAGCAAGATAGATTGGGTGATGACTCAGTGGTGGAAGGAAAAGCATCAGTCTCTTCTCGATCTTAAGCATTACGATTTTGAGCGTGAGGATCGTAAAGCACCGACCCACATCTTGGTTGATCAAGAAAAGAATGCTATCCGCTACAAGCAGGTGTGCATAGTACAAGAAAGATACATGCGCTTACGAAGCGACCTTTTCAGCTACTTCGACAGCAAGGCGCGCGAGTTGCCCGGTTGATCCAAGTGTACATTTAGAGCATCGGACTGGAAATCGGATCCTCCGGCTTTTGGGTTGGGCTTATCTGTGAGTTCCCTGGTATAGTGGGCAGGGGATCGCTCCTAATCCCAGAATTTGGATACGGTGCTCACAAGGGAGGCCCGAATGCCGGCCATGCGTCCGTTTTACGGTCCGATGCTGTAGCACGCCGTTATAGGAGACGCTGGGTGCCCTCCCTTAAGAAGAGTCCCTAGTCTAGGCTGGTGCTTCTGTCTCAGAGCTCTTAGCAATAGAAGCGCGGCTGCACCCAGTACTCCATTGCAGGGTTCCCCACGGGCGTGGTGAGGTAGCCCACCTTTCCAGCTACGCCCCAGCATCAAGAGTAATAGCACTGTTGTCCTCTGACGAGTTCAGGAACGCCGGGACACGGCTTTGGCTGCAATACGGCAATGTCCGATAAGTAGGGATTATCGGGCATTGCTGCTTAGTGATGCGGACCATGCTCACATCCGAGAGGGTTCAACAGGATCTCCGTGACTCGCTTTGGTCTCCTATGGTTGAGCACAGCTGAAACTGGTAGCCTCGTCCAGATTCCCAGCACCGGAGTACTTCGCCACCTGCGGATACGGGCACAGCGGGCGGGTCCGTCGCACCTCAGTGCCTGACATCTGACGAGCCTGAATGGACTCAGGGGCTTTGCCGGTCTCGACCCAGTTGATGAGCGGCGTCATGGCGTCAAACCGATCCGGCCCAAATCCGCCGCGGCAATGGAACATGCCAGGCACCATGAACAGGCGATAGAAGTTACTTGTCCGCTCTTCGCCCATGGTTCGGCGGACCCGCTCGTAGTAGTTCACACCCATCATCGGGTTCAGGGCAGGGTCGGCCCATCCAAAGTAGGTGATGAGACGCCCACCGCGCTTTTCGAACTCGGATAGATCCGGGTTGTTCGCATCGAGGATATCCCGGATCCGGGTGATCGGCTCGACATCCTTGTCGAAGTTGAATTGCTTCCAATCCAGGTTGGGTTGCGAGGCAGGGGTATTGGCAAAGTACTTCAGGAAGCTTTCACCATAGGCGAGCTGACGGCTCTTGGCGCCTTCAGTGACGATCCACTCCTTCCATCCACTCGCGCCGCTGGCATCCGCCGGCTCCGCACCCGGAAGCTGGCCCGGGAAGATGACCTCGCCCTTGCTCTTCACGCCACCATAGATGGTCTGGAGCGTCTCGACCTGGGCTTGGGTGAAGCACTGATCACCAGGTTGGCCTTCGGTGCATTGCGGCAGGTCCTGAGCTGGGTTGAAGGAGCATTGGCGTGGGTCGTCGGCCAACAAACCGTCCTTGGCCTCATCGACTGCATCGCACTTGTCCAGCACGGCCTTGGCAATCGCAGGGAGTTGCCGGATCGAGATCGGCGCCTTTGCCAATGCCTGAGCGTTCCACACACCCCAGAGCTGGGTTTCGGTGAAATCGAGCACTGGGGCACCGGCAAGGATGCCGTCGAAGTCGCCCGGGTAGCGCTGAGCCGACATGAGACCCTGACGCCCACCCGTGGAGCAGCCATCCCAGTAGGAGTAGGAGGGGGGACGATCATAGTAGGCCTGGATCAGGTCCTTGGCCCTGGTGACGGTGACGTGGACCCCGCGCGAAGCATAGTCCACGAGCTTGCCGAGGTTGTTCTCGGCGAAGCTGCCGAGCGGTTGGGCCCGCGCATCGTGTCCGCTGTTCTGCTGGACCACGGCAAAGCCCTGCCGCAGAGCGGCGTTGCGGGTGTCCTGCCGGCTGGCTTCCGCCAGGTTCTCTCCGGCATAGCCGCCATTGCCGAACATGTAGAGCCGCCGGTTCCAGCCATCCGGCAGGGTGATTTCGAACTGGATCTCCGGTTGGATCACACCCGTGATCTGGCAATGGGCAGGATGCTGGTCAGTCGCTTCGGCGTGTCTCGCTTTGAGGTGGATCACCTCCGGGAGCACCAGTCGCTCGATGGCCGCGCAGGCCATCTGCGGGGACGCCGGCGTCGAGCGAAAGGGGGCATCGGGCGGTGCCGTGGTGAAGCTGGAGGCATTCTGTGCGTGAACCGGGATGATGCCAGCCCAAAGGACAGCGGTCGCTAGAAGCGGGCGTTCGAAGGCGTTCATGAGCGTTCCTCTCCCTTGGCTGCGGCCATCATCGCCGCTTGCCCGTATTCAGGAGGAAAGAGGGTAGAGGGCCGCGTATGCTTCTCAATGGATCAAACAAGCATTGCGTTGGACAAACCGCACATTTGGCTGGGTACCCCACACCGCTACCTCGCGAAGCGGAGAGGACTGATCATCCGAATGATGTTTCAAATCTTCCTTAAGCCGATCCAAGTGGGGTCTCTAACAGAGATTCCTTGGCACGGAGCTGAAGTAGGAGGAGCGTCCGCTGAAGAGAGGAACACCAGACATTGGCCAAGGGCAGGGGATCTCTGGCACCTCTCGGAAGTAGGCCTAGAGTCTGCTCTCACCAGGAACATCGGACGTTCTTGGAGGTCGAGGGATCGACAGAGGATGACCCGCTCCAACCTTCCCGGATCAGTTCTCCTGTCCGGCTCTACATTCAAGAACGTCCCATTTCGCGAGGTCACCTTGTTTCTTGCCACCCAGGTAATGAAAAGGCCCGGGAGCTTCCCGGGCCTTTCCGTGTTTGTTTCGTCCGATCAGTACGTGCCGAACTTGAAGTTCAGCTTGGCCCGGGCGACGAAGAATTCCTGATCGTTGTTGGTCTGCGGCAGGAACACATTGACCGGCGCGCCGCCCACCGGCGTAAAGGTCCCGATCGAACCATTGTTGTTGTTGCCCTGATCGATGCTGACCCACAGGCCTTCCAGGCCGAGGGTGACGGCGCTGGTGCCGCCGAACAAGTTGAAGTTCGTCGGCAAGGCCCACTCGACGCCACCGCCGACGGTCCAGCCGGTGTCGTTGTCGGTGTAGGCCAGACCACCGGTGGCGTAGACCAGGACGCGGTCGAAGGCGACACCGGCGCGCACGCGCACCGAACCCCACCAATCCGCCGAGTCCTCGAACTGACCCGGCACAAAGGTGCCGCCGGCAAAGCCCGGACCCGGGATGAAGATCGCATTATTATTGTTGTTGTTGTCGATCCCCTGGATGTCGGCCTCAGCACCAATCACCCACGAGCCGATCTGGTAGTTGTAGCCGATCTGGCCGCCGCCGTTGAAGACGCCGTCGTTGTTGTTGTCGAAGATCAGCGTGCCCCCGACCAGGCCGGCAGGAATGCCGGGTCCTCCGAGGAACACAGGGTCATTGTTGCTGTTACGCCAACCCCAGCCGAGGTTGCCGCCGATATAGAACCCGGTCCAGGTGAAGATCGGCACCACGACCGGAGCCGGAGGCGGTGCCTGGCGAAGGTCGGCAGCAGACACGGACGAGACAGCCGCCGTTGAGAGAGCTGTTGCAGCAAGCAGGCCAAGAATACAGTTCTTCATGAGCAATCCCCTTGTGGATGAAGCTTCACAAGGACAGACTATGGCTCAATTGCCAACAAGATCTATAGCAAATATGCAACACGTATTTGGACTCTACTGATTACGTCAGCATTGTTGATATGAATATGCGCCTAATAGCCCGCGAATGCTCCTAATACGCCGCGAATACTTTTGTCGGATTTGACACGCCGCGGGAGCCATGGCCTACTGGGCTGACTTCGGCGTAACCCCCGAAGGCGAGGAGCTCACTAAACCCTGCCCTCCCCGGGGCAGGGTTTTTAATGGCACACTGGTCACGACCGTTCAGTTCCACACACGGCCTCCCGCGAAATTTTTGCTGTAAGTCATTTTGCCGTAAGTCATTGACGGGTATAGGACGCAGCGGTCTCCACATCAGGAAGGTCTCAAAAGGACACTCCCGAGGCGTACGCGTTGGGTCCGCTTCAACGCTCGAGAGCTGACGCTCGTTCAGCGGTCGGAAGGTGAATGTTTGACCCAAAGCGGCCCTTCCGCGGATGTGGTCCAGCGAGCCTGTGCTGATCGGGTGTCCTTGGGGTGAGGTCACCACCTGTTCGGGAATCCTGGCTCGGCACCGACGGTCGGATGAGCGCCGACGGTTTCATTCGGTTGCACGCTCCGTAGGAAGACTACGTCCACAAGACACGTCATGGCTCCAGAATGCATCAGTGGCTGGGGTCCCACTGGGAGGAGCGTCGGAGACCTGCGCGATTGACCCCACGGATCGCTTCCGGCGTTGTGTGACGGGATCGGCGTGATGCATTATCTGCCCTCATCGGGCGGAACCGAAGCCCCGAGGCGCGACCATCAACGTCTTGCGGACTCGTCTTTTTCGATCTGCCGAATGCTCAGTGCGGTGGCTCGATGCGGCGCTTCAAGCCTGGATCGCACCGAAGTTGGGCTCGCCGGGCTGGTAGCCTGCGCCCGCACGCCAGCCATGAGCCTTGAGGAAATTGGCCATCGAGGCGAGTGCGTTGGCCGCGACGTCGGCTCTTGCGACGACCTCCCGCATGCGCGGGCTCATGACTGTATTCTTCGCCGCAGGGGATGATGCAAGGTCCGCGCTCGGGCCCGTCGTCCCAAAATGGCAAGTCTTCGGCCTAAACGATCAAGCATGTTCTGCAAGCGGCATTACAGTGGACCTGCCTATGACCGCCTGCTTCGTGCTGTGCATCTGTCGGCGAACGCTCCAAAAGAGCCGTTGGAGGCGCAAGTTTTGTCATGCTTTCACCGTTTCGAACAGGTCTTGCAAAATGAGAGACCAAGAGCGGGTCGGCCAGCCTACCTTGCGGGACGGTCGATGGGTGCCTGGCTTCGAAAGTTGGCTGACGTTCTCGACTTGGAATGAGGCCCTAGAAAGGGAGGCGTCCAATGATCAGGATAATCGCTGTTTTGGGTTTTGCCTTAGCCATCGCTTCACCGACGCAGGCAATGCCACTATCGCCAATTCAGTCGGAGAGCATGGTCACGCCAGTCGTCGCCGGTTGTGGGCCGGGCAGGACGAGGGTGAATGGTGTTTGCGAGTCCAGAATCGAGAAACGCCACAACCGTCGAGAAGAACGCAGATGCGTGCGATGGAATGGGAGCGTTTGCGCTCAATACCAGTGAAACGCCCCAAACCGGCGCCTGAAACCTACAGTTAATAGTTCCAACATTCATCTCGGTGTCAGCAGCGCCCGGTTCCACGCCGTGCGCTGCATTTTTAGGTCTGGTCATACCAAGACCAAACAATAGGAGTTGTAGCTCTCGGTTCGATTACCGAGACCGAGTCTCAAACCGCTCTCGGCAAATGCCGTGGCAGGCCCGGGCGTCGGCATGCGGCCTGGAATACCCATGAACCGTGGCGGTCCGGCCGACTCCTTGGATACGCGAGACCGTGCTGGGAGGTGCAAGGGGGAAAATCGATGGACCAGAACACGCCGAACCTTGGAACCGAGCCTGAGCCCTCGACCATGTTCGACACCACGCTTCGGATCGGGTTGGTGGCTCTGCTGGTTTATGCCTGCGCCCGGATCGTGCTGCCGTTTGCCTTCATTCTGATGTGGTCTGCGATCTTGGCTGTGATGCTGTATCCTCTGCATCGCCGCCTGGCCGCCTACCTTGGGGAACGCTGGTCGGCCGTGCTCATCGGGCTGATTGGCATCGCGGTGATGCTGGGGCCGATGGTCATCGTGGTGACATCGCTCGCAACATCACTGTATTCGCTGATCCCGAGCTTGCAGAGCCATGATGTGACGGTGCCACCGCCGCCACTGTGGCTCGATGGGACCCCGCTGGTCGGCAAGAAGCTGACGGAGATCTGGACCCTCGTCGCCACCAACCTGCCTGCGGCGCTCAAGCAATATGGCCACTTGCTGAGCGGGCCCTTGGCGTGGCTGGCATCGTTCGCCGGTGGTCTGGCCATTGGCGAACTGTCGTTCGTCCTGTCCTTTGCGATCGCCGCTATGCTCATCGCCTATGGCAAGGGGGCCGCCGACTTCGCCCGGCGCCTGCTGGCCCGTGTTACCGGCAGCACGGCGCGCGCGGTGCAGTTGGTCACGTTGACGACGGCGACGATCCGCGGCGTGGGTCTCGGCGTGGTCGGCGTGGCGCTGATCCAGTCGCTGCTCTTAGGGCTTGGCTTCTTCGTCATCGGGCTTCAGGCCGCCGGTCCTTTGACGCTCGTTGCGCTCTTGCTGGGGATCATGCAGGTCCCTTTGATCTTGCTGGTACTCCCCGTCGTCATCTACGTCTTCGCGACCGAAGCGACGCAGGCGGCCATCATCTTTCTGGTCTGGAACGTTATCGTCGGGCTGAGCGACAATCTGCTGAGACCGTTGATGCTCGGCAGAGGGCTCGACGTGCCCATGCCGGTCATTCTGATGGGTGTCATCGGCGGCGTGATCGTTGATGGACTTCTGGGTTTGTTTATCGGTCCCGTGCTCCTCGCCGTCGGTTATGTGCTTCTGGTGGAATGGTTGCAGCAGCACCGGGCCGACGGCCGGCATCGCCCTGGCGAGCCAGAGATCGGCTGAACAACCGGGACGGATCAGGCACGGAACACTCCGTTTCCCATTGGTTGGAACGACCCGGCACGCTTCCATTCGCGTCTTGGCTCAAACCATCAAGAGTTTGTCGTATTCGGTCAAGCACGGCCGTCAGTTGCAGGAGATAATACACGGTTCTGTGACGAGGAATGCATCCGAGAATGGTGGAGCTCAGGCCATCCTCCGATCTCGTGTCGTTCAGGATGACCTACGCTTGCCGCCTGGAGGCACGATGAGCCAGCAGGACAAATGGCTTGTTAAGCTGCAAGGAGGCTTCCATGAAGACGTCGACCGTTCTTGCGAGTGCCGCTCTGATCACCCTTGGCGGGATCGGGCTTGCCGTGGCGCAGCCGAATCCGGTCCGAGGCACGCCGGGTTCGCCCTTCCCCTACGCCGCCGCGCACGAGATCCAGACGATCAATGGCGTCCCGTGCCGGACGATGTACGACCGGCAACTCGGCACGCGTATCCCGATCGCCTGCGCCGGCGGGGACGTCCCGGTCGCCAGAGTCGATGTGGCCACGACCGGCAGCACCCGGGCGGCTGTAGCCAGTGGAGTTCCTATCTCGGGCACGCCGAATTCTCTCTTCCCCTATGCAGCCCCGAATGAGATCCGGATTTTCAATGGAGTTCCCTGCCGGACGATATACGATCGGCAGTTCCAGACCCGTGTTCCCATCGCGTGCGCCGGTGAGGTTATGGTCCACCGTGTGCAGTGACCCATGAGGTGTTGTGCCGGGGAACGGATGACCGGCAGTGATGTCGCCCTGCGCTGCCCCGACGGCGTAGCGGTGTCCTTGTCGAGTTGGACACCCTGAAGCGAGCACTCGCGGGGCAGGGCAGTGGCGCCTTTGGCGGGTTGCATGAGGTATGCCGGTCCTCTCGCGCGAGTTGCTGTTCGTTCCGGCTGATCTGCCCACGATCACTGTGACATGGTCGGATCGGCCGGGAGGTGACGGCAAAGCGCCGACGATCAGACGGGCGCACCAGTTATGAGAGACCGTCCCATGCATCGTCTTCTGCTCATCCCCGTCTTCACCGTGACATCGACGCTGATCGACTCCGCGGCTCTGGCGCAGCAGTTCGATGGCCGCTGGAAGGTCGTGGCCACACCGGAGATGGGCTCTTGTCGCAGGACGCATCGTTACACGATCGTGGTTGAGAACGGGGCTGCCCGCGATGCCTCGCGACAGGCCGGGGGACAGGTCACCGGCGGGCTGGAGCCCAGCGGACGCGTTCGGGTCAGCGTTCAACGTCCCCGAGGGCGGGCCGACATCACCGGGGAGTTGAAGGGGCGGTCGGGTTCCGGCGCCTGGATCATTACAGGACGGATCACCTGTTCTGGGCGTTGGACCGCAACGAGGCAAGGCTGATGCTGGGTCAGCGCAAATTCGCCATGCTCAGGGAGGATGATAGGGATTGTTGCCGCGTGAGACATAAGGCAACCTTCTTCATGGAACCTCCAAGGCCTGCTCCCTCCCATCACCGGTGAGGGAGCTTCTTTCTGGAGGCGGGGGCGGGCGGAATCTGAGCCTGATTGTCCATCACTCGATGAGAGCATCGGCATTCGATAGGGGCGCCGGATCCGAAGGGTTTCGGGAAGTCCCAGCAAGCCCATCACTGTTGAATGCGTTCCTCCCTCGCGGTCAGAACTGTCAACGGATTGTCCACACCGGTCAAGCGCGCCGCGGCCGCTGGTCTATGCTGATCCCAAAGATGGCGAATGATCCGCGGGCATCGGCGCATTCCCCGTGCTGACGGCCGATCAAGGTGCGGGAGGCGGATCAAGGAGGTACCGGCGATGAAGCATGTTACCTTTCGATCATTGGGCGTGGCTCCCACGAGGACGGCTCTCTATCTTCTTGCCGCCATGGCCATCACGGGCGCTCCTGCCCCGGCCGCACGGGCGGAGGACGGGGAAGCGCAGGCCATCCTGAAAGCCATGGCGGATTATGTCGGCCGCCAGGAAAACCTGGCGCTGAAATATGATTCCGATATCGAGGTGGTGACCCCGGCGGTCGAGAAGATCCAGTTCAGCGCCTCGGGCGACGTCACCTTGAGCCGGCCGAACAAGTTCCGCATCAGCCGCACGGGCGGTTACGCCGATGTCGAGCTCATCTCGGACGGCACCAATGTGACAATCTATGATCGTGGCGGCAACCGGTTCGCCCAGGTGGCCGGATCCCCTTCCTTCGACGAGGCCGTCGACAGGCTCCGCAGCGAGGCGTCGCTCGAACTTCCTGGCGCCGATCTCCTGCTGGCGAAGCCCTATGACGAGCTGATGGCGGGGGTGCTGGAGGCCAAGCACATCGGCCGCGGCGTAATCGAGGGTGTCGAATGCGAGCACCTTGCCTTCCGCAATCTCGACACGGATTGGCAGATCTGGGTCGAGGTCGGCGACAAGCCGGTGCCACGCAAGTACGTCATCACCAGCAAGGCGGTCGGGGCTGCACCGCAGTACACGCTGAGGCTCCGTGATTGGAAGACCGGCGTCAGCCCGGCGCCGGATGCGTTCGCGTTCAAGCCGCCGGACGGCTCCAGCGGAGTCGCGATCACCGTCCTCAAGGACATCGATGAAATCCCGGCCGGCGTCGTTCCCGGAGGTACGAAATGAGCATCCTCAAGCGAATGGGACTTGCTGCGCTCGCCCTTGTGGCCGGTGGGACAACCCTGCTCTGGAGCGGCGACGCATCCATTTCATCAGGCTCGTTCATCAGCCAAGCGGAAGCCCGCATCGGGCGCCCCGCAACGCCGATGAGCTATGCCGGCGTGGCCCGCCGCACCACCCGCCGGGCTGTCGCCTATGGAGCCGCCGGGGCGGCAGCGGCCGGAGCTTACTATTACGCCGCTCCCGGCTGTCAGCAGGTTGTGAACGCCTACGGACAGATCGTCTATCAGTGCCCGTAGACGGTTCTATTCCGACCACTATTCAACACGGGCGCTCAAGCGGGCGGCTGCGGCGTGGACATGCTCGGGCCCGCGTGTTTGCCGGAAAGGAGAGGGAGCAATGGGGATGGTATACGCCGGCCGGGCAGACAAGCCGCATCCCGCCGATGCCATCGTCCCCCTCACCGAGGATCTGCGCCGGGTGCTGCGGACCGAACTGCTGAGGGACAGCTGTTCCGCCGCGGCTGTTGCCTGCCTGTTCTCGATGCATCGCCGCACCATGAACCGGCACCTGCACGCCGAAGGCCTTTCGTTCCGGCAAGTGGCCAACCAAATCCGCTTCGAGATCGCGTGCGAGCTGCTGGCCAACACCGACATGGAGCTGGGCCAGATCGCGGCGGCCTTGCGATACTCCGAGCTGAGCGCCTTCACGCGCGCCTTCCGGCGCTGGTCCGGGCAGACCCCGTCGGCGTGGCGCAACGATCATCTCGGGGGCCGGGAAGCGTAGCGGCGTCGCAACCCGCGCCGTTTCCGTGCGGCCCCTGGCCGACGCCCAAGCGAGTCGAACGATCCTTCTGACATGGCCACCCGTCCGGTGGCAGGAGGTAGGCCATAAGGGTCGTTCGGGACGGCCCGGACGGGGTTCCCGCTCGGCGGGGACAGACCTGGCGCCCGGCAGTCCAAAACTGTCAATGCAATGGCCCAAGGGGTCAAGCAGCAAGGTTGGAAGGGATCATACTGGCTCCGGCAATCAGGCCGAGCGGCTGCGGACCCGGGCGCATGTCCCGCTTCCGCGGATCCCTTCTGGCACCCGGCGGCCAATGGCGCCGACCCATCGCGTGCATAAGAGGGAGGCAATCATGACGATTGCGGTTACAGCCCAAGGTGTGTCTCAGGATCAGCGGCGACACGACAAGTACGACCGGCTCGTGGCAACGGCCCAATCCCTGCCGAAGTTGAAGGTGGCTGTGGCGCACCCCTGCGACGCGGCCTCCCTGGGGGCGGTGTTCGAGGCGGCGGCGCTCGGCCTGATCGAGCCGATCCTCGTCGGACCGCAAGCTCGGATCACGGCCGCAGCGGAGGCGCTCGGCAAAGACTTGTCTGCCGTTCGGATCGTCGACGCTCCACACAGCCATGCGGCGGCGGAGGAAGCCGTCAATCTGGTGCGGTCAGGGCAGGCAGAGGCCCTGATGAAGGGCAGTCTGCATACGGACGAGATCATGGGTGCCGTCGTGCGCCGCGAGGGCGGCCTGCGCACGGCGCGTCGGATCAGCCACTGTTTCGTCATGGATGTTCCTGATCATGAGACCGCGCTGATCATAACCGACGCGGCGGTGAACATCGCGCCAACCCTGGAGGACAAGGTTCACATCCTCCAGAACGCCATCGATCTCGCCCGGGCGATGCGGGTCGATCCGGTGCGAGTGGCGATCCTGTCGGCGATGGAAACGGTCAATCCGAAGGTGCCCTCAACCATCGAAGCCGCGGCTCTGTGCAAGATGGCCGACCGGGGGCAGATCACGGGTGGGATCGTGGATGGCCCGCTCGCGCTCGATAACGCCATCGATCTCGGCGCGGCCAAGATCAAGAAGATCCAGTCGCCGGTTGCCGGGCAGGCCAATGTGCTTGTGGTGCCGGATCTCGAAGCCGGCAACATGCTGGCCAAGAGCCTGACTTTCCTGGCCGACGCCGATGCCGCTGGCATCGTGCTCGGCGCCCGCGTGCCAGTCATTCTCACCAGCCGGGCTGACTCGACGATCACGCGGCTGGCCTCCTGCGCCGTCGCCTCGCTCGTCGCCGACTTGCAACGCAAGCGACTCGCAGTCCCGGAGGTCTGAGCCATGATCCCCGTTCTCATCGTTCTCAATGCAGGGTCATCGAGCCTCAAGTTACAGGTCTACGACATATTCGACGGCGCAGAGCCGCGGCTCGTCTGGAAAGGCCTGTACGAAGGGCTGGGGGGCTCTGCGCATTTTATCGTCAAGGATGCGGGCGGCGCCATGCTCGACGAGATGACCTGGAGCTCCGGTGATCGGATCGGGCACGAGGAGGCGCTGATGCACCTCGTCTCGTGGCTGAGCCAGTTCCGGGAGGAGCGCAAGCCTATCGCCATCGGGCACCGGGTGGTTCATGGCGGCGAGGCGTTCTCCACTCCTGTGCTGGTCGATGACTCCGTCATTCAGAGGCTTGAGGCGCTCGTGCCGCTTGCACCCTTGCACCAGCCCCACAACCTGGAGCCGATCCGGATCGTGCGCCGCCGCCTGCCGGGGATGCCGCAGGTCGCCTGCTTCGATACCGCCTTCCACCAGACGCAAACGGACATTGCCACCCTGTTCGCCCTGCCGCGCGAGATGCGCGAGCGCGGCGTGCGGCGCTATGGCTTCCATGGCCTGTCCTACGACTACATCGCGTCGGTACTGAAGGACTACGACCCGCAACTCGCGAAGGGACGGGTGATCGTCGCGCATCTTGGTAATGGCGCGAGCCTGTGCGCCCTCAACGGCGGCGTCAGCGCTGCGACGACCATGGGCTTTTCTGCCCTCGACGGTCTGCCAATGGGGACGCGCTGCGGCGCTGTCGATGCCGGGGTGATCTTCTTCATGCTGCGGGAGATGAGGCTCAGCCCGGCGGAGGCCGAGAGCGTGCTGTACAAAAAGTCCGGGCTGCTTGGGGTTTCCGGCATCTCGAACGACATGCGGGTGCTGCGCTCTAAGGCGGCGAGCGATCCGAATGCCAGGCGCGCCATCGACCTGTTCGTGTACCGCATCACCCGAGAGATCGGCTCGCTCGTGGCGGCGCTGGGGGGGCTCGACGGGCTCGTCTTCACCGCGGGTATCGGCGAGAACGACGTGGCGACCCGCGCCGAGGTGATCGCCGGCCTCGGATGGGCCGGGCTCAACCTCGACGAGGCGGCCAACCGCAGTGGCGGCCCACGGATCTCCTCCGGGTCCGGACCCACCGCGTGGGTCATCCCCACCAACGAAGAGCTTGTGATCGCCCGACAGACGCGCAGCGTGCTCGGCGCGACACGGGCCAAACTTGCATCCTGACCACGGAGATTGATGCCATGGAAACCCTGAAGACAAAGCCGGACGAGTCCACCGCCCAGCAGGAGCTTGGGGATGAGACGTTCATGTCGGCGTCCGATCTGCGGAACTACATGACCGAGATGCAGATGGCGAAGGCCACCAAGTCCGTCGAGGGCATGGACCGCGCCGAGAAGGCGCGCCAGGATCTGATCAAGCGCCTGTC
>NZ_QDGA01000130.1 GCF_003347665.1 Microvirga calopogonii
TTATAACATTTCGCATTTTTACCTGGAGGTGTTCTCTAATTCCTCAGATAGAGCAGATGTTTAGACCTGATTGACATGTCATCCATGGGCCATGCGATCGAGGTGCCACCGCCATGCTCGCTGTCAAGAACAGGCCTGCGGCCGGCCGCCTCCGGCGGGGCCCTGCGGGCCTTCTTGACCGCTCCGCGTGCCGGTGACGTTCGGCTACCATGCCATGACGGCTCCGCCCGTCATGGCTCATGACGATCCATAACGTGTCAACCGGCTGCGCACCTCGAGAAGTTCGGTCACGGCGCGCTGATGCCGGCTGCGCCATTCCTCCGCTTCGCCGAGCGCGCGCTCATAGCGGCGATCCAGCTCCATTTTCTGCTGGCGGACCTCGGCCAGCTCCGATTCCAGCCGCTTGATCTTGTGGCGCAGCGCCACCTCGATCGTTGCGGCACGGCCCGCCGAGCGCGCCCGGATGTCCTCGCCGTCGACCGTCACACGCTGCTGAAGCGCTGTCGTACGCAGTTGCTGGATCACCTCCTTGAACTGGCGGTAAAGGTACTCGCGGCTGACGTTGGCGCGCTCGGCCACGGTCTTGAACGAGATGACCTCACCGTTCCGTCGCATGGCGCCCAGGATCTCCTCGACCGCACGCCGCTTGGTCACACTCCGCTGCCGCGCCGCTGCAAGCAGCCCGCTGGTATTTTCGAGCCCGGCCACTGTAGCTTCCCTCCGCCCTGATCGTCTTGATGATGGTCTTGACGTTCGCAAGCCCCTGCTGGGTCCGCTCCATCCGCTTGCGACCGATGTCAGCCATGCGCCGGTGGCCGTCCTGATCGAAGCCTTCCACCTCGCCTTTGAGGCGGGTGAGACTGGCAGCCATGGTGCGCATTTCTCTCTCGAAGAACGGCAGTTGCCCGATATCGGCGCGGAAGTACGAACACGTGAAGCAGGCTCCGTTGTGTTCGCACCATTCGCCGATCTGGCCCGGGAGCGAGCAGAGGCCGCCAGGGACGTCAACCGCCAGGGAGGCGTCCTTGCGCAGCGCCAGTTCGGCGACCTTGTCGTCGACCTCGCCCTTGATGGAGATGAACTTGCCGCCCCCCTTCTCGAGGACGGCTTTCTTCTTCAGCTTCAGACGCTGGTTGACGTAGATCAGGCTCATGTCGGCCGAGGCATGGCCCAGTTCCATCTGGATCATCATGATGTCGTAACCGGCCAGCGCCAGCTCGGTGCCGTAAAAATGGCGCAGGTCATGCCAACCGAACTTGTAGATGCCGCCGTCCTTGTCACGAATGCCCTGGCGAATGATCCACTTCGCAATCACGTCCCGGGTGTGCCCAGGACTGAGATGGACCTCGGCATCGCCGAGCCTATGGGGGAACAGGTATTGTGTCTCGCGGCGCCATGCCCTCCGGACGTCGTCCTGCTGCTCCTGGATGGTCTGGATGACCAGAGCATGGGCGGCATCGTTCTTGTGCAGCGGCTTGGTGTTCCAGCGCTTGACCTTGGACTGATAGAAGGTCAGCAGCATGAAGTCGGCATCGTCCGGATCCGGTGCCAGGCAGTCGAACGCAAGGGCATGCAGGTCGATGGACCGCATGCCCGTGTAGCGGGCGATGATCAGAAGGCGTCTGCAGACAACCGGCAGGGAGTCGAACCTCAGGAAGATCTGCTCAATGACCTCCTCGGGCACCATCGCGTCTTCGAGATTGCGCTCATATTCATGCGTTCGGGGATGATAGCTGCGAACTCTGCGAACGTTTCTCTTATCGAAGACAAGGCGGCGCCAGCGGTATTCCGGGAGGTAGGCGCAGGCCCACTGAAGCATGTTGAGGGGATCCGTATACCAGTTCTGTCCGGTGAACCCCTTGTCGTTGCCCCACGACAGGAACGTATGCTCGATGAACTCCTGTGTGATGTGTTCGGGGCGAGGTGAGGGATGAATGCCGTACAGGCATACTTCGATCAGCCCGAGCGAACCAATGTAGGATGGAAGAGAGCGCGGAGAGAGCTCCTTGTGCTCGATTTTGTTGAGAACGTAGCGCCGCGCCACGTGGCGCAGCCACGGAAGTTGAATGCGGAAGAAGCTGAGATAGGGTGCTTTGGACGTCGTCACCGGAACGTCATCTGCAGGATAAACATCCTCCAGGAGCACCAAGTCTCTGGCCTCCACCGGCTTGGCTCTCTCGCGCAAGAGGATGAGGGTGAACACCAAGACGTTGGCCACGGCGCTGGCCACGGGCCCGTAGGCTGTCTCATGGATTGTGGCGTCCCGGCGCCATTTGCGCTTCGTGGGACGAGCCGAGTAGTCCCGCGCTGCCAGCCACTGCTCGAACAGGCTGCGAAGGGGCGTGCTGCCGCGCCCTGACCCGCTCTCGATGGGGTGCCCGAAGTCGATCAGGTGGTGGGCCGCATGTGTTTGACTGGATGCAAGGTCAGCACAGAAGGGGATCAACTGGACCACTCTCGTGTACCAGCGATAGTGCCGGCTCTGTGGGCGTGCCAGACGCCAGGCAAAAAACGCCTTGAGCTCCGTCTTGTAGAATTCCGGCACGGCGGCGAAGTCGAAGCCGATCCCACCCAGCAACGCATCGGGCAGCGTTTGACCGCGCTGTCGCACGATCGACGCAGGGCGGCCTTTTCTGCCCCGTCCTCCATGGGTGTTGCTCTCGACGCGGCCACTCTTGGGCTCGATCTCCTGGGCATCGCGGAGGATTTGAGCGTGCCGCGCCTCGCCATAACTGTCCGGCGCGTATAACGCGGATCCGGCATCGATCCCGAAGCATTCCCGAAGCGTATGGAAGCCCCACAGGTCTCGTTCGAGCAGGGTAGGGTGCAGGTCGGTCAGAAAGGCCCGCAGGCTCCCAAGATACGCGACGTCCGGGTCGCAGCTTCGGGTGAGCTTCAGAGCCATTTGAGCTTCTCCTCCGTCAGGCCGATACGCCGCAAGTCATTCAGGCGCTCTTCGACCTCCGTGTGGTTCTTGAGCTGCAGCTTCTTGTACTCGGCATTGAACAGGTGCTTGTAAATGGCATTGGTCGTCTGCGGGCTGGCATGCCCGAGGCGGTCGGCGACATCGAGCAGGCTATAGCCTTGAGCGATCGCCTCGCTGGCATGGGTATGGCGGAACATGTGCCAGGTGAACGCAATGCCAGCGTTCCGGACCAGACGCTTTTGAATGTCGTAGACGTTGCTCTCGGTCAGTCCGCGGCCGATTTGCGCCTTGGCGATGTTGCAGAACACATAGTTCGTGCCGGTCTCGAAGGCCGGAAGGTATTCGTCGCTGGCGATATAGTCCTCGTACATCGTCATCACGAAGTCGAGCACCGGGATCGGCCGCGCCTTGGCGTATTTGACGCGCGCTTTGTTCTCGTGAAGGCGCTGCGTGACCCAGATGACGTTCTCCTCCAACCGGAAGTCCTCGTGCAGCAGGCCCCGCGCCTCGCCGATCCGGATGCCGGTCGTGTACAGGAGGACCACCAGGAAGGCGTCGCGCATGAGGCTGGCCGCCTCGATGATCCTCAGGACCTGCTCCGGCGTCAGCCGGTGGTCGACGGCCCGCTTGGCGGAGGCCGCCTTGGCCTTGTGGTCCGACCGGCTTTCGGTGTAGCGCCGCGCCTTCCGCTGCATGATATGGGCCAGGAAAGGCTTGTAGGCGTCGGGATGATGCGTCCGGGGCCGCTCGCCGGCATCAAAGATCAGTGCGGCGTGGCGCAGGTCCAGAAAGGTGTAGAAGGCCTTGATCGCAAACAGGATCTGGTTGTGCAGGCTGGCGGAAACGTCCACGGGTTCCGGGCGCAGCGGGATGATGTTGAGGGCGGTCTTCAGATCCAGGATCGAGCCATGGCGGATCACCGCGGGAATGAAGCGGTCGAGGTCCAAGGGTGCGATCTCCCGGAAGCTCTTGCCTATGGTGGCAAGATAGTTGCCGAGCCGGACCACATGCCGGGCATAGTGGGCAACGGTACTCGGCGCGTGATGGCGCGCCTCCAGGGAGATGACGAACTCACGGATCTCGGTGACGATGGCATCGCCGTCATAGGCGGTCCAGATGATGTGGCCGCTCGGGAGGACGATGCGCTGCAGGTGCATGGGCCGTCATCCGCGTCGTTGACACCTGATGGTACGACTGTCAGGGACCGGCGCCAAGCCCTCAAAGGGGTAGGTCGATCACGTCAGTGACATGACCAAGCGACCTATAGGGAATCGCATAACAGGTATTTTGACAAGAAGTCTGTGAGCGAGCTGAAGGATGGCAGCACAAAGGTGCTCCTTGTGCTCCGGGAACTCAGCCGGTTGCATCGTCCTCAATCGTGATCTCGTCAAGCCGGGCTTCGCTCTGCGCCAGAGGGATTACTCTCCCTCCCATCGCGGGAGCGCTGGTATCTCAGCTTTCCGGCTTTCGCATTCCAGTTCTCTGTTCAGTTATGGCTCGGGCTTGCTTTCTGGTTCCTGCACCACCTGCAACTTCGGCCGCGACTTTGGCTCCAGAGTGTCATAGATATCCCGCAGCCAGATGGACGAGTTTACTTCGGGAAGATCAACGGATTGCTCGAGGTCATCGTATTTCTCGATGGTCCAGAGGCCATGCACATCGCGTCGATAGACTTTCACCGAGATAACATCCGGCTCCACAAGCATGATGACCTGGATGTCGTCATGGGCCTGATACTCATCGATCCTATCCGTCAGGTCTATGGCCAAGGTGCCGGGTGAGGACACCTCCACGACGACCGTGGGCCGTGCCGCTTCCTCCGCTGACGGGTCAGGCGGGCCGCAATCGACGATGACATCCGGGTATCGGACCCCGTATTGCCCGGTTCTGACCGCCGTATCGCTCGATGTTGTGCGGCAACCCTTCGTCGTTGCCGACGGAGCCAGTGCTACCACGATATTGGTAGTCGCCACGTTGTGGCTCTGCCTGGCTCCTGCCATCGTGCGAACAGGTATGCCATCGACGAGTTCATACGGCTCGGATTGCCTCTCGATCCAATCGAAAAACTCGTCGGCAGTCATCAACCGATGCTCAGGTATCTCCACAGAAGAACTCCAGCGTCGCGGCTGCGCCTCCCTTATATCACCGTCTCGTTGGTGAGCACATCGTGCGAGTTTCCAAGGGGCAAAAGCCTTCTGCACAAGGCTCCAAGCGGGCAGCAAATGCTTGCAGTAAAGTTATTTGAGTTGCTTGATCCGGGTGCTCGTCATTGGCAGCTCGAACATAGCACCCCCTTCTACGCGTTCAGCCAGAATCTCCATATCCTTCCAAAGGGCAAGAATGCGCTCTGCCTGCTTCGTCAGAGGGGATTTGGTTGATCCGGCTGACAGAAAGAAGCCGATGAGGCGGGAGCTGCGAAAGGCATTGTACTTGGACTTGTTTCGCGTGATTGGAACTGGCTGACATACGCTTGCATCATCGTGTCCGCCCTGTCCTCCGGACATAGGCGTTGGCAAGTCGGGCCCACGGCAACGGTCGCAAAGCGCTAGTAACCCTGTCCGACAGAATGGCTGGCAATGTGTCGGGCATGGATCGGCCCTTCTATTGGGTGTGCCGTTCCGCACGGCTCTTGAGCCCCGAAACTGTCACGGTACGCTCGCCTACTGCGTCCCCTGATGGAGCCGAACCATGCGCGCGATCGTCGCCCTCCTCTGTCTGTTCTCCGGCGCTCCGGATGATGATGCGGCGGAGAGTGTCGGCAGAGCGCAGGAACCCAAGGTCGAAAGGTACCGGGCGCTACTCACCGAGCTCGCTTCCTCAGGAACAGCCCTGCAGACCAAGGCTCCGATCGACTTGCCTGCAGGCTTGAAGGAAGCCATCGAGACCTGGACGGGCCAATGAGCTGCGGCATCGTGGACTGGTGCGGGCGGAGGGACTCGACCCCCCACAGCTTGCGCCGCTGGAACCTAAATCCAGTGCGTCTCCCAATTCCGCCACGCCGGCACGTGGTGGGCCCGCCTGGACCCGAACCGGGAACCAGACCGTTATGAGCGGCCGGCTCTCACCATTGAGCGACAGGCCCACGCCTCCCGAACTGTGCCGCATTCACGCATGGCTGGCCATGTCAGGAAAGGCACACCGGCACGGAACTCATGAAGACCCAGACCTTTAGGAGATCAGGTCCCTGTCACTGAGTATCCCATGCCTGAGATCCCCGAGCCCTCTCCTCGCGACCGAACCACGCTCTTCAAGCTGCGGGCGCAGCAATGCCGCTATGTTGTCTCGGACGAATCCGAGGCAATCTTCTGCGGTGCCCCCACCGATGACGGATCCAGCTGGTGCCCTTGGCATCGACAGCTGGTCTACACCAAGCCAGCTGGTGGTATGAGGACTGGGCGTGGGTTCGTTCTGCGAGTCCTCGTTAGAGCAGGCCAAGGAGAACTAGCGGAACGACCAGCAACTGTGAAATCAATGGGGACCAGCCTTGCTGCGAATAGGCTCATCAACCAAGGCCTTGGCTTCCGCGATAGCGACCTCACCGGCACCCTTGTCCCAGCTGTGCGGTGTCTCTTTGAAGGCGAGACTGCTGCCCGGCTCATAGATGAAGACCCGCCATCCGGGTCCGCACGACCAGACAGTGGCACTTGCTTGCGCCGCGCTGGAAGCCTATCGTCTCCGCCGGCCGCAAGGTCGTACGAGCCAGTGTTTCGTCTCCACGACCATGCGGGCCCGGCAGCTTCAAGCCGAGCCAGTCGGTCCTTGAGCTGGTACAGGTGAAGCGCCTTCTGCTTTGGAGGGTGTTCATCGGCAGCGCCCCGATCTGCCCGCCCGGCGAAGGGAGTGACCGCCTTGAACATGCCAAAGCTCACAACCCTCGTGGCTGCAGTTCTCTTTCCTGTCTCAGTGCCGTGGATGGCGAGCGCCCAAGTCCCTGACCCAATCGCCGCTCCTGGTGAGACGCTCATCGCAATGCTTCACGCCGAGGGTGCCCAAATCTACGACTGCAAGCTCGACTCGGAAGGAAAGCTCGTGTGGCAGTTTCGCGAACCGATTGCAACCTTGCTCATGGATGGCAAGACGGTCGGTTGGCACTATGCCGGTCCAAGTTGGGAATTGGGTGATGGCAGCAAGGTTGTCGGCAGAGTGGTTGCGAGGGCTCCGGGCACGACGCCCCAAGACATTCCATGGCTGAAGCTCGAGGCAGTGTCGCAAGCCGGAGCCGGCAGACTCACCGGCGCGACGACAATCCAACGGCTCAACACGAAAGGCGGCGTTGCCGCGGGGGCGTGTGAGGCGGTCGGAGCGCTCCTGAGCGTGCCCTACTCCGCAGACTACGTGTTTCTGAAGAACCGCAGTTGATCCTTGGCCAAGGTGGCACCGTCAACTTGACTAAATCACAGCCATATTGGACTGCCCGCCCCGACCTAAGGCGTTGAAAATGCTGTGCCTCGCTCCCGCCAAACGGTCAGCATGAGCAAGTAGAAGCGCTCTTATGACCGTCATTCCGGGACGTCAGCATAGGATTTTGTCGCCGATTGCGAGTCGGCGCAAGATCCAGCGACCTGACGGGTGTGCCGCGGCTCCTGATCGGACGACGATTGATCAAGCTCTCATCCGCGGATTGGCGACCGCATTACCCAGTGTTCGTCGTGGGCCTTCCTCAGTCTAAGCTTCGAGCATCAGCGCGAAGGCTTGCGCGAGCGTATATCGAGGGCTTCCCATCGCTCCAGGGCGCCACGGCACGCCGGTCAGGTCGGTGATCAGTCCATGCGCTCAATCCCTCCTGTGCGGCCGGGCAGATGCGTGCGGGAAGCGGCTTACGCTCCCTGAGTTCGCGTGACAGGTGCAAGTGGGACGCGCCGGGCAATGTCCCACACGAACCCGGCCAGTTCGCGCGCAATCGCCGTGGTCACCTTGGGCAACGGCTTGCCGGCGGCCATCAAACGCCGGAAGCGTTGGCAGAGCCGAACCTGGGCCCGCCAGGCCACCGCTCGGATCTCGGCTGGGAGCCCTTCCACCCGGGCGCGGTATCGCACCGCCTCGCGGGCCGGCAAGCGGTAGGACCAGCCCGCCTCGATCAGCATGCTGCGGGCATGCCCGTTGCCGCTCTTGGTGATGCCACCCCGGCGCCGGCGGGTGCTGCTCGACCGTTCCGACGGCACCAGTCCAAGCCAGCTCATCAGTTGCTTGGGCGTCTCGAAGCGGCTCAGGTCGCCGATCTCGGCCACCAGCGTGGCAGCAACCACCAAACCCACCCCGCGCAAAGCCTGAACGAGAGGGGCGAGGGACCAGCCAGCCACGGCCTCGGCCAGCGCTAGGTCGAGCCGGTCGCAGCGCGCCTGAGCCTCTTCGATCCGCCGGATACCTTCGCCAAAGACGAGTTGGTGATGCGGGGAGGCAAAGGCTTGCTGCCCGAGCCAGCGCCAGTGCGCCTGGCTCCAGGTCGAGCGTCCCGGAAAGCGCCGGTCCTGGCGCAACAGAAAGCTTAACAGCGTCAGCTTGGCCGCCGTGAGATCGTCCTTGGCCTGCCGGCGGGCACGCACGAGATCGCGCACCGCCTCGTGACCCTCGTCGGGAACCCACACGGCTGTGAGCTCCCCGGCCCGCAACAGACGCGCCAAGGTCAGGGCGTCGCGCCGATCGGTCTTGATGCGCTCGCCTGGGCGGCGCGGCATCATGGAAGGAGCAATCACCAGGCACTCCGCCCCGAGTTTGGTGAGTTGCCGGTGCACACCATAACCACAGGCGCCCGCTTCGTAGCAGAACGACAATCTGACGCCGGGACCAGACAGGCGGCTGACGAGCCGGCGGATTGCCTCAGGAGTGTTTGGGATCGTGCCGTAGAAGCGCACTTCACCCTTGTGCCCTTCGTCCGCGACAGCAACCGCAATGCTGTCCTTGTGTACATCGAGGCCAATGAACTTGATCATCATGGTCAGTCTCCAGGTTGGCAGCGTCAGTCGCGTCGCTGCTCCGTCCCGGAGTATCGCGCACTTCCGTGCGCGTGACGGTCATAGGGCTAAGTTGACGGTGCTCTGCGCGTGCTGCGGGAGTTACTGGGTCATGCAGAGGTGGACGCTTTCGATCAGCTGATCGCGCAAGCTCAAGAACCGCTGCCATCGTACGAGTTTATCCTCACCGACAGTTTCATTGAACTCATTGAGGAAAGCCTGGCACGGGGCTGGATCTATTCAGCCGCCTTGCAGGAGCTGATTGCCGCTATGGATCCGCGGCTGGCCGGCTTTGCCGTCGACGAATTGGCGCAGATCTTCGACTTCGAGGAGGTGCAGGTCTGGGCCAATGCCACCCGATCGATGCCCACGCGGTCGCACGGCGCCGTTGCCATCCGCAATGCCGCCTTTCTGCTCATCCAGCTCAAGGCGATGGGCTTTCAGGTTGACGATGCGCCGCTCAGCTCTCGAATGAGGCCGTTGCTGGCCAGCAAGAAGGTCCTCGTCGGTCGGGAGTTCTATGTCTTCTGGCAGCAGGAGCTTGAGGCCAAGCGGGAGGTGTTTGTTCTCTACACCGCGCCTTCGCCGCAGAACGCGAGAACCCAAGAGGTGATCCTGCCTCCGGGGCACACCATGCGGATCATCTTTGATGACAAGCGCGCGATCGGCGTCGAGGTGAGGTCGCCCCTATCGACGGAAATCGGTCCGGTTTAGCGCTGGCCGATCTGACGGGGATCGACCAGAGGCTGCCGGAGCGCGCACGTGCTGATAAAGAGCGGACATCGCTGTGGGGCGAGCCTGCTCTTTCGAAGCATCAGGGTATTGCCGAGAGACCAATCCCTGTGAATCCCGTGGAGAACGGGGACAAGCAGGAGAATCGTCACCAACCCTTGCTCGCAAAGGCCCAGAACTCGTTCTCAACTCTATGAACCGAAACCTAAGCAGGTCCGGAGGCGCAGAAGCAAGGTGGTGCGCCATCACTTTCCCCACGCGGCCGGGAGGTGATCCTGGACCTCCCTGGCCGTCCGCTGACGAGAGGAGAAGGCCATGAGCCCGTCGTCACCATGGACGCTGTTCCTCGCCCGACCCGGACGAGAGCGGCAGCACGTCATCCGGGATCGGCACGGCGAGCCCCGGCTCCTCTTTGGCGAAGATGACGGCACGCGGATCAATGATCGTCTCGCCCGGTACCTTGTCGAGAGCCTGAATGCGGGTATCTATCCGGAAGACCCGAACCCGGACGAGGGCTGGTTCCTGGACAGCCCGGGAGACCACGACGAGCAGGATCCGGCCGTTCTCATCTGCGATCCAGATTTTGAAACAAGGCTCGAGATCCTCGGCACGGGCAATCTCAAACAGGATCAGGCGCTGGGCCGACGAGTGACAGCGCTCATCAACACCTATTTCCTCCAAGAGGACAGTTCACATTCAAGCGTATCCTCTTCCAGCTCTCGGACAGAAAGGGAGACATCCAAGTCCAGACTCTGAGCGCTTTGGGACCAATCGCGCTGGTGTGCGATCAGCCAAGCGCTCTGCTCAATTCCGGCACCACAGACTGTGTATCAGGCTACTCGCCGATGATCAGCCGCCGGTGTTTTAAGGGTCTTAGGCTGATCTTTGCGTCCACGCCTGGGTGACAACCGCGCGATAAGATCAAACGGTTGAGCGGTTGCTCGCCTGACGTCGTGCTTCGATGCCAACGTCAACCATGGCAATGGCGGTGCGGGCATCTTGGCGAAAGGCTTCTTTCAATCGCTCAGGCTCTCCGTCCCAGCCCCGCGCTTCGTCTTGGAGCGCATAGAAGGCTTTGGCGATACATTCGACCTCATCGTCCATGAGAGCCTCCCAAAGGTCTCATCTAGCAGCCAGCACGCTAAGATGATCGATCCGGCATGGTTAAGGACTGCTTAAACGCCCGCATCCGTGAGCTTGGTAACTTCCTGGGACCGTTCCGCCTAAGGTCAAACAATGTCGGCGAGCGCGCCCCTCTCCGAGAGTTAATCCGCGTGCGTTGACAGGATCATACCCTAGATTTCTACGTCATTCAGGGAAGCGCTCTAAAATCAGGTTCGAATGTCCCTTTGCCTGGATGGGGGTCATGTCACACGAGCGGAAAACCCGTGGATCCATCGGCTCGAGCACCTGCATGCACTGCGGGAGCGCTTTCTGGCAGCCCGCCGGTACGACTGAGCCTACGAGACCTACCTGATCATTCGGCTATTCGGATTTGGGTGTGGAGGGGTCGCTAGAGGTTTTGATGCAAAGGTCATTTTTCCGCCAACAGCGCCTGACCGAGAGTTGGCAATGGCATCACCTCAATGTCATCCTTCAGAGGAAAAGATTCGGCTCCTGGATAGACAACGATGCGGCGTTCGGGTTTGAGATCCTCACAGGCGTGATGGAAACCCTTCTCTACCTTCGGTGCCAGACTACGCTTGATCTCAATGGCCCATGAGTGACGACCGGGCAAGGTGAGGAGTAGGTCAATTTCCGCGCCTGCGGATGTCCGGTAGAAGTTTGCCTGTGTGTCGGAAGGGGCGGCGGCGATCAGGGATTCGATGACAAAGCCCTCCCAACTGGCTCCAGCTACAGGGTGACCCAACACGTCATCCTGCGTTGCAAGTCCAAGCAGGGTATGTGTGATGCCGCTATCGCGGACATAGACGCGCGGGGACTTGACGAGGCGTTTGCCGACGTTGGCATGCCAGGGTTCCAGTCGCCGCACGAGCAGCAGGTCGACCAGCAGGTCGAGGTAGGACGCCACGGTCTTTCCGTCCACGCCAAGTGCACGTGCGAATTCGGCGGCATTGAGGAGTCCGGACTGATGATGTGCCAGCATGGTCCAGAAGCGACGCAAGGTCTCGGCCGGAATGCGAGGCCCCAGCAGGGGGATATCGCGTTCCAGGTAGGTTCGGATGAAATCCTGTCGCCACCGTTGGCTGATACGATCACTGGTGGCCAGATAGCTGTCCGGGAAGCCACCACGCAGCCACAATCGGTTCAAGTCTGAAGCCGGAACCTCCAATCCATCGATCGGGTGCATTTCGAGATAGGCGATCCGCCCGGCTAAGCTTTCGCCCGACTGCTTCAGGAGATCGAGTGACGCGGATCCGAGGAGCAGGAAGCGGCCCGTCCGCCGCCCCTTGCGGCGACCGCGGTCGATCAGACCGCGCAAGTTCTGAAACAGATCCGGTAGCCGCTGGACTTCGTCAAGAATGACAAGCTTGTCTTCATGGCCGGCGAGATAGAGTTCTGGTTCTGACAGCCTGGCGCGATCAGCATCGGATTCCAGGTCGAGATAGATCGACGGACGGTGCTCCCCGATGGTCAGAGCCAGTGTCGTTTTGCCGACCTGCCGCGGGCCCAGGAGGGCGACGGCAGGATAGCTGTCGAGCAATTCGTTCAGCTCGGCGG
>NZ_QDGA01000131.1 GCF_003347665.1 Microvirga calopogonii
TGGTTGTACTTTCGGTTCCCTCTGAGCCTACGGCTGGTCGAGGAGATGCTGCTCGAGCGCGGCATCGTCGTCTCCTATGAGACGGTCCGCCGCTGGGCGCTGAAGTTTGGACCAGCCTACGCGCGCCGTCTCCGGCGCAAGACCCCAAGCCGCCGCGACGTGTGGCATCTCGATGAGGTCGTGGTCACGATCTCGGGCCAGAAGCATTGGCTCTGGCGGGCGGTTGATCAGGACGGCTATGTGCTCGATGAGATCGTCCAGAGCCGACGCGACACCAAGGCGGCCAAACGCTTGCTGAAGCGTCTCTTGCGCAAGCAGGGCTGCCCGCCCCGGCGCATGATCACCGATAAGCTCGGTTCTTATGCTGCTGCCCGACGTCAGGTCATGCCAGATGTCGAACACCGCTCGCACAAAGGGCTTCTCTATTCGGCCGGGTTCAGTCAAGCGCTTCCGATCTGTTTGGCTCCATGACATCACTGTCCCGCGGGTTCTCGCTTCTCTCCGGAATCAGCGCAACGGCTCTTCCACTATAGGGTCAGACGAATGAAGCGGAACGATCTCAACAGCGTCCTTTGTGCCTGAGGCGCAAGCAACATCCCTTTGTGCGGACTCGCTTCATTCATCGTCCCGCGAGGGACAGCTCTCCGCCTCGGGGCGGAACCTTGTCGTTCTGTCTGGCTCGGACAGTCTTCGTCGGCCAGACGCACCTACATCGCCTGAGCCTCCCGCGTCCACCGGAACTCAGTGCCATCACACCAGATCCGATGCAAAATGGTCGCCAGCCGGCGGGCGAGCGCGATGACCGCCTTTCCCCGCCCGCGTCGCTGGGCCACTTTCATGGCCCAGGCTTTCAGCCAGGACCAGCGGCTGGCTCGGGTCAGGATGATCTGAGCTGCCTCAAACAGCAGCGTTCGCATCATGGCATCGCCGCACAACGAGATCCGGCCGACCCGGTTGCTTTCCCCGGACTGATGCAGGACAGGTGTCAGCCCCAAGGCAGGCCCCACCGCCTTGGAGCGCCGGAAGCGGGCCGGCGTGTCGATCGTGGCCACGAACGCCAGGGACACCACCGGCCCCACTCCCGGAACCGTCATCAGGCGCCGGCATACCTCATCATGGCGGACCAGGGCCAGCAGCTTCCGGTGCAGGGTGGCAAAGTGCTCGCGCAGCTCGCGACGGGCCTGCAGCAGCGGTTGGATGACCTCGATCAAATCGGGCATGCTCTCGATGAGCTCACGGATGCGCGCCTCGAACCGAACCGTTCCGACGGCCCCGACTTTGAGCCCGAAATTGCGCAACAGACCGCGGATGTCGTTCTCGACCGCAAGGGCTTTCTCCTGCAGGAGTTTGCGGGCGGTGAGCAGAGCCCGGCGCTTCTGGCTTGAGAGCGTTTTGACGTGAACCGGTCGGAACAGGTTGACCCGCATCATCTGGGCGATGCCGCGCGCATCATTGCGGTCGCTCTTGTTCACCTGCGCCTTCAGGAAGGCTTTGGCGTGGCGCGTCTCGATGCACACGACAGGAAGTCCGGCTGAGGCGAGCCCCTCGAAGAGCCATTGCGAGAGCGGCCCCGCCTCGAGACCAATCCGCTCGAGGTGCCAGGCGGAGTCTTGCAGAAGCTGCAGCAGGTCATCGGGATGAGAGACGACCTTGATCTCACGGCAGATCTTCCCCGTCTCGTCAACGATGCACACCGACGTCTCTTTGACCGAGACATCCAAACCCGCATAGTGTTTCATGCTGCGCTTCTCCCACTGAGGCCTGAGGCCGCTGCGAACGATCCTCGTTGTACCATTCGCCTGCAGTGCAGCACCTCACCGGGAATCGAGGGCTCCGGCGGCAGGCCGAATACCCCATCTCAACAATCGGGCGGAGAATTCGCATCTGCCGTTCCGGCGACGCGAACGGGCGAGGCAGGGCTTTCGATCTGCCGGAGGGCTGCAGCGGTTCGTCAACGTGTTCTCTGCCGTCTGCAATCTTTTCGTTCCACCCCGCTCCCGCCGCTCTGCCCGCGCGACCCACCTTCACCGCCTCAACGCCATGGCGGCGTGGAAAGTGGCGGCAAATGTCGCTGCTTGAAACTGTCGTGCGGCCGAATCTGCCTCGATGCGTCCGATGTGGGTTAACGTGACAACACCCTAGAAAGTGTTGGCCTCGACTCGAAAGCCCTCGACAAATTCCCCGGGGAGTTCTCAGGCGGCCAAAGACAGCGCATCGTCATCGCAAGAGCCCTCGCAATGTCGTCTGAAATCATCGTGTGCGATGAAGCTGTCTCCGCACTTGACCTTACGGTTCAAGCACAGGTCATCGCGCTGCTGCGCGAACTCCGCGAAAGGTTCGATGTTGCGCTTATCTTCATCTGCCACGATCTGAATCTGGTTCGTAGCTTCGCAGACACCGTGCTGGTGATGCAAAGCGGCAAAGTGGTCGAACAGGGGCCGCCTGCGGCTATATTCGAGGCACCTCAACACCCCTATACCCAGCGACTTATTGCAGCAAGCCCGCTGGCCGACCCCGTGGCGCAATCGGATCGAAGGCAAGCACGGCAGGCGCTGGAGCGCTTGGATCACGCTTGCGCCAAGTAGGACCTGTACTTGATGGCTTCAGACGCCCGCCTGGACCAACTGGAGAGAAGCGGCATGACCGATCGGAATCGGCGACCACGCCTGCACCTACAAGGTGACCTTTGCCGAGCACGATCAGGGGCATGAACACCATCACGAGCATGACGAGGATGCCCCCGAGCGCGAGCACGCCGAGCAGATCGGCCGTCAGCTCGCGGCCAGCGGCGGCAACGTCACCACGGGCCAGATCGCGCTGTTCGGCATCACCGGCGGTCTGATCTCCTGCCCGGCGTCGATCACCGTGTTGCTGATCTGCTTTCAGCTTGACCAGTTCACCCTCGGAGCGGCGACCCGGGATGTGCCAGCAGCGGTCCTCCCTACATTGGATGCGCAATAAATTTCAAGAAGTTATTGATCCGGCTTGGGTGATCTTGAACTACGCGGCATAGCGGAAAGAGGGATGCCCAAAGTAGCTGCGGATTCGGCTGGGCGACTTGGCAAGCCGACGCATGTGGCTGATGACGACGCGCTTGAGGGCGGGTTTGCTGCGGGCGGGTGGTTTCCGCGTCACGGCGTGCTTCAGGTCGGCGTTCAGGCCCTCGTCCGGGTTCAACTCCGGACTGTAAGAGGGCAGGGAGAAGACCTCGATCTGCTCCGTGCGCTCGGCCAACCAGTCCTGCACCGCCTGGGCCCGATGGACCGGCAGGTTGTCCCAGATCAGAAACACCTTGCCGTCGGCATCCTGGATGAGCCGCCCGAGAAAGCGGATCAGGCTCGGGGCCTTGAGCGCACCATCGAGCACCATCCAGCGCAGCTCGCCCTTGTTGGTCACAGCCGAGATCAGGCCCAGCCTCGCGCGCTTGTGGCTGGGGCGCACCACCGGCGTTCGGCCGCGCGGGGCGAAGCTGCGGCCGCGCCCATCATCCGAGCGCAGGCCGGTCTCATCCTCCCAGAAGATCGTGCCCTTCTGCCCTCTGGCTTGCACCACGATGGCCGGATAGTCCTGCCGCAGCCAGCGCCGCACGGCTTTCGGCGACTGCTCATAGGCCCGGCGGAGCGGCTTCTGGGCCGTGAAGCCCCAACGCGCCAGATAGGTGCCGATGGTGCGCGCGGCCAGCCGGACCCCACACTGTCGTTCGATCAGCATCCGCACTGCGGCCCGGCTCCACAGGGCAAAGGGCAGACCAAGGTCGTCAGGCGTGTGCCGGCGGATCAGCGCGCGCACCTGCGCTTCCTGCTCGGCCTGGAGAAACCGTCCTGTGCCAGGAGCCGGACCCCGCGGTGCCCTGGCCAATCCGGCCTGGCCCTTCTCGGCAAAGCGGCGGCAGATATCGAACACGCCGGTGCGGGTCAGACCCACCTGCGCTGCAATGGCCTCATAGGTCAGTCCGCTCTCGCGCAGGCCGACGACCTGCCGGCGGCGCTCCTCTTGCGCGGCTGCTGGCAGCTTGCGCATATCCACATGCTTCATTCCGCCGACGTGGGTCGACTGATCGCGGATTTTCAAGAGTACTCAAGCCGGATCAATAAGATCCTTCTGCGGTTGCAACCAGACGATAGCGATCAATCACGTGCGCCAGCGCCGAAAGCGCGAGCGTCATGGGATCGCGCGCGGACGGGATCAGGCCAAGCGGGGCCGTGATGCGGGCTAGAGCCTCCTCTGGTAATCCACGTTCACGCAATTGCTCGAGTCGGTTCGCGTGGGTACGACGGCTGCCCATCGCGCCGATAAAGAACCAAGGCTGGGTGATCACCTGTTCGAGAAGCGAAGGTTCCCACGCATGATCGTGAAACAGGAACACGACCGCGCTCCAGGGATCTGCCACGAGGGCCGGCGACGGGCCCGAGCTCGAAAGAAGGTTCGTGTTGGCTCCTAACCGGACGCCAGCCGTGATCAGACGCTCATCAGATGTCAGCAGCGCTACCTGGGTTCCGGAGGCCAAACCGAGTTGGATCAACGCCAAGCTCTCGGCGCCATAGCCGACGACAACAAGCCTGAGGGGTGGCGCGTACCACGAGACGAACGTCTCCTCTTGCCAGCCGGTCCGGGGCTGGCCGCTATCTGCCAGGACGTGCAGACCGCCCGAAGCGCTTTGAGCCAATGTGAGCGGCTGCCTCGCCTCAAGGCATGAGACCGCCTGTCGGACGACATCTGGATCGGGCATGGGCAGAAACAGCAGATCCACGCCTCCGCCGCAGGGGAGCCTGATGTCGATATAGGGCGAGCCGGCACCGTAGCGGACTTGCCGCGGCTGTCCGTCCCGGATTGCCTCTATGGCCTCGGCGACAACGGCGGCCTCGATGCAGCCGCCCGAGAAGGAACCGGCGAAGCGGCCGTCCTCCGCCACACCCATGAGCGTCCCGACGGGCCGGGATGAGGAGCCTGTGAGACCCGTGATCGTGACCAAGGCGGCGCGCCGATCCGCCTCCGCCATGAACCGCAGGATCTCGAGTGGAGTTGCGGCGCCAGCAAACGCGGGCGCTGCCGGTTCAGTATCCGGCAGGCCTATCCTCCAAAGGGCGGGTGCGCATTCAACCATTGTCCGATCCTATTGATCGAGCCTGACGGACGATCCCTTCACATCAGGCTTTCCAAGGTGATCGGAAGGCGCCGGATACGCTTGCCGGTCGCATGGAACACGGCATTTGCAATTGCCGGCGCAACACCGACGATCGACAGCTCACCCACTGCCTTGCCACCCAGCGGTGTTGCGTCATAGTCGGGGATCCCGACCGAGATGGTCTCGATGTGCGGGATGTCGGCATTCGTCGCGATCCGATAATCCGCAAGGTTTGCGCTCAAGATGCGTCCATTACGCGGGTCGGTGATGCCTTCCTCTAGCAGCGCCATGCCAATTCCCATCACAATGCCGCCTTTGAACTGGCTGTCGGCAAGCTTCGGGTTGTAAAGCCGCCCGGCATCGAGCGCGGAGACGACCCGCGAAACGCGGATTGTGCCGAAGTCCTCATCCACCCGCACCTCGACGAAGTGGGCGCAGAACGAATGCCGGGATTTCGGGATGCTGGTGCCTCTCTCCATTCCGCCCAAGGTGGTGAAGAACTTCAGCCGTTCGGCGCTTGACCGCTCCTTCTTCGGCAGCGTGTCGCGGGTCACCTCAAGGACGTCTTGACCGGTCGCCGCCATCAATTCGGCAATGCTGATCCCCTCGCCGCTCGGCGGCGCAATTCGCCCGCCTGAGATGACTAGGGTGTTGGCCCGATCCCGCAGGGGCGAGTTGGGATCTGTGAGGCCGAGTGCAATCAACTCTTCGCGCGCAGCAAGCGCGGTCGTATGGACGGCTGCGGTCATCAGATTGGCAAGCTGAGATCCGCCGGCGACCGGCGCGCGGGGCAGGCGCGAGTCACCGAGCTTTGTCGTCACCTGTTCAACAGGCACGCCAAGCGCATCGGCGGCCGTCTGCGCGAGGACCGTGTACGTGCCCGTTCCCATGTCGATGGCACTCGACAGCACCTCGACTGAGCCATCGGCGAGGATTCTCACCATCGCCTCACCAGGGCTCGAATAGACCGGATGGGTCCCGCAGGCCATGCCCCAACCGATCAGCTGACGGCCTTCCCGCATCGAGCGCGGCATGGGATTGCGCTGCGCCCAGCCGAATGCTTCTGCTCCCGCGGCATAAGCCTCCCGAAGGCGCCGCGACGACCATGGCTTGCCGGTTTCGGGATCGACCTCCGGCTCATTGCGCAGACGCAACTCCACGGGATCGAGGCCGAGCTCGATGGCGAGTTCATCCATCGCGCATTCAAGTGCGAAGGCGCTTGGGTTCTTGCCCGGTGCGCGGAAGGCGCCCGGGGTTACAGTGTTCACCGGCACGATCCGCTGGCGCGAGCGGAAGTTCGGCACCGCATACATCATGGACGTGACAACACCGAGCGTTTCAATGAACGTTGCGTTCGCGGCGGTTTCGTTCGACCCGTCGTGATCAATTGCGAGAAGCTTCCCGTCCTTTGTGGACCCGAGCTTCAGCGTCTGTCGCGTGGCCGGCCGGCCTCCATAGGCGGTAAAGGTCTGCGGCCGTGATACGGCGAGCTTCACCGGCCGGCGCAACATCCGGGCCGCAATGGCCGCCGCCGCAGAGTGCGGCAGCGCCTGACCCTTGGAGCCGAACCCACCGCCGACGAACGGTGAGACAACGCGCACATTCTCGAACGGCAGACCGAACCACGTCGCATAGTGGTTGGCCATCCCGTCGACCCACTGGCTCGGTTCATAGATGGTGAGGCGATCATCGGCCTCCCAGTGGGCGATCAGACCATGCGGCTCGATTGGAACATTATACTCCCGCGGCGTCTCGTAGGTCGCCTCAATCACCACGGGCGCTGCTGCGAGCGCACCGTCCGGGTCGCCCCAATCCTTGTCCAGAGGAACCGGATTGCCGTGACCGGCCCGCGGATCATCGTGTGTTGCGATGACTGGCCCGGACTCAAGTTCAACCCGCACGAGTTGTGCCGCCGCCTGCGCCTGCTCCAGGGTGTCCGCGATCACGGCCGCGACAATCTCGCCGTTGTGGTGGATATCAGTGGCGAACGGGGTGTAATCGTCGCCTTCCGGCTTGTTGCCAAAAAAATCTGGTTGCGACCGGAGCATCAGGCTGTAGCCGGCATCGAGCACGAGGTGCACGCCGGGACTTGCCTCTGCGGCACTCCGGTCTACTGCCACAATCCGCCCGGTCCCGACCGTGGACTGGACAATCACGCAATGAAGCAGGCCGTCCAGCCGATGCTCCAGGGCGTAAGTCGCAGCGCCTTGAACCTTCAGCGGCCCGTCTGTGCGGACGATCTCACGGCCAAGCGGGCCGCTGGACGGAGTTCCGTCAGAGGCATCCCCATATTTTACCCGGGGTTCGATGACGGTCATTGGATGCCTCCAGCCTTGAGGATCGCCCGGGCGACGACACGGGGCGCAAGTTCGATCTTGTAGGCGTTGCCACCATGGGATTTCGCGCCATCAACTGCAGCGATGCTCGCCTCGCGGACAATGCCCTCATCCAGGCGGCGGCCCCGCAGGGCCTCCTCGACAGCGATGGCACGCCATGGCTTCGTGGCGATGCCTCCAAGGGCGACACGGATGTCTCGGATCGTCACGCCATCGGCATCGAGGTCCAACCCGACAGCGGCACTCGCTGCCGCGAACTCATAGGACTGGCGGTCACGGACTTTCAGGTAGGTGGAGTTCGCGGCAAGCGGCGTTGCCGGGACCGCAACGGACGTGATGATTTCGCCGGGCTCCAGAATAGTCTCGCGCTCGGGTGTCTCGCCGGGCGTCAGAAAGAACCTCTCGATCGGAATGGCGCGGGTGTTGGTCTGGATGGTTGCCCCCAGGGCCATCAGCGCAACGGCAAGATCGCCAGGGTAGAGTGCGATGCAAGCGTCGCTGGTGCCGAGAACCGCGTGATCGCGCGTGATCCCACCGATGGCGGAGCAGCCGGAGCCTGGATCGCGCTTGTTGCAGGCAGGAAAGCCGGCCGGATCGCGGAAGTACGGGCAGCGGGTGCGCTGAAGCAGATTGCCGCCAATGGTCGCCATGTTGCGCAGTTGCGCCGATGCGGCCAAGAGCAGCGACTCCGCGATGGCGGGAAAGCCCTGCCGAATGGCCGGATCATCAGCCACGCGGCTCATGGTGGCGAGCGCTCCGATCATAGCTCCCTTCTCGCCCACGGTGATCGTGTTCAGGCCGGGAAGCCGTGTCAGATCGATGACCGTTTCCGGACGTGCAACCTCGCACTTGGCAAGGTCGAGAAGTGTCGTGCCACCGGCCAGCAGCATCGCGCCGGAGTGCTGGGCAAGCGTAGCGGCTTCCTCGAGGCTGGTTGCGCGGGCATAATCGAAGTTCCTCATGCCGCTGCCTCCGCTGCCTTGCGCACGGCCGATACGATGTTGGGATAGGCCCCGCAGCGGCAGAGATTGCCCGCCATGAACTCGCGGATCTCGTCGTCAGAGCCGGCATGTCCCTCGCGAATGCATGCAACTGCCGACATAATCTGTCCTGGCGTGCAGTAGCCGCATTGAAGGGCATCTTCTTGCAAGAAGGCCTGCTGGATGGGGTGTAGGGTGCCATCCGGTCCCGCCAGCCCCTCGATGGTCGTGATCGTGCAGCCCTCGGCCTGAACCGCGAGCGTCAGGCAGGCGAGCACCCGCTGCCCGTCCACATGCACCGTGCAAGCGCCACACTGGCCCTGATCACAGCCCTTCTTGGTGCCGGTCAGGTGAAGGTGCTCCCGCAAGGCATCGAGCAACGTCACACGGGGCTCCAGGGTCAGGGCCCGCTCCTCCCCGTTGATATCCAGTTTCACTGGTCTCACACTCGCCATGAGCTTTCTCCCTTCGGGTACCTGGATTCCCTACCCTGCGTTTCAGGGGTTGACCGTCCTGCGCCCTTGCCTGCCGATGACAGGCGGATATTTGAGTGCAATAAGATCCCCAGGGGCGCTCCGTAAACGGAGGGCCCTCCGGTTAGATCGAGATAGAGGCTGCGGATAACGGATCAAGGCCGGTCCTGAGAAATTTGTAGAGAGTTGGGAACGGACGGGTTTGGTGCGATCAGACAAGAATTCTCAAGAGCAGGCTCCGGTGGAAGCGAAGCCATTACGGGCGGATGCGCGTCGCAACCGCGACCGACTGATCGAGGTTGCGGCCAAGGCCTTTGCAAGCTCAGGCGTCGGAGCCTCGCTGGAGGCAGTCGCCCGCGAAGCCGGTGTCGGGCCAGGAACCCTCTATCGCCATTTCCCCACCCGCGAGGTGCTGATCGAGGCAGTCTATCGCCGCGAAGTAGAGGGGTTGGTGGCCGCGGCGGAGGAGTTGGCACGCACCCACGAACCCGATAAGGCCCTGGCTGAATGGATGCAACGATTTGTCGGGTACATGGCGACCAAGCGCGGGATGCGCGACAGTCTGCGGCTTCTCCTCGAGTCGAATTCGCCGCTCTTTGCGCAAACTTCCGGAGTGGTCCCTTTGGCATTCAAATCGCTGATGGAAAGAGCAGCTCAGGCGGGGACGATCCGGCCGGATGCCAACAGCGCTGACGTCCTGCATGCGCTCTCGAGCATATACTCTGCGTCGGACGGACCAGATTGGCAGGATCGCTCCAGGAGGCTCGTCAGCCTCATCATGGATGGCCTCCGCTATGGAGCCCCACATAGCGCTCAACTAGGATCACATTCTGCGCTGCCCTCATGAAGCGAAAGTCATCCATTAAAGCAAAGGCTCGGTGCTGATGTGCTTCTTGAAACCGGTGATATGTGATGCCGTCTCCTCGACCGCTGAGATAAAACTCGTGATGGATGATGGGAGCGGGCTGCCGGTAGCGGTCACAACACCCCAGTAGAAGATCCTATGAGGCGACGGACAGCGGAACTCAGGTAGGGTTTCGGGGTCCGACATCCGAACCCTGGAGACGCCTCATGGACCTCTCATCCGTTGCTCTGCCGCCCGTCAGCGAGAAGCCTGCCACACTTTTCGTGGCTCTGTTGCATTAACCTGGCAAGCCACCGGATATAGTAGCATTTGATCAGAGCAAAGGCGCTACAGATTGTGTCTCCCATAGTTAATGCAACAGAGCCGTATTTACTGTGTCCGGCGATGGTCTGCCCGTCGGGGATCCGCTTAGTGCTGGCCCGAACCGATGCGGAATCCTCACCCTCAGCTGAGAGGCCCGCCCGCCTCTCAGCTGGGGCTATTCATTTCGGTGCTCTCGGCAGAAGGGTGCCCCAAAGATCATGCCCCATTTGAGGCGCTTGTCACTTTCAGCAAATCAGCTCAGTCTCACCTCAGCTGCCTTGCACTGACAGCTATCGGCGAGCCCCGGGAGCTGGCACGGATGTACTGCCCTCCCGGGCTCCTCGCCTGACCCTGTCTAAGCATCAGCAGCCTTCTCGGCCCCCTTTGCTTTATCGAGAGCATCGACGAGCTCTTGCAACTGGTCGCTCAGCGGGTCTAGAACAGTGTCCTGATAGTGGTCGCCGAGCGTCTGGCCGATGAAGGATGCCAGGGATCTCGGCAGCTGTGGACGATCCTTCGAGCTCAGCCGTTGGAAGCAATCGTCATCTGATGCCATAGAGGTGACCTCTCGGCTGCATGCTTAACCTATGTTGAGAAATCAACTGGGCAAACCCCAACCGGTTTCAGCTTAACTTTAGAGGCATTTGGGTGAGACGAAGCCCTGATGATCCTGAGAATCAGGCCCATGCCTAGCCACTACACTGGCATGAAAAAGCCTCCTCACCCGCCATTGCCTGAAGGTGAGGAGGCCTTTCGTTCCGTGAAGGCCCTTGCGGAAGCAACCTTCAGAGGAAGAATGGCGGTGTCACGATTAGGTTTCAGCTTGGCCGAACGAAATGAACTCAGCAATGGACGTCGGTGAAATGCCGCCTCAACCATTCACGTCGGTCGCTGGCCAATCATCCCCTCCGCGACTTCCCTATGCCAAGCTCCTACTGAGTCCTGATACTCAATTGGCTCGGATAGCCACAAAACCTAGGAATTTCTGGTTTGGGTCAGGTTAGCGATGATTAGCAGAATGTCTGAACGTCCGCTCTCCCCTGCTTCTGAGACGCTTGAAAGCCTGAGAGGAACGTTGCCTCATACCGCACCGATTGTCTTCTCCGCCGCAGAGATTCAGAGGCTGGTGAGCAATTTTATTGCTCGAGCCAAGTGGTTGATTCAGAATAGGTTTGGAGCTGGGCCGCGGAGGCGGATGCGGGCTGTTTCACGTTTGAGGAGCCCGTGCCATGGATGTCCGTTCCTGCGCCAGCGATCTCACTGATGCGGAATGGACGCTGCTGGAGCCGCTGATAACCCGCAGCCATCCCGCCGGGCGACGGCAGACTTATCCGCTCCGACGCATCATCGACGCCATCTTCTATCTGCTGCGCACCGGCGCCCAGTGGCGGCTGCTACCGCACGAATACCCTCCGCGCTACGCCGTGTTCTATCACTATGCCCAGTGGCGCGAGAACGGGACGTGGGAGCAGGTCACGCGAGTGCTGCGCGAGAGTTATCGCCGCATGATTGGCCGGGCTCCTCAGCCGACAGCGGCGATCATCGACAGCCAGTCGGTCAAAACCACTGAGATGGGTGGATCACGTGGGTACGATGGTGGCAAAAAGATCAAGGGCCGCAAGCGTCACTTGCTCGTTGATACGCAAGGAACGCTGCTGAAGAACAAGGTGCATCCGGCCGACCTCCATGACCGCGCGGGCGCCGAGCTCCTGTTGGAGGGTTTAGAGCATCTCTTCCCGGCTATCGAGCTCATGTGGGCGGACACGGCTTATTGAGGGTTGAAGGATTGGCTGTGCAGAGCGCTCGGATGGAAGCTGTCCATTCCGCAACACTGGTGGAGTGGCGGCGTCTGGATGCGCGCCGACGCGGAGCCACCAACACGGCCGAGTGGCTTTCACGTGCTCGCACGCCGATGGCTCGTTGAGCGAACCATCGCCTGGTTGACCACCAACCGGCGGCTGGCCAAGGACTACGAACGCCTGGTCGAAACCGGCGAGATGCTGCTCTACCTCGCCATGAGCCGCATCCTGCTGCGCCGCCTCACGCGAACAGAAAGATAATTGCTCACCAGCGTCT
>NZ_QDGA01000132.1 GCF_003347665.1 Microvirga calopogonii
TGGATTTGCTTCGCTTAAGTGGAGAGCGGTTTGCTAGCTATTCGGCCAGCCTTTCGAACTGAACCGGACTGACATAATCGAGTGTCGAGTGACGCCGGACGGGGTTGTAAAAGCCGTCGATGTAGTGGCCGATCGCCTGCTTGGCCTCGGCTCTGGTCTCAAAGACGGTGCGCCAGACCAGCTCAGATTTCAAGGTCTTGAAGAAGGTCTCAACAACGGCGTTGTCGAAGCAATTGCCTTTCCCGGACATTGAGATCTGGATGCCGTGTTTCTTCAGCGCGGCCTGATACTCGTTCGAACAATATTGACTGCCGCGATCCGCATGATGGATCAGCCCCTCACCAGGTCTTCGGATCGCCAGAGCCTTGCGCAGGGCTTCGAGCGCCAGTTCCTTGTGGAGGCTGTCACTGACCGCCCAGCCGACCACCCGGCGGGCGAAGAGATCGAGGACGACGGCCAGATAGAGCCAGCCCTCGTTCGTCCACAGATAGGAGATATCGGCCGCCCACTTCTCGTTCGGGCGCTCGGCCGAGAAGTCCTGCTCGAGCAGGTTGGGCGCGATCGGAAAGCCATGATGGCTGTCGGTGGTGCGCTTGAACCGCCGCTTCTGCCGGGCTTTCAACCCGTTCTCGCGCATCAGCCGAGCAGTCCGACGGCGACCGACCTTCAGGCCCTTATCCTGCAACTCGCAAGTCATGCGGGGACTGCCGTAGGTCTCATGCGAGCGGATGAAGGCCGAGCGGACATGGGCCAAGAGCACCAGGTCCTCCCGCTGACGGCAACTCGCCGGACGCGATCGCCAGGCGAAATAGCCGCTCTGGCTCACGCCGAGAACTTGGCACAGGCGGGTGACGGGGAACTCCTCTTTCGCCACATCGATGAACCGGAACTTCATCGACTTCCCTCCTTGGCGAAAAAAGCCGTGGCCTTCTTCAGGATCTCCCGCTCCTGGCGCAGGATCTCGTTCTCGCGCCGCAGTCGCTTCAACTCGGCCGCCATGTCCTCTTGGCGCTCTTCGGGCGGATCATCGATCTGGTGCTCGCGCCGGCGATCAATCCAGTGGCGCAGGGTCGACAGGCCGACCCCGAGATCCGCGGCAATCGCACGCCGGCTGCGGCCGCTGGTCAGAGCAAGCCGCACCGCCTCATCCTGGAACTCTCTCGTAAAGCGTGTCTGGGGCATGGAGATCCTCCTGCTTCATGAAAGGCTCTCCATTTTTTCGGAGCAAGTCCAGAAATACACCTCCCCGGACTGATGGACCGACCCCGCCGTGCGATTCGCATCAAGCGACCTTACGGGGCATGCAGATAGCGATCTTCTTCTCGGACGGAACACCGGTCAGGCCCTGAATGGGTAGCGACCTGCATACGTCCGACCTAAAGCCCTCCGCGACCGACAGCTAGATCCTGTCTGACGGCCTGTGAACCTGCATGAGAGCATGGCTGTTGCCTTGGTGGGGCTCACCGAGGCGGAGACGTGCGATGCGGCGGCATGACCTCAGCGATGCTCAATGGGAGCTGATTGCGGATCTCATGCCCAGGACCGGTCGCCACGGCGGCGGGCGCTGGCGCGACCATCGGCAGGTGGTGAACGGGCTGCTGTGGACGCGATGTCCCGGAGCGCAGTGGCGCGACCTGCCCGAACACTACGGCCCCTGGCAAACCGTCGATGAGCGCCTCACCCGAAGGCCCCGTGAGGGGTTGTTCGACACGATCCTGGATCGGCTCCGGCTCAAGCTGAATGCCAAGGGGCTGATCGACCTGGATCTCTGGTGCATCGACAGCACCTCTGTGCGGGCCAGCCGTTCCGCCGCCGGAGCCCGTAAAAAGCCGATCCGCAGGAGCCGGACGACCATGCGCCCGGCCTCTCCCGGGGCGGGTTCGGCAGTAAGATCCACCTGGTGAGCGATGGTGCTGGTCTGCCGCTCGGGTTGACGCTCACACCTGGGCAGCAGCACGAGATGCCGGCCTTCGAGCCAACCTTTATGGCAGTCCGCCTCCCCAGCCGCAGGGGCCGTCCACGCACAAGACCCAAGTACCTGGCAGGCGATACGGCCTATAGCGACCGGCCGGTCTTTGCTTATCTGCGGCGACGCCCTATCCGGCCTGTCATTCCACCCCGGACCGGCGGCAACATGGGGAAGGGCTGCGCGCGATCCTTCGATCCTGATCTTGACCGCAGACGCAACGCCATTGAGCGCTGTGTTGGATGGCTGAAGGGAGGCCGATCCATCGCCCCTCGGCACGAGAAACTTGCCGTCAACTTCTCGGCGATGGTGAAGCTCGCTTTCATGCGGCAGTACCTGCGCACACTCAGGTCGTCAGACAGGAGCTAGTTGGTCAGCCAGATCATGCAGACATCTCATCGAAGGCAACATGGGTCTGGCAGTTCTTCGGGCAGACGCGGGCGCAGGCTCCGCAACCTATGCAGCGTCCGGCATGGTCCACAACCATGATCATGCGATTGAGACGGCCATCGAAGTCGTCATCCTCGCCGTCGCAGACACCTATGAGTACGCCCACGTCATCAACGCCGTAAAGGTGCATGACCTCACGCGAGCAGACCTTGAAGCACCGGCCGCACCCGATGCAGGTCGGGCCATCGATAGCGGTCAGATACGACGGCACCCAGCAAGAGCCGTCGCGGGTCAGGAAAGGGCCCTTCATCTGGAGCCCTCCAACGAGCCGAGATCACTCCTGGCAGCGCCCAACTCGGCAATACAGTTAAAGGCTTTCTCAGGATGGGCCCTAATCTCAGTGCAGCTGTCAAGGAGGTTCTCCGCAGAGTCATATAGTTCCATATTCGCAGCTCCCGTCTGCCACTGTCGCTTGTGGACCTTCTTCTGCAACTCTTCGGGTCTAGCATGATCCCCCTGATCAAGAACCCGCCCCATCACGCCCGTGCTACCTCGGGGTAGGCTTCGATGGCTGCGATCGCGTCGTCGACCAGAATCGATCCAGCCGTAGCAAGCCGCCAAAGCGTCTCGAAGCCGAACCGGTGGGCATCCCGTATGATCTTCGACACAACGACCAACCGCCCAACCGTGAGATGCACGCACCCGAAGCCCTCATCGCTGATCTCTATCATCGGCGACGCCATAAGGCCGGAGCGCTCCCTGATTGCAAGCCCAACGGCGGAATAGAAAATGGCGATCCTCCGCCGGACGTCTGGATTGGGGTTGCCGATAATCGGGATCGCGCGGCGTTGGTCCTTGGTGACGATGAAGTTGGCCAGCAGCTCAGCGTCCAGTTTTCTGTCCCATGAGCCGTAGGAGTCCTGAGCCCGGATTATCCGCACGAGGCATTTGACAAATAAGGTGGTAAGCGCTGTTCCATCCTTGTTGACAGCAGTGCTAGCCGCAGAAGCAGACATTTCGCCCTCCCCTCGTTCAAACGTCAAATGATAGTCTTTGTGCGGGGTCACCGACTTCAGCCAGCACTTTGCGCAACCACGGCGGAGGAGCAGTCCTGAGCATTGTCTGGGTGCGCGACAGTACATCCTCAAAGAACTGAGGATGCGGCACTTTGACCGGGTGGATTTTTGCCGAAACAAGTCTTGCCGCCGAAGGCCCGCCGATTGCCAAGCAAAACAGGAGATGACAGCCCTTCAACGCCTCCACCTTCGCGGCAATGCGGGCGTCGCCTCCGGTCTGATGATTCCCACTCTCGTCGGAAACGTTGTCGACAGCCAATGCTTCCATAAACGTCCATGCGTCGCACGTCACGTCAAAGACAGCAAAACACTTGGCCGCCCCGAAATGAGCGTTCAGGCCTTTCATGTCTTGCGTGGCAATCGCCACGCGCAATGCACCGGCTTGCCGTTGCGGCATTAGTACCTGAGCCTCGTCAGAGGCGAGCGAGAGGCTACGAATGGAGGTCATCTTTCATTTCCCGGTTACGGATTAGATCAAGTCGCTCGGGCGTCGGCGGTTGCTGGTTCGCCTGGAAGATGTTGGCAGCCTCAAGGATCAGGTCGCGCGCGCCTTGATAGAGAATCGTGAGCTTGTGTTGGCTGCCGAGCCGGTCGAAAATCGGGAAGCCGACGCGCATGAGGGGAATGCCGAGGCGCTCTGCCGCTTGGCGTCCGTGCGAATGGGTGACGAGGAGATCAGCGCCCGCGGCGAGACTTTCCAGGTCGCCAAGATCGCCGACCCGAACCATTTCCGCCGGCACTTTCTCGAGAATTTGCGACGTATCGGTCGTGGCAACGGCCGCCGCGATCTCTGAGCCCATGCCAACGAAGAAGGTCGCGAGTTGGTATAGTTGGTCTGGTTCGGCGGCGATCGCAATTTTCTTGCCGTTAAAATGGAAATGTGCGTCGAGCAATGTATCCTGCAGTTGCGCCCGGCGTCGGCGGAGCTTGGCTGGTACCGCCACGCCCGACAATGCGGACAGCAGGGAGATAAACTGGTCGGTGGCTTTCAGTCCGGTGAGCGAGTGGAACAGCACGTAAGGAACGCCGGTCAGGTTCTGGAGCGCTTCCGCTGGGTGGCGCATATGCTCGCCAATGGCGACGCACTTAATGGCTGTGCCAAGCTTCCGGATATCATCGACAGCCGTCCCGCCATACGTTGTTGGAATCCAGTGATCAGGAACAGTGCCGTCGAGTGCGCCAGATACATCGGGCAAGATCACCGCCTCCAGTCCAAAACTCTCGACCGTATCGTGCAGATGCTCGATATCAGCCACGGTCAGGTTCCAACCGGGCAGGATGGCGATTTTCCTTGTGTCGCGCGCCTGTCTGTCTGACTGCGTGATGACCTCGATCATAGCCGCTACCGCGGCGGCCCAGCCGTCCTCGATCGCGCCATGGAAGTCCGGCGTGTTGGCCATCACGACCATGGTGCGGGCGAGTTCCTCGTCATGCTCCGCTTTGATACGCGCGATGTCGCCGGCGAGGTCCTCACCGCGGGATTCCACCAGCGCTGTCGTGCAGACTCCGATCAGCTTCGGATTGGCGCGTGTTGTGAGGTTGAGGATCGCCTCCTCCAGTTGGTCCGCCCCGCCTAGGATCGTAGCAACCTCATCCATCGCCGTCGTTTGCAAGGGAACCGTTTCCGCGAAATGCTGAACCAAGCGCACCAACGCGAAGCTGGTGCAGCCTTGGCTGCCGTGGAACAGCGGTATCGCACCCGCAACCCCGAGAAAGGCAAGGGCGGCGCCGAGTGGCTGCGACGATTTCAGCGGGTTGACCGTCGCGGATTTGGTTCGGGGGACGATGCGGGCCATCAGGTTTCCTCAACGCTCGGCGAAGCCGTTGGGCTTCATGCCGGCGCATTTGTTGAGAGCGTGAACAGTCGCGGTCTCACACTTTGTGCTCGGCAACTCCTCCTCGGCGCCAGTCTGGCTGTCCCAAGGAGCCGGCTCCCGCACTTCGCGCCAGATCGGGTTGTGAATGGCGAGGCTAATCTGGCGTACGAGTTCCACCATGCCGTCGTAACCCGCATAGGGGTGATGACGCTCCTGGTTGATATCAAGCCAGGGGATCTTGGCCTTCAGCGCGATGAATTGCGTGCGGCTCCCCGACAGCATGATGTCGGCCTTGTGCTCTGAGAGCGTGGCATAGAGCACGTGCGGCGCCATCGACTCGAATATGTGGTGCTCGTCTTTGAGGATCTGTTTTATGCGCTCTTTGTCTTCGAGCGTCGATTTCTTGACTGAGGTGCCGACGATCTCGAGGCCGGTTTCCAGCAGCGCATGGACGACCGACCAGGACTTCACGCCGCCGGTGTTGAGCAGCACCCGCTTGCCTTCGAGCTTCGGCCGAAAGGCTTGGATCTTCTTCCACGCAAGAGACTCCTCCTCTGCGATCAGTGCCTCGGTGCGGCCGAGGATCTCCGGATCGGCACCCTTCCTCACGAGCAGCCCAGCGATCTGCCGGAGTGCTTCCGAGGTGTCTGTGATCCCGTAGAATGAGCCCTCGAAGAATGGGATATCCCAGCGCTCCTCCATCTTGCGGGCAAGATTGATGAATGCCTTCGAGCACACGATCATAGCGGCTTGGGCGCGGTGCGCGGAGGCAACGTCGCGGTAGCGCGCGTCGCCGGAAATGCAAGCGCGCACCCTGATGCCGAGTCGGTCAAGGAGCGGCTTCACCAACCAGAATTCGCCGGAGAGGTTGAATTCACCAAGGATGTTGATATCGTAAGGGCTAGTCTCGTCGGGCTCCACCGTGCCAATCACATGGTCGAGCAATGCTTTGCCGGCGAGCTTGTTGCCGAGGTTCTTTGAACCAGCGAAGCCGGGTGCATTGATCGGCACCACGGGGAGCCCAAATTGTTCCGCTGCACGCTCGCATACCGCCTCAATGTCGTCGCCAATCAGCGCTGTCACGCAGGTCGTATAGACGAAGATCGCCTGCGGGGAATGTGCGTCCTTGATCTGGCGGATCGCCTTCATAAGCTTCCGCTCACCGTGTCCCATCACCACATCAAGTTCAGTGAGGTCAGTCGTGAAGCTTGTGCGCCAAAGTGTTGGTCCGGACGAAGCTGCGCCGCGGTTGTCCCAGGAATTCCCCTCGCAGGCGAGTGGCGCGTGGACAAGATGAGCGACGTCCGTGATCGGCTGCAGCACGATTTTGGCGCCGTCAAAGGCGCAGCCCCCGGCTGCCACCCCGGGAGTCTGCGGCTTCGAACAACCCTTCTTACGCGCCTTAGCATCTTTGCCGCGGTTCCTCTCGCAGGCGGGCTCACTGAAGAGATTCAGAATTTTGGCACTGAGCGAAGACATTGCGGGCTTCCATTGTCCGTCGACAGGGGGCCGACCTCGACGAAGGCCGACCAGTGGCCTTAGCGGGTGAGATCATACGAGTAGTCCGTTACGCCTGGTACGATTGTCTCCCGATCAAGCTTGTCGAAGATCTTATCGAGGATCGTCGTTAGGACGTGCAGCCCACCTTGGTAGCCCATGAGCGGGAAGCGATGGTGATGGTGCCGGTCGAAGATCGGAAATGTCAGCCTGATCAGCGGTGTGGCGGTATCGCGCTCCAGATACTTGCCATAGGAACTGCCAATAAGGAGGTCCACCGGCTCGGTGAAGAGCAGCGAACGCAGGGCCCAGAGGTCCTTGCCCGGCCAAACTTGAGCGGCTTTACCGAATGGGGAGGATTCAAGCAGTTCCTTCATCTCGGCTTCCCAGGCCGCCGTGCCGTTGGTGGACAGGCAGTGGGTCGGCTCGCCACCGGTCTCCATGACAAACCTGGCTACGGCGTAGACAAAGTCGGGATCGCCGTAGATGGCGTATTTTTTACCATGGAGCCAGGATTGGCTATCCGCCATGGCGTCAATCAGTCGACCGCGTTCCAGTCGGATTGCCTCTGGGATTTCCTTGCCTGAAATCGCCGACACCTTCATCAGGAACTCGTCTGTCGCCTGAACTCCGAGCGGGTAATGGAACGAGGCTGCCGCCTGCCCAACTTCCTCGCAATATTTCAGCGTGCTTCGAGTGCTATAATGCTGCAGCGACAGTGTCGCCTCGGCGTTGAGCGCCGCCTTCACGTCTTGGATCTTCGTACCGCCGTCAAACATGCGGAACTCGCCGTCTGACGGCGTGTCGAACTGGTCAGAGGCGTCTTGGATGAAGGTATAGGACACGCCCATCAGGTCGAGCAGGCGCTTCAATTCACGGTTGTTGCCCACACAGAAGCCGTCGAAACCCGGAATGATGTTTACGACGCCAGCGGCTTCTGAGCGCTCCTTTCCATCCCAAAAATGCTCTAGCACGCCTTCTACCATGCCGTCATAGCCATCAATGTGGCTCCCAACGAATGCCGGCGTATGCGCGAAAGGAACGTCGAAGTCACGCGGCACTGAACCTTCGTTCTTGGCGTTCTCGATGAATCCGTGCAGGTCATCGCCAATGACCTCCGCCATACAGGTGGTCGAGACGGCGATCATCTTCGGGTCGTAGAGCGTGTAGGTGTTGGCGAGGCCGTCAACCATGTTCTTGAGGCCCCCGAACACCGCCGCATCTTCAGTCATCGAGGAGGATACCGCGGATGCAGGCTCCTTGAAATGGCGCGACAGGTGCGAGCGGTAATAGGCCACGCAGCCTTGGCTGCCATGGACGAACGACATAGTACGCTCGAAGCCCGCAGCCGCGAACACGGCGCCGAGCGGCTGGCAGGCCTTGGCTGGGTTAACGAGAAGCGCTTCGCGCGCGAGGTTCTTCTCGCGATATCCCCAGGTCTTGGTGAACTCGCAGAGATCGTTGACCATCTGATCCGGGTACGGACATTCGAAGTTGAGCTTCTTTTCGGCGAGCATCTGCCTGTATTCCGGCTCACGGAACAGGGGAGCGTGGTCAAGAACTTTTTCAGCCGACTGTGGCATGGTGGTCACCTCTTTCCAAGTAGCCGGGCCCTGTGACGGCCTGGTAGTGTCGAAACAATTCAGGTCCCCAGCGGATCAGGAGCCGCGGGCGTTCGTCTGCCTCGCTAGCTCTGGGAGGCTGGGTTCTCATTCGGCTGCGATCGATGCGGACCTCGCGGCAGTTTTCTTCCAAGGAGCGTCGTAGAGGTCCCAGACTGGGTTGTTGATGGCCAGATCCATGTCGCGGGCGAAGATGGCAAAACCATCATAACCGTGATAAGGGCCGGAATAGTCCCAGGAGTGCATCTGACGGAATGGGATCCCCATCTTCTGCACTGGGTACTTCTCCTTAATGCCGGAGCCAACGAGATCAGGGCGGATCCCCTCGATGAATTTTTCCAACTCGTATCCAGTCACATCGTCATAGATCAGTGTGCCCTTCTTCACGTAATGGGCGGTGCGCTGATAGTCGTCGTTGTGGCCGAACTCGTAGCCGGTGCCGACAATCTCCATGCCGAGATCCTCATGGGCAGTGATGACGTGACGGGGGCGCAGACCGCCGACATAGAGCATCACCGTCTTGCCTTCCAAGCGCGGCCGGTACTTGGCGATGATCGCGTCGACCAATGGCCGGTACTTGGCGATAGTTTGCTCGGTCTTCGCCTCAATCTCCGGCCCAAAATGCTTGGCTATCTTACGCAGTGAGGCTTCGATCTGGGAGGGACCAAAGAAATTGTACTCCATCCAGGCGATGCCGTACTTTTCCTCCATATGTCGGCAGATGTAGTTCATCGACCGATAGCAGTGGATGAGGTTGAGCTTGGCCTTTGGCGCCCGCTCTATTTCGGCGAGCGTGGCGTCCCCAGACCAGTTGCCGACTACGCGCAGCCCCGCCTCCTCAAGCAGGATGCGCGAGGCCCAGGCGTCGCCGCCAATATTGTAGTCGCCGATGACGTTGACATCATAGGGGCCAGCCTCGAACTCGACCTCCTTCTTGTCGAGGATCCAGTCGCGGATTGCGTCGTTGGCGATGTGGTGGCCGAGCGATTGCGAGACGCCGCGGAAGCCCTCGCAGCGCACCGGTACAATCGTTTTCCCGTGCTCCTTGGCCTTCTTGCGAGACACCGCCTCGATATCATCGCCAATGAGGCCTATTGGACACTCGGATTGCACGGTGATTCCCTTGTTGAGGGGAAACAGTTCCTCAATTTCGTCGATGATCTTTTCCAGCTTCTTGTCGCCGCCGAAAACGATGTCCTTCTCCTGGAAGTCAGAGGTGAACTGCATCGTTACGAACGTGTCGATCCCGGTTATGCCGGTGTAGTAGTTTCGGCGCTGTGACCAGGAATATTGACCGCATCCGACCGGTCCATGCGAGATGTGGACCATGTCTTTGACCGGACCCCACACTACACCTTTGGAGCCCGCATAGGCGCAGCCGCGGATCGTCATCACGCCTGGAATGGACTTGATGTTCGATTTGACATCGCATTCGAGATCGGTCGTGTCCGCCTCGCTAGCCTCACCTCCGCTTGTCGCGACGCTGAGATGCTTCTTACGGCGCTTCGCCGACTTGTCTGGATAGTGCGACAGCACTTCCTCGATAAGCTTCTCATGTAAAGTGACGTCATTCTGATAGTCGAGGCTCATAGGATCTGCCCCTTTTTTAGGTTGGCATGGCGCCTCACAGACGAGGCGTCGTTCACGGAGATGCCACCGAGTCAAGGTCGGCGCTCCCTGTCGGGACTAATGGTTAATGTTGGGCCAGCGTCGCTTCCTTGGCTTGAAGCTCGGCGAGCATCTGCTCGTCGGTTTTCATAATGCCGAAGTCGAGCAGCATCTCCTCAAGCTCCTCCATAGTGATCGGGGTCGGGATTGTGCCTTGGCCCGAATTGGCATGGATCTTTTCGGCCAGCGTGCGGTATTCCCCGGCCTGCTTCGAGTCCGGCGCATATTGGATTACAGTCATTTTCCTGAGCTCGGCGTGCTGGACGATGTTGTCGCGCGGCACGAAGTGGATGAGCTTGGAATTGAGCCTGGATGCCAGCGCCTCGGCGAGGTCGAGCTCGCGGTCAGTCTGGCGTTCATTGCAGATCAGGCCTCCAAGCCGCACGCCGCCTGCATGGGCGTATTTCAGGATGCCCTTAGCGATGTTGTTGGCGGCATACAGCGCCATCATCTCGCCTGACATTACGATGTAAATTTCCTGGGCCTTGTTCTCGCGGATCGGCATCGCGAAGCCACCGCACACCACGTCGCCGAGAACGTCATAGGAGACATAGTCGACATCGTCGTAGGCGCCGTTCTCCTCAAGGAAGTTGATCGAGGTGATGACGCCGCGACCGGCACAACCAACGCCCGGCTCGGGGCCGCCGGACTCCACGCACTTGATTCCTCTGTAGCCCACCTTCAGCACGTCTTCGAGCTCAAGGTCTTCCACTGAGCCTTCCTCTGCCGCGAGATGAAGGACCGTGTCCTGCGCCTTCGAGTTCAGAATCAGGCGGGTGGAGTCGGCCTTGGGGTCGCATCCAACGATGAGGATCTTTTGCCCAAGTTCGACAAGGGCGGCGAGCGTATTTTGGGAGGTCGTGGACTTGCCGATACCTCCTTTCCCATAAAATGCGATCTGACGCAGACCTGCCATGTTGTTTTCCTCCTCTATTTCGTCGGTTGTCATGTCACCCGGGACATGAATAAAAGTCGGCTACACCAGCCGGCCCTACGACGATGGAGTTTCAAGAGTTGTGCCAATTTGACCAATCAAGCCAAAGGATGATTTTTATTATACTCTATCAGATACTTAGCCCAGGGAAGGAAGGGGCGGATTGAAACAAGCCCGTGTCACGGACCCGACAAATTCGACTGAGGGTGCCGGATGGCGATGCTTGTGACCACTTTTCATTGATCTTACTGAAGACCCGCGGGGCGTAGCGATCTAATAGTGTACACACAGTTGGATCAACGCGCGTCCAAATGGAGGCCTGTAGGCATGCCAGCTTCATCGACGGAGAGGCCCTGTCGCAGAATATGTTCCAGCCCTTCCATTTCCGACATGTATGGACCCCCAGTCTGGCGCAGGAACAATTTTCGGGTTCGGTGCAACGCGTAGTCGGTTGTGGACATTTGTCCGGCCTCTGACGCGGCGGGTCATAGGCCGCGCCCGGATTTTACCGGATCAGGTCCAAAGCATAAGCACGTTGCTGGAGCGTATGTCACAATGTTTCTTGTGCTCGTCCTGTCTCATCGATCACTGCGCCGTCTCTCCCATAATCTTCCCACATCCCAGCACCTCAGAGTAGCAGGCGGTTCGTTCACAGCGACGGGAGCCTACTGCATCCCGGCTCTCGCCATCACGGCGCAGAGGGTGTGTGGACTTGCTTCGGAAAGGATACTGCTGGCGAATTCATCACGCTGGGATGGGAGCCATCATGAGCTTGGTGAATGCGGATTGCCGGGTTCGTGCGAGCGGCGTGCCCGCGAACCAGGCACCAAGCCGGATGAGGTTCATGGCAGCCGCTGTCAGCACGTGCTGAAGATGCGTCTTGGCGAGACCGATGTAGCGGGAGCGCCGCAAGTGTAGGGCGCGCACGCCAGCCGAAATCGTTCCCTCGATGCCGGCGCGCTTCTGGTACTCTTTGGCGAAGGCGGGCTGCGCCTCACGCTCGCGAGCCGCTGCAAGGGTCTCGTGCTCCTCCTGAGGGCGCAGCGTGAGAAGCCGCCGCTCGCTCCGAGTACACTGTGCCTTCAATGGGCAGGGGCGACAGTGGGTCGTCGAGAAGCGCACCTTGAAGGCGGTTCGTCCTTGCCAGT
>NZ_QDGA01000133.1 GCF_003347665.1 Microvirga calopogonii
CCGGACGTGTTGGCGGCCGGGGTTGATCCGGACGTGCACTATGCCGCCTTCGGCTGGCACGAGGGGCGCGATCCCGACGCCTTTTTCTCCACCAACGGCTATCTCTCGGCCAATGCCGATGTGAACGCCGCCCACATCAACCCGCTCGAGCACTACCACCAGAACGGCTGGAAGGAGGGGCGGGACGCCTCGATCAACTTCGACACCACGCTCTACCTTCAGCACAATCCCGACGTGAAGGCGGCCGGCATCGACCCGCTCGAGCATTATCTTGCCTTCGGCCGCTCTGAGGGCCGTCAGGCCTACGAGGCGGTCGGCCTGAATGTCAAGGGCGCCTTTGACGCCGAGTACTATCTGTTGGCCAACCCGGATGTGGGCGCGGCCGGGATCGATCCGCTGACCCACTACAACACCTTTGGCTGGAAGGAGGGGCGGGATCCGAATGCCTTCTTTGACACCTCAGCCTATCTGTCCACCTACAGCGATGTGGCCGCTGCCGGGGTCAACCCGCTCGAGCACTACATGAGCTTCGGCTGGCACGAGGGCCGCGATCCCTCGGGTAAGTTCGACACCTCAAGCTATCTCGCGGCCAATGCCGATGTGGTCGCGGCCGGGGTCAACCCGCTGCAGCATTACCTGCAGTTCGGCATCTATGAAGGTCGGTCCAACTTCGGCGACGCAATTATTGGGTAGAAAGGTTCGTGTCCGTACTCTTCGACTTGCAGGTGTAGAATGGATGATGCAACGTGTAATGCTGCATCATCCCTCACCCGCGCCTGGCTCTGTGCGGCGGAGATCTGTGAGGCCGATGAGTGTGTTGAAAGACTTAGCGACAGCAACGTTTAACTTCCGAACTACCGCTCTCGCCTATAAAGTCAGCTTAGAGCCGATCCCAATTACCTCTTTTTTCGAGGATGCGGTGTGTTGGGTGGATTGGATGATGGCGGGCGGCCAGCCTTCTTCGTGCCGGGCATCGTCAGCGCTGCGGGGGACGAGACCAGCAGGTCCGTCAACAACTCCAGCAAGGTGAGGTCGGCAGGTCCGGGCGGTGCGTCGGCCCGGAGCTGGTCGCCGTAGAGTGTTGCGGCCAGGGAATGGCGGAACGGCAAGGGCTCACCGTGTTCCATCGCCGCCAAGCAGAAATCGAGGGTCTCGGCATCGGGCGCCACGATAATGCCAAAGCCAGCATGGAACGGCCCGGCATCGAACAGCCGCAGGCCGATGACGGCATCTTCAGAGGCGGAGACCTCGAGGGCCTCGTCGACGAGCCAGACGCGACGCTGTCCGGCCAGCAGGTCCTCCAGCCAGAGCCCGGCGGCCTCATGGCGCTCGGCCACCCGGAAGACCGAGAACCACGCCCCGACCATGCGCTCCGCCAGGGCCCGCTCCACACCTGTCAGGCGCTCGCCTTTCTCAGCGAGAAAGCGGTCGAACGCACGCCGGCCACGCTGATTCGGCTCGAACAGCGCGACATCGGCCAGCATTTCAGCTGTGACCTCGTCTTCCAGCACCTCCGCCTCAGCCCACGGGGCAACCTGCTTGATGGCTCGGTTCAGGTCCGCCCGGCCGCACGCCTTCATCGCTTCGCTCAGCACGCGGCGGATGCCCGCCCGGATCGGGCGATACTGAGCCAGAACCTCGGCCCGGGTCATGGCCGCCCGCTCATGATCGCGTTCCCTTCAGTCACACGCTGGCAGATCAGGGCACAGGCGAGGTGGAGGAAAGCCGCATGGTTGGCCACCTTGCGCTCCCAGCGCACCAGCACGCGACGGCAGCGGTTGAGCCAAGCATGTGTCCGCTCGACGACCCATCTGCGAGCTCGCTCGCGCTTGCCTTTCCGCTGACCCACTTCCTCTCGCCAACCGCGAATATGCACCCTATAGCCGCGCCGCGTTGCCTCGTGTCGCGAGCCCGCATCATCATAGCCGAGGTCGAGACACAAATGGTGCACCATGGCTGTGCGGGCGGGACGCCGAGCCACCAGACTGTCGAGCGTTTCGGCCAGGAGCCGGTGGTCATTGCGATTGGCCGGCCCGACCGCGAGGGCTAAAGGCAGGCCCTTACCATCGATGAGCAGTGAGCGCTTCAGGCCCTGCTTGCCGCGGTCGGGGGGATTGCGCCCGACCACCTCGCTGCGCGACAGCGGCGCTTTCGTCAGGCAGCCATCGACCGCAAGCCAGCGCCAGTCAATCCCATGCACTTCATCGTAGCGCTGGGCTGCCACCCGCCATAGCCGGAAGAACAGCCCGGCCTGGACCCACTCCTGAAACCGGCGATGCGCGGTCGAGCCCGAGCCAAGCCCGGTGGCATCCAGGGCTTTCCACTGACATCCCGTCCGCAGCACGAAGATGATCGCGGCCAGGACAGCTCGGTTCGGCACGCGCCGACGCCCACCTCCGAAAGGGTGTGGCTTGGTAGGCTTAGGGATCAGCCTCCGGGCCAGGGACCAGAAGCGCTCGGATAACTGAAACGACGAACTCATCGGGGCACAACCAACAACTATTCAGCCCCCGTATATAGCCCCTCATCCTTGCCATTGCACGACAGCCAACCGCCACACCCGGTAATTGGGATCAGCTCTTAAGCTCTTCCCCGTCCAAGTTCCATCGGATGCCAGTTTGCGATGCCCAAAGAGCGTGCTGTCTATTCCAACCTCCCCTCTTCGCCAACCGGTCGGCCGCTCGCAGTCCGGATCGGACGAAGGGTCAGCAGCGCAGTCGAGAGTGCGATGGCGGACATCCACCAGCCCTGCCATGCGCCGTGACTGACCAGTGCGATCGCACTCGCCGATATGAGGGTCATCAGACCGACGCGCTGGATATCGGCTGGCGCTCTCCCAAGACACCTCAGTACCCAGAGAACGAGACAACTCAGCAGGAGAGCGCCGATCGCCCCCAATTCGACCCAGACCTGGAGAAAGGCATTGTGGGGATGGCCGACTTTCAGCATGGGTCGGTAAGCGGGGTCGATTTCGGCCGCGACTGGATGGTCGCCCATATGCGGCGACGACGCGAACCCCGTTCCGAAGATGGGATAGCGACGAGCGACATCGCTGAAGGCCTGCCAGAGTTCGATGCGCTCCCGTGAGTGTCCCCCCTTGGTCGCCTCGACCACGGTGTCAGGGACGGATCTGGCAACGATGCTCCCGAAAAAGGGCTGCATCCAGATCAGCCCGAGGAGAGCGATCGCGAGCAAGCGCCTCACCCAGACAAAAGGAGCATAGCTGAGCGCGAAGGTTCCGGCGGCGGCCAGCAGGCCGAGTTTTGCGGCCTCGCTGTCGGATATGGCAATCGTCGCCGTGGTCGCGAGCAACAGAATGGAGCAGAGCGCCGGTCGCCTGCGGAACCCAAGCAGGACGATGACTGGCGCCAGCAGCAGCGACAGCGTCACAACCGGCCTGTTTTGAATGAAGGCACCGACACGGTCGGGGAAAATCCATTGCAACGGAAAGTCGAGCAGAAGCTCGGTGCTGATCAACCCTCCGGCCACGAGCATTGACCAAGCAAGGGCTCCGACCATCCACCGGGGCGGCGGCGCGACACGCCAACTTGAGACCAGGATCGCCCCCGACACCACTGGAAGCATCGCCTCACCCCAGGAGAACAAGCCCAACGTTGGTCTCAACGCCCAGCCGAGGGAGATCAACGGATAGGCGATCCCGCACAGTACGAGGATGAGAGCACCCGTCCGCATCCCCTCGAGCGCCGAGCGATTGAAGCTGATGGCGCCGGAGGCAAGACGTGAAGCAAGTACGCAGAGAGCAGCAAAGGTCAAAAACAAAGAAGACGAGCGGTTGGCAACCGCCAATGCAATCGGAAGTGAAACGATCAACCCATGACCGATATTGTCGAGACGAACGCAGAGTTTTCTCTGTCTATTGAATATTGAAGCGTGATATTTTCCCTCTAATTTCTTCTCATTGTGCATCTCGCCAGCAAATTTCTGCTCATGGCCGTCATTATATTCCGCGAACATGCGCATTCTCGTCGTGTGAATCTTCAAAACCTGGCGATCCGCTTGTCGTGGGCATCGGCACCTTGCACCCGAGGGTCCGGACGAGCCGCGGAATGTCGCTCTTCGGCAGCCCGGCTATTGAATCAGCGTAGGCCCCTGTTGACGACAAATCACGGTTACCGATTGGTCAAGTTCGGGGCAAGAGCAAGGGCGTGGCCCGCAGGCTCATCCCGCCCGCTAAGGACAGCTGCAGCACCCGTTCAACTTGGCCCGGGTGAAGGCTCCCCATGAAGGTGTGGCCCAGAGCCGCTCGACAGCAGTGCGGTTGTTATAGGTCCAGTCCGGACAGGCTATGGGCGCCTCATTGGATTTGGGCGGGATTGCCAACTGGCACGGACACACCGGGTCCTAGGCTGACGCTGCCATCGGTCGCACTGCTCTCCTGCATTGATTTCAGCGACATCTGTCTTGACACTAACTAAGCTGCTGGAGGGATCTCGTAGCAATACCGTTGCTTTTCGAGGCAGGAGTCGGTTACCAACAATCATCTACCTTTACGAAGCCCGGCGAGGAGAGTTCAACAATCCCAACCTGGTATTCCGGGGCTTGAGCCGGCTGGTAGGTCGCGGCTTCGGGGCCGACTGGCGTCTATTGGGGGCAGACGTGCATTCTCTTTTTTCAGTTCAGCTCTTGCGTGCTGTGGCCGCCTCTATGGTCGTCCTACACCATATCCAGCTCAACGTAGCTCAAGGCCTTGGCCTTCCAAACGCACTGCCTAATCTTGTCGTCGGCTCCGCAGGTGTTGATATCTTCTTTGTAATTTCCGGTTTTGTCATGGTGGTCTCATCTGATCGCCTCTTTGGACAGCCCGGTGCAACCAAGCTCTTTCTCTTGCGCCGTCTGATCCGAATAGTGCCCCTTTATTGGACTGCTACGTCGATTTATGTTCTCTCGACGGGTGGCGGTTACACACTGGCACACACGCTGGCGTCTTATTTCTTCATCCCTTACGCCCGTCCCGACGGCGTGGTGCAGCCAATCCACGTTGTTGGGTGGACGCTGAACTACGAGATGTTCTTTTACCTTCTGTTTGCGCTGGTGATTGCTCTCCCGCGTCGGCTGGCGGTCGGCGCAGTCATCGCGGGTCTTGGTGCTACCGTCCTTATTGGGCGAGCGACACCGCAAGCGATGGATGCTCTTACATTCTGGTCCCAGCCCGTCATTCTGAATTTTGTGTTTGGCCTTGGCATTGGGCTCGCTTACAAGGAAGGGCTGCGTCTGCCCTGGCCGATCGCAGCGGTGCTGATTGGTACGGCGGCTTTTCTTTATGCCGAGCAGATCGGGGACGACTTTCCGTTACCATGGGAGCGGATCCGCGTGTACGGGTTCCCAGCCGCTCTCCTGCTGACCGGCGCGACCCTTGGGACGTTTGGCCCACCGCCTCAGTGGCTTCGTCCTCTTGGATCGCTTGGTGACTCGTCTTACGCGCTGTATCTGCTGCATACGGTGGTTCTTTGGGGCTGCCGCATGATTGCGATCAAGCTCGCTCTCCCAGTCTCTGCCGCTCCGTGGGCTTACGTGCTCGCCGTTATGCTTGCGTCTGTGATTGTCGCCGGAATCGCCCATAGGCTCCTTGATCACCCTGTAACGCAATGGCTGCGCGAGCGGTTGGTTGTGCCGTCTGGCACATCCAAGGCGATTGGAGCGCCTGTACAGGACGCTCAATCTTGAGCCCTCAAGAGGATGAAATACCACAAGCGGCTGGTCAGAAGGTTAGGCGTCAGGCTCGATCCGCGTCGCAGTGATTATGACCCTTTGCCGAGTGGCTCGGGCGAGTTGGAGGCACGTAGCGCTAAGGGCCGGTTTCCCTCAGGTCATCCGATCTGCTCGGCAAACAATCTCGGCTTGATCATCAATGAGCTGGAACAGCTGGGGCCACTTGTGCTGCGGTTCGGACTTCATCGAAGGCCCGGATCGCTGATTTCCGCCGCGACAGGGCCCGACGCTCATAGCGATCCAGCTTCTCGAGTTGTTGCCACTCAGATCGTCGTTGGTGGGCGCGCTGCTCTGCCTCCGCCCGTTGGCCCCTGATGCGGTCGACGTCCAGGCCATAGGTGAGCTCGTGCATGATTGAGGCCTCTTCAGCGCCCCGCAACTGCTCACCCACTCCCGCTCGGAAGGCTCGCTCGTAATCACTCACTGAAACCTTGAGCCGCCTGGGGCGGGGTGGCATAGGCTCCTCGGGCGGTGGATCCTGCCAGAACTCCGGACCCTGCAGCAGACGATCCAGAAGTTCGGTTTTGGCGTGGCGTGCGCGGAGCAGATCGACGGAGGCCTCAGCCACCCGGGTAGCGGCGGTCAGCACACGAGGATCGGTTTCTTTCTCACCAGCAATTATCTGAGCCAGATGTGCTACGTCTGGCGCAAGATCTGGTACGGCGGACGCGCGTATGGCGAGGCCATGCTTAAACGCATTGAGGCGGGAGTGTGCTTTGCCGGCCGCGGAACGCGGACCGGTGCTACGTTGCGCATTGGCTGCATTTGCGGCCTGCCGTTTCGAGCTGGTCATGTCCTGGCGGGCATAGTAGCAAGGACGGGCTGCGCCGAAGCGTCCACGACGTCAACGACTGAGCCTCCGAGTCGCCACGCCTTGAGTTCTTGGCGGCGTTCAAGCTCAGCTAAGACTTTGCTGCGGCGAGCTGCTTGAGTGGTGATGCTTCGGTCAATCCTCTCGATGTCGTCGAGTTTATCGGAGAGGGCCTGTGCCATGATGGAGTTCAGGTCGAAGCCGTAGTCCGTCAGGAGGTCTTTGACCTCTTCAATGGAATCCTCCTCGCCAAGCAAGCAGCACACGATCATGAGTTCGATGCGCTCGGCATCCAACGGCCTCTCCGTTTCAGGGCATTTGGCATTGTGAAGGACACGGGTCAGCACGCGCTTGCTGGCCACCCGAAGCAGACTGTCCTTGAGCCGCTCGAACCGTTCGATGTTCCAGGTGAGATCGACAATGTCTTTCACCAGGAGTTCGTCGAGAATGTCATCAGGCTTGGCCGCACGGGTGACAGTGGACAATAGCGCGTCGTAGGCGGCTTGGTCTTCGCCCAGGATGAGCGGACGCTTGGCGAAGAGCGAACCCAAGGTGCGGGGATGGACTTGGATGTCGTTCGTTCGCGTATCGCCAGGGTGGCTGTCATTTTGAGACGAGGAAGGACGCTTGATCCGCTCACCTTGGAACCTTTCGGGAGATGTAAGCGGAGGTGTGACTTTGTGGGGCATAAATGGATCCGCCTGTTTGATGCTATCGCGGCATGATCGAGAGGATGATCTCTGTCTCGCGCCCGGATCTGTGCTCCGGCCGTGGCGAGGCTCTCATCCGACCTGCCCCACCCGTGCATGCTCTTTTCCTCCAATATCACGTTCACAGGTCGATCGCTCCCCCAAAAGAGGCCCATTCTCCTAGAAAGCTGTGAAGGGAAAATTCCCACTTTGGCTGGTCCAGTTTCCAGGGGGCAGGACAGGACCAGATGGGCAGCGTTTCGTGCCGAAGATCGAGATGCTCTGGCGAGAGTACCGGCTGATGGCAGACGAGATCGTCGGCAAGCTTAAGCTAGCGCGCTCTACCATGGCCGCCTAGCTCACTCGGCATGGCTTGGGTCGCATGGCGGCGCTCAAGCCCGAGGAGCCACCCCGGCGATCAACGTCAGCATCGTGGCGACGAAATCCACCTGAACATCAAGAAGCCGGCGTTCTTCCAGCGGATGGGCCATCGCATCACGGGTGACCATCTGTGGCCTCAGGTCCGATAGACGGAAGCCATGACAACAAGCGCTTCATGCCCGTAGACCTCAGCAATGAGGATAGATCGCTGACGCTGTTTGCCCGCACGTTGTCGGTGTCCTGCTCGAAACACTCGATCGGCTGTCTGATGGCATTGGATGTCAGCCTCTCTCTTGGGGACGTCATTGATCGGTTCTCGCCAGGCTATGGCTGGGATAGCGGAGCCGGACACCGGGACCACCGCCATTTTCAGGAATGAATTGGACCCCGGCTTCACCAAGCGCACGGGAAAGAGCATCGATTGTAGGACCATGGGCGTTCAAGGGTCCGGGCTTGGCCTCTAGCCTTTTAATTGTTGGAAGCGAAACACCGGACGCCGAGGCTAAATCTTTTTGCTCCCAACGTAATAAAGCACGGGCAGCACGGATCTGTTCACTGGTGAGCACGGACGATACCTCAAGACCTATTTGATGCTCTAGGGATTGACTTTGAGCGTGAAATTTGATACTTTAGGCATCATAAGCGCTTGAGGTAAATCATGTCCTACACCAAACGCATCATGTGGCGCGCAGCCATGGAAAATCGTCACATGGAGCCTCGCCCACAGACGGCATCTTTTTCCCAAAGCCCACCACATGATCCTGCTACCTCAACCGTTGCTTCGCTAGGCGTGCGTTTGCACGTGGCTCCGGCGAACGTCGAGCGAGAGCGCCAACTAAGAAACTTAATCGCCTCCTGTGAAACATTGCGAGCCGAGTGGGAGCGCTTGTTTCAGCAGGTGATTGCCCTTCTCGATGAGGAGACCTCAATAGACCGGGGTATTAACCGCCCCTCCCCTCTCTCAGACCACGACTGAGGTGCCCTATGCCCTTCGTTGAGATCGAAGATGTGGGCACGAAGGCCCGACGGAAGCTCACTCCCCATCGCCGGCTTCAGGTGTGGGAGAAAACGGGCGGGATATGCGTCCTATGCTCTCGAAAGATCGAAGGTGGACGCGAGCGATGGATTGCGGAGCATATCCGCGCCCTTGAACTCGGTGGCGCCGATAATCTCGACAACATGGGCCCGGCGCATGAAGCTTGCGCCTTTGTGAAAACTCAGGATGATCATCGCCGGGCAGCCAAGGCGAAGCGTGAGAAGATTCAATATATCGGTGCTGACGGTGCCAAGAGGCCCCTGCCCTTCGGAAGGCACAGCCCCTGGAAGCGGAAGGTGTCAGGTCAGATTGTGCCACGGTGAACATATCAACTGTTTACACGCACCAACGGATGGACGGCTTCAGCAGCTTTGCCAGCCTCAATAAGAGGCGAAGCTACCCTCAGTAGCCTCGTTTATTGTCATTCGCGCTGGGGCAAAATTCTGGAGTAATGGCGGTCCTGACAGAGCCAGTGCATCGATGCTATCCCCATTGCTCCATCAACGCTCTCTATCATGAATCATTATCCAATGACGGGCGCCGTGCTGTAAGAACCGCTCTGTACGACAGGGTAATTATGTTCGAGGATCAGGTTGTCAGAAACGGCTCATCACCTTTGGTTCACAGGGAAGCTTTGCAGTGTCCGGATAGCCAAGACTGGTTTTATGGACAGCCATTTATGCCGCGATGTTATTCTTGATCACACAATGAGAAGCAGTAAATGTCAGGCAGTCTGGACTGAATGCGGGACTTAGCGGACCTGCAAGACTTGTTGTCACATGCTGATCACGATAAGGGTCTTCACGAGCTTAGTAGCACTCACATGAGCCGAAATGCGTTCCTCACTCCACACCTCGCCACGCGTTTGTTTCTTTGCCCACTTCGACACTGACGGGCATGTCGCAGACTATGTCTTTCGTTACCTTCATAAGCTGCGGGATCTCGATTTCACGATAGTGTTCACTACAACAGCAGTCATTAGCGCAGAAACCAAAGAAGCTCTCCTTGAAATTTGCTACGATGTTATTGTTCGAGAGAACCAGGGCTTAGACTTTGGCTCATGGGCTGAAGCTTATGCCCGCTATGGCCATGAACTAACCGGAGACCTCCTCCTTGCCAATGATAGTGTCTATGGCCCTATTGGCGACCTACGTGGACCGCTACAGGAACTCGTGAGACGAGATGCTGATTTTTATGGCTTTGTTGAAAGCCTTGATACAGCGCGGCATTTGCAAAGCTGGTTCCTGCTGTTCAAGCCGCATGTCTATCGCAGCCGGGCGTTTGAATCGGTCATGGCCCTTCCGTTCTCACGGATGAGCAAGCGTGAGATCATTGAGGGCGCTGAAATCGGTTTCAGCTCCACACTGACGGGCGCGGGCTTTCGTTATGTCGCGGCTTACCAGCCATCGGCGTCAGGCCTTTTGCCACGACTGCGTCCTTTCAATCCGTCGCACGTTCTCTGGCGTGAGTTGATCACGGACTGCCGCATTCCGTTTATCAAAGCTGAATTATTGCGTGCCAATCCCGCGGCTGTGTCCGATATCGAGGAATGGGAGTCCGTCGTCCGTGACATCGATCCCGAGATCGTGCCTCTGGTGAACTCTCACCTCTTGCGGAAGCAGGCGGCATTGAGCCCGCCGCAACGGCAGGGCATCCGGGCGTGGTTCGAAAAAAATTGGCCCTTGCGCCCGTTCGTCGCCCGTGATTATGCCTACACCAAGAGCGGCAGGCCGATCGCCACAGTGCTCAACGCAGCAGGTTTCTTTGCGATAGCGGCGACACGAAAGGTCCTCATCACAGTTCTGGAGCAGCTGATGTTCACGCGGGCCCATCACCGGCGTCGGTGAAGGGATCGCCTGTGCCCGCCCCCTTGGGCTCGTGTCGACTGGGCAGGCGCTTGCGCGTCGTCGAAGCCCGGATGGCGGACCGCCGGCGTGATGGGGCGCGGCGTTCATAGCGATCCAGCTTTTTGAGTTGCTCCCAGTCAGAGTGCCACTGCTTTGCCCACTTGAGGGTGTCCGCGCACTGCTGTTTGACTTGGCTCACCTCCATTTCTTATCGAATTTCTTGCTCAACTTGAGCCAGTTCGCGTTCTGAAAATTCCCTGATCCGATCCTTTGAGATAAGCCCGGACACGGGCCGCCTTTGTACAGCGGATGCGGGCTGGTGGAACCCGCAGCGGCTCTTCCGATGCAGGAGGCTGCAGAAATTCCGGGTCACGCATCATCCGATCCAAAAGCCCGGACTTAGCGCGGCGCGACCGTTGCCGATCAATGGCGACCTCCGTTACACGCCTGGCTGCGGCAAGCACATGTGGACTGGCCTCGTTCTCACCCATGATGATCATGGCCAAGTGCACTATCGCCGCGGCCAACACCAGCGATCAATACCTCCGCCTGTGGAGAGGGCGTCCTAGAAAGCGGCGGGGGAACGTTTGTGGACACGTCCGATTTGCGCGGATCGCCGGTTCTGGTTTCCCTTTGAGAGAATGCTCCTTCGTCGATCCTGAATGCTATCGCATGCGCGCCCGATTTTCTCAGTCGCAGACCGACCCTTCACCAAGCGATCAGCTGCGATGTGGCCGTCGGTAGCAAATTTTCGCGGCTGATGTTCTTTTATGACATGAGGCTTGGCCCGCCGCGCTTCGGATGACGGCAACGGAGTTTGAGAAAATAACTCTCGAACTCCGTTGCCCTTGGCGAACGCGAGATGTCAACTCGACCAGTATAGTCTAGCCCTATGCGATAAGTCCGTCGCCAAAGTTGGACCGACCTTCATAGATGCCGAACTGCAGGTAATGCTGCAGCGGGTTGACCCCAGCGGCGGCGACATCGGCATTGGCCGCGAGATAGGCCTTGGTGTCGAACTTACCCGAGGGATCGCGGCCCTCGTGCCAGCCGAAGCTCATGTAGTGCTCGAGCGGGTTGACCCCGGCAGCGGCCACATCGCTGTAGGTGGACAGATAGGCTGAGGTGTCAAAGAAGGCATTCGGATCCCGCCCCTCCTTCCAGCCAAAGGTGTTGTAGTGGGTCAGCGGATCGATCCCGGCCGCGCCCACATCCGGGTTGGCCAACAGATAGTACTCGGCGTCAAAGGCGCCCTTGACATTCAGGCCGACCGCCTCGTAGGCCTGACGGCCCTCAGAGCGGCCGAAGGCAAGATAATGCTCGAGCGGGTCGATGCCGGCCGCCTTCACGTCGGGATTGTGCTGAAGGTAGAGCGTGGTGTCGAAGTTGATCGAGGCGTCCCGCCCCTCCTTCCAGCCGTTCTGGTGGTAGTGCTCGAGCGGGTTGATGTGGGCGGCGTTCACATCGGCATTGGCCGAGAGATAGCCGTTGGTGGAGAAAAAGGCGTCGGGATCGCGCCCCTCGTGCCAGCCGAAGGCGGCATAGTGCACGTCCGGATCAACCCCGGCCGCCAACACGTCCGG
>NZ_QDGA01000134.1 GCF_003347665.1 Microvirga calopogonii
CTGGTCCAGATCCGTCCCGCGTCGTCCAGGCGGAAGCCGTCGAACAGGCCTGCCGTGCAGGTGGCGAAGACCTTGCCGCCCGAGAGGCTCCCGTCTGCACTCACGTCGAAGACGCGGATATGGCGCGGGCCGTCCTTGACGTGGGTCGCGCCGGTATCGGCCACGTAGAGACGCGTCTCGTCGGGCGAGAAGGCGATGCCGTTCGGACGGACGAAATCGTCGCCGACGATGCGGACATCGCCCGTCTGGGGATCGATGCGGTAGACGTGGCAGGCACCGATTTCGCTCTCGGCCTTGTGACCCTCGTAATCGGAGTCGATGCCGTAGGCCGGATCGGTGAACCAGATCGAGCCGTCCGACTTCACCACCACATCGTTCGGAGAGTTGAGGCGCTTGCCCTGATACTGGCTCGCCAGCACGGTAATGGAGCCGTCATGCTCGGTGCGCGTCACACGCCGGTTGCCGTGCTCGCAGGTGACGAGCCGACCCTGACGGTCGACCGTATTACCGTTGGAATACCCGGCCGGATGGCGAAAGACGCTGACCGTGCCGGAGGTCTCGTCGAAGCGCATCATGCGGTCGTTGGGCACGTCGCTCCAGACGAGGTAGCACCCGGCCGGAAAGTATGCAGGCCCTTCGGCCCAGCGGCAGCCCTCGTAGAGCTTCTCAAGCCGAGCGGTCGGGTTCACGAGCCGTTGAAAACGCTCGTCCAGCGTCACAGCCACATTGCTGGTCATCGTAATCCCTTGCTTGCGAACGGCCTCACGGCATGTCGTTGTGGTCAGGACAGGCATTCGACCAAGCGCCGCGCTTCCCGCCGTGAAAGACCGGCGATGCTCATGTGTGGGCAGATCCATTCTGGGCGTTGCGCCACGCGATGTATTCCTCTTGCACCTCTTCCGTCAGCGGATAATATTTCCGCAAATCGCCACCCTGGGAGAGGCGGTAGCGGGCGAATTCCTCCCATTCAGCATGTTCGCTTGCCACCTCGATGAGCTTCGGCGCAAGCGCGACCGGAACGACTACGACACCATCGTCATCAGCGACGACGATGTCTCCAGGCATGACCAGAACGTTGCCGCAGGCGATCGGAACATTGACCGCGAATGGAATCAGGTTCGTTTGGGCATGATAATTCGGCGTCACGCCTTTCACCCAGATTCCAAGATCCAGTTCCTTGGCCTTGGCCGAGTCCCGAATGCAGCCGTCGACCACCACGCCGGCCCCGCCTCTGCCGGCGAAGAAGGTCAGCATCATCTCGCCGAAAATGCCGCTGGCCATATCCCCGCGCGCGTCGACGATCACCATGTCACCCGCTTGTGCCGGATAGAGCACGTGCCTATGCAGCTGCAGCTCGGGGTTTTCGTATTCGTTGGTACCATAGAGGTCCTCGCGCTTGGGCATACACTGCAAGGTCAGCGCGGGTCCGGCGACTGATTTCCCTTGCTTGAGCGGCAGCGGACCACGGATCTGCGGGTCGCGAATGCCCATGAGGCTGAGCTCGCTGCTTGCAGTGGCCGTTCCGATTTGCGCCAGTGCGTCCGAGAGTTCGCGCGCAGGCCGCACAATATCTTTGATCTGAGGGATGGGTTGCACTCTGAAATCCTCATGTTGGCAAGTGATTGACAATGAGCTGATGACCGGTCACGAGGCCGGCCCGCTCGCAAAAGGCTCGATCCGCTGGCCGGTTTGACTGTCAAAGATGTGGATTCGTTCGGAGCTGGGCGCAAAGGCAACGCGATCCCCCGGCAACAGCACCACGCGGTCGCGGAACAGCGCATGACCTTCTGCACGTTGCTGATGGACACGCTAGCCATGATGCCTTCTCGCAGCCCGGCTCGATACTAGTCGTCCCACCGTGGCGATTTGGTCGGATTGATCCGCCTTTCACCACGGTTCAGAGCCCGGATTTGCCCCATCTCGTCGTCGGAGAGGCGCACTTCGAGGGATCGCATGTTCTCACGCAGGTTGACGGCATTGGACGAGGCCGGAATGACAGCATGGCCTTCCGCCATCAGGAAAGCGAGGGCGATTGCAGCCGGAGTGACCCCATGACGCTCTCCAATGCCAGCCAGTACAGGATTGGATCTTACATCCCCTTGTGCTAGAGGCTGGTATGCCGTGAGAGGAGGGCCGATCGAGCGCGCATAGTTCGATAGCCGTGGCGCCTGCAGATAAGGATGAATTTCCACCTGGTTGGTGACAACTGCCCCGTCTCCGAGAAGTGCCCGTGTCTGCTCCAACATTGCGATCGGAAAGTTTGAGACGCCGATGAAGCGGGAATGGCCGAGATCCTGTGCCCGTTTGAGCTCGATCATGTAGTCCTCAAAGGGCACCGCATTGTTCTGAGATGGCCAGTGGATGAGAAGCAGATCGACATGGTCAAGACCGAGGACCTCCAGGCTCTCTTCCACACTCGGCATGAAGCTCGCCCTGTCGAGCTTCGTGTCGGCAACCTTCGTCGTGATAAAGACCTCTTCCCTGGGAAGTCCCGACCGGCGAAAGGCATCACCGACAGGTCGCTCGGTATTGTAGCTCTGGGCCGTATCGATATGCCTGTAGCCGATTTCGAAGGCTGCCAGGATGCTTGCCATCCCGGCATCTCCGGTTCTCCCGTACGTCCCGAGACCAATGGTCGGGATCGTGCTGGCAATGCTTGTCATGGATTGCTCCTCAGCCTTTGGTGGCGCCGGCGGTCAGGCCACCCACGAACAGGCGCTGCATCGACAGAAACAAGAGTGCGATCGGCAGCGTCATGATCACGGATGCCGCCATGACCGCACCCCAGTCCGTGTTGAACTCCGTCGAGAACTCCGCCAGCCCGATGGGAAGCGTCTTGACCGATGAATCACTGGCGAAGCACAGCGCGAAGATGAACTCGTTCCAGGTAGTCACGAAGGAGTACACCACCACTGCCACGATCCCGGGCGTCGACAGGGGAAGCGTGATCCGGAACAGCACGCCCACGCGTGACGCGCCATCGATGATTGCTGCCTCGTCGAGTTCGACCGGGATCGCCTTGAAGTAGCTGGTCAGCATCCATACCGAGAGGGGCAGCGTGATGATCATGTAGACCAGGATGAGCCCCCAGTAGGTGTTCACCAGTCCTAGCACGCGCAGCGTCACGAACAGCGGCACGATGATTGCCGCGGTGGGCAGCAGCTGACCGACAAGCACGAAGGCCTGGAAGAGCGGCTTGCCCTTGAAGTTGAACCGCGCGAAGCCGTAGGACGCAAACACAGCCAGGCACAGCGCCAGCCCGGTGGCTCCGACCGAGATGATCACGCTGTTGAGGAAATAGCGGGGTATGTTCGATTCGAAGAGAACCTTGTGGTAGTTGCCCCAGGTGGGCGCCGCCGGCCACCAGATCGGTGGAACGGTATAGAGCTCGCGCAGGGTCTTTATCGACGAGAGACTCATCCACCAGAAGGGAAAGAGGCATACCGCCACCAGCAGAATGCAGCCGATGACGATGAACGGGGTACCAAGACCGGTGCGATCCAACCTGCTGGTCGGCTTTGCGGACGACAGGGTGTTTTCTGCTGCGGCGGCCTGTTTGGGCGGTAGCACGTGAGCATTCGTGGTCATCGCGCCTCTCCCGGAGCTGCGGCGAGTGCCTTGATGTAGAAGAACACGATCAGGATCGCGACGGCGAAGAACATCACGGACAACGCCGCGGCTTGGTTGAACTGCACGTTCTCGAAGGCGATGCGGAAGATCTGAATCGGCGTGATCAAGGTGCTGTTGGCCGGACCGCCGCGAGTGATGGCATAGATGATGGTGATGGAATTGAGCCCCCAGATCACCAGAAGCAGCGTCACGGCGACCAGGACCGGCCGCACCTGCGGCAGCATGATGTGGCGCACCTCTTCCCAGAAGTTGGCGCCGTCGACCCGAGCGGCTTCATAGAGCTCTTTGGGAATAGACTGGAGGCCGGCCAGCACCATGACGGCGACGAAGGGGAAAAGCTTCCAGACATTGATGGCGATGAGCACCGGCATGACGGTGTCGCGGTTGGTGAGCCAGCCGATGGGCTGCTCAATCAGACCGGGCGCGGTCATCATGTAATTGATGATGCCAAACTCCGTGTGGAACATCCACGCAAATGTGGTGGCCGCGACGATGCTGGGGATTACCCAGGGAATGAGCGCAATGGAGCGCACGACGGAGCGGCCGGGAAAGCTCTGATTGAGCAGGATCGCGGTCGCGGTCCCGAGCAGGACCTGAAAGATGATGGAGCCGCCGACCCAATACAGAGTGTTCCAGAAGGCCTGGGGTGTAGCGCGGGAGCGGAGCACGGTAGCGAAATTTTTGGCTCCCACGAAATTGGATTGGCTGTCAGTGACGCTGAGCAGGCCCGTGTAGGCAACAGGATAAGCAATCAGCATTGCCAGGACCACCAACGCAGGCAAAATGAACCAGTAGCCTGTCGATTGACGAGACATGAGACCGTCCTCGAATAGAAGGGGGATTCAGCGGCGTCATGCCGCTGAATCCTGGAGCCCAGGCTCGCGAGAACTACTCGTCGAGCAGGGACTGGATATCGTCGGCCGCGTTGTCCATGGCCTCCTGCGGCTCTTCCTTGCCGAGCATGATGCCCTGGACGTTGTTGAAGTAGGCCTGCGTGATCTGGACCCAGTTCTTGTGGCTTGGGGCAGGCCGCCCATACGGCAGCATTGCCTTGTAGCCTGCCAGGATCGGTTCATTGAAACGAGGCAATTTCATTGACGAAACGCGCGCCGGGAACGTATCGGTGAAGTAACCCTGGTTCTCCGCCGTGTTCAGGAACTGGATGAACTTCTTTGCCTCTGTCGGATTCTTCGCGCTCTTCGGGACGATGAAGCTCCAGCCGCCCAGAATGGCTGCTGTGTTCTTACCCTGCGGATGGGGAATTTGCATCACGCCAATGTCGATCTTCGGATTTTCCTTCTGGATCGAAGCCAGGTCGAACTGGCCCGCCTGGTACATCGATACCTTTTCAGCGATGAAGAGACGCCGGTTGGCAATACCGTCGTTCTCCAGCGTCGAAGTCGGAGAAATCTTCTTCTTGTAGAAGTCCGTGTAGAACTTCACCGCTGCGACAGCCTCGGGCTTGTTGACGAGGGCGGTCTTGGCATCCTTCGAGATGATGTCTCCGCCGTTCATCCAGATGAAGGGAAGCGACCGAAAGATCGTGTTCCCGACCTCACCGCCACCCGTGATCGCAAAGCCGAACCGTCCTTCGCGGGTCAGAGCAGTTGCGGTTTTTACGAGCTCGTCCCAGGTCTGCGGCGGCTTCTCAGGATCGAGCCCTGCCTCCTTGAAGTGGCCTTTGTTGTAAATCACCGCAAGCGTTTCAATGCGGTACGGGATCGCCCAGAGCTTTCCATTCCAGGTTACGTAGTCGAGCGCAGCGGGAACATAGTCACCTCGGTCCTGCAGCGTGTCATCGAGGGAAGTGACGAGGTTGTTCTGGGCATAGCCGTTCACCCACCCATGTTGCACCTCGATGATATCCGGCGCAGCACCGGATTGCAGCGTGGTCAGGACGCGCTGCGGCAAACCATCGGAAGTCGTCACCTCGATCTTGATCTTGGTGTCCGGATTTGCCTTCATGAATTTGTCAGCCAGGTCGCGGGCCCGTGCCTCCCCCCAATTGGGAGTCCACCAAACCACGTCACCGGCAAGGCAGTTGCCGGCCGACAGCGCCAGCATGGATGCTGCCAGGAGAACAACGGAACGTTTTGATTTCTTCACCTTCTCTCCTCCCTGAAGGAAACAAGCTTGCATCATTGTGCGGATGCGCACCTGATGCTCCAGCTGATTGGCTTCTCTATTGGTTCATATTTGAACAAGGCCAATTCAATTTAACTAAAGTTATGGTCCAAGTGTGATGGATGTCAACCGTTTATCCTGAGCTACTTCACCGCCGGGACGTTCGGGTTCGCGATTACTTCCGATCAACACGATCTCGGCATTTCCGGCTCTAACCCAACGAGTATGTTCGGGCCTCGACCCGCCCATCATCGAACGTATCGACGATCTGTCCTTTACACAGCGTCAGCGTGCACTCGAGTGTGGTTGGCGCTTCCCTGCTGACGCCAAGAGAGTCATAGAGTTGAATGGGATCCTGCCGGACGTGGAACACGGCCAGATCCGCCTCCCCTCCAAGCTCGACTCTGCCAAGGTCCGGTCGCCCTAGAATGTCGGCTGGAGAGCACGTCGTCAGCTTGATCACTTGCTCCAGGGAGAAGCCGAGCGACATGAATTTGGCCATGACGTGCGGAAGGTCTTTGACGACGCCGTCGATATTGTGCGCGTGAATATCCGTGCTGATCGCGTCGGGAAGCAGCCCCTGTTCGATGGCGGCCCGTGCAACCTCGAATGAGAAGCTCGCTCCGCCGTGCCCCACGTCCATCTTGACGCCACGGGCGAGCGCCTCGCGCACCGGCCGCCGCAGGCGCATGCGCTCGTCGAGGACGCATCCACCGACCGACGGATTGTAGATATGGGTCAGAATATCGCCGGCCTTGAGATAAGGAAGAACTTCATCAATCGTCGGCGGAGCCGTTCCGATATGGATCATCAGCGGCACCTCGAGGATGTCCGCCGCCTCCCGTGCGAGCGGCAGCACGACCGGGCCATTTGCGCCACAGGCGTTGTTACTGGCTCGTAATTTGACGCCCGCGATGACGGATCCGTATTCCGCCTTGACGCGCCGCAGCTCGCGAAGGTCTGCGAACCGCCAATCGAACAGCTCGCCGACGTCGATGCTCAGGTTGCCGGCCTGAGTGAGACCGATATAGGAGAGGTTAATGAAGGGAATGATCCGCAGCCGGCTCGGCTTGATCACGTGGTGAAAGAACCCTTCGAAGGTTGCCGCTCCGCTAGAGCCACAGTCGACCCACGTTGTCACACCGCTCCGTGGACCGACCTTGTCGGCATTCACACCGAGCAGAGTACCGCCCCAATAGGCATGAGTATGCATATCGACCAGGCCTGGAACGACGAGAGCACCGGTCGCGTCGATAACGTGGTGTCCGCTAGCTTCGATATGGGGAGCAAGGCCTACTATCTTTCCATCCGCTATTGCGACATCCAGGATCTCGTCGCACCCGGAAGAGGGATCGAGAAGGCACCCATTCCTAATCAGCAACCTCTCACTCATCGCGGCCCTCGGAGGCTTACCGTTCCATCAACAGCACTGAACTCTTAGAAACTCCCAACCTCAAAACGTCTTTTCACCGGTGGCAATTCCGCGGGTGTTGATGGTTCCATCGAACAGCGGCACATCGTGGTCTTCATAGGGAAACCGCGCGCACGCCTCCTCTATCAGCTCGACACCAAGGCCCGGAGCCGTAGGCGCGAGGATATGTCCCGACTCGAACTGCAGCGTCTCGCGCACCAACTCCTTACGCCATGGAACATCCACGGAAACCGTCTCGAAGACCGAGAAGTTCGGGATGGCGACAGACATGTGGAGCGTCATGGCATTCATCACGGGCCCCACTGGATTGTGTGGCGCGACCGGGATCAGATGGCTATGTGCCAGATGCGCAATCCGTTTCGTCTCGCCGAGACCGCCCGCATGGGAGACATCCGGTTGAAGGATGTCGATGGCCTTCTTGTTCAGGGCTTCGATGAAGCGGGAGGGCTCGAACCAGCGCTCGCCGGCTGCGATCGGAACCGGACTGTTGGCACGGACTTCCGCCAGCGCGTCGATGCTTTCAGGGGGCGTCGGCTCCTCGATCCAAGTCAGGTCGTAACGCTCGAGAGCCTTGCACATGGCGATGGCCGTAGGGACATTCAGCCGCCCATGAACGTCGAGCATGAGGTTGACATCGGGCCCAACGGCATCGCGCACTGCCTCCACGATCTCGATCGTCGTGCGGCGCTGCTGCCGGTCCATTTCCAGGTCGGCAGCTCCAAAGGGGTCCCACTTCAGGGCCCGATATCCCATGGCAACGGCATTGCGGGCGTTGGCTGCATATTGCTCCGGCGTCTCGGAACCGAAGAACCAGTGGTTCGCATAGCAGGCCACCCGATCTCGAAACTTACCCCCAAGAAGCTCGAAGACTGGCACGCCAAGGGCTTTTCCCTTGATATCGAGTAGAGCCGCCTCGATCGCCCCCAAAGCCGTGCGGAAGACCGCACCTGTGCGCCAGTAGCTGTCACGGTGGAGTTGCTCGATGATAGCATCCACCGCAAACGGATCGCGCCCCACGAGCACGCGTTCCAGCTCCTCCAGAGCGGCAACGACGGTCTTGGTCTTCCATTCTAATGTGGCCTCCCCGATCCCCTCGATGCCTTCATCGGTATAGAGCTTGACGAACACGAAGTTCGTGCGCGAGACATTGGCGACGAACACCTTCTGTGCCACGATTTTCATTCAGTTTCCTCCAGCTCGGCCTTTGGCGCGGCTCTTGATGCAGAGCAGGCTTCATACGCTTTGACTTAGGTCGGCCGGAGGCCGATCAGTATTTCTTGTTCTCGACGCCTTACGCCCTCACTGTGTGGAGCCTTTGAACCGGTAGAAGCCCCACACCCAATGAACTGCAGACGATCACCTCGTCGCCTGATCACGCGCAGAGCTCGCCAATGGATGATGCGGACCTTGTCCGGTTCAAGCCCGCTTGAGCCGCGCGATGGCTGCCGCCTGCATGCTGTCAGGAGCCATCTGCATGAGCTCGATCCGATGGCCATCGGGATCCTCGATCCAAGCCTGCCAATTGCCGTCCGCTCCCAGCGTCTTGGGACGGATCAGCGGAACCCCGCTGGCCTCCAGCTCGCGCAGTGTCTGATCGATATCGGGAACGGATAGGCACATGTGATTGTAACCGACAGCCTCCCGTTCCGCCGCTCGTTCCCCCTCGCCATCGGGAAAGACTTCAAGGAATTGATCGTCCGTGATCCTGAGATAGACGAGCCAGAGCCGCCCATCCCTATCAAGCCGCATCATTTCCGAGAAGCCGAGCTTGTTTGTGTAGAAATCGAGGGTACGCGCGGCATCCTTCACCCGGATGGCCACATGAGCAATCGATGAAACTGTCAGCATGGCAGCATCACCCCTGCCACCGCGCCCCATAGCCTGAATACAGAACGACTACCCAGCTCCATCCTCGTCTCCTCCCGCCGCCTGTTGATAGCGACCTCTTATTCAAATATGAATTATGACAGTTCAAATATGTATGGTACTGGTCGACCTGCACTTGTCAATAGCGGACCTGGACGACGATGGACGAGATTACGCAGGACGTAGAAAACAAACACACGATCCCTGCCATCGATCGGATGATGCAGGTCTTGGAGGCGCTTGAGCACAACAATGGCACCGGCCTGACCATCCGAGAACTGGCCGACCTCCTCGATCTGCCGCGAACTGCCGTTTATCGCATTCTCAATACACTGCAGCGACACGATATGGTGTATCGCGACAAGGCGGGGGCTTATAGCCTCGGGCGTAGGCTTCTGGCTTTGGCCTCTCACGTCGCATCCCGCGCGAACGACTTCGATATCGCGGCGTTCAGCCAACCGTTCCTGGAGCGGCTCTCAACCGACCTCGGTGAGGGCGTCAAGCTCAGCGTCATCGATGATGAGGGCATCATCGTCGTAGCCGCTGCGCAAGGGCGGCGGGAATATGCCCTCACGGTAAAGCCTGGCCAGCGCATGCCAATCCATGCGAGTGCCGCGAGCAAGCTGCTGCTGTCGTACATGGAGCCGGAGATGTTGAATCAATGGCTCGCCGAACCTCTCCCTGCTTACACTAGCAAGACGATCACCGATCCGAAGCGCCTGCGCGCTGAGTTCACGCGGATCAGGAGGCTCGGCTGGGCCCAGGACAAGGGAGAGAGTGCCCCTAGCATCTGCGCCTTCGCTGCTCCTGTTTTTTTCAAGGAAGGCAAGCTTGCCGCGGCTGTGAGCGTGCCGTTTCTGGCTGGTGCCGAGCCGAGTCGAATGGAGGAAATCCGTATGGCTGCCATCGAGACCGCTCGTGCCATGACGAATGCGATGCCAGCATAGCTGCCGGGAGAAGTGGATGAAAATCGTCGATCTCAAATGCGCCATCATCGGCAAGAGCCCTGTCGTTCGGATCGTCACGGACGAAGGCATCTCGGGCTATGCCCAGGCCGAGACATGGAAACATTACCTGAAGCCGCACATCCTCGCTCTGCGCGAGGCGCTGATCGGTGAAGATCCCACTCTCGTCGAGCGGGTCATGCTCAAGATCAGGCAGCGCGGAGGGTTCAAGCCATGGGGAGCGGCGGTTAGCGCCGTCGAGATGGCACTGTGGGACTTGGCAGGCAAGGCCGCAGGCCTACCCGTTCACAAGCTGCTCGGCGGCAAGGTCCGCGACAAGGTGCGGGTCTACAATGGCTCCATCCGCTTCCCTCTCGCAGGCCATAGACCGGAAGATTATGCGGACGACATGCGCAGGATGATGGCGCTCCCCGAGGGGTTCACCATCTTCAAGCAGCCCATCGGCTTTCACTCCCCGATGAAGCGGGAGGTGCCGAACTTCTATTACGGCGAACCGAACGCCAGCCCTTTCCATGGCGCTCTCGACCGTGGCCCTGTGACCGAGAAAGGGCTCCGTCACCTTGTGGACTGCGTCGCCGCCATGAAGGAGGTGACGGGAAGCACTGTGGGCTTGGCGCTCGATTGCGGCCCCGGCTGGATGCTTGGCGATGCCATTCGGCTTGCCAGCATGCTCGAGCCATTCAACCTCCTATGGATCGAAGACGTGCTGTCGGGCGATTATACCCCCTGGGTGAATGCGGGCGTCTATCGTGAGCTGACCCGCGCCTCCGTCACCCCGATCCACACTGGGGAGCAGATCTATCTGCGGCAGAACTTCAAGGAGCTCATCGAAACTCATGCGGTGCATGTGATCGGTCCAGATCCCGCCGATGTCGGGGGCATTGCCGAGCTGAAATGGATTGCTGAATTCGCTGACCTGCATGGCATCGCGATCGCCCCTCATGGCACCGCGAACGGCCTACTCGGTCTCGCGGCCCTGATCCAAGTAAGCGCAACGCTTCCCGGCAACTTCATCGCCTTTGAGTACACAACCGCGGATCCGCCATGGTGGAGCGAAATCGTGGAAGGGCTCCCCAACCCTATCGTCCAAAACGGCATGATCGACGTTCTCGACAGGCCGGGCATGGGCATCGAGCTCATCCCTGAGCGGGCGAGGGAGTACCTGACCGAAGACGACCAAGCCTTCTTCTCATAAGCTTCTCATCTGCCATGGTTTCGTCGCGGCAATTGAAGCCGAACTGCAACAAGGTTGGAGAACTAAACCTGTTATGCGTCTATGGTCGCAGTCTGCGACTGCTGATCCGACCGCCCTGCCCTGGCCTTGCAGATCGCATGGAAAAGGCGGCCGCGCGGATGCGGGCCGCCTTCTCGCGACGTTTGCTTCAGAGGCGCTTGCCGGTCTGCTCGTCGAAGAGGTGGACGAGGCGCGGATCGGGCGTGACGCGGATCTGCTGGCCCGGCTGCGCGTCGACGCGCTCGCGGAACACGCCGACCACGTCCGAACCGCCGAACTTGGCGAACACCTGCGTCTCCGAGCCGGTCGGCTCGACCACCGCCACCTCGGCCGGCACCCCGTTCGCCTCGTCCAGCATGAAGTGCTCGGGCCGGATGCCGTAGATGATCGGCTGGCCGTCCGAGGCCGCCGGGGCGTTGGCCACCGGCAGGGTGATGCCGCTCGCGGTCACGAACCGGCCGCCCTGCAGATGGCCCTTGAGGAAGTTCATCGCCGGCGAGCCGATGAAGCCGGCCACGAACAGGTTGGCCGGACGGTCGTAGAGCTCGAGCGGCGCGCCGACCTGCTCGACCACGCCGTCGTGCATGACCACGATCTTGTCGGCCATGGTCATGGCCTCGATCTGGTCGTGGGTGACGTAGATGGTGGTGGTCTTCAGGCGCTGGTGCAGGGCCTTGATCTCGGTGCGCATGGCCAC
>NZ_QDGA01000135.1 GCF_003347665.1 Microvirga calopogonii
GCGCTCATGGTGCCACCGGAGATCTTGCGCTTGATCACCCAGGCGCGCAGGTCGTTCTCGGAGGCATTGGTGTGCAGCGGGATCTCGGGACGCTCGAGCACCCGCAGCAGTTCGCCCTTGCGCCGTGCCAGACGGGCGAGCAGTTCGTCGAGCTCCTGGTAGCCCGTGCGCAGGCCAAAGATCTTGTCGAACTGCCGCCGGAAGGCCCGCTCCCCACCTGGCGAGGGGCTCTGCTTCCACAGCTTCAGACCGCGATAAAAACACCAGATCGCCTCGCGGACCAGCTCAACGGCATTGGCCTGCTTGGGTGAGGCCGGCATCAGCTTCTGCAGGTGGCGCTCCGCATGGATCCAGCATAGGGCGTGCTGAGCAACCCGGAACTGCCCGGCATCGTCGGAGACCACGACGGTGTTGGCCATCAGCCCGTGATGCCGGAGCGCGCCCCAGGTGGCGGCTTCATCCAGTAGCCGAAGCAGAGGCCGGTCGAAGATGTTGATCGAGCAGCGCAGCAGATGCTGCCACCACTCCATCTGCGAGCTGAACACCTGGTCCTGGAGCTGGCTCAACCGGGCGATCACGGCGGCCTCGACCGGCTGCCGGCGCAGATAGTCCAGCGCGGCCTCGTTGGCGACGTAGTCCTCGCAGCCACCCCGCAGCAGCGTCAGGAAGTTCAGGCGCGATTTCGACCGGCTGGTGCGGAAGACGCAAAAGCGCTCGCCGCCGATCTGGGTGGTCACCGCGGGACGGCGGGCATGGCGCGCCCCGGTATCATCGACGGTGAGGTAAGGCGACGAGACCAGGCCGGCCTGCAGGATCGCACGATCTTCCTGTTCGAACAGCTCCAGATCTGAGGTGAGCAGACGGACGACCTCGCGCTTGGAGATCGCCAGGCCAATACCGTTCAGCAGATCGGTCAGGCGCTCGGTGGTCACCTGGCCTTGCGTGTGCAGGGCGAGGCAGAACCGCCGCACATTGGGTCCGAACCCGCCGGTGATGCCAATCGGCAGCGGCGCGATGAGGGTCTGGCCCTCGGGTGTCACCCACCGTTCCCGTTTGTAGCGCACCACCTCGGCAACCAGCACCAGATCCCGATGCACGACCGTCTTGTAGCCTTTGAAGCGCGAGCCGGGCGGAGCCTCGACCGGGATCGTGACCTCGCGGGTGACCCGATCCCGTTTGGCGCCGCGCCCGGGACGCCGGCCTGGACCAGCAGGGCGCGGCTGGGTGGCTTTCTCCATGCCGGAGGGGTTGAAGGGTGGGCGCGGCGGCAGGTGCTTGAGCCGGGCGATCTCGTCCTTCAAGGCCTGGTTCTCGAGGCGCAGGTTGCTGTTGGCGAGGCGCAACTGCTCGACCTCGTGCTCCAGTCGATCGATTTTGCCGGCCAGATCCGCAACGAGCAGGCGCAGGGCCTTCTGGGACAGGGGCTGGGCGGAACCACCGGGCGCGCTCATGCCTGGATTGAATCACGAATGCCCATTTGGCGGAATCCCTGCCCCCGAAAATGCCCCGGTTACCCGAAATGCCACGCTCCTGCCCCACAGCTAAGTTATTGAGCAAACGAACTATAACTTGGCATAGGGAAGCTAAGCAAGGGATTGCTACGCTGCGAGCTGAGGCAGCTCGGCCTTCTGCGCGATGGCATCCGCAGGGCCCCTATGCCGTGGTGCGGATGCTCTTTGCTCCACTGTCCTGTGGCCCTGCAGAAGCGCGAAATGGCTCCAGAAGCCCTTGTTTTAAGCCATTTTGGGCGGCTGAGCGGAAGCCCTGCCCGTGCCAGCTGGTTAACAGAATGGCTTGAGAAACGTGTTCAAACGATCAGTTGCTCATAACAAGTGAAAGTGTACAAAGGGTTTGAAAGTCCCGTCGGAAACCGGTCAATGGCCCCTCCCCTCTCGAAAGCGCGCTTGATTGGTTACGCCCGCGTGTCAACTGAGGATCAGGCGCACGATGCTCAACTCGACGAATTGCGCGCAGCGGGCTGCGAGGTGATTCATCAGGAGCACGGATCCGGCGCAAACCGTGCTCGGCCGGTGCTGGCGCGGCTCCTCCGCGAGATCAAGCAAGGTGAGGTCTTAGTGGTGGTGCGCCTTGACCGCTTGGCACGCTCGGTCAGTCACCTTCTCGAGGTGATCGAAACGCTGGAGGCCAGAAGGGCGCATTTCCGGTCCTTGCGCGATCCGATCGACACGTCGACACCACAAGGAATATTTTCATTGCAAGTGCTCGGTGCGGTGGCGCAACTGGAGCGTTCGCTGATCTCCGAACGCACTCGAGCCGGGATCAAGGCTGCCAAAGCCCGAGGCCGGAAGCCAGGAAATCCAGGCATGCGCAAGCGTCAGCCGGAGGCCATCCGGAAGATCGCCCTCGCCCGCGAGAAGGTCTTCCTTGATGAGCTGATCGCCAGCGCGGACCGCTGGATGCCAACAGTTCGTCGCATGCGACCGCACCATCCGTGGGAGGATGTCGTGCGCGTGTTGGGCGATAGCGGGCAATCTTGGACTGTGGCCCGCCTGCGGCGGGCTGTGGGCAAGCTCGTGTCGCAGCATATGGCTGACCCTACCCTCCTCCGCCCTGCTCCGCGCAAGAACCCGGAGGACCGTCTCATGACGCTGATCGCCGGCATCGCCATGACTGACCCGAGCCTCTCGCTGAGGGACATTGGGGCACAGCTTGAGCGCATGCGGGAGCGGACACCGCGTGGGGGTCTCACATGGTCAGCCTCCTCGGTGAAGAAGCAACTAGACCGAGCGCGCAAGGCCGGTCTGGCCCTGCCATCCTCCTTACAGGATGCGGTGTAGTCGCTTCGATGGGAGATGTCCTTACTCAACCGAGTTCGGGCTCCGTCTGGGCATAGACTGCTGAGGGGCTCCGCCATTGCATTCCTGGGCGCTGAGCTGCCCTGGTAGCCATACACCTAGATTAAGGCTAGGTCTTCGGCTTGGCATCCCCATGCAATTGACAGGCGAGCGGTTAGGGGATCACCATCCTGCACGGGGCGCCACAGGAATGCCTGCCATGGACACTTTCGATCACATCCTGAACTGGAAGTTGAAACGAGACTCACACCCGTTCCCCAGCAAAGATGGCGGAACCTGTATCAACGAGGCGGCGATCGTGGCGGCTGGTTTCCCGTACCAGCCGGTCCGAGCCGTCGAGACCATGCCGTCGTGTTTCTCGCGTCCGATCTGCCGCTTGGCGATGCTCCTGAACGATGAGGCTGATGATGTCGAGCGGCAGTTCTTGCTCCCGTTCGTCACACGCTTGGCTTGCGCTGATACGGCGAAGGTGGAGTGGGAGCGGGAGATCTATATCTCCCAGCACTTGAGACGCCGCATGAGTTTTCAGGATCGGCTCGAGGTCCTGGAAGGCGCATTGGCTATCGGGCGGCAGGCTGACGTGCTGGTGACAAAGGAGGTGAGGTCCAGGCTGGACGCTGTCCAGCAGAGTGCGAAGGCTCCCACGTCGGTAGCCGAACATTTCAAGTTCAGCAAGATCAAGGCGTGGCTTGTACCTACTCTGTGAAAGCGCTTCTGGTGACATGGCTCGCAACGGCTCAGCGGCGCCCACAGCCGCCTGAAGGTCGGCGGGCCAACGTCCGCGTGTCAGAACGGCAGCCATTATGAGCGGGGACTCGCGGATTCCCCTCCCCGTTCACCCAGATCCGTCTGGGACCGCTGTTCAACCGTTCACGTAGTCTCTGTGGCTGAGAATTGGTGCTCTGTCAGCCTATCGGTTTGCAACACCGCACGGGGGGACGGTCACGGCAATAACGCGAAGGGCGGACACATCGATACGGCCTAAGGAGGCTTTGCCCTTGGACGAGGCAATGCTCTTAGCGCCAGCCGACATCGTGTGCACGGGAATGATGGTGCGAGCGAATCCCTCAGCGGTACCCCCATAATCGCTGCCATAGTGTCGCGGAGACCCTGCCCTTCTTCCCCTCTGCTTCCTGCAGGGATCTGATGGCGGAACGATGTGGCGGATCTCGTAGATCAGGCTTCTCCTTGATTTGGACGAGCAGCCGACCTGAGCAGCGACTGGGCCAACCAGCAAGGCCTTTTTACACATGTAAAATCCTTTGAGAGCGAACCCAGAGTGACAAGAGCGTTCTGGCTTCGAAGCCTTCTGAGTGGAAACAATGGTGACACGACGGACTTCCATCTGGCCTGGATTTCTCTTAGCCGCAAGCACTGTGCGCCGCCAGCATACATGTCAAACGGTTATCGGCGCCCCCCGGTATGAAGGGGGGCTTTAGCGCGCAACGTCGAGTTTGCACGTGTAAAATTCGATCTCTTGTGGTCTGCGGCCCCGGACCTGACAACACATGGCGGTCACCTAAATCTAATCAAGGAACAGCAGCGGAAGCACACCGCCGACATCATTCCTGCCAAATATCAGGATCTCAAAACTGCCTTGGTGCTGAAACGGGCAGGGCGCTAGAAGCTAAACGCAACCCCACTGACGTAGCCCGATGGACGTGAGGCCATCGCTGCAGTTTTTACACGTGTAAAATCGTAATGGCTGAGAGTCGTTGGCATTGGCTAAGCGATACCTGCGCCGCCTTGTACTCGGCCGAGGTCGTTGACGTCAGGCCGGCCAACCACAAGTGAGAGTGGCTTCACCCGGATTTTACACGTGTAAAATCGAAGGGGGTGTAAAACTCGCACGACTGGAAATCAGGCTTGAACAGCCTGATGTGGTTCCTTGGGTGCTCTTGAGTTTCGCGGTATGCGGATCGAACTACACCAGTAGGGAAGGGATGAACTGTTCCAGATCACCTTGCTGCAGGGTTCGATGCAGCATACCTGGCAAACTCGAACCAGATCGGCGGTCGCAGGCGGGCGAGGCTGACGGAGTTCTGATCCTCGCTTCCGGGGATGGCAGGCGGAATTTTTTACAAGTGGTTGAAACACTCTGTCGCTGAGAGTTCTCGTTGGTCAACAGCTATTTAGCAAGAGCGGCTCAGGAGAAGAACGTGGCCGACGTCGCGTTTAGATCGGCCCTAGTTTAACCGGATGTTAACGTTCCGTGCGTTTGATGAGACGGAATTCGGCCGCTCGCCGGCACTTTTCCGTAAGAAGGAGGACCTTGATGGCTCTGCCTCAGCTCAAGAGCGAAGGTCAGGTATCTGCCAGCTCAACATCCAATCGGCCGTCCCGCGTGGGGCTCGACCTCATTGGAGAGCATGCAACCAAGCTCTCTAAAAACCTGCACCGGCAGCTTGAGACCGCTTTTCCGCCGCGGGCTCAAAAGTCCTTCCGCAAGCTGACGTCCGGAGAGGTCGCTAAGCTCCTTGGTGTCGCGGACAGTTACCTGCGGCAGCTCTCGCTGGATGGGAAAGGGCCTGACGTGGAGATACAGCCGAATGGCCGACGCCTCTACTCCCTCAAGGACGTCGCGAACCTGCGTGCGTATCTCGACGCAAATGCGAAAGGGGAGAGGCAGTATTTGAAACACCGTAGCGGAGACGAACACCTTCAGGTGATCGCCTGCACGAACTTCAAGGGCGGATCAGCAAAGACCACAACTGCGGCTCATCTGGCGCAGTATCTTGCCATAAATGGATATCGCGTTCTGGCCATCGATCTGGATCCCCAAGCGAGCCTCTCAGCCGTCCACGGCCTCCATCCGGAGCTCGACGTCCTAGAGAACCAGACTCTTTATGGAAACATCCGCTACTCCGGTGCTAGAATTCCGCTCAAGGACATTATCCGGCCGACCTATATTGAGGGCTTGGAAATTATCCCTGCGAACCTCGAGCTCATGGAGTTCGAGCACGAAGTGCCAATGGCTCTCCAGAACAAGCAGGAGGGAAAGCGCTTCTTCGACCGCGTAAACGGCGCGCTTGAGACCGTGCATCATAACTACGATCTCGTTGTGATCGATTGTCCTCCTCAATTGGGATATCTGACGCTGTCAGCTCTCAGTGCCGCGACGGGCATCGTGATCACGGTTCATCCACAGATGATGGACGTGATGTCTATGGCTCAGTTCCTGACGATGACTAAGGACCTGCTAAGCGTGCTTAAAAATGCGGGCGGCAATACAGAGTACGACTGGCTCAAATACCTGGTCACCCGCTATGAGCCAAACGATGTGCCTCAAGCCCAAATGGTTCAGTATCTCCGTAAGATGTTTGGGGACTATGTTCTTGACAATGAAATGCTGAAGAGCACTGCCGTCTCAGATGCCGGCATCATGAAGAAGACCATTTACGAAGCCGAGCGAGCCGACTTTACAAAAGGCACAATTGACCGTGCGATTGAGTCCATGAACGCTGTCAACCGCGATATCGAAAAACTGGTTCTGCAGTCCTGGGGGAGGATCTAATGGCAAAGAGTGCGAAGCGACTGGCAGCGTTCCTCAACACGGAAGAATCTGATCCTTTGAACCAGGAGCCCGCATTTGAGGACAAGCTTCGGGCAGTCTCCGAAACCATCTCCGAGTTAACTGTTGAGCCCGGGCCAAGTAGCGTTCCTGTTCTCGTAGAGCCATCTGACAGAAAGTCAGGGCCGGGGGAGGGGGCTTCAGCGACCCTGAGCACTGATCTTGAGATCTCTGATATTACTCCGACGGCCCCCGCGACGCTCGTGGAGATCCCTGAAACGGTTGCGGCGGTACCTCAGAAAGTTGGGAGCGAGAGTGAAATCGAGAAAACTTCTCAGGTAGTGTCCAAAAGTCTGCTTCGGCAGAATGCGCCTACAAGCCAAGTGATGAAGCGCTTAAGTACAATGGTCCGTGACGACTCACACGAACTTGAGGACTTGAAGGCACTCGTTGAGAGCGGGCAAACGGTCGTTGAACTAGATCCGAACCTGATCGACGAGTCCTTCATCCGAGACCGAATGGAGGATGGCACTCAGTCGATCGCTGATCTGGCAAATCAGATCGAGAGCCAGGGTCAGCTCGTTCCGATCCTAGTGAGGCCTCATCCTCAGCGAGGTGGGCGCTACCAGGCTGCTTACGGGCATCGGCGCCTGAAGGCCGTCGCTTCGCTCGGAATAAAAATCCGCGCGGTCGTCAGGCAAATGACTGACGTTGAACTCATTGTGGCGCAAGGCCAGGAGAATAACGCCCGACTTGACTTGAGCTTCATTGAGAAGGCGCGATTTGCGGCTGCGATGAAGGCGAAGAAGTTCAACCGTGAGACGATCGCGGCAGCGCTCGGCATCAGCAACCAGTCTCAGATCACCTGGTACTTGCAGGTGGTCGAACGGATTCCAGCCACTGTTATCGACGCGATTGGCCCAGCTCCAGAGATTGGTCGCAAACGTTGGCTGCCCTTAGCCGAACTGTTCCAGAACGATGCATCCGCGCTTGAGAAGGCGAAGGCGTTCATCAAGACACCCGCCTTTAACGCTCGGGAGACGAACGAGCGCTTCAATTCCCTGGTCGAAGAGGTGACCCGCAAAGACCGGCCAGCACGTGCTGAGCTTGGTTACTGGGAAGCTTCCGATACGCGCGTCAAGGCAACAATCAACTTTACGTCTAAGCGTTGCACGCTGCAGATCGACCGCAATGTCGATGCGGGGTTTGCCGAGTTCGTCGTCAATAACCTTGATGCTCTGTATGCCAAGTACTCTGGGCAATCGGAAAGCTAACTGTACTCGAAGCAAAGGGCAGCATTTCTGCTGCCCTTTAATAGCTATGGCTGGCTCGAAACGGACTTGTCCTAACCCGATTGTCGCCCTGGACCCAAGGGATGTGAGCTGACCGGCTACTTTTACCAGCTTGAACGGATCTCATTGCTCCGCTTGGCATTGCCTGTTTGCGCCGTCCGGGCCTAGGCCGCCTGAACCTACTGTACATTCATCAGGGCGTGATAAACCGACCGGTTGATGTCGCCGCCAGACTGCTTTTTGAGGGCTGCCGTAGTCGTACTTTCTTAGCCAATTGCGGGGAACTTGCTCCGCAGTGCGGCCAGAATCGGCCAAGATTGGCCCAGATCGGCCGATCTAGCGCCAAAACAGCCCAGAATACCCATTTTCCGGCCCCTTCTCCTGTCCATAGCAAACGGTAGCCAAGCCGCTGAACGCTACCATTGTTGAGGCAGATCCTTTCAATTATAATATCTTAGATGTTGCCAAACTAGTGACGGGGGCTGCTAGTGCGCTTGAGTTTGACCGATGAAGGATCGGAACGGTCCGCAATCGCCATTCCCGAATTACCGTGGGAGACAATCGCCGGTCGTCTGGAGCAGCTCACAATCGCCATTCTCCGTTTTGATGCCCGGCTGGAGGCGTCGGGTCTGGCCGCCGGATGGCAGTCTCGCTGCGATATGACCGAAGCTGTCCGAGCTCTGATTCTTGATGGTCATCTGGTCGATGTCGGCGATCTCGTCCTTCACGACGCCGGAATGGACGTTCGCAGCCCCACTCATGAACTCACCCGGGCGGCAGCGGCCCTCAGATCTCGACGGACGGCGATGGCAAGAAAAGCCCCTTGGCCGGTTTCGTTCGACGGATTGGCGGCCATGAGGGGTGTTGGCGGGATTGGCTCGGAGATGGCAGCATCGAAACGCAAGAGGCCTGACCCTGACGATGACGATGCCTATCCAGCATTCGCTAACGATGCTGACCCGTGGAAGGCACATTTCGCCGAAATCGACGCCGTGTTGGATCGCACCACGAGAGTTCTCGCAGGAGAAACTCCGCTGCCCAAGAGCCGGTCGCACCTGGTGTACGACCCGGATCAGGACGAGGCCGAAGCCGAGGACTTGTGGCTCGATCTCGTCAAACGAACCTCCCATTGGCCGGCGGTTGCTGCAGCGGCCGTAGCCTGGAATGCCTGGCTGGATCTCAATCTCTATACCCGCTTGCCCTGGCTGGGGCTGACAATGGCCGCCTCGATCCTGCGAGCGCGAGGGCTGACAAACCATCTCCTGCCGCTGGCGGCCGGCTTCAAGAAGTCGAAGTTCCGACCGCAGGGCAGGGAAGGGGCGAAGGAGAAACTCGATGGCTTTTGCAGTGTCATTGAGGAGGCCCTGGAGATCGCGAACAAGGATCTGGAGAGGCTGATCCTGGCCCGTGAGTTGATGGGCCGAGTGACGGCCAAGACCCGTTCCAATTCGAAGCTACCGGACCTGGTCGACCTGTTCCTGTCCCGCCCTTTGGTGACTGTGCCGCTCGGCGCCAAACTGCTGAAGGTCACGCCAAAGGCGGTGGATCTCATGCTGCAGCAGTTGGGCGGGGCCCTCCCGCGGGAACTCACCGGCCGAACCCGTTACCGTGCGTGGGGTATTGTCTAAGCTTTCCTTAGTTATGCCATGCGGCTGTCATTGGCTGTTCATAATCAATGGGTTAGTGCTTGATCCCGTTCTGAAGGGCGGTTTCCCATGTTGATGTGGAGCACAGTTGTTACTTTCCTCCTCTCGCTGGTGGCCATCGGGCCGCTGCGGGCAAGTGCTCCCTCCTGGCTTCTGTCTGGTGCGGAACTGGCGGCGGTGATCAGCCTCTTCGCCTTGGTGTGCTTTCTTGAAAGCAGCGGCGGCAACACCGACCGCTCCAATCCAGCGGCCTGACAAGTTTCGGTAAGGAACTCCGCCTAGGGTGCTGCTCCGTCCTTGATCGGAGACAGCCCATGAGAAGCTTTCTGCTCGCCATGATCGGGGTTGTCCTGGCCTCCCCACCAGCGACCGCCGATGGTCTGAGCCTTGCGGGCTCCCTCTGGCAATGCACCCGCGCTTCGGATCGATCTCAGTTCGTGATTACCTTTTATCCGGGGGGTGGCGTCGGGGGAGGGGAATTCGAGAACGGTGAGGTGAGCCCCTACATCTTCGATGCCTCCCAGACGAAGCCGGGCGAATGGCCGGGCAAGTGGGAGCAGATGGGCCAGCGCTTCACCTGGACGTTTCCCGACCAGAGCATCCGAATTGACGGGGGTCTCTCAGCCGCTGGGCAGGCAAATGCGCGGCTCACCGGCAATGAGACCTCGTCGGGAGAGCGCTCGGCGATCACCTGCAACGCTCTATCCAAGCTGCCGAAGATCGGTGAGGGTTTTGTGATCCCGAAGAACGGTCGCTTCATCGATCTGGACCAGGACGATGGCGAGCTGAAGGTCCCGGCGGGCGTCTCGCTTCAGGAGCCGGGAGGACGCTAGCCCGATTAATTCACGGCGACCCTTCTGAGGTTGGCTTTGCGAGCCTTACTGGTAGCTTTGACGGGCTTTCAGGCATGTCTTCACCACCTCCAAGGATTCGGCTTGGCGGATGAGAGCGGCGGGTTTGCAGGTGGACGGGACAGGGCTCGGGTCAGGGGCGTGTGCGCCCCATTGATCAGGTGACGAGGCGCGGCAGACGGCCGAGAACCACGCGCAGGATCGTCTGGTCAGGACAGGCGCTCGGCAAGTGCAGCTGGATCTGGGTCTTCCGTTCAACCACCCGGGCGGCGATCTTGATCAGGCGCAGCCGCAAGGTGTCGAATTGCGCGATGCGCCAGAGCGAGCGCTTCGGCATCCTCGCCCGCAGGACCCACATCAGCCAATAGGCGCCGGCATGCAGGAACAGCCGGAATTGGTTCGCCGTCGCTCGGGAGCAGGACGTGCGGTCGGCCGCCAGGTGGGCTTTCCAGGCCTTGATGTGGTTTTCCGCCGTGCCGCGCCGACAGTAGATCCGCTCATAGAGCGTTCTGGCTTTGCCGCCAGTGAGATTGGTGACGATGAACCGCGTGTCGCTGCCCTGCGCGCCCGCTTCGACACGAGCGATGATGCGCTCGACCCGGCTCCAGCTTGCAGCACCGTCGAAGAACTCCGTGAAGCGCCGCACCTTGCCTTTCCGAGGAGCCGCGGCAAAGCGCGCCTTGGCGCTCGCCTCCAGACCCGCAACGTGCCGGCGCAGGGTCGAGGTTGAGGCCACTCCGAGGATGAAGTCAACGCCGTTGGCTCGGCACCAATCGATCACCAGCGGACCGCAGTAATGGCTGTCAGCCCGGATCAGGATGCGGGTGGTGGGCCAGTGGGTTCGGATCGCCCGGATGAGCCGGCGCAGATGAGCCCGGATCTCGCTGCCCTTGGGCCGACGGGCCGGCCGCAGCACGGCCGTGATGAAGCGGCCCTCACCGTCGAACACGACTATGGGCTGAAAGCCGTATTCGTCGTAATGGGCATTGAACAGCCGCAGCTGCTGGTCGCCGTGAACGGCATCGAAAGTGTCGTCGAGGTCGAGCACGATCTGCTTCGGCACCTGTCCGAACGAAGCGCAGTACAGATCGATCATCGTGCGTCCCATACGCAGCAGCGACCGCGCATCGGGCATATTCTCCAGGCGCGAGAGCGTCGGCTGTGAGGCGAGATGGCGATCCGATGGCAGCACGTCCTGCGCCATCTTGAAGATCGGGTCGGAGCGCAGGCTGATGGCGTCGTTGCAATCCTCATAACCGGCAGCGATCATCAACAGCCGGAAGCGGATCAGATCGGCCAGGCGATGAATGACCTGATCCTGAGAGCGTGGGTCATCGATGCACGCGGCGAGCCGCTCGGCGACACCCAAACGCTTCTCCACCTCGCGCAGGGCGAGAACTCCGGCGTCGGAGGACAGCAGGCCGCCGTCGAACCGAGCCAGTACGGTTTTGCCGGTAACAGGTGACAGGCCCGGTAGTGGAAGCGTAGAGTGGTTCATGGCGGGTGGGTTCTCCCAGAAATGACGCGGATCGGCTTCGACAACCAAATCCTAAGTCATCTCAGGGGCTTGAGCTACACCCGCCAACCCTCCATGAATTTTCCGGGCTAG
>NZ_QDGA01000136.1 GCF_003347665.1 Microvirga calopogonii
CACCCTCGACCACCGACAAGGCTCGCAGCGCAAGCTGCGGGCCCCAAGGTGCTGGCTCTTTGATATGAACCCGTGAGCTAAGGATCCTCATTCCAGGATTTCGGAAGCCGCACGAGCCAGCAAAAAGCCCGGCGCGGAGCCGGGCTTTCGAAAGCTTCAAGAGAAGGCGGATCACTGCACCAGGCGAGGGCCGCCGGTGACCGGGTTCTCGTTCTCGGCCAGGATGCCCAGGCGCCGAGCGACCTCGGAATAGGCCTCCACCAGCCCGCCCATGTCCCGACGGAACCGGTCCTTGTCGAGCTTGTCCTTGGACTTGATGTCCCAGAGGCGGCAGGAATCCGGGGAGATCTCGTCGGCGACGACGATGCGCATCATCTCGCCTTCCCAGAGACGGCCGGTCTCGAGCTTGAAGTCGACGAGACGGATGCCGACGCCGAGGAAGAGACCCGACAGGAAGTCGTTGACCCGGATGGCGAGCGCCATGATGTCGTCGATCTCCTGGGGCGAGGCCCAGCCGAAAGCGGTGATGTGCTCCTCCGACACCATGGGGTCGTTGAGAGCGTCGTTCTTGTAATAGAATTCAATGATCGACCGGGGCAGCTGCGTGCCCTCCTCGATGCCGAGGCGGGTGGCCAGCGACCCCGCCGCCACGTTCCTCACCACCACCTCGAGGGGGATGATCTCCACCTCGCGAATCAGCTGCTCGCGCATGTTCAGGCGGCGGATGAAATGGGTCGGGATGCCGATATCGTTCAGATGCTGGAAAAGGTATTCCGAGATCCGGTTGTTGAGTACGCCCTTGCCGTCGATCACTTCATGCTTCTTGGCATTGAAGGCGGTCGCGTCATCCTTGAAGTGCTGGATGAGCGTACCGGGTTCCGGGCCCTCATAGAGGACCTTCGCCTTGCCCTCATAGATGCGACGGCGACGATTCATAGGCGTGTACCGTGGTTTGAGAAAATCCATTTGCCGTGGCTCCTGGGAATGTTCATTTTTTAGATCCGCGGCTGGCGTTAAGCGCGGCTGTTCACCGGCGCTCCGCTTGAAGGGGCAACCTATCCGATCCCTCGGACAAGCACAACGCGGGGAGATGGGCCGCAATTCTGCAACCTGCTGAAAGCACCATTGGAAAGATGGGGAGTGACTGGCCGTAGCGCGAGTGCGCCCTTATATCGCATTCAGGGAAGCCAGGGAGGACGGCTGATGACCCTCTTCAACGAGCGTGAGGAAGCCTTCGAAAAGCAGTTCGCCCTCGACCAGGACCTCCGGTTCAAGGCCACGGCGCGTCGCAACAAGCTTCTCGGCCTCTGGGTCGCTGACCGCTTGGGCAAGTCCGGCGCCGATGTGCAAGCCTACGCCAAGAGCCTCGTTCTCGCGGATTTCCACGAGCCGGGGAACGCGGACGTCCTGCGCAAGGTCCGCCAGGATCTCGATGCCGCAGGACAATCGGTTTCGGACACCGAGATCAATCTCAAACTTCAGCAATTGACGGCTCAGGCCATCGAGGCGATCAAAGCGGGGCAGTGACGGCGGAGCGCCGGAGAACAACCCGAGCAAAAAGGGGCATCATGCCGACCCAACCAACGTTTCCCGAGCGGCTGAAAGCCGGTTCTTCCGTTCTGACGGCCTGGTGCGGTATCCCGGACCCCTCCGTGGCCGGCCTTCTGGCCCACGAAGACTTCGATGCCGTCGTCATGGACCTGCAGCACGGCTCCATCGACTTCGCGGCCGCGCTCCAGGCGGTGCCGTTGATCGCAGCCGCGGGAAAACCCGCCCTCGTCCGCATCCCGGTAGGCGATTTCGCCTCCGCGTCGCGCTTTCTGGATGCGGGGGTGTCGGGCGTGATCGCACCGATGATCAACACCATTGAGGATGCCAAGCGCTTCGCCGGCTTCACGAAGTTCCCGCCCGTCGGGGAGCGGAGCTGGGGCGCCTACGGGGCCTTGTCCCTGACCAGGCTGGAGCCCGGCGCCTATCTGCAGCAGGCCAATGACCTGACCGTCTCCTTCGCCATGGTGGAGACCCGTGAGGCCCTCGCCATCATCGACGACATCCTGGCGGTGCCGGGGATCGACGGCATCTTCATCGGCCCTTCGGACCTCTCGATCGCTCTCTCGGGCGGAAAGAGCGTCAATCCCGCCGGCGCCGAGGTCGAGAAGGCCCTCGACCATGCGCTCGCCCGCGTGAAGGCCGCGGGCAAGGTCGCGGCCATTTACGCTGCGTCGGGAGCGCGGGCGGCGGAATTGTCGGCCAAGGGCTTCCACATGGTTTCCATCGGCAGCGATATCTCCATGCTCATGGCCGGGGCCCATGCGGCTCTCGCAGCCGCTCGGCGTTAGATCCGTCCAGGCCGCAAGGGCGCCATCGTAAGGGCGTCATACGGGAGCGCCCTCCCGGGATTTGATCTTACGGTAATAGGCCCAGAGCATCTTGGCCGCGACGCCTCGCCAGGGGCGCCAGTTCTCGGCCAGGGCGCTCAGGGTCTTGGCATCCGGCCGTTGCTCCAGTCCGTAGGCGAGGCGGGCCGCTTCCTGCACGGCCAGATCGCCGCTCGGGAAGGCGTCCGGATGTCCGAGGCAGAAAAGCAGGTACACATCGGCCGTCCAGGGGCCGATCCCCTTCACCCGGGTGAGGAGATCGTGGGCCTCCTCGGCCGGGCGGTTCTGCAGCTCGTCGAGAGGAAGCCTGCCCTCGGCAATGTCCGCCGCCAGGGCCCGCAGGGTTCTGACCTTCCCGGCCGAAAGCCCGGCCGTTCGCAGGGCCTCATCGGAGAGGCGCAGAAAGACGTCAGGCGTCGGAGGTTCGAGGACTTGGCGCAGGCGGTTCCAGATGGCGGTGGCGCTGGCGGTGGAAACCTGCTGGCCCACGACGATCCAGGCGAGCCCCTCGAAACCGGGCGGCCGCCTGCGCAGTTGCGGCGTGATCCCGCTCTCGGCCAGCTTCGCCATCACCGGGTCCGCCAGTGCCAGCTCGCTCAGGCCCCTCTTGAGAACCGCGTCCGTTTCGAGGAGGGTGGCCATTCCTACACGTTCCTTGTTCGCAGGCTCCCGTGACGAAGCCGGTTTTTCGATTCGCTCCCAGCCCCAACGGACGGCTTCATCTGGGCCATGCCTTTTCCGCCCTGCTCAACGCCGACTTCGCCCGCCGCTTCGGCGGTCGCTTCCTCCTGCGCATCGAGGATATCGATATCACACGTTGCCGGCCCGAGTTCGAGGCCGCCATCTATGACGACCTCGCCTGGCTCGGCCTCCACTGGGAGGAGCCGGTCCGTCGGCAATCGGAGCACTTTGCCGATTACCACGTTGCCTTCCAGGAACTGAAGGGGAGGGGAGGGGTCTATCCGTGCTTCTGCACCCGCAAGGACATCGCCGAGACGATTGCCTGCCGGGAGGCGGAGAGCGGCGAGGCCTGGCCTCGCGATCCCGACGGCGCGCCGCTTTATCCGGGCACCTGCCGGGCCATGCCTGCCGCCGAGGCCGAGCGCCGGATCGCGGCCGGCGAGCCTCATGCCTGGCGTCTCCACATGGCGGCGCTGGAGCAGCTTGTGCCGGGGCCGCTCCGGTTCCGGCGCTTCGACCGGGAGGGGCGTGAGGATACGGTCACCGCGCAGCCCCGGCGCTGGGGCGATGCGGTGATCGTGCGCAAGGAAATCCCGACGAGCTATCATCTTTCCGTCGTCGTGGACGATGCGCTCCAGGGCGTCACCCATGTGGTCCGCGGCCAGGACCTCGAGGCTGCGACCGACCTCCACGTCCTGCTCCAGGCGCTGCTGGACCTGCCGACGCCCCGCTATCACCACCACGGACTTCTGCGCGATCCGGAAGGCGACAAGCTGGCGAAGAGCCGCCGGTCGAAATCCTTGGACGAATTCCGGGCCGAAGGAGCGACGCCGCAGGCCATATGGCGGCGGCTCGGGTTCGAACCTTAGGGCGTCGGACGTAAAAGTGGGAACCGGCTTTGCGGGTAAGGAGGCGGCAGGGGATTAGCCGACGCCCAGCACGGAGAGCCAGACCAGGGTCGTGCCCAGGGCCAGGAATGTCGACAGGGTGATGGCGCTGGAGGCGAGAGCGACGCCCTCCCCATACCGTTCGGCGAAGAGATAGGCGTTGATGCCCGAAGGGCAGGAGGCGAAGAGCACCGCAACGCCGGCCCAGACCGGCGGCATGTTGAAGACCTGGGTGGCGAGCAGCAGCACCAGCAAGGGATGCACGACGAGCTTGAGGACCGAGATCACGGTCGGCAGCTTCCAGCCCGTCTGCAGTCCGTAGCGGCGCAGGGCGATCCCCATGGAGATCAGCGCGCAGGGAACCGCCGCGCTCGCCAGGAGATCCATGACCTGCCACGCCGGGGCCGGCACATAGGCGGCCATCGGGCGACAGGCCGATCCGGCCAGGATCCCGACAACGATGGGATGGGTGAGGAGGCGGCGCAGGATCACCAGGGGAGAGGCTCGGCGCCCCTCAGCCAAGATGGTCGCCAGGGTCATCGTGACCGGGAGATGAACCGCGATCAGGAGAAAGAGCGGAACGGCGCCCTCGTCCCCATAGGCCTTGAGGATCATCGGGACGCCGACGAAGACGGTGTTCGCCTGACCGGCCGAGAACCCGGCGACGACGCCGGACACGCCCTTGATGCCGAAGAAGCGCCCGCCGATCATCGTGGCCAGGAGCCAGACGACGCCCACACCGACGAAGTACGAGATCCAGTAGCCCCAGGGCTGGACCGCCGGGATCTCGGCTCGGACGAGAGTGCGGAAGATCAGGCAGGGCAGGGATAGGGTAAAGACGAATTCGGACAGGCCCTCGCCGGCCCGTTCGGAGATGAACCCTGTCTGGCGCGCGACATACCCGATGCCGATCAAGCCGAAGACCGGCAGCACGATCGCGAAAAGCTCAAGCATGCGCTCTATCGCAACTCCGCTCGCTGCGAGAGCGCTGCGGAGGCGACGCTGTGGGACATCAATTCGTCGACCTGTTCGCGCTGGCGCTTGAAGTCCACCAGCCCGCGGCCTTCGAGCTCCCGTCCGCGCGGGAGGCGGATCTTGAGAGGATCGACGAAGCTGCCGTTGATGAGCACCTCGTAATGGAGGTGAGGGCCGGTCGACAGGCCCGTGCTGCCCAGGTAGCCGATGACCTGACCCTGCCGGACCCTGGTGCCCTGCGCCATGTTCTTGGCAAAGCCCGACATGTGGGAATAGGTCGTCACGTAGCCGTTGGCGTGCTGGATCTCGATGTGGCGCCCGTAGCCTGACTTCCAGTCGGCAAAGCGGATGGTGCCATTGCCGGCGGCAAGGATCGGGGTGCCGACCTTGTTGGCCCAGTCGATGCCCGTATGCGGCCGCGAATAGCCCAGGATCGGGTGGAACCTCGACCCGAACCCGGAGCGCAGAATGCCGTCCGAGATGGGCTTGCGGATCAGGAATTTCTTGAGGGAGCGGCCGGATTCGTCGAAGAAATCGACCGTGCCGTCCTCGCCCTGGTAGCGGTAGACGCGACGCGCTTCCCCTCCCACGGTGAGCGAGGCATAGAGGATCTCGGGCGTGCCGTTCTCGTCGTCCGAGCCATAGAAGACCTCGAAGGAATCGCCCTGCGAGACACGGCGCTGGAAATCGACATCGTAGCCGAAGATCCGCACCAGCTCGTCCACGCTCTCACGGGGGAGTTCGTTCTTGAGCGCCGTCTCGTAGAGGCTCTCGTAGAGCCGCACGCCGCCGCGCCCGTCATCCTCCTCCTCGTCCTCCGAGGCCTCGGCCACCTGTCGGTTCCGCTCGTCGGCCGGGGGCGTCACGGACACGAAGACGCCGCGGTCGTTGGTGGCGGCGATCCCTTCGATGCCCCGTTCTCCAAGCGTGATTACGCGCACGATCTGCCTGGGATCCCCGAGACGAGGGCCAGGCGCGATGAGGATGCGCAGTCTCTGGCCTTCGCCCAGCCCGTCGACCTTGATCCGGGCCGCCAGGGCCGATGTGATCGCGGCGATCTGCTCGGGAGTACCACCGTAGCTGCGCAGAACCGTCTCGAGGGTTTCGCCCTTCCTGAGCACCACCTCGCGCTCTTCGAAAAGGGGCGTCGTGGTCCGCTGCTCGACCTTGGGAAGATCGGTCACGTTCTCGGGGACGACCCGGACCTCGATCGTGCTGAAGGGAGCGTCGACGACGCGAGCATAGCCGAGGGCGTCGCCCAGTCCGTCCGGCTGCCGAAGGGTCCGGCCCAGCATCTGCTGGGCAGGGATCGGCACCGAGGTCCGGCGCCCGGCCTCGTTGAAGACCCGCCGCTCCTCTTCCAAAATCGCGAGCACGTCGCCATCCGTGAGAGAAGGGGCGCTCGCCGCGATCGCCACCATGGCAAGGTCGCGCCGAAGGACCGATACATCGGCGTCGGCGACCTCCGGGGTCGGCTCGATGCGCTGCTCGTCCATCCCCTCGGCGAAGAGACGCATGGGGTTGAAGGGCGGAATGTCGGCTGCATAGGTCCCCGCGGTCAGGGAGAGATTCGTGGCAACCCGCACGAAGTTGCGCACCTTGATCGCCTCGCGCTCGCCGACGCGCATCGTCATCGGGGCCTTGAAGCTCTGTCGGGCCGAGGAGGTCAGCTCCGTCATGTTGAGCCGGTCGGCCTTGCGGGCCACGTTCGAGGACCGCTCCTCGTCGAGTGTGGGAGAGGACCGGGACCCCAGAGCCGCGCGCTCCGGGGGAAGGGCGGTGACGGCTGCGCCTTGGAGGGCCACATGGATAGAAGCGCCGATCAGGACCGCACCCGTAACGCCGGTCAGGACGCTGGCGCCGAGCCAGCGCAGGTTCACCTCCCTCTTGTCGACCTCCGGCGCCACGCTCCCGCTGGTGCTGAGCGGCGGCTCATGTCCGAGATCGATGCCGGACGACAGACGCGAGGGGTCCTTTCGGAACCCCTTGGCATGGCCGTCATCGGGAGGAAGGTGACTCATATATCTCTGTCTGATGTCGATGCGGTGGGTTGCTGTCACAGACACTAGAGGCCATCTAGCACAAGAGACGACAACCGCACATACCAATAGATAAGCTTAGTCGGCACGCCAACTCTCCGGCGAAGGAGGTTTCGTAGAGAGCGCCTTCGCGGCCCTGCTTCATTCCGCACTGTGACCGCAGTGAGGCAGCGGCGAAAAAACCTGTGCGGCAGGACGACAGCCGTCGAAATTCGCCCGCCTGTCAAAAAAGTTTCACAAGCACGTTGACAGGCGAAACGGGTTCGGCCTATATACCGCCCATCGACGCCGCCGCTGACGCGAACGGCGCCCAGATCTTCCTCAGAAACCGGGCTGTTGTGCCCGACTTCGGTCGGGAACAAGCGCTGTTCTGCGGAGGTCTGTTTTTATCGGTGGCATCGAAAGATGTCTTGCTCTTTGACATTGTTGAGAGGGAAGAGAAGCGTAGGCGGCGGTGTCCTTGCGCCGATCCTTTGGGATCGGGGATGACATTGACCGGATCTATGCTTTGGTGAGTACACCGCTCCGGGGTGACCCGGAGTGAGAGGTGCTCTGTCAATTTGCGTAGTGAAGTCTTGATCATACTTTCAACTTGAGAGTTTGATCCTGGCTCAGAACGAACGCTGGCGGCAGGCTTAACACATGCAAGTCGAACGGGCCCTTCGGGGTCAGTGGCAGACGGGTGAGTAACGCGTGGGAACGTGCCCTTCAGTTCGGGATAACCCAGGGAAACTTGGGCTAATACCGGATACGTGCGAGAGCAGAAAGATTTATCGCTGAAGGATCGGCCCGCGTCTGATTAGCTGGTTGGTGGGGTAATGGCCCACCAAGGCGACGATCAGTAGCTGGTCTGAGAGGATGATCAGCCACATTGGGACTGAGACACGGCCCAAACTCCTACGGGAGGCAGCAGTGGGGAATATTGGACAATGGGCGCAAGCCTGATCCAGCCATGCCGCGTGAGTGATGACGGCCTTAGGGTTGTAAAGCTCTTTCGCACGCGACGATAATGACGGTAGCGTGAGAAGAAGCCCCGGCTAACTTCGTGCCAGCAGCCGCGGTAATACGAAGGGGGCTAGCGTTGTTCGGAATCACTGGGCGTAAAGGGCGCGTAGGCGGCTTTGTAAGTCGGGGGTGAAAGCCTGTGGCTCAACCACAGAATTGCCTTCGATACTGCATGGCTTGAGACCGGAAGAGGTTAGTGGAACTGCGAGTGTAGAGGTGAAATTCGTAGATATTCGCAAGAACACCAGTGGCGAAGGCGGCTGACTGGTCCGGATCTGACGCTGAGGCGCGAAAGCGTGGGGAGCAAACAGGATTAGATACCCTGGTAGTCCACGCCGTAAACGATGAATGCCAGCCGTTGGCGAGCTTGCTCGTCAGTGGCGCAGCTAACGCTTTAAGCATTCCGCCTGGGGAGTACGGTCGCAAGATTAAAACTCAAAGGAATTGACGGGGGCCCGCACAAGCGGTGGAGCATGTGGTTTAATTCGAAGCAACGCGCAGAACCTTACCAGCCTTTGACATGTCCCGTATGAGGAGTGGAGACACCCCTCTTCAGTTCGGCTGGCGGGAACACAGGTGCTGCATGGCTGTCGTCAGCTCGTGTCGTGAGATGTTGGGTTAAGTCCCGCAACGAGCGCAACCCTCGCCCCTAGTTGCCATCATTGAGTTGGGCACTCTAGGGGGACTGCCGGTGATAAGCCGCGAGGAAGGTGGGGATGACGTCAAGTCCTCATGGCCCTTACGGGCTGGGCTACACACGTGCTACAATGGCGGTGACAAAGGGCAGCGAACCCGCGAGGGGGAGCTAATCCTCAAAAGCCGTCTCAGTTCGGATTGCACTCTGCAACTCGAGTGCATGAAGGCGGAATCGCTAGTAATCGTGGATCAGAACGCCACGGTGAATACGTTCCCGGGCCTTGTACACACCGCCCGTCACACCATGGGAGTTGGTCTTACCCGACGGCGCTGCGCCAACCGCAAGGAGGCAGGCGACCACGGTAGGGTCAGCGACTGGGGTGAAGTCGTAACAAGGTAGCCGTAGGGGAACCTGCGGCTGGATCACCTCCTTTCTAAGGATGTTCTCTTACGAAGTGGCGTCATGCTGCTTCTATCGGAACACTTGGAACACAAGAGCTTCAGTCAGAAGCTCACTATGCGGGACGCTGCCGTCTTCGCTTCTCTTCTCAATTCCGGATACATCGGTCGCAGCAGGTGCTGCGGCTGGGGCCTGTAGCTCAGGTGGTTAGAGCGCACCCCTGATAAGGGTGAGGTCGGACGTTCGAGTCGTCCCAGGCCCACCATTTTGGGAAGCCTCAAGCGCCGGCGGCAACGTCCGTTGCCTTGGCTGCTCCGCGCATCAGCGCGGGCGCCCGGTCGGGCTTGCGACGCTGACGCGTCGATCCTGCACCACTTCTTGCGAAGGCCGACCGGCCGCCGCGCCCGATGGCGCGGATAGCCAAAGGGACTTAACGTCCCTGCCGGCGTCTGAGGCCAAGCAAAAAACGGGGCCTTAGCTCAGCTGGGAGAGCGGTAGCTTTGCAAGCTTCAGGTCGTCGGTTCGATCCCGACAGGCTCCACCATTTTACTGTATCCGGATGTCAAAGGAATTCGTGTTCCCTGCTGTGCGGGCGAGCGCGGATGTTTGAAATCGTAAAGAGGCAGCATCTTCGACCAGCGGACTTTCCTAGTTCCGCGAACCAGCCCCGGCCCGCAGCCGGGAGCGTCGGAGATGCTTGGCAAGCAAAATATGACTTCGCAGCAATGCGAGGTCAGGTCTTTCTTGAGATCCGTGTCCGGCTTTTGCCGGGCGGACATGGATCATGAGAGTAATCAAGTGTCGTAAGAGCATCTGGTGGATGCCTTGGCGCTGAGAGGCGATGAAGGACGTGGTACGCTGCGATAAGCCTTGGGGAGCTGCGAACGAGCTTTGATCCAGGGATCTCCGAATGGGGAAACCCCCCTTCGACCCTTTGTATTGTGACGGCATCCGAGAGAGCGATCTTGGGGGTGGCGTTGCACTACGGAGGGTCAGATGAAGGGATTAGATCCTGAATACATAGGGGTTTAAGGCGAACCCGGGGAACTGAAACATCTAAGTACCCGGAGGAAAGGACATCAAACGAGACTCCGTTAGTAGTGGCGAGCGAACGCGGACCAGGCCAATGCCAACCTGATCGTCACCGGAACCGTCTGGAAAGTCGGGCATGACGGGTGATAGCCCCGTACGGAACAGCGTGATGGTTGGATATGAGTAGGGCGGGACACGTGCAATCCTGTCTGAACATGGGGGGACCACCCTCCAAGCCTAAGTACTCCTCAGCGACCGATAGTGAACCAGTACCGTGAGGGAAAGGTGAAAAGCACCCCGACGAGGGGAGTGAAACAGTTCCTGAAACCGGATGCTTACAAACAGTCGGAGCCCAAGGTTCGTCCTGGGTGACGGCGTACCTTTTGTATAATGGGTCAGCGACTTAAAGTAACGAGCAAGCTTAAGCCGATAGGTGGAGGCGCAGCGAAAGCGAGTCTGAACAGGGCGTTTTTTAGTTCGTTGCTTTAGACCCGAAACCGGGTGATCTAGCCATGAGCAGGTTGAAGGTGCGGTAACACGCACTGGAGGACCGAACCGGTGCCTGTTGAAAAAGTCTCGGATGACTTGTGGCTAGGGGTGAAAGGCCAATCAAACTCGGAAATAGCTGGTTCTCCGCGAAAGCTATTTAGGTAGCGCCTCGCGTGAATCCCCCAGGGGGTAGAGCACTGGATGGGCTAGGGCCGCCCACAGCGGTACCAAACCTAACCAAACTCCGAATACCTGGGAGGAGTGCGCGGGAGACACACGGCGGGTGCTAACGTCCGTCGTGGAGAGGGAAACAACCCTGACCTACAGCTAAGGCCCCCAATTCGTGGCTAAGTGGGAAAGGATGTGGGAATCCCAAAACAACCAGGAGGTTGGCTTAGAAGCAGCCATCCTTTAAAGAAAGCGTAACAGCTCACTGGTCTAAACAAGGGTTCCTGCGCCGAAAATGTAACGGGGCTCAAGCCACGAGCCGAAGCTTAGGGTGCATCGCAAGATGCGCGGTAGCGGAGCGTTCCGTAAGTCTGCGAAGGCGGACCCGTGAGGGCTGCTGGAGATATCGGAAGTGCGAATGCTGACATGAGTAACGACAAACAGTGTGAAAGACACTGTCGCCGAAAGTCCAAGGGTTCCTGCGTAAAGTTAATCTTCGCAGGGTTAGCCGGCCCCTAAGGCGAGGCCGAAAGGCGTAGTCGATGGGAAGCACGCTTAATATTCGTGCGCCAGTGAGAGGTGACGGATCCTTATCGTCGTTCGAGCTTATCGGATTGCTCGGGCGGCTTCCGGGTCCCAGGAAATAGCCCTCACATCAGACCGTACCCGAAACCGACACAGGTGGACTGGTAGAGTATACCAAGGCGCTTGAGAGAACTATGTTGAAGGAACTCGGCAATTTACCTCCGTAACTTCGGGATAAGGAGGCCTTCCGTTTGGGCAACCAGGCGGGAGGGGCACAGACTAGGGGGTGGCGACTGTTTACCTAAAACACAGGACTCTGCGAAGTCGCGAGACGACGTATAGGGTCTGACGCCTGCCCGGTGCCGGAAGGTTAAGAGGAGAGGTTCACGCTTTGAATCGAAGCCCCGGTAAACGGCGGCCGTAACTATAACGGTCCTAAGGTAGCGAAATTCCTTGTC
>NZ_QDGA01000137.1 GCF_003347665.1 Microvirga calopogonii
GCATCCGCCCCGCGGGCGCAATCATAGGCGTCCTTGGCGTAAGCCACGTCGGTGAGCACCGCCTGGGCCGCCGCCATGCCCTCCGGGTCGTAGGCCTTCACCTGGGCGCCGGCATCCTGCAGCGCGGTGATCACGTCGATCGAGGGCGCATCGCGCATGTCGTCGGTGTTGGGCTTGAAGGTCAGGCCGAGCACCGCCACCGTCTTGCCGCGCACCGAGCCGCCGCAGGCGGCGATCACCTTGCGGCCCATGGCGCGCTTGCGCTGGCTGTTGACCGCCGCCACCGTCTCGACGATGCGCATCGGCGCCGCGTGGTCCTGCGCCGTCTTGATCAGGGCCAGGGTGTCCTTGGGAAAGCACGAGCCGCCATAGCCCGGGCCGGCATGCAGGAACTTGGCCCCGATGCGGTTGTCGAGCCCGATGCCGCGGGCCACGTCCTGCACGTTGGCGCCCACCTGCTCGCACAAATCGGCGATCTCGTTGATGAAGGTGATCTTGGTCGCCAGGAACGCGTTGGCGGCGTACTTGGTCAGCTCGGCCGTGCGCCGCGCCATGACGAGCAGCGGCGACTGGTTGAGGTAGAGCGGGCGGTAGAGCTCGGTCATCACGGCGGTGGCGCGCGCGTCCTCGGTGCCGACCACGATGCGGTCGGGGCGCTTGAAGTCGGCGATCGCCGCGCCCTCGCGCAGGAACTCGGGGTTGGACACCACGGCGAAGGCGGCGTCGGGCCGGGTCTCGCGGATGATGCGCTCGACCTCGTCGCCGGTGCCCACCGGCACGGTCGACTTGGTCACCACGACGGTGTAGCCGTCCATGGCGGCGGCGATGTCGCGCGCGGCCTGGTAGACGTAAGAGAGGTCGGCATGGCCGTCGCCGCGGCGGGACGGGGTGCCCACCGCAATGAACACGGCCTCGGCGGTCTGGACCGCCTGGGCCAAGTCGGTGGTGAAGGTCAGGCGCTCCTCGCGCACGTTCTTGGCCACGAGCTCGGCCAGGCCGGGCTCGAAGATCGGGATGGCGCCGCGGTTGAGGGCCTCGATCTTGCCCGGGTCCTTGTCGACGCAGCAGACCTCGTGCCCGAAATCCGCAAAGCAGGCGCCCGACACCAGGCCAACATAGCCCGAACCGATCATCGCAATGCGCATCCTAATAATACCACTTCGCTTCTACGAGGCAATTTGGTCCATCTGACCTTTGACGTTGAAACTCGATAGGCGATCGCTCGCACTTTGTGTACAAAATTCTAATCTGACTTTTTGCCACAATAGGTGCTTCCATCCAAATGTCGTCGGTGTGGCTCTTTTGTTACAGATCTCGCCTTCGGCTGTGGACCTTATGTTGGAAGGTCACAGCGCGGACTAGGAAGAGGGGGCAACAAACCCTCAACCGTGTTTTGTTGAGCAAGCGATCCTGTATCTTTCAAGCGTATCATATGAACTGTGTCTGCTACTACGTTATGAGCCACACCAGCCCATAGTGTCTCCATGTGCCAAGCCCAGTCCTCAATACCGAAACCCTTTGCTCTATCGACAGCAGAATACGGGTAGCGCTCGTGCAATGAGCGAGCAGCAAAAACATTTGCACTCCACACATTGTTCAAGAACATCGTTTCGCGCCTGAATCCGGGATCTTCGCTCGACGAATGCTCCATGTAATGCGCGCGCGCAGCAGAATGCGGAACACAATTCGGTGAATGTCGGTCGAAATCACTCTCGGTGAAATAGAAAAGGAACTGAGGGTGCCAAATTACTTCTGGCAGCACGGACGGAGCAGTTGCGGCTTTGTGGGCCAGTTGCAACCAATTTGCTCCCCATAGGTCATCGCCATCTAGAAATGCTAGGAACTCGCCGTGCGCTGCCCGCGCCCCAGCATTACGTGATAGCCCCAGATCCCCGAACATGACTTCTTCTACGCCATCGAGCCATGCGCCGCTAGTCGCAACTAAATGTCGAGTCGGGGGATCCGGGCGATCAAGAATGGCCCGTGTCTCAACAGTGAGACCGCCGGCTCGTGCAGTAGCAACCTGGTCTGCCATGCTAGATAATGCAGGCACAACAAATGAGCCTTCTGCATGACAAATAATCGTGACAGTAATATCAGGCTTGTTGCTCATGGGGTATACAAGAGGTCAATCATACTGTTCACGTGGGTTGCAGTGGCGTGACGTGCTAGGGCCTGATCCCGTGCAGCCACCAGCATCGTATTCAATTGGGCGGGTGCGAGGCTAGCCAGGAAATTAAGTGCTGCCGAAAAACTAACAGCGGCTTCTTGAGAGATGACTGTGGGTCGCACGAACACAGCGGCCGTATCGTTAAAAGTCTCACGCAACTCGTCAGCATCCGCTAAAATCATCGGGATTCCATGTAGGCATGCCTCAACTACAGTACATTGCATGCCTCCGCGAAAGCTTATGGAGATAAAGGCATCATACGAGCCAAAGTCTGTCTCGACTAGATCCTCCAGTGCACCACGATAAAATATGTTGGGCGGGCCCAACCCTGACCCAGTGCGGCTCGCTTCAATTGTTCCAAAGAGTGCGAATTCATCATGAGGCCTAAGGCGGGCAAGCTCAGCAAGAATGGTCGTTTCATTTTGCTCATCGTCTGACGACAGGCATACTATCCATCGCCGTAAACGTTCCGCTATCCGCGCGCCCCTTTTCGCCAGACGCGTTGCGAAGATGCGATCGTCGATTGGCTGCACTCGATATGGCAGAATGGCAATGCCAAGGCCCATTATTTCTCCATGTCGGTCGCGCAATACCTTGGCCGCTGCCTCACTATTGGTAAGAGTAAGCGAAAATGCGGCAGTTTGGCGATGGAATCGTACGTTATATGGTGCGATCCGGCCTCGGACACCTGAACCTAGGTATATACAACAAAGCCGAGAAAACTGTGAAAGGCCTCTTCCAAACTTAGCTACCATTTCGAGGCCAACGCGACTGTCGGCGACAATCGTCACGGCGGGTCGGAGCGCATTCAGCAGTCTAGCCAGTGCCGTTGGGTCTCTATAAGAGGGGCCACAGATATCTTGCCAAAACACAATATGCGCTGATTGAAACGGCGTAAGAGCTCTTTGCTCTCGCCAATTGCCTGCTGCAACGGCCGTCTGCTCTGTCACGAACACCAAGATGCTTCTATGGCGAGTATCCAGAAGTGCATGCACGATACTCGCAGCGTATTTCTCCACGTCGCCGGTAGCTAGCTGCGGTATTATAAAAACGATCTCTGGGTGATCAGGCACTGCCGAAAGAATGCTGTCCGAGTTGACACCGTCGCGTGAATACAAGTCCACAGCTTCGAGATGAGGCAGCAGCGGGAGAGCAAGGGATCCCGCTGCTAAAACAGCAGGCTCATGGTGGCCTTGTGCCATAATCTGAGAGATGATCGCATCTGGTATTTGACGAGCCTTCAACGCAATGCTTTCGCCGCGCCACATGAACCGCTTCCAGGCTCCACTTGGTAAACGGTGACCATCGGCAGAGCGGCGTAGAGCGATATTTGGCCCGGGCAAGCGCCCCTCCCATAGGCCGCTGTCAAGCCAATGCGAGAGCGGATCAACACCAGCTTCAGCCACATCAGGGTAAGTTTCTAAATACCACTGCGGCTGAAAGTGAGCAGACGCATAGGCTATGAATGCCTCGTCATCGGCTGAATTGCTCTCGCACATAAAGATGCTTTCGCCGCGCCACATGAACCGCTTCCAGGCTCCACTTGGTAAACGGTGACCATCGGCAGAGCGGCGTAGAGCGATATTTGGCCCGGGCAAGCGCCCCTCCCATAGGCCGCTGTCAAGCCAATGCGAGAGCGGATCAACACCAGCTTCAGCCACATCAGGGTAAGTTTCCAAATACCACTGCGGCTGAAAGTGAGCAGATGCATAGGCTATGAATGCCTCGTCATCTGCGCTCGCAATCAGAGAAGCTTCCGTGTTCTGTGGAAGATACGATATCCCAAGCGCGCGCCCTCGGAGCAGGGCTACCAAGTACCGCAGTATGCCTGTTCTCATTGTCATTCGCACTCTTTCCGCAGGATACAGCTTGTTAATAGGATGAGTTATTTTCGGCAAGCACGCCGATGCGATGACTGTCTTTCTGGGGCGCTTCTCGCGTCAGCTTGGGCCAGGTGTGTACGCCATGCTCGTGTTTGATTACGTCGGCTGGCACGATGCGCGGGCCTTGCACATACCGGGGGGCATCACACTCCTGCCGTCGTCGGCCTCGCTTGGATTAAACCCGGTGGGGCGGAACTGGCTGTGCCTGCGTGAGCGGCACCTCTCTCATCCCGTGCTGGATGACTACGAGGCAGTCCTGCAGGCGGTCTGCCGAGCCTGAAACTGACCCATCGACGAGACAGGTCGGCTTGCGACGCTGTGGCACGGCGACTTTTGCACATTGATCGATCTGCAGTCGGCGATCAACCGTTACATCGCCGAGTACAATGGCGGGCCACGTCCTTCCATTTCCTTTCATATGGACCAAAACAGCTGAAGTGATCCTCGCCAAGGTCAGCCGTCAGCCCGGATCTCCAAATAGGTCAACGCACTAGCGGGTCCAACGCGGCCGGTCGTTGCTACTCCCACATATTACGGGTATATGGCGGGCTTGTCTTCCCAAGAGAACTTTCTAGAGCACCAAAAGTGCCAAGTAAGTGTCACACACAAATGCCCAACCTTCACGCACAGGACTTAATAATGAGAAAAGGGGCCTTCGCACTGCAGATGATGTGGGCTAAGTATTCAGGGCCAATATTGCTTGCCTTCATCTTAGGGGTCCTTGCTCGAGGGCAGGCTCTTTTTGCGCCGCTTTACTCAATAGATACTTACAGTGCAGCATATAATAAGGGGCCAGAGGCAACATATAGCTTTCTATTGTCCCAAGGACGATTCGGCTTGGCAGCTATCTGGTGGTTGCGCGATGTCCTTGGAGTTTACGGGATCGAAGCAGCGTCGGCCTCCTTAGGGATAGCCATTTTCCTGCTCGTAGTGGCGGGTCTACTATTTGTTTTGGCGCTCCTTGAGCGGCCAACTCCACTTGAAGTTTTAGTGTTCGCTTCAATCTTTACTCTTCATCCGTTCAATACAGAGTTTTTCTACTTTGCCGATGCCACTTTTAATATTTCTCTCGCAATATTCCTAAGTTCTATAGGGATTGCGGCTGCAACTTTGTTACAGACAAGATGGAAGGCAATATTTTGGGGGGCAACTTTCACTGCTTTTGCCCTTAGCATCTATCAAAGTGCGGTAGCGCATGTAGGCACTATTTGGCTTTTAGCTACCATCGCGCGCCTGATCTATGACACTGGGAATAGGCTTACTTTAAAAGCCAATTTAGCACATTCAATCCGATCACTGGTGTCAATAGCCATAGGTCTTGCACTATATCTTGCGTGTCTCGGCATCATCAAACGGGTAACTGGCATCAATTTGGATGCAAGAACTGATTTCTCTCAACTCACAAGAGTCAATGAGAAGCTGCAGGCGCTTGGCAGTGCCCTGAGATGGGCGCTTTATCCCGATTCTGGCCTGATCTCTCTCTCTACCTCTACCCTTCTGATCGGATTGCTCATTTCAGGCACTCTAATTATAATTTTCCCTCTCCTTCACAGGGGAAAATTCGTCAAAACTGTGGTCTGCCTTGGGCTCCTTAGCGGAGGCCTGCTTTGGTCATCTGGTGCTTCACTTGTAGGTGGGGTAATTTGGCTCGTCCCGAGAGTTCTGTCCCCTATTTCGGTTTTTGCCGCTGGTGTTCTGGCCATAGCTTGGCATGGCTCGTCCAAGCAGATCAGAGGCGCTCTTGCGGCCGCGACGGGTATTCTTTGCATTAGCTATATTGGAGCTTCAAACCACATTCTATTTGATCAACGTCGATTAAATCTTTGGGACGCTCAAGAGGCTAACCGCATAGTTGCACGTCTTGAGCAACGAACTGACTTTCGAAATATCACTTCGCTTGCACTGGTTGGTGGAAATTGGCGGAGAGCTTCTGCACTTTCAACGACGATAGGAGACATGAATACCTCAGCTTTGGCTGTGGCTTGGGCTAAAATTGGTTTAATTGAGCAGACCACAGGCTACCGGTTTGCTGAGCCGACAACTGCCGAATGGATTACGGCACGCGACCATTGTGCAGGCACATTGACCTGGCCTGCGGAGGAGTCTATCAACGTTATAGGTACACTTGGTATTGTATGCCTCACAAAGCCGCCATCGTGATTGGGCTACCAGCTGGGCACAATGGTGCCACAATCCCTCAACTCTGTCGCGATCTGCATCAGGAGCCGGCCGCTGGTCTCCAGCAAGGCGGCGGCCTCTCGGTTGAACGCCGGGTGAACGCGAGCCTCGTTCCCGTCATTAAATTCTTGTCGCTCCCCCAAGAACGTAAGCGGTGTTCTGACCTCACCTTACGTTCGTGTCGTTGAGAGGCGAGACTGCCGATCTTGGATTGAGGATCGTTTTGTGTCGATGGTTGACCATATGCTTGAGCCGCCGCCGCCGCGGCCCGTGCGGCGCCTGGAAGTGATCACCGGACCGGGCGGGCGCCGGCGCTGGACCGCGGATGAGAAGGCGCGGATCCTCGAGGAGGCGACCGCGCCGGGCGCGGTGGTGTCTGAGGTCGCCCGCCGCAACGGCATGTCGCCCCAGCACCTGTTCACCTGGGGTCGTCAGGCTAGGCGGGAGGCTGACAACCGGGTGACCGGCCTCTATGGTGTTCCGCAAACCATTCGGGTGGACAATGGTCCCGAATTCGTCTCGCGTGCTCTCGATCTGTGGGCTTACCAGCATGGGGTTGTTCTGGACTTCTCCCGTCCTGGCAAACCCACCGATAACAGCTTCGTGGAGGCGTTCAACGGCAAGGTCCGGGCCGAATGCATCGATCAGAACTCGTTCTTGTCTCTGGCTGATGCCAGGCTAAAATGTGAGGCGTTCAGACACGAGTACAATGGCGAAAGACCACACAGCTCGATCGGGCATAAGACCCCGAGCGAGTTCATCAAATCCATCGGTGCTCCCAGCCAGCCGATGGAGCCGTGAGACCGGAAAGCCCGCTTGGCCGTGGTCCAGCTTTCGGGGCGGGTCCAAGTCCACCCGAAGTCGGAAATTTCTAACCGCAGGGGCCCCCAAACTTCGGGATCGGTTCAGAGTAATCGCAAACTCTCACTCTCACTGGTCCAATCTTCCGTGAGGTTCCCACTCAGCTAGCAATTCAGGAATCAGTCGTTCAAAGTCCGGCGTTGCAGGTCGCAGGCCCAAGGCAGAAAGTCGTTCTACGCTCCCTGTAAGGACCGGCATGTCACCGGGCCGCAGTAGTACTGGGTCTACCTCAATTCCGAAGCTCCGGCCGCTAGCCGCGATCATAGACTCAAGAAGTGAGCCCAGCCTATAGGCTCGTCCGCTGCAAAGATTGATAATGGGCCAAGGCCATCGCGGAATACGGGCCAGCGACAGGAGTATACGTGCGACCTCTGTCACGTCGATGAAGTCGCGGCTCACCTCGATATCTCCAACGCGAATAACACTATCCTCGTTTGATGCCATAGTGATGCGTCGTGCAAAGGAGGGTAGAGCGAGGTTTCTCGGCATTCCCACCCCAACGGGATTGAACAGTCGTGCTGTTAAGACAGGCAGCCCATGCTCAGACGCAGCTAATCCGAGGAGCGTTTGGGCATACTTCGAAATGCCGTACTGGCTCCGAGGTTGGCATAGGTAGTCTTCGGAAACTGGCATAGCATTTGCGGGGACAAACCCATACTCCGCGGCCGAGCCAATAAGGATGATTCGAGGCGGACTAGTCATCGTGGACGCCGCCGCGAGAAGCCCCGCTGCCGTGAAAGTGTTCGCCTCAAAGAGTTGACGGAAGTCTCCATTGTGGGTCGCGCCAACACAGTGAAGAACCACATCGGCCTGACTGACAGCCAACGCATGCTCGAATTCTGCTTGCCCCCAAGGACCAGGTCCGAGCGATACAGTTTTATCACAGTCGCCTTTGTCTCCGCGGGTCGCGCAAACAAGATGTACGCCGGATGCGGCAGTGGAGATCAGGATGTGACGCCCAAGGAATCCGTTGGAACCCGTCAGAAGAATGCGCATCAGCCGAAACCTCGGGGCGCGAAAGCAGCGGGATCATTTTCCACCATGCTCTGTGCTAACGCGAAATCTTCGGGGCGACCAATATCAAGCCATGTGCAATTCTGCTGATGGCAGCGAACCAACATATCGGCTTGGGCCATTGACTGTACTAGCCCTGGCATATCGAGATATTCGCCCGGAACAAGCCACGGCCGCACCGCCGCTCGGTTCAGTACGTACAATCCCATGCTGACGAGGTGCTCGTAAGTCGGCTTCTCTCGATATCCGATCATTCGCATGTCACCATCGACCTCTAGTAGGCCGAACTCCGAGCGAAGCTCACGACGATAACTTCCTATCGTCGCCGCCGCACGACTCGTGAGGTGATCCGTAACCATCCGCCCTACATCCAGCGTCGTAAGAAGATCGCCGTTGGTCAGAATAAAGTTATCTTCAAGTTTATCTAAGACCAGCCCCATAGGGCCCGCAGTGCCCAAGGGCTTATCCTCTACACTATACGTTATGGATAGTCCGAAGCGAGATCCGTCTCCAAAAAAAGCTTCAATAAGATGCCGTAGATGATTGACAGCAATAATCACGTTAGTGACGTTTGCCGCGCGCAATTGAAGGAGTAGGATTTCAAGGATTGGCTTGTCTCCAAGCGGCATAAGAGGCTTTGGGAACAATGCCGAGTAAGGATGTAGGCGTGAGCCCTTTCCTCCCGCCATGATGATTGCCTGCATGATCTGCCCTTCTGGTTCACACGGTGTAGCTATTGGGCGCATAGAGATGGCGGTTTGCCGATATGAACTCTATGGCCTGACGGAGACCATCATCCAGAGTGGTGCTGGGACGCCATCCTAGAAGCCGGGCGGCTTTCGAGTTATCCGAGACCAGTTTCATCACTTCGCTTTTGTTCGGTCGGTCTCGACTCGCGTCGTGCACGATAGGTTTTTCCATACCCATCAGTCGCAAGATGCGGCTGGCGAAATCGCCAATGCTATAGGTCTCTCCCGTACCTAAATTGATCGTTTCTCCCTCGATCCCAGCAATCGTGGCGGCACGAATGAATCCATCGACCGTGTCGGAGACAAAAGTCATATCGCGCTGAGGTGTGAGCGACCCAAGATGGATTGCATCACGATCGAGAGCTTGCGAGATAATAGTCGGAATGAAAGCTCGACCGGACTGGCGCGGTCCAAACGTATTGAACGGGCGCAGCACAACGACCGGAGTCTCAAACGAGCGAAAATAGGACTCGGCGATCTTGTCCGCTCCAATTTTACTCGCAGAGTAAGGTGACTGGCCCTGTAAAGGGTGCTCCTCGTCAATAGGCGTGCGCAAGGCAGTTCCATAAACTTCAGAGGTGCTCGTATGAACGACACGACCGGTACCGAGACGTCGTGCAGCTTCTAGTACGTTTAGTGTTCCCTCAACGTTCGTGCGCAGGTAGGAACGAGGTGCCACGTACGAGTATGGAATAGCAATGAGAGCAGCCAGATGAAGGACAATGTCGTGCCCTTCGATTGCTCTATAAACAAAATCGCTGTCTTCGATGTTTCCTGATATCACTGTGAGCTTGGCACGGATCGGATCGGGCAAAAACCCTAGGTTCCCGATTGAGGACGAAGAATTATACCGCACCATTGCGGTCACGGTTGCGTCCCGTTGTACGAGTGTCTCGACGAGATGACTTCCAATGAAGCCAGCGGCGCCCGTTACCAGAACTCTCTTGCCTGCGACCAACGTAGCCTCCATTAACTTGTAGCAGAGGCCATATATCTCTCAAACAACTGTGTCGAGGGGCATATTGGTTAAAGGTAGGTCGCCTCTACCCTCTTGTGTGAATGTTGTTTCAATGCCACACCGATCTTTCTGCGGAACAATGATGATGCGGGCATCAAGGCAGGTAAGGCTTCTGGATCTGCCATGGGTGATTTCGAACCCGCCCGAATGATATGCGACGTGCCCAGCACAGTCCGATGAAGGTATCCGCAGGCAACAGCTTCCGTGTTCCAGCGCCAGTTCTCATAGTCAAGGGTGGCTGCAAGGTCCGTTTTGCAATAAGGCACACGTTCATGGACTTCGCGCGGTGCAAAGCTTTGTGACGTCCAATGGTTTTTAAGCCCTAGCAAAACCCAATCCGCAGGCGCAGTGTCAATGTCGTCGTGTACCATCCAATATGGTTCGCAATCAGACCCATACCACAAACTGGCCTCTGGATGCCAAACGGCAAGCGAAGGCGATTCCATTGCGCAGTTATAGGCTTTGATGAGCCAATCACGACACCATAGATTATTTCCCTCAAGAAACGCGAAGAACCGCCCACGGCCGACCTCGATCGCTAAATTCCGAGCGATTTCTGAATCGTTGATATCAAATTCGATGACGCGAGCACCTAAACTGGAAGCAGCGATTAAATCGCTTCGCATTTCAGCGCGAGGACAAGCAATCATGACAAGGAGCTCGACCTGCATTCCAGCTGTGGTGGCTGCCTCACTGGCACGAATCAGGCTGTGAAGTGAACTAGGCGCAAGTAGAGTTGCCTGGTGAACACACAGAACTGCAGTGATGTCTGGCAACGACGCGTTCATAGGTATGACACCTTCTTCGAGAGAAGTCCTGGCTCTTGTGAAAGAACTGAAAGCCAATGCTCATCAGATGCCGCCGCCGGGAGAAAACGAATTTTTTGGACTGAGGCAGCTCGTAATCCGCAGCGTTCAACGATTTTTTTAAACCACTCTGGATCGCTCGCATAAACTGCGGAGAGGAAAGGCAGGCATTGCTCTAGATAGTCCACTTCCACATCGTTGTCTTCGGTGGCGTTTCTCTCTCCACAAGTAGAAGGAGCCAACGCTGCGAAAAGCTGTGAATGTCGAGAGAAGGCTGCGCCATGCCGCGCCATGACTTCCCATCCTGCCCGGCTACTGACAATGAAAATCGACTCCGGTCGCAAAGTCTGAATAAGTGCAGTAAGAATGGCAGCTTTTTCCCGCAGGTTAAGGTGGGCACGAAATTCGGCGAGTGAACGCCAGACGATCTCGTGCGGGAGATCCTCAGCAATGGATGGAAAGGCTTCATCGGCGGCGATCACCAGCAGAGCGGATGGATCGCTAGACACAATTGCTTGGTTTGTTAGACATTGGAGGTGCCGGCGCAGTTGCTTGTCATCGAGCGATGGCACAATCAATACGGTTCGTGGCACACGGCCCAACGAAAGGTACAGTTTACGCCATCCGTCGGACACAGCTTCTGGCAAATCCGGCGCAATTGGGAGAGTATGCAACGGCTGCTTCAGGAGCCATGCGAGATCGATCTCTGAAGTCGAGAATTCTTCGATTATTTCAGCGGCCGCCGCAATCGCTCTTCGACTTGGACCACGGCGGATGGACTGATACTTAGGAGGTTTTGGCGAAGGATCGCGCCCCTCTGCTGCACCAAACTCCAGATAATGATGCAGGGGATTGACGCCG
>NZ_QDGA01000138.1 GCF_003347665.1 Microvirga calopogonii
ATACCAACTCCCATTGATCAGAACCCGTGCGCCCAATCACGCAAGCCAATGGACATGATGGTCCAAGGTTGATCCGTGAGCTTGGTCCAAGCCGCGCAGCAGTGATCGAGAATGTCGGTGTAGGACGTGAAGATCCGGTTCGAGAGCCAGTTCTCCCTCATGTACTGCCAGATATTCTCCACCGGGTTCAACTCGGGTGCCTTGGCGGGCAGCGGCACCAGGGTGATGTTGGCCGGCACCTGCAGTTTGCGTGAGACGTGCCAGCCGGCCCGATCCAACAGCAGCACCGCATGCGCTCCCGGCGCCACGGCTTGCGCGATCTCCTTCAGATGTTCGTTCATCGCCTGTGTGGTGCAGCGGGGCAGCACCAGGCCGGCTCCCTTGCCTTCAGCCGGGCAGATCGCCCCGAAGATGGAGGTGGAGGCGGTGCGCAGATCCCGCGGCGCCGAGGGCCGCGTGCCGCGCTTGGCCCAACGCCGGGTGATTTTGTTCTTCTGGCCGATGCGCGCCTCGTCGGCAAACCAGATCTCTAAGGGCTGGCCATGAGCCGCGGTGGTCGCGATCTCCGCCACACGCGCGGGGAAAGTTTTTTAAAATCCTCGACCGCCGCCTCGCTCTTGGCGTGATGCCGCGGGCGGGCCGAGAGCTTGCGATAGCCCAGCGCCCGCACTTCCCGGCTCAGCGTCTGTTTCGAGACCGGGAGGCGATACTCGTCCCAGAGCCACTGGATCAGATCGACCAGCCGCCAGCGCACCACCCCATGCACCGCCGGGATCGGGCCGGCCTCGATCATCTGCACCAGGTGCTGACGATGCTGATCGGTGAGCCTGGAGGGCTGGCCCGGGGGCTTGCGGTCGATGAGCCCCTCGGGTCCGTGCGCATTGAACTTGACCACCCAGTCGCGCACGATCTGCAGCGTCACCCCGCCGATCCGCGCCGCCTCGGTGCGGGAGACCCCCTCATAGATCGCCGCCAGCGAGAGCAGACGGCGGGCTTGCGGGCCATCCTTCGCCTTCCTGGCCAGCGCACGAAGCTGAGACGCATTGAAGTCAGAACGGAGTGGGATCGGCATGGCAAACCTCCCTGGTTCACCCAACTGAATCACACCTGCCACAGTCCGGGAAATCACAAACGAGTCAGCTCTTCAGGGACCTGGTATCATCTCATCCGTGCCCGGCCGGCAGGCGGCGAACAGATACAGACGTAAGTTCCGAGGATGGCCCTGTCTGCGGCCGCGGAGCGAGCGAAGCCCGACCTGGGCGCGTAGAGCCTATGCCCTCCCGGGGGCTTGCGGCACCACCGCGCTGGCACAGGCCGGCGGGGCTTTATCGTTTCAGGTCACCACTGCGCGACATGGAAGAGGCAAGGGCATGTGTGATGCCTAACCCGAGGCTTCTAAGCCCCTTCAGGCCCAGCGTCTCGCACCCGAGACGGGCAATGTTCAGTGCCGCATTGTGATCCCGATCATGCTCGGTTCCACATTCGCTGCACACCCACTGCCTGACCGCAAGACCTTCTCGGCCTTTTGGGCCGCTGAGTGCATGACACCCAGAACAGGTTTGCGTTGTAAAAGCCTCATTCACCTCGGCAAACACAACTCCAGCGTGATCGCCCTTGTACTCAAGGAAGTTGCGTAAGGTGCTCCAGCTCACGTCCAGGGTCGCCTTGGCGTTCCCGGACGCGATCTGCCAGGTGGATGAGATGTTGCCGACGAAGATCGCTCCCGCCCGGTCGACCACGGCACGGGAGAACTTGTGCAGAGCGTCCTTTCGGCGATTGGCGATCTTGGCATGGATCGTCTGAACTTGACGTCTGCGGCCCTGCCGCTGCGCCTCGGCCAGCTTCGGCTCGAGGTCGCGGTCGAAGGTCGCCTGCTCCAGCTCCGGCCCGTCGGAGCATTTGGCCGCCGTCTTATGCCCGAGATCAATGCCGGTCACCGCCGTGCGGTTGGTCGTGGTCCGCTCGATCTCACAGACGATGTTGCAGTACCAGCGGCCGCGGGCGTCCTGCGCGAAATTGCCGGACTTGATCTTGCCCTGCAGCTCCCGATGCTGCCACAGCCGGAACTTCTGTCCTCGCAGTGACACAATGGATCCATTGATCTCGATGTCCTGGTTGGTGAAGGGCACCCAGCCGAGAGATCGCCTGGCGCCCCGGCTGACCCGCCACCGCAGCTTTGGTCGACGTGCAGCTTTGCGCTTGTCGAGATATTCGTCGATCACCTCTTGGATCACCTGCGATGGCAATCCAAGCTCACGACTGGCACCTTTGGTCAAAGCCCGAAGGTCTTTCTTGCTGATCCATCGCGGATCGCGTTGGGCCGACTTGGCGCTGACCTCGTTGATGAAGTTCCACACGAAATTGACCGCATTGCCCAACGCGACAAGACGCGTTCCGCTTGTTGCGTCCTTCACGCGAAAGCTAAACGTCTTGTAAGCGGGAGCTGGGGCGGTCGGATCCATGCTGGAACAGACTAGGAACATCCACCCACTCTGTCAAATCGGATACGCGGCAGGCGCCGCGTGCGCCTGTCCATCCTCGCCCTCAAGGGCGAGGGCTTCCGGCGCTTGCTAAACTCGATATCGTTGATCGCCTTGAGGCGTCAGAATGCGTAAGCGATCTCCCCGACAACGAGGTGGCGGCCTACCTCATTGAGGCGGCTGAGACGACCGAATTCCTTTGATTCCTGCTGGAGCCACTGGAGGATATTGGGCGGGCGGACTTGCCGCCCAAGGGCAGTGCTCAGGAAGTGTTGAGGGATCCCCACGATTCCCAGGCGCGGGGGACAAAGTCGAGGCCTAGAGCCCGACCATCTTCATGCCTGGCACTGGGTAGCGGGTGCCGGCCGCAGCGCCCGGCGGAATAATGCGGTTAATGCGCGCCAGGTCGTCCCTGGTCAGTGTCACGTCCAGCGCGCCCGCATTTTCCTCTAGATACCGGCGCCGCTTGGTGCCGGGGATCGGCACGATGTCATCGCCCTGCGCCAGCACCCAGGCGAGCGCGAGCTGCGAGGGCGCGCAGCCCTTCTCCCGGGCCATGGCCTCGATCTCGCGCACGAGCTCGAGGTTCTTCTGGAAGTTCTCGCCCTGGAACCGTGGCGAGTTCCTGCGGAAATCGTCGGCCGCGAGATCGTCCACGCTCTTGATCTGCCCGGTGAGGAAGCCGCGGCCGAGCGGCGAATAAGGCACGAAGCCGATGCCGAGTTCGCGCACAGTCGGCAGGATTTCGTCCTCCGGGTCCCGGCTCCAGAGCGAGTATTCTGTCTGCAGCGCCGTGATGGGATGAACCGCATGGGCGCGCCGGATGGTCTGAGGGCCGGCTTCCGACAGGCCGAGGTAGCGGACCTTGCCCTCGCGCACGAGGTCAGCCATGGCCCCGACCGTGTCCTCGATCGGCGTCTCAGGGTCGACCCGGTGCTGGTAGTAGAGATCGATCACATCGACGTTCAGACGCCTCAGGCTCGCCTCGCAGGCTTGGCGCACGTAGTCGGGCTTGCCGCTGATGCCGAGGCGCTCCCCGTTCGGACCCCGCAGGTTGCCGAACTTGGTGGCGAGCACCACCCTGTCGCGCCGGTCCGCGATGGCGCGACCGACGAGTTCCTCATTGCGGCCGACGCCGTACATGTCCGCGGTGTCGAGGAAGGTCACGCCGAGCTCGATGGCGCGATGGATCGTGGCAACGGATTCGGCCTCGTCGCCGCTGCCGTAAAACTCGGACATGCCCATGCAGCCAAGGCCGAGGGCGGACACCTGCAAGGAACCAAGCTGACGTTGCTGCATGGAAGGTCTCTTGTTCTGAATAGGCGACATGCCCGCAGGTATCGTGGCGGACGCGGCTTGAACTGGGCCAATCCAGCCCAGTTTCAAGTCTCGAAAGGGTGGTCAGCACATCGTGTCCCGTGCCGCCGACGTGCCTTCCATGATAGGTTTCATCGTTTCTCTCGCAGAAGGGCCAAACCGCGGTGGCTGCTCTCTGGTCGAGCGGATTGCTCCGCCCGCTTGTAGCTTCTCAAAAGCCTGCACGCATAGCCGGTGGGCGACGCACAGCATGTGATGGCGCACTCGCGTGCACGATCAAACAATCCGTAGCCGTGTCGTCGGCGCCAGGGCTACCATCCGCCTGTTGGATGCAGCGCGTGCCGCGGCACGAAGGCAAGACAATGCGTAAGCCAGGCCCAGGTGGTTTCGTCCCATGCCCCCGATGTCCTCGAAGTCACTGGCTACGCCCGTATATACTTACATGTATATACGGAGGATAGGATGGCCACAGCCAAGGTTTTCCGCTCGGGCAACAGTCAGGCGGTCCGCCTGCCGAAAGAGTTCCGACTCACCAGTGATGGGGTCGAGATCTTTCGCCGGGGCGATGAGATCGTTCTCCGCGAGAAGCCAAGAACGTTAGAGCGCCCCTTTGATCTGCTGTGTGAGCTTCCGGACTTTGAACGCGCCGACGCACTGCCGCAGGAGCGGGAGGGCTTGTGATGGCGCAGCCCACCTATCTCCTGGACACCAACATCTGCATCTACATTCGCCGGGGGCGCCCGAAGGTGGTGTTGGATCGGTTCAAGATGCGGCCTGCCGGCTCGACGGCCATCTCGGTGGTGACCTACAGGGAGCTGATCGATGGCGTTCACAAGAATCCTAACCCGCAGAAAGCCATGCTGGTTCTTGAGGATTTGACGGCCTGGATCCCGGTCCTGCCCATGGCCGCAGACGTGGCGAAGGCCTATGGTCTGATCCGGTCCGATCTGGCTGCCCGCGGTGAACGCATCGGCAATAATGATCTCTGGATTGCGGCTCATGCCAAGTGCCCGGGATTGACCCTTGTCACCAACAACGAGCGCGAATTTCAAAGTGTAGAAGGTCTCACCATTGAAAACTGGGTGGCGGCGTAAGGCGCCCTCACCGAACAGGGCTGTTCCATCTCGGTAAGCCCGGATGTGACGACACTTCCATTAGGCAAGATGCCCGAGGTCGGTCTTGCTGAAATCATCGCCTGTGAACAGGAGTTTGGCCCTGTTGCCCTTGGCGCAGGCGTAGGCGAAGCAATCCCCCATATTGAGCTTTGCCGGATGACGTCCCTCGCCGTATTGGGCGTAGGCGTCCAGTGCGAGGGTGTACTCACGCTCGCTGATCGCAACCCACTCGAACCCGAGCGCATCGAGAAAGCGCTGCACGTGCTCGCGAGCAGCGGGAACCGAGAACATGTAGCTGTGGCAAAGCCCAGCCACGGTTTCCCAAACGGAGATGGGAGAGCACAACCGGCGCTGCTCGGCCTCAAGACGGTCCGTGAGCGCGTCGGCAGCCGGCTGGCCTGTGATGATCGCCATCAGGGCCGAAGCATCCACAAAGACCATCAGAGCGCTCCAGACAGGTCATCGAAGAAGTCTTTGTCGGCGGCCTTGCCCGTAGATGGAGGGAGAGCATGGGCCGCCCGAAGTGCAGCAGCACGCTCCCGCAGCGGGATGGCATCGCGCGCACGATCCAACTCCGCCTGGACCGCAAGGCGAACAGCAGCTTGCTTGGTCAGGCCTCGAAGCTTGGCAAGCTGCGTAACCAGCTCAGCGGTTGTATCATCCTTGATATAGAGCGGCATCAGCTTCTCCGATTAAATATTCTGATATTCGAATGAGGATATCCGAATATCCGTTGGCGAGCAAGATAGTTCGGGCGAGCCTGTACAACAGGAAGAAATGCGCTGGCTCACAAGCCGCAGCGGCTCAAATCTCATCGAAGGCCAGCTCGAATAGACTTTGAGACAGGGCTTTCCTTTGCCCTCTGCCGCGGATCGATCCACCCCATTGTAGCTCCCACCACGCGTCTGCGGGCTTGTTAAAAAAAATTGGCAGAACGAACCCAACGATGGCCGCGTCGGGGTGAGTTGGTCACCAGAAGACCTCCGTCGCCGGACCAGCGAACGCCCCTAGATCGTCAGCCGCGGGAAGCTCTGTTAGGCAGGCCCTGAAGTCGCGCCGCTCGGCATCCTCCTGCCCAGCTCACGGGAGATCTCCCGCGTCGGAAGGTAGTTGGCACTGTAGGTGTCAAACAGGCCGCTGACCCATGTAAAGGCACTGCTTCGCCGCGATTCACTTAATTCGTCGTGAAAAATGGAATCGGTTCATAGGCATCAGCAGATGTGAGACCTCTGCCGATGGTCGTCGGCCATTTCAGTCGGAACAGGATTATCTCAGTTCCTAAAGATGATGGAGCCTGCTGAGTGGCCTTATGGTCCCGGTTTAGAGCCGCTGCTCTGTCCGTCTGCCGGTCACTGCCGTTCATCCGCAAGGAGATGCTGACGATCGGCGTTGCCAAGGAACTCGTGCGCCGAGCGCAGGCCGCGACGGTGTGACACGCTTCCCGGTCAGTCTTTATTGACTTCTGCCGAAGAAAGTTGACGCGAAGCTCGCGATCCCGCAAAAGAACGCGCGCTCAAGATGCGGAACAGAGCATTCCGCGTCGTCCAATGAGGCTTCAGCGGGAATGCTCTTCAACTCGGTCGCCTTCCTGTTCGCCTTCCTGCCGGCTGCATTGCTGGCCCATTGGACCGTGGAGCGGTTTAGGCCTGCATGGCGGTTGCCTGTGCTTCTGGGGCTGTCGCTCTTCTTCTACGGCTACTGGGACTGGCGGTTCGTGCCGCTGCTGATCGGCTCCATCGTCATCAATTGGCTTATTGCGAGGGCCTTCGTGCGCTCGGGGCTCTCTCTCCTGGTCCCGATGGCGATCGCCGCCAACCTGCTCGTCCTGGCGGTCTTCAAGTACTTAAACTTCTTCATGGATCTCGCCGCCCTCGTGCCCGGGCTGCCGAGGCTCCACGTGGAGATCGCGCTGCCGCTCGGCATCTCGTTCTTCACGTTCCACCACATCATGTACCTGACGGATCTGAAGAAGGGCAAAGCGCCCCTTTACGATCCTGTCCGCTACGGCCTCTACATCGCCTTCTTCCCGCAGGTTCTCGCAGGTCCTCTGGTGCGCTGGAGCGAGATCATGCACCAGTTCGAGGAGCGGCCCTACCGGCGGCCCGATGCCGACGAGCGTTTTGCCCGCGGGCTCATGCTGCTGGTCTGCGGTCTGGCGAAGAAGACCCTTCTCGGCGACCCGCTATCCGAATACGTCAATCCCATCTTCCAGGCGGCGGCCGCCGGCAAGGCCATCGCGCTGGGCGAAGCCTGGCAGGCGATGCTCGGCTTCACGTTCCAGATCTATTTCGACTTCTCGGGCTATACCGACATGGCGCTCGGCCTCGCGCTGCTCTTCGGCATCGTCCTGCCGCAGAACTTCGACGCGCCCTATCGCTCTATGTCGCTGCAGGATTTCTGGCGGCGCTGGCACATGACCCTGTCGCGGTTCCTGCGCGACTACCTGTACATCGCCATGGGCGGCAACCGGAAGGGCTTGGCCGTCCAGCTCGGGGCTCTGTTCACCACCATGACCCTGGGCGGCCTCTGGCACGGCGCCGGGCTGACCTTCGTCGCCTGGGGTGCCGCCCATGGGCTCGCGCTCGGAGCCGGCGTGCTCTGGCGACGGGCCGGGCTCCCCATGCCGGGCTTGGTGGGCTGGACCCTGACGATGCTGTTCGTGATGCTCACCTGGGTGCTCTTCCGCGCCACGAGCTTCGACGCGGCGCTGCGGATCTACGAGGGCCTGATCGGCCTGGGCGGGGCGGACCCGTCGATCAAGTGGCGCACGATTCTGCTCGCCGCGTTGGTCGCCGTGTTCGGCCCCACGGCCTGGAGGCTCGTGCACCGGCTTCCGCCGCGTCGGGCGATCGCGATGGTCTTTGTGATCCTCCTGGTGGTCGTTCTGTTCAAGATCGGCGACGATGCGAATTATGAATTCATCTATTTCCAGTTCTGACGCGGCCGCGCGGCACGACCGTCCGCGCTGGCGGCGCTTTGCCGTCATCCTCGTGGCCGGCGCGGCGATCGTCCTGGCTCTCGCGCTGGCGGCGATTTACCTGATCGATCCCTACGACACCGGGCGCTCGCCCTTCTTCTCTCGCGCAGGCCTACGCCCTCTGGCCCCGGCGATGGCGAATGCCAGCCGCGGGCGCAATCCGGCTTTCAATGCCATGATCGCGGGCAATTCCCGGATCCAGCTCATCTCGCCGGAGCGGCTGAAGAAGGCAACCGGTTTGGATTTCGTCCAGATGTCGGTTCCAGGTTCGGGGCCGAAGGAGCAGCTTGCGCTGATCGACTGGTTTCTGAGCCATCGGCGGGGGCCGGTAAAGGCCCTGCTGGTGAGCATCGACGAGAGGTGGTGCGCGTCTGACCCCGCCCTGCCGAGCGAGCGGCCTTTTCCGTTCTGGCTCTATGCAAGCAGTTCGCTTGAATATGCTCGCGGGCTGCTGCGCTGGGAGGTCCTGGAGGAGGTGCCGCCGCGCCTCGCCTATCTGCTGGGACTGAGCGCCGAGCGACTCCGGCCGGACGGCTATTGGGATTACGACGCCGAATACACCCGGCGGGGCGACAACATGGCGGCAGCTCACCGCCAAGAGCTTGAGGCCAAGCCGTATGCGAATGCCCAACGTTACGACAGAGACCCTGTGGCGGGGGCGCGGTCCTTCCCCGCGGCAAATCGGATGGGAATTGTCGCTGCCTCTCTTCCTGAGGATGCAGTCCTTATTCTGGTCGTGCCGCCTCTGTACAAAAATGCACTTCCGCCCGAGGGGACAGAACAGGCTTTCCGGCTGCAGGCTTGCAAGGCGGCTATTGCAGGTGCTGCCCAGAATGGGCACCCACGCACGGTACTGATCGACTGGCGGACCGACCGTCCCGAGATCACGAACCCGGCATGGTTTTATGACATAATCCATTACCGCCAGCCTATTGCCCAGGCGATAGAGGTGGATATTGCCGAAGGATTTGAGCGGCTTCGCTAACGCATCCCGTTGTTGCAGGGGACACAAACTGATCGTACTCAGCAACCAGCTGCGCAGCTATATCGTCCTTAGTATAAAGCATCATCAGAACTTTTGATCAAATATCAGAATATTCAGGGCGGAAATATACTTCAGACGGGTCAGGTCCGTCATAGGAAAAGACGGGCTGATGTACAGGCTCCAGTGGCTTGAGCTCCATCAAAGATCTGCTCGATAAGCGCTTGGAGGCAGGGCTTTTCCTTGTCAGCGGCAGCGGATTGGTTCATTCACATTGTGGCTCCCCACGGTGCGTCAGTGAATCTGGTGGATACTGCCAAGACGAACCGGCCCGTTGCCGCGTCGTAGTGTGTTGGTCCTGTTCACAGGACCTGGTTTCCAGCAGCCTAAGAGTCCTCAGAAAGGCCGATTCGGGCCAGCATAGTGTTGTAGCAATTCGCCACGGCCGCACGGGCTTCAGCCTCTGTTACAGCTTCACCAATCACCTCGGTGGCAACTGGGAACCGGATCGACCAGCGCCAGAATTCTCCACTCGGCGCCTGAACACGGAAGTAATGTCCAAATTCAAGCTCCCCTGCATAAACGGTGTGGAATGTCTTAGATGATACCTCTGCCAACCCACGAGCCTCACGGCCAACTGACGTCTGCTCAAACCGTAACATAATTTTTCCCCTTAATCGTTACGGACGTCCCGTATTGATTTGCCCCGTGCTAACATCGATGAGGTATTCTGCTTTGGTGTTTGGCTGACGTTCTGCCGCGCCGTGGGTCTGTTCGGGTACAAACGGTAGAGTTGGCCGGCGTTGATCGTATCCCAGCTATCGGCGTGTTTGGATGTAGAAGACTTGTAGGGGAGGAAACTCGACATGATCTCTCTTCGATTCGAAGTAGACGTTGCTGTCACAGTGCCTCAGTTCACCTGATTTGCATGGAATCTTCACCTCCGAAAAAGTTGTTCTGAGGGACTAAGATGTTGTACCCACTTTTGCAGCAAAATGTCCTGTGGTCTTTGTCAAGAAGCTCATACGGCTCTACGGGTCGTAGCCCAAGTTGTCTCCCCGTGATGGCCGACGCCAGACGCATTCGCACTGCGGGTGCTTGTAGCCATGCTGTGTCCGCGATCGTCCTCGATGCAATCGGGCAGGCGCTCGAATGCCTCCAGCCTTCGCTCCGCGCGTCCAAACTCATGTAGGAAGATCTGCAATTTTGAACCTCGAGCACGGGCTCCTGACGATCTTCACCAAAGATCTCCAACGAAAAGACCTGCGTGCCGGAAGAGGCTGGTCATGGGTGCAGGCCGTTGCTGAAGGCGTCCGAGCTCGCGGTGGGCATGACGGTGCAAGTCGGCGACTTGCCCGGGTGGCGCGTCCTCCATGCCTTGCATGACGCATGCATTGCACTGCTCCTCGGGTTGAGTTTTGGCGCATAGGCCGGAAGGTAGGTCGCCGCATAATCCTGCGGGTGATACCAACTCCCATTGATCAGAACCCGTGCGCCCAATCACGCAAGCCAATGGACATGATGGTCCAAGGTTGATCCGTGAGCTTGGTCCAAGCCGCGCAGCAGTGATCGAGAATGTCGGTGTAGGACGTGAAGATCCGGTTCGAGAGCCAGTTCTCCCTCATGTACTGCCAGATATTCTCCACCGGGTTCAACTCGGGTGCCTTGGCGGGCAGCGGCACCAGGGTGATGTTGGCCGGCACCTGCAGTTTGCGTGAGACGTGCCAGCCGGCCCGATCCAACAGCAGCACCGCATGCGCTCCCGGCGCCACGGCTTGCGCGATCTCCTTCAGATGTTCGTTCATCGCCTGTGTGGTGCAGCGGGGCAGCACCAGGCCGGCTCCCTTGCCTTCAGCCGGGCAGATCGCCCCGAAGATGGAGGTGGAGGCGGTGCGCAGATCCCGCGGCGCCGAGGGCCGCGTGCCGCGCTTGGCCCAACGCCGGGTGATTTTGTTCTTCTGGCCGATGCGCGCCTCGTCGGCAAACCAGATCTCTAAGGGCTGGCCATGAGCCGCGGTGGTCGCGATCTCCGCCACACGCGCGGGGAAAGTTTTTTAAAATCCTCGACCGCCGCCTCGCTCTTGGCGTGATGCCGCGGGCGGGCCGAGAGCTTGCGATAGCCCAGCGCCCGCACTTCCCGGCTCAGCGTCTGTTTCGAGACCGGGAGGCGATACTCGTCCCAGAGCCACTGGATCAGATCGACCAGCCGCCAGCGCACCACCCCATGCACCGCCGGGATCGGGCCGGCCTCGATCATCTGCACCAGGTGCTGACGATGCTGATCGGTGAGCCTGGAGGGCTGGCCCGGGGGCTTGCGGTCGATGAGCCCCTCGGGTCCGTGCGCATTGAACTTGACCACCCAGTCGCGCACGATCTGCAGCGTCACCCCGCCGATCCGCGCCGCCTCGGTGCGGGAGACCCCCTCATAGATCGCCGCCAGCGAGAGCAGACGGCGGGCTTGCGGGCCATCCTTCGCCTTCCTGGCCAGCGCACGAAGCTGAGACGCATTGAAGTCAGAACGGAGTGGGATCGGCATGGCAAACCTCCCTGGTTCACCCAACTGAATCACACCTGCCACAGTCCGGGAAATCACAAACGAGTCAGCTCTTCAGGGACCTGGTAT
>NZ_QDGA01000139.1 GCF_003347665.1 Microvirga calopogonii
TGACCGAGGCTGTGTCAAAACGCAGATCGGGACCGAGTGAGCTCACCTCTGTGATCCTCTGATCGGCTGGAGCGCAGGTGACAACGGCCGTTTGGCTCATCGACAAGGCTGGATGTCATTCTTGCTGGTGTCCCAGCCATCGTGATCAGCTTGGGTGCCTAGAGCGATGCCCCCTCAGGACTGGATTGCTGCCAGCAGCGGCCCTGGTCCGAGGATCGCCAGAACCCGCTTCAGGTTATAGGCGAGCACGTGCAGGCTCATCTCGGTGCGCACCCGCTCCAAGGTCCGGGTCAGGAAGTGCGTAGCACCCATCCAGGCCTTGATCGTTCCAAACGGATGCTCCACCGTCTGCCGCCGCAGACGCGGCGTCTCCGGGGCCCGATCGAGCCGCTCCTGCATCGCATCGAGCACATCCTCATGCTCCCAGCGTCTGACCCGGCGCTCCTTGCCGGGCGTACACTGATCTTTGAGCGCACAGGTTTGGCAGCAGCTGGTCCAGTAGAGATGCAGCAGCATCCCATGCTCGATGGTGGAGCATCGTCGCGTCAGGCGCTCTCCGGCGGGACAGCGATAGGTGTCATCCTCGGGATGATAGACGAAGTCCTGCTTGCCGAAGCGTCCGTCAGCCTTGGCGCTCGAGTTGAGGGTCTTGGGCACATAGGGCGTGATCCCAGCTCTCTCGCAGGCCAGGATGTCCTCGCCCTTGTAGTAGCCTCTGTCCGCCAGAGCCTCCAGGCTCGGCGTGCCCATGGCACCCTGCGCCTGCTGGCCCATCACCGATAACTGGCCCCGATCCGAGCCGCTGTTGGTGACCTCATGTGCGACGATCAGGTGGTGCTGGACATCCACCGCGGCCTGAACGTTGTAGCCGACGATGCCCGTGCCGATGCCCCGGTTGGTCATCGCCCGCGCGTCCGGATCAGTGAGCGAGATCTGCTGGTCGGGAGCCGCCAGCACCTGCTGCTCCAGCTCCCGGAACTGCTGCATCTGCTCTCTGAGCGCCGCGATCTTGTCCTTGATCCGCCCGGCCTTCACCTGCGCCAGCTCGCTCTCCTGCCGATCGGCCGTGTCGAGGGCGGACAGATAGTGTGCGATGCTGGCCTCCACCTGCTCGATGCGCTTGGCGAGCTTGGCCGGCGTGAAGTTCTTGTCCCGCGCGTTGACCGCCTTGAACTTGGAGCCGTCGATGGCCACCACCGCCTGCGAGAACAGGTTGAGCGTGCGGCACAGCCCGACGAACTGGCGGCACACGGCCCGAATGGCCGGTCCATTGTCCTTGCGGAAGCGGGCGATGGTCTTGTGATCCGGCTGAAGCTGGCCGGTGAGCCACATCAGCTCAAGGTTGCGGCCGGTCTCCTGCTCGAGGCGGCGGCTGGACGGGATGCGGTTGAGATAGCCATAGATGTAGATCTTGAGCAGGGCCGCCGGATGGTAGGCCGGGCGGCCCGTCGCCTGTGGGATGACACTCTCGAACCCCAGGGCATGCAAGTCGAGTTCCTCGACAAAGACGTCGATCACCCGCACCGGATTGTCGTCACTGACGTACTCGTCGAGGCAGACCGGGAACAAGGTGCCTTGGCTGCGCTCCTGGCCTTGGACAAACCGCTTCATCGCGATCCCTCCAGTCCGTACTGACCCAACCAGATTACTAGATTCCGCGTTTTGACACAGCCTCGACCCACAGCCGACCTTGGCTGCTCGTTCCAGGACCGGCTCCGGCAAAGGCACTCATCCTACAGCATAGAGAGGGCCGCTTTCTATGAGGCTATGCTCCTAGGAGGAGCTCGGAGTTGACACCTGCTCAATTAGGATTTTAGATCGATCTAAAGTTCTGCGGGAGCGATCTAATATGCGAGAGAGATCGGCGGGCCGGCCCATCCGCTTGACGCTCGCCGACGTTGCGGCACGGGCTGGCGTGTCCCGAGCGACCGTATCGCTTGTTCTCCGCGACAGCCCTCTGGTGGCAGAGAGCACCCGCGTTAAGGTGCGAGGCATCCTTGATGAGCTCGGCTATGTCTATAACCGAAGCGCGGCCAGCATGCGCGCTGCTCGGAGCAGGACTGTCGGGCTGTTGATCCCAGGGCTTAGCAATCCCTTCTTTGCCGAGTTGGCAGCTGGCGTGGACCAAGTCTTGGATGAGGCGGGACTTGCCTTGTTTCTGGCCGACAGCAACGAGTCCGTTGCTAAGCAGGAGCGGGTCATCCTCCGCATGCGTGAGCATGGAGCCGATGGGATTATCATCTGTCCGGCTGTCGGTACGACTAAGGAGCTTATTTCTCGTCTCAACGCTTGGAGCTTCCCGGTCGTCCAAGCGCTTCGACATGTTTCTCCGCTGGGGGATTATGCAAGCGCGGACTACGAGATCGGAATGGATCGGGCGACGGAGCATCTCATCAGGCTCGGACATCGACGCATTGCCTTTGTCGGCGGTGAGCACATGCATTCTGCTTACAGGGAGAGGCGGGATGGCTTCGTGACCTGCATGCGCCGCCATGGCCTCTCGCCCGATCTCATTCTCAGGGCGCCGCTGACCCGCCAAGCGGGGATCGATGCCGTCTCCATGCTTCTGGAGCAGGATGAGCCCGCAACAGCGGCCATCTGCTTCAACGATGTGGTCGCCTTCGGCATGCTTCTCGGCCTTAGCGATCGCGGGCTGGAGGCTGGCGTCGACTTGGCTGTGATCGGGTTTGATGATGTTGCGGAGTCGAGCTTGAGTCGTCCTCCGCTCACCACCGTTGCAACCATGCCGAATCAGATCGGCCAAGATGCTGCGCGCCTACTCCTGCGCCGTATTGCCCATCCTTACGGCCCACCAGAGCGCGTGATCCTACCAACTCGACTGGTGGTGCGGGACTCTTGCGGGGCGCTGCGGTCCGCGAGGGTCGCCTGAACCTGCGTTATTCCATTATAAGCCAATTGGAGACCATGATGACCCCTGCTGGCATTCGACCTGCCATTGATAACCTCATCGCAGCTCGCCAAGGCGGGGCGCGACCGGTGCGCCTCAGGCCCGAGCTGACCCCTGGCACCGTCGATGAAGCATACCAGTGGCAGGACGCTCTTCTGGCGCAGCTTGGGCCCGTCGCCGGCTGGAAGGTAGGCGCGGATAGCCCAGCATCCGAACCGTTCCGCGCCGGGCTGACCGCCTCAACCGTGCACCAAACTCCGGCCCGATTGGATGGAGCGCGGCACAACGTGATCGGGGTCGAGGCGGAGATCGTCTATACGCTTGCGCATTCGCTACCGGTCCGTTCGGAGCCCTACACCCGTCCCGAAGTGCTCGCAGCGATCGGCTCGGTTCATGCCGGCATCGAGATCGTGGATACACGCTTCGCAGCTTGGGGCATCGTTGACCGTCTCAATCAGATTGTCGATCAGTTCAACCATGGAGCGCTGATCGTCGGCGAGGGGCGCAGACACGGCTTTGAGATCGATCCGGACAGGCAAGTCGTCCAGCTGAACCTGAATGGCGAGACCGTCACGCGCAAGCGCGGCGGCAACTCGGCTGGAGATGCCGTCAATCTCCTGATCTGGCTTGCTAACGGCGGGGCAGCAAGCCAAGGCGGTCTGAAGGCTGGTGCCGCAGTCACGACTGGGTCTTGGACGGGGACGCTGTTCGTCGGGCCGAGAACTTCTGTGCGAGCCAGCTTTGATGGCATCGGCGAAGCAGTTCTGGACATCGTCTGACCCCAGCCTTTAGTTGGTCTTGCAACATTTAGATCGATCTAATAGGCTCCCTGGAAATAGGCGATGGGCAATATCGCCAGCAGCAATTCCGGTTAAGCAGACGCTCGGAGCTCGGTCTTTGCTCTCGGGGAGGAAACCTTGACTTACACCTTCCGGTTTGGACCGGTGCTGGAGGCCTACCGCGATCTCCTGGCCGGCGCTTGGCTCACGATCCAGCTCTCCGCCGGAGCCATGTTGCTTGGGTTGGTCGTTGCCATCATCGGAGCGTGGATCAAGACGTCCGGACCCAAACCCCTGCGGATGATTGTCAACGCCTACATTGAGGTGATCCGGAATACGCCGTTCCTGGTGCAGATCTTCTTCATCTTCTTTGGATTGCCAGCGCTCGGCCTACGGCTGTCCCCGAATGCAGCTGCGCTCCTGGCTATGGTCGTGAACGTCGGAGCTTACGCGACCGAGATCATCCGCGCAGGCATCGAGTCGATCCACAAGGGGCAGGTGGAGGCGGGCCTGGCGCTCGGGCTCAAGCCCTTGCAGGTGTTCCGGTACATTATCCTAAAGCCGGCGCTCCGAACCGTGTACCCGGCTCTGACCAGCCAGTTCATTCTGCTCATGCTGACCTCAAGCGTTGTCTCCGCTATCTCAGCTGACGACCTGACCTCGATGGCGAACAACATCCAGTCTCTGACCTTCACAAGCTTCGAGGTCTATCTCGTCGTAACGCTCATGTACCTTGCGATGTCGATGGCGTTCTCGGGCCTGTTCTCCGCGATATACCGCATGACGTTCTCCTATCCTGACCGGCGTTAAGGAGGGACCAAGATGCTTCGCCACTTTGGCCCGAACGAATTCTTGTTCATCCTCACGGCAGCCCGCTGGACCGTGCTGCTGTCATTGATCGCCTTCGCTGGCGGTATGGTGGGTGGACTGATCGTAGCCCTCTCCCGGGTCTCAGCAGCCAAGGCACTCTCCCTGACAGCGGGCGGATTCATCCAGGTGTTCCAAGGCACTCCTCTCCTGATGCAGTTGTTCCTCGTGTTCTTTGGTGCGAACACGCTGGGTCTTGATATCAACCCGTGGATCGCGGCAGCCGTCGCGTTAACGCTGAACGCCAGTGCCTTCCTAGGTGAGATCTGGCGCGGCTGCATCCAGGCCGTGCCTAAGGGGCAGTGGGAAGCGGCCAACGCGCTCGGCCTGCACTACCCGAGCATGATGCGCTACATCATCCTGCCGCAGGCTTTCAAGATTGCGCTGCCGCCGACCGTGGGCTTTCTGGTGCAGCTTATCAAGGCCACCTCGCTCGCTGCCATCATTGGCTTCACCGAGCTCACGCGTGCCGGCCAGATCATCAACAACGCAACCTTTAAGCCATTTCTCGTCTTCGGCACTGTGGCAGCCATCTATTTTGCCCTGTGCTGGCCGCTATCGCACCTGAGTACGCGACTCGAACGCCGCTTCGCAGCAGCCCATGCAAGATAACGAAGCGACGGGGGCGCCGACCGCCCGATCCAATAATCACATCGGCATAGGGAGTATCTCATGAAATGGTCATCCAATCTCAAGAAGTTCCGCAGCGTCCTCGCCGTTGGCGCTGTCCTCGCCGCGTCCCTGGGAGTGACGCTTCCAGTGAAGGCTCAGACGGTCGAGGAGATCAAGAAGAAGGGACAGCTCACTGTCGGCATGCTGGTGGACTTCCCACCCTTTGGCATCACGAACCTCGAAGGTCAGCCGGATGGCTTCGACGCTGACATCGCCAAAGCGCTGGCGAAGCACCTGGGCGTGAAGGCTAACATCGTGCCGGTCACGGGCCCGAACCGCATTCCTTTCCTGCTCACCGGCAAGGTCGATATGCTGGTCGCCTCTCTGGCCATCACACCCGAGCGGGCCAAGCAGGTTGCGTTTTCCGACCCGTATGCCGGCATTCGCATCGTCGTTTACGGCAAGAAGAATGCGGCCGTTAGGGCTCCGGCTGATCTGAAGAATGTATCGGTCGGCGTCGCGCGCGCCAGCACGCAGGATGTTTCGCTCACGGCAATTGCGCCGGAAGGAACCCAGATCCGCCGCTTCGACGATGACGCTTCTGCCGTCCAAGCCCTCCTGTCCGGCCAGGTCGACGTGATTGGCGCCGCCACTCCCGTGGTCGGTGAGATAGAGAAGGTGGCTCCAGGCCAATTCGACACCAAACTGACCCTCCGCGAGCAGGTGCACGGCATCGCCCTGCGTCCCGGTCAAGACGAACTCCTCAAGACGGTGAACGAGTTCGTTGCCGAGCAGCAGAAGAACGGGGCGCTGGCCGCGACCTACAAGAAGTGGGTTGGTGCAGATCTTCCGGAACTGAAGAAGCCCTGAGCGGGAGACCATTGATGTCGACGATGAGCAAAGGCCAGCGTCTTCAGGATGAGATCATCATCCGCATGGAGGACGTTCAGAAGTGGTATGGCGACTTCCAGGTTCTCAAGGATATCAACCTGAAGGTCAGAACCGGCGAACGCATCGTGATCTGCGGCCCGTCGGGATCTGGCAAGTCGACGTTGATCCGCTGTATCAACCGGCTCGAGCATGCCCAGAAGGGGCGCATCATCGTCGACAACATTGATGTCGGGGCCAGCAGCCGCGACCTCGACGCCGTCCGCCGCGAGGTCGGCATGGTGTTCCAACAGTTCAACCTCTTCCCGCACATGACCGTGCTGGAGAATTGCATGCTGGCGCCGATGAAGGTACGAGGCACGTCGAAGACGGACGCTGAGACGGCTGCCAGGAAATATCTTGCGCGCGTACGCATTCCGGATCAGGCGGACAAGTACCCGGCCCAGCTCTCCGGCGGCCAACAGCAGCGCGTGGCGATCGCCCGCGCGCTGTGCATGAGCCCGAAGATCATGCTGTTCGACGAGCCCACCTCGGCGCTCGATCCCGAGATGGTGAAAGAGGTGCTCGACACCATGGTTAGCCTCGCCGAGGAAGGCATGACCATGCTCTGCGTGACCCACGAAATGGGCTTCGCCCGCAGTGTCGCTGATCGGATCATCTTCATGGATCGGGGGGAGATTGTGGAGGAGGGGACGCCGGACACCTTCTTCAGCAATCCGCGGCATGAGCGCACCCGCAACTTCCTGGGTCAGATCCTCTCTCACTGAATTTTTGTTCGCCTAAAGCGGTCAGGCGCCGCGGCGCCAGGATGTAGATATGAAGCCAGACATTATTCTTGTCGAGCCCATGATGGCTCCCATCGAAGCTGCGCTCGATGCCGATTACCGAGTGCATCGCCTGTTCCGGGCAGACAATCCTGCCGCACTCCTGGCCGAGGTCGGGCCGAAGGTTCGGGCTGTGGTAACGGGCGGCGGAACAGGTGTGAGTTCCACTCTGTTCGATGGCTTGCCGCATCTCGGCATCATTGCCATTAACGGAATCGGCACGGACGCGGTGGACCTCGACCGGGCCCGCCGCCACGGAGTACGGGTGACCACCACACCTGGCGTTCTCACGGATGATGTCGCCGACATTGCCATCGCCCTCATGCTGGCAAGCTGCCGGCGCATCGCCGAGGGCGACCGCCTTGTGCGTGCGGGAGCGTGGGCGCAGGGAAAGCGGCTTGCACTCGGCCGGAGCATCAGCGGCAAGCGCGTCGGTATCTTCGGGCTAGGACATATCGGCCAGGCAATTGCCCGGAGGGCCGAGGCTTTTTCCACGCAGGTCCGCTATTTCAACCGGTCCGATGTGCCAAACGTGCCGTGGCCACGCGCCGAGTCGCTGGAGGCATTGGCCCGCGAGAGCGACATCCTCGTGGTCAGTGTTGCGGGCGGCGCTCAGACCCGGGGCTTAGTCAATCGTGAGGTGCTGAATGCCCTCGGGCCTGAGGGCATTTTGGTCAATGTGGCCCGAGGCAGTATTATCGATGAGCCGGAGCTCGTGAGCGCACTGAAGGAGGAGCGGATCTGGGGCGCAGGCCTTGATGTGTTCGCTCACGAACCGCAGGTGCCTGAAGAGCTCTTCGAACTCGACAATGTAGTCCTGATGCCGCACCAGGGCAGCGCCACGATCGAAACTCGTCTTGCAATGGGCGAACTCGTCCTCAGGAATGTCGCGGCCTATTTCGCAGGCCAGGAGCTGCCGTCGGCCGTAGTCTGAGCGGGGCGCCATTGATTAGCGCAGGATTGACAAGCACGACCTGCGATGAGCCGCAGCAGCCAGCCGCTTGGACTTTCCTCAGAATCGAATGTCGGCTCCTGGCAGTCCTGAGACGCAAGCGTTTGGTCCGCTTGGACACTCATGTGCAGACGTTCGTTGGGAACGCCGGAACGTGAAAGATTGACCCAATGCAGACCGCACGTGTTCCCGAGGTTATGGTCCTCATTGACATCTTCGAAGGGCGGTTCGAGGGCGCCGAGGGTATTGCTTGCGTACAATGATGCGCGTGGTGCGCTTGGTGACATCACTCGTGACCTGCCGTTTCCGGCTCCCGGCCCAGCGGATGACGCAGGCGTTGGTTCTCGGCGCGCAGGCTCTTGATCTCCTCACGCACCGGGGTGAGCACCTGGTCCAGTTCCTCAAGTGTGAAGCGAGGGGTGATGTGCTGAGGGCAATTCCAGTCGAAGGCCTGAACCCGGATCAGGGCCGCGCGCTCGGAACGAGCTGCGTAGTCTGGCACGGCAAGGGCTGAAACCAGTCCAGGGTCCGCGCTCACATCAATCATCCGCAAGTGCCCGAAGATCTTGAGCCGCCGCTGATGAGCGTAGTCCATCAGGAACAGCGAGACCCGGTCATTCTCCGCGACGTTGCCGGTCGTCACATATTGCCGATTGCCCCGAAAATCCGCGAAGCCAAGCGTGTGATCGTCCAGGACCCGCAGAAATCCCGCCGGGCCACCCCGGTACTGCACATAAGGCCAGCCGGTTTCGGAGACAGAGGCGAGATAGAACCCGTCACGACCTTCAATGAAAGACGTTTCTGCGGCGCCAAGCCGGTCGTTGCGGACCGGCCCAGCCCCGTCCAGCGTGCCATCCAGCCGCGCGTACTGGGCCGCGCTTCCATAGCGCTCACGCGCGACCTTCACTGAAGGGGTCGATGCGATCTCGAGCCATCTGTGTAGCATGGTCAACCTCGTGGAAAACAGGAGGATCGCGGCATCAGTCCTGGTAGGCCCAGTCCGCGACATGCCAAGCCAAACGGCCTTGGTCGGACACGATCCGGCCGAGACCAGGGAAAGGCATGTGCGTTGCTGCAATGAGCACACCCTCTTCGGCGGCCCGGGGGAAGAAGCGGGCCCGCATGGCTTGTGCCGCCGGCCGATCCGCCTCCATTAGGAAGTTCACGTCGGTTCCCATAGCCGGGTGCACCACCGGAAAGAGCATGTCAGAGACCATGATCAAGCTTTGTCCTCCGTCCTCGATCCGCACGCCGATGTGACCTGGGGTATGCCCCGCGAGGTCGACAAGTGACACGCCGCGTGCGATCTGGTGGTCGCCTTGGGTGGCCTGGAGCTTCGGATAGAGGCGAACGAGGTCAGCCGAGAGGCGGAAGCTGGCTTGCAGATAGTCGGGCGCGGCGGCCTGCTTGCCCGCGTCGGTCCAATGCGCGATATCGCGTCGGTCGACATACACCTCCGCGTTCGGGAAGACACGCCGGCCCCCCGTGACAAGGCCCCCCAGGTGGTCTTGGTGCATATGGGTTACGATCACAGCATCGATTTGGTCGGGGCTCAACCCGCGGGCGACAAGCGCCTGGGGAAGGTATCCGGTCTGGCCCAGCGTGCCGGCGGGTCCGGCATCGATCAGGATGCGGCTCGATCCGTCCTCGACGAGATATTGATTGAACAGAAAGCGCACACCGCTCGACCGTGCCGTGAACTGGGCCTTGGCCGCGGTTTCGACCTGCTCGGGCGTGCGGCTCGGGAAGTAGCCATAGGGCATATCCGCGTAGCCGTCGGACAGAGCCGTCACGGTGAAGCGGCCAATCTTGATTTGCGCGAGTGGCGTGACAGCGGAGGCGGGCTGACTGCTTGCGGCTCGCACAGGGAAGGTCTGGGCACCTGCCATGAAACCGGCCGTCGGAAGGCCAAAGGCGAAAGTGCGACGGGAAAGGGAGAGAGGCATGAGACCAAGCTCCAGATCTGGGTGAGCCGGGCTATTGAACCTGATTGGGGTCGATACCCGGGGCCGAGCTGACACTAGACCCTCTTCTTTTCGATCGATATCCTGTGAACTCGAGACGATCCCTCTCATTTTTTGGAAGGCGCCATGGACCGCTTCGACGCCATGACCGTTTTGATCGCCGTCGTGGAGGAGGGCAGCCTGTCGGCCGCCTCACGCCGCCTGCGCGCCCCGCTCGCTACGGTAAGCCGCAAGGTTGCGGACCTTGAGCGGCACCTGAGCGCCCAGCTTCTGGTGCGCACAAGCCGACGGGTCGAGGTGACTGACGCGGGCCGCGCTTATGTCGAGGCGGCCAAACGCATCCTGGAGCAAGTCGGGGAAGCAGAGCGCGAGGCGGCGGGCGAGTACACTACGCTCAGGGGCGAGCTTCACGTGACGGCGCCTACGATGTTCGGTCGAACGCACGTTCTGCCGATCGCCCTCGACTTCCTGAAGGAGCACCCAGACATCGACCTGCGATTTTTCCTCAATGACCGGCAAGTTAATCTGGTGTTGTCACGTTAACTAGAACTGGACGTATTCAGGCAGGCCCAATTGCCTAACGGATCAAGTGGCAACGCCCGCCGCGACTTTCCACTCCGCCATGGCGTTGACGCGGTGAAGGTGGGTCGCGCGGGCAGAGCGGCGCGAGCGGGGTGGAACGAACAGGTTGCGGACGGCAGAGAAGACACTGACGAACCGCTGCAGGCACCTGGGTGATCGAAAGCCTTGCCTCGCCCGTTCTCGCCGGCGGAACGGGAGATGCGAATTCTCCGCCCGATTGTTGAGCCCCTTATGGGATCGGTGTTCGACTTCTGGCATGATCTGACGCCGGGCGGCCGAGTAGGAGCCGAGCTTGTCAGTGATCATGCGCCGGGGCGGACCGCCCTGCTTCTTCAACAGACGCTTCAGCAAGCGCTTGGCCGCCTTGGTGTCGCGGCGCGTCTGCACGATCTCGTCGAGCACATAACCGTCCTGATCAACCGCCCGCCACAACCAGTGCTTCTGGCCCGAGATCGTGACCACGACCTCATCCAAATGCCAGATGTCGCGGGGGCTTGGTGGCTTGCGCCTGAGACGGCGCGCGAAGGCCGGCCCAAACTTGAGAGCCCAGCGACGCACCGTCTCATAGGAGACGAGAATGCCGCGCTCGAGCAGCATCTCCTCCACCAGCCGCAGGCTCAGCGGGAACCGGAAGTACAACCAAACCGCATGGGCGATGATCTCAGGCGGAAAGCGATGGCGTTTGTAGCTGACAGGCTTGCTCATGCTGGCCCGTCTACACGGTGGCGGTCAAACTCGAGTTAATGTGA
>NZ_QDGA01000014.1 GCF_003347665.1 Microvirga calopogonii
GGCGACCAACAACGCCTGCGAACGCGCGCTCAGACCGGCCGTCATTCAGCGCAAGGTGACCAACGGCTACCGGGCCATGTGGGCGGCCGAAGGCGAAGCAGACATTCGCACCGTCGTCGACACGGCTCGTCTCGGCCTGGGAACCAACGCGTTCAAGACAATCCTTCAGACCGTGTCCGCCTGAACCTCAGGTCAAAATGCGGCGTGGGTAATTACGCTGCGGATGCACTCGACACAGGGATGATCGTCTAAAATGCTTTCGCTCAGCTCTGACAGCTTCCCGACAACCCTTAAACTGATCCGTGCCAAGTGGGCGCCTATTTTGTTGCGCCCAATCTTAGGATCGCCTGAACAGCTCGTTATCGGCGTTGCTGCAATCAACTCTGAGGGTTTCCATCTTGAGAGAGCCAATTGTCTTGAAAGGCTACAATGCCTTTTCTCTGATGCAGCAGGCACGGCGGTCGTTGCTGCGCAGACTGCATTAGATGCGTTGTCGCTTAGCTTGGCTTCTGAGGGGTATGAAGCGATTGCCGATTACGAGCCATTGTTCTCTGGTGTTGTTATCGGAGAGTTGAAAGAAGCAGAAGGCACATCGTTGGTGCAGATCGCCTCTACCTGGATGGCCATGCTCTCTTCTGTTTACAAATCGCAGACACACGAACTCACTCAATTAGTTCGAGTTCAATCAGATGTTTCAATTGAACCAGATAAAGCAACAGATCGGTTGCCTAGTCTTGTACTGGAGTATGTAAGCCAAAGGCGTCCGGGGCTCGGCAAGTTCTTTGATGCGGAGATCCAAGAACAAAATAGGAGACGCCGGAGGACAAACATACACGGAGTTATTATCGATTTTGCAGGCTCAAAAATCGTTGCTAATTTCGGCACCCTGTCAGCAACTAGCTATGCCAATTCGGTTGATCGCATCAAAAGGCGCTTGTGGGATCTGAAGATTGACCGCGACACTGAGAAGGGGACAATGGCCACTCGGTCACACGAGATGATTATACAACATCCATTAAGAAACGATCCCCAAATCACCGAGAAGCAATACGCTAGAATTGAGGAAGCGTTGCAGGCGTTAGAGGAACAAGCGGATCAAGAGGAAATCCGACTGCGCCCCCTAACCACAGTTCCTCAAATTGGAGAGCACATTTTGCACCTTGAAGCTGCTGCTTAACTACCTGTATCAATCAAGATCCGATGCATGTTGTACGGCTCTTCTCTCGGTAGTTTCCTCTGGTCTATCGCTTGGTCCTGCCTACGTCTGCCTTTCCAAGTCGGGGCCCATTATTGTGATGAAGGCGCTCCGCTCGGCGCCTAATCGAGGGGAGCTAGTTCTAAACCTCTATCACTCCGCAAAGCGCCGCCTATACTCCTCATTCAACCAGCTCCACGTAGGCGGCACCTTTGTGCCGAGAGGCCCAACAGGATGGAGATGTCGCCGCCGTCGGCCCCTGTGACGACAATCATCCTCCTCATCCCCTGAACCCCACCGCCACCCACCACGTTCTCCCCGTCCAATGGAGAACGCGTCATGCCTCTTTCCATCCAGGCGGGCTTTTGGGGCCTGCTCAGCGGGTCGGCCTTGGTGCTGGGGGCGCTCATCGGATACTTCCTCAAGCTGCCGCAGCGGGTCATCGCGGCCGTGATGGCGTTCGGGGCGGGCGTGCTGATCTCCGCCCTGTCCTTCGACCTCATGGACGAGGCCTATCGCACGGGCGGCATCGTCTCCACGTCGCTCGGCTTTCTCGTGGGGGCGGCGGTCTATACGGCGGCGAACATCCTCGTGTCGCGCCAGGGCGCGAAGCACCGCAAGCGCTCGGGCTATGCGGAGGATGCCCGGCAGGCCCACAACGACGAGGAGGGGAGCGGGCTCGCCATCGCGCTACAGCATCGGACCCAAAAGTGGATTTGCACTTTTGGGGCTGATCCGATGCTTTGTCCTGGATGAGAGCATCGTCTTGAGCAAAAAACCGGGTCCACTTTTTTGCACGATGCTCTAAGTTTTTGTTTTATCGCATCTTTGCACGCAAAACCGGTTCCCACTTTTGCGTTCGATGCTCTGGGTTGGGCCCTGCGTTGCCTGAAGACGTGGATGGCCGGCACGAGGCCGGCCATGACGGCGAGGGTGTCGGATCGGAGCACCGATTTCGTCACTCCGCAAAGCGCCGCGCGTATTCCTCCTTCAGGCGGGCCCAGCTCTCCCAGAACGGCTCCGGCGACACGCCGGACAGGCGGGCGGCCAGGATGTCCAGGTGGGCGTGCCAGCCGGCGCTGACGTTGAGCAGGACCGAGCGGTCGGTCACGCGGCGGTGGATCACGGTGAGCAGCACGTCCGGGCCCTGACGCTCCAGGGTGAAGGTGACGCCACCGGTCGAGCCCCAGGTGATGGCGAGCCGGCGGGGCGGTTCGAATTCGGTGATCGTGCAGACCATCCGGTGATCCTCGGGGAAGCCGGGCGGGCGCTGTCCGGGCGGATCCGACAATTCGTCGTTGCGCCAGACGAGTTCGACGGAGGAGCCGGGGGCGGCTTCCATGTCGCCCGCCGCGAGCCATTGGCGGCGCAGGTCGCTCTCCGTGAGATAGGCCCAGATGCGTTCGACGGGGCCGGGCAGAAGGCGCTGGATCGTGAGCGTCGCGGGCTCGGTCACCGCGCCATAGGTGTCGAGGGTGGCAAGATCGGTCATGGTTCGTCTCCTTCGGGTGAGGGTGATTGTTTGGCATCCTCCTCGCGGAGGAGCCGCTCCAGCACGTCCAGACGCCCGGTCCAGAAGCGTTCGTAGATGCCGAGCCACTGGTGGGCGCTTGCCAGCGGTCCAGGGTCGAGGCGGCAGACATGGGTCCGTCCGCGGATCTCGCGCCGGAGAAGCCCGGCCAGCTCCAGCACCTTGATGTGCTTCGAGGCGGCCGCGAGCGAGATCGCGAAGGGTTCGGCCAGCTGGCTCACCGTACGCTCGCCGCCGCTGAGATCGCTCAGCATCCGTCGCCGGGTGGAATCGGCGAGAGCGTGGAAGACGGTATCGAGCTGGGGCGTTTGTAATTCAACCATGTGGTTGAATATAGACGCGCCGTTCGGGATAGTCAACCGATCGGTTTAATATTTATCCGAGCGTCATCGCGCCGCCAGGGGCAGCGGGTCTCGGTCGCGATGGCTGTCTGGAAAAATGCAGGCTGGCGCAACCCGTCCTCGTCTCGGACGGGCTGCGTTGCTCGCGGGGCGAGCCACCTTCGCGGCACCCGCGAGGGGAGGGAGGTCGCACGCGTCCCGACATCATCCCGGATCATGGCTCGCGCCGCGTCCGGGATGTCGTTCAAGCGGATCGATCAGCGCTTCTCGGCGGTGCCGCTCTTCTCGCCCTTGGGCTTGCTCGTCTTGCTCTTGCTGTGGTCGCTGGAGCGGTGGACGTACTTCACCTTCTTGGCTTCCGACGACGCACCCTTCTCGGTGCCGCCTTCCTCGCCCACGAGGCTCGCGGGCAGGAAGTGGCGGGCGGCTTCCGTCACCACGCCGGCGACGGCGCCGGCCGCGGTCTGGGTCAGGTCGACGCCCTGCGCACCGGCATTGGCGGCGGCAGCGCCCGCCTTCTTCGCCGTGCGGGTCTTGGTGAGGGCTGCGGCGGCCGCGCCGGCCGCGGCGATCAGGGCATCGGCCAGGATCTCACGGCCGAGATCCGTGTTGATCAGGTCCATGAGCCCGGACTTCTTGGCCGTTTTCGCCAGCTTCGTGCCGGGGCCCTTCTTCGATTTCGTGCTGCCTTTCTTATCCTTGTCCTTGGCCTTCGCCATGTTCATCTCCTGATGGTCAAGCTTCCGGAACAACCCCGATGGAACCACAGGGGTTCCAAAAGGCCAAGGTTATCCGAAATGGCGGGCGAGGACCTCGCGTACGGCCTTGACGAGATCGGCCTCGGGCACGGAGAACTGAGCCGGGCGGGCGGCCTTCCATTCCTCGTTGGACGCGATGGCCTGAGCCGCCTTGGCGCCCTCGATCAGGTCCTTGATCTCGACCTCGCCGCGCTCGCGCTCGTTGGAACCCTGGATGACCACGCAGGGGCTCTGCCGCCGGTCGGCGTACTTCATCTGCGCCTTCATGCCCGACGAGCCGAGATAGAGCTCGGCCCGGATACCGGCCTGACGCAGGGTCGAGACCATGCGCTGGTAGGCGGCGATCTGGTCCTTGTCCATGACGAGCACCACCACCGGACCGGGCTTCTCGGCTCCCGCCACGATGGGGCTCTTGACCATCTGCAGCGCCGAGAGCAGGCGCGAGACGCCGATGGAGAAGCCGGTCGCCGGAACGGGCTCGGAGCGGAAGCGGCCCACGAGTCCGTCATAGCGCCCGCCGCCGCCGACGGAGCCGAAGCGCACGGGGCGCCCGTCCTCGTCCTGCACCTGGAAGGTCAGCTCGGCCTCGTAGACGGGGCCGGTGTAGTATTCGAGGCCGCGCACCACGGAGGGGTCGATGGTCACGCGATCCTCGTAAGCAGAGGACGCGACGAGGGAGGCGATCTCCGCAAGCTCGTTCGTGCCTTCGAGCCCACGCTCCGAGGAGCCGACGACCGTGCGCAGGTTCTCGACGGTGGCCGCATTGTTCGCGCCCTTGGCGTCGGTGAAGGCGAGCACCCGGGCGATGGCGTCGGGTTCGAGGCCCGCGCCCTTGGTGAAATCTCCGCTCTCGTCCTTGCGTCCGGCGCCGAGGAGCTGGCTCACGCCCTCGGGGCCGAGACGGTCGAGCTTGTCGATGGCGCGCAGCACGGTCAGGCGCTGACCGGCCTTGTCCTCGCCGCCGAGGCCGATGGCCTCGAGCACGCCGTCGAGGACCTTGCGATTGTTGATCTTGATGATGAAGTCGCCGCGCTTGAGCCCGAGATTCTCCATCGTATCGGCGGCCATCATGCAGATTTCAGCATCGGCCGCGACGGAGGCGGCGCCCACCGTATCGGCGTCGAACTGCATGAACTGGCGGAAGCGGCCGGGGCCCGGCTTCTCGTTCCGGAACACCCAGCCGACCCGGTAGCTGCGATAGGGCTTGGGTAGGGCGTCGAAGTTCTCGGCCACGTAGCGGGCGAGTGGCGCCGTCAGGTCGTAGCGGAGCGACAGCCATTGCTCGTCGTCGTCCTGGAACGAGAACACGCCCTCGTTCGGGCGGTCCTGGTCCGGCAGGAACTTGCCGAGGGAATCGGTGTACTCGACGAATGGCGTCTCGACGCCCTCGAAGCCGTAGAGCTCGTACGAGTCGCGGATCGCCGCGAGCATGCGCTCGGTCGCGGCGAGGTCTGCGGGATTGCGGTCGGCAAAGCCGCGCGGCGCGCGGGCCTTGATCTTGTCGGCCTTGGACATGGTTCTACAGCAGCCGTTGATTGGAAAAAAACGTGCTGCGGTCCTACTCCCTGTGGCGAGGAGGGGCAAGGTCGTGTTGTCAGTTTGACAATACTCCCCGTCATCACCGGCCTTGTGCCGGTGATCCCGATCCGAAGAGCGCGGCGCCTTTCCAATCGGGATGGCCGGCACAAGGCCGGCCATGACGTGGAGTGGGTGGATGGCTCTTAAGCCACCGCCTTGATGACCTTGGTCAGCTTGTCGACGATCTCGCCGATCTGCTCCTCGGTGACGATCAGCGGCGGGGAAAGGGCGATGGTGTCGCCGGTGATGCGCATCATCAGGCCGTATTCCTGGAAGCCGCGGTCCATGGCCTCGAAGGCGCGCTTGCCCACCGCGTCGGGACGCGAGGCGAGGTCGATGGCGCCGACGAGCCCTATGGTGCGGATGTCGAGCACGTTCGGCAGTCCTTTGAGCGAATGGATCGCATCGGCCCAGACCGGCTCCAGGGTCTTGGCGCGCTCGAACAGCTTCTCGTCGCGGTAGATGTCCTGGGTGGCGAGAGCGGCCGCGCAGGCGAGCGGGTGGCCGGAATAGGTGTAGCCGTGGAACAGCTCGATCACGTGCTCGGGGCCGTTCATGAACGTATCGTAGAGGCCCTCGCGAACCATCACGCCGCCCATGGGAACGGTGCCGGAATTCACGCCCTTGGCGAAGGTGATCATGTCCGGGATCACGCCGTAGCGCTCCGCCGCGAAGGCGGTGCCGAGACGGCCGAAGCCCGTGATCACCTCGTCGAAGATGAGCAGGATGTTGTACTTGTCGCAGATCTCGCGCAGGCGCTTGAGGTAGCCCTTCGGCGGTGCGAGAACGCCTGTCGATCCGGCCATCGGCTCGACGATCACGGCCGCGATGGTCGAGGCGTCGTGGAGCGCCACGATGCGCTCGAGCTCGTCCGCCAGATGTGCGCCCCATTCCGGCTCGCCGCGGGAGAAGGCCTGCTCGGCCCGGTTATAGGTGTGCGGCAGGTGGTCGACGCCCGCGAGAAGCGAGCCGAAGAACTGGCGGTTCTTGACGATGCCGCCCACCGAGATGCCGCCGAAGCCGACGCCGTGATAGCCGCGCTCGCGGCCGATGAGGCGGGTCTTGCTGCCCTGGCCCTTCACGTTCCAATACGCGAGAGCCACCTTGAGCGCCGTGTCCACGGCCTCGGAGCCCGAGTTGCAGAAGAAGACGTGGTTCAGGTCGCCCGGCGCGAGCTGGGCGAGGCGCGAGGCGAGGGTGAAGCCGCCGGCATGGCCGAACTGGAAGGCCGGCGAATAGTCGAGTTCCTGCGCCTGGGCCTGGATGGCCGCCGTGATCTCGTCCCGGTTATGGCCGGCATTGCAGCACCAGAGACCGGCCGCCCCGTCGATCACCTCCCGGCCGTCGGGGGTGTAATAGTACATGCCCTTGGCGCGGGCGATCATCCGGGGACGCTGCTTGAAGGAGCGGTTGGCCGTGAACGGAAGCCACCAGGCATCAAGGTCGTTGGGTGCGATGAGGTCGTTGGCGGCTCTGGATGTCTGTGCGGTCATCATGGTCCCCGAGAATGGCTGATGGCTGCGAACCTAACAGCCGTTACGGGGCGCCGCAAAAAGAACTTTCGACGAATCCATGAGCTGGGCGCATTGTCGCTGCGGAAACCTGGACCCGGCTTTCGCCCGCGCGGCCGTGCTGATCTGCAGCGACAAAGCGCCCTTGAGGGCTGGAGCATCGGACGGATCCCAAGAGCGGAAGCCGCTTTCGGGCCGATGCTCCGGGCGCAACCCCCGGCTCATCCGGTCATGGCGCGGGCCTCATAGCCGGCCGCGTCGAGGTCGCGCGCGACCTCGACGCTCTGCGCCCTGGTCGTCACATGCACACGGCCATGCTCGAGATCCACGTTCACCTTGGCGCCCGGGTCGAGGCGCTGGATGGCCTTGGTCACCGAGGTGACGCATCCCTGGCAGGTCATGCCGTCGACCTGCATCAGCAGATCCTTCCGAGGTTCTTCCATCGACGATGTCTCTTCCTTTGGCTCGGGAAACGAGCGGTTCTCATGGGCGGAAAACGCGCGATTGCGAAATAATGTCCATTTCGGGAATACGAAACTTGCCCCGCGAGTCGCGCTGATTCATTGTCTGTTAACACACTGATTCGCGCATATTCGCCGAGCCAGGGGAGCGGGGGCACCCATGGTGACGAACACAAAAAACATTTCTGTCCTGCGGGACAGGAAGACGACGCTGCTTGCCTTTGTGCCGGCCATTCTGGCGGCCGGTGCATCGGCTTATGTGCCGAAGGAGGCGGGGATCATCCTGCCGGTTTTCGGCTTCCTGATCATATCGGTCTTCTTCGGTCTCGTCTTCCTGTGGTGGCAGTCCGAGACGGAGCGGCAGGCGAGAGCCATGCACCAGCTTGCCGCTCTTGAACCGAAGGAGCCCGTTCCGGCCGCTCCGCTGGTCCTGCGTCCGCCCGTGCGTGCAGACAGCCCGGTGACCCTCCTGCGCGAGCTGGCGCTGTCCGCAGGCGCACAGATGTACAATGCCGACCCTGGCTCGGGTCGGCCGGAACAGGTGCAGGCCGCGTATTTTCCCGAACCGTCCCTGCTGCCGTCCATGCGCAGGCCCTCAACCGAGGAGATCAGTCGCGTGCGACTGGTCAATCAGGCCTTCGAGACCGACCGGATCGAGTTGCACCTGCAGCCCGTGGTGTCGCTGCCGCAGCATAAGATCCGCTTCTACGAGGCGCTGGCCCGGCTGCGCCTGGCGGACGGAACCCTGATGGGACCAGCCGAATTCCTGCCGATCATCGAGGCGTCCGGCCACGCATCGGATTTCGACCGCCGGGTGCTGGTCCGCACCATGGCCGTCGCCCGCCATCTCGTCGCCCGCGGCAGCGAAGCCATCGTCGGCGTGAACCTCACGGCTCATTCCATCGCCGAGCCCGGCTTCCTGTGGTCGTTGGCCCGCCTCTTCGACGCCAGTCCCGATCTTCTCGGCAAGATCGTCCTGGAAATGTCCCAGCAGAGCTGGCGCTGCCTCGATGCGGATCACAGGGCGGCGCTCGCGACCCTGCGCGAGCGGGGCGTGCCGTTTTCCCTCGATCGCGCTACCGATCTCCGGTTCGATCCGGCGAGGCTGGCCGATCTCGGCATCCGGTTCATGAAGCTGCCGGCGAGCCTCATGATCGAGGCCGCCGAGCAGGCGGATGGCCGCTATGCGGGACCGGAACTCGACGTGCGCGATTTCGCCCCGGCCCTGCGGCGCCAGGGAATCCTGCTCATCGCCGACCGGGTGGAGGACGACCGCATGGTGCCGATGCTCTGCGACCTCGGCGTGCCGCTGGCGCAGGGCTTCGCCTTCGCGGCCCCGCGCGCGGTCAAGCCGGAGATCGCCGCCGAGCAGCAGGCTGCTCAGCCTTTCACTCCCTTCCCTGTGGCGGATGGTCCGACCCTTCTGCGGCGCGCCGGTTGACTTGAGCGGCGCTAGGGCCTACCCGCCCGGTTCCAGCACAAGTGAGACCTCATGACCATCCTGTCCCGCCCCGTTCACGTCGAGGGCCTGCAATCTCTCGCCGATCGCTACGATCTCGTCCTCTGCGACGTCTGGGGCGTGCTGCACAACGGGGTCAAAGCCTATGAGGCGGCAAGCGACGCGCTCACGCGGTTTCGCGCCGGGGGAGGGAGGATCGTCCTGGTCTCGAACGCACCGCGTCCCGGCGCCTCCGTGGGAACGCAGCTCGACGGATTCGGCGTGCCGCGCACGGCCTATGACGCCATCGTCACCTCCGGCGATCTGACGCGGCTGGCCATCGAGGAACGCATCGACAGGGTGGTCCATCACATCGGCCCGCCTCGCGACATGCCGATCTACGAAGGCCTCGATGTCCGCTTCGGCTCCGTCGAAGAGGCCGACTACGTGGTCTGCTCCGGTTTCGACAACGACGAGGAGGAGACGGTCGAGGATTATCGGCCCCAACTCGAAGCCATGCTCCGGCGCGACCTGCTGATGGTCTGCGCCAACCCCGATCTCATCGTCGAGCGCGGCCACATGATCCTGCCCTGCGCGGGAACCATTGCGCTCGCCTACGAGGAGATGGGCGGCAAGGTCTTCTATGCCGGAAAACCCCATGGTCCCGTTTACGACCGGGCGCTTTCCGTTGCGGCCGAGCTGAGGGGCCAGGCCATTGCGAAAGAGAAGGTACTCGCCGTCGGGGACGCGATCCGCACCGATATCGCCGGGGCCGTGGGGTACGGCATCGACTCGCTGATGATCGCCCGCGGCATCCACGCGGAGGAGCTGGGCCTTCACAAGGGCGACCTGGTCTCCGATCACGTTCAGGATTGGGCGGACCGTCAACCCGTCCGGCCGACCGCCTTCATGGAAGTTCTGGCGTGGTGAGGTCGGTCTGAACCTCCTCCACGTCATCACCGGCCTTGTGCCGCGCGCCGTTGTCATCCCCGGTGCACGCAGTGCAGGAAGGGGATCCAAGATCGAGCGTGAGAGTGGATTCCCTTCCCCTCCGCTGCGCTCCGGCCGGGAATGACACCAAGAAGGCTTGCCGAAGCGAGCTCCCTTGACCCGAAGCCCGCTTTTCGACAGGGTCGCGCCCGCACCGATATCCGCACAGATGAGTTCCGAGATTTCTCCTCCGATGTCCCCTTCGTTCGCGGTCTGCCGCGATGGCGAGCCCGTGCCCGCGAGCCTCAGGGGCGCCGTGGCGGCCATCGGCAATTTCGATGGGGTGCATCGGGGGCACCAGCATCTCCTGGGAATGGTCCTGAACTCCGGAAAGCCGGCGGCGGCCGTGACCTTCGAACCGCATCCGCGCACCTTCTTCCAGCCCGACCGGCCCCTGTTCCGTCTCACGCCCGAGCCCGTGAAGCTCAAGATCTTCACCCGTCTCGGCCTCGACGGCGTCTTCCAGCGGCGCTTCAGCGGGAGCCTCGCGGCCCTGACGGCGACGGGGTTCGTGGACCTGCTGGCGAACGAGCTGCAGCTCTCGGGCGTGGTGATCGGACACGATTTCCATTTCGGCCGTGGGCGGGAAGGCAATCCGGCGCGCATGGCGGAACTCTGTCGGGAGCGGGGGCTCGACTGCCTGATCGCTCCGGCCATCGTCGAGGGAACGGAGCCTGTCTCGTCCAGTGCCATCCGGGCCGCCCTGGAAGCGGGCGACATCGCCACGGCCAACCGGCTTCTCGGCTATCGCTGGTTCGTCCAGGCGGAGGTGCGCCACGGCGACAAGCGCGGCCGGGTGCTCGGTTACCCCACGGCCAACATGCGCCTGCCCGACGATTGCCGGCTCCGGCATGGGATCTATGCGGTCAGGGCCATGGTGGCAGGCAAGCCGGTCGACGGCGTCGCCAGCTTCGGCCGCCGGCCGACCTTCGACAACGGCGCTCCACTGCTCGAGGTGCACCTCTTCGACTTCTCCGGCGATCTCTACGGCCAGGTCCTGGACGTGGAATTCGTCGGCTGGATCCGTGGCGAGGAGCGCTTCGACGGAATCGACGCGCTGATCGCCCAGATGGACTGCGACTCGGTCGAGGCGAAGCGGATGCTCGCCGAGGACAAGACGGTTTCGATGATTGGTTGACGAGAGTGGCGCCCTTCACCTCTCCCAGTGGGAGAGGTCGCGCCGGAGGCGCGGGTGAGGGGTTAGAGGTTCATCCGGATAGGGCTGTAACCCCTCACCCCAACCCTCTCCCTCAGGGAGAGGGAGATCCAAGCCACATTCTGTTACCCATCCTGGATCTCACTTGATTCGTCTGGAAGGCACCATCTCACATCGCGGGCTTCAGCGCCCTTGCCGCCATGGCATAGCCACCCATGGCACCGTCGACGAAATGGATGTGATCGCTGCGGGTGGCGGAAGGCACGAAGCAGGTCATGAGGGCCGCATCCTGCCGGTGCAGGCCGTAGCGGGCGAAGCCTTTCAGCTGCGCCTCGGCCAGCAGCGCTTCCAGCCGGTCGGCGAGAGCGGGCGTGCAGTCGAGGGTCATGCGCAGGCCGTCGTCGAATTTGCGGAAATCCGTGTTCTCGACGAGCTGGTGCCGGTAGCGCGCCGGATCGAACCGGCCGACCCTCAGGCCGAAGCGGAAGATCAGGAAGGAGATCAGGCGACGTGCCGCCAGTTTCGCCAAGACGGGGAGGCCCGCTCCACCCCTCCTGACCGTTTTGACTTCGATGCCGAAGCCCTTGAAGGGCGTGGACAGGGTGGGCCCGGCTTCCGGCACCGGCCGCCCCGCCTCCTGGCCCTCGGCCAGGGACAGGACCTGCCCGACGAGAGCGTTGAAGGCTTGCATGCTCTCCTCGGGACCGGGCAGCAGGATCAGGGAGAGAATGACGCCTCGCTCCGGCCTGATCTCGTCGAAACGGCAGGTCAGTCCGGAGAGGTCGGGCAGGGTGCCGGGCTGCGCCGGGGGAATGGCGAAGGCGCCTTCCTTCATCCGCCGCTCCGCATAGGCGAGGCCGCCGCCGGAGAACATGGCGTAGGAGACATCGGGCGACGCCGCGAAGCGGGCGATCCGCACGTCATGGCCTTTTGCGCGAATGTCGGACACTGGAACGAGCGCGATGCGCAGCTCGAAGGCGAAGGAATCCCGCACCCAGGCCGCTACCTCCGAGAGGGCTTCACGGGCGAGATCGGATTGCGAGGCAGGCAGCGCGAAGCTCGCTCCGTCGCCGCTGAACACGAAGGGAAACGCACTCGTGCCGAGCCTGTTGGAGACGGCCGCGATCACGGAGGCGGCGGCCGTATTGACCTCCTTGTAGCGCCCGGCCTCGATGGCGGAGGTCGAGCGGACGATGTCGCTCAGGCCCAGCACCCAACCATCCGGGACGGGCATGTAGAGCTTAGGGTCGGTCAATTGCGAGAAATGGTCGAAGACGGGCAACCGGGCATAGAAATCGGATCCTGCCCGGCTGACCGTCTCATGAATGGTGGCGTCCACGGGCCGTCAGCCCGCCGGTTCACCCTCCGGGGCGCCACGGCCGAGCTCGTCCGGCAGCGGATCGCCTTCGGCAACGAAGCGCATGGAGACCGAGTTCATGCAGTAGCGCTCGCCCGTGGGAGGCGGGCCGTCGTTGAACACGTGGCCGAGATGGCCCTCGCAGCGGGCGCAGCGGATCTCGGTCCGGATCATGCCGTAGCTGGTGTCGCGCACGAAGGCGATATGATCCCGGTCGATGGGGTCGAAGAAGCTCGGCCAGCCGGTGCCGGACTCGAACTTGGTGCCGGCATTGAACAGGGGCAGGCCGCAGAGGCGGCAGCAATAGGTGCCCTTCTCCTTGGCCTCGTTGAAGATGCCGCAGAAGGGCCTTTCCGTGCCGTGCTCGAGCAGAACGCGGCGCTCCTCGTCGTCGAGATTGGCCACGAGGGCGTGCATTTGATCGGGGCTGGGCGGGGTGAGGTCGAAACCGGCTTTCGAGCGCCGTTCGGCCGTAGAGGTCAAGTCTGCCATGGTCAATCCTTCCTACCCGTCGCAACGCTCGGGACACTATAGGGCTGGTTCCGGTCCTTAAATAGGGAGCAGCTCCGGCAATCACCACGCTTTATTATCCGGCCCGGCGCTGCTAAAAGGCTCACCATGCCCATGGTTTCTCAGGCTCTGCATGCGGTCCGCATCGGCGCGGCGCGAATTACCGGCCCGGCTTTCGCATGATCTGCGAAGGTCCGGGATCCTAGCCGTTCGCCCTGAAAGAGAAGCCCGATGCGCCTGCCGATCGCAGGCCACCAAGACCGATTGACCGTCATGACCGATAAGCCCGAGAGCGCCGCCCGCGACTATTCCGAAACCCTGTTCCTGCCCCAGACCGAGTTCCCCATGCGGGCCGGCCTGCCGCAGCGCGAGCCGCAGCTCCTGCAGCGCTGGAACGAGAACCGCCTCTACGAGCGCCTGCGCGAGGTCCAGAAAGGCCGTCCGCGTTTCGTGCTGCACGACGGCCCTCCCTATGCCAACGGCAACATCCATATCGGCCACGCGCTCAACAAGATCCTGAAGGACATGGTCGTCCGCTCTCAGGGCATGTTGGGCTTCGATTCCAACTACGTGCCCGGCTGGGACTGTCACGGCCTGCCGATCGAGTGGAAGATCGAGGAGGAGTACCGCGCCAAGGGCAAGAACAAGGACGACGTGGACATCGTCGAGTTCCGCCGCGAGTGCCGGGCCTTCGCCGAGAAATGGATCGACGTGCAGCGCGAGGAGTTCAAGCGCCTCGGCGTCGAGGGCGACTGGACGAACCCGTACCAGACCATGAGCTACGACGCGGAAGCGCAGATCGCCCGCGAGATCATGAAGTTCGCCGTGAGCGACCAGCTCTATCGCGGCTCCAAGCCCGTCATGTGGTCTTCCGTCGAGAAGACCGCGCTCGCCGAGGCCGAGGTCGAGTATCACGAGAAGACCTCCACGACGATCTGGGTGAAGTTCAGGATCACCAACACGCTGGATGGCGACCTCGACGGCGCGTCGGTGGTCATCTGGACGACGACGCCTTGGACGATCCCGGCCAACCGCGCCATCGCCTATGGCGAGAACATCGCCTACGGCCTCTACACGGTCACAGAAGCGGCGGACGACAATTGGGCGAAGGTCGGCGACCGCCTCGTCATTGCCGACAAGCTCGCAGCCGACGTGTTCGCCGCCGCGCGGGTCGCCGGGTACGAGCGCGTGAAGGACGTGCTGCCGGTGATGATCGAGCGCTGCGCGCATCCGTTCCGCGGTCTGGAGGGCGCGCACGGCTACTGGGATTTCGGCGTGCCGGTGCTGCCGGCCGATTACGTTACCGACGACGCGGGCACGGGTTTCGTGCACACGGCGCCCGGCCACGGCGCCGACGACTACAACACCTATGTGAAGCACCGGGACGTGTTCGCCGCCTGCGGCACGAAAGAAGTGCCTCACACGGTGTCGCCCGACTCCTCCTACTTCCCCGACGTGCCGTTCTTCGCGGGCGAGCGCATCTATGACGACAAGGGCAAGGATGCGGGCGCCAACGAGGCGGTGATCAAGAAGCTCGTCGAGGTCGGCGCGCTCATCGCGCGTGGGCGCCTCAAGCACCAGTACCCCCATTCCTGGCGCTCGAAGGGGCCGCTGATCTTCCGCAACACGCCGCAATGGTTCATCTCCATGGACAAGCCGCTCGACGACAAGGGCGACACCCTGCGTCAGCGCGCGCTCCACGGCATCAAGACGGTGGAGTGGGTGCCGGAAACGGGCGAGAACCGCATCACCGGCATGATCGAGAACCGGCCCGACTGGGTAGTCTCGCGTCAGCGCGCCTGGGGCGTGCCGATCGCGGTCTTCGTGAAGAAGGGCACCAACGAGATCCTCAAGGACGAGCGCGTCAACAATGCCATCGCGGAGGCCTTCGAAAAGGAAGGTGCGGATGCATGGTATGCGGATGACGGCTCGCGCTTCCTGAAGGCCGGCGGCTACGACCTCGCCGATTTCGACAAGATCAACGACATCCTCGACGTGTGGTTCGATTCCGGCTGCACGCACGCCTTCGCGCTCGAAAAGCGGGACGACCTGAAGGTGACGCGCAAGGTCGATGGCGGGCCCGATCAGGTCATGTATCTGGAAGGTTCCGACCAGCATCGCGGATGGTTCCACTCCTCGCTGCTCGAAAGCTGCGGCACGCGCGGCCGCGCGCCGTACGACATTGTTCTGACCCACGGCTTCGTCCTCGACGAGAAGGGTCAGAAGATGTCGAAGTCCCTCGGCAACGTGGTCGCGCCGCAGAAGGTGATCCAGGATTCCGGCGCCGACATCCTGCGCCTGTGGGTGGCGGCATCCGATTATTCGGACGATCTGCGTATCGGCCCGGAGATCCTGAAGACCTTCGTCGAGACCTATCGCAAGCTGCGCAACACGATCCGCTGGATGCTGGGCTCGCTGGCGCATTTCCGCGAGGCCGACAAGGTCGCCGTGAACGAAATGCCCGAGCTGGAGCGCTTCGTGCTGCATCGCCTCGCCGAACTCGACGGCGAGATGCGCGAAGCCTACGCGACGTTCGACTACAAGCGGGTGATCGCGCTTCTGAACTCGTTCATGACCACGGATCTGTCGGCCTTCTATTTCGACGTCCGCAAGGACTCGCTCTATTGCGATCCGATCTCGAGCAAAGTTCGCAAGAGCGCGCTGACCGTGATCGACCAGACCTTCCGCTGCGTGGCGACCTGGATCGCCCCGATCCTCGCCTTCACGGCGGAGGAGGCTTGGCTCGCGCGCTATCCGCAGGCCGAGTCGGTGCATCTCGAAACCTTCCCGCAGGTGCCGGCGGAATGGCGCGACGATGCGCTCGCCGAGCGTTGGGCAAAGGTCCGTCGCGTGCGCCGCGTCGTCACCGGAGCGCTGGAGATCGAACGTGCGCAGAAGCGCATCGGCGCGAGCCTGGAGGCGGCGCCCGTGGTGCACATTGCCGATGAAACCCTGCTCAAGGCCGTGCAGGGCCTCGACCTCGCCGAGATCTGCATCACGTCCGGCATCCAGGTGGTGCAGGGCGATGGCCCGGCCGAAGCCTTCCGTCTCGACGACGTCAAGGGTGTCGCGGTCGTGCCGGCGCTCGCGCACGGCCGGAAATGCGCCCGCTCGTGGAAGGTGTCTCCGGATGTGGGCACCGATCCCGACTACCCGGACGTGACACCCCGCGACGCGGCTGCTCTGCGTGAATGGGACCAGCTGAAGGCGGCGGCCGAATGAGCAAGTCCGAGGAAACGGGTGCATCGGTCGCCGATGCCGGAGTGACGCCTCAAACCGGCTTGCCGCGTCCGCGCGCAGCGAGCCGGCCCCGTTCCCCGAAGGGACCGGGCAGGGGGCGTGCGGTGCAGAAGGGGCTGTCCGTTGCGGCGATCCTCGGCTTTTCCATCGCCTTGATCACGCTCGTCCTCGATCAGGCGACGAAGCTCTATACGTTCTATATCTATGATCTTCCCGTGAAGGAGCCGGTCGAACTCGCTCCCTTCGTGAACCTGATCGTGGTCTGGAACCGCGGCATTTCCTATGGCCTGTTCCAGCAGAACTCGGATATCGGCCGCTGGGGGCTGATCGTCGTCTCCATCCTGGCCGCCATCGGTCTGTCCTTCTGGATCCGTCGGACCAAGGCCAAGCTCCTGGCGGCGTCCCTCGGCCTGATCGTCGGCGGGGCGATCGGGAACGTCATCGACCGTCTCTGGTTCGGGGCGGTGTTCGATTTCATTCAGATCCACTTCGGCTCGTGGTCCTGGTACGTGTTCAACGTGGCCGACGCGGCCATCGTTGCGGGGGTGGTCGGTTTGCTTTATGACTCCTTCGTCCTGGAGGCACGGCGGGCCAAATAACGATATTTTATGGCGCCTGCCGCCATATGTTCGCCAGAATGAGCGATCAGGCCTTCCGGCCACAATGAGAAACGAATGGTGGGTGCCATGAAGGGAATGAAAATCATAGGCCGTGCGGGGGCCTTGGCGCTTCTGATCGTCGCCACCGGCGCGTCGGCCGAGGAAGGCGAGGCGATGAAGAGCATCCTCGGCGCCATCGGCATCATTCCCAAGGAAAAGGCGCCTATCACCTACAACGAGCGCGCTCCGCTCGTGCTTCCCCCCAAGATGGACCTGCCGGCGCCGGCTTCTGGCGGCGCCGAAGCGCGTAACGGCAACTGGCCCAAGGATCCGGATGTGGCGGCTCGCCGCAAGGCCGCGGCTGAGGCCCGTACGCCCTATACCAGCTCCGAACTCTACAAGAACACCGAAGGAAAGCGCCTCTCGATCGAAGAGATGCGCGCCGGCCGCAACCCCAATGCCTCGGCCGGTCCGCAGGCTCCCGTCGGTCGTCAGGCCGACATCGCCCGCATGACCCCGGACGAACTCCGCGCCTTCACCAAGGATGAGAAGCCGGAGCTGCAGGGCAACGGCATCGACCGTCGCTATCTCAGCGATCCTCCGGGCGATCTGCTGCGGGCTCAGGGCGGCGGCAAGCTCAAAGCCTCCGCGGATCCCGTCATCTCGGGCGATCCCGACAGCCCATCGGCCTATCTCCGCCAGCGGCAGAGCAGGCAGTAAGCTTTGCCTCTTCCCACTTCCTTCAGGCGAACGGGTTCACCCGCTTCGCCTGAAAACGTTATGGGGCCTGTGAAAGCCAAGCCTCTGTCCAGCTCTTCCGGACAAAGTATGCCGCACAGGAAAGATTTGCGGCTTCGCTTGCATAGCCTCCTAATTTGACTATCCCGTAGGAAACACCCTGCGAAACGAACTGATGTCGCCAAGGTTGAAACATCATGGACACTGCCTCTAAGCCTCTTCTTCGCGCTGACGCCGCCTCATTCGGGCGGACGGAAGGCAGTGGTCCGAACCTGTCTTCCTTCACGCTCGACAACGGTCTCGATGTCGTCGTCATTCCGGATCGCCGCGTTCCCGTCGTCACGCATATGATCTGGTACCGCAACGGTTCGGCGGATGATCCGCTCGGACAATCGGGCATCGCGCACTTTCTTGAACACCTGATGTTCAAAGGCACGGAGAAGCATCCGGCCGGCGAGTTCTCGAAGGTGGTCTCCGGCCTCGGCGGTCAGGAGAATGCGTTCACGTCGTTCGACTACACGGCTTATTTCCAGCGCGTCGCCCGCGAGAACCTGCAGACGATGATGGAATTCGAGGCGGATCGCATGACGAACCTTCTCCTGGAGGAATCCGTCATCGGCCCCGAGCGCGATGTCGTGCTCGAGGAGCGCCGTATGCGCGTCGAGACCGATCCCTCGGCCCAGCTCTCGGAGGCGATGGCGGCTTCGCTCTTCGTGCATCACCCCTACGGCATCCCGATCATCGGTTGGATGCACGAGATCGAGACGCTCAATCGCGATCACGCCCTCGACTATTATCGTCGCTTCTACACGCCCGAGAACGGCATCCTGGTCGTTGCCGGCGACGTGAGCGAGGACGAGGTACGTCGTCTGGCGGATGCAACGTATGGACGCATCGCCCCGCAGGGCAAGCGTCCGATGCGTCTGCGTCCGCGCGAGCCGGAGCCCGTGGCGGCGCGTCACATCACCGTGGCGGACCCGAAGGTCGAGCAACCGACCCTGCAGCGGCTTTACCTCGTTCCGTCCTGCCGCACGGCCTCGCAGCGTGATTGCTACGCGCTCGAGCTTCTCGCCGAAGTGATCGGCGGCGGCCCGACCTCCTATCTCTATCGCAAGCTCGTGATGGAGCGCGGCATCGCGGTGAATGCGGGCGCCTGGTACATGTCGTCCGCCATGGAGGACACGCGGTTCTGCGTCTATGCCGTGCCGTCTGAGGGCGTGTCGCTGCAGGCCCTGGAAGAGGCCGTCGACCAGGTGCTCAAGACGATCCCGGCCGAGGCGTTGGACGCGGATTCCATCGAACGCGCCAAGACGCGCCTCGTGGCCGAGACGATCTATTCCACGGACAGCCAGTCGTCACTCGCCCGCATCTACGGTTCGGCGCTCGCCATCGGCGAGACCATCGAGGAGGTGCGTCGCTGGCCGGTCGAGATCGAGACCGTCACGAAGGACGATCTCGCCTCGGCGGCCGAGCGCTATCTCATCCCCCGCCGTTCCGTGACGGGCTATCTGCAGAAGTCGGCCTCTTAAGTCCGCCTGCACAAGAATCGAGGTAATCATGACAGCTTCTGTCGAAACCATGTCCTCGTCTCCGACCACGGTGAAGGCGCTGACCTCCGCCAAGGGCGTCGAGGCTTGGCACGTCGAATCCGACGTGGTGCCGCTGATCGCCGTTTCCTTCATCTTCGAAGGCGGTTCGGCGCACGATCCCGCGGACAAGCCCGGCGTGGCGCAGATGCTGGCTCGCCTGCTCGACGAAGGTGCGGGCGAATACGATTCCGATGCGTTCCAGGAGCGGCTTGCGGCGCGTGCCATCGAGCTGTCCTTCAACGCGGGCAACGATGCGCTCGGCGGTTCGCTCAAGACGCTGGTGAAGCATGCGGACGAGGCCTTCGAGCTCTTGCGCCTCGCCCTCGCCGAGCCGCGCTTCGACCAGGATTCCATCGAGCGCGTGCGGGCCCAGACCATCGCGGGCCTCAAGTACCAGCAGAACGATCCGGGCGTCATGGCGACGCGCCGTTTCTTCGAGGAGGGTTTCGCCGGCCACCCCTATGGCCGCCCGACCTCCGGCACGCCCGAGAGCGTCGCGGCGATCACGCGGGACGATCTCATCGCCATGCATAAGGCGATCATCGCGCGCGGGCGCGTGAAGATCGCCGTCGTCGGTGCGATCAGCGGGGACGATCTCTCGGCTCTTCTCGACAAGGTGTTCGGGGCTCTGCCTGACGCGAAGCCGCTCGGCATCATCGAGCCCGCTTCGCTGCAGAAGCTCGGTTCGCGTGTCGTGGTCGATCTCGACGTTCCGCAATCGGTCATCCGCTTCGGCATGAACGGCATCGCTTGGCGGGATCCGGGCTTCATTCCGGCTTACGTTCTCAATCACATCCTCGGCGGCGGCGCCTTCACCTCGCGCCTGTTCCAGGAGGTGCGCGAGAAGCGCGGCCTCGCCTACAGCGTCGGCACGTCGCTCGTGAGCTACCGCTCGGCGAGCATGACCTGGGGCTATACCGCCACCAAGAACGAACGCGTGGTCGAGGCTCTCGACGTCATCGCCGACGAGATGGCGAAGCTGACCAGCGAAGGCCCGTCCGACGAGGAACTGCAGAAGGCGAAGGATTACCTCATCGGCTCCTATGCCCTCGGCTTCGACACCTCGACCAAGATCGCCCACACCCTGGCGCAGATCGCCTTCGAGGGGCTTGGCATCGACTACATCGCCCGCCGCAACGGCCTGGTTGGGGCCGTGACTCAATCGGACATCCGCACGGCCGCCGAACGCATCTTCGGCGACGGCCGGATGTTCACCGTGATCGCGGGGCGGCCGACGGGAGTGTAGCCTTCCGGGGCAGAGATTTCACCGACCCTAGAGCCTCGGACCCAAAAGTGGACACCACTTTTGGGATTCATCCGATGCTCCTTCCTCTTCGCTGGCGCATCGGATGGAGCGGAAAACCGGGTCCACTTTTCCGTCCGATGCGCTAGCCTCAGGGCCGTCTCTGCCCTAATCTTTCGCTCCTGCTTTGAACGAGTCGGAGTACGCTTATGGCCCTGCAGCAATCGATCGATCTTGCCCTTGACACCAGTATCGGGGGAGGCGGTCTGACGCAGGCGGCGCTCGACGACGCGCTGGCGCTCGTCAACGAGGCCATGAAGCGGCTGTCCGAGGACGATGCCTCGGGCCGGTTGCCGCTCCTCCACATGCCGCGCACCACGGACGATCTGGCGAGCATCCGCGAAGCGGCCGCCTTCCTGCGGGACGATGCCACCGACGTGGTGGTTCTCGGCGTCGGCGGATCGAGCCTCGGCGGCCAGACCCTGGCGCAATTGAAGGATTACGCGGTGCCGGGCACCGGCCGGTTCACCGAGAGCCCGCGCATCCACTTCCTCGACAACCTCGATCCCATCACCTTCGACCGTGTCCTTCACAAGCTTCCGCTCTCCTCGACCAAGTTCGTGGCGATCTCCAAGTCGGGCGGCACGGGCGAGACGCTGATGCAGACCATCGCCGTGCTCACGGCCCTCGAGAAGGCAGGGCTGCGCTCCCATCCCAACGATATGTTCCTCGGCGTGTCCGAGCCCCGCAAGGACGGTGCCAAGAACGCCCTTCGCGACCTCCTGGAACCCGAGGGCGTGCGCTTCCTCGATCATCACACCGGCATCGGCGGGCGCTACTCGGTCCTGACCAATGTGGGTCTCCTGCCGGCCGCCGTGCTCGGCCTCGACATCGAGGCCATCCGCCGGGGTGCGGCCGACGCCTATGAGCCCTTCCGCAACGGCGCATCCGCCAAGGATGCACCCGCCGCCCTGGGAGCCGCCCTGAACGTCGCCGCGGCGAAAGCCGGCAAGGGCATCGCGGTCACCATGGCCTACGCGGACCGCCTCGAGCGCTTCACCCGCTGGTGGGTCCAACTCTGGGCCGAGAGCGTCGGCAAGGACGGCAAGGGCACGCAGCCCGTCGCGGCGATCGGTCCCGTGGACCAGCACAGCCAGCAGCAGCTCTACCTCGCCGGTCCCAACGACAAGCTCTTCACGGTGCTGACCACCGGCGTCGCCGGCAAGGGGCCTGTGATGAACGAGGCGTTGGCCAAGCGCGCCGGCCAGGCGGCCTTCGCGGGCAAGACCATCGGCGACCTCGTGGCCGCCCAGGGCCGCGCCATGGCCGACACCTTCGCCAAGAACAGCCGCCCGACCCGCCAGATCCATGTCGAGACCCTGGACGAGCGCGCCCTGGGCGAACTTCTCATGCACTTCATGCTGGAAACGATCCTGGCCGGCTACGCCATGGGCGTCGACCCGTTCGACCAGCCCGCCGTGGAAGAGGCCAAGATCCTGGCGAAGGAATATCTCGCGCAGGGCTAGGGACGTCTGCCGGGTAATGAAACTGGTATCGTTCTCGGAATGAAGCACAACGAACCCTCTCCCCCTTGAGGGAGAGAGTTGGAGAGGCGGGTGCGGCGCCATACGTGGATAGGCTATTGCTCCCCCCCTTCCTAGCCCTCCCCCACAATGGGGGAGAGTGGATTTCCTGCGCCCCATCCTGCTGACGCTGCCCACACTCCCGACACTCGCCCGTCACGTCACTCCGTCAGAGCCTGGGGAATAACGTCGCGCGTTCTGGTTTCCTGCGCCGTCACCCCCTATGTTCCCCTTTCCGAATCCGAACCTCCGATCCTGCGCATGCATGTCCGCCGCCTCGATCCCATCCTCGTCGACCGCATCGCTGCGGGCGAGGTCGTCGAGCGTCCGGCGGCTGCCGTCAAGGAGCTGGTCGAGAACGCGGTCGATGCAGGCGCGACCTCCATCGAGATCGCCGTCGAGGCCGGTGGGCGGCGCCTGATCCGCATTGTCGATGACGGACGGGGCATGACGCCGGAAGATCTTGAGCTGGCGGTCGAGCGTCACGCCACCTCCAAGCTGCCGGACGGCGACCTGTTCTCGATCAACACGCTCGGCTTTCGCGGCGAGGCCTTGCCGTCCATCGGGGCTGTCGCGCGTCTCTCCATCGTCACCCGGACAGTTGAGGCCGAGACCGGCTCGTCGCTCGTCGTCGAGGCGGGCGTGAAGGGGCCCGTGCGTCCCGCGCCCGCGCCGAAAGGCACCCGCGTCGAGGTGACGGACCTGTTCGCCGCCACGCCCGCGCGCCTGAAATTCCTGAAGAGCGACCGCTCCGAGGCGCAGGCCGTCGCCGAGATCGTCAAGCGGCTCGCCATCGCGCATCCGACGATCCGCTTTACGCTTTCGGGCGAGCACATCACCGCCTTCACCTATCCGCCGGAGGAGCCCGGCGAGCACGGCTTCCTGCGCCGTCTGTCACGGGTGCTGGGCGCGGAGTTCCATGAGAACGCCATGTCCATCGGCATCGAGCGCGAGGGCGTGCGGCTCACCGGCTTCGCGAGCCTGCCGACCTATCATCGCGGCACCGGAGCGGCGATCCATTTCGTGGTCAACGGGCGGCCCGTGCGCGACAAGCTGCTGCTCGGTGCGGTGCGCGGTGCCTATGCGGACGTGATGGCGTCCGACCGGCATCCGGTTCTCGCCATCATGATCGATCTCGATCCTCGTGCGGTGGACGTCAACGTGCATCCGGCCAAGACCGAAGTGCGCTTTCGCGATCCGGCCTTCGTGCGCGGCTTCGTCGTCGGCGCGCTGAAGGAAGCGATCACCCGCTATGCCTTCCGTGCCTCGTCGACCGGCGGCACGCGCACGCTGGAGAGCCTGCGTCCGCAAGGAGCGCTGCCATCGCGTCCGGCCTATCCGCACCGCACGCATGCGATCCGCCCGACCAGCGCCTTCGCCAACTGGCAGGCGCCGCTCGATCCGCCGGAACGAACTTATGCGCCTTCCTCAGGCCTTGCCGAGCGGCAGGCGAACCTGCCCGATCTCGCAAGCCCGTCGGCCGACGGCCGCGCAATGCTGCACGAGATCGAGCCGGAAACGGAGGAGGCGCCTCTGGGCGCCGCCCGCGCGCAATTGCACGGCACCTATATCGTCGCGCAGACGCAGGACGGCATCGTCATCGTCGACCAGCATGCGGCCCACGAGCGCCTTGTTTACGAGCGCCTGAAGCGCGAGCGCGCCGCCTCGGGCATCGCGCGGCAGTTGCTCCTCATTCCGGAGGTGGTCGACCTCGATCCCGTCGATGCCGACCGCGTTCTGGCGGAAGCGTCTTCTCTCGAGAGCCTTGGTCTCGTGGTCGAGCCCTTCGGTCACGGGGCGCTGTTGGTGCGCGAGGTGCCGTCGGCGCTTGCGGGCGGACGCATCAAGGCGCTGGTGCAGGACGTCGCCGACGCTTTGGCGGAATGGGGGCAGGGGGCTGCAGGTCCCCTGGAGGAGCGCCTGGACGCCGTGCTCTCGCGCATGTCCTGCCACGGCTCCATCCGCGCCGGACGGCGCATGCGGCCCGAGGAAATGAACGCCCTGCTGCGCGAGATGGAAGCGACGCCGCTCTCCGGCCAGTGCAATCACGGCCGGCCGACCTACGTGGAATTGAAGCTGACGGATATCGAGCGGCTGTTCGGGCGGCGCTAAATTTCTCAACAGCCGAAGTGTGAGGCCTGGGCTTAGGCGGTGGTGCGATAGAGCTTGAGGTTCTTGCGGGCGGGCTTCGATGCAAGATGGACCGGCATGGCGGCCTGTTCGAGGCAGACCTCGAACCGCAGATCCTCAGGGGCATTCGCGGCCGGTGCGAGATCGGCCTCCTCGGCGCTGAATGCGACCCCGGCGAAATCGCCGTTGCGCCAGCATACCCGCGCGCGGCGCACCTGCAGGTCATGGGCCGCGATGTACAGCTCGAAGCTTTCCGGCAGGTCCATGTGCCGCTTGACCGCGATCCTGGCTCCGCCGGTGGAGATGTCCTTCACCAGGCACGAGATCATCGCCTCCGGGCCCAGCATGATTTTTGCCGGGTGATGCGTGGGAAAACGTCTGTCTTTCCGACGATTGTCGATGGCAGTGACGGAATCCATGGGAGGTGACCCTAGGTCAAGTGGCCGGTGGAGCTTGGCATTAACCACTTGTTAACCGACTTCTCAAGTCCCTCCGAAGGAGTATTCGCCTAAAAGCTAAGGCTTTCTGTGCATCGTGCGGCACTGCGGATGCGCGCCGCACGATGCATTCTTCAAAGGATGGTGCATCGGACTTGGCCTTGAAAGGGCAGGTGCCCTTTGGGAGCGAGGCTCTGCTGTGGATTACCGGGCCGGTCCCTTCCGCTCTGCCGATGCCGCCCAGATGTTCAGGTCGCCTTCGCCGGCATAGCGGTCGATCTCGGCGAGCTCCTCCGCCGTGAAGGCGAGGTTCTTGAGCGCGCCGACGCAGTCGATAACCTGCTCGGGACGGCTCGCGCCGATGAGGGCCGAGGTGACGCGTCCGCCGCGCAGAACCCAGGCCAGCGCCATCTGTGCCAGCGTCTGACCGCGCCGTTCGGCGATGCCGTTGAGGCCACGGATGCGGGCGATGTTGTCCTCATTGAGGAAGCTCGTGCGCAGGGACTTGCCCTGGGCCGCGCGGCTCTCGTCGGGAATGCCGTTGAGGTATTTCGTCGTCAGCATGCCCTGCGCCAGCGGCGAGAACACGATGGAGCCCATGCCGAGCTCGTCGAGGGTGTCGAGCAGCCCGTCCTCCTCGATCCAGCGGTTGAGCATGGAATAGCTCGGCTGGTGGATGATGCAGGGCGTCCCCAGCTCGCGCAGGATGGCCAGCGCCTCGCGGGTGCGCTGGCTGTTGTAGGACGAGAGGCCCACATAGAGCGCCTTGCCCTGCCGCACGGCCGAATCGAGCGCCAGCATGGTTTCTTCGAGCGGCGTGTTCGGATCGAAGCGGTGGGAATAGAAGATGTCTACATAGTCGAGCCCCATGCGCTTGAGGCTCTGGTCGAGGCTCGACAGGAGATATTTGCGGCTGCCCCATTCCCCATAAGGTCCCGGCCACATGCGGTAGCCTGCCTTGGTGGAGATCACCAGCTCGTCGCGCAGGCCGTGAAAGTCGTTGCGCAGGATCTCGCCGAACAGGGTTTCGGCCGAGCCGGGAGGGGGCCCATAATTGTTGGCGAGATCGAAATGCGTGATGCCGAGATCGAAGGCGGTCCGGCAGATCTCCCGCGCAGTCGCCGCCGACTTGTCCTCGCCGAAATTGTGCCAGAGCCCGAGCGAGATCGCCGGCAGAAGCAACCCGCTGCGGCCGCACCGGTTGTAGAGCATCTCGTCGTAGCGGGTCTCAGCGGGCAGGTAGGCCATCGAACTCTCCAGCAGGGCAATGAGGCAGACGATCTACATAGCGCATCATGCGCAAAAGTGGATCCGATTTTCACCAGCCCCGCGGTTGGACAGATGGACGACCTCCATCCCTCACCCGTTCGGGACAGGGCAAATGGGCCATCGCCCCCTGCGACCGAACCGTGTAGACTAAGCCGGGGGCAGGGAGGGAGATCCACCATGCCCATCTTCCTGGATCGGCACGAACTGCAGGGCCTGACCGCCGCCGATATCGCCGACGCGCACCAGAAGGATCTGCAGGTGCAGGGGCACTATGGGGTGCGGTTCCTGACCTACTGGTTCGACGATACCCGTGGCACGGCGTTCTGCCTCATCGACGCGCCCGATATCGAGACCGCCATGCGGGTGCACGACGAGGCCCACGGAAAGATCGCCCGCGACGTGATCGAGGTCGATCTCTCCGCCGTCGAGGCCTTTCTCGGCCGCATCTCCGACCCGGTTTCGGCAGCGTGCTGTTCGACCGGCAGGGTCGATCCCGCCCTGCGCGCCATCATGTTCACGGATCTCGTCGACTCCACTGCCATGACCGAGCGCCTCGGCGATACGCGCGCCGTCGAGATGGTACGGGCGCACGACGCCATGGTCCGCCGCGCCCTGCGCGACAAGGGCGGGCGCGAGGTCAAGCATACCGGCGATGGAATCATGGCTTCCTTCGACGACGCGACCGCCGCCGTGGACGCCGCCCGGGCGATCCTGCAGGCCTTCGAGGCGTTCAACCTGGCAAGTCGCGAAAAGCTGCGCGTGCGCATCGGCCTCGATGCGGGCGAACCCGTCGCCGACCACAACGACCTGTTCGGCGCAACGGTGCAGAGGGCCGCTCGCCTGTGCCAGAGCGCCGAGCCCGACAGCATCGTGGTGTCGGAGGTCATCACGACCCTGGTGGCTCCGCGCTTCTCCTTCGTGGATCTGGGAGGCCGGGCCGTGAAGGGCTTCACGCAGCCGGTGGAGGCGTTCGCGGTGAACTGGCGGTGAGGGAAACGCTCCTTGATCCAGTGGCCCGCCACAATGAAAGCGCGACTCGCGTCTATCCTGACGGCTCGGGCGGAAGCCGAGGCGTCGGGTGACAGTGAGAGGTCTGGTCTGGTTCATGTTGTTCGGGGCCGCGTCCGTGGCGTTCTATCGGGTGAACGACCGGATCGTGTGTGATGTCTGCCGCCGCGAGAGGCGCCCTTATCCACCGGACTGGACCCTCTCGATCTACTGGCAATGGCGCACGATAGCCGGCGGCTGGTACGGGGACGCAAAGCATGCCGGACTGCTCTGGCCCAAAGCCACCGCTACGGCTGCCATCCTCATGGCCGGCATCGGCCCGGTGCTGACCGGCATCATTGAAGCGATGCCGGGCTAGAGCATCGAACGCAAAAGTGGGAACCGGTTTTGCGTGGAAAGATGCGAGGAAACAAAAACTAAAGCGTTGGACGTGAACTCGAATTTACGTCCGACGCTTTAGCTCCGGATATCGGCGTACGGTGGGGCAAGCCCGGCTCTTCGCCAGATGCCTTACCGCCCCTTCCGTCCCTTGTATTTTGGCTTCTGCCCCGCGAAACCTTGCGTCGAGCGCGCGGCCGGGCGTTCGCGGTAATTCAGCGGGACCTCGCGGTCCGTGCCGGGACCCATCTCGTCGAGGCCGGGCTTGCGGATGCGGGTGCCCTCGTCCGAGCGGCCCTTGCCGGTCGGTCCATAGGCATCGGAATCCTCGTCGCCTTCGCTCGCCCCCTCGGGCGACGGGGGAAGCCCCTTGGGCGGCAGGTTGGCGCTGCGGCCGTATTTGCGCGAGCCGCCGTATTTGCCGGCTTCCTTTTCCACGTCGGCCTGCCGCGCCATCGGGTCGTCGCTGATCGCGAGCTCGGTGGCTTGAAGGCGCTTGAGCTCGTCGCGCAGGCGCGCGGCCTCCTCGAATTCCAGGTTCGCGGCGGCTTCGCGCATGCGCTTTTCCATGTCGGCGATGACGGCCTTGAGGTTGTGGCCGACGGTCCTGTCGGCAAGGCCGGTATCGACGGACACGTGATCGCGCTCGTAGACGCTCTCGAGAATGTCGGCGATGTTCTTCTTCACGCTCTGCGGCGTGATGCCGTGCTCGGCGTTGTAGGCGAGCTGCTTCTCGCGGCGACGGTTGGTCTCCGCGATCGCTCGCTCCATGGAGCCGGTGATCTTGTCGGCATAGAGGATCGCCTTGCCTTCCACATTACGCGCCGCACGGCCGATGGTCTGCACCAGCGAGGTCTCGGAGCGCAGGAAGCCTTCCTTGTCCGCATCGAGAATGGCGACGAGCGCGCATTCGGGAATGTCGAGACCCTCACGCAGCAGGTTGATGCCGATGAGCACGTCGAACGCCCCGAGGCGCAGGTCGCGGATGATCTCGATGCGTTCCAGGGTGTCGATATCCGAGTGCATGTAGCGCACGCGGATGCCGTTCTCGTGCATGTACTCCGTGAGGTCCTCGGCCATGCGCTTGGTGAGCGTGGTCACGAGCGTGCGGTACCCTTGAGCGGCAAGCTCCTTCACCTCGTGCACGAGATCGTCGACCTGGCTTCGCGCGGGCCTGATCTCCACCACCGGATCGACGAGACCCGTGGGGCGGATGACCTGCTCGACGAAGATGCCGCCGGTCTGCTCCATTTCCCATTTCGCCGGCGTCGCCGACACGTGGACCGATTGCGGCCGCATGGCGTCCCATTCCTCGAAGCGCAAGGGGCGGTTGTCGAGGCAGGACGGCAGGCGGAAGCCGTATTCGGCGAGCGTCGCCTTGCGGCGGAAGTCGCCGCGATACATGCCGCCGATCTGCGGCACGGTGACGTGGCTCTCGTCGGTGAAGACGAGCGCGTTGTCGGGCAGGTATTCGAACAGGGTCGGCGGCGGCTCGCCGGGCTTGCGGCCGGTGAGATAGCGCGAATAGTTCTCGATGCCGTTGCACACGCCGGTGGCTTCGATCATCTCCAGGTCGAACTGCGTGCGCTGCTCCAGCCGCTGCGCTTCGAGCAGGCGGCCCATGCGGGCGAGTTCCTGCAGGCGGTGCTGCAGCTCGTCCTGAATGCCTTTCACGGCCTGCTGCAGGGTGGGGCGCGGCGTCACATAGTGCGAGTTCGCATAGACCTTCACGAATTGCAGGTCGTTGGTCTTCTTGCCCGTGAGCGGATCGAACTCGACGATGCTCTCGATCTCGTCGCCGAACAGGCCGATGCGCCAGGCACGGTCCTCCAAGTGGGCCGGGAAGAGTTCAATGACATCGCCGCGCACCCGGAAGGTGCCGCGCGCGAAATCGCTCTGGATGCGCTTGTATTGCAGGGCCACGAGATCCGCGATCAGCTGGCGCTGCTCGATGCGCTCACCCACCTTCACGGAGAAGGTCATGGCCGTATAGGTTTCGACCGAGCCGATACCGTAGATGCACGACACGGAGGCCACGATGATCACGTCGTCGCGTTCGAGCAGCGCGCGCGTCGCCGAGTGGCGCATGCGGTCGATCTGCTCGTTGATGGAGCTTTCCTTCTCGATGAAGGTGTCCGAGCGCGGCACATAGGCTTCGGGCTGGTAGTAGTCGTAATACGAGACGAAGTACTCCACCGCGTTGTCGGGGAAGAACGACTTGAACTCGCCGTAGAGCTGCGCGGCGAGCGTCTTGTTCGGCGCGAGGATCAGGGCAGGGCGCTGCGTCTCCTCGATCACCTTGGCCATGGTGAAGGTCTTGCCCGAACCTGTGACGCCGAGGAGCACCTGATCGCGCTCGGCCCGCCGCACGCCGTCCACCAGTTCGCGGATGGCGTTGGGCTGGTCACCCGAGGGCGTGAAATCGGACTTGATCTTGAACGGAATGCCGCCTTCCGACTTCTCGGGGCGAGGCGGGCGGTGCGGCACCCAGGGCTTGCCGTTCTTGAAGCGCGGATCGCCTTCCGTGAGCAGCCTCGACAGCGCATCGACGGTAGCGGAGAAGCCGGACCCGGAGCCAAGGTCGCCCAGTTCATCGGCCACGTCCGGCCCGTCGTCCGGGCCTTTCAGGCCAAGCTTCTTGGCGAGCGCCGGGTCGACATCCGCGATGTCGCCATGGATGAAGGTTTCCTGCGCCCGCTCGGCAAAGCCCTCGGCCGCCTCCCGCTCCCGGTTGACGGCGGGATTGAGAAGTTCTGCCAGATGCGGGGCCAGGGGCTTCAGATCAGGTTTGGACGCCTTCCCAGTGGAAAGCTTGGGCTTCTTGGGTGATTTGGCCATAGAACGAATATGGTACGGATAGCCGGGGAATGGAAGAGGACAGGCGCTTACACGGAAGGCTTCCCCGCCTTCCGCCTTCCTCCCCGCAGCGCCCTGACGAGCGGCACTGCGACGAAGTGGACGAGGGGAATCAGGATGGCGCCGATGAGGAGCCCGACGAGGCCGGAGGCGGCGGCCGAGACCAGCCATTCCACCGCGCCGCCGAGGCTCGGCACCGCATGGCCGGCGGCCGCGGCAATATCGTGGATGACGTGGCCGAGACCGGCGAAGCCGTAGCCTTCGAGCCCGTGGATGATGATGCCGCCGCCGACCCAGACCATCGCGGCGGTGCCCAGTATGGCAAGGGTCTGGAGCAGGACCGGCATGGCTTTCACGAGGCCACGGCCGAAAGCCCTGGTGAGAGGTGCCAGCAGGCGGTCGGTGTGCAGGGGAGCGCTCTCGGGCACGCGCCGCAGCAGGCTCGAGACCGGCCTGGGAGCGCGGGCGAGCGCCACGCCCACATCATCCGCCTTCACGATCAGAGCGACGCCGCCATAGACCAGGGCCGTGATCCCGATGCCCACGATGGCCAGGACCACGGCCTGCATCCAGGTCGATCCCGTCGGAATGCTGGCGAGGGTAATCGCCATGATCTCGGCCGAGAGGATGAAGTCGGTCTTGATGGCGCTGCTCACCTTCTCGTCCTCGACGTTTCCGGCGATCTGGGTGGCCCGTTCATGCTCATGGGCCCCATGGGGGAAAAGCGCCCCGAAGACTTTCTCCGAGCCCTCGTAGCACAGATAGGCGCCGCCGATCATGAGCAGTGGCGTGATGGCCCAGGGGGCGAACAGGCTGAGGAGCAGGGCCAGCGGCAGGAGGTAGATCAGCTTGTTCTTGAGCGAGCCGAGCGCGATCTTGCCGACGATCGGCAGTTCCCGCGCGGCGGAGAAGCCGGTCACGTAGCGCGGGGTCACGGCGGCATCGTCAATAACCACGCCGGCCGCCTTCGCGCCTGCCTTGGCCGCCTGGGCGGCCACATCGTCGAGCGAGGCGGCCGCGACCTTGGCGATGGCCGCGATGTCGTCCAGCAAGGCGATGAGGCCGATGCTCATGAAGGCTCCTGTCGAAATCGGTCGGGCGTGACTGTGGCTCGATGAGCAACAGCTATCGATTGGTTTCGGTCTCGACAACGCCCGAGGGGCCATTTCGGTGCAAAAGCGTGGCGGTCGTTCAGGCGGCCCTGCGCGCGAGGTAGCGGCCATCCGGCGTCATGGTGATGCGGCCGTAGCGGACGAGGGTCGTGAGCGCCTGCTCGACGCGCGGCTCGATGCGCTTGCCGCCGCGTTTGAAGCCGCGCGCCAGCGCGGCCGCATCCATGGGGCGGCCGGCGGACAGGAGGGCATGCTCGACGGCGAGCGAATCCTCGTGCCGGTCTTTCGGAAAATCGGGCAGGGCGCGGTCGATGGAGATCACGTTCGCGCCGAGGTCGAGTTCTTCGGTCTTCGCCGCGGCCGCGCCCTTGGCGAAGCGCGGGATCTGGTAATCGGGCCTGAGCCAGCGCACATGCCCGGCCGCCTCTTCCCTGGCCCTCTCCGCATTGAGCGCCACCAGCCGTTCCAGGATCTCCTCGTCGGAGAGAGTGTCCGGCCAGCCATAGGCCTGGAACACGAGCCGGTCGAGCCGCTCGTGCAGTTCCTTCATGATGAGGATCAGCCCCTCGTCCTTGATGCGCTCCTCGTCGGGCGTGAGCGCCACTTTCCCACCGTCATCCCCGGCCTTGTGCCCGGGATCCACGCCTTTCTCCGGCGGCTGCGCGACAGGCCCTCTCCCCCCTTGTGGGGGAGAGTTGGAGAGGGAGGTGTCAGCGCTATGCTCTGAGATGCCGGCGCCGGCACCCCTAGCCTCTCCCCACAAGGAGGAGGGGGATCCAGTGCGCGCCGCCTCCATCGCCTTCAGCTTCTCCAGCACGTTGTACATCTGCGTCAGCGTGAGCTTCGGATACTCGGCCTGACGGCTCTTTCGAAATGCATCGAGTTCCTCCGCGACGGCGCGGATTTGGGCTTCGAGGGACTCGGGTGGATCGGGGAAGGGGAAAGGGTCGAAGCAGCGGGACTTTGAATAGCGGGGATCGTTTCCCATGCCGAGCCATCCGCCTGACTGTATCGCCCAACCTGTGTGAATTCGCGACGAAAGGATGCCAAGATAGAGGGGGTCGGAACTTGCTACTGCAACAAGCATGTTATCCGGCAAAATCGATGCATCGAGAAATTGGAAAATACGATGCTTGGCTGTCTCTACCGTTGCGATATATCGAGGTAAGTTGGCCATGGCAGGTCGGAGCTCTTGTCGTGGCTTGCCAAATAGCCACCAAAATTTTGCGTAGCTTTCAGCATCCTTTGTTCTCGACTTCGCAAATTGTGCTTCTCGCTCTGTCTTAACCGCCGCGAGGATATGCTGATAAATTTCAGGGTAGTGCTGGCGGACTTCGACGGATTCCAACCCAAATAGATCGATTACCATCACGCCGCGAGGTGTCGCAGTCAAATCGCGTCCGTTCCGATACGGACGGATGTGCTTCTCCAACCCCGGTCTTCTGCCAAGTCCGAGATGCTGCGCTTCCTCAGGTGTCACGATGAATCCTGCCCCATGCAGCTTAACACCCGGTGAGCACAGGCCTTCGTTGGCAAGTAGAGGAACGGTGGAAGTAACATCCACGCCTACTGTCAAATCAGGATTGATGTGCCCAACCTGCTCAACAATTTCAACAATCGGTTGATCCGTATCTAGCCCACTCTCGCCCATGACTTCGCGCAGCACACCATCGTGCTCACCCTTCACTGCGACTGTCATCGCAATACGCACCGCTGCTGAATCCGCCGTCGCTTTCGTCCACGGATGATCCGGAATCGCCATAACGAGCGCGATTGGCATTTTCGCCTCCATGCGCTTCTTCATCACGCGGCGGGAGAATTCCTGCGTGATCGAGTTGGTGGTGACAAACCCGAAGCGGCGCAGGGGCGAGTTCTTGGTCGTCAAAAACTCCGCCGCGCGGTCCCACCAGTACATGACGAAATCGGCGCTGTCGTTCATGTGCTTGTGCGCGGCCCAGAGCGCTTCCGTATAGGCGTCGCCCAGACGGGCGCGCAGGTCCTTGCCGCCGATGAACGGTGGGTTGCCCACCATGAAATCCGCTTCCGGCCATTCGGGACGGCGCGCATTCGGATAGGTCTCGACGCGTTTGCCGTCCTTCTCCACCACCTGCGGTACGGGATAGCCGTCCCAGGTTAGCACGGCGTCATAGCCCTGACGCCTGCCGAAATTGATGTTCTCGAAGGCGCGCAGGATGGGCTCCGAGGGATGGCCGGTGCGGTTGCGGTAATGCTGCTGGAGGTAGCCGATCCACACGACGAGTTCGGCGATCGCCGCGGCGCGCGGGTTGAGTTCGAGGCCGAGGAACTGGTGCGGGTCGACGGTCTCGCGGTCGAGGCCCATGCTCTCCGGCTCGCCGAGCTGCGCCAGAGTCTCCAGAACCTCGCCTTCGAGCTTCTTCATCAGCTCCAGCGAGACATAGAGAAAGTTGCCGGTGCCGCAGGCGGGATCGAGGACGCGCGTGGCGCAGAGCTGGCGCAGAAAGGCACGCACGATGGCGATAGCCGCTTTCTCGTCGCCGGTCTCCTTCGCGTGCTCGGCCTTGCGCAGGGCATTCTGCCAATCCTCGCGCAGAGGCTCCATGATTGTCGCCTCCACGAGGCGCTGCACATAGGCGCGCGGCGTGTAATGGGCGCCGAGCTTCCGGCGCTCGGTCTTGTCGAGGGCCTGTTCCAGCAGTGTGCCGAAGATGGCGGGATCGACTTCGGTCCAGGAATAGTTCGCGGCGGCCAGAAGCTCGCCGATCTCCTCGCGCCCGAGTTCGAACACGGTGGTGTCCTTGAACAGGCCGCCATTGAAGTGGCGCACGCGCGTCTCGACGAGATGACTGAACTCCTCGCCCCTGTCCATCTGCTGCCACAACGCCTTGAGCCGGTGCGTGAAATGCGCCGGATCGTCCACGCTCTTCTGCAGCAGGGCCTTGAAACTGTCGGGCGGCAGAAGCGACACGTCCTCGGCGAACATGGTGAAGAGGCAGCGCATGAGAAAATGCGCCACGTCCTCCGCGTTGCATCCGCGTTCCTCCAGGGACTTGCTCACCTGTGCAAGTCGCCTGGCGATGTCGCGGGTGACGCGGGCCGCCTCCTTCGACGGATCGAGCGAATGCGGCTCCTGCCAGATGCGCCTCAAAAGCGTGCGGGTCTTCTCGTCGTGAAGATCGTGCAGGTAGATGCGAAAGCCGTTGCGGTCCGGAAAGTGGCTGTAGGCGCGTCCGGTGCCGGTGAAGTCCGCATAAAGCTCCAGGCAATGGCCGACATCGCACACGATGATGAAGGGCGGCGCGGGGTGGTGCGCGTCGAGGAGGAAGACGTAAGACTCCGCCTGCTGGCGCGCATTCTTCATCATCACGTCCCAGCCGCGCGCGATGCTGCGGCGGCCGAGATCCGTAGGCTCATCGGCAAGCAGGTGAAGCTGGCCGGGAATGGCCTTCTGCTTGCCCGGCAGACGCGATTGCTTAGCCTCGAGGATGAAAGCGTTTTTTCTGTAGAGGTCAATGCGCTTGGGCGCTGTCGTCGCATCGCTGTCGCGCGGGCGAACGGCGCGCTCGAAGACGTAATCGTTCTGGTCCCGCTCCGCCCCCGCAGGGTTGGGACGCGGCACGCCGAGAACGTCGCAGAGTTCCGAGAGGAACATCTGGTAATTGGCCCGCTCCGCACCGCCCTCGCGGGCGGTCCATCGGCTGATGAAGGTTTCGAGATTGTGAGAGCCTGATTCGGCGGACGGCATCGGTTGCGAATGTTATTGAATAACGATTCGCAACCATTACTTGTATGAGAGGCTTTTTGGACTCTCCATACGAAGAGGCTGTTAGGCGAATTTACCTCTATCCACTGCGGCAACCGTTATGGCCCTGCGACAAGCAGGACCAAGCATCGGGGTATGGAGAGCTGACAGGAAAAGCCGAGGTCACGCGGTGAACGCCGTTGGCCCTCTCAGGTAGGCTTCGATCCGGTCGATGTCGACCTGGGTCTCATCCGAGGATGGGGACGGTTGCGCGTCCGGCTGCGCCTCGGCGAGGGGTGGTTCTTCCGTTGGATCGGTGATGGGAGCGAGGTCGTTCAAGGCGTTGTGGACGGCTTGAAGCAGCTCGCTCTGCGCGTCGTTGTCCGGACTCTCAGGGGGTGGGCGCGGACTCATGACATCCTCCTTTAGGAGTAGGCAGGATTATTGGTTCGATCCATGTCACAAATAGGGCGCCGTGGCCGGGCCGGCGATCCCGTTTGCGTGATCGGTATAGACGACGAATGTGGGGCCGGATGATGGCTCGGCCGCGCCTCAGGCGCAGCTGCGGCCCATGGCGTTGAGGCCCTCATCCAGAAGGTCGGCGAGGTTGGGAATGCCGATGAGCCAGTCGGCCGTCGAGAGCGAGCTTGCGGCCTCGCGCTCGCGGGCGAATCGTACGGCGGCGCCCCATTCCTCGGGCTCCATGTCGCCGCGGCCGATATAGACCAGCGCGATCAGGTCGGCGCGCTCGTCGTCGTTGAGGCCCGCGATCACATCGCGGATCTCTTCTTCCGTGGCATCGTCCGGCGAGGAGGTGAGGGCGTCGATGCTGCCGTCGTCGATAGGGTTCGAGCCCGAAGCCGGATCGGTGATGCCTTCCTTCACATCGATAGCCCTGACCCGGAGAATGAGTTCGCAAACCTTATCGAGCGCGATGTCCATAAAAACCCTCTTGGGATGTGACGCGTGACGTACCTGACAGGGAAACCCGGAAAAGGGCATTCGGTTCAGCTGGCCCATCGTGCGGATCCGCGGGGGCGCGTCAGCCCCAAGCAAGGTCGGTTCTTGGCTTTCGAGGGTAGCTGCGCGTAAAGTGAGCCGGGTTGGGATATATCATGCGCCGCTTACTCGCTTTCTGCCTGATCGGGCTTTCACTCGCCATTGGCCCGTTCCATGAGGCTCACGCACAGGCAGCCCGCAGGGCCGAGACGGGGCAATTGGCGCCGCAGCGCCCGGGGCAGACCGACGTCTACATCCTGTCCTTCGGCCTCTGGGGACCGCAGAGTGTGTTCGAAAGCGAAGCCAGGGGTGCGGCGCGCATCCTCGAGGCGCAGTTCGACGGGAAGGGGCGCTCCATCGTCCGGGTCAACACCAAGCGCCGGGCCGGCGCGATGCCCCAGAGCCTGATGGCCGCCGCCGCGGCCGCCGGGCGGGTTCTCGATCCCGCCGAGGACATCGTGGTGCTCGTCCTCACCTCCCATGGAGGTCCGGACGGCATCGGGCTGGTGGCCGGACAGGACGCGCTCCTCGTCACGCCGGACAATGTCAGGGAATTGCTCGACCGGACCCGGGCGGAGCACCGGGTCCTGATCGTCTCGGCCTGCTATTCGGGCATCTTCGCCCGCAAGCTGGCCGATCCGCGCACTCTCGTCATCACGGCCGCGGCCGCCAACAAGCCCTCCTTCGGCTGCCGGGACGGAGCGACCTGGACCTATTTCGGCGACGCCTTCTTCAACAAGGCGCTCAGAGGCGAGCCGAACCTCGACGCTGCCTTCGAGAAGGCCCGCAGGCTCGTGACGGAACGGGAGACCCGAGAAGGGTTCGATCCGTCCAATCCGCAGATTGCGGGCGGTGAGCAGGTTCTGGAGCGGCTCAAGGAGGCTTGCCGGACCACGCCAGTGCAGCAGGCTGGAGGTCCGGCGCGATCCGCGCCTTGCTGAACCTGCGGCGTTCAGTCCCTTCGTCGTTCATCGGCTTGACAGCTGGACGGAGAGGATTAGGGCAGAGCGCCCGTCTGATCTGAGACCTTTCCGGAATCGCCATGAGCCCCCATACGACGCCCGTCCTGATGCTGATCGCATCGAACGTCTTCATGACCTTCGCCTGGTACGGACATCTGAAGTTCAAGACGTCGCCCCTCTGGATCGCCGTCATGGCCAGCTGGGCCATTGCCTTCGTCGAATACTGGTTCGCCGTGCCGGCCAACCGGATCGGCTCGTCCGTCTATTCGGCTGCCGAACTCAAGACCATGCAGGAGGTCATCACCCTGGCGGTCTTCGCGGTCTTCTCGGTGCTCTACCTGAAGGAGCCGCTCGGCTGGAACCATCTTATCGGCTTCGGCCTCATCGCCACGGGCGCCGCCTTCATCTTCCAGGCGCGCTGATCCGGCAGGCCCGTTCAGGTGGCGGGCTTCACGCGCAGGATGCGGCCGTTGCGGGAATCCGTCAGCAGGTAGACGAGGCCGTCCGGGCCCTGGCGCACGTCGCGGATGCGCTCGCCGAGCTGCTGCAGCATGCGCTCCTCGCCGGTGACCCGGTTGCCGTCCGTTTCGAGCCGCGAGACGAGCTTGCCCGACAGCGCGCCGATGAGAATGCTGCCGCGCCAAGCCGGGAACTGGTCACCCGTGTAGAAGGCCATGCCGGACGGCGCGATGGACGGGTCCCAGTAGAAGACCGGCTGCTCCAGCCCTTCCTTCTTCGTGCCTTCGCCGATCTTCGCGCCTGAATAATCGACCCCGTAGGAGATGACCGGCCAGCCGTAGTTCCTGCCCTTCCGCGGGATGTTCAACTCGTCGCCGCCGCGGGCGCCGTGCTCCACGGTCCAGAGTTCGCCGGTGGTCGGGTGGAGGGCGGCCGATTGCAAGTTGCGGTGGCCGAGGGACCAGATTTCGGGCCGGGCATCCTCCCGGTTGAGGAACGGGTTGCCGGGGGCGGCACCCCCCTCGGGCTTGATATGGACGATCTTGCCGATGTGGTTGGCCGGGTTCTGCGCCTGAGCGCGCAGGTCGAAGCGGTCGCCGAGCGTCACGAAAAGATTGCCGTCGCGGTCGAAGACCAGACGCGAGCCCCAATGGTTGTTGCCCGTATGCGCCGGCTCCTGGCGAAAGATGAGCTGCGTCTCCTCCAGGGCGGTCCCGTCCGCGCTGAGACGGCCGCGAGCCACGGCGGTGCCGGAGCGGCCTTCCCCGCGATCCTCCGCGAAGCTCAGGTAAACGAGGCGGCTCTGCGCGAAATTCGGGTCGAGGGCGACATCGAGGAGGCCGCCCTGTCCGCGCGCCGCGATTGGCGGGAGGCCGCGGATCGGATCGGAGATGGTCCCATTGGCGTCGATGATTCGTAGGCGGCCGGGGCGTTCCGTCACCAGCATGCGGTTGTCGGGGAGGAAGGCGAGACCCCAGGGGTTCTCGAGATTGCGGGCGAGTGTCTCGACGATCACCTCGACCTTCTCGGTGCGAAGGCGCTGGGTGTCCTGGGCCAGAGCGGAGGGGATGGCGCTGAGAGCAAGCGCGCAGGCCAGGGCAATTCGAGGGCTCAGCATGTGGGATTCTCTCCGTCGATTGTCATGCCGGAGAGCTAAACGTCTGCGGCAGGCCGTCAACAGGGCTGCCGTTCACTCACGCGTTATCGCAGCGAATGGACGTGGATGGTTCTCGTGTCCCGCGCCGACAGGGTCTGGGTCGTGGCCATGACGGAGAGGGTGGCGAGGCCCAGCAGCATGACGAGGGCCAGCGAGCAGCGGCTTTCCTGGCGCGGATCGAGCCGGTGGGCACGGGTGGAAACACGCGTGGTGTGCCTTGGTTGGAAAGTCTTCATCGGTCCATTCCCAGCAGCCGAAAGGAGGTTGCGGAAGAAAAACTTGTGCGATTCAAGAAAGTTCCCGCCTTATCCGAAAGCGCTGCTTCCGCTTCCTGGGCTAAGTGCCCGTGTTAACTAATTATTAACGATTGTGGCAGGTTGTGGTTAAGCTTTCGGGCTTCCATACGGTTCTGTCGAGAGCCCGTTTGAGTGCGCTCGCGGAGAACGGAAGGCGTTGGATCCGTCGCGGCATCTTCGAACAGGCGCTCAGATCCGAAACCGGATGTAGTCCATGCGTCAAGAAACGCGAACGGCCCAGCGCCTCGTGCGGATCTGCATCGCCGCTTCCCTAGAAGAAACTGTCCCCGGTCTCCTGACGACACGACGCTTCAGGCACGGAGGAAGAGATGCTTCCTGATATTCTAGGCCCCATTTCTCGTCGTCTCAAAGGCACGCTCCCAAGGAAAATCATTGGCCCGATCCGGCGGAAGCTGGCTCCGGAATCGGTCATCTGCACGATGAAGGGTGGTTATCGGGTCCAGCTTCGACCCAAAGCTGATCCCTTCGAAATGAGCATGTACATCAACAAGCAATACGAACCTGCAACGCTGAACCTGCTGGACCACGTATTGAGGCCGGGCGACACGATGGTGGATGTCGGCGCGAATATCGGACTGATGTCCTTGCATGCCGCAAAGAGAGTGGAGCGCACCGGTTCCGTCATCGCCTTGGAGCCGCATCCAATCATCTACGATCGGCTCATGAGCAATATCGAACTCAATGGTCTGTCCAACATCAGAGCACTTCAGGTGGCTGCAGGAAGTCGCGATGAGGAACTGACCCTGTTCGACATGCCGGCGATCAACATGGGCTCGGCGACGCTGAGCCCCGAAGTGCAGGCCAGCGGCCGTCCGGTCGGTGTGGTAAAAGTCCGGCCTCTTGACGCAATTCTATCAGATGCGGGCGTTGGATCCGTCCGCCTGATCAAGATCGATGTCGAGGGCTTCGAGGAGCAGGTTCTGCAGGGAGCGGAACGGACCCTGGCTCGTGAGCCGATCATCTGCCTTGAACTTGGTGGCAGTCGCATCGCTTCGCATAACCTGATCATGCGAACAGGCCGATACGATTGCTATGTCTTCACCAGCTCAAAATTCAGAACGTCGAAACTGTCGAAGTGCGATGACGTCAATGATCTGATGAAGCTGCCTGAATATGAAAACGCGGTGTTCATTCCGCACTCTTCTCGTCAGAGCATCTCTGATGACATTTTCAGCTAGACTGGCCAGCCCACGGTGCCGGTTCTCGCGGGCCGTGCGAAAATGTGGATCCGGCTTTTCGCTCGAGGCAATTTTCACGAAGGAGAGCGTTCCGTCGGCCCGTGATGGACCGCCTCGATATTGTTTCCGTCCGGGTCGAAGGCGAAGGCCGCATAATAACCCGGGTGATAGGACCGCTCTCCCGGCCCGCCATTGTCGCGGCCGCCGGAGGCGAGAGCCGCTGCGTGGAAGGCGTGAACGGCCTCCCTGTCCCGCGCCTGAAAGGCGAGATGCACCCGGGAGACCGGCCCGTCCGCCCGGTCCACCCAAAGCTCGTCGCAGGCGAAATGCGTCGGGCTCTCCGAGGTGAATTCGCGGCCGACGGCGTTCAGGACGGCACGGTAGAAGCGACGGCTCGCTTCGAGGTCGGATACGCGCAGGTGAATGTGATCGATGAGGCGGCCTATGTGAGAGTGCATGGTCGATCCTCCGTCGGTTCGTCTCCATCATCTGTCATCACCGGCCTCGTGCCGGTGATCTCGACTGCTTGAGGCGCCGTTCTTCTCCGTATCGAGATGGCCGGCACAGGGCCGGCCATGACGCTTGAGGGTGTCAGTCCCGGCGGTCAGCCTCACTCGGCCTTGATGCCCGCCGCCTTGATGATCTCCGCCCAGGTCTGGATCTCCTTGGCGAGATAGGGCTTGAAGGCCTCCGGGTCGCGCACGTTCAGGGTGAAACCGAGCTTGGTGATGCGCTCCTTCACGTCGGGCTTGTTCAGGATCGCGATGATCGTGCCCGACAGCTTGTCGAGCACGGGCTTCGGCGTATTCACCGGCGCGAAGAAGGCGGCCCAGGATTCGGCGTCCGCGTCGGTGATGCCCTGCTCGCGCAGGGTCGGCACGTCTGGGGCCTGCGGGTTGCGCTGCGGGCTCGCGATGCCGATCGCGCGCATCTGGCCGGCCTGGAACTGGGAGAGCACGCTGGGCAGGGTCGAGTTCGACACGTCGATACGGCTCGCCATGATCTCCGTCACCAGCGGCGCGGCGCCCCGGAAGGGCACGTGTGTCATCTTGATGCCGGTGCGGGTCATGAAGAGCTCGGTCGCCAGGTGCGAGCCGGAGCCGACGCCGGTCGAGCCGTAATTCAGCTTGCCGGGATCCTTTTTGGCGATCTCGATCAGCTCGGGAATGGTCTTGGCCGGGAGGTCGTTCCTGACCACGAAGACGTGCTCGAAGGCGCCCGCGCCCGCGAGCGGCGCAAAGTCCTTCACCGCGTCGTAGCCCGGCTCTTTGAGCAGGAACATGTTGTTCCCGTGCGTCTGGTTGTTGCCGAACACGATGGTGTAGCCGTCGGGCTCCGCCTTGGCGACCGCGCGGGTGCCGACCGCGCCCGAGGCGCCGGCCAGGTTCTCGACGATCACGTTCTGGCCGAGATCCTTGCCCATCTCCTCCGCGACGATGCGGGCGATCACGTCGGTCGGGCCGCCGGCCGGGTAGGGCACCACCATCTTGATGATGCGGTTCGGGAAGTCCTGGGCGGAGGCTGCGGTGGCGAAGAGGGCCGCGCCGGCGACGAGGCCGAGCGCGAGGCGGCGAGTGACGGATGTGGTCATCGGAAAAGGCGGCTCCTCGGAAGCCCGTGCACGACGGGCTGCTTTTGCGTGCTGTTTTGCTTGCTTGGGCGGCTTGGCCGCATTAGGGTCCGCCGCCGTCACGGTTCCCTTCTTAACGCCCCGATCGGAGGATTCCCATGGGCTTTTTGTCTGACGCCCTTTCCCGCATCAAGCCGTCTGCAACCATTGTCATCACGCAGAAAGCGCGGGATCTGAAAGCCCAGGGGCGGGACGTCATCAGCCTCTCCGTCGGCGAGCCGGATTTCGACACGCCCGACAACATCAAGGAAGCGGCCATCGCGGCCATCCGCCGCGGCGAGACCAAGTACACGCCGGTCTCCGGCATCGTGCCCCTGCGCGAGGCTATCGCCCGCAAGTTCAAGCGCGAGAACGGCCTCGACTACAAGCCCACGCAGACCATCGTGTCCACCGGCGGCAAGCAGGTGATCTACAACGCGCTGCTCGCCACCCTGAACCCGGGCGACGAGGTGATCATCCCGGCGCCGTACTGGGTGTCCTACCCCGAGATGGTGGGGCTCTGCGGCGGCAAGCCTGTGTTCGTCGATTGTACCATGGAGCACAACTTCAAGCTCCAGCCGGAGCCGCTCGAGCGCGCCATCACGCCGAAGACCAAGTGGATCATCCTCAACTCGCCGTCGAACCCGACCGGCGCGGCCTATTCCCGCGCCGAGATGAAGGCGATCACCGACGTGCTGATGCGCCATCCGCACGTGTGGGTGCTCACGGACGACATGTACGAGCACCTGACCTACGGCGATTTCGAGTTCGTCACGCCGGCCCAGGTCGAGCCGAACCTCTACGAGCGCACGCTCACCATGAACGGCGTCTCCAAGGCCTATGCCATGACCGGCTGGCGCATCGGCTACGCGGCCGGCCCCGATCACCTCATCAAGGCGATGGACTTCGTGCAGGGCCAGCAGACCTCCGGCGCCGCGTCGATCTCGCAATGGGCCGCCGTGGAAGCGCTCGACGGGCCGCAGGATCACCTCAAGGTCTTCAAGAAGGCCTTCGAGGAGCGCCGCGACCTCGTCGTCTCCATGCTCAACCAATCGAAGTACCTGAAGTGCCCGATGCCGGAAGGCGCGTTCTACGTCTATCCGTCCTGCGCCGAGGCCATCGGCAGGACCGCGCCCTCGGGCAAGGTGCTGAAGACGGACGAGGATTTCGTGTCCGAGCTCCTCGAAGCCGAGGGCGTCGCGGCGGTTCACGGGTCGGCCTTCGGCCTCGGCCCGAACTTCCGCATCTCTTACGCCACGTCCAACGCGGCCCTGGAAGATGCCTGCAACCGCATCCAGCGCTTCTGCGGATCCTTGCGCTAAAGCATCAGGCGAGGGAACAGCTTACAACTACGCTTCTTCCAAGCCCTCATCCTGAGGAGGTCACATCAGTGACCGTCTCGAAGGACGAGGGCGTTTCCAGTGCACTCTGGAACCTCCTTCGAGACGCAGCTTCGCTGCTCCTCAGGATGAGGCGAGAGGGTGATGAGCAGTTTCCTGGGAGTACGGCAACGATGTCGGGAAACGAGACTGTTCTTCCCAAGGATGCGCTGATGAACCTGCCCCGGACCTTTCATCCGGATCCTGGGGCGGAGCCCTACCGGGCCAATCCCGCCTCCACGCACCGCGTGAAGTTCGACGCCCGCGTCGACTTCACCAATGGCGGATACGTGGAGGCCAAGGACTTCCTCCTCGACATCGAGGGCGAGGGCATCTCGCCCGAGCGTCTGGCCGAGATCATCGTGTCGGCCATGAACCTCCTGCGCGCCGGGCCCGTGACGATCACGGCCATGCGCATCGTCAGACGCGGCGAGCATCAGGACGGGTGATGGCGCTTCCGGCGAGCGTGGCGCCTTTTCGATCGGAATGGCGCCCACGCGGCGAGGCTTTGTCATCCCGGGGTTTCGTGCTCTATCGGGCGGAGCCATGAAACCGTAAAACCATGTCCCTCGCCCGGTCGCCCCTCATTTACGGCCTGATCGCCCTTCTCGGGTGTCTGAGTGTCGCGTCGCTCGTGATCGGCCCCGCGCCGGTCACGGTGCTCGTGGCACTGAAGGCGCTCGTGTCCGACCAGGGGGCGGCCAGCATCGTGGTGCGGGAGATCCGCCTGCCGCGCACGCTGCTGGCGCTGCTGGTGGGCTGGATCTTCGGTCTCTCGGGAGCGGGGCTGCAGGGGCTGTTGCGCAATCCACTCGCCGACACGGCGGTGTTCGGCGCGCCGCAGGCCGCGGCCTTCGGGGCCGTGCTCGTAATCTATTTCGGGCTCATCGGCACCCTGTCCTGGGCGCTGCCTTTCGCGGCGATCGCCGGGGCGCTTCTGTCCATTGCGCTCGTCGTGGCGGTCGCGGGGCGTGGCGCCACCATCGTCGTGCTGGTTCTGGCGGGGCTCGCGGTCGGGTCGCTCGCCGGGGCGGGCACGTCGCTGGCCATCAGCCTCTCGCCCAATCCCTTCGCCGTGACGGAGATCGTGTTCTGGCTCCTCGGCTCCTTCGAGGACCGCTCTTTCATCCATGTGCTGCTCTGCGCGCCCTTCATCGTGCTGGCCTCGATCCTGATCCTGTCGGCAGCCTCAGGCCTTCGGGCGTTGGCACTCGGCGAGGAGACGGCGCAGAGCCTCGGGGTCAATGTGCCGCTCTTGCGCGGCCTGATCGTCGCAGGCGCCGCCATCGGCACGGGAGCCTCGGTGGCCGTAGCCGGTTCCATCGGCTTCGTCGGCCTGGTCGTGCCGCATCTCGTCCGGCCCTTCGTGGGTTACGATCCGGCCCGCACCCTGGTCCCGGCGGGCTTGGCCGGAGCAGCGCTCCTGCTTGCCGCCGATATCGCCGTGCGCCTGATCCCCTCGGGCGCCGAGGTGAAGATCGGTGTGCTCACGGCCCTGCTCGGCGTCCCGTTCTTCCTCTGGGTCATCGCCCGCCGCAGGGCGGAGCTGGTGGAGACGCCCGCGTGACGCGTCTCGAAGCTCGCTCCCTGACGGTGGATCTCGGAACCCGCCGTGCCCTCGATGGTATCGACCTTTCCCTGGAACCGGGCCGGTTCACAGTGATCGTCGGTCCGAACGGCGCGGGGAAAACGACCCTGCTGCGAAGCCTGGCCGGTCTGGCGGTGCCGACGCAGGGCGAGGTCATCGTGAATGACGCTTCCCTGGTCGGGATGCCCGCCGCCGAACGGGCGCGCGCCATCGCCTATCTGCCCCAGGGCGGCGGCGTGGCCTGGCCTCTGCCGGTGGCGAGCGTGGTCGCGCTCGGCCGTCTGCCCTATGGGGAAACGCCGGATCGTCTGCCGGAGACCGGCCGGAAGGCGGTCGTCTCGGCGCTCCGCTCGGTCGGGCTGCAGGACTTCGCCGCAAGGCCTGTCACGGCCCTGTCCGGCGGCGAGCGCGCCCGGGTGCTGCTCGCCCGAGCCCTCGCCACCCAGGCGCCGGTGCTCCTGGCCGACGAGCCCGTCGCAGCCCTCGACCCGCGCCACCAGCTCGTCGTGCTCGATGTCCTGAAGGAACGCGCCCGGGCAGGCACGAATGTGGTCGCCATCATGCACGACCTCACCCTGGCGGCCCGCTTCGCGGACGACATCGTGCTGCTCCATCAGGGGAAAGCCGAAGCCTCGGGCTCGCCGGGGACGGTTCTGACTGAGGAACGGCTCGCCGCGATCTTCGGCATTCGGGCGAAGGTTCTGAGGCAGTCGGGCAGCCTCACGATCGTGGCCGAAAGCCCTCTGCCGGACGTCCGGCAATGATTTCCGCGCATATGCCGTCCGTTACGAGCTTACATTGACAAAGCCCGGCGTGGGCCCGATACCCCAGGCTCGGGGTATGGCAGTGTTATGAATCGGCAGGGTCTCAAGAAAGCGCTCATCGTTGTGCATGATCTCGTGATGACGGGCGTGGCCGTCCTCGCGACCTTCTACGTGCGCTTCGAGGGTTCGTTCCTTTACGATCGGCTCGTCCACCTTCCTGAGTTCCTGCCGCCCTTCGTCGCCTTCGCGGGCGTGGTCTACGGGTTCTCCCAGCTCTACAGATCCAAGTGGCGCTTCGCGTCCCTCCCGGACCTGTTCAATATCTTCCGGGCGGCGACCATCCTGGCCATCACCCTGCTGGTGGTGGACTACATTCTCGTCTCGCCACAGTTCCTGGGCACCTTCTTCTTCGGCAAGATCACGATCGCCCTCTACTGGCTGATCCAGATGTTCCTGCTGGGCGGTCCGCGGCTGGCGTTCCGCTACGTGAAATATGCGCGCTCGCGCCATACGCTGCAGCGCGACGCCAGCACCCCGACCCTGCTGCTCGGGCGTGGCAGCGACATCGAAGTGATCCTGCGGGCCATCGAGGCCGGAACGGTCAAAAAGACGCAGCCCAAGGGCATCCTGTCCTGGCGTTCCGACGATCTCGGGCAGGCCATGCGCGGCGTGCCCGTGCTGGGCACCTTTGCCGATCTCGACCAGGTCATCCAGGATTTCCACGAGCGGGGCACGCCCATCCGCCGCCTGCTCGCGACGCCGAGCGCTCTGATGCCGGAAGCACACCCGGACATGCTGCTCGCCCGCGCCCGCCGTCTCGGACTGCCGCTGGTGCGGGTCACGAGCCTGGGCGAGGGGATGCGCGATGCCGAGCTCGCTCCGCTCGAGATCGAGGACCTGCTCCTGCGCCCGACCGTGCAGATCGACCGGAAGCGGCTCGAGACCTTCATCCGCGGCAAGCGCGTGCTGGTGACGGGCGGCGGCGGCTCCATCGGGTCGGAGATCTGCACCCGCGTGGTCGCCTTCGGGGCCAGCGACCTCATGATCCTCGAAAGCTCCGAGCCGTCCCTGCACCATATCCTCGAAAACCCGACTTTGCTGTCGAGCGACACCAACGTGGACGGCGTCATCGCCGACGTGCGCGACCGGGAGCGGGTGCGGGAGGTCATGAACGACTTCCAGCCCGAGGTGGTCTTCCATGCCGCTGCGCTCAAGCATGTTCCCTATCTCGAGAAGAACTGGACCGAGGGGATCAAGACCAACGTCTTCGGTTCGGTGAACGTGGCCGATGCGGCGGTCGAAGCCGGGGCCGACACCATCGTGATGATCTCCACCGACAAGGCCATCGATCCGGTCTCCATGCTCGGCGCCACCAAGCGCTTCGCCGAGATGTACGGGCAGGCGCTCGACGCCGAGTTCATGGGCCGCAACGGCGCCACCCGCATCATCGCCGTGCGCTTCGGCAACGTGCTGGGTTCGGTCGGTTCCGTGGTGCCCAAGTTCAAGGCGCAGATCGCCCGCGGCGGACCGCTCACGGTCACCCATCCGGACATGGTGCGCTACTTCATGACGACCCGTGAGGCGGCGGATCTGGTGCTCACCTCCGCGTCCCACGCGGAAGAGAGCCGCGCCCTGACGGAGCGCACCAACGGCGACGAGCGCGCCTCGGTCTACGTGCTCAAGATGGGCCAGCCGGTGAAGATCTACGAACTCGCCGAGCGGATGATCCGGCTCGCCGGCTACGAGCCCGGCGAGGATATCGAGATCCAGGTCACCGGCACGCGTCCCGGAGAGCGGTTGCACGAGATCCTCTTCGCCCGCGAGGAGCCGCGCACGGAAATCGGCATCGACGGCGTCATGGCGGCCAAGCCCATCTTCGCCGACCGCGACCGGGTCGATCAGTGGCTGCAGGTCCTCGACCGCGCCATCGCGAAGGGCGATCGCGCCTTGGCCGAGCAGGTGTTCGAGGACGCGATCCCGGAATTCAAGCGCCGGAAGCCCGCGCCCCAGCCTGTCGAGCCAGTTCAGCAAGCGCGTCTCGCGTCGAGCTGACCGGCCGCCATCCCAGGTTCCGTAGGGCTTCGGGGCTCGCGACCAGCGCGCCCGCCAGCCGTTCGTAGGCTTCGTTCCGGCCCGCAAGGGCGGCAGCTCCCTTCAGGAGGAACGACGGCACCGGGACGAGACCGGGGCCGCGCCCGAGCCCCTTGCGCAGAGCCGTGACGATTTCAGGAATCGTCACCGGTTCCGGATCGGCCACGATGAAAGGCCGCTTCAGGGGACCTTGCGCGCGCAGCACCGTGTCCACGGCGGCCGCGAGATTGTCGAGGGAGACGAGCGAACGCTTGGCGCTCAGGCCGCCGAGGGGCAGGGGCCAAGGCGATTGCGCGAGCGCCAGAAGCGCCGCCATGTTGCCCTTCACGCCGGGGCCGTAGACGAGCACGGGGCGAAGAGCCGTCCAGTCGAGCCCGAGGGCGGAGAGGCCCCGCTCGGCTTCGAGCTTCGAACGGCCGTAGGGATCGGTGGGGCGGGGCTCCCGGGCTTCGGTCAGAATGCCCTCCGCCGTCGGGCCGGTCTGGGCCCGGATCGAGGACAGGAATACGAAGCGCTTCACGCCCGCCCGCTCGGCCGCCTGGGCGAGCTTCACGGTCGCCTCGGTGTTGATGGTCCGGTAATCGTCCTCCGGCCGTCCCGACATGGCATGGGCGAGACCCGCCGAGTGGATCACCATGTCCACGTCGCGAAGCGCCGCCGCCATGTTGTGCGGGGAGGCGATATCGCCGATCACCGCGCTCGACGCGCCGGCGGGCACCTCCGAGGGGCGGCGCAGCAGCACCCGGACCCGGTAGCCGCGCCTGGGCAGCTCGTTGAGGAGATGTCGTCCGATGAAACCCGTGGCGCCGGTCAGGGCAATCAGGGGTGCATTCATCGGGAAACCTCCAAAGGTACTGACACGCGGGGACGCGAGAAACGCCTGAGAACCAGGCCGACGAGAACGGCGCCAAGGCTAAGCGCCGCGATCTGCACCGCGCCCGAGGACCAGACAAGGGTCATAGCGGCGAGACCGGCCAGGACAAGGTTGAGTCCGAAAACATGGGCGTTGACCTGGAGGACCGAGAAGCCGTTGTCGGTGGCCTTCTGGTAGAAATGGCTGCGATGCGCCTCCCACACCTTCTCACGTCGCGCGAGGCGGCGCAGCAGGGTGATCGTGGCATCCATCAGGTAATAGAGCGGCAGCAGGATCGCGGCCGCGAGCGCCCCGGTCCCGGCGAGCTGCAGCAGCATCCAGCCGACGAGAAGCCCAATAGGCAACGAGCCTACGTCGCCGAGGAAAAGGCGGGCGACTGGCTTGTTGAACGGGGCGAAGCCGAGGAGGGCGCCGCAGAGGCAGGCTGCAACGAAAACGGTAGGCATGTCTGTGATGAAGCCGAGGCACGCGAGAAAGCCCGTGATCGGCACCATCTCGGAGACAGTAATCCAGTCGAGACCGTCCATGAAGTTGACGAGATTCACGAACCACACACCGCCGAAAACGAGAAGGGCGAACTCGATGCCCTCAGGAATCCAGTTGGGGAGGATGCGGTTGCCTGTGGCCATAACGACCGCGGCCACCGCCAGGATCTGCAACAGCAGGCGATGCATGGCGGGCAGGGGGCGAATATCGTCGACGGCGCCCACTACCGCAAGGCCGATGGCGGCGATCAGAACGACCCAGACAAAGCGGAAACCAAGTCCGCTGCCCCAATTCAGCTTGATGTCGGGCGCGAGGGTGAAGGCAAGGATGGCAACCGGAATAATCGTTGCGCCAAGAACTGCGATGCCCCCGCCTTGCGGTGTTGGAATGCGGTGGCTTGAGCGGGCATTAGGCCGGGCAAGGGCATAGCGCTGGAGCAGCGGCATGAGGATTATGATCAATGCCGCCGACAGCAGCCCGGAAAGAACCATGAGGCCGAGAAGCACGCTTTCGCGTTCGAGCGGGCCCAGGATGCCCAAAGCGAGATTCCTCACAGAGTCCATCTCACGCCCCGTGATAGTCGCGATACCAGGCCACGAAACGCCTGATGCCCTCTTCCAGCGACGTGGCGGGCGCGAAGCCCACGTCGCGGCGCAGGTCCGTCACGTCGGCGCGCGTTTCCAGGACGTCACCCGGAGGCAACGGAACGTCCACGCGCTTGGCTTTCTTGCCGAGGGCGTCCTCGATGATCGCGACCAAGCGGTTCACCTCTTCGGGAGAGTCGTTGCCGATGTTGTAGATCCGGTGCGGCGCGGGGCCGGTGGCCGGATCGGGATGCTCGGGGTTCCAGGCAGGATCGGGTGAGGGAGACTTGTCGACCAGCCGCACGACTCCCTCCACGATATCTTCCACGTAGGTGAAGTCGCGCCAGACCTGTCCGGCATTGGCGACCTGGATCTCGCGACCCTCGGCGATGGCATGGGTGAACTTGTAGACTGCCATGTCGGGCCGGCCCCAGGGGCCGTAAACGGTGAAGAAACGCAAGGCCGTGCAGGGCAGACCGAAGAGATAGGCGTAGGAATGCGCCATCATCTCGTTGGCCTTCTTGGTGGCGGCATAGAGGCTGATCGGATGATCGGCGCTGTCGTGCTCGGAGAAGGGCAGCGTGCGGTTTGCGCCATAGACCGAGCTCGACGAAGCATAGACGAGGTGCTGGATCCCGCCATGGCGGCAGGCTTCCAGCATGTTCATGAAGCCGACGAGGTTCGACGCCGCATAGGGCTGCGGATCGACGAAGCGCACGCCCGGCTGGGCCGCGAGGTGGATCACCTTCTCGAAACGGTGGTGCTGAAAAAGGTCGCGCGTCGCCTGCGCGTCGGCAAGATCCAGGCGCTCGCCCAGGAAGGTGTTGTGCGGGGTCAGCTTTTCGAACCGGGCTTCCTTCAGGCTCACGTCGTAATAGGGCGTGAAACTGTCGACCCCGACCACCTGATGGCCGTCGGCCAGGAGCCGCTGCGCCACGTGGTAGCCGATGAAACCGGCCGCACCGGTGACAAGGATGGGAGCTGACATGAAAAGGCCTGCCTGATGAGTGGCGGGCACCTTATCGCATCATACGGAAAAGTGGACCCGGTTTTCGGCAGGGACTCAATTCGACGTTCTCCTGTCATTCCGGGCGCGCGCCGGAGGCGTGGAGACCTATAACCGCTGGCAGTGCGAGAAGAGTCGGGATGCGGCGCGCTATCTTGAGCCGTTGTGTTTATGGGTTCCGGGTTCGCCTGCGGCGTCCCGGAATGACAAGCGCCGCGTCTCTCCAAGCGAGATCACCGGCACAAGGCCGGTGATGACGTGGTGGAGAATGCGTCGGGCCATTGACCCCGCACCCCTGTTGCGTGTTACCTCGTCGCCGGAGCCGGACGCATCCGGTTCCGGGGCGTGAGAACCCCGATCCGAGGCGGCCGGTATCGGCCGTCAACGATGCCTTCCCAACCTCACGGTCGGGGAGGCGATGGCGCATGTCCAGGGCGAAAGCCTAAAGGTCATCGCGGCCGCCCTCGGACGGCTTCTCAACTCCCCGGCCACCAGCTCCCGCTGGTGGTCGCCTCGCTCAAGGGAGTTGTCGCGATGGAGCAGCCTTATTCCGCATGGGCCGATTGGCTCTCGAAGTTCCACACCTGGCCCGAACTCATCCAGGCGCTCTGGCTCGTCAGCGTGCCGCTGACCTTCATCGGCGCCACATGGCTGCTGATGCGCGGCCTGCGCGATCTCATCCCCGCGCTCTCGCGTCGCCGCTGGCGCGGGCACCTTATCTACGGCGTGTATCAAGATCCGCAGGGCCGCTGGATGGTCTATTGGCACGGGCGCCAGCCACAGGAAGTGGACTGGACCAACCCGCCACCCGAACTGATCGGGCGAGGGCAGGTGGTGCAGGGCGTCTTTCGCAGGCCGGAGGGGTGAAGCTTCGAACGACTGACCGGCGCACCGCTGCTCAGGTCGCGAAGTCCTTCATGGCGGCGGATCGTGCCTCCTCGGCTTCTGTGGGATGTGCCGCACAGTCGCTGTGCAGGTCGTCCTCCACCGGTTCGAAAACGAAGGACTGGCGCTCGCGCGCCATGAAGGCTGTGGGCATGATGGCCTGCATCTCGGCCTCGGCGGCTCTCAGGAAAGAATCGTCGTGGCCGGGATAGAGGTGGAAGATCGCCAATGCCTTCACGCCGGCGCTCTGCGCCAGCTCGACACCCTTCTGCCAGGTGGAATGGCCCCAGCCGCGGCAATACGAATATTCGGCGTCGGAGAACATGCCGTCGAAGACCATCAGGTCGGTATTGCGCACGAATTCCGCGAGGCTGGGATCGGGCCAGGGGTCGCTGTGTTCCACATCGCTGATGTAGCAGATGCTCCGGCCCCGATGGCTGATGCGGAAACCCGTGGCGCCGCCGGGATGGTTCAGGAGGTGGGTCTCGATCCGCGCTCCGTCGTCGAGGACGAGTGGGTCGCCCGCTCTGAAGCCGTGATGCTCGAAACGGGCGGGAAGCTGGCCGAGGCGTACCGGAAAAAGCGGCGGAGCGAAGATGCGGTTCAAGGGCTCCATCGCGCTTTCCCCGTCCAGGTGGCCGCAGTAGGTGCGGATCACACGCTCCTTGGCGAGAAGGGCGGGCTTGAAGAAGGGAAGGCCGCTGATGTGGTCGAGATGAAGATGGCTCAGGAGAATGTCGATCTTCTCGGGCGCGGTGGCGCCGAGTTCCGTGCCCAGAGCCGAGAGACCGGTTCCCGCATCGAGGATGAACAGGCGTTCTCCGCAGCGGACTTCGACGCACGGCGTATGCGAGCCGAACTCGACGAATTGGGGGCCGGATGCGCAGGTGGAGCCGCGAATGCCCCAGAACCGGACCCGCAACGCGTCAGAGGATGCAACACGCCTTACCATCTCTGGATCATGACCAATCGAAAACCCTGCTTATGTGCGCTGGCGCACATCGATAAGCTGCCCCCGAGCGGGACGGCAGGTCAAGGTAAATATATCACGCACTCAGCGCCTCGAGAGGTCTGGTGCGGCGATCCACCACCGGCTCGCCCCGCTCGAAATGGATAACGACATCGAAGGGCGGTTGATCCATGGCCGGCGAGATCGACGGCGTCACGAGGATCAGCCCGCGTCCGACGAAGGCACGGCGAAGGTTGGTGACGAGCCTGTCGGCGGCGGGTCCGGGCAGGCCGTCGAGAGCCCGCTGCACCACGAGAATGCTCGGCCGGCGCACGAGCCCGCGCACCAGATCGACGGCTGCGACCTCGGTCAAGGTAAGGTCGTCGCCCTGCGGATCGACGGGCGTGTCGAGCCCGATGCGCGACACCTCGCCGTCGAGGCCCCGCTGCGTCAGGATGCGGCGCGTCACCTCCTGCACCGCCTCGAGAGCGCCGGCCTGATCGGCCACGATGCGTCCGAAGAGCAGGTTGTCCTGGATGCTGGCCGCCGCACAGAAACGTCCCTCGTCATAGAACTCGATCGAGGATTTCAGGCTCACCGGCAGCATGCGGGCGAAATCCGCGCGGGCGACGAGGATCTGCTCTTCCATGGCGGGTTCGAGCAGGCCGAGGCGATGCCGGCTTTCATTGTAACGCAGGGCGAGGCCGATCAGGCGCTCCCGGTCCCGCGAGGTCTGGTCGCTGCGCCGCTGCTCGTTCCTGCGGTCGACGAGATCCTGAAAATAGGGACGGTCCGCCGCCGAGAAGAACGAGAAGCGCTCGAAGAGCGGGGATCCATCCGGAATGTCGGAGAAGATCTCGATCATGCTCGTGGCAATCGACAGCCCCATCCGGGCCAGCGGCTTGGTCAGCTCGTTGGCCTCCAGGATCGCCCGGACGAAGGGATGGCTCGACAGGCGGTCTTCCTGAAAGGAATCCCCGATCGGCTTCCCGAAGAGCAGGTTCTCGCCGATGGTTGCATAGCGGTTGTAGCGCGTGGCGCTGAAGGGATCGACGAAGCGGTCGATCTGTTCGGCGGCGAGCGCCGCCTGCACGGCGCCGCGTGCTTCCACGATGGCGGCGGCCAGCTTCGGCTCCCGCTCCGGATCGATGGTTCCCGAAAGGCCGCGGGCATGGGTCAGGCGGTCGAGGCCCGTGACCGCGATGGCCTCGGAGAGGCGGTGCTGGAGCTCGCCCTCCGGGGCCGAGGCGCCGTAGAGCAGATTGTCCCTCAGGCTGCCCTCGATCAGCACCGTGCTGCCCGTGAAGGCGATGCGCCGGCTGCGTTCCACCGGATCGGCGGCGGAGAGTTCGATGCCTCCATAGGTGAGACGACCGAAGGACGGAGGAATCTGGCCGCTCATGAGGGCCGCGAGAAGTCGCGGGCCCGCATCCCCGTCGCCGACCAGGGCCACGTGGGACGGGAAGGCGAGGTTCAGGTTGACCGAGGTCACCCGCGCGCCGCTGGCGGGATCGTAGGCCGAGACGCCCTGGGCGACGAGCGCGCCGCTGTCGGGCAGGACGGCCTTGCCCTTCAGGGCCGCGCGCAGCTTCAGCGGTCCCAATCCCTTGCCGAGATCGATGAGAAGCGCCCGCGCTCTCAAGGCAAGCCGGTGCCACTGGACCACCTCCCGGGTGCCGTAGGCGGCGAGCGCCGCCGCGAGCACGCAGGCCGCCACCGTTCCGGCCGTGATGGGACGCTCCTGCGAGAACCACGCGCCGAGGGCCAGGATCGACAAAGGAGCGACCATGAGCACGGCCGCGGAGGCCGCTTCGGCCAAGGCCAGGCGGTATTCCCACCGCATCACGGGCCGATGGCTCAGCACCAGCGCCTCGCGTACCCGGTTCCGCTCGTAAGGGGCGGTGCCGTGAGCGCGCAGAGCCGGGATGCGATGCTCCAGATCCGCGAACACGTTCTCCGCCTCGTCGCCCTCCCGGTGCCGGGCGGCGGTGGCATCGAAGCGCAGCAGGGAGCGGCGGGCGCTCACGACCGCACCCAGCGTCAGGACCACCGCGAGGGCGACGCCGAGGTGCCAGTCCATGACGAACACATAGGCGCAGGCAAGCCCGATCATGCCGCCGAGCTTCACCGGCATGAGAAGGCTCGAGCCCAGCACGCCGCTTTCCCGGGCCAGTCCGCGGCCGGCCAGGGCCGTCACCATGGCGACCTCGTCATGGGAGGCGGACGGCACCTTGAGGATGACGTCGAGGGCCGCCGACTGGGTCTTCGTGAGCATCCTCAGGCCGATCCCGACCACCAGCCATTCGAAGCCGACCAGAATCAGGCCGAGAAGAAGGGGAACGAGCAGGATGCCGGCGATCGATGCCAGCGCGAAGGCCTGAGGTCCCAGCAGGAAGCCCGGAAACAGCACGATGGGATCGGCCCGGAGATCGGCCGGCGGCGCGATGGCGATCCGCAGGAACGACGCCGGCGCGTTCCAGCCGCCCGCTCCCCCGGTCGCCCGGTCGACGATGACGTGGACGAGGTCGAAGCCCACGAGGATCAAAAGGCCCGCCAGGGCCAGAAGACCAAATCCGACGAGATGACGGACAGGAGATGTTTTCCACGCCAGGCGCAGCGGATCGCGCTCCACGACAACTCCCAAGGACGACTCCAACGATCAGGTTCAGGTGACGGAGATGGAACCTAATGCATTTTTTGCCGAATGGGACGACCTTGGCCGTTAAAAAGTGCGTTGCAGCACAAGACGGCTCGAATAAGCCGGAGGGAGAGCAGCCTCGGAGGCAGGCTCATGAAGGGCCGGCATGGCGTTTCGCCCGTTAAAGCACGAACCAGCCCTTGCTGAGTTCGAGCGAGCCTTTCAGCTTGATCACGGCCTCCGCGGCCTTGTCGCTGTCGGTGTTGAGATAGACGTAGGTGGCGCCCTTCGTCTTCTCGAAGCGCGCCTCGCCGGCCTTACTGAAGTCCTTCTTGGCGATGAAGGTGAACTTCTGGTCGCCTCGCTTGCGGGTGTTGGCGTCGATGGCCGAGAGGTCGATCCGGTCGCCGGCCTTGCCGGAGAAGTCGAGGATGTCATCGGCCTTGCTCTTGGAGGAGCCGGTTTCCTTGTCGTCGAACGCGAACACGTCCCGGCCCGCGCCGCCCGTGAGGCTGTCCTTGCCGAGGCCGCCGCTGAGGCGATCATCGCCGGCACTGCCATCCAGCCTGTCGTTGCCGGCGCCGGCGAGCAGGAGGTTGGCAAAGGAATCGCCTGAGAGACTGTCGCTGCCGGCGCCGCCCGAGAGCGTGTCGGTGATTGCGGTGTTGCGCACCATGGTGCCGGCTCCGAGATCGATGGTGTGGGCAACGTTCCAGGTGAGTGCACCTTCGACCAGGGTGATGATGGCATCCTTGCCGCCGGTGCTGGCATAGGCGTGGTGCAGGGCCACCTTTCCGGCAACCGGCGCTTGGGTCGAGCTGGAGCCGTCGCCCCAAGCGATGCTGACGCTGGAGGCGTTGCCGACGTTGAGGGTCGCCTCGACGAAGCGGCTCGCGGCGATGGCGTCCGCATTGGCCTTGTACAGCAGGTCGACCCGGAAGATGTCGAATGCGTCGTTCATATCGCCAGCGATGAGGTTGGAGGCAGAGCTGCCGAATGTTACGCATCGTCCATCCGGGCTGAACCGGGCTTCTGCGCTGAAGTCATTTGCCTCTGCTCCAGTGGCGGTGGTGGAGAGACGAGTGACGGCACCGGTGCTCAGGTCCTTGACGAAGATGTCCTTCTCGCCATTGAGATCGTTGGCAACCAAGTTGGATGCGTCACTTTCAAACACCATATAACGCCCGTCCGAGCTGAAGCGAGCGTTGGTGCTGTTGCCGTTTGCCTGCGTGCCATTGGCGGTGGTGGAGAGGCGGGTGATGGAACCGGTGCTCAGGTCCTTGAGGAAGATGTCGTATTTACCGTTGGTGTCGCCACTCGCCAGATTGGTGGCCAAGCTTTCGAACACCACGTAGCGCCCGTCGGGGCTGAACTGAGGGTTCGAGCTGTCTCCGTTGGTCTCGGCGCCGCCTAAGCCGGTGGACAGGCGGGTGACGGCGCCGGTGGTCAGGTTCTTGAGGAAGATGTTGCGGTCATCCCTGGCGTCGCTGGCGACCAAGTTGGTGGCGTTGCTGTCGAACACCACGAAGCGTCCATCGGGGCTGAAGTGAGGATTACTGCTGCTCCCGTTTGCCTCTGCTCCACTGGCTGTGGTCGAGATCCGTGTCAGGATATCGGCGCTGGTTGGACGGAAGACGGATTGCACGGACAGGAACATCATGGACCTCCTACAGCCATTCGCGAATTGAGTTGCTAAGCTAGGCCGATTGTCCCGTGGACCACTCTCTGAACGGAGGGGATCGGGTGCGTAAGCGCACATAGGATCCTCGATAAAGCATCAGGATTCCCATCCCCCTATCCAGGATTGACATCCTTCGCATGGAACGGGGCCGCCCCTGTGCCGTTAAGCGCTAAGCTTGACCACGCTGAGGAGATCACCATGCGCCGTGCCGTTCTCTCCGTTGCCGCCCTTGCTGCTCTTGCTGCTTTCGGGGCCACCGAAGCCCAGGCTCAGAACCGGGGGCGGGTCGGCGTCCTGTCCTGCAGCGTCTCGGGTGGGATCGGCCTCATCGTCACGTCGCAGAAGACCACGCTCTGCACCTTCAATCCCCGGCGTGGGCGGCCTGAGCGCTATGTGGGTGCGATCCGGCGCTTCGGGCTCGATATCGGGGCGACGCGGCGGGGCATCCTGACATGGGCCGTGTTCTCCCGCGGCAGCGTGGCGCCGGGCTCGCTCGCCGGAAGCTATGTGGGCGGAACCGCCGAGGCGACGGCCGGTGCCGGCGTCGGCGCCAATGTCCTGGTCGGCGGCTCGAACCGGAGCATCTCCCTCCAGCCCCTGTCCGTCAGCGGCCAGACCGGCTTCAACCTCGCCCTCGGGGTCGCCGATTTCGAGCTGCGCCCGGCGCGATAGGCGGCCACCGGGGTATTCGCGAGCGGGCCCAGGAGTGCGGCGGGGAAATCGGCCCGCCGGGACGTCACGCTTCGGACATGGATTCGACCAGCTCGACCACCCGCCGCCGAAGCTGCATGTTTTCGATGGCCGAAAAGGCTTTCGCCAGACGCTGGCCGTCCGCGGTCGCGAGCGTGTCCGAGGCGATCCTTTCCGCTGGATTGGAGAGAGCCCTGTCTCTGGTCAGGTCCTCAAAGAAGTACTCAATCGGTACCTGGAGGATCCTGCTGATCTCCAGGAGGCGCCCCGCTCCGACGCGGTTTGCCCCCTTTTCGTATTTCTGGACCTGCTGAAAGGTGAGATTGAGCAGGGCGCCGAGCTTTTCCTGGCTCATCCCGATCGCGGTCCGACGAGCCCGAATCTTTTGGCCAATATGGCGATCCGCATCATTCGGTGACTTCTTCATAGGCTCTTCAATCCTGCACCGTTTCAATGCAGGCCATTTGGACGTGGCGGTGCCCAGAAACTCAGGATACGGCTCACGTCCTCCGTCAGCCGCTCCTGGTCACTCCCGGGCATCATGGCAATTCGATCAGCCACATAGGCCAGGATCCGCTGCCAGTCGTCGCCACAATGTTGCGCTGCCTCTTCACATAGCTCAGCCAAGGTGGGAGTCCCATGACTATTGCTTTGGGTCATAACCCTCTTCCGTTCAACGCTGGTGTTCAACCGCTCCACATCTTAGCGTCTTCAAAGCTCTTGGGCACCCGTGCTCACTATTCGCATCCAATCTGGCTTCAAGGGCTTATCCATGGATCAGACACCCCCAAGTGCGAGGTATGACAACCTCATCCGGGTCGAAGTTGTGACAACGCCGGAGCAGCTGCTCCACGCCCATGCCATTCGCGCGATCTGCTTCATGGAAGAGCATGGAGTAGCGGCCCGGCAGACCTATGACGGGAACGATTATCAGGCGACCCACATCATCGTTTATGCGGGAAGCGAGCCGGTCGGCACTGCACGGATCCGCTGGTTCAAGGATTTCGCCAAGATGGAGAGGACGAGCTTCCGCAAGGCATGGCGCGATCCTCGGATCATCAAACGGTGCGCAGAATTCATTTTTGAGCATATCAGCCGCAAGGGCTACGACCGGGTGATCACCCACGCGCAGCCGGTCTATGCTCGCCTGTGGCAGCGAATGCTCGGGTTCAAGCCTGCGTCAGGCAAGGAGCCTGTCTTGTTCGAAGGTCACGAAGAGCCCTACATCGAACTCGTGAGAGACCTTTCGCCGCCGCAAAACGCCATCACGGTTGACACCGATGCGACCGTGCTGTTTCGCATCGAAGGATATTGGGATGCTCAATCCGAATTCGAGACGGTGGGATCATGAGCACGGCCCCTGTTCCAAACCTTCCCGATCTCAAGCAAATCGATGCAGCCACCATCATGGACTTCTTTCGAGCTTACCTTCAGCAGGTCGTGACGTTGCACACGGCCACATTCCAAAAGCTGCTGTTCGAGGGGGAAGGAGTATCGCTCGAGTTGGCCGAACTCTTCGAGGATGTCGGCAACACCTATATCAGCATATCGGAGAGCATCAGCACTCACCATCTGCAACGGCGAGCTTCACAGATTAAAGAGAAGCTTGATGCCGACGTCGAACCGGCTCTGGGGCGGGTCAAGCCGAAGCTTGGGGCTAAACCACGGGTTCGCCGGGCCAAACATCTCGCACAGCCAGTCAAAGACTAAGCGGACGGGCCGTGCATTGAGGCGCTCCGTCAGGACCAGCGCGTAGAGCGGCACCGATACCTTCACGTCCAACTCCAAGGGGACCGCGTTGGGCTCCAGGATCGTGTAGCTGCCGAGCAGACCGATGCCGAGCCCGGCTTTGACGAGCATGCCATAGGCCATGGAGTTGTCGCAGAAATGCGCAACCTGCCCTTGGTCGACGGCACGGTTCCAATCGCTCCACAGGCCCGTCTTGGCCGAATAATACTCCGACTGCAGAAAGAAGTGCTGCGAAAGGTTCGACCGTGTCGGGATGCCATGCTGCTGGATGTATGACTTCGCCACGATCGGGATGAAATGAAGATATCCCAGCTTCTGCATCGAGATGTCGGCCGCTTCGATGGGGCTGAAGCCGATCATCATATCGGTCTGATTGTCCCGCAGGCTGACGACGTTTGCCGGGCTTTTGAGATGGAGCTGTATCCTCGGGTGCTCCGCGGCAAAAGTGGACACGGCAGGGGCCACGAAGAACGTGTTCAAGCCGTCCGTTATGCTGACCCGGACAATCCCCTCCGCTTCCTTGTTCTCGGCACGAAGATCGTTGGTCAATGCGAAGAGGGAGTGATCGAGCGCCGTGAGGGCTTGCGCGAGGGCTTGTCCCTTTGGCGTCAGCTTCACGCCGTTTTGGGTCGGGACGAAGAGCTGGGACCCCATCAGGTCCTGAAGCCGCCGGACCTGACGGCTGACCGTCGGATGGCTGGTGTTGAGAATCTCAGCCGCCCGATTGAAAGACTTGGCCTTGGCGACGGCCAGGAAGACGCGGAGCTCGCCCCAGAACTGACCGCTCAGTATGTTCTCGTTATCGAGAGGGGAGCGGACGAGATTCCGCTGATCGGGGTCAAAGGGTTTCATGCGGCTCCGGTCAAAGCGACAGTCCCGCGCTGCGTTTCCACTCGGGATACACTTCTGAGTGTCATGTCATTACAGCCAGTTGCGGGGCGGGAGTCAACTACACCGGAAGGATGTCACGGGCCTTAACCTACCGTTGTGGAAGGTTGCGACATCAAAGGAAAAGTGGCTCTCTCCACGGCCTGTCGCGGCCGTCAGCAAGGATCGTGCAGCAAGGATCGTGCCAGAACCCTCTTGGCCCGGACGCTTCGATGGGCAGCCGGGCGCCTCCTTGGCTCGCCCGTATTCAGCCATCGATACAATCCCTCTTGCCATTCCGCATCGAGAGGCAGAGCATCGACCTAACGCGCCGGCTAAAAAGGGCGTCGGGTCGGTTCTGAACGCGGAACCCAGTTATTGCGTCCGATGCTCTGGAAGAGCGCGCCGATGAATGGGGGCGGGAGGATCATGTCCTATGGCACCCAACGGCAGACTAGGTACGGGCCCACGATGCATCGCAATCGTCGGCCCGTTTCAGAGCGGCAAGACCACGCTTCTGGAAGCCATCGTGGAGCGGACCGGAGCGATTTCACGCGCGGGCCGCGTGTCCAATGGCGACAGCGTCGGCGACGCGAGCGCGGAGGCCCGCGCCCATGCCATGAGCATCGAGCCCAATGTCGCGACGGTCGAGTTTCTCGGCGAGAGCATGACCTTCGTGGACTGCCCCGGCTCGACTGAATTCCTGCACGAGATGCGCAACGTCACGCCGGTCTGCGACGCGGCGGTCGTCGTCTGCGAGGCGGACGAGCGTAAGATCCCGGCGCTTGAGATCATCCTGCGGGAGCTGGAAGAGGCGGATATCCCGCGCTTCCTCTTCATCAACAAGATCGACACCGCGACCCAGCGTATCCGCGAGACGCTCGCGCTGCTGCAGCAGGCCTCGCGCACGCCGCTGCTCCTGCGCCAGATCCCGCTCTGGAAGGACGGCATCGCCATCGGCTTCATCGACCTCGCGCTGGAGCGCGCCTTCATTTACCGCGAGCACGCACCGAGCGAGATCGTGGACCTGCCGGAGGGCGAGCTGCCCCGGGAGAAGGAAGCGCGCTTCGCCATGCTCGAACGCCTGGCCGATTACGACGACGAGCTCATGGAGGAGCTGATCTCGGAGATCGAGCCGCCGCGCGATCAGATTTTCGACGACCTTTCGAAGGAGCTGAGGGAACGGCATGTGGTGCCGGCCCTGATCGGGTCGGCCGAGCGCGGCAACGGCATCACGCGGCTTCTCAAGGCGCTGCGCCACGAGGCGCCGACCCTCACGGAGACCCGTGCCCGCCTGGGGCTTCCCGAGGAGGGGGCGCCCCTGGCCCAGGCCATGAAGACCCTGCATATGGGGCAGGGCGGCAAGCTCACGATCGCCCGCGTCATGCGCGGCGCCTTCCACGAGGGCGACACGGTCGTCGGCTCGCGCGGGGCCGAGGCGCGGATCGGCAGCCTCGTCACGCTTCTCGGCAACACCCTCAATCGCAAGGCGGAGGCGGTGGCCGGCGACACGGTCGGCTTCGGCCGGCTGGAGGGGATCGCGACCGGAGATGCCTTCGCGGCGGGCAAGGGGAGACCCGAAGCCGTCGTATCGCCAGCGCCGCCCGATTCCGTCTACGTCCTGGCTCTTAAAGTCAGGGATCGAAAGGACGACGTGCGCCTCTCGAGCGCGCTCGCCAAGATCACCGAGGAGGACCCGTCCCTTGTGGTCGAAACGCGGCCGGAGATGGGGGAAATCCGTCTTCACGGGCAAGGCGAGATGCATCTGCGCGTCGCCGTAGAGAAGCTGGCATCCCGTTTCCAGGTCGGCGTCGAGACGGCCAAGCCCCGGGTGGCCTATTGCGAGACGATCAAGCTGCCCGCCGCGGCACGCGGGCGACATCGCAAGCAGACTGGAGGGCACGGCCAGTTCGGCGACGTGATGATCGAGATCAGGCCGCTGCCGCGCGGGGAAGGATTCGCGTTCCAGGACCAGATCACCGGCGGTGTCGTGCCGCGCCAGTACATCCCGTCGGTCGAGACCGGGGTGCGGGACGCGCTCAAATGCGGTCCGCTCGGCTTTCCCGTGGTCGATCTCGCGGTGACGCTGACGGACGGTTCCTACCATACGGTGGATTCCTCGGACGCAGCCTTCCAGGCGGCCGCCAAGCTGGCCTTGGCGGAGGCCCTGCCGAAGGCCAAGCCCGTGCTGCTGGAGCCGGTGCTGTCGGTCGAGATCACGATCCCGTCCGAGGCCCTGTCCAAGGCAACGGCCCTCGTGACCGGACGGCGCGGGCAGATCCTGGGCTATGACGAGCGGCCCGGCTGGACCGGCTGGCAGGTGTTGAGCGCCACCATCCCGGAATCCGAGATCGGCGACCTCATCGTGGAGTTGCGCTCGGCTACGGCCGGCGTCGGGAGCTTCTCGACCCGCTTCGACCACATGGCGGAAATGAGCGGTCGCCCGGCCGACATGGTGCTGCACAAGACGCACTGAGGATATGGGGGGCTGACACCCACCACGTCATGGCCGGCCTTGTGCCGGCCATCCCAAGGCGGTGAGGCTTGGCGTTTCAACCAATCGGGATCACCGGCACAAGGCCGGTGATGATGTGGTAGAGCGTACTTTGACGGTACCGGTCGTGCACAGTGCTCCGACTTTATGGCTTCCATCCTCGCAGACCTTCAGGCCGGACCACTCTCATCCAATCGTTCAGGTATAAACTATTTCCATCGACAAATGGGGTGGTCCGCGCCAAGTTATCCTCTTATGGAGACGCCATCTCCCAGGAAGCCAACCTCGCCGCGAAGCGGAGGACAACAATGACCGTGTCGACCCCGGCCCCTGCCACGGCAGGTGCGACGGATTCTTATGCCGCCCGTCCCTGGCTTAATTCCTATCCGGCGCAGGTTCCCAAGACGATCGACGAGGCCGGGATCGGCACGCTCAACGACATTTTCCGCCAGGCCGTCGCCGATTTTCCGAACCGGGCCGCCGTCGAGAGCTTCGGCACGCGCATGACCTACGCGGTCCTGGGGCGGGAGGCCGATGCGGTGGCTTCATGGCTTCATGGGCAGGGGCTGAAGAAGGGCGACAGGGTTGCGATCATGCTGCCGAACGTCATGGCTTTTCCGGCAATCCTGTTCGGGGTGCTTCTGGCCGGGGGCACGGTGGTCAACGTCAATCCGCTCTATACCCCGCGGGAACTGACCTATCAGCTCAAGGATTCCGGGGCACGCTTTCTCTTCGTGCTCGAGAATTTTGCCACGACGGTCGAGGAATCGCTGCCGGAGCTGAAACTGGACCGGGTGGTTCTGGTCACGCCCGGCGATCTCCTGGGTCTCAAGGGAGCCATCGTCAATCTGGTCTCGCGCCATGTGAAGAAGGCGGTGAAGCCCTTCAGCCTGCCGCAGGCCGTCGCCTTCAAGACCGTCATCGGCACCGGCGCCAGGCAGAAGCCGCAGGCGGTGGCCGTGTCGCCCGACGACGTTGCCTTCCTGCAATATACCGGCGGTACCACGGGCATCGCCAAGGGCGCGACCTTGCTCCACCGCAACGTAGCGGCCAACGTGCTCCAGTGTGAGGCCTGGATGCGGCCGTTCTTCGGCGACCGCGAGGATCACGTGATGGTCACGGCCCTGCCGCTCTATCACATCTTCGCCCTTACGGTCTGCGCCATGCTGATGACGAGGATCGGCGGGTGCCAGCTCCTGATCGCCAATCCGCGCGACATTCAGGGCTTCGTCAAGACCCTGCAGAAGAGCCGGATCACCCTCATGTCCGGCCTCAACACGCTCTACAACGCGCTGGCCAACGCGCCCGGCATCGAGAAGGTCGATTTCTCCCAGATGGTCTTTGCGGTCTCCGGTGGCATGGCCACGCAGGAGGCGGTGGCGAAGAAATGGAAGGCGGTGACCGGGCAGCCCATCGTCGAGGGCTACGGCCTGTCGGAGACGTCGCCGGTGGTCTGCGCCAACAGGCTCGACGTCGAGGAGTTCACCGGCACGATCGGTTATCCGCTGCCCTCGACCGATGTCTCGATCCGCTCCGGCGATGGAACCGCTCTTCCGCCCGGCGAGCGCGGAGAACTCTGCGTCAAGGGTCCCCAGGTCATGGCGGGTTACTGGCAGCGTCCCGACGAGACCGCGAAGGTCATGACGGCGGACGGCTGGTTCCGGACCGGGGATGTGGCCGTGATGCTCCCCGACGGCCAGATCAAGATCGTCGACCGGATGAAGGACATGGTCCTCGTCTCCGGGTTCAACGTCTATCCGAACGAAGTGGAAGACGTGATCGTCAAACATCCTGGCGTCATGGAGGCGGCCGTCATCGGCCTGCCAGACGAACATTCAGGCGAGGCTGTGGTGGCTTATGTGGTCAGAAGGGACCAGGCCCTCACCATCGAGGAGCTGCGCGAATTCTGCCGCGAGAACCTCACCGGCTACAAGGTGCCGCGCCGGATCGAGTTTCGGGATACCTTGCCGAAGACCAATGTGGGCAAGGTCCTGCGTCGCGCGCTCAAGGAAGAGGTGGGGCAGAGCCGATCCTGAGCCCCTGAAAAGAAAAAAAGCCGGGCACGAAGCCCGGCTAAAGTAGAGGTCCGACAAAAGTCAAAACCTTCCAGAGGGAACGGCCGACACGGCAGCGCCGGGAGGAAGAAAAGCGGTGCCGCGTTGAAATCAGCCACGGGTGATATCGACCGCCGGCCGCCTATTTGCAATGCAGCATGCCTCATAAAAGGGCTGCGCAAAGCGCATGGCTCTTGTCATCCGGGGAACAAAATTGGAGCAGCTATCGAGCTTGGCAGGGGATTCGGGTCAGAACGTCCAGCGCTGGGCCTTGGAGATCAGGAAGTCACGGAAGGCCTGAACGCGCGCAACGGAACGCATTTCCTCCGCATAGACGAGATAGCTGTCGAGCGACGGCATTTCGACGTCCCGAAGAATCTGGATCAGGTCTGGATTGCCGACCACCGCATAATCCGGCAGCACGGCGATGCCCGCGCCCGTCTCGACCGCCAGCTTCAGGGCAGTGATGTTGTTCACGACATAGTGATACTGCCGCGGCTCACGTCCCTCGCGCCCGGCCGTCGAGAGCCAATGCACGGCCATGAGATAGGACGGCTGGTCGCCGCCGAACGAGACGATCCGGTGCTCGTCCAGATCCTCCAGGGTCTTGGGCTCGCCGAACCGCTTCAGGTAATCGGCTGAGGCATAGACGTGGAAATGCACCGTGAAGAGGCGGCGCTGAATCAGATCGGGCTGAGCTGGGCGACGCAGGCGGATGGCCACATCGGCCTCGCGCATGGCAAGGTCCAGCTCCTCGTTGGATAGGATCAGCTCGACCCGGACGTCAGGATAGAGGTCCAGGAACTCGGCGATCCGCTGGGCGAGCCAGATGGAGCCGAGACCGACAGTCGTCGTCACCTTCAGCTCGCCGGAGGGCCTCTCGCTCGTCTCGACGAGCCGCGCCTTGGTGGTCTCCAGCCGCATGCGCATGTCGCGGGCAGCCCTGAACAGCAGGTCTCCCTGCTCGGTCAGGATGAGGCCTCGGGCATGGCGGTGGAAAAGGGGAGCCTTCAATTCGCGCTCGAGAGCGCTGATCTGGCGACTGACGGCCGATTGGCTCAAACCCAGATCGTCTCCGGCCCGGGTGAAGCTGCCTGCTTCAGCGACCGTATAGAAAATCCGGATTTTATCCCAGTCCACGGCGTTCCCCTCATGCCTCGCATGCTCGTGACGCAAGGCAACCCTTATCTCTTATGAGCCGAGGGTCCTATGCAACAGGAAATCGACTAGAGGACTAACCAGTTGTTAATAAACTCTATTCGGCGGCTTCCTGCGTAGCCTCCAGGGCGGCCAGATAGCGCTCCGCATCCAGGGCCGCCATGCAGCCCATGCCTGCCGAGGTGACGGCCTGCCGGTAGATGTCGTCCGTCACATCACCGGCCGCGAAGACGCCGGGAATGTTGGTCTCGGTCGAGCCGGGCTTCGTCAGCAGATAGCCGCCGGACTTCATGTCGAGCTGTCCGGTGAAGAGTTCCGTCGCCGGCTTGTGGCCGATGGCGATGAAGACGCCGTCGGTCTTGAAGTCGGAAGCCTCGCCCGAAACGAGGTTTTTCAGCCGCACATGGGTGACGGAGGAGGGGTTCTCCGAACCGCAGATCTCCTCGACGGCCGAGTTCCAGACCACCTCGATCTTGGGGTGCTTGAACAGGCGATCCTGCAGGATGCGCTCGGCGCGCAGGGAATCCCGGCGGTGCACAAGCGTGACCTTGGACGCGAGGTTGGCGAGGTAGAGCGCCTCCTCGACGGCGGTGTTGCCGCCGCCCACCACCACGACTTCCTTGCCGCGATAGAAGAAGCCGTCGCAGGTGGCGCAGGCCGACACGCCGAAGCCCTGGAACTGGCCCTCGGACGGCAGGCCCAGCCACTTGGCCTGGGCGCCGGTGGCGACGACCAGCGCGTCGCAGGTATAGGTATCGCCGGAATCGCCCTCAAGACGGAAGGGACGCTGCTTCAGGTCCACCTTGGTGATGTGATCCGAGATCATCCGGGTCCCCACATGCTCGGCCTGCATGCGCATCTGCTCCATGAGCCAGGGGCCCTGGATCACGTCGGCGAAGCCCGGATAGTTCTCCACATCCGTGGTGATCATGAGCTGCCCGCCCGGCTGGAAACCGGAGATCATCACGGGTTCGAGAAGGGCGCGTGCCGCATAGATCGCCGCCGTATAGCCAGCTGGTCCCGAGCCGATGATGATGAGCTTGGCGTGAGAATGGGCCATCAGGGGGTCTCCAATGAAAGGGCGATATCCGGCAGGCCGAGAGCGTGGCGATGGCGCCTGAAGCCTTCGGCGATGGCCTTCGCGACCGTGGGTGTTGAATTTAGGGGCTCATAGGGCTGTCCTTCAAGACGGCCCTCGAATGGATGCACAACTCCATGGGCTTTAAGGGCCCGCGTGTAAACATCGAGTTTAGGGTGGCCCCCTGAAGGCTCGAAGGCCAGGATCGGCCGTCCCGTCGCGGCGGCCTCGCCGATCATGTTGAAGGAATCCGCCGTCGCGACGATGAAGTCGGCCTGAGCGAGAAGATCCACATAGGGGTTCTCGCCGGCGCCGTCCCAGAAGAAGCCTTCGTGCGCGGCGGCCAGGCCCATCAGGGCCTCCCGCAGGGCCGGCGGCGTGCGGCGCGAGGCGGTGACCATCAGGCCGGCCCCGGTCTCGGCCACGGCTGTCAGGCGTCGAATGAAGCGGGCGACGTCCTCGTCCGTAAACCGATGATGGCGAGAGTTGCCGCCGGTCAGGACCGCGACGCGTGGCCGGGGGAGGTGGGCAAGGCGAGGATCCGAATGAGCGCGGGACGCTTCGAGCTTTCCGGCCGAGATCCGGTGCGGCGGGGTGAGAGTGTTGAGGACGTTGGAGCCTCGCAGGCGGTCGTACTCGGGCGACCAGATGAAATCGGCCGTTTCCGGGCCCGTTCGGGGATCCTTGAGGAACACGGTGTAGGTTCGTCCGCTCGTGGCTTTCTTCACATAGCGCAGATAGGCCACGGCCCGGCGGCCCGAGGCGACGAGCAGGTCCGGGAAGGGCGGTGCGAGAGGGCTGTCCGGGACGCTTGGCCGCTCCCGAGGGTCGATGGGGCCCCAGGGCATGAACCAGGTGAACGGCGGCCTCGGCTTGATCCGACGGAGCTCGGGAGTGATGCCGAGGGCCTCGGTGACGCTCAGGGCCTGCAGCTCGTCCCCCGCCTTGCCATCGGTCAGCACCCAGGTGATAAGGCCGGTATCCTTGCGCAACATTCGATCAATGAGCCTGTGGAGTTCATGAAGTTCGTTGCGACTTAATCGCCTGTCCTTCTTGTGCAGACCCTCTACACGGTCTACTCAGCCAAGACGAGATTTTTTGACCTGATGCCGTATGGTCAAGCAATGGCGGCCCGCCGGTTCCCTTGCCTGATCATGCATGAGCGGAGTTACCGTGCGCGGACGCCTCGATTCCATAGACTGGGCCATTCTGAGAGAGTTGCAGGCCGACGGCAGCATCACCAATGTGGAGCTCGCCCGCCGGGTCGGCCTGTCGGCGCCGCCGTGCCTCCGCCGGGTGCGGGCGCTGGAAAGCGCCGGGATCATCAAGGCCTACCGGGCGATCCTCGACCCGAAGAACCTCGGTTTCGAGATCGTCTGCTTCGCCATGGTGCAGCTTGACATCCAGGGCAAGAAGGAGCTGCAGGAGTTCGAGCAGCGGGTGAAGGATTGGTCCATGGTCCGCGAGTGCTGGACCCTCTCGGGCGATATCGACTTCATCCTGAAATGCGTGGCCCCGAACCTCGCGTCCTTCCAGGGTCTCGTGTCCGAGCTGACCTCGCTGCCGAACGTGCGCAACGTCCGCACCGCGCTCACCCTCGACCTGATCAAGGACGAGCCGCTGGTGCCGATTGAGGACGTGGCGGAAGCCGAGGGGGCTTGACGCCCCTCTCGCTAGATCACGAAGAAATCCGCCGCGGTGAGCGCCGGCTTGTTCGAGAACACCGCGATCTCGACCGCCTTGGCCGCGCCGCTGCCGTCCTTGTCGTAGGACAGCACGCCGGTCTTCTTGTCGTAGACGACATAGTCGTTCTTGTCGTGCGCCGCGCCGAGGGCGAAGAAGCCCTTGCTCAGCTTGGCCGGGGCTGACACGGAGCCCTTCTTGCCGAGCTTGGTGAAGATGGCGTTGTCGAGATGGATCGAATCCTTCTTCGGATCGAAGTCGGTGATCGTGTCGCGGTTGGTCTTGCCGGGCTTGGTGTCGAACACCACGATGTCCTTGCCCGTGCCGGTGAGGATTCGGTCCTTGCCGAGATCGCCGCCGAGGATGTCGTCGCCGGCCAGACCGGTGAGGGTGTCGTTGCCGAGCTCGCCGCGCAGGCTGTCGTTGCCGGGCGTGCCGGTCTTGCGGAAGGGGGTGGTCTCGAGCACGTTGGTGACAGTGACGGTGACGTCCTGGATGTAGCTGCCGCCGAAGGCATCGGCGACCTTGACGCGCAGGGTGTGGGCCGTGGCGGTCTCGAAGTCGAGCGCGCCGCCGGCCTTGACCCGCACCGTGTTGCCGACGATCTCGAACAGCGGATGGGCGGTGGCGGCGCCGGCCGCATCGACCAGCGTGTAGGTGAAAATGCCCGCTTCCGTCGGATCCGCAGCCGTGGCTGAAAGGCTCCCGGCCACGAGACCCGCTGCGGCGTTCTCCTTGATTGTCCCTGACAGCGAGAGGCTCGTCGGGGCGGTGCTGAGGCTGAAGCGCTGGAAGAATATGCCTGCGGAATCTTCCTGGCCCGGCTGGGTCCCGTTGCCTTCCCACCCGATGATCCAACTCCCGTCAGGCAGAACTTTGAATTCCATCGCAACCTGTGATCCGGCGGTGGTCGTGTTGACCAGGATCTCGCTGCCGATGCGGTTGCCGTTGTTGTCGAAGACCTGCTGGTAGACGTCGAACGTCCCGTCTGCGTTCTGGCTATTCCATACGCTGACCCAGCCGCCATTGGGCAGGGCTTCGTTATACATGGGCGTTTGCGTGCCTGCGGTCGTAGTGTTGACGCGGATCTCGGAGCCGATCTTGACGCCGTTGCCGTCGAACAGCTGCATGAAGAAGCCTACGTCGTCCTCCTGGCCCGGCTGCGTCCCCTTGCCTTGCCACGTGACGACGAAGCGCCCATTCATCGTAAGGGACGTTGATTTGATGAATGTCGTCGCAAGTGAGCCTTCCGTCGTGGTATTGACGCGAACCTCCGAGCCGATCTTGGCGCCACTGGCATCAAGCATTTGGATGAAGATGCCGTCGGAGTCCTCTTGGCCCGGCTGCGTTCCGTTGCCGTACCAGAGAAAGACGGTCTTGTCCTTGACGCGCTGCCCGTCTTGAAGGGTCAGGTAAGTGTCCGAGACCTTTGTCACAGTTTGTGAGCCGGTGTTGGTAGCGCAAAGGCGCGTCTCGCTGCCCACCTTTGCGCCGTTCGCGTCGAAGCGTTGGTAGAAATAGCCGCTATCGTCCTCTTGGCCGGGCTGCGTTCCTTTCCCTCGCCATAGGAACAAGAAATGTCCGTTCGGGAGAGACACGCTATAAGCTGAACGAGTCTGATTGCCTTCCGTCGATTCCGTCGCCAGGAACTTGTCGCCTGAAACGCTGCCGTCGGCATTGAAGACTTGGGAGTAAAGATCGTATGGTGTGGCGCTGTTGCCTTCCTCCCAGAAAGTCATCCACTTCCCATTGGCCAGCTCCTTCACGCCAGGGCGAAATGAGGTAGTCCCTCCTTCGGACGTGAGCTTGATTTCGCCGCCGCGTTTCGTGCCATCCGCATTGAAGGCTTGCTGCCAAAAATCATAGACATTGTTCGTCTGATCGATCTGGGAGCGGTAGACAGCGACCCATCCCCCGTCGGATAGAGGCGTAAGGAGGAGCAAGTCCTCATTGCGCTCCCGCACAAAGGAATTCATGCGCGTCTCGGAGCCGATGGTCCCGTCCGCTCCGATCAAACGGAAGAAAATACCGGCATCGTCCTCCTGGCCCGGCTGCGTTCCCGAGCCGTCCCAGGTTATGAGGGAGTTGCCGTTCGCGAGCTTGTAGACGTCCGGGTAGCTTTCGCCTTGGCCTGGCGTGGAACTGATGCGGATCTCGCTGCCTGCCTGCCCATTGGCCTGGAAGACCCGAAAGTACGTATCGTAGGCTGCGTCGGTCCCCGAGCTGTCCACGCTCCAGAACGCCATGTAACGGCCATTGGAGAGCGGAAGATCGTATCCTGAATCTGTCACGATTCCGGTAGTCGTGCCGTTGACCCGAACCTCGCCGCCGATGCGATTCCAATTGGCATCGAAGATCTGCTGGAACATGCCGTCGTCGTCCTGCTGGCCGGACTGCGTACCTTTCCCGAACCAATTTGCAACGATCCGCCCATCCGTGAGAATGGTGTAAAAGACGTTCGTCTGATTCCCGTCTATGGACGTATTAACGCGGGTTTCGCCTCCGCGGCGAGCAACATTGACGGACATGGATCCCTCCGAGGCTGTTCCGAGCGGCGGAGGTTATACTAATGCTATAACAAATCAAAATGTTAGGTTTGAGCCGAGGCTCTTTTCCCTGGAAATGTGGCCCGAAGCTTTCGCTCCAGAGGCTCCCGACAGGAGCTTCGCGTCCTTCCAGAGGCTTGTATCCGAACTCACGTAATTGCGGAACGTGCGTGCCGCGCTCCCCTCGATCTGATTAGGACGAGCCGCTGGTGGCGATCGAGGATATGGCGGAAGACGACGGTTGCCTTCAGGCGCCGAAAGGCTGCAGGGCTGATGCCCGGATCATATAGGACGGATTAAATCTGCCGCCTGAGCCAGCGCACGTAGTGCTGGGCCACCTCCACGGCGCGGCCCTGCTCGTTCGGTGTCAGGGGGCTGGTGTTCACGTCGCGGACCGCCAGCATCGGATGGCTGGCCAGGATCTCGCCCCTGCGGCCGACGGCCATGGCCTCGCCCTCCAGGGCATCGTGCCCGCTGTTTCCTCCGCCGCCCCTGCCTTTGTATCCGCTGCTGTTGTCGGGGAACGCCGTCATCGTGACGCTCGTGAGGCGCAGCACCAGACGAGGACCGCGCGGGTCGGTACGATCGGCGAAGGAGCGGCGCAGTTCGTCGAGGGCGGCCGCGCCGATGATGTCGGCGAAGGGGCCGAGGCCCTTGGCCTTGAGCTCGCTGACGTCGACGGAGAAGGACGAGAAAGCCTGCGGGAAGCTCTGGGCACGAGCAGGCACGGCAAAGCCTGCGCCGGCGAGACCGGCACAGGCGAGAGCCTTAAGAATGGTTCGCCGGGAGAAGGGGGGCATCATGGGATTGCTCATCGTTCCTGCCCCCTTCGCGGATCAGGCGCCGAATTGGACGCCGACGACCTCGTAGGATTTGCCGCCGCCGGGGGTCGAGACCTCCACCGTATCGCCGATGGTCTTGCCCATCAGGGCGCGGGCGATGGGCGAGGCGACCGAAACCCGGCCCGAGCGGACATCCGCCTCGGGCTCGCCGACGATCTGGTAGGTCTTCTCTTCCTCGGTGTCCTCGTCCACGAGCTTCACCGTGGCGCCGAACTTGATCCGGTCGCCGGAGAGTTTTGCGATATCGATCACCTCGGCGCGGGAAATCAGGCTTTCAAGCTCAAGGATCCGGCCTTCGTTGAGGGATTGGGCTTCCTTAGCGGCATGGTATTCGGCGTTTTCCGACAGGTCGCCAAGCGCGCGGGCTTCCGCGATCGCCTGGATGATCCGGGGGCGTTCAACCTGCTGCCGGTGCTTGAGTTCGTCCTCGAGCGCCGCAAAACCCTTGATCGTCAGAGGGACCTTGTCCATCGTTTGTCTCGTCCAAAAAGAGGTACGAGGCCGCTGTTTCCAGCGCCCTCGCATGTCAACGAAAACTTACCAGAAGCTTCGCAGTTCCAATGTGAGGCCGGATGCCTCAGGCAAAGTATTCCTGAAGCGCCCGGACTTCGAGATCGCCGCTGAGGTATGCCTTGATGCCCTCGGCCGCGGCAATCGCTCCTGCAAGAGTGGTGTAGTAAGGTATCTTATGCAAGAGGGCAGCTTGTCGTAGCGAACGGGAATCCGAGAGGGCGCCTGCCCCTTCGGTGGTATTGAAGACCAGCTGAATATCGCCGTTCTTGATGGCGTCCACCACGTGCGGGCGGCCCTCCAGCACCTTGTTGATCCGCGTCGCCTTGACGCCGTTTTCCTCAAGAAACTTTTGGGTTCCGGCCGTTGCCATGATCCGGAAGCCGATTTCCTCCAGCATCCGGACGGTGGGCAGGATGCGGACCTTGTCAGAGTCGCGAACCGAGACGAAGAGCGTTCCGGTCTTGGGAACCTGGCTGCCGGCGCCGAGCTGACTCTTGGCGAAGGCCACGCCGAAGCCGCGGTCGAGGCCGATCACCTCGCCCGTGGAGCGCATCTCGGGCCCGAGCAGCACGTCCACCCCCGGGAAGCGGGCAAAGGGGAAGACCGCTTCCTTGACGCCGATATGCGGCAGGTCCTTCGGGGTGAGGCCGAACTTGGCCAGGGGCTCGCCGGCCATGATACGGGCCGCGATCTTGGCGATGGGCTCGCCGATGACCTTGGCCACGAACGGGACCGTGCGCGACGCGCGCGGGTTCACCTCAAGCACGTAGATGACACCGTCCTTGATGGCATATTGCACGTTCATGAGGCCGCCCACATCGAGGCCCAGGGCCAGGGCCTTTGTCTGGCGTTCCAGCTCGGCGATGGTCTCGGGCGAGAGCGAACGGGGCGGCAGGGAGCAGGCGGAATCGCCCGAATGGATGCCAGCCTCCTCGATATGCTCCATGATGCCGGCGATGAACACGTCCTTGCCGTCCGCAAGGCAGTCCACATCCACCTCGATCGCATCCGAGAGATAGCGGTCGAAGAGCAGCGGGTTCTTGCCCAGGACCGTGTTGATCTGGCCGGTCTTGTCGTTGGGGTAGCGCGCCTTGATGTCGGACGGGATCAGGCTGGGCAGGGTGCCGAGCAGGTAATCCTCGAACTGGGTCTCGTCGCGGATGATCGCCATGGCCCGGCCGCCGAGCACGTAGGACGGGCGTACCACGAAGGGCAGGCCGAGATCGGCGGCGATCAGGCGGGCCTGCTCCACCGAATAGGCGATGCCGTTCTTCGGCTGCTTCAGGTGCAGCTTGTCGAGCAGACGCTTGAACCGGTCGCGGTCCTCGGCGAGGTCGATGGCGTCCGGCGAGGTGCCGAGAATGCGCACATCCGCCTCTTCCAGCGCGCGGGCGAGCTTGAGCGGGGTCTGGCCGCCGAACTGGACGATCACGCCGTGGAGCGTTCCCTTCGAGCGCTCGGTCTCGATGATCTCCAGCACGTCCTCCTGCGTCAGCGGCTCGAAATAGAGCCGGTCGGAGGTGTCGTAGTCGGTCGAGACCGTCTCCGGGTTGCAGTTGATCATGATGGTCTCATAGCCCGCGTCCTTGAGCGCGAAGCAGGCATGACAGCAGCAGTAATCGAACTCGATGCCCTGGCCGATCCGGTTCGGGCCGCCGCCGAGGATGATGACCTTGTTGGCGTCGGAAGGCGTGGCCTCGTCGGCCGGCTGGCCGGCGAAGGGAGCCGCGTAGCTCGAATACATGTAGGCGGTGGGCGAGGCGAACTCCGCCGCGCAGGTGTCGATGCGCTTGAAGACCGGCCGGACGGAGAGCGCACGGCGCGCCTCGCGCACCTCGGCTTCCGTCTTATGGACGAGAACGGCAAGACGCGCATCCGAGAAGCCCATGGCCTTCAGGTGCCGGAATGCGCCCGGCGTCTGCGGCAGGCCGTGCGCCTTCACCTTGGCCTCCAGGTCGACGATGTCCTGGAGCTGCTCCAGGAACCAGCGGTCGATCTTGCAGGACTCGTAGACCTCGTCATGGCTGATGCCGAGGCGCAGCGCCTGCGCGACCTTGAGGATCCGGTCCGGGGTCGGGGTACCGAGCGCCGCCTTGATGGCGTTCTTGTCGTCGCCTTTGCCCATGCCCTCGATCTCGATCTCGTCGAGGCCGGTGAGGCCGGTTTCGAGCGAGCGCAGGGCCTTCTGGAGCGATTCCGGGAAGGAGCGGCCGATCGCCATGGCCTCGCCCACGGATTTCATGGCCGTGGTCAGCGTCGGCTCGGCGCCGGGGAATTTCTCGAAGGCGAAGCGCGGGATCTTGGTGACCACGTAGTCGATGGTCGGTTCGAAGGAGGCCGGCGTCGCTCCGCCCGTGATGTCGTTGGCGATCTCGTCGAGCGTGTAGCCGACGGCCAGCTTCGCCGCGACCTTGGCGATGGGGAAGCCCGTGGCCTTGGAGGCGAGCGCCGAGGAGCGCGACACGCGCGGGTTCATCTCGATCACGATCATGCGCCCGTTCTCCGGGTTGATCGCGAACTGCACGTTCGAGCCGCCGGTCTCGACGCCGATCTCGCGCAGCACCGCCAGCGAGGCGTCGCGCATGATCTGGTATTCCTTGTCGGTGAGCGTCAGGGCCGGGGCGACGGTGATGGAATCGCCCGTGTGCACGCCCATCGGGTCGAAGTTCTCGATCGAGCAGATGATGATGCAGTTGTCCGCCTTGTCGCGGACGACCTCCATCTCGTACTCCTTCCAGCCGAGCACGCTCTCCTCGATCAGGACCTCGTTGGTCGGGGAGGCATCGAGGCCCCGCTCCACGATGTCGAGGAATTCCTCGCGGTTATAGGCGATGCCGCCGCCGGTGCCGCCCATGGTGAAGGACGGACGAATGATGGCGGGCAGGCCGACCTCGGAGAGCGCGATCAGCGCCTCTCCCATGGCATGCTCCTGGTAGCGCTTGCGGCGGTCGTTCTCGCCGGCGTCCCACTTGAGCTTGTAGGCGGCGATCATCCGCTTCTTGTCGCCCGGATGCATATCCATGGCTTCCATGCGGGCGAGTTCGGCCAGATAGGCGTCCCGGTCGGCCTTCTTGAGGGCCGAGGCATTGGCGAGTCGGGATTTCGGGGTATCCAGGCCGATTTTGGTCATGGCCTCGCGGAAGAGCTGCCGGTCCTCGGCCTTGTCGATGGCTTCCGCCGTCGCGCCGATCATCTCGACGTTGAACTTCTCGAGCACGCCCATCTTCTTGAGCGACAGGGCGCAGTTCAGCGCCGTCTGGCCGCCCATGGTTGGCAGGATCGCGTCCGGGCGCTCCTTCTCGATGATCTTGGCGACGATCTCGGGGGTAATCGGTTCCACATAGGTGGCATCCGCCAGATCGGGATCCGTCATGATCGTGGCGGGGTTCGAATTCACCAGGACGATGCGGTATCCCTCCTCCTTCAGGGCCTTCACGGCCTGCGTTCCCGAGTAGTCGAACTCGCAGGCCTGACCGATGATGATCGGACCGGCGCCGACGATGAGGATGGAGGAGATGTCTGTCCGCTTTGGCATTGGGCCACCCAGGCGTGTCCAGCCGCGCGGCCGTAGAGCTACGGCGCTTCAAGCGCAGCCGGGATGTGATCGGATTGTAGGTTGAGAGAGGCTCTTACACGGACCTTGAGCAAATTCAAAGGCCTGAGCCATGATTTAGACAGGCAATGCCCATGCGGTATGAGGCGCAGGGTGTCGCCCTGGAGGAGAACTGGGAAAAGATGGTCATGACGAAAGAGCCGCGCTGGGCGCTAATCACGGGGGCATCCAGCGGGATCGGCGCTGAATTGGCGCGGGTTTTCGCCGGCAGGGGCTATTCCCTTGTGCTCACGGCCCGCCGGCACGAGCGCCTGGAGGCCCTGGGCGCGGAGATTGGGCAAGCTCATGGAGTTCCCGTCGAGGTCGTCGCTCTCGACCTCGAGGACAGGCAAGCCCCGCAGGATCTTCATGAGCTGCTCCTGGAACGGAAGATCGCGGTCCATACCCTGGTCAACAATGCAGGATTCGGCCTGCGGGGCTATTTCGCGTCTCTTCCGCACGAGAAGCAGCTTGCCATGATCGACCTCAACGTCACGGCTCTGACCTCGCTTTGCCGCCTGATGCTGCCGGGAATGATCGAGCGCCGGAGGGGAGGGATCCTGAACGTGGCCTCCATCGCGGCCTTCCAGGCCGGACCCTCCATGGCCGTCTATTACGCCACCAAGGCCTTCGTCCTGTCGCTGTCCGAGGCTCTGCACGACGAGGCGAAGCCGCATGGGGTGACCGTGACGGCCCTCTGCCCGGGGCCGACCGAGAGCGAGTTTGGCAAGACGGCAGGCCCGAAGGGGACGGGGTTGTTCAAGGGAGGTGCCATGTCGGCCGCCGAGGTCGCCCGCGCCGGGATCGAGGGTTACGAGGCCAGGCGGGCGATCGTCATCCCGGGAGCCGGGAACCGGATCGGGGCCGTCGCGGCGAAGTTCGCTCCACGCTTCATGTCCCGCAGGATTGCCGGGCTTCTGCAGGGAATGAGGTGACGGAGGCTCGGTAAGCCGCTATCGAGAGGACGTGACTGCATCCCGCTCCCTTCATCGTCTCACCCGTCAATTCACCGCCTTCTTCGGGGTCGGCCTGGCGGCTGCCCTGGCGCATTACGGACTTCTCATCGCTCTCGTCGAGGGTGCGGGAACACATCCCGTGCCGGCGACGCTTGCAGGCTACGTAGCGGGAGGGCTCGTATCGTATGTCCTCAACCGCAAGCATACCTATGAGAGCGACCGGCCTCATCGGGAGGCCACATGGCGCTTTGCTCTCGTGGCCTTCGTTGGCTTCCTCGTGACCTGGTTCCTGATGCATGCGTTCACGGTGTGGCTCAACGGTCCTTATCTGCCCTCGCAAATCATCACGACAGGCGTCGTGATGCTGTGGAGCTTCATGGCGCATAAAAAGTGGACATTTGCATAGGCTCCGGGCAAGCAAGGGACCGGTTTGCCAGGTTCCAGGCTTTCAGCGCAGCCCTGGCTTGCATTCCTGCGAGTCCCGCGAATCTTTTTGCAATGCAATATGAATGTCGCAGGGGCTTCCCACAATTGCTCCGCCGCTCATCTCACATCCGCACCGCCTAAAAAGCTTAGGGGCTTCATGTCCGATCTGGCCATTGCCGAGGAAGCCTGTCTCGCACAGGGCAAGGCTCCCGCCGTTCCGCAATCTCGTCTCGCCGTCGCCCTGATCGAACTGGCGCTTGCAGTCGGCAGCTTCGGCATCGGAACTGGCGAGTTCGCCATCATGGGATTGCTGCCGAACCTCGCGCAGGAATTCCACGTCACGACGCCCCAGGCGGGATATGCGATCAGCGCCTACGCGCTCGGGGTCGTGGTCGGCGCTCCGATCATCGCCGTCCTGGCAGCCAAGCTCGCCCGCCAGACGCTGCTCCTCGCACTGATGGCCGTCTTTGCTGTCGGCAACGCGGTCAGCGCCTTGGCGCCGAGCTTTGAGTCCTTCGTGTTCCTGCGCTTCCTTACCGGCTTGCCGCACGGCGCATATTTCGGCGTGGCCGCTCTGGTTGCGGCCTCGCTGGTTCCGCCCAACAAGCGCACCCAGGCAGTGGCACGGGTCATGATGGGCCTGACCGTCGCGACCCTGCTCGGCACGCCGGTGGCGACGTGGTTCGGCCAGATCCTGACCTGGCGGCTTGCCTTCGGCGCCGTCGGCTTCATGGGCGCATTGACCGTGGTGCTGATCTGGCTCTTCCTGCCCAAGGACAAGGTCCAGGAGGGTGCGAGCCCGATGCGGGAACTCGGTGCCTTCAAGCGTAAGCAGGTCTGGTTCACCCTGGGCATTGGTGCCGTGGGCTTCGGCGGCCTGTTCTCCATCTTCTCCTACATTGCCTCGACGGCCACGGAAGTCGCCCAAATGCCGGAAAGCGCCGTTCCGGTCATGATGGCTCTGTTCGGCTCGGGCATGATCGTAGGCAATCTCGTCGGCGCCTGGTTCGCCGACAGGAACCTGATGGCTACGATCGGCGGCGTGCTCGCCTGCAGCGCCGTGGTGATGACGGTGCTGTGGCTGACGGCGGAAAACCCTTACATGCTTTCGGTCTGCGTGTTCCTGGTCGGCTGCAGCGTCGCCATCGGACCCGCGCTGCAGACCCGCCTGATGGACGTGGCAGCCGATGCCCAGACCCTGGCGGCGGCTCTCAACCACTCGGCCTTCAACATCGCCAATGCGCTTGGCGCCTGGCTCGGCGGCCTCGCCATCGCGGCCGGCTATGGCTTTGCCTCGACAGGTTGGGTCGGCGCGGCTCTGGCCGTTGCAGGGCTCGGCGTGTTCGGCCTGTCGCTGGCGAGCGATCAGCGCTCGGCGAAGTCGTCCGCGTCGAGGGCCTGAGCGGGCCGGCCGACGAAGGTCATGCGGGCCTGATTGTGCCCGAGGTTCCTCTCCGCGCGCTCGGGCACGAATCCGGCATCGTCGAGAAGGTCGAGGATCTCCTCCTCACTGTACTGGGCGAGGCCCAGTTCCTCGCGGATCTTGCGGTATTCGGAGAAGGCCGTGCGGGCGAGGCCGGCTAGCGCGGCGCTCATGAAGCCCCCCTGCCATGCGAAGGAAAGCAGCGCCTTGGCATCGGTGAGAGGGCTGATATCAGGCGGGATGACGTCGCCTAGAACCAGCCTGCCGCCGGCCTTCAGCTTCTCGCCTAGGAGCTTCAGGAGCCCTCGGAACTCGTCGAGCGAGAGGTACTGGACGAGCGAGTTCACCACGATGAGGTCGAGCGAGGAGTCCCCGAGGCTGGCGACATCGTCGGTCGCAAGAACCGTGATCCGCTCGTTGCTTTGGAATCGCTCGTTCAGGCGCTCGCGGACGAGCGGCGCGGCATCGCTCAGGTAAAGCCTCGCGCATCTGGCAGCGACCTTGTCGGCCAAAAGCGCCTCGCCGCAGCCGTAATCCAGGACGACGGCATCCGGGGAGGGGATGAGCCCGACGATGTCGTTGGCGATCAGGCGATAATGCAGGAGCTTGTGCCGCTCGTTCACATAGATCGGCGTATCCTGGTTCCAGTAATCGCGCCAGTTCATCGAAAGGCTGTCCTTGTTGACGTCAGGTGTCGTGCGAGAGCGTGGCCGAGTCATGGAGCCTGCGGCGCAGTTTCGCAACCTCTTGGGTCAAGGCACGGGCCTCGTCGGCCGATATGCCCAGCACGCAGCCAACCTGCTGGGGAATCTCTTCTGCCTTCTCGCGCAAGGCATGGCCGGCCTCGGTCAAGTGGATCCTGACCTGCCGCTCGTCCTTCTTGTCTCGCATTCGGCGAACGTGGCCGGCACTCTCGAGACGCTTCAGCAGCGGGGTCAGGGTGCCGGAGTCCAGAAACAGCCGTTCGCCTATCTCCTTGACCGTCAGTTCGTCATGCTCCCAAAGCACCAGCAGGACCACATATTGCGGGTATGTCAGGCCGAGGGGATCCAAGAGCCTCCGATAGGCCCGGCTGAAGGCATGAGAGACGGAGTAGAAGGCGAAGCACAGCTGGTTGTCGAGCGCCAAAGTCCTCGGTTTTCTCGTCATCATCTCCTCCGTGGAACCAACCTACGAAAGAAATAGGTTGCGCACAATTTAATTCGCGGTTACGCCTATATGTAGATTGTGCGCGATTGAATTGCGAGCGTACGATTGATCCGGCGAATTCGCTTGTCCGGCCTTTCAAGGAGCTTCTCGATGACCCCTCTCTACACAGCCCATGCCTCAGCCCGTGGTGGACGTGAAGGCGTTGCCGCTTCCAACGACGGAAAGCTGGAAGTTCGCCTCTCCACGCCGAAGGAACTCGGCGGTGCCGGCGGGGAGGGGACCAATCCCGAGCAACTGTTCGCCGCCGGATACTCGGCCTGTTTCCTTGGGGCGCTGAAGTTCGTCGCTTCGCAGAACAAAATCACCCTTCCGGCCGATGCCCATGTCGAGGCCAAGGTCGGGATCGGCAAGCGCGACGACGGCGCAGGCTTTGGTCTGGTGGTCGAGTTGAAGGCGAACCTGCCCGGTCTGTCCCAGCAACAGGCGACGGATCTGGTGCAGAAGGCCGATGTGGTCTGCCCCTATTCGCATGCCATCCGCGGCAACGTGCAGGTCACGCTGTCGGTCTAACACAACACAACAAGCCGGAGGGGCAAGGGCCTCCTGCCTTTCGGGGCCGGGGGCCTTATCGCGTTCAGGTCCACAGCTTCATGAGCGGCCCGTCCGCACCGTCGACCGGATCGGCATCCGGCAGGGGGACCTGGGCGATCCGCTGCTGCGACATCGTCAGGGCAGCGGGGTCGTCGCGGACCGTGTCGTAATCGGCGCCGCCCGGATATGCGCCGACCACGGAGAAATCGTCGCTCGCGTTGATGCACGCATGAGCGACGCCAGCCGGGATGATCACCACGTCTCCGGCGCTCACGGCCACGAGATCGCCGTCCTCACCGCCGAAGCGGACCTGAGCCGAGCCCGACACGATGCCGAGCACCTCATGGGTGTTGGGATGGTAGTGATGATAGTCGTGAATGCCGTTCAGCCACGCATTCGTCCAGCCATGCTTGGCGAAGGTCGCCTTGAAGCTTCTGACGGCGTCGTGTTCGGAGGGTGAAATCGCCCCGCGGCGCACGATCAGCGGCAGGGAGGAGTTCGGCACGATACCGTTGCTGCGGAAGACGTAGGTCTCCGTGCCGAGCGGCGCGTTGTAGCCTTGTGGATCGCCGTAGCCTTTCGCCTGAGCCATGCTTCTCTCCCTTCGATCGGGGAGGGAACGCTTGGTTCAGGCGAAAGATCGAGCGGGACCTTAAAATCCGGCCGGTTCTACATGCCGATGAACATAGCCGCGACCGCGCGGTCGATCGACAGGTAGAACATCCCGAAGGCCACGACCGCCGCGATGGCGAACTCCACGATCTGGCTCTTGAAGATGCGGAACTTGGCGAAGAGGTTCTGGCCGAAGATCGAGATCAGCCAGGCCGTCGTGAGCACGACCGGGAAGATGAAGAGATACGACCAGGTGCTCTCGACCGGGCCCACATTGCCAGGGTCGATCAGCGGGCGGATGTTGCGCACCCAGGGAGCGTAGAGAGCGGCGTAGAGCGACGTCAGCCAGGAAAGCGTGACGGCGATGCCGAGGTGAAACGTGAACAGGTTGTGCAGTCGGCTGAATTCGCCGGAATCGTCATCGAAATCCATTGGATGAAACCCCCAAACCAAGGTCCGGAATCATTTTGTTTTTATGGTTAATGATCGGTTACCGTGATTTGGGCGGCTGGCGCAACAGACGCGTTTGTCGCGGCGCCAGCCCTCACAATTTTGTTAAGCCCGCACCTTCTTCTGGTCCATCAGCTGCACGAAGCGGTCGAACAGGTAATGGCTGTCCTGCGGGCCGGGGGAGGCCTCCGGGTGGTACTGGACCGAGAAGGCCGGACGGTCGGTGAGCGAGATGCCGCAATTCGAACCGTCGAACAGGGACACGTGGGTCTCCACGGCGTTCTTCGGCAGGGTCTCCGGATCCACCGCGAAGCCGTGGTTCATCGAGGTGATCTCGACCTTGCCGGTGGTCTTGTCCTTCACCGGATGGTTCGCGCCGTGATGGCCCTGGTGCATCTTCTTGGTCTTGGCGCCGACGGCCAGGCTCAGCATCTGGTGGCCGAGGCAGATGCCGAAGGTCGGGATCTTCTCGTCGAGCACCTTGCGGATCACCGGAACCGCGTACTCGCCGGTCGCCGCCGGGTCGCCGGGGCCGTTGGAGAGGAACACGCCGTCGGGCTTGAGCGCCAGCACGTCCTCGGCCGAGGCGGTGGCGGGGACCACCGTGACCTTGCAGCCGGCGCGGGCGAGGAGGCGCAGGATATTGCGCTTCACGCCGTAATCGATGGCGACCACGTGGTGTTTCGGGGCTCCGTCCTGGTGGCCGTAGCCTTCGCCGCGCGTCCAGGTGGTCTCGTCCCAGTCGAAGCGCTGGGCGCTGGTGACGAGGGGCACGAGGTCGAGGCCGTCCATGGAGGGGAGGGCGGCGGCCCGGGCCTTGAGGGCCTCGATGTCGAACTTGCCCTCGGGGTCATGGGCGATGACGGCGTTCGGCATGCCCTTGTCGCGGATCAGCGCGGTGAGCGCCCTTGTGTCGATCCCCGAGAGGCCGACGATGCTGCGGGCCTTGAGCCAGGCGTCGAGGTCGCGGGAGGCGCGCCAGTTGGACGGCTCGGTGATGGTGGCCGCCAGCACGACGCCGCGGACACCCGAGGACGAGGCGGCATTGACGCTCTCGATGTCCTCCTCGTTGGTGCCCACATTGCCGATATGCGGGAAGGTGAAGGTGATGATCTGGCCGGCATAGGACGGGTCGGTCAGGATCTCCTGGTAGCCCGTCATCGCGGTGTTGAAGCACACCTCGCCGGTCGCCTCGCCCACGGCGCCGATGCCGAAGCCTTCGAGAACCGTTCCGTCCTGGAGCACGAGAACCGCGGTCGCGCGCGGCTCGGCCCAGCCACCCGAGGAGGACCCGGTGGTGTCTTTGTCTTGCAGCATCGTCATGATCTCTTGTAAGTCCGGGGCCAACAGGCCGTGCTTGAGCAGGCCGTACCCGGGCCGTCCTTGAACTACCCCCGTGACTTAAGGGGCCGTTCGCGTTCCGTCAACGCTCAAGCGCATCGTGCGGAAAAGTGGATCCGGTTTTCCGCGTCAACGATGCGCCAGACTGAAGAATAAGCATCGGATGGATCCCAAAAGTGGAATCCACTTTTGGGTCCGATGCTGTAGCGACTTAAAACCAAGGAGAACTCCATGCTGCGCGAACGCTTTACCGCCGAGATGAAGGAAGCCATGAAGGCCGGCGACAAGGGCAAACTCGGCGCCATCCGGCTGATTCAGGCCGCCCTCAAGGACAAGGACATCGAGGCTCGCGGCAACGGCAAGGAGCCCCTGTCCGACGAGGAGATCCTGGCCCTCCTGCAGAAAATGGTGAAGCAGCGCCAGGAATCGATCACCATGTACGAGCAGGGCGGCCGCACCGAACTCGCCGATCAGGAGAAGAACGAGGTCGCGGTGATCTCCTCCTACCTGCCGCAGCAGATGGACGAGGCCGAGACCAAGGCCGCCATCGAGGCCGCCATCGCCGAGACCGGCGCCGCCTCCATGAAGGACATGGGTAAGGTCGTGGGCGCCCTGCGCGCCAAGTACGCCGGCCGCATGGACTTCGCCAAGGCCAGCGGTCTCGTGAAGGACATGCTGCCGAAGGGGTAAGTGCCCCGGTCGTCCCCGGGCCGCGCTAGGCTTCGCCCGGGTGTGTGCTGATCCGTCTCTGTCAAAGAGCCAGCACCTTGAGGCCCGCAGCTTGCGCTGCGAGCCTGCAGGGCTCGAGGGAGGTGCGAGAGGCCGCCGGCTCGATGCTAGGGTTGAGTGGAAGAGCCGGACGGCGCCTCGCACGCGGGATTTTTAGGCGTTTCGACTTGGCAGCCCACAGGCACCAAGGGCCTCCTGTCCGCCGGCTGCGTGACCGGCGGGCAGGCCCGCTCCCTGCCCCGACACTCGTGACGCCTCGCGAAGCGCGCCCCTCGGCGGGCGGGAATGGGCAATGATATAGCCGAGCTTGAGCCCGCTGTCAAGAACAAAGTGAGAACATAACGTTGTGCAATCCTCTGACCTCATCCTGAGGAGCAGCGCAGCTGCGTCTCGAAGGATCCTCCAGTGCGCTCGGGAGACGCCCTCGTCCTTCGAGACGGTCTCTGACGTGACCTCCTCAGGATGAGGGCTGTGGGGGTGCCCGCAGACGTGGATGTACATCCCCGGATCAAGTCCGGGGACCGGTGACGGGCAGGGTGTCAGTCCTTGACCTAACGGATCAGGAGAGGGCGTATCCGCTCGTTCACGTCATCCAAATCGTGCTAAGACGGAACGGTTCTCTTTCAAGACGCGGCATCGCGCGCGGGCATCGGTGACACATGAGCCTTGAACTCTGGTTGATCTATCTGGTCGCTGCTGTCGGCCTCTCGCTCACGCCGGGCCCCAACGGGCTTCTGTCGCTGACGCACGGCGTCTGCTATGGCTTTCGGCCCACAATCTATACGGTTCTGGGTGGGGCCCTCGGGTTCTTCGTTCTCATCGCGGCGTCGCTCGCCGGCATGGGCGCGCTGCTCGCCGCTTCCGAGAAGGCCTTCACCATCGCCAAGTGGATCGGCGCCGCCTATCTGGTCTACCTTGGCATCCGGATCTGGCGGTCGCCCGCTTCCGTGCTGGACGTTGGTTCCCGTGACCAGGGGCCGCGCAGGGCTCGGCCTCTGTGGATGTTCAACCAGGGTTTTCTCGTGGCGGTGTCGAACCCGAAGGCGCTGATCTTCTTCGCGGCCTTCCTGCCGCAATTCATGGTGGCGGGCGTGTCCTTTCCCGTCCAGCTCGCCATCTTCGGCGGCACCTTCGTGGTGGTGGAGATCGTGTACGAGCTGCTGCTCGCCGGCATGGCCCAGCGCATCGCACCCTGGCTGACCCGTCACGGCCGCTGGTTCAACCGCGGTGCCGGCGCAACGTTTGTCGGCATCGGGGCGGCGCTGACGACCGCGAGCCGCTGACAGTTGCCATCAGCCTGGAGAGATTCCAGACGTTCATCCCTGAAAGTGAACGGAAAACGAGCTCGACCGTTGTTCTTCTACAAACATTGTTAGATGTGCGATGGACAAACTCTTCGCCAGGTTCGCGACCACGACAGCCAGGGTGACAGGCAGTCCGGCGGCGTTCCTGCTTTGCGTCGTCGTCGTGTTGGCTTGGGCGGTCTCGGGGCCCTTCTTCGATTATTCGGAGAATTGGCAGCTGGTGATCAACACCGGAACGACCATCGTGACCTTCCTGATGGTCTTCCTGATCCAGAACACGCAGAACCGCGATGGCGCCGCCGTTCAAACCAAGCTGGACGAGCTGATCCGGACATCGAATGCCGATGACGCCTTCATGGGAATTGAGAAGCTGACCGACAAGGAACTTGAAGCTCTCCACGAACAGTGCGAGCAGATGGCCAGGCAAACCCAGGCTGCCCTGGAGAAGACCAAGGCGGAACGCGCGAAACGAGCGAAAAGAAATGGCTCGCACCGGCTCAGCGCGTGACGAGGCTCTGGTCGAGCCGTTCGTCGAAGCGTATCATCGATCCATCACCAGCTGATCGAACCCCGTAGGCGCTGGTGGCGGAGAGACCTGTGCTCCCGCCTGCATGGTCGAGGAGCATCCTCATGACCAATCTGCAACAGGAACGCGACGAACTGATCCAGGCCGACCGACACCTCGCCGAGGGCGAGCGCCGGATCGCCGAGCAGATCGACCTGATCCAATGGATGAACAAGCACGGCTACGACACAATCGTGGCTCAGGACCTGCTGCGGCTGCTGGAGGAGACCCTGACGATCTGGAAGGAGCACCGCCAGCTCATCATGACGGCCATCGCGCGACACGAACTGTCCGAGCTTGAGCGTCCTAGGAACCCCTCTCCTCGGCCAAGAGTTTTCTGACGGCCTGAATCTCGCTGGGCGGGTGGGGCAGCAGAGGATCCAGTTCGGCCCCGATCCGGGCCAGCTCCTTGGCCTGATGCAGGGTCTTCTCCCGAACCTGAGCCAGAGTTTGACGGAGGCGCGAGGCCTCGGACAGAGCGGCCTCCGCGCGCCGGAGCAAGGGATCATCCTCGATAGCCATGACGAGACCTCAAGCCGGTTGTCGGCTCTAACGCGACGGGCGTGACGGCTGTTCCAGAGGGGCGACGTGATCGGCAGGCGATGGCACGGCTGTGGATTGCGGGCACAGAAAAGCGTGGCCTTGGGGTTTTTAACTCTGCCGTGACCGCACTAGTTTATGGAGCAGGTTTGGAGATTCACGCCTCGTGCGCTACCCGCCCCAAATCCTGGAAGAGATCCGCGCCCGGCTGCCGACCTCGGCGGTCGTGGGAAAGCGCGTGCGCCTGAAGAAGGCAGGGCGGGAATGGAAGGGGTTGTCGCCCTTCAACGCGGAGAAGACGCCGTCCTTCTACGTGAACGACCAGAAGCAGTTCTATCACTGCTTCTCCTCGGGAAAGCACGGGGACATCTTCACCTTCCTGATGGAAACGGAAGGCCTCTCCTTTCCCGAGGCCGTGGAGCGGCTGGCCGGCGAAGCGGGCGTGCCCCTGCCGACGCTCTCGCGCGAGGACCGGCAGCAGGAGGTCAAGCGCAAGAACCTCCACGACGTCATGGAACTGGCGGCGGAGTTCTTCGAAGCCTCGCTCCAGGGGCGCTTGGGCGGCAAGGCGCGGGACTATCTCGCCGGGCGCCAGCTCAGCCGCGAGACGCAAGCCCGCTTCCGCATCGGCTATGCGCTGTCCGAGCGCTATGCGCTGCGCGACCATCTCGCCGGCAAGGGCGTGCCGGTCGAGATGATGGTGGAGGCGGGTCTCGTCCATGCGGGCGAGGAGGGGAAGATCCCGGCGGACCGCTTTCGCGACCGGGTGATGTTCCCGATCTGCGACGTGCGCGGCCGGGTCATCGCCTTCGGCGGCCGGGCCATGAGCGCCGACGTGCCGGCCAAATATCTCAATTCGCCCGATACGCCGCTCTTCAACAAGGGCCGGCTCCTCTACAACTACCATCTCGCCCGCCAGCCGGCTCATGAGAAGGGCACGGTCATCGCCGTGGAAGGCTATGTGGACGTGATCTCCCTGAGCGTCGCGGGCTTTCCCCATGCGGTCGCGCCGCTCGGCACGGCATTGACGGAGGACCAGCTCACCCTGCTTTGGCGCCTCGCGGAAGAGCCGATCCTCTGCTTCGACGGCGACAAGGCCGGACAACGGGCTGCCTACCGGGCGCTCGACGTCGCCCTGCCGAACCTGATGCCGGGCAAGTCCCTTCGCTTTGCCATGCTGCCGGAGGGGCAGGATCCGGACGATCTCGCCCGCGCCGGAGGAAGCGCCGCCGTGGAACGCGTCCTCGCGTCGGCGCGGCCCCTGGTCGATGTGCTCTGGACCCGGGAGCTCGAGGCCGGTCCCCTCGATACCCCCGAACGCCGGGCGGCCCTGGAGCGCCGCCTGCGCGAATCACTGGCGCTGATTCGCGACGAAACCCTCAAGAAATACTACCGGGAGGACATCGCGAGCCGGATTTCGGCCTTGAATGCGGATTCAAGGCCGAAAAGGTTCGACCGCCAGGGCGGGGGTGGCCGGCGGGATTTCGGCAAGCCCCAGCCCATGACGCCAAGTTCCCGCCTGAGCGTCTCGCCGCTGCTTGCCCGCAACCCGCTTTTTGCCGGCAGCACGGCCGAGAGCCCCCGGGAGGCCATGATCCTCTGCACCTTCCTGGTCCACCCGGAACTCGTTCAAAATCATGTAGAAACCCTTGCAGATCTTGAACTTGAGGGCCGGTCCACCCAAATGGTGCGCAGTCTCCTGCTCGATGGAGCGGCGAGCGGCGAACCGGCCGATCCGACCGTCATGAGGGCCCGCCTTGAGCGGGCCGGACTGACCGGGGCGGCCGAAAGATTGACGGCTCTGGTCCGTCCAGGCGACCGGTGGATGCTGGATCCACATGCGGATCCCTTGCGGCTTGAGGACGCATTGAGGCAAGCCATCACCTTGCATCGCCGCGCACGCACGTTACATAGCGAACTTCGAGCTGCTGAGCGCGCGCTCGCCGAAGAGGACAACGAGGCCAATCTCGCCTGGCTGCGAGAGGTCCAAAACCAACTGTCCTCCGTCGAGGGTGCCGAGGCCGACATGGACAATGCGGGGGCTCTCGGTCTCTGACATCCGTGAATGGCAGAGTGCGGCAAGCTGGGCGGTTGGAGCAGGGGATGGTTAACGGTTAGTCAAGCGACTCACTGTTTATAATTGGCAATGAATTTCGGGTGGCGGAGCTCTGCAGGCTTGGCCGCCCATTCGCGCATCGCGGGTCCTGTAGGGGGGATGAGCGGGGCGCTGGAGTTGAGCAAAGCATGGCAACGAAGGCAACCGAACGGGACGAAGGCGAGACGACGGCTCCGGAGCAGCAGAGCGACGGGCCCCTGCTCGACCTGAGCGATGCCGCCGTTAAACGGATGATCAAGCTCGCGAAGAAGCGCGGGTATGTCACTTATGACGAACTGAACGAGGTTCTGCCTCCGGAGGAGTTCTCCTCGGAGCAGATCGAGGACGTGCTCGGCCAGCTCTCCGAGATGGGCATCAACGTCGTCGAGTCCGAGGAGACCGAAGAGGGCGCCCAGCCGGAAGCCGAAGAGGAGGAGGCCGATGGCGGCGACCTCGTCGAGGCGTCGCAGACCCGCGCCGTGGCGGTGCGGGAAACCACGACCAAGGAGCCGACCGACCGCACGGACGACCCGGTGCGCATGTACCTGCGCGAGATGGGCTCGGTGGAGCTTCTCTCCCGCGAGGGCGAAATCGCCATCGCCAAGCGCATCGAGGCCGGCCGCGAGGCGATGATCGCGGGCCTCTGCGAAAGCCCGCTCACCTTCCAGGCCATCATCATCTGGCGCGACGAGCTCGTCGAAGGCCGGGTGCTCCTGCGCGACATCATCGACCTCGAGGCCACCTATGCGGGCCCCGACGGCAAGGGTGCGCCCAAGGTGGAAGGCATGGGCGAAGGGGAGGCCGAGGAAGAGACGGCCGAGGGTGAAGAGGGCATGACCCCGCCCGAGGGCGAACTCGACGACGACGACATGGAGAACAACGTGTCGCTCTCGGCCATGGAGGCCGAGCTGAAGCCGCGCGTTCTCGAGACCTTCGATTCCATCGCCGACAACTACAAGAAGCTGCGCCGCCTGCAGGTCGAGCATGTGGAACAGCGCATGCAGAACAAGCAGCTGACCCCGGCCCAGGAGCGCAAGTACAAGGAGCTCAAGTCGGATATCGTCACGTCGGTGAAGTCGCTGTCGCTGAACAACAACCGCATCGAGGCCCTGGTCGAGCAGCTCTACGACATCAACAAGCGCCTCATCTCCCATGAAGGCCGCCTGATGCGCCTGGCCGAGAGCCACGGCGTCGCCCGCGAGGAGTTCCTCAAGCACTACCAGGGCTGGGAACTCGACCCGAAATGGGTGCTGCGCGTCTCCAAGCTCGGCGGCAAGGGCTGGAAGGACTTCGTCGCCAAGGCGAAGGACGGCATCCACGACCTGCGCGAGAACATCCACAACCTGGCGAGCGAGACCGGTCTGGAGATCCAGGAGTTCCGCCGCATCGTCATGATGGTGCAGAAGGGCGAGCGCGAGGCCCGTCAGGCCAAGAAGGAAATGATCGAGGCCAACCTGCGCCTCGTGATCTCCATCGCCAAGAAGTACACGAACCGCGGCCTGCAGTTCCTGGACCTGATCCAGGAGGGCAATATCGGCCTCATGAAGGCGGTCGACAAGTTCGAGTACCGGCGTGGCTACAAGTTCTCGACCTACGCCACGTGGTGGATCCGGCAGGCCATCACCCGCTCGATCGCCGACCAGGCCCGCACGATCCGCATTCCGGTGCACATGATCGAGACGATCAACAAGATCGTCCGCACGTCGCGCCAGATGCTGCACGAGATCGGCCGCGAGCCGACCCCGGAGGAGCTGGCCGAAAAGCTCGCCATGCCGCTGGAGAAGGTGCGCAAGGTTCTCAAGATCGCCAAGGAACCGATCTCGCTCGAGACGCCCATCGGCGACGAGGAGGATTCGCATCTCGGCGACTTCATCGAGGACAAGAACGCGATCCTGCCCATCGACGCGGCGATCCAGAGCAATCTTCGCGAGACGACGACGCGAGTTCTCGCGTCGTTGACCCCGCGCGAGGAGCGCGTGCTGCGCATGCGCTTCGGCATCGGCATGAACACCGACCACACCCTGGAAGAGGTGGGCCAGCAGTTCTCCGTGACCCGCGAGCGTATCCGCCAGATCGAGGCGAAGGCCCTGCGCAAGCTGAAGCATCCTTCACGGAGCCGGAAGCTCAGAAGCTTCCTGGACAACTGAGCGAATTGAAAAAGGCGGGTTTTAAGACCCGCCTTTTTTATTGCATGGGTGATTGTCGAGGACACTGCGTGGGTGAGACTATTTTCGAAGCGTGGTATGATCTCGCCGACAGCAGCGTTGCCTTGCTTCCGTTGAGCGAGGTCCATCGGTTGCAATCTATCGGGCGTTGGCTGACGGAACCTGTTTTCCTTCATCGGATCCATGCCGAGTCTCTGGAAGCTGCCGTCGAGATTCATGAGCAGAAGATGGATTGGGAGAACTTTTGGGCCCAGAAGGATCTTCTTGCCGACTGCCCTCACTGCGGTGCTCGCTACTTTGTGCGACGCTCCACCACATGCCCTCGTTGCGAAAGCACTTCTTGAGCATCGAGCGTTCGTCATCAGCCGAACATCATGAAAGCCGCGCCGCCCGCCGCGATCGCGGCGGCGCTCGCAGCCGAGACGATCCAGCCTGCTTTTCCCGTTCCTAGGCTGAACGTCATTCCCGCCTTCACCACCGTGTTCACTGCAACGGCGGTGCCGATGCCGAGCGCCGCCGTGACGGGCGTGATGCTGTCATTGGCGAGACGCGCGAGCGAGAGCGTGATGGCATCGACATCCGCGATGCCGGAGAGGGCCGCCAGGATGGTGATGCCCATGTTGCCGGCGGAACTGCCGATCACCTTCGCCAGCAGGCTGATCACGGCGATCAGGCCCGCGAGCTTCAACGCGGTCCCGAGATCGAAGGGGCTCTTCATGCCGAGCTGAGGACGCTCCGTGCTTCCCTGGCCGTGAGTGAAGAAGAGCAGCCCGGCCGCCGCGATCAGAACAATGCCTCCGGCGCCGAGAGGCCAGGCGAGCGGCACGAGCAGGGCGTTGTTCAGGACGCTGGCGATGACCAGCACGCGGATGACCATTACCGATCCCGACAGAAGGATGCCGCCGGCGAGCAACGGGCTCGCGGCCGGATGCTCGCGCGCCAGCCGGGCGAGGGTGACGGTCGTCGCGGTCGACGACGCCAATCCGCCCGCGAGCGCCGCGAGCGCCACGCCCGCCTGACTGCCCATGATCTTCACCGCGATGTAGCCGGCGAAGGAGATGGCCGCGATGATGGCGAGCAGCCAGATTTCGAACGGGTTGACGGCATCCCAGGGATCGACCGTCCGGTTCGGGAGCAACGGCAGCGCCAGGAACGTCATCGCAAGGAGAATGAGCGCCGACCTGATCTCCAGCCATGTGAGCTTGCGCACCCATTGGTGAAGGGGCTGCTTGAGCGCGAGGATGAGGGTGACCACGACGCCCGCGGCGGTCGCGATTTCGAGGTTGCCCAGCACCGCATAGGCGCCCAGGCAGAAGGTGAGGAGGCCGGCGACGACGCCCGTGACGCTGAAGTTCTCCTCGGCCTTCGCCTCCAGCCAGGAAAAGGCGCTGAACGCGAGAGCGAAGCCGAGGAAGGAGAGAGCCAGAAAGGCCGGGCTGGTATAGCCCGCCAGAACGGCCGACAGGGCGCCGAGCAGGGCGATCAGCGTATAGGTCCGAAGCCCGGCGGTGCGCTCGCCCTCCGCCTCCTCACGTTGCTTCCAGCCGCGCTCCAGGCCGATCAGCAGGCCGATGGCCAGGGCAACGACAAGACGGAAAAGCAGAGACGTGTCGGTCATGACGCTTGTTGCCCAGCCGGCCAAGATGACAGACGGATATCTTCAGCCGTTCCGGTTCATTTAGCACGGGCAAGTTTCAGGAGACAGCCCAGCTTCACCGGATGCTGCCATCGGTGCTTTGCACGAACCCTGCATCACGATAACTCTAGCATCACGTCCGCTCCCGAGGCCGCTCATGATCGTCAGTCTGACCGTAATTCTTCTCTGCCAGTTGCTCGGCGAGATCGTCGCCCGCGGCTTCGGCTGGCCGCTTCCGGGACCCGTGCTCGGAATGCTGTTCCTGCTCGGTTTCCTGAGTCTGCGCGACCGCATCAGGACGAAGATCCCGGAATTCGGCAGGGCCCTCGACTCGACCGGGAAGGGGCTTCTGGCCCATCTCTCGCTGCTGTTCATCCCGGCGAGCGTCGGCGTGATCCAACGGTTCGACGTTCTGGCCGATTATGGCGTCGGGCTCGGCGTCGCGCTCGTCGTCTCGACCTTCGTGACGCTCGTCGTAACGGTCGTGGCTTTCGTCGTGGTGTCGCGCCTCACCGGCTCCTCGATGGAAGCGGCCGAGGAGGGCAAAGCCCGTGACTGATCAAGCCTTCTCCCTCTGGGTTTATCTCTCGCAGACACCGCTGCTGTGGCTCGTGGTGACGCTCGGGGCCTACGTCATCGCGGACCGCATCTCGCAGGCCTTCAGGCGGCATCCGCTGTGCAATCCGGTGCTGATCGCCGTGGCGGCCGTCGCTCTCGTGCTGTGGGTCACGGGCACGTCCTATCCGGTCTATTTCGAAGGCGCGAAGTTCGTTCACTTCCTGCTCGGTCCCGCGACCGTCGCGCTCGCCATACCGCTTTACGAAAACCGCGCCATCGTGCTGCGCTCGATCGTACCGATGATGGTGGCGCTCGTGGTGGGATCCGTCACGGCCATCGTGTCGGCCGTCACCGTCGCGCAGCTGTTCGGCATTCCCAATCCCATCCTCATCTCGCTGGCGCCGAAATCCGTCACCGCTCCCGTGGGCATGGGCATCACGGAAGCCCTCGGCGGCGATCCGGCTTTGACCGCGATCCTGATCATGCTCACCGGCGTCACGGGCTCCATCATGGTGACGCCGCTGATGAACGCGTTGCGCATGAAGGACTGGCGCGCCCGCGGCTTCGCCGTGGGTCTTGCTTCGCACGGCATCGGCACCGCGCGCGCCTTCCAGGTCCATTCCCTTGCCGGCACCTTCGCGGGCATCGCCATGGCGCTCAACGCGCTTGTGACGGCACTGCTCCTGCCGCTGGTGCTGAAGCTGCTGCTGGACTAGGCTTTTCCTGACGCGAGACGCAACGGGGCGGAAACGGACATGAAGAAAGCGACGGCAGAAGCGGTGAAAGAAGGCGGATCGGACGGTGTCCTTCAAGGCGAGACGCCCTCCCGGCTGATCGACGCGAGAATCGGGGAGCTGCGCGATTGGCGCGGCGAGACGCTCGCTCGGGTCCGGTCCCTCATCAAGCAGGCTGTCCCCGACGTGGTCGAGGAGTGGAAGTGGAGAGGGGTTCCCGTGTGGTCGCACGGTGGAATCATCTGCACCGGCGAAACCTACAAGAATGTCGTGAAGATGACCTTTGCCAAGGGCGCCTCGTTGGAGGATCCGTCACGCCTCTTCAATTCCAGCCTCGAAGGCAACACGAGGCGCGCCATCGATATTCATGAGGGCGAGGAGATCGACGAGAGAGCGCTGATGGCGCTCATTCGCGCAGCGGCGGCACTGAACATGTCGAAGAAACCCGCGGCTCGTTCCTCCCGTTCGTAGAAGGCAGGCGACCAGGAACGACTTTGCCGTCATGGCCGGCCTTGTGCCGGCCATCTCGATCCGAAGAGCGCTGCGCTTAAATCAATCGGGATCACCGGCACAAGGCCGGTGATGACGTAAGAGAGGTCAATGAGCCTACCAATCAGAACAGGAAGTCGGAAGCTCCGATCAGCGCATGTTTCACGTTGAGCAGCGTGATCGATTGGCCGCCGGCCTTGATGAGCACGTCGTCTGCCCTGCCGTCGCTGTCCGCGTTGAAACCGCTGATGCTGAGGCCTTTGAAGCTCAGGCCCGTGCCGTGCAGGTCGATGAGGTCGATGCCGTCCCGAAAGTCGGTGATCTTGTCCGCTCCCCAGCTGCCGTGGAACCGGAAGGTGTCCGCATCCGCGCCGCCGGTCAGGGTGTCGTTCCCGCTTCCGCCAGTGAGGATGTCGTTGCCGCTGCCCCCGGAAAGGGCATCGTTCCCACTGTCTCCGAAGAGCCGGTCGTCTCCACCATTGCCGCTGAGCGCATCGTTGCCGGCTCCGCCATAGAGCTTGTCGTTGCCACCGTTGCCGTGGACTTTATCGGTGCCGCCCAGCGCCTTGATCGTGTCGTCTGCGGCTGTCCCCTTCAGGGTGTTGTTGCCGGCAGTGCCTTTGATCGTGGTCGATACGGTCGGAGCTCACTGTGCCGGGTTGATCAGGTCCAGTTTCACGTTCGAGGCGCCGATGCTCACCTGCTTGGTCACGGGAGCATAGCCGCCGCCGGAGAAGGTGACCGAATAGGTTCCGGCCGCCAGTGCCAGGGTGTAGCCGCCGGCGCTTTGCGTCGTCGTGCTGTATTGGGCGCCGGTCGAACTGACGGCGGTCACGGTCAATCCGCCGAGCCCCTCGCCGATGTCGTAGAAACGGTCGCCATCCTTGTCGGCCATGCCGACGCCGGTGAGATACACCGCCGTGCCAGACTTTGCGAAGTTCTCGGTGACGAAGGCGCCGTCCCAGCTCTGGTAGGGGCCGGTGTCGAAGCCGATGCCGATTTCGCTGTAGGTCCCGTTGAGGATATTGGCCTTGTGGCCCGGGCTGTTCATCAGGTTCGTGTGCAGCAGCTCGACCTCGTCCTGAAGGCCCTCCGGCGCTCGCGTGCTGACCCAGGCGATGTTTTCAGCCGATGCCCAGGAGCCCAAGAAGGCATAGCCGGCCTGGGTCATCCGGTCGGTCGGCGTCGAGCCGCCCGATCCCGTATGGGAGAACGTGTCCGTCGCGATCATCCAGCTGCTGTGCGAATCCGCCGAGTCGTTCAGGTTGGCGTTGAAGGCAAGCGGCTGAGCTCCGGTCGTGGCGCGTTCGCGATTGACCAGTTCGAGCATGAGCTGCTCATAGGCCGTGGCTTGCGACATGAAATACCCCTTGATGCTACGAATTTTTTCATAATTGCCGGGACGGTCCCCCGAAGATTGGGACTTAGAGCCTAAATGGGAAAAAGTTGTGGCTCCCGGCTATATCGTTGCGGATTGTGCCGGCTCTCGGAGCGACTGAAGGAAATTCGCCCTACCTGCGCCGTAACCCTGTCCTGCAGCACGAGAGGGAGATCGGAAACGCATTCTGGTCTATAGCGGAACCTGGAAACGCCTTAAGGCTGGGCTTGGCCGCAAGCTTGGCAGCATAACGAAGAATGTCGATGACCAATCAAACGCCAGCCATGCCTCTCGGCTCCCGCCCTGCGCTCGTGGAGCGGACCGCCGTCCCGATCCTGGCCGCCATCAGCGTTTCGCATCTGCTGAACGACCTCATCCAGTCGCTGCTGCCGGCGATCTACCCCATCCTCAAAAGGGATTTCCATCTCGATTTCGGCCAGATCGGGTTTCTGACGCTGACGTTCCAGCTCACCGCGTCGCTGCTCCAGCCCATGATCGGCACATTCACGGACCGTCGGCCGCAGCCGTTCTCCCTCGTCGTCGGCATGGGCTTCACCCTGATCGGCCTGCTGACGCTCTCGCGGGCAGGGTCTTATTCGCTCCTGCTCCTGGCGGCCGCCCTCATCGGCATGGGCTCCTCGGTCTTCCACCCGGAATCCTCCCGCGTCGCGCGGCTGGCCTCGGGCGGACGGCATGGCCTGGCCCAGTCGGTGTTCCAGGTCGGCGGCAATGCCGGGAGTGCGCTGGGGCCACTGCTTGCGGCCTTCATTGTTGTTCCGTTCGGCCAGCCGAGCATCGCCTGGTTTTCCGCCGTGGCCCTGCTGGCGATGCTGATCCTCTTCGCGGTCGGTCGGTGGTATCAGGCGAAGCTCGTGGACCTGCGCGCCAAGCCGCGCACGGTCGAGACGGGATCGCTGTTCTCGAGGCGCCGCGTCGTGGTCTCGCTCGTGATCCTGGTGATGCTGATCTTCTCGAAGGACTTCTACGTCGCGAGCTTCACCAACTATTTCACCTTCTACCTGATCTCCAAGTTCCAACTCCCGGTGCAGGACGCGCAGATCCACCTCTTCATCTTTCTTGGTGCGCTTGCCGTCGGCACGTTGCTCGGCGGTCCCATCGGCGACAGGATCGGCCGGCGTTATGTGATCTGGCTTTCGATTCTCGGCGTCCTGCCCTTCACGCTCCTGCTGCCCTTCGCCAATCTGTTCTGGACGACCGTGCTGAGCGTGATCATCGGCGTGGTTCTGGCCTCCGCCTTCTCGTCCATCGTCGTCTATGCCATCGAACTCGTGCCGGGGCGCGTCGGCATGATCTCCGGCTTCTTCTTCGGCTTCTCGTTCGGCATGGCTGGGCTGGGCGCAGCGGCTCTCGGACATCTCGCCGACGTCACGAGCATCGCGACCGTCTATACGGTGTGTTCCTTCCTGCCGGCTCTGGGGCTTTTCGCGTATTTCCTGCCGAAGATCGAAAAGAAGCACGTCTGAGACGCAAGCTCATGGATATTCGAACGCTCTCCGAGGATCCGCACCTCAGAGAGCGTACGAGTGTCCGAGTGTCGAGCTCTCGCTGGAGCGGTACTTCAGATCAGGGCTGCTCGCGCGGCATCCTCCAGAGCCTTCATGGCCATGCGATACGGGCCCGGACCATGGCTGATGCGCGCGACGCCGAGTTCCGCGAGCCGGGAAGCCGCAGGCGTCTTCGCGCTCGCCATGATGTTCACAGGCAATGACGAGCCCTCGACGATTCGGGATATCAACGTCTCGTCAGCCAGGCCGGGCACAAAGAACCCATCGGCGCCGGCATCGGCATAGGCGCGGGCACGTTCCAGGGCTGTGGCGACGAGGCTCTTATGCTGGTCCGCCGCGGCCACTAGGAACACGTCCGTGCGCGCATTCAGAAAGGCTGGAACGCTGAGCCGGTCGGCCGCCTCCCTGGCACTTTTGAGTCGGGCCACCTGATCGGAGATCTCGCGCAACGGGCTGGTTTCGCGAGAGCTGTCCTCGATGTTGTAGCCGATGGCGCCGGCCTGCACCGCACGAGTAATGGTGACGCCGACCTCTTCGGGATTGGACCCGTATCCGCTTTCCAGGTCGATGGTGACCGGCAGATCCGTTGCCGCCACGATGCGCTCCAGATTGGCGAGGGCGAGGTCGAACGGCATGTCCTCGCCGTCGTCGAAGCCGTGCGCGGCCGCGACCGACCAACTACCTGTGGCGAGAGCCTTCGCTCCGCCCGCCGCAACCGCCTTGGCGCTGCCCGCATCCCAGACATTGAAGAGAATAATCGGGCTTCCGGGAACGTGGAGAGCCTTGAACGTTCCGGCCCTCGTGACTTGATCCGTCATGTCTTTCACCCCTTGGACAATGTTGTCGCGACACGCCGCTCGTGTTCGAGCAGCCATTGCTTGCGCCAGATCTTGCCACCATAACCGGTCAGCGATCCATCGGCGCCGATCACCCGGTGGCAGGGCACGATGACCGCCACTTGGTTGGCGCCGTTCGCCCGCGCCACGGCCCGCGGCGCATCGGGACGGTCGATGAAACGCGCGATCTCGCCGTAACTGCGCGTGGTGCCCGCGGGAATCCGGCGCAGCGCATCCCAGACCGTCGCCTCGAACGGCGTTCCCTTCTGCACGATGGGCACGTCGAAGGAGATCGAGCGGCCGGCGAAATATCGCTCTATCTGATGGGCCAGCGTGTCGAGCATCGGGTGCCGCCCGAAGCAGATCGGCCCGACGCGCTTGCGCAACCGCTCGATCTCGGTCGGAAGCGCCTTGCGTTCCGCGAATTCGAGCAGATGCACGCCCGCATCGTCCGCGACGGCGAGCATCGCGCCGATGGGCGTATCGAGCCATTGCGCGATCAGGATCTGACGCGCCGGCGCGCGGACCGGCGCGTCGCCGATGAGCTTGCTGATCGCATCGCGAAAACCGCTGCCGGATTCGTAGCCGGCATCGAGCTGGGCATCCATCACGGAGCCTCCCTGCTGCAAGGTATTGACCGCCAGACCGAGCCGCTGCGAGCGCGCATATTGCGCGAAGGTGACGCCGTATTCGCGCTGGAAGGCACGGCGCACGGTGGAGGGATCGTAGCCGAGAGCCTTCACGTCCTCGGCGCTCCACCGTCGGTCCGGCTCGACCCTGATCCTGTCCCTCAAAACGTCGAGCGCTCCGCTCGTCGGCCGCTTGATGTCGAGGGGTTTGCAGCGCAGGCAGGGGCGAAAGCCGGCATCCTGCGCCGCGTCCCTGCAGGAGAAGAACACCACGTTGTGGCGCTTCGGCTTGCGGGCCGGGCAGGTCAGGCGGCAGAAGATGCCTGTCGTCTTCACGCCCACATAGGCAAATCCTTCGTAGGAAGGATCGCGGGCGATCAGGGCGGCAAAGAGGGTGTCGTCGTCGCGGAGCATTGGCATGAACCCGTTTTAGCGCATCCCTCGGAGCCATGTCGCCGGAAACGAGGCGTGTATTTTTCTTTTGTCCGGTGCCGCTCACCGGACCTGGGCGACCTCCACGCTCAGGCGCATCTCCGGATGGATGCCACAGATCACATCGTAGTGGCCGGGCTCGTCGAATCCGATGGTCACGGTGTCGCCGGGGTTCTGGGCGTCCGAGTTGAAGCTCCTGCCCCGACCGTCGAGGCGCACGTTGTGGACGCGCGTATCATCGTTGACGATGCGCAGGGCCTCGCCCAGCTTCAAGATGATCGCGCCCGGCGTGAAGCGCTTGTCCTTCTGCCCGACGGTGGATGTCGGAATGGCTCTCTCGTCCGTCCCCCAGGACATCGCTTTCGCAGGCAGGCTCGCGGGGCGGGGAGGATCGTCGCTGGACAGGGTGGCGAGGAAGGCGACGAGTTGCGCGCGCTCTTCGTCATTCAGTTCGATCCGGCGCGGCAGGTCGGCCGAGACAGTGGGGCGCTGCACCACGTGTTCCGCGTAATGCGCGACGACATCGTCGAAGGTCGCAAGCGAGCCGTCATGCATGTAGGGCGCGGACCAGACCCGCTCGCGCAGGCTCGGCGTCTTGAAGGCATGGTTCGCGGCGTTCACCCCGAGGATGGGGCCGCGGCCCTTGTCCTCACCAGGCAGACCAATGTCGTGGAAGGCTTCGTCGGTGAACCGCCAGCCCTGATGGCAGGCCACGCATCCGGCTTTGCCGACGAAGAGCGAGAAGCCCGCAAGCTCGTTCGGTTCCAGAGCCTTGTCGTCGCCCTTCACCCAACGGTCGAAGCGGGTTTCCGGCGAGACGAGCGTTCGCTGAAAGGCCGCGAGCGCCTTTGCCAGGTTGGCCTGCGTCACGGTGGGATCATCGGGGAAGGCGGCCGCAAACGCCTTGCGGATCTTTGGGTCGGCATCGAGCGCCCGCAAGGCCGTCTGCAGGTTGCCGGCCATCTCGCGTTCGTTCTCGATCGGCCCCATGGCCTGAACTTCCAGGCTCGAGGCTCGGCCGTCCCAGAAGAAGGACAGGCCCCAGGCCAGATTCCACAGGGGAGGCGTGCGCCGGTCGAGGGGCTGTCCGTCGTGGCCGATATGGCGGTCGACACCGTCGGAGAACGACAGGTCGGCCTGATGGCAGGTCGAGCACGCCATGTCGCCTGAGCCCGAAAGGCGGGTATCCTCGAAAAGCTTCGCGCCGAGCGCGATCTTCTCCGGAGTTGCCGGATTCTCCGCAGGCGTCGGAGCATGATCCGGACGCGCGAAAGCCTGCCTCCAATGCGCGGCGTCGAGCGAAGCGGGCTTGTCGGCCGCTCCGCCCACGAGACTTGCGAGCACGAAGCCCGCCAGCACCCGACCGACTTTGGTGAAGCTCGCGCGCCACATCGAGGTTAGTGGAAGTTGCTGAGCTGCAACTCGAACTTGGCGACCGCGCTCAGGAATTGTCCGGAATCCTTCACCGCCTGCTTCGGCGGCGTCACGGCCGGGAAGGTCGCCTTCAGGTCGTCGAGGCTCGCCTGTAGGGCCTTGGCCGCGTCGGCATTCTTGGCGGAGGCGGCCGGCATGACCGTTCCGACGAGGCGGTCCACCTCGAACACGAAGCCACGCGCGTCCTGGTACTCGACCACGTTTGCGATGCGGCCTTTCTCGACGGCCTCCTCGTATTCGTCGGCAGCCTGCTGCAGCACTTCGAGGGCCGTTTCGAGCACGAAGTAAGTGCCGTCCGCTTCCTTTGTCTTCACGGCCGTCTCGGCCGCCGCCAGGCGCTCGTCGAGCGCCGCGCGGGCCCGGACATAGGCTTCCTTGTTCTTGGCCTTCACGGTCTGCGACAGGGACTTCAGGGCGACCTGGAACGGCGCGATGTTGAGGGGTTTCAACTGCTCGCGGATGCTGCCGTAGATCTCTTCCTCCGGATGCAGGAAGTGGGGCAGGGCGTCGGCCCAGCGGCCGGCCTCGATCAGCTCGGCACCGACGGTGAGATGGCCGCGAATCATTTCGATGCCGCGATAGACATGGAGCGGCGCCGGCAATTGGACCGCGCCGCCTGCTCCACCTTCATCGCCCTCGCCACCGGATGTGGCCGCCGGGGCGGCGTGGCCCTGGTGCTGAGCGAGCTGAAGCAGGGTCTGGCCGGCCTTGGCCTCGATCCCGACCTGCGGCTCGACATGTGGAGCCGCCGCCTGCACGGCAACCGGCGCGGCAACAAGGACGGCGGAACTCAGGCCCGCCCAGATCTTCCGTTTCTTCATGGATCCCCCTCGGCACGCTGGCTGCCGCGGCTAGTTTAGAAAAGCTAAAAACTGCGTGTCTTTACAAGAACTTAGCTACATAATATGGGGAGCTCGTGCAAGCCCGAAGGTGCTCTCCCATGCTGATCACGATTGCGGACGTCCTCCTCCCGGCCGATCTCGAAGAGGTTCGCGGGATGCTGAGGTCCATGCGCTTCGAGGACGGCCGCGCGACGGCGGGGTGGAGCGCCCGGTTGGTCAAGGACAACGAACAGGCCCGCGAGGGGGCGGCTCTCACCCTGCTGCGGGAGAAGGTGTCGACGGCCATTCTGAACAACGAGGTCTTCAACCTCGCCGCGCGGCCGAAGGCCCTGACGCCGCTGATCTTTGCCCGTTACGGTGCGGGCCGGGAATATGGCTCCCACGTCGACAATCCACTGATGAACGGCATCCGCACGGACGTGTCCTTCACGCTCTTCCTGGCCGATCCGGACTCCTATGATGGCGGGGAGCTCGTGATCGAGTCCGTGTCCGGCGAGGAGGAGGTGAAGCTCCCGGCCGGGCATCTGGTGGCCTATGACTCGACGAGCCTGCACCGGGTCGCCCCCGTCACGCGGGGAGAGCGCATGGTGGCCGTGGGCTGGGCGCAGAGCTATGTGCGCGACAGCGCCCGACGCGAGCTTCTGTTCGATCTCGAAACCGCCAGGCGCAACCTGTTCGCTCAAGCGGGCAAGACCCCGGAGTTCGACCTGCTGGCAAAGAGCAGCGCCAATCTGTTCCGCATGTGGGCGGAGGTTTGAACGTTCGGCTTTTGCCAGGATGAACCACATCCCGTCCTGTGCCGCCGATGGCTCTGATGGTCCTTATTGTCAGGCGAGAAGGCGTTCGGATTCCCGCTTCGCCTGCAACGACAAGATCAACGAGCCTGTTCTTTGGATCTGTCCTTCAGCGCATCCCTGATGCGCCGGATGATGACCCCTTTAGCCTTCCTGTCGGCCGCCGCATCGACGGCTTCACTGATCTCGAGAAGCAATTGCGCATAGTCGTTGTGCCAGTCGCGATGTCCGGCGCTCGTGCTCGGCAACCGGCCGTCCTGGCTTTCGACCCGAACAGCGTGATCGCCCGTCAGATCATAGATGTCATCGATCTCCGGAATGATGGCGCCGGGCGCGTGACCGATATCAGCGAGAGATTTTTGCAGGGCCTTCAGGGCCGGGTCCTCTCCGTGAACGAGGAAGATGCCGCGCCGAACCGGAAGGCGATCCGCAAGCCAAGCCTTCAGCTCAGGCCCGTCCGCATGTCCCGAATAGAGATCCAGGGTTCGCATGCGTGCCCGAACCTTGACCTCCTCGCCTTGGATCCGGACCGTCGAGGCGCCCTCCTGAAGGATCCGGCCGAGCGTTCCCTGAGCCTGGAAGCCGACGAAGAGGACGGTGGCTTCGTCCCGCCAGAGCCACGCCTTCAGGTGATGACGGATGCGTCCCGCCTCGCACATGCCGCTCGCCGCAATGATGATGTGGAAGCTGTGGATCCGGTCGATGGCCTTGCTCTGCTCCACAGATTCCGTGAAATGGACCGAGCGTGAGTCGAGCGCCTGTATCAGGTCCGAGCCGTTCCGGAGTTCACCTGCATGGCGCTTGAAGACGGCACTGGCCTTCGAGGCCAGAGGGGAATCGATGAAGATCGGAATGGCCGGCAATTCGCCCGCTTCCATCAGCTCCAGAAGATCGACGAGGAGTTCCTGGGTCCGCTCGACCGCGAATGATGGAATGAGCAGCACCCCGCTCGGGTGCATCGCCGCGCGGACCTCGTCGCGCAGCATCCGACGGCGGCGCTCGATGGTGGTGCCGGACCGGTCCGTGTCGCCGTACGTGGATTCGAGAACGACATAGTCGAGGTCGCGCGGGCCGTCCGGATCGGGCTGAAGGAGCTTGTGATCGGGGCCGACATCGCCGGAGAACAGGAGGCGAAGCGGCTTCTCGGCACCGCCGGACGTCACCTCCATCTCGATGGAGGCCGAGCCCAGGAGATGGCCCGCATTCCAGTAGCGCGCCCTAAATCCAGGGACGACATCCTGCCATCGGCCATAAGTCACCGGCCGAAAATATCGGAGAGACGCGACGGCATCCTCTTCCGTGTAGATGGGAGAGACGGTCTCGCGTCCGCGGCGACTGTTGCGGCGGTTGAACTGGTTGACCTCCATTTCCTGGATGTAGCCTGAATCCGGAAGCATGAGGGACGCCAGATCGGCCGTCCCGGCCGTCGCATAAATCGGTCCATCAAAGCCCGCCTTCACGAGCTTCGGTACGAGACCGCTGTGATCGATATGCGCGTGGGTGAGGCACAGTGCATCGATGCCGGCGGCCCGAAAGGGGAAGGGCTGGTAATTGAGCTCCCGCTCGGATTTGGACCCTTGGAACATTCCGCAATCGATCAGGACGCGGGCGGTTTCCGTTTCGAGCATGAAGCAGGATCCGGTCACCGTGCGGGCGGCACCGTGGAAGTGAAGGTGAAGCGACAAGAAAACCTCCTGGATATGAGGAACTGCGCAGCAGGAACCATCGCATCTTGGTCCATGCCCGTCGAGCTGATGTCAGGTGGTGCGGATTTCGATAGCTGCCGATTGCCATCAGGACGGCTCCGGTCCCCACAGGGCTCGCAGGGCGTTGAGGATCACCGCGACGTCGATGGCCTCCTGGATCAGGGCTCCCTGCACGGGTGTCAGGAGGCCCAATCCGGCGGCGATCATGCCGATGACCGAGAGGCCTAATCCCGCATAGACGCTCTGGAGCGCGATGTGGCGCGACCGGCGCGCCGCGAGAACGGCGGCAGGAAGCTTGTCGAGCTGGTCCACCAGGAGCACCACGTCGGCCGCTTCGGCGGACGCGGCCGCGCCTCTCGCGCCCATGGCGACGCCGACATCGGCGGCCGCGAGGGCCGGCGCATCGTTGACGCCGTCACCGATCATCATGACGGGCCCGTATCGTTTCTCGTCCTGCACGATGGCGATCTTCCGATCCGGCGTGAGCTCGGCATGAACCTCGTCGAGATGCAACCCGACCGTGACGGCCTGGGCTACCTCGCGGCGGTCGCCCGTCGCTAGGACGATCCGGGCGATCCCCAGGCGACGAAGAGTGTCGATCACCCGGGCCGCCTCCATCCGCAGGGGATCGGCCAGGATCAGGATCCCGGCCTCCTCGCCGTCGACCGCCACGGCGACGATGACCGCCCCGGAGGGACGTCGATTTTCGGAAACCGTCTGGGCTATTCTGGGAACGCGCTGCGAAACGTACCGGACACCGCCTACGGCCACGCGGCGGCCGTCCACGATCCCTTCCAGTCCTTCGCCCGGAATCTCCACGACCTCCGTCGGCGGCAGGAGATCGAGCCCTCGGTCCCGCGCCTCCGCAACGAGCGCCTGCGCGATGACGTGTTTCGATGCCTGATCGAGGGATGCCGCAAGCTGGAGGATCCGGTCGGACGACATGGCCGCCACGGGGAGGATCTCCACGAGCCGCGCCTGTCCGTGCGTGAGGGTCCCGGTCTTGTCGATGACCAGGCCCGTGACACGGGTCAGCCCCTCCAGCGCCCTCCCGCCCTTCACCAGCACGCCGGCCTTCGCCGCACGGGACACTCCGGAGACGATCGCCACGGGAACGGCGAGGATGAGTGGACACGGGGTTGCGATGACGAGCACGGCCAGCGCCCTGATCGGATCGCCGCTCCACAGCCAGGCGCCGCCGGCGAGCGCGACGGTCAGGGCCAGAAACGCCATGGCGTACCGGTCCGCCAGCCGCGCCATGGGCGCCTTGGAGCGCTGGGCGGCCTCGATCAGGCGAACGACTCCGGCATAGGTACTCTCGGCGGCCCGGCGCGTGGCCGTCAGGTCGAAGGCATCGCCGGCATTCGTGACGCCGCTCATGACCGGTTCGCTCGCCTTCTTCCGGACAGGAATCGACTCGCCTGTCAGCGCCGACTGGTCGAGGATGGCGACGCCGCTGTCGACAAGCCCGTCGACGGGAACCACGTCACCCTGACGGACGAGCAGGCAATCGCCGGGCGCGATGGCTTCGAGCCCGACCTCTTCGAGCCTGCCGTTGCGATGCCGAATGGCGACGCGCGGCACACGCGCCAGGAGCGCCGTCATCTCGCGGTTGGCGCGGCGCTCGGCGAAACTCTCCAGGTACTGCCCGCCGGCATACATCAAGGCCACGACGACGGCCGCGAGGTACTCCCCGAACGCGAGGGCGCCGGTCATGGACAGGGCTGCGACAATGTCGAGGCCGACATCGCCGCGCCGCAGGCTGACGACGATCTCGATCAGTAGCGCAACGAGGACCGGAAGGGTCGCCAGCGCCCAGACCATGCCGCTCCTCTGTCCGCTGCCGGCGAAGCGCATCCCGAAGCCCAGCACGAGGCCGAAGGCGGGTGCGATGACCAGAATCGGGCGAAGGAATCCTTGAAGGCCCTGCAAGGATCGAAGGACCGGGCAATTGCTCCGAGAGGATATCAATGTGCGATCAGCACAGGTCTTGCCGCGGTGTGGAGCACATCCCGCGTCGCACCTCCGAAAACCTGCTCTCTCAGCCGGGCATGGCCGTACCCACCCATGACGATGAGATCGGCCGACAGGCGGTTTGCCTCGTCCATGATGACATCGCCGATGCCGCGGTTCCTGCTCTCGGCAGAGACCACTTCCGCGACCACGCCGTGGCGCGCGAGATGGAGCTCCACCTCGCTCCACGGTTGGGTGCCTTCCGGAGGGTCGATGACGAGCACGATGGTGCGCGCCGCCTGCTCGATGAAGTCCAATCCTTCGCGCAGGGCACGGGCCGCCTCGCGGCTGCCGTTCCAGGCCACCAGCACGGTCCGGATCGGACCTTGCCGACGGCGCCCGGGCGGCACGAGCAGGAGCGCCCGCCCGCTGCCGAAGAGCACCGCCTCGGCGAGATCGGACCAATCGGTCCTATCGGGCTCGCGCTGGGGACGCGTGGCGATGAAGAGGTCGGCGCACCGCGCCAGTTCCGCAACCTCGGCGGACAGGACGCCGTAAGTCCCGTCGAGCCGGCAGAATTCATGCGGCACTTGAAGCGTGGCGAGCCGCTCCGTCAGACGCTGCGCGGTTACGTCCCCATCCCGCCGGGCCCTTTCGTCGAGTTCCGCAAGGACCTGAATGGCGGCTCCGCCTCCATCCATCGGAATGGGAACGGTGAGGTCAGACAGCAGGTTGGTGAAGATCCCGATCAGATGGGACTGGCTTGCCGTCGCAATCGCCTGCCCGTACTCCAACCGGATCTCGTCCTCGGCGCTCCCGTCGAGATGCACCATGATGTCCTTCGTCATCGCCTCGTTCCTCCATCGGCTCGGACACGGCTTCGTGCCGGAGCCCTTGAGGCCATCATGCGATCATAAGCAGGGCCTCGCTTTGATCTGGCGCAATCTGTCCACCGCAGGCGGCATCGTGGCTGCAGATCGGGGGCCTCACGCTACGGCCTCGGGTTATGGCGTGATCGCCACCTTCAGTACGCCGTCGCGCTGGTGGGAGAACAGGTCGTAGGCCTCCTCGATCCGATCGAGCTTGAAGCGATGCGTCACGAGAGGGCGCGTGTCGACACGCCCCGAGGCGATGGCGCCGATCAGCCGGCGCATCCGTTCCTTGCCTCCTGGACAGAGGGTTGTCCGGATCGTGTGATCTCCCAGCCCCGCCAGGAAGCCGTCAAGCGGGATCTTCAGGTCGCCCGAATAGACGCCGAGCGACGACAGGGTGCCGCCGGGACGCAGCACGCGCAGCGCCGCCTCGAAAGTCTGCTGTCGCCCGAGCGCCTCGATGGAGACGTCGACGCCGCGCCCATCGGTGAGGCGCCTGATCTCCTCGACCGGGTCCGCTTTCGTGAAGTCGACCACATGGTCCGCGCCCATCCGTCGCGACATCTCGATCCGCTCAGGTACGCTCTCGACCGCGATGATGGTGGTGGCGCCCATCAGCCTTGCGCCCGCCGTGGCGCAGAGCCCGATCGGGCCTTGGGCGAACACAGCCACCGTGTCGCCGATGCGGATGCGCCCGCTTTCCGCCCCGGAGAAGCCGGTCGACATGATGTCCGGGCACATGAGCACCTGCTCATCGGTGAGCCCGTCCGGGACCGGAGCGAGGTTCGCCATGGCGTCGGGCACCCGCACGTATTCGGCCTGGCAACCGTCGATGGTGTTGCCGAACTTCCAGCCGCCCATGGCTTTCCAACCATGTTTCGTGCCGGCTCCGTCCTGCGAGTGACAGCCGCAAAGACAGGCCTCGCTGTGCCCGCTCGGCGTGATGGCGCCGGCGATGACCCGCTGGCCCTCGCGGTAGCCCTGCACGGCCGAGCCGAGCTTCTCGATGATGCCGACAGGCTCGTGCCCGATGGTGAGCCCACGGGCCACCGGATACTCGCCTTTGAGGATGTGGACATCCGTGCCGCAGATCGTCGTCGTGGTAATGCGAACGAGCGCATCGAGCGGTCCGACATCCGGGATCGGCTTTTCATCGAGAACGATGCGTCCGGGTTCGACGAAAATGGCCGCTTTCATCTTGGGCATGTTCATCTCTCCCAAGGCTGATCGGTCTTCATCATACCACAGGACGGGGCCGGACCCACCATTCTTGGCGGGATGGCGACCGGATCACGCACGAGCCGTTGATGGGATGGTCTCCGTAGATACGGGATTTCCCGTCACAATGGCCGGGAACGGTCTGAATGAAATCGGGATTCAAACGCCATCGTCGGACAAAAGCCGGCCGCCGCATCAAGAGGGACTCCACGGCGGCTGCGCAGTATTGCTGCGACCGCAGAGACTGTCGCCGATGCCGAGCGTGAGAACGGAACGCCGCTCGCGACAGAGAGGCTGTCGAGGTTGTGAAGTGGCGTTCCGACGTGACATTCGAGTAGGGCCGCCATCGCCGAACCCGGCAAAACGAGGTCGAATGTGATGAGCGTCGCCGAGACGGCGAACGGCTTCCGGTGGGCGTTCCTGGTCACGCTGCTATCATCGTTGTTCGGTTGCCTCCTGCTCGTGAAGGCGGGAGTGCTCCGGGGCCATGACAGATCATAGACGGAGCGGGCGCGTCATCGCCCTGTCAAATGATTCCTTTAAGTGGCCGAACCGTGATGCAGCGCTATTACTTCCACCTTACAGATGGGCGGCGATTGTACCCGGATCCCACCGGACACATCCTGGCTGGCCCTGTTGCAGCACGCCAGCATGCGCTCGAGGACGCACGATCTCTGCTTGAGAGTTGGATGGTTCGCAGCACGTCGCCTTGGCGGGTCGAGGTGCATGACGGTCTTGGCATCGTCGTATGCAGCATTGCCCTGGCTGATGCTTCTGTTTCAGAGGCTCGTCCCTTGTTTCATGAAGAGGTGGAGGCGAGCGAATGCCTGAATCAAGCTTCTGCGAATGCCTGTTAGGACGTAGACCTGATTAGTCTGCGGCATCCACCCGCGTTCGATCCAGAGATGCTATTTGCTGGCGTCAGGCATCGGCTGATTTTCACCTGTCGCCAGGTCCGTTCTGGCAGGCTCTTTCTTGCGCGAGCGCCGGACGGGCTTTTCCGACGCGTCTGACGGAGTGACCGCCTTCGACGCGGGCTTTCTTTGAACGAGTTCTTTCTTCGCATCCGAAATGGGTGAGCGCTCGGCCTTTTTGATCTCCTTCTTCAAGATCTTCAGACCCTGCTGAACAGATTTGGCGAGATTCTCGATGTCGGAGCCCGGCTCGCTTTGCGCGATGATCTTGAGAAGAGTTTTCTCGAACTTCTTGCCACGGCGCACTGCCTTCTCAAAGTCGGCAAGCCGGCCTTGGAGGAGACTCTGCTTATCTACACCCATCGTATTCTCTCCTGAAATCAACGCGGGGTCGATATCAGATGTCACAGAACCGTTACAGTGAAGTTTCGGTGACAGTTTCATGACAGTCCGGGCGGGCACTGGAGAATCGGACCCGGCGGCGAGCGGCCTTTCGGGATCCATCCGATGCGCTAGCTTACGTGGCCCTTAGACCACGCTCCAGGACATTCGATTGACGCACGATGCTCGATCAGCGCGGCACTGGAAGACCCGCGTGAGCGCGGAGGCCATAGCTCACGATTCCGAAGGGGAGACGAGGTCGCGGCGAACTGGGCAGGAACGCCGCTATGCCGGCACCTGACAAAAAGCCAAGCTGATGCATCCGACCCCACGAGGAAGATCGGAAACCATCGTGGACACATTGTGAGATGATCGTCGAGTTCCATTTCCGCTTACTTCGTCCCTTGTCGCAGAAGGAGTGGGCGGACCGCAGTACATCCGTACTGACCCACCTCAAGCCCCGCAGCGGGGCTTAGGTCCGGTCCATGACAGGGCAATGACGTCCCATCACTTCCAAGGCTCTGGCTTCTGCGACAATTGTGCGATGCCCGATATCGGCATCTCTGCGTTGGCGTCCTAGCTCGCTCAACCCACGTCGAAAGTCTTCTCCCGCGCGTCCGCAGGTGCTCACGCAGCAGGCGGTCTCATGGCGTCGTGAGTTTGCGTGCGAGGGCCACGGCTGCGCCGTCGACGGAATTCCCTGTTGCCGTTGGCATGAGGTTGCCGGCCTTGAGCGTCAGTTCGGTCATGACTTGAAGGATCCGTTCGTTCGATTCCGTGATGCCCGCTTCGTCGAAATCCTTGCGGATCTTGCTGAACACGTCGCTGCGTTCGGGGTCGACCGTGGCTCTGGCCAGAGTATCGGAGTAGGCCTCAAGCTCCGGGCCTGTCAGGCCCAGTTTCTCGGCAGCCCACCGGCCGAGGAGCTTGTTGCGGAGGATCGTCTTTCCCACATCGTCGACGCCGGTCATCGAAGCGCTCCGGTTGCCTGCATGGAATGCACCTGCCGGTGAGCAGGCGCTACGACTCGCACTGGGATCGGAAGCATAAGCAATGAGGATATAGGTGCTTGCATCGTCCCTGCATGCTCTCCCTGCACATTGCGCCCGCCGCCCACGGCTGGCAAGCCCTTCGGGGATGTTCAGACCCCGGCTGATCGTTCCCGGGAACCAAGCTGCCCGAGCGCGACAGGGCAGGTAGCGAATCAGGACTCCGGCGGATGCGCTTTCCGGTCCCGGGAGGCGAGGTCCCCCTTGACGCATTCGCACTCCGGATCCATCCGCAAGGGGAACACCATACGTCGGCCTGCGTGGGGAAACTCGATCACTCCGACAAGGCAGCCTTAAGTCCTTGAGAGGGAGTGGTGGGCCCGGCAGGACTCGAACCTGCAACCAGACCGTTATGAGCGGCCGGCTCTAACCATTGAGCTACAGGCCCTTCCAAGGAAGGCAAGGGGTATCTAGGGGGATAGCCTGTCGTCACCCCTTGTCATGACGTCAGGCCGCGTCCTTTCCATGAGCAGGACGCAAATGAAAGGGCACACCGGAAGAGCCCGGAGACCACCCATGTTCCTGTAATACATCTCACTGTCCGTCAAGCCGGTTTTGTCCTGCACCCGTCCGGGCCGATGCACCGATCCTCGACGCCGTGATGACCCGTCCCCCTTGACGCCCGCCCGGATCCTCCATCTGTCTGCTTTCCCGGCAGGGCCGAGCCCTTCCCATATGGGGACGGGACGAAAGGTGGAGAATGGGATGGGATTGCTGATCGACGGGGTCTGGCACGACCAATGGTACGACACCAAGGGCACTGGCGGGCGTTTCGTCCGCAAACCGTCGGCCTTCCGCAACTGGGTCACCGCCGACGGTTCCCCCGGGCCCTCCGGAACCGGCGGGTTCAAGGCGGAGCCGAACCGCTATCATCTCTATGTCTCGCTCGCCTGTCCCTGGGCGCATCGCACCCTGATCATGCGCAAGCTGAAAGGCCTGGAGGGTATGATCGATGTCTCCGTCGTGCACTGGCGCATGCTCGACCACGGCTGGACGTTCGAAGACGGGCCGGGCGTCGTTCCCGATCCCATCAACCGGGCGCAATATCTCTATCAGGTCTATACGGCGGCCGTACCCGACTATACCGGCCGCGTGACGGTTCCCATCCTCTGGGACAAGGCGACCGGCGCCATCGTGAACAACGAATCCGCCGAGATCATCCGCATGATGAACTCCGCCTTCGACGGGCTGGGCGCCAAGCCGGGCGATTACTGGCCGGATGACCTGCGCGGTGAAATCGACGCCCTGAACGGGCGCATCTACGACAATGTCAACAACGGGGTCTACAAGGCCGGTTTCGCGACGACGCAGCAGGCTTACGAAGAGGCGGTTCGTCCGCTTTTCGAGGCGCTTGATTTCCTCGACGAGCGCCTGTCCTCACGCCGCTATCTCTGCGGCGGCAGGCTGACCGAGGCCGATATCCGGCTCTTCACCACGCTGGTGCGATTCGACCCGGTTTATGTGGGCCACTTCAAGTGCAACCTGCGCCGCATCGCGGATTACCCGCATCTCTCCGGCTATCTGCGCGACATCTACCAGACGGGCGGTATCGCCGAGACCGTGAACATGGCGCATATCAAAGGGCATTATTACGAGAGCCACAGGACCATCAATCCCACGGGGATCGTGCCGCTCGGTCCAATCCTGGATCTCGTTGCGCCGCATGGGCGCGAGCGGATCTAGAACATCGGACGTGTGTCCGATGCTCTACGGTTTGTAGATCTCGATCGCCTCCGCGAAGCCTTCGACCTCGTGAGCGCCGAGCGGCGAGGGGTTGCCCCAGAGATGCTCGACAAAGGGCTTGGACATGAGCAGTGGCTCGCCGAGTTTCTTGTTCAGCTCCGCGATGCGGCTGGCGAGGTTCACGTCGCGCCCGATCACCGTGAAGTCGAGGCGCTGGCCGGAGCCCACGTTGCCGTAGGCCGCGTCGCCATGGTGAAGGGCCAAACCGACATTGATCGGTACCGGAAAGCGGCCCTCGTTGTTGGCGGCCTCGATCCGCCGAAGCGCCTTGGTGGCGGCCGTGAGCGCCGATTGGGCGGCCCCACCCGTATCGTCGCCCTTGTCGCGCACAATGGCGAGAAGCCCGTCGCCCAGATATTTCAACACCTCGCCGCCCTCGTCCTCGATGGGCGGCACGAGGCAGTCGAAATAGTTGTTCAACAGCTCGACCGCGCTTTCCGGGCTCAAGGTCGACGAGATATGCGTGTAGTCGCGCATGTCGGCGAACAGGATGGCCGAACGGATCCGCGTCACCTGTCCGCGTTGAATGGCACCGGAGAGGATCGCCTTGTGCGGGTCGTCGCCGACATAGATGCGCAGCACCTCGTCGAGCCGGTTGCTCGTCGCGCGCAGCTCGGTCACGAGGGAAAAGGATGGGATCACCATGCGCAGGATCGTCAGTTCGCGCGTGCCGAATCCCTGGGGGGATCTCGTCGCGAAGGAGATGGCATTCTCCGCTCCATTGGTGAAGCGAATCGGAATGGTGACGTAGTGGCGATAGCCCGCTTCCTTCAGCTCCGGAATGATCGGGAAGAGATCGTCGGGGGTCGTCGTGAGATCGAGGATGAGCCACTCCCCCGTGCGGTTCACATAGGCGAAGGGGCTCGTCTGGTAGACGGTCTCCCGGCGGTCCCCGTGCGGCAGGTAACGCACGACGGTCCCTTCCTCCCGTGTCCAGAACCGCCCGATGCCCGCATATTCCGAGTGCAGCGTCTCGATGGCGGACACCGCGCGGTCGATGGGCAGGCCGAGCTCGATCAGCCGGTTGAGGAAGCCCGACAGGACCTCGTTCGCATCTTCCATCTGGCCCGCCACCGTGATCAGCCAGTCCCGCAGGGCGATGACCCGCGCGAGGCTTTCCGCGTCGAGGCTTCGCGCCATGGTCAGGAGATCGTCCGAGGAGACCGGCAGGAGGGAGGGTGACATCATAAGGCCAAGGTGTGTTGCCCGGGTGGATCCTTCAACCCACGAGGAATCTTTCCGTTCGGAAAGTTGGGATGCCCTTCCTGGAAGGGCAATGGCTTTGACAGAAGCCGACAGCCGGAATAGAGCCAAGCCATGTCTAGCATCGATACGCTTTTCGTCACTAAAGTCTACCGCGCCGAGATGACGGGCGCCAAGGCCGAACTCCGCAACACGGAGCTGGAGGCGGCCTGCCTGTCGATCGCCGAGGACGACGAGGCCGGCCAGCGCTGGTGCGCCAAGCATGGCTATCCGGGCTACACGTCCTATGCCTCCCTGAACGATCTGCCTTGGCGGGTGCCGGTGTTCGGCGAGCTGTTGAAGGAACTCGACAAGCATGTGGCGAGCTTCGCCAAGGAGCTGGAATTCGACCTCCAGGGCCGCAAGCTCGTGCTCGACAGCCTGTGGATCAACATTCTTCCGCCGGGCGGCATCCACACGTCCCACATCCACCCGCATTCGGTGATCAGCGGCACCTATTACGTGACGATCCCGGAGGGCGCGAGCGCGCTCAAGCTCGAGGACCCGCGTCTCGGCTTCATGATGGCCGCGCCGCCGCGCAAGGCCAGGGCCAAGCAGGAGAACCGGCAATTCGCCTACATGAAGCCGATCCCGGGCACGGTGCTGCTCTGGGAAAGCTGGCTGCGCCACGAGGTTCCCCTGAACGAGGCCGAGAGCGAGCGTATCAGCGTGAGCTTCAACTATTCCTGGCAGTAGGCCTCCGGCCGGTCGAGGATCGCTTCGGTCGGCAAGGGCCTTCCAGATCTCGAAAGGCTCGCCGGCATCCCACTCTGCTAAAGATCCGACGGGAAGACGCAAGCCTCTTTGGTCAATAGGAGAGGAACAGCGGCACCGGGGTGTTCTTGAGCAGTGACTGGGTCGTGCCTCCGAGCATCATTTCGCGCAGGCGTGAATGGACGTAGGCGCCCATCACGATCATGTCGGCACGGGTCAGGTGGGCGTGATTGCGCAAGGTCACGGCCACGTCCCCGTCCATGGCCGGAAGGGACAGGACGTTCACGGCGACGCCATGGCGAGCGAGGTGAGGGGCGATCTCCGCGCCCGGCACCGCGTGCGCCAGGTCCTTCTCGCCCGTGACGCTGATCAGTTCGACCTGTGAGGCGGCTCTGAGCAATGGCATGGCATCGTTGAGGGCGCGCGCTGCCTTGGCGCTGCCGTCCCATGCCACGATGATCCGCTCTCCCTCGAAGGCCTCCCGGCCCTCGGGCACGACGATGAGGGGGCGCCCGCTCTCCATCAAGACGGCTTCGATCAATCCCCGGTCGACCGCCAGGGAAATCGGCTCCAGGTCGAGGACAGTCAGATCATGGGCGCGTGCGAGGAGCGTGAAGCTCCTGATGAGATCCGGATAGGCAAGCTGCGGCGCCTGCGTGGTGCAGGCGATGCCCGATGCCGCTGCGGCTCGCTGCGAGGATTCGGCGGCCGCATGGGCAAGAGCGTTCAGCCGGCGGTTCTCGGCGGCTACGAGACCTTCCGCAAAGCTGCTGACGAACGCATGGGTCAGAGTGACCTTCAGGGAGGCCGCCTGAACCGTGACGTGGGCGTTCGCCTGCCGGGCGAGCGAAAGCCCGTAGGGCAGGGCGGAGGAGCGCTCCTCGGCCTCTCCTTCTTCCGTAATCCCGATCAGGATGTTGCGCATGTTCTGGAGCATGTAATCCTCTCGTTGGGCGGTTGCTGGTGTGTTCGGATGCATCGACATCTGCTTCGTCCTCTTCAGGGGATCAGGACCGCAGCTCCCTGGAGCCGTCCGGATCGCAGATCGTCCAAGGCCTCATTGGCGGCTTTCAGCGGGTAGCGCACCGTCTGCGTCCTGATCCGGGCCTCGGGGACGATCGCCAGGAAATCCTGTGCATCCCGGCGGGTCAGGTTGGCGACGGACAGGATCTGCCGCTCCTCCCAGAGAAGCCGATATGGAAATTGCGGGATGTCGCTCATGTGGATGCCGCCGCAGACGACACGTCCGCCCTTCCTCACGGCGCGCAACGCGAGGGGCACGAGCGCGCCCACGGGCGCGAATATGATGGCCGCGTCGAGGCGCTCGGGCGGCTCCTGATCGGAGCCGTCGGCCCAGACGGCCCCGAGGGAGCGGGCGAAGTCTTGAGCGGCAAGATCGCCCGGTCTCGTGAAGGCAAAGACACGGCGGCCCTGCCAGTTGCAGACCTGAGCGATGATATGGGCCGCCGCGCCGAACCCGAAGATGCCGATCCTCTCGCCCGGGCCTGCGGCCACCAGCGAGCGCCAGCCTATCAAGCCGGCGCAGAGGAGGGGTGCCAGAGAGATAGGATCGCCGTCCTCGGCTAAGCTGAAAGCATAAGCGTCATCGGCTATGGCATGGGAGGCGAAGCCGCCGTCTCGGGTGTACCCCGTAAACAGCGGCGCATCGCACAGGTTCTCATGCCCGGACATACAGTAGGGGCAATGTCCGCATGTATGGCCGAGCCATGGAATGCCGACGCGCTCGCCTAACGCGCGGTTGCGGACTCCAGGCCCGATCGCGTCCACGCGCCCGACGATTTCGTGGCCGGGAATGACGGGAATCTTGGGATGCGGCAGGTCGCCATCCACCACATGGAGGTCGGTCCGGCACACCGCGCAGGCTTCCACCGCAACGCGGATCTCGCCTGCTCCAGGGGCGGGGAGCGGGCGCTCCTCCATGATCAGGGGCATGCGCACTTCGTGGAGGACCATAGCTTTCATGGCATCGCTCGATGAAAGGCCGCTCCCATGCGCGCCTGCCGATGCCCAACCCTGACGACCATGGCGCCCTCCGCCCTTGTTCCGGTTCGTGAGTGGATCACTCATCCTCATCGCATGGGAGGATCAGGCGCTTTCCAAATGCGCTTCAGCCCGGCACGGGACGGAGCGACACTCTCGGCGAACCCATGAGAAACATGGACACTCCGCGCGGCGAAGCATTGACGGAGATCAAAGTACAGGCTTGGGCCTGTCCGCAGAAATTCGACCGCTGCCGATCCTGGGTTTCCAGTGCGGGCTGTTGTTTTACAGAGGCTTAGCCGTTCCAGGCTCACTCGATTGCGACAAAGGGTACAAATTCCTTGGTTCACAGCCGTTTCAGCATACGTTAGGGCATAGGTGACAGGCCTTGCGCTCGGCGGTGGTTCCCGGTCGCTGCTGCGTCTGGGGCATCATGCAAGCTCGGCCGGAGCTCGCATGATTCTCGAATATCCCTCCCGAGCCGGCCGATCGACAGCACCTCACCATGGACACAGCTTCAACCCGGACTTCGCCTGCGGCAGGCTTCACGGACGGCCTGCCCAATCCTGAGCGTCTCCTGGCCTTCCTGGCCATCGCCATCGCCCTCACCATGGCGGTTCTGGACAGCGCGATCGTCAACGTGGCTCTTCCGGTGATGGCGCGGGAGCTTCAGGTGGATCCGGCCACGACCGTCTGGGCGGTCAATGCCTATCAGCTGGCCATCACCGTTTCCCTTCTGCCTCTGGCTTCCCTCGGCGATTCCCTGGGCTACCGGCGGGTCTACTGGGCCGGGCTGCTGGTGTTCACCCTGTCGTCGCTCGGCTGCGCCCTCGCCGGGTCCTTTCCGATGCTGATCGCCGCGCGCGTCCTTCAAGGCTTCGGTGCAGCCGGGATCATGAGCGTCAATATCGCTCTTGTGCGTTTCATCTATCCGACGAAACTCCTGGGCCGGGGCGTCGGGAACACCGCTCTGGTGGTCGCCATCTCGTCGGCCGCCGGTCCTACGGTGGCGGCGGCGATCCTGTCGGTTGGGTCCTGGTCCTGGCTCTTCCTGATCAACGTGCCGCTCGGCGTGTTCGCGCTCCTCGTTGCGGCTCGGACATTGCCCGACACGCCCCGTTCGGCCCGACGGCTCGACGGATGGAGCGTCGCTCTCAACGCGCTGACCTTTGGGCTCCTGATCACCGGGATCGACGCCCTCAGCACCGGCAACTTCACATATCCGCTCTTCGCCATCGCGGGCGCAGTCGTGGCGGGGTTCGTGTTCGTGCGCTACCAGCTCTCGCTGGCACTGCCGCTGTTGCCCCTCGATCTCCTGAGGCTGCCGGTCTTCGCCCTGTCGATGATGACGTCGATCTGCTCGTTCGCCACGCAGGCGCTCGCCACTCTGGCGCTTCCCTTCTACTTCCACGACGAACTGGGCCGAAGCGTTGCCGAGACGGGCATGCTCATGACCCCCTGGCCCTTGGCGATTGCCGTGGCTGCCCCCATCGCCGGCCGCCTGGCCGACCGCTTCTCGCCCGGCCTGTTAGGCGGGCTCGGTCTTGCCACCCTCTCCGCCGGCTTGGCTCTCGTCGCCATGTTGCCGGACAATCCGGCGACCGCGGATATCATCTGGCGGCTGACGATCTGCGGTCTGGGGTTCGGCCTGTTCCAGTCTCCCAACAACAAGGCCATCATCACCAGCGCGCCGCCGGAACGCAGCGGCGGAGCGAGCGGCATGCAATCCTCGGCCCGACTGGTGGGCCAGTCCCTCGGAGCGGCCCTGGCGGCGGTTCTCTTCGGCCTGGTTTCCGGTAGCCCGACAACCATCATCCTGTGGTTGGGAGCAGCCCTGTCGCTGGTCGGCTGTGTGACGAGCAGCCTGCGAATCCTCAGGGGAAGCAGGCCCGCCGGACGGTGAGGTCGTCCCCCAGCGGCGTTTTTCTAGCTCTGCCATGGTTCGCGGCTGACATGGCCGAAATCCGCCGGAGTATCGACGTCCTGAAGGATCGCCGGATCGTCGACCGGGCATTCCAGCACGTCGGACCGTCCGCGCAGGATCGGCCCCGCGCCGCTGTCGCCTGAAAGCTGTTCGATCCGGTCCGCGAGTTTGCGCGAGAGCACGACCGGGTTGCCTCGCCGGCCACCGATCGTCGGCACCAGCGCCATCGGTTCGCCCGTTCGCTGCCACTCACGCACAAGGGTATCGATCAGGCGGGCCTTGATGAGGGGCATGTCGCCCAGGAGTATGACGGCCGCCCGAGCCCCGGACGGCAGGGCCGCAAACCCGGCCTTCAGCGATGTCGAAAGACCGTCCATGAAAGCGACGTTCCGGACGATGTGGACCGGACGTCCTGCCAACGCGTTCTCGACCTCGGCGGCATGGTGGCCCGTGACCACGATTACGGAATCAGCCAGTGATCCGAGGGCGGCGTCGGCCACGTGCTGCACCAAGGGACGGCCGGCCATGCGGGCCAGCAGTTTCGGATCCGTCCCGAAACGTGTGCCCCGCCCGGCGGCGAGGATGATTGCCGCAACATTGCTCATCGGCCCGATATGGTCCCAGATCCAGCGATCCGTCAACATGGGCCCGGGCGAGATCGGCATCGTCGGAACGGCGGCCGCGGTCGCCGACGCGATCTATCACGCCACCGGGAAACGCATCCCCGACTTGCCGATTACAATCGGCAAGATCCCGGCGGAGAAGGAGTGAAGCGGTTCTCCGATGAGCCGCGACCGTGCACCACTTGGTGCTGGCCATGCAGCGGCGTTTGGAGTGCGAAAGCGGCAAAGGGCTTTCGCGGAAGATGAATGACGCGGCCTTGTGTCAACCGACCGCGTCATTCATGTCGGCATAGACGGTTGTTAGATGACGAAGAAGTCGGCAGCGGTGAGCGCAGCCTTGTTCTCGATCACCGCGAACTTCACGGCAGCACCCGAACCCGAACCGTCGGCGTCGTAGGAGAGTTCGCCCGTGGTCCTGTCGTAGATGATGTGATCGTTCTGCTCCTTGGCCGTGTCATTCAATTCGAAGAAGCGCGGGGACAACGCGCCGGTCTTGGTCAGCTCCGTGAAGATGCTGTGATCAAGCTGAATCGTGTTGTGGGCCGTATCGAAGTCGGTGATGACCTTGACGCCCTTTCCGAGGGCTGTGTCGAAGACGAATGCGCCATGTGCATTGCTCGTCAGCGAATCGCCGGCGTCAGTGGTGGCCGAATTGTCCGCAGGAGTGGGGACGGGCTGCGCCGGAGCCGGAGCGGACGCTGACGACGATTGGGCGGGCGCCGCGATGGAATCCGGGCTGCTGTAGATGGTGTTGGACTCAACCGTCGAGTTCACCAGTCCGGTGTTGGCGCCGTAGGTGCTGTAATGCACGTCGCCCACACCGCCGAGCACGTTGTTGGTCACCACCAGACCCGAGGACGGAAGCTGGCGATCCCCGCTCTCGTTGGCGATCTCGATGCCCGTGGCCGGCTTGCCGCCGCGGTAGAAGTCCGTGTCGTAGGTGTGCGCCACGGTGTTGGACTGCACCACCGCACCCTGCGCGTTGTCGAGGTAGATGCCGACGCTGAAGCTGTCGTAGACCTTGTTGCCGGTGATCTTGGCATCCTTGGTGAACATCGCGCCGACACCCTCGCCGTAGTTGCCGTGCACGTAGTTGTTGCTGATGACGCTGCCGTCCGACTTGTCCAGGCTGATGCCCTGCGCCCAGCCGCCGCCGGTCATCGAGCGGCTGCTGTTCTCCAGCACGTTGTGCCAGACCTCGTTGCCGTCGATCAGGTTGTTGTAGGAGTTGCCGACATTGCCGCCGGCCCAGATGCCGACCCGCACGCTGTCGTGCACGTTGTTGTCGAGGATCTTGGTGTCATGGGTCTCCCACAGGCTGATGCCGCCGCGCTTGGCGTTGCGCACCTCGAAGCCCTGGAAGGTGACGTAGTCGCCCGTGATGGTGACGAGATCCGAGCCCGAGGCGGACTGGCTGCCGTCGATGACCACATGCGCGCCGTCGGCGGCCTTGATGGTGATCGGCGCCGAGGCGGTGCCGCTGTTGTAGATGGAGACGTTGCCGTTGTAGACGCCGCCGGAGACCAGCACGGTGTCGCCCGCCTTGGCGAGCCCGGCGGCTTTGGTGATCGATTTGACCGGGCTGCCCGAAGCCCCCGAGTTCGAGTCGCTGCCCGTGGTCGAAACGTAAA
>NZ_QDGA01000140.1 GCF_003347665.1 Microvirga calopogonii
CGTTTTGACACAGCCTCACATGAGGGTGGGGTGGTCAAGCGGTTGATCAGGGCATCATCATAGGATCTCCTGTTTTACAGCGGACGCGCGGGTCTGAGCCTCATCCATGACGCGGCCCATCCCTGGGCACGGTCCACCTCACATGCGGTCGCCATTCAGAACGGCTGCACCATCATCCCGCTTGCGGCGGGCCAGGCTCAGGACGGCGGCACCCTTCTCGAACAGCGGCAGGCAAGGCCAGGGCTGTGTTCGGTTCGCCGACCCGCATCCGCCAGGATTGATCAGATCCTGGAAGATCACTCGATGAGGCAAAGTTCAGGGATCATGTGGCCTTCATCACCGCGCCTTCGATCACCACGCCGGAGGCCACATACTTCCACAGCGCCACCAGCAGCTTGCGGGCCAGCGCTACGATGGATGTCTTGCGCTGGCGGCTGCCGCTCGCGCTGACCCGGCCCTTGAACCATTGGCTCAGGGCTGAATGCGGCTGGTGGCGCAACCAGAGCCAGGCGAGCTGGATCATGATCGTGCGCAGCCGCGGATTGCCAGCCTTGGACACCCCTTGCTCGCGATCAATCGATCCGCTCTTCCAGGGTGTGGGAGCCAGGCCCGCATAGGCCGCCACCTGTCGGCGATTGCTGAAAGGCCGGAACAGGCCCTCCGCCCAGAGGATCCCGGCAATGTCGGCCCCAATGCCCTTCAGGCCCAGCAGCAGGGCCGGAGCGGGTGCGGTCTCGGCGGCCCGAGCCCGCTCCAGGAGAGCATCCCGCTCCGCCTCCACGGTCCTGATCTGCTCCAGCAGCAGCTCCAAGCGGTCGAGCTCACGCCGGATCTGAGTTTTGAGATGCCGCGGCAAAGGGCGCCCATCGCCGGTCGTGAGCGCGTCGAGCCGCTGGCGGCGATCGCGACGCAGGGGTTCATAGTCCCGGATGCCTTGCGCAAACAGCAGCCCCTTGATGCGATTGACATGCTGCACCCGTTCCACCGTGAGGGTCTGGCGCTCCCGGCTGACCCGGCGCTGATCCTCTTCCTCTGGGGTGGGCGCTTTGACCATGGCACAGACCCGTGGCTCGCCGCGCTTGTAGGCCAGCAGGGTGCGCACTAGGGCTTCGCCATCGATCTTGTCGGTCTTGGCGCGTCGCCGCCGGCGGGAGGTGGCGATCGAAGCAGGGTCCACGACATAGCTCTCGATGCCTTCGCTGAGCAGAACCCGGTGAATCCAGAACCCATCCAGACCGGCTTCATGAATGGCGATGATCGGAGGAACCTGACCGGTGCGGGCCTGTGCCTTCTCCTGCAACTGCGCAAACCGCATCAGCAGCCCGGCGATTCACCGGCTGGCGTCGCATGCTTCGACATCTTCTCGCCGGCCCCGGGCGACAGCGAGGTGATCAGCCAGACGGAACGACTGAGTTCCATTGAGACGAAGATCGCGCCAAGATCGGTGCGGATAGCGGTCTGCATGGGCCGGTGATCAAGTGACATGGGTCGCCTCCAGAGTGGTGGGTCAGCAACCTCACTCTGCCATCAAGCAGGCCGCTATCCACCCCTCATAGGATCTCGACCCGAAGCGGACATCAGGCCTTCAGGATGGGCGTGATGGATCTGGGAAGCTCTATCACCTCGCAAGGGGCGGAAGAAGCTTAACCATAGCCCTGGGGAGCTGAGATCAGCCTACACCTAATGACCCAGGGCACTCGTGCAGTACGCTCCCTTTTCCTCGCGGCCGAAGGCTTGACCCCACACGACCAATCGGGCCTACTTCCTGAAGTTCCGCCCTCTCAGGCTCGGGACCGCGGAAATGGCGAGGGCGTGCGACAATGCCCCCACAGCGAGCGGCTTTTGCCGCCGTCCATAAGAGCCATCCCAACGAACGCGACCGTCGGATCTGGGAGGGACTGTATGACGAAACGCATCCTCAATCGCCGGGAGTTCATGCGGAGTGCTGCCACGGCTGCGGCCAGCGTCATGGTCGTGGGCGGCGCCACCACCATCCTGGCGTCCAACGAGGCCTGGGCCGTGACGCTGAAGGTCCTGCCGCCAGAGCAGGCCAAAGTCCTGCTCGTCGTCACGCGGCATCTTTATCCCCACGACATGCTCGGCGACATCTACTATGCGGAGGTAGTCGAGGCATTCGATACCAAGATGCAATCCGACAACACGCTCAAGACCCTGGTCACGGAGGGCATCGCCGAGCTTGATAAAGCCTACGGCGTACCCTGGCTCGCCTTGTCTGAAGGCTACCAGGTCGATGCCCTCAAGCGCATCGAAGCCAGCAAGTTCTTCCAGACCCTGCGCGGTCACACGGTCGTTGCCCTGTACAACAACAAGAACATCTGGCCGACCTTCGGTTACCAGGGCAGTTCCGCCCAGGATGGCGGCTATCTCTTCCGCGGCTTCCAGGACGCGGGCTGGACGATGCAGCCAGATGCCGAGGCAAGCCCACCGGCATACACGGGTTGAGGCGGGAGGATCACGATGGCCCAGTACAACCTTTCAGACGACAGCGTCGTCGTCATCATCGGCTCCGGCGCAGGCGGCGGCACCCTTGCCAACGAACTTTGCCAGAAGGGCATCCCTGTCGTGCTCCTCGAAGCAGGGAAGGAAGAGAACGCCGACACATTCATCAATGACGAGTGGGCGAGCTTCGCCCAACTGGCCTGGCTCGACAAACGCACGACCTCCGGCACTTGGCGGATTGCTCGTGACTTTCCCAACCTGCCAGCCTGGATCTGCAAGACCGTCGGCGGCACCACCACGCATTGGGCAGGAGCCTCGCTCCGCTTCCAGGAACATGAGTTCCGGATCCGCTCGACCTACAGCGACATCCAGGGTGCCAACCTGCTGGATTGGCCGCTCACGCTGGCGGAACTGGAGCCGTACTACGCCAAGGCCGAGAATAAGATGGGGGTGACCCGGACCAATGGTGTCCCCGGCTTACCCGGCAACAACAACTTCAAGGTGCTCTATACCGGGGCCAAGCGGGTCGGCTACAAGGAGGTCCATACCGGCCGCATGGCGATCAACAGCGAACCGCGCCATGATCGGCCGAGCTGTCAGCAGATCGGTTTTTGCTTCCAGGGCTGCAAGAGCCAGGCGAAGTGGAGCACGCTCAATTCCGAGATCCCGGCCGCGCTTGCGACCGACAAGCTGGAACTCAGGCCCGAGAGCCACGTGCTTCAAATCCAGCACGACGCAGCGGGGAAGGTCACGGGTGTCCTCTACGCCTCCAGCGATGGACAGCAGCACGTCCAAAAGGCGCGCATAGTTTGTGTCGCGGGCAACTCGATCGAGAGTCCGAGGCTGCTGCTCAACTCAGCCTCCTCCAAATTCCCGGACGGTCTCGCCAACAGCTCGGGGCAGGTCGGACGCAACTACATGCGGCATGTCACCGGTTCCGTTTACGCGGCGTTCGACAAGCCCGTACACATGTTCCGCGGCACGACCATGGCGGGCATCATCCGGGACGAATCCGGGCATAGACCGGAGCGAGGCTTCGCCGGCGGGTATGAGATGGAGACCTTGAGCCTCGGGCTGCCGTTCATGGGGGCGTTCCTCGATCCCGGCGCATGGGGCAAGGACTTCGCGCACAAGATGGAGCAGTACCCGAACATGGCCGGCATGTGGATCGTCGGCGAGGACATGCCGCGGGAGACCAATCGGGTTACGCTGCATCCTACCGAGAAGGACAAGTTCGGCATGCCCATTCCGAACGTGCACTTCGACGATCACCCCAACGACATTGCCATGCGCAGCCATGCCTATCGCCAAGGTATCGAGGTCTACAAGGCGGCAGGCGCTCGCGAAACGTACGAGACGCCGCCCTATCCCTCGACGCACAATCTCGGCACCAACCGTATGAGCGCCAATGCCAAGGACGGTGTGGTCAACAAGTGGGGACAGACCTGGGACGTGAAGAACCTGTTCGTCTCCGACGGCAGTCAATTCACGACCGGAGCCTCGGAGAACCCGACGCTGACGATCGTAACGCTGGCAATCCGTCAAGCCGACTACATCGCCGATCAGATGGGCAAGCGGGAGATCTAATCTCCCACCATGCCAGTGGCTTCAACCCGCACAAGAGAACTAAAGCGCTCCGTCGCGTGCCTGTCGCCGATGGTCGAATGGAGGAACACCATGACAAGTCCGTTGTCGCTTCCCGCGGTCGCAGTCGCCTCACTCCTTGCCATGATTGCCATTAGTGTTGGCCAGCCCCGAGCACAGCAGCCTTCGACCCAAACATCGCCCTTGGCGACCGAACCCCTGCCGGCCCAAGGTGCAGGGCAGGTCGCCCCCGGCGCCGCGGTCACAGGGTCATCGCCGGGCCCAGGCCCTATCGGAACGAAGACCGACGGCCCCCCTGCGCCAGCCCGGACCGACAATTCCCAAGCCCAGCAAGGCGTGTTGCTGAAACCCGGCGAGAAGGCCTCCGACATGGATGCGGCGGCTGGAGCCCATCCTAAGCCTGCGGAGAGCCCGAAATAAGCCAGCCACAGCGGGGATCGGACGCGACCTCATTCCGGCCCGAGACTATAAAGGCAGGCTTCAGTGGAGCGTCAACAACAGGATGGTGGGACAGCCGCTGCTGCATGAATGGGTGTCCGCGACAGGTGACGAGGAGTACCACGATGGCCAAGTACATTCATGTGATGATCAGGGTTATGGACGAGCACCGGTCAAAGGCCTTTTACGAAAAGGCGTTCGGTTTCCGGGAGGCGGCGCGGTTCCCGTTCGAAACCTTCACCCTGGTCTACTTGCTTGACGAGGAGAGTGGGACCGAACTGGAGCTGACGATCAACCACGACCGCAAGGAACCCTATACCCATGGCGACGGATACGGCCATATCGCCATGGCAGTTGACGATCTGGAGGCCGAGCACAGACGGCACACGGAACTCGGGTACAAGCCGACGGATATCAAGGAGTTCTTCCGGGACGGTGAGTTGATGGCGAAGTTCTTCTTCGTGCAGGATCCCGACGGCTACAAGGTCGAGGTTCTGCAAAGGCACGGGCGGTATCAGTAGCCTCCGTGTCGCCAATTTGCTCATATATTGCTCTCTGCTTTCAACCTCTTCTCCGACCGCGAACGACCGCTTGCGGCACTCCTGAGACGTACGCGTTTGGTCCGCTTCGGCACTCAAATTCCGACGTTCACGGAGTAGCTGGAGCGTGAAAGTCTGACCCCGAGCAGACATTCACTTAGTCAAGCCACCACTCCCCGATAACCCGTCTCAGGCAATGAGTTCACTCTTTCCGATGCGGACGGCAGAAATGTCGCGTGAGCCGATCGGGTCGGTTCAGGAAATCAGCGGAGGGAGACTACGCGGATCCGGCGCTGGCCAACAGTACGTGGGAGGCGCAATATCCAAACTTCTCAGCCGTTCACGTACAAGTTGGATTCCAGCTTCGGCGCGATGCCTAACGACCTTCAGACGCAGTGGAGAAGTGCTGGCGGATGCTTTGAATGAAAGCCTCAGCCATCCAGGTCACGGGGAAATGGCGCGGAGTGATGACCACGACCTTCTGCGGAGGAACCGTCTCGGAGATCTCCAGGCTAACGAGTGTGCGCCCATCGTAACTGACTTGCGGAGTGGGCTTGGTGACCAGAACGGAGACGCCATGCCCATTGGCGACCATTCCCCTCACCATCTCCAGGGACTGCGTTTCCATCGCGATATTCGGCGTTATGCCGGCCGACCGGAACAGGCTGAGGAAGTAGTCTCTGCTGTGGGGCAGACCGATCAGGATCAATGGGTTCTCGGCGATTTCCTTCAGCGAGACGGATCGCCGCGTGGCCAAGGGATGGTCGGACCCGACAAGTGCATAGGGCTTCAGGTGTCCAACGACCTCCATGTTCCCGCTTCGCCCGAGGCCGAGGTCGTAAGTGAGAGCGACCTCGATGGAGCCGTTGTCGATCAGATGATGCAACTGCTCGACATTCGCCTCCCGGAGCCTCACCTGAACGCCCGGATTGTGCTGGCGGAAGCACCTGATGATGGCCGGCAGGTGGCTTGGCCCCAGTGTCACGAAGCAGCCGACATCGATCCAGGCATCGCGGCCGCTCATGCCCGTCGGCGAGGCAATCCAAGCCTTAGATTGCGAGAGCAGGCTTCGCGCCTCGGCCAGCTTGGCTCTACCGGCAGGCGTTAGGACCAAGCCTTGGGCGTGCTGCCGCACGAACAGGCTCTCGCCCAGCGCTTCCTCGAGCTGCTTGATTGCCATCGACACTGAGGGCTGCGAGACGTTCATCGCGGTCGCAGCTTGGGCGGTGCCGCCATGTTCCGCTGCTGAGACGAAATACTGGAGCTGGCGCAGGGTGAACGGGATCAAGAAATCTTATCCCCGGAATATCCAAAAATTATTTGCGTTGATTCAACAGGTGTCAATAGCATCGCTCCCATAACAGGGGAGACGAGCGTGGAAGCAGTGTCGGGCAATGTCCAAGGACCCCTTGAGGGATTGCGTGTCCTCGACTTTACGCGGGTGCTTGCCGGCCCCTTCGCAACCGCGCTCCTGGCCGACATCGGGGCGGAGGTCATTAAGGTCGAACCGCCTCAGGGAGACGAATATCGTCACATCGGCCCCTTTGTCGATGGTGAGAGTGCGCTCTTTATGGCCGCCAACCGCGGCAAGCGCAGCATCGTCCTCGACCTGAAGTCGCCCGAGGGGCGCGATGCCGCGCTGAGGCTGGCACGCACGGTCGACGTGGTGGTCGAAAATTTCAGGCCCGGCGTCGCCGACAAACTCGGGATCGGCTATGCCGCACTCTCCGAAGTCAACCCGAAGCTGATCTATCTCAGCATCTCCGGTTTTGGGCAAACGGGTCCGATGAGGGATCGTCCCGCCTATGACATCATCGTCCAAGCCACGAGCGGTCTCATGTCGTTGACGGGACATCCGGACGGGCCTCCTACCATGGTGGGGGAAGCGATCGGCGACCTGGTCGCTGGCCTTTATGGATCATGGGCCGTGACGTCCGCCCTGTGGCAACGGGAACGCACAGGACGCGGGTGTCACATCGACCTCGCGATGTTTGATGCCCTTCTCTCCCTTCTTCCCACCGGTGCATGCCGCCACTTCGCCAGTGGCGAGGTTCCGGGGCGGGTCGGAAACCGCCACCCGCTGTCCGCCCCCTTCGGGGTGTATCAAACGGCCGATGGCCATGTGGCCATCGCCGTGCTCAACGAGCGGCTGTTCGAGCGTCTCGCACAGACCATCGAACGTCCGGAGCTGGTCGAGAATCCTCGCTTCCGGACCGATGCCGACCGCTCCGCAAACGAGCCCGCTCTGCGCGACCACATCGAGGCATGGTCGGGCCGGCGGACTTCCGCCGACGTCGAAGCCCTCCTTTCGGCTGCCGGAATCCCAGTCGCACCGATCCAGAACCTGGCGGAGGCCATCCATTCGGATCAAACGCGCGATCGTCAGTTGTTCCGCGAGGGCAGCCTGGGTTTTCCCGTCCCAGAACAGCCCGCACATTTCTCCGGCACCATCCGGGGGCGGAGCGCCCCAGTCCCAGCGCTCGGAGAGCACACGGACGAGATCCTGGCCGATCTCGGCTGACCGCCAGTTTAGGGTTGCCGATGCAAAGCGAGTGGATAATGAACTTCCAGCCAGACCCCGATGCCGTTGCGGTTGCCGAGTCAGTCGCGAGGTTTGCTGAGGCTTCTCTTAAGCCTCGTGCACAGGCCATCGACGAGACAGGAATCTTCGTCGCCGAGCACATCCCGGCGTTGGGAGAGCTCGGGGTCATGGGGATGAACCTTCCTGAGCGGTGGGGCGGGGCAGGAGTGTCGCCGATAGCACTCTACCTTGCTGTCGAGGCCTTGGCGGGAGGTTGCGGCTCGACGGTTTCGATGGTGACGGCTCACTACCTTGCAACGGACTCTATACTTCTCGGCGGTGACGATGCCATCCGGGAGCGATATCTCCCCGAGGCGGCTGCCGGGCGCTCCCTTGGAGCCTTCGCTCTGACGGAACCCCGGGCCGGATCCAACCCGGCCGACATGAGCACCCGGGCCTTGCGCGAGGGGGAGGGATACCGGATCACCGGCGTGAAGCATTTCATCTCGAATGCCGCATACGCCGATTTCATCGTCGTTTTCGCGAAGACCGATCCCGCCGCGGGGTACAAGGGCATCAGTGCCTTCATCGTCGAGCCCAGGCACGGCGGGGTCGCGACAAGCGCTCCCGAAAAAACCATGGGGTTGCGCGGCGGTCACGTCTTCGAGCTCGCATTCGACTGCTGGGTGCCCGAATGCAATCGATTGGGCTCCGAAGGCAGCGGTTTTAGAACCGCCATGCATGTGTTGGACAACGGCCGCATCGAAGTTTCCGCCATGTGCACCGGTATGGCGGGAGCGGCCCTGGACGCTGCCGTCAGTTGGTCCAAGACCCGCCAAGTGGATGGGCACCCGATCGCGGAATTCCAGGGCCTTCAGTGGATGCTGGCGGATATGGCAACCGAACTCGAAGCGGCTCGCCTTATGGGGCTGCGGGCTGCATCCCTGCGCGGATCGGGAAAGCGGTATTCACGGGAAGCGTCGATGGCCAAACTTCTGGCATCTGAGACCGCTGGTGCCGTCATCGACCGCGCCTTGCAGATCCATGGCGGCTACGGCTACTCGCGGGACATGCCGCTTGAACGGTTGGCTCGCGACGTCCGCATCATGCGCATCTACGAGGGCTCGTCCGAGATCCAGCGTAACATCATCGCCCGTACCCTGCTCGCCTGATCCGCCGGATGGACCGCCCCCCGGAGGACGACTCTGATCGGCATCGCTAGGACGTAAGCGCTGGGTCTGCTTCCGCAGTCATCAGCCGACGTTCATTGGGCGACCTGAAGGTGAAAGTTTGACCCTATCCGGACCTTCGAGAAGGAATGTCTGGGGCCGAGTGATCATCCGGCCGATCCTTTGTCCTCAGGACCAACGCTGCAACGACGCTCATGCAATGCGTCTCCCAAGTACGCGCGACGCCCCAATCTAACAGGCAGTGGTTCACGGCATGTGGCTGATCATGCAAGACTGATCGCGAGAGGTGATGTTATCGGTGATCGCCCAGTGAACGACTTTCTCGTCGTCGTCGATCTCAAGAAGCATCTCAAGGGTAGCAAGCTCCCCATAGACGCCGAAGTACCCGACATGGCGGTTTCCCCACGAGGGCAGACTGATCCTGTCGATCTCGAAGGTCAGGGCGCGACAGCGCGCCATGACCTGATGCAGCACCTCGGTCGGGTAGCGTTCCCGAACCGACGGCGCCAGGAGTTGGCGGAAAGCAACGACGTCATTGTCCTTGTAGGCCCGGAGCAGTGCCTGGGATATGTTGATCACGGCATGGGGACCAGGTTCCGCTGCCACCAGACTGAACAGGAAGCATGACGCGAGCGTCGCGGGAAGAAGCAGGTTCCACTTCATGATAAGTCTTTATGCCTCGCTTCGCTTCTTACCCCGGTAGCCCGCAGTGAGATGGGCCACATTACTCAGGTTCAGTTGGATTTCACATTGCTCAGCCGCCGAGCGCGGATTCGAGCGATCAACCGATTTCGGCAATGGCGGTGTTGCGATCATCGAATGAGGTCTCTGTCTCCGTCATGTAGATGCTCACAATGATCGGCCTGCGCCCGGGTGGCCAGATCACGGCGACATCATTCATCGTCCCATGATCCCCACCACCTGTCTTGTCCCCGACCCGTCAATCCTTCGGCAAGCCGGCACGGAGCTTTGCATCCCCGGTCTTGTTGCCAACCAGCCACGCGACGAGTTGATCGCAGGATTGTTGGGATAGAACACGGTCTCCGATGAGCGAGTTCAAGTTTGCGTCATGGCATCGGGCGGGTGCCCGCAAGAAAACGCAGCGGCGGCGTGATCACATGGATAACGGGCAGGAGAATGGCGGCCAACAGGACCACGGCCGTAAGCGATGCCATAAGTAAGAATTCCTTTCGGAACATGTTACCATTTCGTGTCATAGGGCACTTGGGCGATCCGCCATTGATCGCCATAGAGCTCAGGATGGGATGGGCTGTCGGGCGACGAGCTTGCGGCGGCATCCAAATCCGTCATCATGCGTTGTGCTGCCGTCATCTACGGGAGAAAGCCATGACCGATGTCAGCAGGATTCGGGAGCACATGGAGGTGATCGGCGCTGACGGCGTCCACGTCGGAACGGTCGATCGGGTCGAGGGCGACCACATCAAGCTAACACGGAAGGACAGCGGCGAGGGCTCCCACAAGGGGCACCATCATACCGTTCCGCTGGCCCTTGTGGCAGACGTCGAGGGCGACAAGGTGCGCCTGTCCGCCAATGCGGACGTGGCCGTCACCTTCGAGCAGGAGGCGGATCGCTCCGCCTGAGTTCGGCCACCGCCACCCGCAGGCCGCTTGGCCGTAAAGAGCCACCACAGTGCAGTTACCGCAATATGCAGACGAGCCGCCGAGCTGAACTCGTCGCCTAGGTACTCAGTCTCGCATCCTCTCAGGCTGGGCGGATGGTGGCCATCGCAAGTCCACGCAGATGGACCAGCTTGGGCTTGTTACGGGCCAAAGGCCTTTTCGTCCCGGGCGCCGGGATGGCCCAGTCGCGAAGGAGATGCCATGCTCGACAGTATGCCGATCGAGTTGCAGGCAGAGCTCCTAAGCAGATTTCGACGGGGTGGCCAACGGATGCTGGCCATGATTCCATAGCATGATCGGATGCGGAGGCGGATCATGGCAGGCAGGTCTCCTGTTGTGGCGAGTATCGAGCAACGACGCGAACTGGAGGAACTCAGCCGGTCGCGGGATCGCGGCGAGGCGGATCGGGCTCGGGCGATCCTCCTGACCCTGATGGGCTGGACCAGCCTGCGCATCGCCCAGGCCTTCGGGGTGCGTGAGGATACGGTGCGCTTCTGGCGCAGCGCTTTCATGGCAGGCGGAGTCGCGGCGCTGCGGACATCCGTCGCCCCGGGCCCAGCTCCGGTCAAAGCCGCGTGCGCCCTGGCGGTCGCTGAGGAGGTGCTGTCCGGGCCGGTGGCGGATCGCCCCAATTGGACCCTACCGCGGCTGGCCGACGAGATCGAGAAGCGCTCCGGCGTGCGCATCTCGCGCTCG
>NZ_QDGA01000141.1 GCF_003347665.1 Microvirga calopogonii
GAATTCGGCGGCCCCCGGGTCTATACCTTCAAAGAGCTGCTTGAGTTTGTCTGCGCGACCATCAGCGCCCGGCCGCTGCTGGTGCTCCTGCCGTTCTGGGCGGCCGAGTTGTTGGGCGGGCTGCTGCAGGTGTTCCCTGATGCGCCGCTCACCCGCGATCAGGTCCGGCTGCTGAGGACCGACAAGGTGGTCAGCGGCTCCGAGCCGACGCTTGGTGACCTTGGTGTCAAGCCCCAAGCGCTCGAGACGATCGTCCCTGAGTATCTCGCGGCCTATCGACAGGTAGGACGGGGCTGACGTCTCAGGCCTAACCAAGGCAGACCCTCATATCCGTGCACAGGCTTACTGAAGCCTCTGGACCATCGTGTCGATCTGGCGACCCGGCCGGAGCTGATGACTGAAACTCGCGTAGGTGCGGGCATTGCGAGGCAGGTGGATTGGTGCAAGCTCATGCACAGAGGGCCGCGCTCACTATGCGCCGGCCGGTCCCGGCCCAACATCTCGATCACGTCCTGAGACTGGGGCGCTTCTTGGCCGAGACCAGCGGCTGCCAGCGATCTCTTGCAGCGGTTGCCCAAACGCGGGCCCGCGACTGCGAGAAGTGGTATAGTGCTTTAATCAGGCATGTTGTCGAGATCGCTCACAGTTAGAAAGTATCGAAGTGATGCGTTCGCATTGAAGGAGATCGCAGATGCAGATCACTCCACTCGGCCCTCTCGAGCGCGAGGCAGAAGGCAGCAGCAATACAGCCATCGTCACGAACTTGGAGCATACTGCATTCGGACAAGTGATCTTCGTCGGTGACCATACCCTGCACGCCGATCAGCCCTTGGGCGCTGGCGGACAAGCCGCCGGCCCTGATCCCTATCAGTACCTTCTGGCGGCGCTCGGGGCGTGTACGTCAATGATCGTGGGAGCCTTCGCTCGGCGTAAGGCCTGGCCTCTCGAACAAGTCGTTGTGCGCCTCACCCATTCTCAAACTCACCCGAGAGGTGCGGACGGGCAACCGTCGGGAAAGATCTCCGACCGCATCGAGCGAAGCGTTGATCTTGTCGGGCCACTTTCGGATACCCAACGTGACCTCCTCCTCAAAGTTGCAGACATGTGCCCGCTGGTTGGCATGCTCACCTCGGGGATCGACATCGTCACGACCTTGGCCGCACACGCCCCCGGTGAGAGCTATGATCCGGTCGACCGCGACTCTGACCAGAGCTTCCCGGCAAGCGACCCTCCCGGCTGGATCCGGATGACTGGAGCAGGAAGTCCCCTTCACATCAACGCGCTCACCCATTTACTCGAGCACGCAGATAACACTCTGACACCGTCAGAGCTTCGAGCGCGTTAACCTGCCGGAGCCTGATCTGCGTTGGCGACGAGATTCCTGATGGACTCTGCCGAATAGCGGTCGCGTGTGATGTAGATCGGCATCCGACTTCCTCCTGAGTTGACCAGGGCTTTCAAGCGCCAGTAGCGGGCTCAACGGTGGTCCTCGGCACCCCTCGGTCAACAGCAATTCCGATACGGCCGTTATGAACCTGGACCTTGTGCCGTGCCGACCGTGTCCCTCCAGGTCTGCGTAAACGACCGAAAGCACCTCAGACGTGAGGCCGAGCAAGAAACGGGGCTGGGTTCCAGGCCGAATGACAGCGGACTGCCGGCTTCCGCCGCCGGACCAGGTACCGACGTCTTGAGGGGACGTATAGTGTCGCTGGAAGGCTGCTGGGTCGGCATAGACCCGCGTTCAAAAGGCAGGTCGGCGAGCTATTCAAGGGTGATATTGCGCAGGGCTGAATGCGGACGGCCCACCGCTGGATTGTTGATGCATGCCGTCAGCCTCGGGCGTAAAATGAATAGACGACCCAGTGAAGATCTCAGCGGTGACGACGGGTCCGATGGCATGACGATGCGCCGCTGCTGGGGGCTTGGACCTTGAGAGGAGGTCCGCCATGCGCGCGCTGACTGAACGCGACGACAATATCCTCAACGGCGCTACTGCGATCCTAGGTCTGACCCTGCTGCTGTGCCCCTGGTTGCTCGGGTTTGCAACCACTCGAAGCGCCAGCTGGACGGCCGGAACGGGTGGGCTTGTCATTGCGGTCATCTCGGCCGCTGCCCTGAGCCAGCGGGCGGAATGGCACGAGTGGGTCGATCTTGCGGTTGGGCTCTGCCTCGTTGCCTCTCCCTGGCTCTTCGGCTTTACGGACGTAACCACCGCTGCTGTGACCCATGTGGTCCTTGGTGGGCTGGTCGCGGCCTTGGCGGCTGTCGAGATGTGGCGGTTCCACGGCACCCCACCGGCCAAACCTGCCTGAGCCATGGCGGCTAGAGCGCCGGGGTGGTTCTGCGCATCCGAATACGATGGCGGACCACTCGCCCAGCAGCCGCTCCCCAAGGAACCAAGCCTCCACGTCATCGCGGCCTCCAGCTCTAAATGCGAGGTCCACGTTGGGAGAGGATTGTCTCGAAAGAAATGTCAAAAGCACCAGAAGTTCTCAATTCAGATGCATATTCTCAAATTAAATGCTCAAAACTACATCTTATGTCATCGATCCCCGCATCTGCGGCGCCGGCTCGGCGTCAATGGCTCTCACATCGCCCTCGTCGCTTTGCTGGAGGGGACAGGCGCCGGGTAGTGTTGGCCGAGGGACTGATAGTGCCGCTTCTGACCAGGCCCATCAGATAAGGCTTGATACCCAGAGCACCAGTTCGGTCGCAGCCTCGCCGAAGGCCTCATTGAGGCCTGCCACCGCCGCTGCCGCATCCGTGGCCTGAACCGGAACACTCGCATGCACAATGTGTGCGCCGACGATCCGACCGTCTCCGGCCAGGATCTTCGCCGAAAACTCCACATCGGCCCTCGGTCCAGGGAGAAGCATTACCTGAAAGCTGCGGATGTCGATCAGGAGCTGGTAGTCAGCCGTGAGACCTTCCGTGGGGCGCGCGACGGCCTGCGGATAGTTTGCGTTCTCGAAGCTCTGGATGATCTTGGCTTGCACGAGCTTCGGCAGGCTGTCGCTCCATTGTGCGTCGAACGCGGCCCTTTCTTCCACCTGCGGCCGCACGAGGATCTTTTGTGTGTCGAACAGGACGAGCGCGCTCGGCTCAGGAATGACCAGCTGACCGCTCGCAATCTTGTCGTTGGGTGGGAAGGCATGCGGCGCCGATAGGTCATAGATCCTGGCCGGTGCCTTGGCGGGCGCTCCGCCGCCGAGGCGCTCAAGGGCTTCAAGGATTTGGTCGAGGCGGCCAGAATTGCGCGCGAGCGCCTCCGAGAAGGTGCTTAGATTGGCCAGAATGCCGTGCAGCGGTTCCGCATTGTCCGCGAGGAGGGCGTCAAGGCGCCGCAAGGCCTCCCGTGCCGCTTGGCTCAAGTCCTGGCTCGCAACCGGATCAGCCTTCAGAACAGGTGTCCCACCTCTTGCACTGGGAGGCGGCGCGGCGGGCGTGCCGCCTTGGAGGGCGATCGACGGCGCACCCATGAGGCCTTGGGACACGAGGCCGGCCTGAGTGTCGCTCCTGATGGGCGTGCTGCGGTCAAGGGAGAGCGTGGCGATCACCTGGTTGGGATCATCCGGGTTGAGCCGAAGCTCAGTGACATCCCCGACCGCAATGCCGTTGAACAAGACCGGCGAGCCCGGCAGCACCCCCGTGACGGGGCTCTCGAACACGACCCGATAGGTTTCACGCTCACCGAACCCGCCGGTGCCGCGAAGCCAGTACACAAAGCCAAAGGCCGCCGCGATGACACAGAGTGTGAACAGTCCAATGAGGGAATACCGCGCCTGCGTCTCCATGGTTTCGTCTTCGCAAACCTCCTGAGACCATCAACCATTTCCGTCTACCGCGCCCGGGTCATGGTCACCGACACCTGTGACAATTCGGTGCCTTGGGAACGGATACTCACTGCCTGTCGCGTGCCTTGAGGGGCCATGGCGATCCCAGCTGAGAAGCCAGGCCCGTCTACGACAGCATCGATCCGGCCGGCCGAGATCCGGCCGGAGATCCTTCCTTGCAGATTGCGCGTGGTTTCCATCCAAAGGCCAGCGACACGTCCTCCCTCGGCGGTGATGTCCGTCCTGAGCTCGAAATTGTAGCTGTCGCTCGTGCAGCGAAGGTTCTGCCGAAGGTTGGTGCCGGTGGACGCCACCTCGTACGTGGCTTGGCAACGGAGGCGCTCGGTGGTGCCGCTCGACAGAGCTACCGTGCCGCTGCCTGACCACGATCCGGCAAAGCCGGCAAAGGGTCTGGAAGAGGTGACCGGAGTTTGCGCATGGGCTGGCGCTCCGCACAGCAGGACCACCAGGGCGCCACGGGAGAGATGGCGTGCGTGCGAAAGAGTGGTCGTCAGGCCGGCTGGCATGGTTCGGCGCCTGTGGCCTCTGGACGGTCTTGGCAAACATAGCGGCAACGGGGCGAATTGGCGAGATGGCACGAGCGGCATGTCGGCTGCTTGGCCAGCCGGTCTTGTTCAACGCGCTTGTTGAATGCGTCTGTGCATCGGCATTGGGGCTGATAACGGCCGAGATCCAAGCCACTGACGCCTGTTCACCGCATGAGATCGCGGCAGGATTGAATCCAAAGGCGTTTTCTGACGGCTCCGGGCAGGGGGCGGTCAACCCGGCCTGTGAAGCAGGAGCTGGAATGGACAACAATCATTGCGCGATTTGGAATGCTTCGAGCTGTGGCGGATTTCCATCGGTGGTAAACGCTCCCTCGTAGCGGCCCACTTGGGTGTGGGCCACACACTCGATCGTAGAGCCCATTAAGTTGGGGTCGACAAAGCGGCAGAAGCCCACCGCGGGATCCTCCTTGCCCTCTTTGCGGTGGGGAGCCGCAGTCGTCGCTGCCAGAATAACCTTCTCGATCGCCTGGACCACAATAGCCGGGTCTTGGTCAATCCGCCGGGAGCCATCGCCAGAAAATGACAGAATGGTGCTCTCGGTCATAAACCAGTACGAACTCACCCCGGTGCTGTAGTTCATGTTCACCAGGAGATCCTTGCAGCCCTCTACCGCAAGACCTGCGTGAACCAGCTTGGTGCACTCACCGGAGACGGTGACCATTTGGGCGATCTTGGCGGTTTCGGCATTCTTCTTCGCCTGAGGGGCGGCCTCCACGCTGATCGTAACCGCAAACAAGAGTGCCATCGCAAGAGACAGCTTCATAGCCTGCCTCCATTGTCGCTCGGGTTTGACTATAGTCCGCTAACCCGGCGCTGTCGATCGAACTCGAGCCAAAGGTCCTTCAGGTCAACCAGGACATTTACCTATTCGTTAGGAAGACTGGTTCTTCCACCTGAAGCAGACGGTCTCCTTTCGTGTTGGACTTACCAAGAGGCGGTATTCGGTCGAGACACGTAGGATTGGCGTCCAAGGCAATGACGCATGACATCAGTTTGCCATGCGCGGCCCCCGCGTATCGGCTGCCTCACATGATCGTCTCCAGCCGGCTGAACCGGACAGGCAGGAACTCATGAACTCTCGTCTGACCAGTGGCATCCTTCTCAATCATTGTGAGGCGCTGCATCTCCTCTGGGCCCAGTGGCATCACCAAGCGCCCGCCGGGCTTGAGTTGGTCAAGCAGAGCAGCAGGCGTCGTGTCAGCCGCAGCAGTCACCAGGATCTTGTCGAACGGGCTATGCTTGGACCAGCCGCGGGACCCGTCTCCCTCTCGGATCTGGATCCTGGCATCGCCGAGGTGGCGAAGGAGACTGCGTGCAGCGCTGGCAAACTCCTCGACAATCTCGATGCTCCAGACCCGATCAGCCAGTTCCGCCAGAACCGCCGTCTGATATCCGAGTCCGGTTCCGACCTCGAGCACCCTCTCGTCCGATTGTGGGGACAACAAATCGGTCATCAGCGCCACGATAAAGGGCTGCGAGATCGTCTTGTCAAAGCCGATGGGCAGGGGCGTGTCCTGATAGGCGTAAGGAGCAAGAGGTACCGGGACAAAGAGATGCCGTGGCACCTTGCGCATGGCGGCCATCACCCGCTCATCCAACATCGCCTTGCCGATGTCATCCCTGGCCAGATCAGCGTGGATAGCAATCATCTCGACCATATGCCGGCGTAAGACTGCGAAATGGCTCTCGTTCATCGGCTTCATGGCGTAGGCTTTCATTGCACCACTTGAGGTCCATGTGCCTGCAAGCGGCTGCTTCTTGGAACAACGCTCAGGATGGCTGCCGGGTCGGCCAGGTTGGGTCAGCCCAATCTGGAACGCATAAGGATCTATGGAGCAGCCAGTAAAAGGAGCCTCTCCGGGAGCGGCAGCCAAGCCCGATCCACAGCAGTGCGAAGGAAGCCGGGGCCATCGGCCACTTTGCTGCTCCACCTTGCCTCATGCTCTCCAAGCAGAGGAGGGGCTATCGGAGTCTGTGAGATAGAGCGATACTTGAGCCTTCTGAGCTGCCGAGGAGGGACCCATGCCTGAAATCAAGCAGCTGTCTGACTGCTACAAACCGAAAGAACCAAGCAAGTACCTTCTCATCGAAAGATTTCGTGAGCCGGCCATTGGTGACCGATACCGCATAAGTGGGAGCGGTTGCGATGTCTGCAGTGAATATACGCACAGTGACCTGGAGAAGGCGTGTCAAAGGGCTCTCGATCTGGCCCGGGCCTCGAACATATCCGTTGTCTACTTGAGCTATAACTGTGACCCCCTGCATACGTAAAGCCACTGCTCTTAGGACACTATCAATACAGCATGTCTGTGAATCCGCATCGAATACGGATCCTTGAGCCGTCTGTAGCTAGGCACATGATTTTGCAAGCGGAGTCGTAGCGTCGGCGGGGTCATCATCGGCGCCGATCGTGCCCCGCCGGACTTTCGCTTTGTGCCGCTAAACCAAGGCATTGCGTTTCCCTTGAGAAGGGTCAAAGCTTCGGTGCCGATTCACACCCTTAATCTATCCTGGCCAGGATGTGTGGGGGGGGGCACCTTGGCTGGGCAAGACACTGGGCCTCACCCTGCAAATTCGGTCGGAAGGGCAAGCACCGACGCAACTGCGGTATCTGGATCGCGTTAACCTTTGTTCTGCATGGATGGAGGACAGCATGTGCCACTATCGCGGATCATATATGTACGAGGACAGGACAAAGGCTGAGGCTGAGGCTGATCGCCAAAAGGAGCTTGAGGCCAGACGCACTCAGGCTGTCGACAAGCTGAAGCACGAGGCTGATGCAGCGGCTCAGAAGGCTGCGTCCGTACCGGCAAAGTAACTTGTAGCCATACCTTTACATGTGTGAAAGTCAGGATTTGACCTGTCAGACAGTGTCGGACCCAGTCGTGTTTTACACGAGGTAGCTGAGTTCAGAACCGACCATTCCGGCATGGTGGCTCTCAGCTTGGGCGAGGCGCGCGGTCAAGCCCCGCAGCCGCTCTGCGGTGCGCCGCAGGCGCAGGGCTTGAGGGCTCGCCGGAAACCCAAGCCATCATTCAGGCTGCCAGAGTGCAACTCACGCTGACACTGTCCGTCAAATCAAGTCCAGGATACTACACTTTATGCGATCCAAAGCAGCTACGATGCCCCGCTCTGGCGGGGCATCTTGGTTTTGCAACTCGCCACCCTGCACGAGCAGGCGTGACATGAGGAGCTAACACGCTCATGCCTTGACACTTCTTCTCCACCTGTCACGCTTTCGCCTCTTGCGCCCTCATCGGCGGGCTTGGCCCTTGGAACCGCGCCTGTTATGTGACTTTGATCTGTGTCGCGACAGTTTCGGGTATGAGCACCAACCGAATGTGCTGGCGAGGAGCGACATCGAGGATTTGGCTCTGTGCTGCCGTACCTTCGTTCCAGAGCGTGGTGCCTGCAACTTCTGGAGAGCGCCATGCGCTTCCATCATTTGCTGCGGCCCCTGCTTGGGGCTGCCGCGGGTACAATCCCCGTTCTGGCGCAACCGAGCCAGCCCACAGCGCCTTCCCCGCAGGCCGATGCGGGTGGATGGATCGCCGAGATGCAGCCGGATCAGTGGCCAACCTCGAAGCTGGAGGGACTGGATGTCTACAGCAGCAACAACGGCGACAAGATCGGCGACATCCGTGACCTGATCCTTGATGGCAGCGGCACAATTCAGGCGGTGGTGATCAGGGTTGGTGGCTACTTGGGCCTGGGCCAACGCAACATTGCCGTTCCGTTCAACCAGATCAAGATCGTCAACGAACCACGCGGCAACACGTCGGGCAGAACAACGGGCGAGGCCCGACTGGCCGGAATCAGCCCTGGAGGCGACACCGTCGCCTCCCCGGCGGCAGCCAGAACGGCGGCAGTGCCAGCAGGCTCTGCCAGTCCTGCCTCCTCGAACGTGGGGACGAATAACCCACCTGCCCCTGGCGCACTAGAGCAATGGCGGTTCTGACAGAGTCAGTGCGCCGATGCTATGTCTTTGTTCCAGAAGTGCTTCTCATCGCGAATCATTATCCGATGCCGGGCGCGTTGCTGTAGGACGGGCACAAGCGGCTCCCAGGAACGGCTCTGCTCCCAATCATGCCGTTCTCACGATGAGCATCACCAAGGATGAGTTGCGGACGATTCTTGAATTCAGGGACGCCCGCTGAGGCCGGTCCAAACCACATGGTTTCAGGACCGACCGTGGCGGTCGCCAGCGAGACGCTACGCCTTTTCGCGGCCATGCACCTGAGCAGGAGGAGCAGTCGCTTCGACTGCGGTGAACGTCTCCAAAATACGGTAGGTATGCTCAGACCCTGCGGGCACGACCCAGGAGTCTCCCGGTTCCAGCCGCACAGTTTGCCCCTCGATCTCCAGTTCCGCCCTGCCTGCAATCACATACCCAACCACCTCATACTCATGCCTGTGCTTGGGTTTGTCCTGCGTGGGCTCCTCGCCGCGCCAGAGCCGCATCGATACTCGCTTGCCAGACGCAAGATACACCTCGCCTTGACTGCCAGTCGGCGAATGAGCGCTGCTCACCTTGGTCACCGTTGTATCGGCCATCTCCCTCTCCTGTGCTCAGCCTTGTGAAGAATTGGCAATCGCGACGGTCTGTTCGCCGCGCTGTTCTGGATCGGCTCTCACTTGCGAGGCTTGAATGGCAGCAGGCCGCTGGTGGCCTCATCAGCCGCCTGGGCGGCTTTCTGGTTCACTGCCCCTTCTGCCACATCGGCAGCTTGAATTGCGCCCTTCAGTTTCTTGGCCCGTGCCTCACAGCGTTTGCGAAGCTCGTCCAGTTCCTCTTCGGTGAGATGCTCGATGCCAATGTATTTGTTCTGAGCGGCACTGGTCCGGATCAATTCGTCGAGCTTGGTCTGAACCGCTGCTCCGTCGCGGTTCTGGGTGTTCTGGATCAGGAACACCATCAGGAACGTCACGATAGTGGTGCCAGTGTTGATGGCAAGCTGCCACGCATCAGAGAACTGGAAGATTGGCCCAGTCACAGCCCAAAGCAACACCACGATCACACACAGGGCGAAGGTGATCGGCTTGCCGGTCGCATGCGCCACATGTTCGGCCAAGTCGCTGAAGGTTCGGGACAGCGACATCTGCGCCTCCGTCACGGGAGCCGCGACAGACGGCTGTGCTGCGGTGGCTCTCAAGAGCCGATTGTCAGCCTACGCGGGTGATAAGGCAAGCGTGGTGCTCAATCCTGTGCGCTGGTCTGGCAAAGCGGGGACATGGCCGCTAAGCAACAATGGTTGGAGAGCTTTGCCATGATTTGCGTCAAGACTGACCGAGCGCCGCCACCAAAAACCCCGCTCTGGGACGGGGTTCAAGGTTCGGGAGAAAACATGCTCTCGAAGGCAATACTGCTCCACCTGGGCCAGTTCCTCCCTCCGAAGAAAGAAAGTTCAGCCGAACGAAGGGCTTAGCTTCCTATTATTATTGTATGCGCCGCATAGCGCGGACAGGACGATGGAGGAACACATGGCTGCAAAGCATCTTGCGTTAGTTCTTCTTGGTACAACCCTGATCGCAGTCCCGGCTCTGGCCCAAACCAATCCGCCCGCAACATCCACAACGGCCCCAGTGTCAGGCGCGATGAACACGGGCAACTGGATGACCCAGGAGCAGCCGGGGCAATGGCGGGCCTCCAAGCTCGACGGCCTGAACGTCTACAGCCAGGACAATGAGAAGATTGGCGACATCAGCGAGCTGATCGTGGACAGCAATGGCAAAATCCAAGCCGTGGTGGTGGGCGGCGGGGGGTTCCTCGGGCTCGGCGAACAGGACGTGGCCATCCCGTTCGACCAGATCAAGTTCGTAACCGAGCCTCTGGCCGTGGCCACCACCGCCCCTGCCGATGGCCGCACAGTGGCGACCGACCCGAATGCCCCGGCGGCTCCGCGAGCCCCGGCCACAGCAACGGCTCCAGCGGCTCCAGGCACCGTCAGCCCGACTGCGCCGACCACCACCGGCACAGTGGCGACGGACCGGACCGCTGCTGCCGCGAACCGCTCGACCCCCGATCATGCGATGCTCACAACGACCATGACCAAGGATCAGCTAAAGGCGGCTCCCGAGTTCAAATACGCTCGGTAGAAGCATGATCGTCACGGAGGGGCTTAGAGCATCGGACGAAAAGGCGGATTTATGCCCTGCCCCTCTCCGCTGGGCAGAGGTAGGGATCGAGGGTAGGGATCGAGCGGGTCTGACAAAGCGTCCGATGCTCTAGCGCCCCTCCAGCTTTCTGCTGTTGCCTCAGAAGCGCAAAAACTCTTTCCGGGTTAAGCGGATGGGCACATCTACCCGTGGCGGATAGCGTCGTGGCGTTTCTGCTCTGGCGCAGAGGCAGGTTTTGCAGCGATAATCCAATGCCCCTGACGCCACTCCCACCAGATGCGGCCTGGGCCGATATCGGTGACACAGCAGGGCACTAAATTCGAGGTGTGGTCAGGCATACACAGCTTCTCCGTGTTCGCGCATGGGGCTTGGATCAGTCGCCGACTGGGGTTTAGTCTCGTGCCGGACTATCGGCATCGCCATAGCCACACCGTCCGTGGAGTTTGCCTTTGAGGCCAGCACGGCTTTCCAGACCGAGCTTGCCGCCATCTGGATCGGACTAAGCGGCGTGTTGCCCACAC
>NZ_QDGA01000142.1 GCF_003347665.1 Microvirga calopogonii
CGCCTTTTCGGTCGAACTCGCCGGTATCACGACTGGGGTGCCCCCGTCGCTGGAGCCACATTATCCATCGCTGGACCGCAGGCAACCGAATGAAGGCGCAAAATGGGCAAGAGACAGGGCTTTTCAGGGGCATGTTGCACAAAGGCAACGTTTGAAGCTGGCTTCTTTACGTCTCGTTAAGATCTGTGTTCGGAAATTCATAAAACCTTAAGGACAAAGGGTTTGAAGCGCTTCGGCTCACCCCCTCCGCGATGCCGCCGGAGGTCTTGAGGCAACGCACGATAGACCCACCCTGTGAATAACGCCCGTCACAATTTCGATAGTTCGCCCCCTCCCCATCCATGAAAAAAGGCCGGGCGAACCCGGCCTCTCTCGAATCGTCATGCGATTCCGTACTAAGCAACCTTCGGACCGATCACGCCCCGGCGGATCTGGTCCTCCTCGATCGATTCGAAGAGGGCCTTGAAGTTGCCTTCGCCAAAGCCGTCGTCACCCTTGCGCTGGATATACTCGAAGAAGATCGGCCCGATGGCGGTCTTGCCGAAGCGCTGGAGGAGGACCTTCGTGAAGCCGCCTTCGACCACGCCCTCCCCGTCGATGAGAATTCCGTTCCTCTTCAGGCGATCAAGGGGCTCCTCGTGGCTGGGCAGGCGCTTGTCGACACGGGCATAGTAGATGTCGTTCGGCGCCGGCATGAACTCGAGCCCACCTTCGATGAGCGCTTCGATGGATTCGTAGAGATCGTGCGAGCCGAGCGCCACGTGCTGGATGCCCTCGCCCTTGTATTCCTGCAGGTACTCCTCGATCTGCCCGGTCTCGCCCGCGTCTTCGTTGATCGGGATGCGGATCTTGCCGTCCGGGCTCGTCATGGCCCGGGAGTGCAGACCCGTCAGCTTGCCTTCGATGTCGAAGTAGCGGATCTGGCGGAAGTTGAAGAGGCGCTCGTAGAAACCCGCCCATTCGTTGAGCCGCCCGCGGTAGACGTTGTGGGTCAGGTGATCGATGTAATAGAGGCCGACACCCTTCGGTTTCGGATCGGGCTCGCCCAGCCATTCGAAGTCGACGTCGTAGATGGAGCCCTTCGCGCCGTAACGGTCCACGAAATAGATCTGCAGGCCGCCGATTCCCTCGATCCCTGGAATCTCAAGTTCGTTGGGACCGATCTGCGTCTCGACCGGCTTTGCCCCCATGGCAAGCGCGCGATCATAGGCATATTTCGCGTCGGCCACACGGAAGGCCATGGCCGGAGCCGAGGGGCCATGCTGCGCCGCGAAGCGCTCGGCAAAGGAGCCCGGCTGTGCGTTGACGATGAAGTTGATGTCGCCCTGGCGGTAAAGCATCACGTTCTTCGAACGGTGCTTGGCGACGAGGCTGAAACCCATCGTCTTGAAAAGACGGTCCAGGGCCTGCGGGTCGGGATGACAGAACTCCACGAATTCGAAGCCGTCGGTCCCCATGGGATTCTCTTCAGAAATAGCGGCTGGCGGTGCATCGTGCGGGAACGGTCCCATGACTTTCCTCCTGTTGTGCCTCTGCGGAGCGAGAGGTCATCGGTTGTGAAGACAACGCATTCGCTCAGGGACGGATGCGATTCTGGTCAGGTCGCATCGGGCTGGTTGGCCGGCGCGGCGTCCTGAAAGGCTTTGTGCGCAGCGCAGGCTGCATCCACCGCGACGATCTTGGGATAGGCATCGAGCGGGATGTGGAAGCGTCGCGCATTGGCGACCTGCGGCACGAGATAGATGTCGGCCAGCGTGATCCTGGAGCCGAACGCGTAAGGACCAGGACCTATCAGAGCTTCGATGGCCTCGAAGCCCTCGGTCACCCAATGGGCATACCATTCGTCGGCAGCCGCCTTGTCGTGCCCGAGCCGGTTCTTGAGATAGGCCAGCGTCCCGGAATTGTTGAGCGGATGGATATCGCAGGCTATCAGGCTGGCGATTGCCCTAACCTTGGCGCGCGTCACCGCACCGACCGGCAGCAGCGGGGGCTCCGGATAGACCTCGTCGAGGTACTCGAGGATGGCGGGAGACTGAATCAGCGTGGTCGCGCCGATGTCGAGGGATGGCACGCGCCTCTGCGGATTGACGGCCCTGTAGCTCTCCGCGCGCTGTTCTCCCTTCAATAGGTTGATAGGCACGGACTCGTAGGTCAGGCCTTTCAGGTTGAGGGCGATCCTGACGCGATAGGCGGCGGAGGAACGGAAATACGTATAGAGCTTCACGCGTCATCCTCCTCGACGGTCCGAGGGGCCAGCATTCGGGCCTGCCGGGTGAGCTTGTCGATCAAGGCGGCGAGCGCCTTCTGCTCCTGCGGCGACAGGACGGAGAGGAGGCGTTCCTCGACGGCCAGGGCCTCGGGCGCAACGGCTTCGTAGATCGCCCGCCCTGCCGGCGTCAGAGCGAGCCATTCCTCGCGGCGGTCGTCGAGATTGGGGCGGCGGGCGACGAGGCCTCGCTTCTCGAGCGCCGAGACGGCCCGTGAGACCGTCGATTTGTGCATGACGCCGTCAGGGGCCATGTCCCGCGCCGTGCGCAGCTCATATTGCCCGAGGGTGACGATGATCCGCCAGGCCGGGATCGAGAGACCGAACCGCTCGGCATAGATCTGGGCCAGCGCGCTCGACGTCAGGCCCGCCAGGACGTTGAGCCTGTACGGCAGAAACTCCTCCAGGATCACCAGAGGCTCGGCTTCGGGCTTCTTCGCTGCGGATCCAGTTGCCATCGTCACGCCAATCGTTGCATCAGCAACCAATACCACAATTCGTTGCACGGGCAACTAGATTCTGTGACGCATGGGCATGTCGGAAAACAGAACGGCGCGGTCGGATGAACCGACCGCGCCGTCGTCAGGAAATCGCGAAACCTAAGGTTTCTTGGGACTTACGCCCGTCCGCGGGTCCGGACCATGAAGGTGTCGAAGGCGTATTCGTTCAGCTGCCACCAGGGCAGGACATCGTTGCGATAGGCCACCATGGAATCGTAGGCCTTCTTGAAGTCCGCATTCTTGGCCGAAAGCTCGGCATAGAGCTCGTTGGCGGCCTTGAGGGAGGCTTCCATGATGGCGGGCGAGAAGGTGCGCAGCTCCGCGCCCGCGCCGACCATGCGGCGCAGGGCTTGGCCGTTCACGGCATCGTACTTCGCCAGCATCCAGTTGTTCGCCGCTTCCGTCGCCTGGCTCATGATGGCCTGGTAGGTCTTCGGCAGCTCGTTCCACTTCTGCTGGTTGACCACCAGATGGAGCATGGCACCGCCCTCCCACCAGCCGGGAGCATAGTAGTATTTGGCGACTTTCAGGAAGCCGAGCTTCTCGTCGTCGTAGGGACCGACGAACTCGGCCGCATCGAGGGTGCCGCGCTCCAGGGCCGGATAGACGTCGCCGGGAGCGACCTGCTGCGGCACGACGCCGAGCTTGGCCAGGACCTGACCGCCGAGGCCGCCGATGCGGAACTTGAGGCCCTTCAGGTCGTCGACCGTATTGATTTCCTTGCGGAAGAAGCCGCCCATCTGGGCGCCGGAATTGCCGCACACGAGGGAGGTGCAGTTATACTTGGCCATCACCTCGTTGATGATCTCCTTGCCGCCCGCGAAGTGCCACCAAGAATGAAGCTGGCGGGCATTGAGGCTGAAGGGCAGGCCCGTGCCCATGCCGAGCGCCGGCTCCTTGCCGATGTAGTAGTAGAGCGGGGTATGGGCGCATTCGACGGAGCCGTTCTGCACCGCGTCCATGGCCTGCAGGCCGCCCACGATCTCGCCGGGTGCGAAGACCTGGATCTGGAACTTGTTGTCGGTCGCCTCGGCCATGTACTTGGCGAAGGTCTGGGCGGTGCCGAAGATCGTGTCCAGGGATTTCGGGAAGCTCGAGGTCAGACGCCAGCGGATCTCAGGCGCCGATTGCGCGATGGCCGGGGCCGCCACCGTGCCGGCGGCAGCCGCGAGACCTGCCCCTTTCAGGAAGTTTCTTCTCTTCATCGTCGTCATTGGCGTTTCCCCGGAAAGCATTCTGTTGCAAGTTGAATGGACCATAACAACCCGGTCGGTGGCAATGAAGCTCTCCTCACTCAACCAAGGCCGTGACGGCCGCCTCGTCATCGTGTCGAAAGACCTGACCCGCGCGACGGATGCTTTTTTCATTGTTCCGACGCTTCAGCAAGCCTTGGACAATTGGGAAATAGTAGAGCCCCGGCTCCGTGACCTTGCGGAACAGCTGGAACACGGCTCGGTCCCGGCCTTCCGGTTTCACGAGCACGATTGCGCGTCGCCCCTGCCCCGGGCGTATCAATGGGCGGACGGCTCGGCCTATGTGAACCATGTGGAGCTGGTGCGGAAGGCGCGCGGCGCCGAGATGCCGGCCTCCTTCTGGACCGATCCGCTCATGTACCAGGGCGGATCGGATTCCTTCCTCGGGCCGCGCGATCCGATCCTGGCGATGGACGAGGCGCACGGGATCGACTTCGAGGCCGAGGTTGCGGTGATCACCGATGACGTGCCCATGGGCGCGACGCGCGACGAGGCCGCCCGCGCCATCCGCCTCGTGGTCCTCGTCAACGACGTGTCCCTCCGAAACCTGATCCCCGGCGAACTGGCGAAGGGCTTCGGCTTCTTCCAGGCCAAGCCCTCCTCCACTCTCTCACCGGTCGCCGTGACGCCCGACGAGCTGGGCGAGGCCTGGGACGGCGGCAAGCTTCACCTGCCGCTGCTCACCCATCTCAACGGCAAGCCCTTCGGCAGGCCGAATGCGGGCGTCGACATGACGTTCGACTTCCCGACCCTGATCGCCCACGCGGCCAAGACCCGGCCCCTGGGAGCAGGCGCGATCATCGGTTCCGGCACGGTCTCCAACAAGGACGCGGCCGGCGGACCCGGCAAGCCCATCGACCAGGGCGGCCTCGGCTATTCCTGCCTCGCGGAACTGCGCACCGTGGAGACGCTCCTCCAGGGCGAACCCAGAACGCCGTTCATGCGCTTCGGCGACACGATCCGCATCGAGATGAAGGACCGGCATGGGCACTCGGTCTTCGGGGCCATCGAACAGAAGGTCGAGGCGTACCGGAAAGAAGACTGAAGCGCCCCATAGGCGCATCCGAGGGACGCGCTACTTCCATGCTGTCGGCAAAGCATGGAGCGGCCCATGGATGACCATGTCTACAAGATCGTCGAACTCGTCGGCTCGTCCGAGACCAGCATCGAGGACGCCATCCAGACGGCGGTCCGGCGCGCGAGCCAGACCTTGAGAAACCTGCGCTGGTTCGAGGTCATCCAGACCCGTGGTCATGTGGAGAACGGCGAGGTGCGCCACTACCAGGTGGTGCTCAAGGCCGGGTTCACGCTGGAGGCCGGCGAGTGAGCGGCTTCTCCTAGTTCTGGTGATCCCACCTCCATGAAGCACAGTCAGTGTCATTCCCGGCCGGAGCACAGCGAAGGGGAAGGGAATCCACTCACACGCTCGGCACCATGGATCCCCTTCCCGGCCTGCGGCCGCCGGGGATGACACCCACCACGTCATCACCGGCCCTGTGCCGGTGATCTCGATCGGAAAGGCGCGGTGCTTCACAGAATCGGGATGGCCGGCACAAGGCCGGTGATGACGGGAGCGGGCGTCGGAACGGGCAGCTCCTTACGCCGCGATCTGCGAGAGCCTCGCCTGCTGGCGTCCGCGCATGATGAAATCGAGCAGCGCCACATCGACGTGGCCCGCTTCGTCGAAAATGGCGTAGGCGATGTTCATGGCGTTGGGAGACGGGCCGCTGATCTCCAGCAGGGTGGCGAGCCAGAAGGCATCGTCGTTGCTGACAACGCCGTGGGGCGCCCGGCTCCAGACGACGTAATCGACCACAAGCTTGGTGAGAGCCATTCCCCAGCTCTCCGCGGCATCGACGATCCGGTCGAGCGCCAGCAGGGATTCGACTTCGATCCGACTTGCGATCCCGCCTTGCAGGATCTCGCCCTGAAGCATCGTCACGTCATCGTCCGAAACATGCTTGGTCTCGGAGATCCTGTCGATGAAATCGCGAAGTTGATCCTTCATCATCCCTTTGACTCCCGCCGGCTATTCTTTGGCTCATTGCCGGTTCATCGCTTGCTGAGGATGAGTCTCACATGGATGGCGGGCCGAAACCGTTAACACGACATGCTGAATCGCCGTTGAGGTTAAGCGTTGTTGAGAGACTTTGGTTGCCGGAATCTTGCCAATCTAGATTCCCGAGGAATCACGCGGATTTGCCGGGAGAGCGCCGTGTCACTTGCAATCCCGCAAGGTCGCCCTTTCCACACTTCAGCGGTCTTCGATGCTACCTATCTCCTCGACAACGCAGCGCAATCCGCGCTTGCCCGTTAAGGAATAGTCCCATGCGGCACCACGGTATTCATCACGTCACCGCCATCGCCGGTCCGGCCCGTCGCAACCTCGATTTCTATACCCGCGTGCTTGGTCTGCGTCTGGTCAAGAAGACCGTCAATTTCGACGATCCCGGCACCTATCACCTCTATTTCGGCGATGCCTCGGGACAGCCGGGCTCGATCCTGACGTTCTTCCCATGGGAGCATGTGGCACCCGGGCGCAACGGGATCGGCTCGACCCAGGAAACCTCCTTCCGGGTTCCCGAGGCATCCCTGGGCTTCTGGGCACATCGCTTCATCGAGCAGGGCGTCGAGCACGGCACGGTGGAGAAGCGCTTCGGCCAAAGCGTGCTGACCTTCAAGGACCCGCACGGCACGAGCCTCGCGCTCGTCGGCACGCCGAACGCGGAGAGCGAGCCCGCCTGGACGGTCGAAGGCATCCCGGCGGAACACGCCATCCGTGGCCTGGAAGGCGTCACGCTGCTCGTCGAGAACGGCGAGCGCACCGGCGCCATCCTGACCGATGTGTTCGGCTTCCGCGAGACGGCTCGCGACGGCTCTCTCGTCCGCTACCAGACCGACGCCCTGATGGGCAGCACGGTCGACATCCGCAGCGCCGGCGGCTTCCTGCCGGGCCGGATGGGTGGCGGCTCCGTCCACCACGTGGCGTTCCGCGCGAAGGACGATGCCGAGGAGGCCGAGATGGTGAGGAAACTCGCCGAGAACCACGGTCTCCAGACCACGGAGCAGAAGGACCGAAACTACTTCCGGTCCGTCTACTTCCGCGAGCCGGGCGGCATCCTCTTCGAGATCGCCACCAACGAGCCCGGCTTCGCCGTGGACGAGCCGCAGGACAGCCTCGGCGCGGCCCTGAAGCTCCCGGCCTTCCTGGAGCCTCGGCGCAGCGACATCGAAGCCCATCTGCCGGAGCTGGCTTGAGCCGGTGCCAACCTTCTTCCCTCCCCCTTTCGGGGAGGGATCGAGGGTGGGATCGCAAAGTCGGAATGCTGAGCCTCGTAACGCTCTCGACGTCATCACCGGCCTTGTGCCGGTGATCCCGATCAGAAAAGCGCGGTGCCTCACCCTATCGAGATGGCCGGCACAAGGCCGGCCATGACGTAGCGGGTATAACGACAACCGCTCACCCGGTCGCCCCACCACCACCCTCCCCGCAAGGGTGAGGGAAACCGCGCTTTAAACCTTTCTCCCATGGAAAGAGAAATCCCATGACCGAACTGTCCTTCATCCACCGTTTCGAGCCCGCCACGGAGCCGAACAAGCCGCCGCTCCTGCTGCTCCACGGCACCGGCGGCGACGAGAACGACCTGCTCGGGCTCGGCCGCACCATCTCCCCGGGCTCCGCCCTGCTCTCCCCACGCGGCAAGATCCTGGAGAACGGCATGCCGCGTTTCTTCCGTCGTCTCGCGGAAGGCGTGTTCGACGAGGCGGATGTGAAGCTCCGTGCGAACGAACTCGCGGACTTCGTCGCCGAGGCGCGCAAGGCCTATGGGCTCGAGGCACCCATCGCGGTGGGATTCTCCAACGGGGCCAACATCGCCGCCGCCATGATGCTGCTGCGCCCGGAAGCGCTCTCCGGCGCGGCGCTGCTGCGCGCCATGGTGCCGCTCTCCGAGACGCCGCAGGTGGATCTCGCGGGCAAGCGCGTGCTGATGATCTCGGGCGCCATGGACCCGATCATCCCGGCCGACAACGCGAAGCGCCTCGCTGCATCGCTGACGGAAGCGGGCGCGGAGGTTCAGCACCACATGCTGCCCACCGGCCACAACCTGTCGCAGACCGACCTGCAGCTGCTGGTGAAGTGGTTCGCGGAAGTGAAGCGCTGAGCCGTCTTTTGGCACCCTCAACGAGATCACCGGCCTTGTGCCGGTGATCTCGATTGGAAAGGTTCGGCGTTTCAAGCCATCGGGGTCACCGGCACAAGGCCGGTGACGACGTGGGGGAGACACCTCACCGTCATTCCGGGGCCGCGCAGCGGAGCCCGGAACCCATAAACACGACGGTTCCAAAAAGCGCGATTAACGTTATGCCTTTTCTTGGATCGTTAGCGGCTATGGGTTTCCACGCCTTCGGCGCGGCCCTCCGGGTCGGGTTCGCCTCCGGAGCCCCGGAATGACGGGGGATCGCGATCCGCGCCTCAAGCGACGCTCAAGACTCCGGTCTCGAAGAACCGCTCCATCGTCTCTTCGGCCGGCTTGATGTCGATGCCTCGGCTCTTGAGCCAGGCATCGTCGAAATGCGTGCTGCGGTAACGCTCGCCTGAATCGCACAGCAGCGTCACCACGGAGCCCTGCTCCCCGTTCTGCACCATCTCGCCGATGATCTGCGCGACGGCCCACAGATTGGTGCCGGTGGAGCCGCCGCAGGAGCGGCCGATGCGGCGCGATAGGACCCGCGCGGCCGCGATGCTCGCCGCATCGGGCACGGCGAAGGCGCGGTCGATGAGTTCCGGCACGAAGGACGGCTCGCAGCGCGGGCGGCCGATGCCCTCGATCAGCGAAGGCGGGCCTGAGACGTTGCACACGGCACGATCCGCCAGATGCTGATGGAACACGGACGCCTCCGGATCGGCGAGACAGAGCCTCGTCGGCAGGCGGCGATAGCGGATGTAGCGCCCGAGCGTGGCCGAGGTGCCGCCGGTCCCGGCGCCGACCACGATCCAGCTCGGCACGGGATGCTCCTCGTGGGACATCTGGCTGAAGATGGATTCGGCGATGTTGTTGTTGCCGCGCCAGTCCGTCGCCCGCTCGGCATAGGTGAACTGGTCCATGTAATGGCCGCCGAGTTCCTCCGCGAGACGCGCGCTCTCCGCATACATCTCGGCGGGCGAATCCACGAAGTGGCTCTCGCCGCCATAGAAGGCGATCTGCGCGATCTTCTCGGCCGACGTGGAGCGCGGCATCACGGCGATGAAGCGCAGGCCCAGCATCCGGGCGAAATAGGCTTCCGACACCGCCGTCGATCCGCTCGACGCCTCGATGATCGTCGTGTCCGGCCCGATCCAGCCGTTGCACAACCCGTAGAGAAACAGCGACCGCGCCAGCCGGTGCTTCAGGCTCCCGGACGGATGGGTCGATTCATCCTTCAGATACAGCTCGACGCCCGGCACCGCCGGCATCGGCACGCGCAACAGATGCGTGTCCGACGAGCGGTTGAAATCCGCCTCGATGATCTGGATGGCGGTGGAGACCCAGGTGCGGGGACAGGGTGTGTTCATGATCACAACGGGATATTATCATGCTTCTTCCACGGCCGCTCGCTCTCCTTGTGCCGGAGCATGGCGAGCGCTCGGGCGATCCGCCGCCGTGTCGAATGCGGCATGATCACCTCGTCGATATAGCCGCGCTCGGCCGCCACGAAGGGCGACATGAAGCGGTCCTCGTATTCCTTGGTGCGCGCCGCGATCTTGTCCTCGTCGCCGATGTCCTGGCGGAAGATGATTTCCACCGCGCCCTTCGCGCCCATCACGGCGATCTGCGCCGTCGGCCAGGCGTAGTTGACGTCGCCGCCGATATGCTTCGAGGCCATCACGTCGTAGGCGCCGCCGAAGGCTTTTCGCGTGATGACGGTGACCAGCGGCACGGTGGCTTCCGAATAGGCGAAGAGCAGCTTGGCGCCGTGCTTGATGAGGCCGCCGTATTCCTGCGCCGTGCCCGGCAGGAAGCCCGGCACGTCCTCGAAGGTGACGATCGGGATGTTGAAGGCATCGCAGAAGCGCACGAAGCGCGCAGCCTTGCGCGACGCGTCCGAGTCGAGCACGCCCGCCAGCACCATCGGCTGGTTGGCGACAAACCCGACCGTGCGGCCCTCGACGCGGCCGAAGCCCGTGATGATGTTCTTCGCGTAAGACTCCTGGATCTCGAAGAAGTCGCCCTCGTCCACGACCTTCAGGATCAGCTCCTTCATGTCGTAGGGCTTGTTCGGGTTGTCCGGGACCAGGGTGTCGAGGCTGTCGTCCACCCGGTTCGGATCGTCGAAGCTCGGGATCTCCGGCACGCCGTCCTGGTTGTTGGCGGGCAGGAAGTCGATGAGGCGGCGCACCTGCAGCAGCGCTTCCACATCGTTGTCATAGGCGCCGTCGGCCACCGACGACTTGGTGGTGTGCACCTTGGCGCCGCCGAGCTCCTCCGAGGTCACGGTCTCGTTGGTGACGGTCTTCACCACGTCCGGACCGGTGACGAACATGTAGGAGCGGTCGCGCACCATGAAGATGAAATCGGTCATGGCAGGCGAATAGACGTCGCCGCCCGCGCACGGGCCCATGATCACCGAGATCTGCGGGATGACGCCGGAGGCGATCACGTTGCGCTTGAACACCTCGCCGTAGCCGCCGAGCGCCGCCACGCCCTCCTGGATGCGGGCGCCGCCCGCATCGAACAGGCCGACGATGGGGGCGCGCATCTTGAGCGCCATGTCCTGGATCTTGATGATCTTCTGGGCGTGCGCCTCGGAGAGCGAGCCGCCGAACACCGTGAAGTCCTTGGCGAAGACGAAGACCGTACGGCCGTTGACCGTGCCCCAGCCGGTGACGACGCCATCGCCGGGGATCTTGACCTTCTCCATGCCGAAATCGGTGGAGCGGTGCTCGACGAACATGTCGAACTCCTCGAACGAGCCCCTGTCGAGCAG
>NZ_QDGA01000143.1 GCF_003347665.1 Microvirga calopogonii
TAGCCCGGCGCGATCACGTTGACGGTGACGCCCTTGTTGGCGTTCTCCTGCGCCAGCGCCTTGGCGAAGCCGATCACGCCTGCCTTCGCAGCGGAATAGTTCGCCTGCCCCATCTGGCCCTTCTGGCCGTTGATGGACGAGATGATGATGATGCGTCCGAAACCGCGCTCGCGCATGCCCTCGATCACGGGGCGCGTGCAGGTGAACATGGAATCGAGATTGGTGCGGATGACGGCAGACCACTGATCGTAGGTCATCTTGTGGAACATGCCGTCGCGGGTGATGCCCGCGTTGTTGACCAGGATGTCGACCGGGCCGAGTTCGGCTTCGACGGACCTGATGCCGCTCTCGCAGGATGCTGCATCGGAAACGTCGAATTTGAAGACCGGAATGCCGGTCTCCGTCTTGAACCGATTGGCGGCTTCGTCATTGCCGCCGTAATTCGCGGCAACCTTGTAGCCCGCGTCCTTCAAGCCTTTTGAAATCGCGGCACCGATGCCGCGGGTGCCGCCGGTGACCAATGCAACACGCGCCATGCTGTTTCTTCTCCCTATTGCGTTGATGGGATATCCTGCTGTCAGCTCTAACATAACCTTCCCGAACCTCGGGTTCGAACATCGCCGTGGGGCGCCGGCGACGTACTTTCGATAGGTTAAGGGCTGACCGTCAGGGCGCGATAAAGCGCTTCTCGGCTCAGTATGTTGGTGCGGCTCTGGCATGTTGCTTTCCTTACCTTTATCACATTGATTGTGTGGTTACTCAGACCTGAAGGATCCGGTCGGCAATTTCGGTGGCCGTTCGACGAGGACTTTGCAAAGGGCGTGCCAATGGCGCAGAGCACGAATGCAGTAGATGCATCTCGGCTTGCAATTCGGGGGCTGTGTCAAGCTCTGGGGGACGAGGTGCGGTTTGGCCAGAAAGTTTAACCGATCCAGGTCTGCCCGAGTGCGGCGGCCTATCGAGCGTTGTCGAAAAGAGCTACAATGGCTTTTGGCTGTTTGCAGCATGTCTGGCAGAAACGCGTTATGTCTTTGTGTTAGCGCTTCCGCGAGCGGACGCAGGCGCGATGGAAGTGCGCCAAGCGCTCACGCGGTGCTGATCCAGGGACAAGCGGAGTGGCATGATGGGTGGACGTTGCCCGTCTGAGACACGATCGCGCGCCTGCCGCTGCCCTCCGCTTCGCTCAAATTGGATCCTCTGGAGCGCATCTGGCCGTATGCCTAGCAAGAGACACATGTCTGGATATGGATGCGTGCTTGTAGTGTTTCTCGTCGTTGTTGGAATTGTTGAGTCTTCTCATGCGCCACATCGCTCGCCAGAAGCTCCATCAGTGCAGGGCCGTCGATGTGCTCAACAGCCGTCTCCGCATGATGGAGCTTCGCGGAAAGAGCCTTGCTATGTGGACAATGCACTCCGCTAGATCAGCGGCGCATACCAACAAGCGGAACGGCTCGCCCCGCGTCCCGGCAGGGACGTGTCAGCGCAATCACGGGCTAAACGGAATCCTTGAGAGACTACCCCCGGTGCGCCAATGGCTCTCGCAAATACGGTGCTATCCTCGACTGCCCGGTGCTCGCCCAAGCATGACGTGCTAAAGACCGAGGGGCAAGAGCATCGTCAACGTAACGGAGATATGGGCTCTGAAGGTGCTTTTAAGCTGAGGCAAGTCACTTAGTCGGCCCTAAATAACCCACAACTTGTTGGGACAGAAGGATTCTTCGTCGCCACGAAGCATTGTAAAATGCCAGCATCTGGGGACGGACCCGCTCAAACCTGGTGCTTTGCCATGGGACCCAAGCCGACAGTAGCGAGCTCCGGCGATCTCTACCGCAGCCGTCTCGACCAGATCCTCGATCCCCGCCACGCGTTGTTCCGCCTGGCGGATTTGATCGACTGGGACAGCTTCGATCAGGAGTTCGGCCGCTTCTATCGGCCCCTGGGGCGGCCCGCGAAGCCGACGCGCCTGATGGTCGGGCTGTCGTATCTCCAGCATGCCTTCAACCTGTCCGATGAAGCGGTGGTGCAGCGCTGGATCGAAAATCCGTACTGGCAGTGGTTCTGCGGTTGCGAGTATTTCCAGCATCAGCTGCCGTGCGATCCGAGCTCGCTGACGCGCTGGCGCAAGCGGCTCGGGCCGGAGGGACTGGAGACGCTGCTGGCGGCGACGATCCAGGCCGGGCTGGAGAGCGGCGCGGTGCGGTCGTCGAGCCTGGAGCGGATCAGCGTCGACACCACCGTGCAGCCCAAGGCGATCACCCATCCCACCGACGCCAAGCTGTATCTCAAAGCCCTGCAGGCGCTGGTGCGGCAGGCCAGGAAGTGCGGCCTCACGCTGCGTCAGGCCCACACGCGCCTGGCCAAACGCGCGGCCGTGCAGGTCGGCCGCTACGCCCATGCCCGTCAGATGCGGCGCATGCGGCGGGAGCTCAAGCGGCTCAAGACCTATTTGGGCCGGGTCTATCGTGATGTCGCCAGGAAAGTCGCCGCGGATGAGGTTCTCTCACGCCGGTTTGCTCCTCTGCTCGGCCTCGTGGAGCGCCTGCTGGTGCAGGAGCGCACGAGCAAGAACAAGCTCTACAGCCTGCATGCGCCCGAGGTGGTGTGCATCGCCAAGGGCAAGGCGCATCGCCCGTACGAGTTTGGCTCCAAGGTCGCACTGGCGGTGACCAACCGCGAAGGCTTCGTGCTCGCCTCCAAGGCGCTGGAGGGCAATCCTTATGACGGCCATACGTTGGACGCCACCATCGGCCAGGTCATCGCGCTGACAGGCGTCGAGCCGGAGCGGGCTTATGTCGACCAGGGCTATCGCGGGCATGATTATGCCAAGACGGATCGGGTGTTCATCACGCGACAGCGGCGGGGACTCACACCGACGATCCGACGGGAACTCAGGCGACGATCGGCGATCGAGCCGATGATCGGACACATGAAGGCGGACGGGCGACTGGGACGCAATCACCTGCTCGGAGCCGCCGGCGACGCCATCAATGCGCTGCTGGTGGCCGCCGGGCACAATCTGCGGCTGATCCTGAACTGGCTCAGGCTTTTTGTGGCCTGGCTCATGGCAGCTCTGATCATCTCATCCGCGCAACCGGATACTTCTCAAGCCGCCTGAAACCAACGCCCGCCTCGTGCCGCCGCATTATTCAGGGCCGACTCACTTACAATCACTGGCTTAGGAGCGAGCGTAAAGGACTCAAGCCACTCCGATATGCTGCTGAGCGGCGGCAAATCAGGATAAATCCTTGCGTCTGTGGCATGATCGCAGTGATCAAACCAAGCAGGGCCAGGAGGATGACCAGCTTCAGGACTCAGATGAACAGGCGAAGCTGGATCTCTTCGATCAGTTGGCGGTGAACGAGCCAAATATCAAGGGATGGCTCGGGGCTCGGCCGATCAGCGCTCGGGGACAATCTGATTGAGCTGGAGTGGGTCCATCCCGAGCCGCTCTGCCCACTCCTGTAAAGCGGAGTCATAGAGCAGTCCTAAGAAATGTCTCGAATGCTCCGCGGCGCGCTTGAGCTTGGCAAGTTCAGCCAACGCTGCCGTCATCAGTTCAAAATCACGATCTGCCATCATGCCACTTCCCCTTATGCTTTGTCAGCAACTATGGCCTGCTAGAGTCTCGGGGACAAGACCTCACGTTAAGCAGTGGCTGCTAGGCCGCGACGACCCTGTCTCAATCGTAAGGATATGCGGGCAGTGATTGTTGAATACTTTCAGGGTAGTCTATCGTGACATGTCTACCGGCTCAACAGTGAAGACAGATACCAAGGCAGCAGAGGTGCCCTACAAAAAAGAGCCCATGCCCGCCTTTAAGACCGTATGTCCGCCTGTGTTGAGGAAGAGGCTCGCCCTACTCTGCGCCTCCGAGGGTTGCTCGGGTGGTCCGAGCCGATCCTCACCGCAGGAGGACGAGCCATGGTACAGTCTACGGAAGTTTTCGTCGGAATCGATGTCGCCAAAGCGCGCAATGCCGTTGCGGTCGCTGATGGCGAACTGGGCGGTGAAGTTCGCTACCTGGGAGAGATCGATGCTTCCGCAGAGAGCATGCGGCGCTTCGTGAAGCGCTTGGCGTCCAAGTATGACTTCGTCCACTTCTGCTACGAGGCTGGCCCGACCGGCTATGGCCTGCACCGGCTCATCACCAGCCTCGGCTATCCCTGCGCAGTTGATGCCCCCTCACTCATTCCGCGCAAGCCCGGCGATCGGGTCAAGACCAACCGGCGCGATGCAATCGCCTTGGCCAAACTTCTGCGGGCCGGCGAGCTCACGGCGGTGTGGGTCCCCGATGAAGGTCACGAAGCCATGCGCGACCTGGTCCGCGCCCGCGCTGCGGCGGTCGAGAGCTTGCGGGTGCATCGCCAGCAGGTCAGTGCCTTCATGCTCAAGCATGGGCGCGTCTACCCACGCAAGACAGGCTGGACCATGCGCTACCTGCGCTGGCTGCAGGAGCAGACCTTCGATCATCCCGCTCACCAGATCGTCCTGCAGGAGAGGGTCGAAGCCGTGCGGCTGGCGAAGGAACGGGTGGAGCGGCTCGAGCAGACGATTGCAGAATTCCTGCCTCATTGGTCTCTGGCACCGCTCGTGCGGGCCCTGCAAGCGTTGCGCGGCATCGATCTGGTTGTCGCCGTGACCTTCGTCACCGAGGTTGGGGATGTCAGCCGCTTCGAGAACCCTCGTCAGCTCATGGCCTATCTGGGCCTGGTTCCGAGTGAGCGTTCGACCGGCGAAACGGTGCGGCGCGGCGGCATCACCAAGGCCGGGAACGGTCGGGTTCGGCACATGCTGGTGGAAAGCGCCTGGACCTATCGGCACCCGCCGCGCATCGGCACAGTCAAACTCTACCGGCTGGAAGCGACGACACCGAAGGTGCGCGAGATCGCCTGGAAGGCTCAGACGCGTTTGAGCGCCCGCTATCGAGCCCTCAGTCGACGGGGCAAGAAGTCAACGGTGGTGTGCACGGCCGTCGCTCGCGAGCTCGCCGGCTTCATGTGGGCGGTCGCCCGGGAGGTCCAACCCGCCTGATCTGCCCCAGCGGCAACATCTCCTTCTCATGCAGAGGCGGGGGCGGGACACGGCAGGGGAAAAGCCCGTCAAACGCTTTGTGGCCGACCATGGATCGACGCCCGCTGTAAGATCGGACCAGCCCCGGACGCACACTCGGGAATGCGGTAGCCAATCCGCGCATCAGAGCTTGATCACCGACGGCCTTCAGGTCTCGTTCCCACCTCTGCGTGTTCATCGATACGGGCCCGCTCTCCGCAGCGGCGGGATCGTTGCGTCAAAATCGTTGACAGCGGACATCAGAGCGTCATGTTCCAACCATTTCCTGAATGGACAACCGCTGAGGAACAGATTGGACTCACCCTGCCCTTTCCGGCACTGGTCGCTTCTGCCTGCCGCTGCCACGGCAACGCGCTTCATAAACGCCCGTGCCTGCAGCCTCGACCGATCAGGGTCTTGCATCGGCTGAGGGCTGCCTCACCCAAGCTACTCTCTCAACAGTCGGTCGCGCGGCACCTAGAGGCGTTGTAGGGGCCGTCGGTTGGGCCGGGATCAGTCAGCGCAGGCTGTTCTGCCTCCCGACCGCGTCGCCTTGCTCCAGCGAGTTCTTGACTAGCGGCTCGGGCCGCGGCGTCTGCTCCGTGCTTGGCGGCAGGACAGGTAGCTCTATGCGAGGTTGCTGGCCTGTGAGGGTGCGCAGGAAGGCAGCGATGTCGCTCGTCTCCTGAACAGTCAGCTCCTTGCCGAGCTGTGCTACACCCATGATTGCTACCGCCCGCTCCAAGTTCCAGACCTTGCCGCTGTGGAAGTAGGGGGCGGTCAGCTCGACATTGCGCAGCGGTACCGCACGGAAGACGTATTCGTCGCTGGTGGTCCTGGTCACAGCGAAACGGCCCTTGTCTTCGGGAGGCAGAACCTCGCGGCCTGGGCGCTCTACCGCGCCAAACAGGAAATAGTCCTGCCCACCGAGATTGATGCCGCGGTGACAGGCCGTGCAGCCGGTCTCCATAAAAAGCTTGAGCCCGTGCTTCTCTTGGTCGTTCAGAACGGCCACATTGCCCTCCAGAAACTGGTCGAACCGTGAGGCCGGCGTGATCAGAGTCGCCTCGAAGGCCTCAATCGCCTTGGCAAGATTGTCAAAGGTGACCGGGTCGTTCTCTCCGGAGAAGGCGGCCCTGAAGCGGTTCTGGTATTCGGGGATGCTCTTGAGCACGTTGACGACGTGCTTGGGGGAGGCTGCCATCTCGCTGGCGCCCTGGATCGGCCCCCTGGCCTGTGTGCGCAGGTCCTGGACACGTCCGTCCCAGAACTGCGCTGCGTTGAACACTGAATTGAGCACAGTCGGCGAGTTTCTCCGCCCCTTCTGCCAGCCATGGCCCATGGAGGTCTCAACGTTGTCGCTGCCGCCCGCCGCCAGATTGTGGCAGGAGTTGCAGCTCAGGATACCGGAGGCGGATAGGCGCGGGTCGAACCACAGCATGCGGCCGAGCTCGGCCTTTTCGCGGGTGACGGGATTCCCCTTGACCTCGGGCACCATGGAAGGAATCGGCTTGAAGGCATCGTTCGCGATCTTGCGCAGTTCCTTGACTTCCTGCTGGCTCATCGCGGGCGACGGCGCCGACGTCGCAGATAGTTGAGCGCATGCTTCAGGAGAGGATGCGCCCAGGGCGAGTACGGCGACAAAGGCTCCGCTGGCGACACTGGCGAGAAGGGGCTGATTCATTTTCAGGCTCCACGATGCCGGGATGGGCTGAAGGTGGCTATGACGGGCAGGGACGGCTACATAGGACGGTTGCAAGATCTGTGCCTGATTGTACGGTAGCGAAGCATGTGGAAGAACGTGCACGTTGGGACGAACTGTTGACTCCTCTAAGCTCTAATCGGCTTGGCTCCGGTGCCTGAAAGGTCGCACACCGAGGACACTGGGGAGCGCCCCCGCTGTGAAGCCTCGTGGACCCAGGCAACGCCACTGAGGACGACGAGAGAGTATCCGAGAGCCAGCGCAAGCCTGAGACGTCTGTTCATGAAGCTCTCCTTGGTTGTGGATCAGGACGGACGAGGGGCTTCGTTGATCGCAAGGGAGAGCCTGGCGATGTCTTGTCCGTCGATCGCCGGCGAGCGGTGCAGAACACCGGGATGGCCCGCCGTTGCGCCGCAACATCCGCGCATAATGGCAATCCATCCCCGCTCAAGCTGTCTGACTTGGCCGCTTGGGATTGGCGAGCTCGGCGGGAGTGCTATGAGAGCATGGGGTGGCACCCACTCGGTGCCGGAACCGCGATAAGTGGTGACGAGCCGGTAGCGCACATTGTCGACATGGAAGTTGCGGCAGACATCATTCTCGGTGACCTTGAGGCGCAGGCACAGACGCTGAGCTCCTGTGAGCTGAGAGAACATCAGCCCGAGGAAGCTCAGGTCATTGCCGAGCCACTCCGCCAGCCAATCCGCGCCGATCCCGGCTTTTGCCAAGCGCAACTGCACCTCGCGCTGTAAGGTCTGGAGATCACCCTCGAGCCGCAATCGCGGGAGACGATGCACCGGCAACGCGTCGAGTCCAGCGGCTACAACCGGATCGAGCGCTCGCGGCAGGATGCCGATCGGTCGGAACTGGAGGGTCTGCCGCGTCAGCCTCTCCTCGACGCACATTCTGTGATGGGATTCAGGACGGATATCGAGTTCAGGCTGCATCAGCTTTCCCCCATAATGGGAAGGGATCACGCAGTTGCCGATAAGCATCGGGATCGAACTGCGTCGCTGTTAACGCTGCGATCAGGCTGTCATCAAGCACCGCACGAATGGCAGATTCATCCATGCCAGTCCCGATCAACACCAGCTCTTGGCGCCGGTCGCCCCAGAGGGCGTCTCCATTCGGGGTGATCAGGCCAGTGCTGTTTGGGAATCGCGCTCCACCAATGGCCCGTAGCCATCATGCGTACGGTAGCGCCTGCAGGCGAGAACTCGACGACCCATCTTGGCCGCGTAGCGAGCCAGAAAAGCCCCTTGGCCCGGATTAGCCCCGGCAATGTGGCGTTGATGAACGCGCGGAACCTCTCGGGGTGAGACAGACACCGTGTTCGGTAGACGAAATTTTGAATGCCGTAATCTTCCGTCTCCGGCAAATGCTCGGCATGGCCGTATAGCTCCTTGGACCAGGGCGGATGCTGCTGCCTCTTCCCCTCATCAAACAACTTGGTATTGAAGATATCGGAGAGACCCACTTGCCCGGAGGCGGTCTCAATGATGCGGTCACTTGGATTGAGGGCTACAACAACCTCGTGCACGAGATCGAGCGCTTCAGGTGTAACCTCTGTGACCTTGTTGAGGATGACGACCTCTGCAAACTTCATCTGCTCCAAGAACGGATGCACGAGGGTGTCTTCGTCGGCCTCGCCTGACGTTTCGCCGCGATCCCGCGGGAAGTCGTTGGACCTGCAGTCCTTTAGCAGATGGGCGGCGTCCCCGACGGGCGCTATGGTACCTAGACGGGCCACATCAGAGCGGTTGTTCACGTCCTCGTCACGGAAGGAGAATGTACTCGCCACCGGCATGGGCCTGGCGATCCCGGTTCCTTCGATCAAGAGGTAGTCGAACCGGCCCTCGTCTCTTAGGCACCGCACCTCGACCAGGAGATCGCCGCGCAGCGTGCAGCAGACGCAGCCATTAGCTATCTCCACCAGCTTCTCATCCATGCGGGCGAGATTGGCGCCGCTCTCGCGAATCAGATCGGCATCAATGTTCACCTCGCGCATGTGACGGACGATTACCGCCACGTTGCGGCGCTTGCGGCTGTTAAGCACTTGATCGAGCCGGGTGGACTCGCCGATGCCGATGAACCCGGAAAGCACGGCGCCGAGCGCGCGGCAGGGAGCAGATATCATGGCAGTCTCCAGCTTTGGGCGTTGCGGCTGCATCACGGATAGTATACTATACGTAATAAGTACTGTATAATATACGTCAAGGTGGTTTCGCATGAATTTTGCAAAAACGGACTGTGAGGCTGCTGCCCCGCCCAACCTCAACTGCACACAGGAGCGGGTTCATCGGCTTCTTACCGAGGCTCGGGTTAGGCGTCGCCTCGCGGACTGGAGCCGATCCCATGCCTTTCAGTTCCAGAACACCGCCGTCGACACCAATGGCCTTTGTGCCACCTGAGGCCCTTCTTTTCGATCAGGAACCTTTGAAAGGACATCTTATGATCAGTCGTCGCTCTGCCCTTGCCGCTCTGGCATCGATCACCTTTGTCCTCTCCGGCATCCTGGCCCTAGCACAAGCATCAAAGCTCAAGGCAATCGCCTCATTCTCGATCCTAGGGAATCTCGTGCACCAGGTAGGCGGCGATCGCGTCGAGGTGATGACACTCGTCGGTCCCAACGGGGACGCCCACGTCTTCCCCCCGCCGACAGCGTACGCGACAAAGGTCGCCAATGCTAAGATCATCTTCGTCAACGGACTCGGGTTCGACGACTGGATCAACTGCCTCGTCAAATCCTCCGGCAGCACGGCATCGCTCGTGATCGCCAGCACTAACGTCAAGGCGATCAACGGAGAGGAGGAGCATGACCATAGCAAGAGCGAGCACAGTGATGCTGGCCACGACCATGGCAACCTTGACCCACACGCGTGGCAGGACGTGGCAAATGCCAAGATCTATGTCGCGAACATCCGCGACGGGCTGATCAGGGCCGATCCTGCTGGCAAGGGAGCCTACGAGAACAATGCCAAGAGCTACCTCACCAAACTCGATATGCTCGAGGCCGAGGTAAAGGCCCGCGTTGCCAAGATCCCGCCCGAGCGACGCAAGATTCTCACCTCCCACAACGCCTTTCGGTATTTCGAGCACGCCTACGGCATCGACTTCGTTGCTCCCCAGGGGGTCTCGACGGAAGGGGAGGCCTCGGCGGCGGATGTGGCTAAGATCGTCAAGCAGATAAAGACCGAACACATTACGGCGGCGTTCGTCGAGAACATCTCTGATCCGCGGCTGATCGAGCAGATCTCCAGGGAATCGGGTGCGAGGATTTGCGGCCCCCTCTTCTCCGATGTCCTCTCCGACCAAAGTGGCCCGGCCAGCACGTACATCGATATGATCCGCAACAATGTGAACGCCTCCCAGGGAGCTCTATCGAGCTGATCCACGGGCATTCTCCCTCCAAAGACGAGAGGTACTCGCATGGCAAGGAGTTGGGGCGAACCTTCGACCATCTCCACGCGGGCACCATCATCTCACCTCGGGGCGCGCCTGCGCTCCCCTGCAGGAAGAACTCGAGATTCGGAGCCGCTCCATGACCGACAAAATTCCCGTCACCGTCCTCACAGGCTATCTCGGCGCCGGCAAGACCACCCTTCTCAACCGCATCCTCACCGAGCAGCACGGCAAGAAATATGCCGTGATCGTCAACGAGTTCGGCGAGATCGGCATCGACAACGAACTCGTCGTCGGCGCCGACGAGGAAGTGTTCGAGATGAACAACGGGTGCATCTGCTGCACCGTGCGCGGCGACCTGATCCGCATTCTCGACGGGTTGATGAAGCGCAAGGGCAAGTTCGACGCCATCATCGTCGAGACCACCGGCCTCGCGGACCCCGCTCCGGTGGCCCAGACCTTCTTCATGGACCAGGATGTGTCCGACACCGCCCGCCTCGACGCCGTGGTGACGGTCGCCGACGCCAAGTGGCTCTCCGACCGGCTGAAGGACGCGCCGGAGGCGAAGAACCAGATCGCCTTCGCGGACGTGATCATCCTCAACAAGATCGATCTCGTGAACGAGGCAGAGCTGAACGAGGTCGAGGCGCGCATCCGCGCCATCAACCCCTACGCCAAGGTCCACCGCACCCAGAACTGCGCCATCCCGATCTCGGAAGTGCTCGACCGCAAGGCCTTCGATCTCGACCGGATCATCGAG
>NZ_QDGA01000144.1 GCF_003347665.1 Microvirga calopogonii
GGCGAACCCCTATATCGGATATGTCAGGTTCGCCTGACTATGATCGTAGAGGCAGAGTGGAATAGGCGTTTAGGACGCGGGTTCGATTCCCGCCGCCTCCACCACAAGCACACCGGCCGTCCAGGTACCGCAGGACGGGGTTTGGGCGACTGGCCTTTCGTTGAGGTCGGGCCGCTGCCCCGGTGTGTTTGTGAGGGGGGCGACATGGGTTCGACTGGGCGCAATAAAGGCTAGGTTGCGATTAGGCTGAGCTACGGCCTTGATAGTGCAAATTCATAAATGCCAACGACAACGTTGACATGGGTGCGGTGCGCCTCGCGGCGTAACCATCCGGGGCTCGGGATAGCCTAGCAACAGAAACGGCACCTTCGGGTGCCGTTCCCATTTTCAGACCCTTGACCTTCCCAGCTCGCGCTGCCCCCATAACAGAGAGACGAAGAACAAATGTTGGAGATTCAGGTCGGCGGCTACATCCGCGTTTCCAAGGGAACCACGGTCTTCCCGACTGGCGACGGCGTCGAGGCACCAGCCACGCGCGATCAGGTCGTGAAGGTCACCGATATCTTCGACGTCGACGTGAAGAGCGACAACTTCTATCTGCTTCTGCCGGACGAGATGCGGTTGCGGTACTTTGAGGCCAGCGGTGGCAAACGTCCCATCGACCAGGATATTCTCGAGTTCACGGATCGCCTGACCAAAGGTGGCTACCGAGCGGTGGAATGGTCGAAAAAGTGGGCGCTGATCGCAGATGTTCAGCCTGCCGAGACCCTGGCCAATGCCAAGACCTTGAAAAAGGCGGCGAAGCCGGAGAAGCAGCCGCTCACCAAGTTGCAGCAGATGGCTGCAGGTTCAGTTTGACGGTTCATCCAAGATGCGGACCTTCGTTACAAGGTTCGAAACCCGGCCTATGCCACCATGCGTGACGATGTGGCGAGCAGCCTCCGTCAACAGCCTTCACACGCTCGGACCCAAACCATCGAATCCAAGCTGAGCGATCTCGGCGTGATTGATCATCTTGATCAACCGTGGGGGCCAGTAACGGCCGGCGAGACCTTCATGGTCCGCAGCAAGCTGACGTCCGGTTTCGCAGGCGGTCAGGACGTGCCGATGATGTTCCGGGGCGAGAAGTTCACGTTGCCCTACGCCAGCCTTGAGCCCTTCGTCGAATTGGTGAACGGGCCGCAGACCTGACGGCAATCTCAAAGCTACTAAAGCTTGCGGGTCAGGTGGGCATATAAACGAACTAGCTTCGCACCTGCGAGGCAGTTGAGGCGCCTTACTTGATCGCAATCCAGATCGTGTGTCTTGCGCCGCGACGTGTTCCGTGGGCGCGAGCGCCGACCTCATTCACGACGAACCCTACCGTGCGCAGGCGCTGGGTGAAGGCTCGATCCGGTGCCGACGACCATACGGCCAGGACCCCGCCAGGCTTCAGCGCCGTCCGGGCGGAACTCAGTCCTGGCAAGTCGTAGAGGCTATCATTGGCCCTGCGTGTCAGCCCCTCGGGCCCGTTATCAACATCGAGCAGAATAGCATCGTAAGCAGAGCGGCCAGACCTTATCAGACCCCCAACATCCCCTTCGACCATGCGGACGCGCGGATCTGTCAGGCTATCGCCGAATACTTCGGCCATAGGACCCTGGGCCCATGCCACAACAGCCGGCAGTAGTTCAGCCACGGTAACCTGAGCATCGGGGTTGAGTTCGACGAGCGCAGCGCGAAGCGTAAAGCCCATCCCCAGCCCACCAATAAGGATCTGCGGCTTCCGACGATCCTGAATTTTCAAACAAGCCAATCGAGCAAGCGCCTCCTCCGAACCACTGAGGCGGCTATTCATCAGCTCGTTGCTGCCCAGCATGATGGAGAACTCGGCCCCACGCTTCTTGAGACGCAATTCGCCCCCGTCACCAGGGATCTTTGCCGTGTCAAGGAGGACCCAGGGAATCATGAATAGCTCGTCAGAAAGCGCTACTGATTTTACTTGCCGAGCAAATGGTCGAAGTCGGCCAGCACCCGTTCGATCAGCTTACGGCGACGTTGATCGCTTGCATCCAAACTCTGCGCGAGGAGGCCAAGCAGATAGCGTGCCTTCTCAGCCGCCTCGTGCCAATCAGTGGCAGGTGCGGCTGCGAGCAGATCCTCGAGTTCCGCCTGTCTCGTACGCAGTGCTTTCTGGTCGGCTTCGACTTCCGACCGGAGACGCCGAAGGTCAGTGGCCTTCTGGGCTGCCATGCCGCGATGAGCATCGAGATTGGTCGGTTGATCAGTTGTCATCTTGTTTCCCCGTGTCCGTTACCTGGGCATCCACTGTTGAGCCGATCACCTAAGTGCGTTTGATCAGCAGGCGAGCCAATGTCTTGGCCAAACGCTCGTTCTGTCCAATTGGCTCAGGCATCACGTCGTGCCATTCATGTGCTCGAAGCGCCCAGGCGATATCCGAGAGGCTCATGCGGCCAAGCAGGCTCACCCGTGGGCGTCAGGATCATAAACTGCCGTGAAGCCTTCATGCCAACGCGGGCGACGTAAAGGATCTCATCGCCCCGTTGAAGCAGCGCGACCGGTTCGTAAATCTGCGATCCGTGGAAGAAGGCTTCGCCGCTGTTCAAATCTCGGAGGCCCTTGCAGTGATCTCGCTCTCGCGCACGGCGCGCTCGCCGAAGCCGGCTGATTTGATGCGGTACGAAACTTCGCCGGTCTGATCGGCCGGCATAAGACGCGTTACCTCGTAGATGCCGCTTGAACTGGCACGCTTGTCCGAGAAGTTCGGATGGGTGATGCGAACCAACTGATGAACCTTATACTTGTGAGACATTCTTTTTCTCCTGAAGATGGACCGTGACGCGCGGGCGAGCGCTGCGGGTGTTGGGTGACACAAACGAAAAAGCCGCCCCACGCGGGAGCGGCTTCAAGGCTTAGCGGTACAGATAATGTTCTGAGCCTATCATCAAAGATCACGCGTTCTCGATGTTATTGACAGCGATTTTGCCGGAGCGGCGGTCTTCCGCGGTGTCAAAGGCCACCTTCTGGCCTTCGACGAGGTTGCGCATGCCAGCACGCTCAAGAGCAGTCGCATGGACGAACACGTCCTTGCTGCCATCGTTCGGCTGGATAAAGCCGAAGCCCTTTATCTCGTTGTAGAATTTTACTGTGCCCGTAATCATAGGGGTAGCCTTTCGCGATTGTCGCAGATGCACGTGAGCGAAGGCACGCCAAAGCGCGACCTCAACCCGGTTCGTCGATGTAATGGTAAGAAAGTCCGAACGTGCGCCTGGAAAGACCAAAAGCGAAACGACCCGATTGTCCGGCCAAAATCCGATAAGCGCTATATGGGTCGTTTCTATGAGAATTGCAAGTGTTGCCTGTTTTTACTTTGAATATGGACGGATCCCGCTAGCAGCGGATGAAATCTGAAGAGAGATCTAGTGCATCTTGCGGAAAAATTAGACCCAGTTTTCCGCGACCAGCGATGCGCCCCCTTAAACCCAAACAAAGGGCCCACTCGTTGGGAAAATGCCACATATTGCGGATTTTCCGGCATATTCGCCGGTACTCCAAGCTCGCGACGCAACCAACCGACGTGCGAGGTGGCAGGCAGAACAACGTACCCAATCCGCTCAAGGTCTCCGCGTACGACACGTCCTTTATGGCCAGCTAATCATCGAGCCATCACTGCACTGGCCAGAGAAGCCCACGCGTGCCATAAGTTCTCCATGAACACCGAACCCATGTACCCTTATTCACTAGAGGTCTTTCCCTGCGAGAAACCGGCAGGACACTTTCAGTGGACTATTCGAGAGCGTGGCAGGCTGATCCAACGATCCGACCGGCTGCATCCATCCGAGACTAAAGCCCGCGAGAAAGGGCAAGCCGAGCTTGAACGCCTGTTCTTCGGCGGCCGGGACCGACGGTAAAGTCAGTCCGAGCGACGCTGCGCAAAGGTGATCTTCATGGCACCGACCCTCCCCAGGGAGGGTCGAAATCTTCATATTGTCGCGCTTCCCGTTAGCCAGTTTGACGGGCCCGGATGGGAGTTCGCGGATCAGGTCCAATACACAACCACGTGCTCACGGCACCTGTCGTAAAGCTGGTTGTCCTGATCCCGTCTTAGTGACCGTTGCACCATCTCTTCCTTTTGACCAACCAGCCTCGTGGGATCCGGGGCGAGCGGACCGCCAATGGCCAGAGCTGAAACATGCCGCCATTCCAAGGGTGGTTCCACTCTTCCGAAGCCCCGTACCCTCGTGCAGGAGGGATTGTGGTGCAGTCGTATTGAGCGATGAAGCAACGGGGCCACCTGATGTAAATCGGCTTGAGCCGCGGATCCAAGGACACGATCAGGTTTCTACCGAAACCGCAGAAGAGTTCGCCGGGAAGGACTAGGCATGAACTATTGACCCAAACCCTCTCATGCGAGGCTGTTGGGGATCTCCACCATCACAACCCGTTCAACGATGGATCCGCATGCACAGGCCGTAGTCCCGGGGTGGGAAAGACAGAGTCGCAACAGATCCCACGGTGCTCCTTATGCGGCTCCTAGTGGTGCAAATCTGACATTTGAGTCCAGTCCGTCATTTGGGCTCGTCCGATGGTCGTCCGGGCGTCAAACCATCGGGGCAAAGTGCGGCGATGCGCTCGGCAATTCCCGCGACTGACAGGCAGGCATCAGGATGGCCCGCCATAATCGCTGCATATGGCATGCTGGGATTCTCAGCTTCCTCCGGCTTCTGGACAAAAGCTATGCCGCCGTGCCCTTTGATTGCGCGTAGTCCAGCCGCTACATCCCCGTCTCCACCACTGAGAACAATGCCCATGATATGCTCGCGGTAGATTTCAGCCGCCGAGAGGAACAAAGGGTCGGCGGCGGGACGAACATGATTGACCTTCGGTCCCTGATCCAAATGGATGCGGCCCAACTCCAGTGTCATGTGATGGTCAGGCGGCGCGACATAGACATGGCCGCTCTGGATCAGGGTGCCGCCGTCAGGATGCGAGACGGAAAGCCTGCCAACCGTGCTCAGGATTTGCGGGAGCAGACTGGGATGAGGGCCGATGTGCAAAACAATGAAGACGGATGCCGCGCAAGGGTCTGGCAGGGCCGCAACGATTTGCTTGAGCGGCCCAAGACCACCAGCAGAGGCGGCGATCACGACAATGGGGTTCATGGCACCACACCAACGTCCCACGACGCGGTAACGTTCAGCTTCTTGCGGAACCAAGTGTCAGATTCCATCCACTAGCGATGTTCATTCTCTTTCTTGGCTAGAGCAATCTTGCTGCGGGCCCTGCTTGCCTTGCGGCCGGCGAGATCCTTGATGAATGACGCCGCCCACCGTGAGACATCGGAATCCCACAGAACGTTCAACATCGCCTGCCAGCGTGCGACCCGCTCATCACGGCTCATGTGCAGCGCCTGCTGAATCGCCTCCGCGACCTCGACCTTGTCGTTGGGATTAACAATGAGGGCATCGGTGAGCTCCTCAGCAGCTCCGGCAAACTTCGACAGAATGAGAACACCAGGATCCTGCGGGTCCTGCGCGGCCACGTATTCTTTGGCCACCAGGTTCATCCCGTCCCGAATAGGGGTCACGAGGCCGACCCGAGACAGCCGATAAAGGCGTGCAAGGACTGCACGAGAATAGGTACTGGTTACATAGTGGATCGGCACCCAGCCTGGCTCACCCAAGGAGCCGTTGATCCGCCCCAGTGTCTCATTCACAACTCGGCTGAGGGTCGCGTACTCGGGCACTTCGCTGCGGCTGGTTGGGGCGATCTGCAGGTAGGTCACCCGTCCCCGCTGATCCGGATGGTTGACCAGAAATCGCTCGAACGCTTCCATGCGCTCAGGAATGCCCTTTGAGTAATCCAGGCGATCAACCCCGATGATCAGCTTGCGGGTTCCCAGTCCAGCAATCGTCTGCTTGAGAAGCCGGCTTGAGCCAGAGCGTTGGGCGGCTTGCTGGAATCCATGGACGTCAATGCCGATTGGAGCGCTCTTAATGCGAACACGGTGGCTTCCGACGTCGAGAAGATCGGCCCTGTGGTGGACAGCGCCAAGGTCTTGGACGAGGCTGCGTCTGAGGTTGTCGGCATCCCGCTCTGTCTGCACACCCACAAGATCATAGTCCGGAATGACGCGCAGGAGCTCTGTGCTGCCTGGAAGAGCTCCAAACACTTCAGGAGCGGGCCAGGGAATGTGATGGAAGTACCCGATCGAGTTGGTTATCCCGACCGCCCGCAGTTCGCTCGCAAGAGGGATGAGGTGATAGTCATGAACCCAGACAAGATCGTCAGGCTGGATCAGATGGGCCAATGCACTGGCGAAATTCCGATTGACCCGCAAGTACCCTGCGTAATCAGCCCGCGAGAACTCGGACAAACCAATCCGATAGTGCATGATGGGCCAGAGCGCCCGGTTGGCGAAGCCGTTATAGTATTCCTGCCGGTCGAGCGACGTCAGGTCCATGACGGCATACTGCACCTGCCCCTTGTCGATGATCTTGGGCTGGGCCGCCGGATGGGCTGAAACCTTACCGCTCCAGCCGAACCACAGCCCCTGATAAGCTTGCAGGGCCTCGTGCAGGGCCACGGCTAAGCCTCCTGCAGCGGTTTTCCCGGTAGCGTCCGGAATAGCCACGCGATTGGAGATGACAACGAGCCGTCGCAAAGGCGTCTTCCTTTTTGTAGCATGCTGGAGGGTAGCCCAAGGACGAACACGCTAGCAAACACCGCACGTTGTCTTGGTCAGGGAGGTAGAGGCCATTCTGGACCAGGACGCAGATAGCTTCTCATTTGGCTATGGTGGCTGAGGAGCGGGGTCGGCAGGGCTGACCCGAGTCGCTGACATGCTTCAACAGGCAAGCCACCGCCGCAGACTTGCCCGCAGCAGGATCTGCGCCCTTCCTGCTTCGCTGAAGGCGACTGAATAGGTTGATTACTTAGTATCGTTACGCCGCGTTCAGCTGGCACCCACCTCTGGCCGATAATGCGTTCAAGAAGCCGATCACCTGAAAGAGGTTGGAGGGTTTCGAGAGAATGCCCCTCGAGGGGCAGGCTGCATCAGCTCCGCAGGGCCTGCCACATAATGATGGGCAGGCCAACGCTCGTGATAAGCCCTCGCCACCTCTTCGCTCTGAGCCCCCGACATGCGAACGTCGGTCCATAGGGCATCGACAGCAATCCCGGCTTGCAGGAACCTGAGGATCTGTCCTCCGCTAGCCGCTTCTGTGACCTCACACCCGGCCTCTTCGAGCCCCGCCACGGCTACCTCGCGGGCGAAGACATCATCTTCTACGACTGGAATTTTCATGATCCTCCCGCCGCATAGAGTGCCTCCATGGACTACCAAATCACCTCATCAAGCGTGTCGGGCTCCATAAAGGCAATTTGCTGAGAAGCGTCTGCGCTCCCAGGGAGCCTTCCTGTCGGTGACGGCGATGTAATGCTTCCGTGGACTACGTTAGGCATCCGGAACCCTCGAACGTTTGGAGAATTGAACACCCTCTTACCACGGCGAAGCTCGATTAGATGGCTAACCAAGACGATACCGACCAAGAGGAGTTGCTGGAGCAGCAGCGGGCCTTGGCAGAGTTCGGGGACTTCGCCCTCAAGACCGAGACCATCGATGATATCCTGAACAGGGCCTGCGAGCTCATCAGCCGGGCGCTCGAAACCGACCTGGCTAAGCTCATGGAACTCCTGCCCGATGGTCAGACCTTCGCAGTCCGCGCGGGCATCGGGTGGAGACCAGGAATCGTCGGAGAGGTCACTGTCACGGCGGCCGAGAACTCACCGGAGGGGCTGACTCTCAAGGAGGGCGCGGTCATCTCGAAGAATTTCGATGAGGAGGATCGCTTCGAGTACCACGACTTCATGAAGGAGCATGGGGTCAAGGCGTTCGTGAACGTGCTCGTGCTGAGCAGCAAGGGGCGGCCACCCTTTGGCGTCCTTCAGGTCGACAGCCGCGAACCCCGGGATTTCACGCAATCGGACATCGAGTTTCTTCGCAGCTATGCCAATCTGCTTGGCGCCGCCATCGAGCGCCTTCGGGTCGTGGACGAGCTGCGAGCGGCCGTGCGGGAAAAGGATCTTCTGATCGGCGAGCTCAATCATCGGGTGAAGAACACTCTGACGACGGTGCAGTCCATCGCCTCGCAGACCCTGCGGAACGCGCCCTCGCTTGACCATGCCTCGGACGCCATCGAGAGCCGTCTCATCGCGCTGTCGCAGGTTCACAATGTGCTGACCGACCGAAGTTGGGCGCATGTGGCTCTTCACGACATTGTCGCGCAGGCCGTCGAGCCGTACCGCAGCCTCGGGGAGAACCGCATCCACGTCCAGGGCCCGAGCGTACAGGTTCCCCCGCGCATGGCGCTGCCGCTTGCGATGGCGCTTCAGGAACTGGTGACGAATGCCGTGAAATATGGGGCATTATCCAACGGAACGGGGCAGATCCGAGTCCATTGGACGCTGGATGGCACGAGCACTCCCCCGCGCCTGCATCTGCTGTGGGAGGAGACGGCGGGACCGCCTGTCCAGAAGCCGGTCCGCCGGGGCTTCGGCACGCGGCTCATTGAGCGCAGCCTGGCTCAAGAACTCGCCGGCGAGGTGCGGATCGAGTTTTCTGAGACTGGCGTCGTATGCTCAGTCGACGCTCCACTGTGAAAACGCGAACGACCGCTTCTGGCACGGAGCAGACCCTACACAAAGTTCTGCATTCCTGGGGTTAGCTGACCTTCATTCACTTCGGCCGAATTCGCGCTTTGATCTGACCACGCTTTTCAGTTCTGCTCGATTTGAAGAAAGGTGATAGAATTCGCGGCAATCAGCTATGCCGCACTATTTCGATGGAGCTGAGGCATGAGTGAACAGTGGCAATACCAGTTGCGGATCTATCTGGCTGATGAGCTTGCTGAAGCTGCACGACGCGATGCAGCCACTCCAATACTCGGACCACTGCCTCAGATCCTGGATAAGCACGACGCGACCATGAAATGCCAGCTCGATGCCTTTTCGGACTATGTTGCTCAAGCTGAGGCGGATGGGGTTGAGGGCTACCCGCTTTATGAATGGACCAAGACGACCATTGAGGATCCGATAAAGAAGGCCAAGCATCTCAAGTCGTTTGCTCTCCACATCAATGGCCGAGAGGTGTATCCGAAGCAGGAGGCTGACGCCCTTGAGGCCGATTTGCAGCCCTTGGTGGATGGCACCCGGATCTCACGATTGTCCCGACACGACACAAACCCTGCCAGTAATCCCCAAATGCCAGAACGCTTTCGCAAGCCTCAAGCGTAGCTGATCTCAATCCCCAGTTCGCGTTCAGGTTGATCTGAGGTCATAGAGTGACCCAAGGGGTTTAACCGAACAGTGTGGCTGGCCTTGGCATTTACTTTAGCGGCAGTTTGGCTGGGTCGACCGGGTCTTCAGCGTAGACTGATCATCGAGCCTGGGTAAATTCCCGGATGATCCGTGACACGGTCAAAAGGCCAGCACGAGATCGAAGGGGCGGCAATGGCTATTCGGTTTCTCAGGCACGTTATTGGTGTCAGCCTTCTGGGCGCCGGGTTGCTTCTCGGTCCGGGAATCTCCGTCCAGGCGACATCACCTGGCATGCCGCAGTACCCGTGGGACCTGCGCAAGAAGATGCCCGTTCATTATCGGGCATACCTGAAGATCCTTCCGGTCGGGTTGAAGCGCACGCCTTGGTTTGGTCGGTTTGATGGGACCGGCATGCCAGTTGAGCAGGTGGCGGTGGACAGCAAGGTGTACTTTGTCGGGGCGATCTGCAAACCGCATGACTGCGCTGACAATTACCTCACCTTCCTGGTCGCGGCTGATGGATCGCGGGCCGTAGCGATGGTCAAGGCGAGAGAGACAAGCGGCCAGATCGTGGAGCTCGGACATCCGACGCCGGCTGAGCGGCAGTTCATGGCGAAGGAGTTTCAGGATTAAATATTGCCTGATCAATAGGCAACCGCACGCATTATCAGCGGGTGGCGAGCCAAAAACAGGCATTCAAGTACTTCCTGCCTAGTCGCTGTGCAGGTCTACTGCGTGTGGACCAATGCCCATACAATAAGCCAAGCGAGCAAGGTATGCGCCGGAATGCATCGAGAGGGCTTCGCGCTCAACAGGAGAAGTGTGTCTATCGTGTCCTCAGGCGGATAGGCCAAGCTGCCGCTCTTCTGTGTCTCTGGGGCGTTCACCCGGCTCTCGCCGGGACGCCAGAACCCTCTCCTGTGGCTCCGGCTATCGTCAGCGAACATCTTCGCTCTTCCGGAGAAGCCGGACCGACGCTGGCTTGGATGCAGTTCTGTGATCAGCAGCCACAAGAGTGCTCGATCGACTCTTCTGAGCCGGACACCATCCCGCTGACCGACGGCATCTGGGCCTCTCTTCAGGAGGTCAACACGCACGTCAACCGAACGATCGCGGCGGTGGCCGACCAGGATCACTGGGGTGTCGTGGATCGCTGGGATTATCCGGACGACGGGCTTGGCGACTGTGAGGACATCCAACTGCTCAAGCGCAAGCTCCTGGTTGAACGGGGGCTGCCGCGACGAGCAATGCGCATGACGGTTGTCATCGATGAACTGGGCGCCGGGCATGCCGTGTTGAGGGTGCGCACGGATCGCGGCGATCTCATCCTGGACAACAAGAGGGATGCCGTTCTGCCCTGGCAGCAAACAGGGTACGTCTACGTCAAGGGGGAGGGAACGGACAGCAAGGCCTGGGTCTGGTTTGGGGATCAGATCGCACCTACCGCAACCGCAGCCAAGTAACCGCTGTTCCGGCACTCTGTGGGTGGG
>NZ_QDGA01000145.1 GCF_003347665.1 Microvirga calopogonii
ACGCCGTCGGGCGGGTCATTCAGGCTGCTAGACCGAAGAGCTGATTAATGAGACGGACTTCGCCTGTCGCCTGACGTTTTCGCTGGACGCAGTGACCGCGGCGGATCATGCGCATGACTTCGAAACCTCCGATGGTGGCGGAGGCTGTCTTCATCGTCTGGAAGCCACGCGTCGGCCGGATCATCCGCTTGAGCGCGCCATGATCCGCCTCGAGGATGTTGTTGAGGTATTTCGAGGTGCGATGTTCGACATCCTGCGGCAGCAGCCCTTCGTCCTGCAGGCGTCGGATGGCCTTCGGATAGGATGCCAGTTTGTCGGTCGTGATCGAGGACGGCGGATAATCGCTCATCGCCTTAAGGGCTTTGCGCAGGAAGCGATAAGCGGCTCCAGTATCACGCCGGCCGGACAGCATGGAGGCAATCAGACGACCGTGCTTGTCGACCGCTCGGAACAAGTACCGCCAGTGCCCACCCACTCGGACATAGGTCTCGTCCACTCGCCACGAACCTGAGCGAGGCCCGTGGTTTGGTCGCATCCGCTTCTCAATCTCCGGGGCATAGCGTTGGACCCAACGAAAGATCGTGCTTGGATTAACGCTGACACCGCGCTCGGACATCATCTCAGCCAGATCGCGATAGCTGATGCCGTACTTGCAGTACCACCGCACGCACAGCAGGATGATCTCGACTGGGAAACGGCGGCGCTTGAACAAAGACAACAGGGCGGCTCCTCGATTGGCCGCTCTGGATTATACTGCCGAGGTTACCGCAACAGTGCCGTCCACAGCGTGAGCGGGGAGGGCGAGATCGACATTGAGAGCACCTTCCGCGGGCACCGATCAAGCTCGGTGATCATTCGCCAAGATCGCTCCGCATCGCTCCTCGAAAGAAGACAAGCGGCGAACGTGAGGCGTCGACGCGCGAGGCAACAGCAAGGCCAATCACAATCGACGTGTCGCCACGTGGGATAACATCATCGACCACACAGTCGAAGGCCCCGAGGGCATTTTTGAACACTGGGGCGCCGGTCACCAAGGTGTCCCACTGGCCGTCGAGGAAGCGATCGGCCCCTGAAAGGCCCGCTTTACCGCTGAATGCGTCTGCGACAGCATCTGCTCCCGCCGGCAGGTAGTTCACCGCGAAGTGGCGACGCGAGAGGATCGCGCCGAGCGCTGTCGTCGTCTTGTCAATGGATATGAGGACCGTTGGCGGGTTGGCGGTCACGTGTGCGGCCGAGAGCCCCAGCAGCCCGGCCGGGCCGTCATCCCCATGAGCGGTCACAATGGTTATGCCTGTCGCCCTCTGAGCGAGTGTCTGCCAGAACGTCTTGACGTCGATTGGGAGCAGCGAGGTCGAGTTGGTGGTTATCGTCATAATCGTCACGGAATTCCAAAAGGTTGCAACAGGGCAGCTGAGACACGTCCATTTCGCTTGGCATCATTACTCCGTGCGATAGCCCACGAGTTGATGGCGATCGCACTTTGGACTGTTTTGCGGCGCTCGACAGAAGGCCGCTCGAATCCTGTCTCGCTCAGGTTTCATGCAGAATGTCTCGCCCTGGTCGACGGCCGCGACAGGGGCGGTTGCGCGATGGCACGCTGCCTGACCTGCAGGCGGCTCAGCCAACGGAGCCCTGCCGGCCAGGCACCGTGGCCGCTGGCAACGTTGATGTGCCCGGCCTCTCCGGCATCGACAAAGGCTGCTTCCCATAAATTGGCGACGATACGGGCCCGATCCTGCGCCATGTGGGGATCCGTCCGGCTGGCCACCAGGATGGCAGGAAAGCCGAGCGGCTCAATCGGTAACGGGCCGAACGAGCCGATCCCAGGCACGCGAGAGCGCCGCACGTCTGGATCGGCTGGGGCCACCAGCAGCGCACCGCCGACGTCCAGATCCGGATGGCGCAGCGCGAGATGGGCAATCAAGGTCGCTCCGAGACTGTGGCCGACCAGAATGGCGCCCGGCCGACTTTTCACGTGATGTGCCAGGACTGCGAGCCAGATGTCGAGTTCCGGCGCATCCCAGTGCTCCTGCTGCACCCGTTCGACGTGGTCCAACGTAGCTTCCCAGCGACTCTGCCAATGTTCCGGCCCGGAGTTGTTGAAGCCGGGAACCATAAGAATTGTCATAGCCGATCTTCCTTTGTCGCCGAGAAGTATCAGGCTCATGGCAAAAGCGGTCAATAAAACGCTCTGTCAAATTCAGGACGCATGATGGAACAGCTATCATGATTATGGTTCAGCCAGAGAATTTTCTTCTGAAAGCTATCGCTCATCTCAGTTTGACGACCGAACGGGTTCGCGTCTCGCCTCGATACCAACGCACCACAGGGGGTTACTGACCGCTGAGGCCGTGTCGCCACGAAGGGCTTGATGCCGAGGGGTGCGAGCGCAACAGCGCTCATGGCAAGAGTCGCGGTTGGCCTGCTCACAACCCAATTCGCTGAAGATGCCGGAGCCCCAAGCGTCGGGAAATCTATCTGGTAGAGCTGCGCCAAATCGTATTATGCGGGTTCGGCTTCCTGGGTCTAATCACGTGAGGGGGTGCGTTTGGCGAGATCGGCAATCGTGGTGTTATCCACGACTGAGGCGATGGCATCGCGCACATCGCTCATGATCAAACGGACCGGACATTGCTCGATCTTGCCGCAATCGTCACAGGCGCGGAATGCGGATCGGCTGGCGCATGCGATTGGCGCGAGCGGACCCTCAAGTGCGCGAACGACGGCTCCAACCTTGATGGTTCGGGCCGGCTTGGCCAAGGCATAGCCCCCGCCCGGACCCTTCTTGCTTCTCAGCATGCCGGCATTGCGCAGATCCAGCAGGATGGCATCCAGAAATTTCTTCGGGATTTTGTTCGTTTGGGCGATCTCTGCGACCGGAGCCGTCTCTCCGTCATCGAGCCGCGCGAGATGAATCATCGCTTTGAGCCCGTATTTGCCCTTGTTGGTTAGCAACCTGTCACTCAGCCATCGTCCACATGATCTCGATTTTATCGGATAACATTCGTTCAACAAGAATTTTGAATTCTCTGCTTTGAACGTGATAAATCCTTCATCACTGTGGTCGAACCGGCAGCAGCGGACATGGCCCGCGATTAGCCGCCTCACTCCTCATGCACGCCCATTCCGCCTCACGTCATTGCTGACGAAAGCGCCCGCTGAAGGCGGACGCACGTGTGCATTACGATCCAAGAGGGTATCAGGGCTTGACGCCGCGTCGCGCGACGCTCTCGATCTGAAAGCGCCTGATGCCAAGGTCATCGAGCTCGCGATCAGAGAGCTTGGACAGCTCGTTGACGGTTGCGCGATACGTCAGGTAAGCGTGGATCTTCGCAAGAATGTGGGACACAAACATTTAGAGTTCCTCTCAATCGCTCGCGTGAGATCTGCCATCTGCAATGGCTTGTGTGCAGCGCAACATACATACGTGTGCGATGCGAAAATCAGCAGTGCTGCTAAAAATAAGGCAGCCATGCCCATGACGCATGTTTTCGTCATCAGCCGTTCATCAGATGCGTTATGGGGGTTCAGAGCTGCGGTACGGAGAATGATATTCTCCGCCGGGTCTCGTCCCGGTTGCCGCGTCTGTGCTATGCCAAAGCCGCATCATCTTGACGCGGCGGGCGCGAACTGCGTGCTTTACCTGATCTCAGATTCCACGAAGTCATCATTCCCTCCGACTCGGTCAGTCACCGCATGGCACGTCTCGTGTGGCAAGTCGGACCGGCTCGGCCAACCGCAGGTGTCGGAAAAACGGGCAGGCTGCGCCTCTTGACGATTGGTGCCGCAGGCTCTTGAAGTGGCGTGATGGACAAGTCAGGCCCCAGGATCACCATCACCTATTGCACGCAGTGCCAGTGGCTTCTGCGCTCAGCCTGGCTTGCCCAGGAGCTTCTGTCGACCTTTGGAACCGATCTCGGCGAAGTCGCCCTCGTGCCGGGCACCGGCGGAATGTTTCAGATCGCCTATGAGGGTGAGATCATTTGGGATCGCAAGATCGACGGTGGCTTTCCCGAGGCCAAGATCCTGAAGCAGCGCGTCCGCGACCGGTTGGATCCTGGACGAAGCCTCGGTCACGGTGACCGGTAGCACTCGCCAGCGGCATCGGATGATCTATCCGATCCAGTGGTCTCAGGCCACGTCCAGCCCAAGATCGAGGATGGGCGCGCTGTGCGTGATCCAGCCGGTGGAGATCAGATCCACGCCCGCCGCTGCGATGGCAGGCGCCGTGGCCACCGTGACCCGCCCGGAGGCTTCCGTGACGGCGCGCCTGTCCACCCGCCGCACTGCCTCTGCGAGGGTGTCCGGGGTCATGTTGTCAAGCAGGATCGCGTCGGCACCGATCTCCAGCACCTCATCCAGCTGATCGAGGGTATCGACCTCGATCTCAACCTTGACGAGGTGGCCGACAGCGGCACGGGCACGCTCCAGTGCCAGTCTGACGCCTCCGGCAATGGCGATGTGGTTATCCTTGATCAGAATGGCATCATCGAGCCCGAAGCGATGGTTGGCGCCTCCGCCGGCACGGACGGCATGCTTCTCGAGCGCGCGCAGTCCTGGTGTGGTCTTGCGCGTGCAGACAATCCGGGCATGGCCATGGGGACGGACGGCTTCGACGAGAGCCGCCGTCGCCGCTGCGATGCCCGACAGCCTACAGAGCAGATTAAGCGCCACACGTTCCGCTGAGAGAATGCTCCGGGCCGGACCGTCCAGCCGGAGCACAGCCACTCCGCGGTCCACACGGCTGCCGTCAGGTCGATCGATCGCGACCACCACCGCAGGGTCGATCATGGTGAAGGCGAGATGCGCCGCCTCCACGCCCGCGACGACCCCTGGCTCCCGGGCTACGATGGTGCCGCGCAATCTGGCGTCGGTTGGAATGACGGCATCGGTCGTGATGTCCCCGGCCCGGCCCAGATCCTCGAGCAGCGCCGCGCGTACAATGGGCTCCAGCAGCAGGCGAGGGAGCGGGGACAAGACATCCTGCGGGGTGACAATCGGCTTCATGCAACTCTCCTGGCAGGTGCGGCTGTCTCATCGATCTCAGCCGCGAGGCGCAGCGCCTGATCGAGGGTGATCTCGGTATGCTGTACCGGCCCGAGTTCAGGGTAGTCGAGCCGCTGATGAGCACCCCGACTCTCATTCCGGCGACAAGCCGACACGGCGATCATCAGGCTGACCATGGCCGCCGCAGGCTCATCGGCCGCTCTCCCATTGCGCATGAGCGCACGCAAGCGCCCGATGGCGTCATGCAATCCGGCAATATCGCGCTGCACGCCAACCTGCCGATCCATAACTGATCGGATCCGCTGCAGGTTCGGAGCATGCCAAGCTAAGAAGGGCAGATGCCGCACACCAAGAGGCGGTGCGACGAACCGTTCCGTTAGCCTCTGACCTGCCGTCCCTTTAATGTCCTCTGCAACCCAGGCGGCATAGGCCAGCGCCTCGAGGAGCGAATTGCTCGCCAGGCGGTTTGCCCCATGCAGGCCGGTCGACGCGACCTCGCCGCAGGCCCAGAGCCCCTCGACCGAGCTGCGTCCCCGATCATCCACTTTGATCCCACCCATGTGATAATGAGCGGCAGGGCGCACCGGAATAGGATCACGCACCGGATCGAGGCCGGCATCCCGGCACAGCGCCGTCACGCCCGGGAATCTCTTGGTGATCCGCTCCCCTAACACAGACCGGGTGTCGAGGAAGACGCGCTCACCCGCACAGATCTGGGCAAAGATCGCACGGGCGACGACATCGCGCGGCGCCAGCTCGGCTCCGGGAATGTCCTCCATGAAAGCCTCGCCGCGGCTATTGGTCAGCACCGCTCCTTCCCCGCGCAGGGCCTCGGTTGCCAGCGGCATCGGATCGAGACCAGCCGCTATCGCCGTAGGATGGAACTGAACGAACTCAAGATCGCGCAGAACCGCCCCTGCGCGGGCGGCCAGCGCCAGCCCGTCGCCCTGGGCACCAAGAGGATTGGTGGTGTGCGCATAGAGCCCACCGATCCCGCCTGTCGCCAGCACCACAGCCCGGCCGGGGATCAGGACGGTCTCGTGGCTGCCGTCCGATCCCCAGGGGGCACAGTCCACGCCGGCCACGGCACCATTGGCGTCGAGCGTTAGATCGATGACGTGATGGTTCTCCAGAACCTGGATGGAGGGCGTCGTCCCGACGGCATGGATGAGCGCCGCCAGAACAGATCGGCCGGTTCCATCCCCGTCCGCGTGAACGATCCGCCGGCGCGAATGCGCGGCCTCCAGGCCCAGGATCAGGGCATCCCCTGACGCAGTTCGATCAAAAGCGGCGCCTTGAGCAACTAACCACTCGATACACGAGGGCGCGGCGGCTGCGACACGCACTGCAACGTCAGGCTCGCTGAGGCCAGCTCCCGCCTGCAGGGTATCGGCCGCATGCAGGGCAGGGGCGTCATCGGCTCCGAGAGAGGCCGCAATGCCACCCTGCGCCAGCGGCGTAGAGGCTTGCTCTCCGAGTGACGCGCCAACAAGCAAGGTCACGGGCAGCGGCGCCAGGTGCAGGGCTGTCGCCAGCCCCGCGATGCCGCCACCCACGACCACGACACGGTCGCGCGGATGGGTTGATGTCATGACGAGCCCTCAGCGAACGGCGAGCATGCGCTCGACGGCCAGGCGTGCCCGCTCGGCCACGGCCGGATCGATCGTGACCTCGTGTCGGCGCTGCTCGAGAGCCTGCCGGATCTTAGGGAGAGTGATGCGCTTCATGTGCGGGCACAGGTTGCAGGGCCGCACAAACTCAACCTCGGGATAAAAAGCCGCCACATTGTCGCTCATCGAGCACTCGGTCACGAGAGCGACGCGGGCCGGACGCTTCTCGCCGACAAAGTCGGCCATGCCGGCGGTCGATCCAGCAAAGTCCGCCTCCGCCACCACCTCCGGCGGCGCTTCAGGGTGGGCCAGCACCACCACATCCGGATAGCTCTGGCGCACTTCACGGATGTCGTCGGCGGTGAAGCGCTCGTGCACCTCGCAATGGCCGGCCCAGGTGATGATCTCGATGCCAGGCACCTGAGCGGCCGTGTTCTGGGCCAGGAATTCGTCCGGGAGCATGATCACGCGGTCGACACCAAGCGACTCGATGACTTTCTTCGCATTGCCCGAGGTGCAACAGATGTCCGATTCCGCCTTCACGGCAGCCGAGGTGTTCACATAGGTGACCACAGGCACACCCGGATGGCGCGCCCGGAGCTGACGCACATCCTCGGCCGTGATCGACTCGGCCAGCGAACAGCCAGCCTCGGCATCCGGGATGAGCACCGTCTTGCCAGGATTAAGGAGTTTGGCCGTCTCGGCCATGAAGTGCACCCCGGCGAGAACGATCACGTCGGCATCCGTGTTCACCGCCTCACGCGCCAGAGCCAGGCTATCGCCGACGATGTCGGCCACCGTGTGGAAGATCTCAGGCGTCTGATAGTTGTGGGCCAGGATGACCGCGTTGTGCTCGCGCTTGAGTGCGAGAATCGCCGCAATGTCACTTGCGAAGACCGGCCATTCCATGGCCGGAACGTGATGCCGGACGCGGGCGTAAAGATCAGGCAGGGGAAGGGACACTGTTGAAGCAGCAGCAGACACGGCAGGCTCCTATACTCACCAAGAGCATTATCTCGGCACGGTAATGCTCGATTTGAGCATTGTGAGAGCACAATAAAGCCGGCTGCATAGCCAGCATACGACTTATGCTATCCGCGAGTATAAGGATGCGTCAACCCGAATTTGTGCAATGATACATCATCGTAAGCGGGAGAGTCGCACACCGGGCGCCGGGCGCTCGACCAACACCTCGCGCCGGAAGCGCACCAAGCGGGCGGGGCGACCACCGGTCTCGGTGGCGACTTCTCCGGTCTCTTCCACCAGGCCCTGCATCTCCACCAGACGACGAAAATTCTGCTTGTGCAGGCGCACACCGGACAACGCCTCCACAGTCTTTTGCAGTTCCAGCAGCGTGAACGAGGCTGGCATCAATTCAAAGATGACGGGCCGGTACTTGATCTTGCCCCGCAGGCGGCCGATGGCTGTCGCCAGAATGCGCCGGTGATCGAGGGCCATCGGCTGACCAAGGGCCGGCCACCCCTTTGGCGAGACGGGCGGCGGCTGTATGTCGCGGAGAGCCTCCGGTACGAGACCGGCCTCGTAGAGCAGCTCGTAGCGTTCCAGCACTCGCTCATCGGTCCAATCCCCCGACTCGAACCCGAAGGTGAGCTCGATGCGTTCCTCCCGCAATGAGTGGAGGGATTTGCCGCCGGCCTTGGCCCAAGCCTTCAAGGCAGGTTTGATGACTGTGAGCGCCTTAGGTTGGCCGTCACGCCAGTCCTCCCACGGCAGATAGGAGTACCAGTTCCGCCAGGCCGCATGAGCCATTCCGGCGGGACGGGCCTCCCGTACGAGAGCCAGGTAAGCAATCGACAGGGTATGCCCGGCTCGCAGGTCATGGGCTTCAGCCCTGTCCCGGTCACCGAATGTGTAGAGCTGTTCAACATAGCCCAGCGTGAGTTGAGTCTGCTCCGCCACCCAGGTTCTCAGCCCCACCTCCAGGGTCCGGTGCTGCGACTGCAACGGCCCGGACGGCAGGGAGTCGAGGCGCTGCGGCTCGAAGTGGACCGTGAGCACCCGCGGCTCTTCTGGTGTGGCCGCCATGATGACGGCACTGAGATCGACTGACAGTTCAGCAAACTGTACCGGAGATTTCAGTTGCCGGGGGGAGGGTGGGGACGCCATGGATACTCTACGAGATGCGGAGCGCCGGGTTCGGCTAACAGTCACATTACCATATCAGCTGCAGTTCGCGTGACAAACGCGTGCTTCAGGTCAAGGCCATCCGGGGTGCTCTGCAGCCGGTTTTGGCAAATGGTCAGCACTGTTGCCGGTTCCTTCGGACCTTTCCCGGGTTGATGCGTCTCATGCGAACTCTCCTTGCTGCGAGGCTCCATGACCGAGCAGACTTTCCAGTACACTTATGGAGAATCGCCTATTTTATTATTTGAAATGCGTATTAAACGCCCGGTTACTGTGACTTTCCTGGCACAGTCTGAACTAAAACATCGGAAACCAAATCGCGCAATCGATTACATTAGCAAAATTGGATTTCTCATTTGCTCCGGTTCTTGTAATTGGCTTGCGCGGTCTTTGCCCTGCTGGATCGTGTCTCTGGAGATTGTCGCTCCTCCAACAAACTTGCGCTGCTGACAACGGCTGCCCTGTTTGAATCGCCTGGGATGCGATGATGGCTAGAGCAGAAAACCCGAGCCCAAATCGCTGGTGGCTGCAGACCGGCACCAGAGGTAGCCCGGCGTTGCCGCATCAGGGTTTGGCGAGATTTCCGACGGGCCGCGCGATGTCTGATACTTCCTGTCCTGTAGAAACTGAAGTCCTGGAGCACCGTGGCTATCAGGTTAGATTGAGCCAGACCGGTGTCGACTGGATCGCCTTCGTAGCCTTGCCGAAACAGCGCCCGACTTTGTTTATGGCGCCCGGTCGCGAGGCTGTGATCGCAATAGCCCATGAGTGGATTGACAAAGAACTCCGGCCAGCGAGGGGGGCCGCATGAGCTACAGCCTCATCCAGCTCGCGCCTGGAGCTTATGACCTTCTCCTCGAGGACGAAATTATCGGCAGCGTCGTGCGCAGCGGATCGCGCGGCGATACGGTCTGGACAGCCGAGCTGATTGAGGAACGGCCTGAGGGCGAGCGGCCTGCTCCTTTCATCGGAATCGAGCATTCCTTTCCGACCCTTCAAGAGGTGTGCGGGTGGCTGGGATATCCGGAGATCAAGAGTAACTTCGGGCGCAGTGCCGTGGCTCGACGCTCGTGAGCTTCCCGTGACGGGCGTCCATTTCCCAGACCACGGGCTGACAGGACAGAGCCCAGGTCTGTTATCTCTCAGACAGCTCGAGCTGGCAGAGTCCTTGATCGTTTCAGACCATTATGAAGTCGAGTCGAACGAGGAGAACCCGTGTTCAACGTCGATATTGTCGACCGACCGAGAGCCGCTTCAGACCGAGAGGGAGACCTTCCTCTCAAGAAGATAGAGGCCCTCCTGCTTGAGGCCCGCGAGACGGGAGCATACCGGTTCCTGGTGGCCGCACTGGCAAGCCTGGGTTCAGCTTCAGGAGCGCAAGTGTGTCAAGCGCGGATGATTGGTGCGGATGGCTCCAGGCCGATCGAAGAGGCGCCAGGCCGCGATGTCAGGGCGCAGTAGAACCCATCATCGGCTCAATAGGGAGAAGAAACAGCATGGCGCGTGTTGCATTGGTTACCGGTGGCACTCGCGGCATCGGTGCCGCGATTTCAAAAGGCTTGAAGGACGCGGGCTACAAGGTTGCCGCGAATTACGGCGGCAATGACGAAGCCGCCAATCGGTTCAAGACGGAGACCGGCATTCCGGTCTTCAAATTCGACGTTTCCGATGCAGCATCCTGCGAGAGCGGCATCAGGTCCGTCGAAGCCGAACTCGGCCCGGTCGACATCCTGGTCAACAACGCGGGCATCACCCGCGACGGCATGTTCCACAAGATGACCTACGATCAGTGGTCTGCCGTCATCCGCACCAATCTCGATTCCATGTTCACCTGCACGCGCCCCGTGATCGAGGGCATGCGCGAGCGCGGTTTCGGACGCATCATCATCATCTCGTCCATCAACGGCCAGAAGGGCCAGATGGGGCAGGCGAACTATTCCGCTGCGAAGGCAGGCGTGATCGGCTTCGCCAAGGCGCTGGCGCAGGAGAACGCCAACAAGGGCGTCACCGTCAACGTGATCGCGCCGGGCTA
>NZ_QDGA01000146.1 GCF_003347665.1 Microvirga calopogonii
GTGTCTGGCATGATTCCCTGATGGCAGGGGCGCAATTGCAGGAGACCACCATGGCCGGGCTCCCGATCCGTCTGGACTCCTCGCCGTCCGATCTGCGCACACGGGCTGCGCGTGAGCGGGATCCCAGGGCTGTCCTGCGGTTGCTGGCGATCGCCAATGCGCTCGAGGGCATGACCCGAACTGAGGCTGCCCGGCTGGCCGGCATGGAGCGGCAGGCCCTGCACGATGCCATCCAGCGCTTCAATGCTGAGGGACCTGACGCTCTGCAGGACCGGCCCCGTTCCGGTCGCCCGGAGCAGCTCAGTCCCGGTCAGCAGGCCGCCCTCAGGGCTCACATCCTGCACGGGCCGGAGCCCGAGCGCGATGGGGTCAGCGCCTGGCGGCTGGTTGACCTGTGCGAGCATGTCGAGCGGACGTACCGCGTGCGCTACAGCCAATGGGGGCTCTCGTGCCGGCTCAAGCGGCTGAACCTGTCGCGGCAGAAGACCCGGCCCTCGCAGCCCAAGGGCAATCCGGCCGCACAGCCGGCGTTCAAAAAAGGAACTCCCGTCCAAGCTGCAGGCCATCGCGGCACAGCATCCTGACGCGCGTCTTCAACTCTGGTGCCAGGACGAAGCGCGCTTTGGTCAGAAGGGACGAACCACCCGCGTCTGGTATGAGCGCGGTGTGCGTCCGCCCGGGGTGGTCGATCAGCGCTTCGAGAGCCTATCCCTGTTTGCCGCCTGCCGGCCCGGCACAGATGAGACCTTCGCGTTGGCGCTGCCGCGGGTGAGTACCGATGCCATGACGATCTTTCTCGAGCACTTCGCGCGTCAGCTTGCGCCGGGCGTGCACGCGGTGCTCGTGCTCGATCAGGCCGGCTGGCACGACGCACGGGCCCTGCACGTGCCGGACACCGTCACCCTTTTACCCTTGCCACCCGCCTCACCGCAGCTGAACCCGGTGGAGCGGGTCTGGCTGTACCTGCGCGAGCGCTATCGCTCGCATCGCGTGCTCGACGACTACGAAGCGGTGTTGGACGCGGTCTGCCGCGCCTGGAACCGTCTCCTCGACGAGACCGGCCGTCTCACAACATTGACGGCCTATCCCTATCTCACCGCATCAGGAATTCCCTGAACGGGTATGATCCGCAAATTTCCGGCTGGGCGGAAGGTCCTCGTGCCGGTTGCGGCCCATGAAGTCGTGGGGACACGGAAGCGCTTTGAGGCCACGGGGCGATGAGGTGTTCGTGTGACTGGTCAGTGAACGGTTGCCAGGAGGCTCACTGAGCAGAGCAGACTGCCTTCCGACGAAACGACTTCGAGACGCCACCCGGCCCAATCCTCATCGTCGTCCATCGCGCGCCGCAGCTGTGCCAGGGTGTTTTGCACCTCATCCTTTGCCGTCGCAAGATCTGGAATGTCGAGCCCGGTGTTGTCCAGGAACTGCGTCTGATCGCTCACAAGGTTAAAGTAGTAGCGCATACGAGACCCTCACCAACTCGGACCGGATGCACAGGCTGACAAGGTTTCGCCTAGCGTGGCGTTCTCGCGCTCGATCTTCATGCGGTCCTCCTTCTTGTCGCCGCGACATAGGCACATTCACTGCTTCTGCCGGCCTTTTGACCCGGCTGAGAAGCAAGGATCGGGCCAAGGAGCTTTCGCAAGAAAGGCCTGAGCAATCGGGTCCGTCAACATCAAAGCCGGTGGGGCAAATGACCCAGATTGGGGCATATGCCCCTGCAGTCAGGGCTCAACGATGACTTCGCCCGTCATGTTCGGGTGATAGCGGCAGATGTAGTCGAAGGTGCCCGCCGCCTTCATCACCATGCGTCCGTTCTTCCCCGGCAGCACGTTGACGTCCCAGCTCTTGTCCTTGGCTGTTGCGGTGTGCACCACGATGTCCTGGTTGGCCCATTCCAGCGTATCGCCGACATGCACCGTGACCTGCTGCGGCGCGAAGGCGATGCCCTTCATCAGAATGGGCTGTGAGGTGCCGGCTGGGGAGGCCGGACTGCCCGGCATCCCCAACCCAATCGCGGCCAGAATGATCAGCCGGCGCATCGGTCAATCTTTCCTCAATGAGCCAAAGCCCCCGTCCGAGCCGGCAGGCTTTGGACAAGATGCTCGGCATGCTGCTGGTGACCCTGGAAGATCTTGAGCCCGGTCGAGAGCAGGTCCTTGAGCTCGCCATTGCTGGCATTCGGGATCAGGGTGTTCTGGAGCGCACCGTTGACCTGCTGGTGATAGGCGACCTCGTTCTCGGCATAGGCTTTGTCGAAGGCTGCCCCCTTCAGTGCACTGAGCTCCTTTCGCTTAGCCTCGGCTTGCTGCGTGAGCTGGCGGCTGGTGTCGTTGTCCTCGGGTTTGACATTCAGCTTCTTCACCAGGGCGAGCGCCTTCTCGTTCACGGCCTTGTGGTCGCGGACCATGTCGTTGGCGAAGGCCTTGACGTCCTTGTTCTGGGACTGCTTGAGGGCGAGTTCGGCGGCCTGGATGTCGATCTGCCCGGCCGTGTAGGCAATGCGGGCGATCTGCGGATCGGTCAGTTTGGCGGCTTGCTGAGCCATCGCGCCGAACGGGGCGAGACACAGGCAGGCGCCCAACAGGGTCATGTGTAGCTTGGACATCGGAATCTCCCTTCAATGGGATGCGGGTAAGCTGGGCCGGCATTGCTTACGGCAGCCGGTACGGATACCCACCAGCCGCTGCATTGGATGCGGGGGCCAGAAAAAGGTTCCCGAAGCCGCGAACAGGGAACGAGACCTGCCCAAGGCAGGGGGCCTGAGGGGGTTATGGCTTCAGCTCCAGGCGCTGCATGACACGGTCCGTGACCCGTTTGCAGCGAAGCCCGTCGAAGGGGAAAGCGTCCTTTAGGGTCGCCACGAACTGGGCGTGGAGCGCCTTCTGCAACAGCCGCCTGGCCCGATGGAGCCTTGTCTTCACAGTCTCCGGGCGGATCCCGAGATGGGAGGCCGTTTCCTCTGTGTTCATCTCCTCGATCTCACGCATCACGAACACCGACCGAAAGGCCTCCGGCAGATCATCCAAGGCCTGCTCCACCATGCGACGCAGCTGCGCCCGGCCCGCCTCGGCTTCCGGGTCCTGTGAGGGTGAAGGCTGCTGAAACACCAGGATCTGGGCTTGGCCATCGCCGATCCGGTCCAGGGTGCTCAGGTCGAGGATCTCCCGCCGGCGCCGGACCCGTCCGAGGGCCTCATTGAGGACGATACGGGTCAGCCACGTCGATAGCTGGGCTTCGCCTCGGAAGGTATCGAGGTGCGTGAAGGCTTTGAGATAACTCTCCTGGACCACATCCTCGGCTTCGATGTCATTACCGATGACCCCGCGGGCGACCCTGTACAGGCGCCGGTTGTGGCGCTGCATGATGATCCTGAAGGCATCCGAGTTCCCGGCCCGGGCATGGCTGACAAGAGCCATGTCGTCGAGGCTCGTGAGGTCGGGAAGCGTTGTCGGGGTTTTCTGCATCTGACACCTGCTGTTTCCAGCGTTGGATGCGATGAGCCTCAGGGAGGTTCCCGCCCAGTGGCCAGTGGGCGCCGCCGGGTTCATGCGAAGCTACTCCTTCAGGAGAATACGCAATTGCCTCCGGGAGTAGTTAAACTTGGCCTTGGCGGCATGAATCAATAACAAGATACCGTTAGCTGCGGGGGAGGACCTCATGACATCTGGTCATCAGCAGGCTCAAGCCCAACCAGACGTGGACAATTGCACTTACAACCTCTTCAGGAACAAGAGTCTTCCTGAGCTCATCTGTGCCGTTCCGGAAGACCGCCCGGTACCCGCCTTCATTGGTTCGGAGCAATGGTCGTTCGAACAACCGCTCCGTCCGAACCAAGCGCGTCCGTCTGGCTTTGACAGCCGAGCTGCTCAGGCGGGGGCGCGGTTCAATGGTTTCTATCTGTTCCACGCCCTGACCGCGATCCCGACTCTGAGAGCAACTCTGGAACTCGTCCTGGGGCATCTGTGACCGTGGGGCTGGGGCCGCACAGGCTCTGTGTTGTGACAATGGTCACGCAGGAGCGGAAAGGGCAGGGGCTCTGTGCCTCCTGCCCTTTGGCTGACCTTCGGTTGATGGGCCGCCTACTCTGCCGGGGCCGCGATCCCGCGCGATGAACCGCGGCTTTTGACAAAGTTCTGGAGGCTGAACGCGCCAGCGCCGCTGACGAAGTAGAACAGCAGGCCACCGACGATGGCGAGGTTCTTGAAGAACTGGGTCTGCTGCTGTGCCGCCTGAGCCGCATCGGCAAAGGTCCAGAAGCTGTGGCTGATCAGGCTCGCGACGAGGGTGAAGCCGATCAGGAGAACGGCCGTGAGGCGTGGGGCAACACCCAAAATCAGCGCAATGGGGCCAAGGATCTCAGCCGCGACGCCGAGCATGGCGAGAAGATCAGGGTAGGGAACGCCCTTGCTCGCCAGCATTGCGGTGAAGCCGGACAGGCCAGACAGCTTGCCGATTCCGGCCGGGAGGAAAAGGGCGGCGACGGCCAGGCGGGCGGCAAGAAGCGCCACATCGTTCGTGCGGGTGGTCATGGGATCTCCATCTGTTGTGCAAGTTCCGGGCGTAATGTTCCCGGGCTCAATCAATGATGCTGCACTGCAGCAGGGCCTGTTCTGGGTAACACACGCCAGCTCCATGGCCAGCGAACTGGCGGTCACAGTCGCGTGAGACAACGGGCTGGGCCGCGGACTTTGCTTTGCAATCATGCAAGCCGGTGCGGCAGCCTGGGAACAAACTTAGGAGCGGACGATTCCCGACTCGACCATCTGCTCCAGACTGGTAATGCTAGGTTCTTGATTTCCTCTTGCACCTCCAATGACTGTTTTTCCCTCAGATCCTGACGATGAGGCCCTTCGCTGCCTCGTGGGAGCGCTTACGGACAGTGGCCAAGCCATTTCTCTCTATGATGCCGAGGACCGGCTCCGCTACGCAAACAAGACGTACCGGGTCTTGTTCATGGGCGGATATGACGGCCCCCTGACCTTTGCCGGCATCCTCCGGTATGCGGACCAGAACGGGCTCGGAGTACGGATCGACGACGACATCGAGGCGTTCATCGCCCGAACCCTGCCGCGGCGCCGAAGCGTGCCCCGGAAGGCATTCGAAACCGACCTGGTCAATGGTCAGTGGTTCTGGATGGAGCACACGATCCTGCCGAATGGCTGGGTGCTCTCGATCGGGTCGGACATCACAGCCCTGAAGCACAACGAGAAATCTCTGCGCCAGGCTCACGAGGCCGCCTTGCTCGCCTCCCGGACTGATCCTCTCACCGACCTGCCGAACCGGCGTCATATTCTGGAGCACCTGGACGAGGCGCTTGTAGCGTACAGCCAGTCCGGCTCGGTTCTGTGCGTCGCCCTCATCGATATCGACCACTTCAAGGCCGTCAACGACACTTACGGGCACGACGCCGGCGATGCCGTTCTCCGGCGCTTTGCCCAGGGCTGCCGCGAGAGGCTGCGCGAGCAGGATCTGCTGGGCCGCATGGGAGGCGAGGAGTTCCTGCTGGTGTTGCCGGGTGTCAGGCTCAATGATGCCGTTCGCATCGTCGACGCGGTGAGGGCAGGTTTCCCTGGCGACAGCCTCACGGATCACCTGTCCGAGATGCGGTTCACCTTTAGCGCGGGCGTGACGGAAGCCCTGCCGCACGACGACCGGAGTTCCATCCTCTATCGGGCCGACCGTGCCTTGTATGACGCCAAGGCGGAGGGCCGGAACTGTACCAGGATCGGCTTTGAGGCAAAGACATCGATGCCCCGGAAAGCTTCCTCGTTGAACACAATCAAGTGAGAACGACCGGCCACTAAACGCACCTGCTTTTGAGAAGAATTTGCAAGTAGAATCAAAGGCTAGCGATCGTCCGACGAATCCCTTAGAAACCGCCATCCCATTGATTTCCGGACCTGCCTCGCCCGACCTTTAGGCGGTCCCTATGTGTTGAGTTCGAGCATGGACCGCCTCCAGAAACTGGCCGCCGGAAGCATTGTCGTCGGCATCGCCGTCCTGGCCCTGAAATACGCGGCCTATCTCCTGACGGGCTCGATCGCCCTGTACTCGGATGCGCTGGAGAGCATCATCAATGTTGTCACCGCGGTCGTCGCGCTGCTGGCGGTGCGGACGAGTGCCGAATGCGGGATGCGCTCGTCCTGGTGGACCAACTCGCCCACCCGTTCAGCCAAGCCTATGTTCTGACCTGGGCTGCATGGCTGAGGATCATCCAGCGCGACGCAGCCCTGGCGGGTCAGGCGATCAACCGCGCGCTCCGATTTGCCGAGGAACAGCATTATCCCTATTGGATTGCGATGGCGACGGCACAGGAGGGCTGGCTTTTGGCCCAGCAGGGGCACGCCACCCAGGCTATCGCTCGGATCAACGAGGGTTTGGCTCGCATGGATGCCATCGGCACGCGGGTGACCCATGCCTATGCAAGGGGCCTGCTCGGCGAGGTGCTGGTGGGGATCGGCAGAGCCTCCGACGGTGCCCGGCTGGTTGATCAAGCCATCGCCGACGTAAGACAGCGCCACGAGGGATGGTGCGAGGCCGAATTGCTCCACCTGAGGGGCCGCGTCCTACTAGCCGCTGCCTCGGGCACGCGCCGTTCCGCTGAAAGTTCCCTGCTGCTCGCGATTGAAAGGGCTCGCGAGCAGAGGGCAAAAGCCTGGGAGCTGCGCGCTGCCGTTAGCCTTGCCCAGCTCTGGAGTAATCGGGGTTGCTGCAGCGAAGCCCGCGATCTTCTTGCTCCCGTCTGCAACTGGTTTACCGAGGGACTCGACACTGCCGACCTGCAGGATGCGAGGCACCTGCTTGACGCACTCGGATGATACTTCTGTCGGGCTGCATGCTCGGCCGTGGCCCGAGACCGTGATGAGATGCACGAAGCGGCGTTGGTCTACTACGTTGTCCGGCTTCTGCAGAGGCGCTCTTTTGGTCCAGAAGTTCGAGACGCGAGACAAGCCACCCTGTTCGAAGTGCCGGCTCAAACCAAAAAAGCTCGCAATTAGGCCTTCTGAAAGGTTGCGCGTGATAGCTTTCTGTCGGTGAAAATGTCTGCACCTGGCACGAAGCTGACCTTGGCCGTATTTCCGCAATGCGGCTGCAAGGCGACCTTCATGTGACGGCGGACGGAGGGGCTCAGTGCAGGCACCGGTGCGGGATCGGTCCCGACGCGGCAAGTGCCCGCTCGTGGGCCAAGGGCACCCGCAGCAGGCAGCGCTCCTCCGCTGCGGCGAGCGCTTGGGTTACAAGCCGCTCAGCCATGCGAGTCTCACATGGCAGGCGAGGAGAGTGTGCGGAGCGATCCTGTCGAGGACGGCAGGCACTCCGCATGCTGGCAGGGGCAGCCGCCGTGGTCTCGGCGATTGGATAGTGGGCTCAGCGATCTCGTCCGTTCCTCAACGCATCCCTGATCGCCTGCTCGATCTCATCGATCCAGGCTGGATCGGGGGACGGGATCAACCGGGCAAGATCGCCTTCCACGACAGTGGCGGATCGGACCTGAGATGCCGCGGAACGAGCCTGCTCCAAGTCGCCGAGCCGCGTGCAGCACAGGGCAATCATCTTGAGAGCGGGAATCCAGTGCGGGCGCACCGACAGGGCTCGGCGTGCCGTGTCCTGCCCGGCCACGGCATTCCCCGAGAAGGTGTAAGCTACGGACAACAGGAACAGCCACGTGAAGTTCTGCGGATCGTAGGGGGAAAGCCGCAGCCCATGCTCAAGCGACGCGATGGCCTCCCGCAGACGACCGGTGCTCAGATAGGCAGGCCCAAGCACCAGATATCCCAGGGCGAAGCTGGGACTGAGGCTGATGGCGCGCTGTGCGGCCCGAGTGGCGGTTTCGTACTCGCCACCGAAGACATGGGTCACGGCCACGGCATAATGCGAGTAGGGGTTTTTCCCATCGAGCTCGACGGACCTCAGGCCGGCTTCCATCCCGCGCCGCAGACCGGCCTCGGGATCGCTCCCCCAGCCATAAGCGGCAAGACCGGCCTCAACCCGCGCCAGCCAGATGTACCCATCGGCGGCGTCGGGTTCGGCCTGGATGGCCTTCAGGAACAGCTCGCGGGCGCGCTGGTGCGAGTCGGGCCTGATCTTGTGGAACTCCCACATGCCCCGTCGGACGAGATCCCAGGCAGTCAGGCTCCGGGAGCGCTCGGCCCCGCGCTGCCCCTCGTTCCTGAGGAGTTCGGGCTCGATGGCCCCAGCGACCTCCTCGGCGATCTGATCCTGGAGCGCGAGGATGTCGATGACGTCCCGGTCATAGCGTTCGGCCCAGATGGAGCCGCCGGTCTCGGCCTCGGTGAGCTGGGCCGAGACGCGCACGTGGGAGCCGCTCCGGCGCACGCTGCCACTGAGGATGTAACGGACGCCCAACCGACGGGCGACCTGCTCGGTCTCGATGGCCTTGCCCTTGAAGGCGAAGGAGGAACTGCGGGACGCGACGAACAGCCAGCGGGCTTTCGTCAGGGCCATGATGATGTCGTCCGTGATCCCGTCGGCGAAGTACTCCTGCTCGCGGCCACCGCTCAGGTTGGCGAACGGCACGACGGCGATGGAAGGTTTATCGGTCTGGTTTGGGGACGGCCGGGCTGCCTTCGGCTCTTGGGGCGAGATGTCCCCCGATTTCAAGGCATAAACGTGGATGGGTCGTGCAATGTTCTTGAGGCGCTGTTCGCCCCGGTCCTCGAACGGCAGGGGCAGCTTGCCCTCGAGTTCGTCGAATACCTTGCCGGAGATGCAGATGCCTCCGGGATCGGCCACGCCCTCCAGGCGCACCGCGACGTTCACGCCGTCGCCAAGGATATCCTCGTCCTCGCTGACCAGGATATCGCCCAGGTTGATGCCGATGCGAAGCTGGATTGTCCCGTTCCCCGGCTGGTTGGTAGCGAAATCAGTGACCGCCGTCTGGGCCTCGATCGCACACAGCAGGGCCTCGACCGGGCTGGCGAACTCCAGGAGGGCTCCGTCGCCCATGGTCTTGACGATTCGTCCGTGATGCCGCGCGGCGGCGGCCCCGATGATGTCCGACAGGATCGTCCCGATGGCTGCGGCCGCGCCCTCCTCGTCCTCCTCCATGAGTCGGGAAGATCCCACCACGTCGGCAGCCAGGATGGCGGCAAGCCTGCGCTGGGATTTTGGACGCTGATCAGGCATGGACGTATCCGCGCTTTCATGCCGGGGCAGTTTGCGCCGATCTCGGGTCCGGGTCTACCGGGCTTGGAGCGGGCTTGCAGGAAGGAATGGTGATAGCCCTCTGACGGAACGACACCCATCGTGTGATCTTGCCGCCTCAGCCGACCGCGATCTCTGGGTCGACGTTTGCCCCTCGTGAGGGTCACACATCGGGACTGTTCATGAACGGCGTCAACTGACAGCCGTCCTCGAGTCAGGCAGCCCAAGGACTGAACGTCCGAGGCGGGGAGATCGGTCAATCGATCCTCATCGAGACCGTCATAACGGTGACCCGCTGGTGATGCTCGTCGCTCACCGCGACCACTGCCTGGCAGACGCCGTCGTTCGGCAGCTTGTGCAGTCCGATGGCGGCCGCGGTGCGCGCCGCCTCGCGTTCGGCTGCGGCGAGAGTTTCGAACCCAGCGCTAGTCCCAGCGGGAGCGGGGTTCAGCTCATCATGCACGTTCAAGTGGTAGCGAGGCATGGCACCTTCGGAACTGCGGGGATTTCCTGCGAGACAGGATAGGCGACCGCTCGGCATGTCGATCAAATATAAGTTGTGGGATCCATCAAGGATCGTGGCCGCCACAGGTGCAGGTCCCGCATGTGAGCGATGGCTTGGAACACATCCCGCCGTGCGATCGGGTGCTCCGAATGTCCGCTCTGGCGGAGGCACCGGGCGTTCCTCATCGGCAGGGGATCGTCAATGCGTGACACACTTGTATGGACCAGCCGTGCGTCGCAAGAGGCTTTTGAGTTGGCGAAGTTGGTCCTGCGCTAACGTATCCGGCCCTTGCGGAGCAGTGCTCCTGGCCATCATGGATATCCGCGCGCATTCAGTCTCATAAGCGGATCGGCCCGTTATGGCCCCACCGGGTCACCAGAGCATGAATGCGACGGCGCGACCGTTCTCCATCTCGTCTTCCTCTCGCAGACCTCGGCGATCTCCAGGCGGGTGATGTCGGGCAGGGGCGATGCTGCCCTCAACCCATCACAGCCGCTGTTCGTGGTTCATAACTCCGGTTCTGGCTCAGCACACTCCAGGCAATGCGCGCCACCTTGTTGGCCAGAGCTGCCGTCAGCACGTTGTGGTGCAGGCGCATTGAAGCAGCCGTCAGCCATTCGCCGAAGCTATGCTGGCGCCACTTCGCTGGCCAGAGCAGCAGCACGCGGGCGGCTTGGATCAACGAGGATCGTAGGTAGCTGTTGCCGCGCTTAGTCAGCCGGCCCAGCACGGTTCTATCTCCAGTGGAGTTCTGGCGAGGCACCAGGCCGAGCCAGGCCCCGAAGTCACGTCCCCGGCTGAAGGCAGCCCCATTGCCGATGCTGGCCACCATGGCGCTGGCGATGATCGGCCCCACGCCTGGCACGCTCATCAGGCGCTGGCAGGCCTCATCCGCTGCCACGAGAGCTTGGATCTCCCCGGTGACCGCCTCGATGCGCTCGTCGAGATGGACTTGCTCCGAAAAAGATACTGCTGGCGAATGGGCCGGAGCTCTTGAGGCAGGGATTGGCGTTCTGGGTTTAGGGGGG
>NZ_QDGA01000147.1 GCF_003347665.1 Microvirga calopogonii
ACATCCAAGGTCTGAGCCCGTTGCATGATCTGGCCCGTGTCCAGCGCCAGCTCCCACTCACATCCGGTCGCTGCGCGCACGCAGCCGCACCATCATCCCGCTTGCAGCGGACGAGGGCTCAGGCGACGGGACCCTTCTGTAGTGCGGCATGCCAAGCCCTATTGCACATCGGTCCGTCCTCCTGGATCCGCCGGACCTGATCAGGGTCCAGCGAAGCACATCCACTCAGTCGTGCCGTGCCTTACGCAGACCTCATCACGGCACCCTCGATGATCACCCCAGCGGTCACATACTTCCACAGCGCGACGAGAAGTTTGCGGGCCAGCGCCACGATCATCGGCTTCTTCAGGCGCCCGCCGTTGCGCCGGACACGCTCCTGGAACCACTGGCTCAGGGCTGAGGCGGGCTGATGGCGCAGCCACAACCAGGCGAGCTGGATCATGGTGGTGCGCAGGCGTGGGTTGCCGGCCTTCGACACGCCTTGCTCGCGATCAATCGATCCGCTCTTCCAGGGGGTGGGGGCCAGGCCCGCATAGGCCGCCACCTGCCGGCGATTGGCGAAGGTGCGGAACAGGCCCTCCGCCCACAGAACAGCGGCGGCTTCCTGACCGATGCCTTTCAGGGGAAGCAGTCGCCCCGGTGGCACGGCGCCGGCCTCCTCATGGGCAGAGGCAAGCAGCTGGTCCCGCTCGGCTTCCACCGCCTTGATCTGTTCCAGCAGCAGCTCCAGCCGATCGAGTTCGCGGCTGATCTGGGTCTTCAGGTGCACTGGCAGCGGCCGGCCATCACCGGTCGTGAGCGCCTCGAGCCGTGTTCTGCGGTCGCGGTGCAGGGGCTCATAGTCGCCGATCCCCTGCGCGAACAGCAGGCCCTTGATCCGGTTGACGTGCTGAACGCGCTCGGCCGTGAGCGTCTTGCGCTCGCGGCTGATGCGGCGCCGATCCTCCTGCTCAGGCGTGGGAGCCCGGACCATCGCACACACCCGCGGCTCCCCACGCTTGTAGGCCAGCAGCGTGCGCACCAGGGCCTCGCCGTCGATCTTGTCGGTCTTGGCCCGCCGGCAGCGGCGCGAGACCGCAATCGAGGCGGGATCGACCACATGGCTCTCGATCCCCTCGCTCTCCAGCACGCGATGGATCCAGAACCCATCCAGACCCGCCTCCTGGATGACAATGATCGGAAATAGCTGACCGGTTCGAGTGCGCGCTTTCTCCTGCAACTGAGCAAGCCGCGTCAGCAGGCCGGCCACATCGCCGCCGCGCACGCTGTGCTTGGACATTGTCTCCCCGGCCCCGGGCGACAGGGACGTGATCAGCCAGACCGAACGACTGAGTTCCAGTGAGACGAAGATTGCGCCAAGATGGGTGCGGATAGCGGTTTGCTCAAATCGGGGCTCAACGGACATCGGTTGGTCTCCAGCGTGAGTGGATATCGCAACCTCACTCTGCCAGAGAGTGGACCGCTATCCACCCCCATAGGATCTGTAGTCGGCAACCCGGCGACGGTCGTCAAATTTCGTTTCGGGGAGCCTCTGATCGAGCGGCTCCTGCAAAGCGAATGGTGGGTTTACGACCTACCCCTGTATCTTGAGCAACAGCCGGGCGCTCCGCTCAACGAACCGGAAAAGATGCTCGATCTTCTCGACCGGAAAGGCGCCGACATTCCCCGCATCGATCCCAGTCGGAAGACCTACTCACGCCGGAACAACAAATTTGTCATCCGGAGAGCCGCGGCAGCAGCGATCTGAATTCACTTACCGACGTTGTCACTTCAGATCCTGCCCGCAAATGGACGGCATTGTCGTTCCTTGATACAAAACCAAGCATGAGCCATGCGTCTGACCACGCGATCGAAATTACCCCCGACATCCTGCTGAAGGCCTATGCGGCTGGCATCTTTCCCATGGCAGAGGATGCGGACGATCCTTCCCTTTTCTGGGTCGAGCCCCGTGAGCGGGGCATCATTCCCCTCGATAATTTCCACATCTCGAAGCGCCTTGCACGCACCGTCCGCTCGGATCAGTTCGAGATCCGCGTCGACCAGGACTTCGACGGGGTCATCGCCGGCTGCGCCGCTCCCGGTGCGGACCGGGAGAAGACCTGGATCAGCCGGCGCATCCGCGAGCTCTATGGCGAACTCTTCGATGCGGGATACTGCCATACGGTGGAGGTCTACCGGGACAACCGCCTCGTCGGCGGTCTCTATGGGGTGCGGCTCAACGGGGCCTTCTTCGGCGAGAGCATGTTCCACACGGAACGGGACGCCTCGAAGGTCGCGCTGGTGCATCTGGTGGCGCGCCTGCGCCGCGGCGGGTTCTCGCTCCTGGATACCCAGTTCGTGACCTCGCATCTGGCGCAGTTCGGCGCCGTGGAGGTGCCCAGACGCACCTACAAGCAGATGCTGCGCAACGCCATGGACCATGGCGCAAACTGGGATTCGTGGCCGCCCGGCAAGAATGTCAGCGGCGAGGAGGTCCTCGCTGCCCTTCATGCCGAGTAGAATTCAGCGGTCCGTGTTGATGATCGGCGCGGCAGGAGCCTGGCGTCGCACGGGCTGCCTCGGCTGAGGCTCCGACTGACGCAGGGGCGCCGTCTGGACGGCCGGTGGACGTGGGGCTGTGGCACCGGCGGGCGCCATGATGTCGCCCGGTCGTCCGGCATCGTTCGGCGCACGGGCGGAATCCTGGATCGGCGGAAGTTCCTCCGGCGTCTCCTTGGGCTCCGCGATGACTTCCGTGCCGCCTTTGCAATCCACGAGCCAGATATCGTAAACCGGGTGCTCGAGCCCGTGCAGGCCCGGGCTTGCGGCAAAGAGCCAGCCGGAGAAAACCCGCTTGTTCTTTCCGTCAGGGCCCGGCTCGTCCACCTCGATGAACGAGGTGGTGTTCGGCGTCTCCGTCGGAGGCTTGGTGAAGCAGACCCGTGGCGTCATCTGCAGGGCGCCGAACTGGACGGTCTCGTCGATCCCGACCTCGAACGACACGATGCGCCCGGTGATCTTGTCGAGGCCCGAGAAGACGGCCGTGGGATTCTTGATCCGATCCGCCTGAACCGCGCCCGCTGCGCCGATTACCCCTGCGAGCACGACAGCCGCCCGCGTCCATCCGAGTTTCATCATATCATCCAAGCCAGGTCCGATTGGGTGGTTCTTGTCCGGTCTGCCCGGTCGTACCCCTTATCCCGGCAACGCGATAACACGCGAACCATGATGGAAAAAGGGCAAGCGGGAAAAGAGCCCACCGGATCGACGCGAAGCCTGGGTATTCCCCTTCACGACAACGTCAAAGAAATTTCTGAACCTCCGGTCGCGCCACCGGTTAACCGGCCTCTATCGATGACGGGAGGCTGGCACATGGACATGAGCGACGGCAACGGGATCTCACGGCGGGGCATGATGGGGGGAGCAGCGGCAGGTCTCGCGACGGTAGCGGCGGCAGGTCCCGCCTCGTCCCAGACGGCCGCCAGCGGCGGAGTCGCCAAGGACGATCCGACGACGAAATACCCCAAGCCGCCGTTCCGCTCGCAATCCCAGCCTTGGCCCGGCCTTGCCGGCCAGATGGATCCGCGTCCCGACCATGGCGAAGCGAGCTACAAGGGATCCGGGCGTTTGCGCGGCCGGAAGGCCCTGATCACGGGCGGCGATTCCGGCATGGGCCGGGCGGCCGCCATCGCCTTCGCCCGTGAAGGCGCCGACGTGGCCATCAGCTATCACCCGGACGAGGAGCCCGACGCGCGGGAGGTCATCGACCTGATCAAGAAGGAGGGCCGGATCGCCGTGGCCCTTCCGGGCGACATTCGCGATGAGGCCCTGTGCGCCCGCATCGTGGCGGATGCCGTGCAGCAGCTCGGAGGCCTCGACATCCTGGTCAACAACGCCGCCCGCCAGCAGCAGCGGCAGGCGCTCCTCGACATCACGTCGGAGGATTTCGACGCGACCTTCAAGACCAACATCTATGCCATGTTCTGGCTCACCAAGGCGGCCCTGCCGCATTTGACCCCGGGCTCGGCGATCATCCAGACGACCTCGGAACAGGCTTATGACCCGTCGGAGAACCTGGTCGACTACGCCATGACCAAGGCGGCAATGATGAATTTCACCAAGTCCATGGCGAAGCAGCTCGGCCCTAAGGGGATCCGCGTCAACGGCGTCGCCCCGGGTCCGATCTGGACCCCGCTCCAAGTCAGCGGCGGCGCGACTCAGGAGAAGCTGCAGCAGTTCGGCGGCGATACGCCCCTAGGTCGTCCCGGCCAACCGGCCGAGCTCGCCTCGATCTATGTCCAGCTCGCTGCGGCCGATGCGAGCTATGCGACGGGGCAGATCTACGGCGCAGCGGGCGGCGGCGGCCAGCCGTAGTCATCCACCGCGCACTGCTTCTCAGGCTGCGGCCTGAGGACCCATGCGCGGATCGGCGCTGAACTAGACGGGTTTCGCCTCCTCCGGGACGGCAGACGCCTTCGCGCTGCTTGCGAAGCGACGCGCCAGGACGGCGCAGGTCATGAGCTGGATCTGGTGGAAGATCATGAGCGGCAGCACGATGGACCCGACATCCTGCCCGGCGAAGATCACGTTCGCCATCGGGGCGCCCGAGGCGAGGCTCTTCTTGGAGCCGCAGAAGGTGATGGTGATCCGGTCGGCGCGATTGAAGCCGAACCAGCCGCTCACATAGAACGTGAAACACAGCACGGCCACCAGCAGCACGATGTCGACCACGACGACGGCGATGAGATCCGTGGCCGAGAGCTTGTGCCAGAGCCCCTCGATCACCGCCTCGCTGAAGGCTCCATAGACGACCATCAAGATGGAGCCGCGATCGACGAACTGCGTGAGCGTCCTGTGCCGGCTGAGCCACCTCCCGAGGAAGGGTTGAAGCACCTGACCGAGGATGAAGGGGGCGAGAAGCTGCAGCAGGATTCCTTCGAGCGCTCCCAGGGAGAAGCCCCCACCGCCTTTTGTATGGAACAGCAGCCCGACGAGAAGCGGGGTCAGGAACATCCCGAGGATGTTCGATGCCGAGGCCGAGCAGATGGCAGCCGGCACATTGCCCTCCGCAATCGACGTGAAGGCAATCGACGACTGAACGGTGGACGGCAAAACGCACAGGAACAGGATGCCCGTGGCCAGCGCCGGGGTCATCAGGTTCGGCACGGCCAGGACGATGAGACCGAGAATCGGGAAGACCACGAAGGTGGTGACCAGCACGAAGAGGTGCAGCCGCCAATGGATCATGCCGGCGATCACCACGTCGCGCGACAGGCGCGCGCCATGGAGAAAGAACAGCAGGGCAATCGCGAGATTGGTCGCGACCGAGAACACCTCCGCCGGCTCGCCGCCGATGGGAAGAATCGATGCAAGCACGACCATGCCGAAGATGGCGATCGTGTACCATTCCCGTGAGATGAGAGAAGCCATGGTTACCTTCGTTATGGTTGACGCCTCAGCCGACGTTTTGTGCCCTGCCCTATGCCTGAAGCTCCAGGAACCTGTTCATCTCCGGCCCGGCCTCGACGGCTTGCCTGAAGACAACTCTCAAAAGCGAACGCCCGCCGAGGGCGGGCGTTCGCTGCGAAAACCTGCGTCGTGCCGCTTACGCGAAGGTCGCCTTACGGGCGACACGGGCAATGTCGTAGCGGGCGATGCCGAGATCGGCTAGATCACGGTCGGAGAGCTGCGCCAGCTCGCGGACGGTTGTGCGATACAGGTAGTAGCTGCGAATCTTCGAAAGAATGTAGGAAACGAACATGGAAAGCCCCAGCAGTGGACCGGTCCTCGTGACCGGTTGTCTTTGCTCTTGTTGCGGTGCGGATATACGGACGCGACCCCGCCTTGAGGAGCCAAAAGAACTGAGGTCCGTTATGCCCTGACGGCATAACGCTGAGACGGATCTGGCCTTTTCCCACGCCTGCACAAGGCGGCCATTGATTTCGGAGCCGATGGGTTAAGCTCCGACGACAGATGAATCGGAAGCGCATTCGCATGAACGAAACGGGTCTAAGGAGCGACGAGGCACGGTGGCGCTTGGGCTTCCTGTCGCTGGAGGATACAGCCGCCCTCGGCCGGCGCGGCATCCTGCTGCCGGATCCAGGTTCCGTTCTGGTCTCGCCCGGTGTTCAGCTGGAGGAAGGCGTGGTGCTCTGGCCCAACGTCATTCTCCAGATTTCTTCCCAAGGACACATCGCCATCGGCCACGGGACGAACGTTTTCCCCGGGACCCGGATCGTTGCACCGGCCGGGTCGGTCACCATAGGCGCGGGCGCCGAGATCGGGGAAGAAGGCGGTTTCACGATCAAGGCCGGCGCCGGCGACACCATCGCCATCGGGGACGGGGCCAGGCTCCTCGGCGGCGGATCCCTCACGATGTCGAACCGAGTCGGACGAGGAGCCCAGATCCTCGGCCCCATCCGGTGCCAGAACTGCACCTTGGGCGACGGCGGGACCTATCGCGATCCCGAGCCGGATGAGCGGGGCGGCGTCCTGAAAGGTTCAGGCGTGGCCCGCAAGATCGAGGTCCCGCAGGGTCACGTGATCCAGGCGTTCGGCCTTTTCTCCGAAGCCGTCATGCGGCGGCAATCCTATTTCCATCCGAAGGACTGAGTTCAGGTTCCGGTTGTGCCCTGCCCCCCAGCTTGAGAAGCGCCCCTGCGTCCTCACGGGCCCAGTGCCGGTCATCTCCGCCGGAATGCGCGCAACGCCTTCTGAATCGAGATGGCCGGAACAGGCCCGGCCATGATGTCGAAGGTATCGAAGGAACCCTTGAGGCCTGGCCCTATTCTCCCGGCGTCCAGGGCACGTAATCGCCGGTGGCGGCGGGGCGCTGCCCGAGAGACAGGCTCGAGCCCTGCGGACGATAAGCCTGGGCCGTTCCGGTGAGATTGGGCACGTAAGCCTTCTCCCAGGAATGCGGCTTGTAGTTCTCCTCGCTCGGAGGCACGTCGCCGTTATGGCACAGCCAGGCGCGCCAGCCGGGCGGCACCTTCGAGGCATCGGCATAGCCATTATAGACGACCCAGCGGCGCTCGGCGCCCACATTCGAGTCGATGGCCTGGGGCTGCGTGTAGCGGTAGTAGCGGTTGCCGAACTCGTCCTCACCCACGAACTGCCCCTTGCGCCACGTGAAATACCGCGTGCCGAGGGTCTGTCCGTTCCACCAGGTGAAGAATTGGGTCCAAAAGTGTTTCATCGCTGCTGCCTAGGGGAGCCAAAGTTGCGCGGAATATGGCGTCTGAGTCCGAAGAAGTCGAGCATAAAGATGTCCGGCCGCCTGTGAGCGTACCGGTGTCGGTGCGCCCCAGCAGACAGGACTTCCTCCCCGTCCTGCGCTCCGTAGCGACACCCGCCCCTCCGGCGTCTGGACGTGGCAGCGGCCTGATCCGAAATCTGTCCTGAACGCAGAACGGCCGGTCGTGGGACCGGCCCTTCCGTTGTCGTGCTGGACGACTGCGTTGTGCGCTCAGATCAGGACGAAGTTGCCTGACGTCAGCGTCAGACCGGCCGTCAGGTGCGCGAACTTGACCTGCGCCACTCCGCCGGCACCGTCTGCGTCATAGAACAAGTTACCGGTCGTATCGTCGTAAACGATCTGCGCACCGCCGGGCCCGGCCCCTTGCCCCACGGCCACCCACACCGAAGAACCGAAGCCGCCGAAGATGCTGCGGCTCAATGCTATGGTGTCTTCCGATACGCTGAAGTCGTAGATCAAATCGTCATTGTCTGGGCCAAGAGCCGCATCGAACACAAAGGTGTCCCGTCCCTGGTCACCCGTGAGTACGTCAATGCCGGCGCCGCCAACCAAGCGATCGTCACCGGCTCCGCCCGTAAGCAGGTCCCATCCGTTGCCGCCCTCGATCCAGTCGTTGCCCTCTTGGCCATGCAAGGCGTCGTCTCCATCCGCGCCGGCTAGGATGTCGTCCCCGCTCCAGCCCAACATTTCGTTGTCTCCGGAACTGCCATAGATCGTATCCCGGCCCGAACCGCCGATCACGTTCTCGAAGTTGCTGATCCGGTCGCCCTCAGCCTCGCCATGGAAAGCCGAGCTGGTGCGCAGGTCGATATAAACGCCCGCCGTATCGGCACGGTAGTCGAGCCAGTCGCTGCCATCGCCGCCGTCCAGTGTATCGGCACCCGCACCGCCCTGAATGACGTCATTGCCGGCCTCGCCCCTGACAATATCGTTACCGTCATCGCCGTAGAGATAATCGAACCCGTTGCCGCCCCAGATGGTGTCGTGGCCACCGGCACCGGCAATGATGTCGTTGCCAACTGATCCATCCAGCTCGTTGGCATCATGGCTGCCGTAGATCGTGTCGTTGCCCGATCCGCCAGTAACGTTCTCGAAATTGCTGATTCGATCACCCTCGGCGTCACCATATAGGGCGGTATTGGTGCGCACATCGATGTACACGCCGGCTTCGCTTGCGATGTAGCTGAGCGTGTCGATTCCATCGCCGCCATCCAGCGTGTCTGCACCCTCACCGCCTATGATCAGATCGTTGCCGGCATCGCCGTAAAGGGCATCATTGCCCGCATTACCCGAGATGGAGTCGTCCCCGCCTGCACCTGCGATGATGTCCTTTCCGTTCCCGCCCCAGATCATATTGGCATCATGGCTGCCATAGATCGTGTCATGGCCCGATCCGCCAATGACGTTCTCGAAGTTGCGGATCACGTCACCGGCCGCCTGACCATAGAAGGCCGAGTTGGTGCGCACGTCGATGTACACGCCGGTGGTGTCTTCGCGGTAGTCGAGTGTATCGATACCATCGCCGCCGTCCATCGTGTCGGCGCCTGCGCCACCCTGAATGGTATCGTTGCCGCCATAGCCATAGATGATGTCGTTACCATCCCCGCCTAATAGAAAATCAGAACCGGAAGCGCCGTAGGTCGTGTCATTGCCCGACGACCCGAAGGTCATGCGAACCGTGAAGCTCGACACCTCGCCTGTGGAGTTTCCACCCACGGAGTCTTCATCGGCAGGAGGGGCTTCGACTTCGTCCGCATAAAGGACGAGATTGACTGGGTGGACGTGTCCATCCGAGAAATGATCGCCATAGGTCTCATAAAGCCAATACTGCGGCTCGTAGCGAGACTCGTAAGACCTACCATAGAACGACTCGTAGAAGTCATACCTCGCTAGCCACGCGTCGATGTCATATTTGAGACTATCGAACGTACCTACCATAGAACCGAATACACTGGTTTCATCGCCCTGTCTCAACCGTGGCGCGTAAATCTGGATATCGATATAAATGAGGTTCCCGTTTTCATCCGTTTCGCCGCCATTAATGCCGTGACTTCCGCTTTCACAATAATCCTGCGTTCCAGGAGCGGTCTGTGTATCAATCGATTGGTCGGAAGAATGTGTTACGATCGGATACGAAGAACCCGTTCCCGAGCCGCCGGTGACGTTTCCCGTGATCGTACCGCTCGTACCGGTTCCTCCGTACTGGATGCCCCCACCACCGCTGTTGTTGAAGAAGGCGTCAAGTGCCTGCTCAATGCTGAAGGTCATGAACCGTTATCCCTTACGTTCGACGCGGCGCCTCAGGCTCTGGGAAGTTCCGACCACGAGGCTTCAATATTAAATGTTATAACTTTTCATATGAGATTCTAGCGTAGCCAAGTTGCAGCGTCAGAACCCTATCGAGCCTTAGGGTTGCGCGGGGTGCTCCAACCTGCATTGGCTTTATCCACCCCGCTAGCTAAGACATTCTGTGCGCTGTCCATTTGCCATTCGCCTATTGAGGCTGACTGCATCGGCCAGCTTGCCCCAACAACCGTCCGCCCCCCGACCGGGAACCGGCCTGAGCCGCTCGAGCTTCCTCTTGAACGCAGAAGGGCCGGTCTCCCGACCGGCCCTTCCGTTGTTGCCTTAGGGATCGCTGGCTCAGAGCAGGACGAAGTTGGCCGCCGTCAGCGCCAGCCCGGCAGCGAGCTGGGCGAACTTCACCTGCGCGGCCGGGCTTGCGCCATCCGGATCGTAGAACAGCGCGCCGGTCGCGCTGTCGTACACGACCTGCGCCGCGTTGTTGGCCGTCGCCGCCGTCCCGATCACCAGCGACACCGACGCGCCGAAGCCGCCGAACACGCTCCGGCTCAGCCCGATCCAGTCCTCCGCCACGGCGAAGTCGGCGATCCGGTCGACGTTGCTCGTGGCATTCAGCGCGCTCTCGAACACGAAGGTGTCGCGCCCCGCCTCGCCGTGCAGCACGTCGTTGCCCGCGCCGCCGACCAGGCGGTCGTCGCCGGCGCCGCCCGCGACGAGATCGTCGCCGCTGCCGCCCTCGAGCCAGTCGTTGCCGGCGCCGCCCCACAGGGTGTCATGGCCATCCGCCCCGGCCAGGATGTCGTTGCCGCCCTGGCCGTTGAGCTCGTTGGCCTCGGCCGAGCCGTAGACCGTGTCGTTCCCTGAGCCGCCGAGCACGTTCTCGAAGCCGCTGATCACGTCGCCCGCCGCCTGGCCGGCCGTATAGCCGGTGCGCAGGTCGACGAGAGCCCCGTCCGCGCCGCCATAGACCAGCGTGTCGGTGCCATCGCCGCCGCTCAGCGTGTCGGCACCCGCGCCGCCG
>NZ_QDGA01000148.1 GCF_003347665.1 Microvirga calopogonii
CCGATCGTATTCACCTGAGCTTGTTGCGATGACCTGACTTGCGGCTTGGGCGAGCCAATCTGTTGCGTCTTTTTCATCGCGGCGAGGTTTGGAACGTAGGAACGCGTTGGCGGAGAAGACATGGGGTGACCGGGGCGATGGCAGCCCCGGCGCTCATGGCGAGGCTGCTCTCGGGCTGGGCAGGAGAGCCGCCGCTATGGCGCGGAACAGGTCGGCTTCGGGACAGCAGGACGCGTAGGCCAAGCGGATGCGGCTGGTGGTTTCCTGCACCCGCACGGCGATCTTGAGCAGGCGAAGCCGCAGCGTGGCGAACTCGGCCCGGGCGAGATCGCGTGCAGCCGGAATAGCCTCGCGCACCGCCAGCATCAGCCAGTAGGCGGCCGTGTGCAGCACCAGCCGAACCTGATTGGCCACTGCTCGCCGGCACGAGGTCCGGTCGGAGGCGAGTTGCGCCTTGTGGAACTTGATCCAGTTCTCGGCCTGACCCCGGGCACAGTACAGGCTCTCGTAGATGACCCGCGGGCTGGTGCCGGTCAGGTTGGTGACCACAAAGCGGATGTCGAGCCCGAGGCGGGTCGCCTCGATGCGGGCGATCGCGCGACGCTCGCACGACCAGCTTTTGGCCCGGTGCCTGGTCTCAGCGAAATCCCGCACCACCTCACGATCCTCGATCGCCCGTCGGGTGCGCACCGCATCCGCGGTGTCCTGCACCTTGCTGGTGAGCGGCCGGCTGCCGGCCAGCCCGAACAGATAACTGAGGCCGCTCTGCTCGCAGAAGGCCATGACCTCAGGCCGGGCATAGTGGCTGTCGCCCCGGATCGTGAGGCGGGTGAGAGGCCAGCGCGTGCGGATGCGCCGCACGAGGCGTCGCAGATGCGCCCGCACCTCACGACCCGAGGGTGTCTTGCCCGACCGCAGCACGACGGCGACCGGTCGGCCGGTGCTGTCGTAGACATGGATCGGCAGAAAGCAGCGCTCGTCATAGTGCGCGTTGAACAGTGAGAGCTGCTGGTGCCCATGCACCACGTCGCAGGTGTCGTCGATATCCAGCACCACGCCGTCCGGCGGGGTGGCATAGCTGTCCATCCACTGGTCGACCAGGGCGTAGCTCAGGCGGATCGCATCACGGATCGTAGGCGCATTCTCCAGACGCGAGAGGGTCGGCTGCGAGGCCAGATCCGTCCCGGTTTCCGGCAGGCGCTCGCAGGCGAGCTTGAATGCCGGATCAGCCCGCAGCGGGCCGAAGTCGTTGCAATCCTCATAGCCGCACGCGATGGCGAAGATGCGGGCGCGGATCATATCCGGGATCGCGTGCGTCACGCGGCTGGGATCGCGCCGATCCGGGATGATGCGCGCCAGCCGCTCGGCGATGCCGAGCCGGCGCTCGGCCTGGGCCAGGAGCATGACGCCGCCGTCGGACGACAAGCGTCCGCCGTCGAAAGCAGCGGTGATCTTCTTGCGGCCCACGGCTGGAAACGGGAAGGTTGCGGTTGTATCGTCCATCATGGCGGGTGTGGCAGCTTTGAAGGGGTTGCAGGACGGGTGTCAGCAACCAAATCCTACGCTGCTTCAAGTGCTTAAGCTACATCCGCCAGCCCTTCTCCAGCCACCTCGTGCATAAGAACGGCTAAGCTGAACTGCAATGATGAAGCTATGTTTCACTTGTGCGGATGCAAGGAACAGCAGCTTGCCATTTGGCATTGAAATCGGCATATAATGCCATAATGGAGATGCTGCTATGGCTGCTTTACTGCCCGTCGACACCGCACCTAGGGACTTCCAACCCTCACCGATTACCGATGATGAGGCCGCCGCGATGTTTCGCGCAGCGCTCAACTTGTTCCGCTTGTGGGACATTACTGATGAGGAGGCGGCCACCCTGCTGGATCTGCCAGTGCGGACGTACCGCCGCTGGAAAGCTGGTGATCTCGGCCGCATCGACCGCGACAGCAAGGCTCGGCTGTCGAACCTCATGGGCATCCATAAAGCCCTCCGGATCATCTTCCGCGAACCGCAGCGCGGTTATGCTTGGATCAAGAAGCCAAACTCCGCATTCGCGAACAGGTCGGCCCTTGAGGTGATGCTCGGCGGTGAACTCACTGACCTGATGCGCGTCCGCCGCTATCTCGACGCCGAGCGGGGCACCTGGTGATCGATATAAGTTCAATTTCCATCTCAGAGATCAGGTGGCCTAGTTCCGTTCGGATCATCCGGAGCATCTTTCCACCGATTGACCTCTTCGAGGACATTGCCGACCCAGCCGATTGGCCCCTGATTATCTCGGCGGAACAGAAGACCAATCCGCGCCTAATGGAGACCATCGGCAATCTCGACCTTGTCCCGGAACAGCGTCGCGTCGCCGGGCCGGGGGCGAGTTACCTCATGGCTCCTTTTACACATGTGAGCACTGATCGGCCCAGTCGCTTCAGCGATGGTACGTTTGGCATCCTCTACGCGGGGAACACCTTTGAAGTCGCTCTATTCGAGACGATCCACCACCATGGGAAGTTTATGGCCCGCACGGATGAACCGGCTGGGTGGACCTCTCAATTCCGCGAGATCTTGCTCGACATCAATGCACAACTGCATGACCTCAGGAGTAGTGCAGCCGACCAATCGGGGCTGCTCCGGCTCGACAACTACGAAGCGAGCCAAGCATTGGGGTCTCAGCTTCGTGCTGCAGGCTCCAACGGTGTCGTTTACCCGAGCGTCCGCTATCCAGGTGGCGAGTGCGTGGGTGTGTTTTATCCAGACTGCGCCGCAAATCCCATTCAGGGTCGTCATCTCGACTACCACTGGAATGGCACGACAGTTGATCTCTACCGCAATGCGAACACCGGCCAAGTTTACCGGATCGTGTAGCCGTCACAACGAGTTTCGCCAGTCACCATCGTTACTCGCACCTGGCTTCCGTTACCACAACTGAAAACGAGATCCTTACCAAATTGGACCTGTGCTGAAGCCAGCAGTTTGGTGTCGATCCCCAGCTGCAGACGAACACGTTTGGTTAACCATGCGTGGTCAACCGCCTCGCACAGTCCTAATTGCGTCACAAGCTCGACCCAATGCGGAGCTGATGTGAGCACACAACGCTCTCAAAAATTCAGCTAACGATCCGCGAGTAAGCTCATGAGCTATATGAAAACCCAAGTCAGGCTGCAGCTCGGTGCAACGGGCAAAGGCCTCCTGGCAGCGACGGCGATCGGCTGGGGCCTGTTCGTATACTCCGTCCTGTCTACAGGATCTGAGGAGCACACGCTCCAGAGGGCACCGTCAAGTTGTTGAAGAAGGACATACCGACCCGGCTCGCATCCGGACTTAGGCGACGCTCGCGATATCAGTCACGTCAGCCCAGACCTGGAAGGCCTGAGCCCGAGCCTTTCGATGATCAGCGGCGTTGGTGTTAGCCGGACGGCGGAAGAGGTTCGCGACTTGATCATGAACCGAGAGGAACCGTTGAGCCTGCCCGGCTGACTTGAAGCGCTTCATGATGCGCTCCCGTCGTCGGGTCGGCTGATGGCTATTCTCGGCACGATTGTTCAAGCCTCGATGCTGTCGATGCTCCACACCTGGCATGACAACCCTTTTCGCAGCGGCATAACTGGCCAGCTTGTCCGTGATCATCACCCGAGGCGCCGCACCCTGCTTCTTGAGCAGCTTGCGCAGCAGACGCTTGGCCGCTGTGGCGTTGCGACGGCTCTGGACCAGGATGTCGAGCACGATCCCATGCTGGTCGACCGCTCGCCAGAGCCAGTGCTTTCGGCCTGCAATGCTGATGACAACCTCGTCGAGGTGCCACTTGTCACCGGCTGCCGGAAGACCTCTGCGGATCTGGTTGGCAAAGCTCTGACCAAACTTCAGTGCCCATTGCCGCACCGTCTCATGGCTGACCAGGATGCCTCGGGCAGCCAGCATTTCCTCGATCATCCGGAGGCTGAGACGAAATCGAAAGTATAGCCAGACGGCATGGCTGATCACTTCAGCCGGAAAGCGGTGACGGGCATAGCGGGGGTGATGGGGCGAGTTCATCCCTCCTATATGCCTTCTATCGGGTCACCCGCCGGTTAACCTGACGGTGCCCCTTGGATGGGTACTGACAGTACCCCCGGCACGTCCTGCCACTGGCGGATTGTTTGCGCCGGTTCCCCGTTCAAGCTCGGAAGGCATTTCCAGGAAGGTGGTACCTGCGGACGCTGCAAGCCTGTTTCGTGACTTGTCTGCGCCTGTGGTAGGGTATGTACAGTTGGCTGTTTAGCCTTAACCCTTGAACCCGCCAGCCTCCTCCGCCTGTAATAATCCTAGGCCCGCCCCTACATGGACGAAAAGAACCGCGAGATCCTGCGCCTTCTTCAGCAGAATGCCCGACTTCCCCTCAAGACCCTTGCTGGCAAGGTTGGACTGGCGCGCAGCTCTGTCCGCGAGCGGATCGCCCGTATGGAGGCTGAAGGAATCATCCTCGGGTATAAGGCGGATGTGCTGTCGGATCTTCGGGGAGGGGAGGTGGTCCGGGCTCTGCTGATGATCCGGCTGAGGCGAACGCCGGCGCGGGAGACCGTTTCCCGCATCACAGCCCTTCCAGCCGTCCGACGGTGCTTTTCCGTCAGCGGCGACCTTGATCTTGTGGTCGAAATCGAGGCCGCCGCCATGTCAGGCCTCAACTCTGCCCGAGACGAGATTGCCCTCATGCCGGACGTCGCAGACGTCACGACAGCGATTGTTCTCAAGGATGAGAAGCCCGCCTGAGTGGCGCCAATTGACGTTCGGGCCGTCGAAAGGGCGGCGGGACCGCCATATTGGCTGGTGCGGCCGCCACCCCGTCGATGCCAGGTTCTATAAAACCACAAACCCGGAATGCTGCCTTGACCATCCTCAACGACCCCCGTCCCACTTTCTCGAGCATCGCCGCACGGGAGCATCTGCGGGCGCACTTTGGTATTGAAGGTGAGTTGGCCTGCCTACCAAGCGAGCGGGACCAGAACTTTCTCGTTGAGGCAGCGGACGGACGAAAACTGACGTTCAAGATCATGAACGCGGCGGAGCCGCTCTCAGCCATAGAGTTTCAGACTTCTCTCCTGCGCCACGTGGAGAGTTGCAACCCAAACCTGACCGTTCCACGCATTCTGCCCACGGTGCGCGGGCAGGATTTCGCTCTGATCGACAGCGCATCGGGACGGCATGCCGTGCGCCTTGTCTCCTACCTTCCGGGGCGCCCGCTCGCCGAGGAGGTGAAGACACCGGAGGTTCTGCATGGCCTAGGGAAGCTCCTCGGTCAGCTTGATCGGGCGCTTGCCAGCTTCGGTCATCCGGGAGCGCACCGCGCCTTTGATTGGGAAATCCGGACAACGCCAGTTTCCCGAGAGCGTCTGCAGGCGATTACCGACCCCGAGCAGCGTCGACTCGTGGAGAAAGCTCTCGACATTTATGATCTCCGTGTCGTGCCGATCCTGAAGTACCTGCGCTGCGGAGTCATCCATAATGACGCCAACGATTGGAATGTCCTTGTCGCTGACGGGCGCGTAAACGGCTTAATCGATTTCGGCGATGCCGTGCATTCTCCCATCGTCGCCGAACTCGCCGTCGCGTGCGCCTATGCGATGCTTGATGAGGTCAACCCCATTGAGGCGGGCGCCCGGATTGTGGCCGGCTACCATGCCGAGTATCCGCTTCAGGACGAAGAATTCGCCGTGATTCTCGATCTGATCATGGCCCGCCTCGCCATCAGTGTCACCATGTCGGCGGCCCGCCGCGCAGGCGCTGCCGAGGACCCGTACCTCTTCGTCAGTGAGAAGCCTGCATGGGATCTGCTGCGAAAGCTCTCGGTCATCGATCATCGCATCGCAACAGGTATCCTGCGCCAGGCTTGTGGGCTTGAAGCTGCTCCGGGAGCCCGCCGTATCCGGGAGTGGCTCTCCACCAATCGCCGGAACCTGGCGCCTCTCATGAATCCACACCCGGCGCGGCAGGCAAAGCATGTCTTGAATCTCGGCAGCCTTGATGAACCCTTGGCCGCTGCAAGCGCTGCCCAAGACAATGCTGGCGCCGACCGCGCCTATGCCGAGCTCGTGCGTCAGCACGAGTTCACGCTTGGCCTAGGCCCATGGGGGGAATGGCGGGTCATCTATACTGCACCGTTCTTCGAATCGGTGTTGACCGCAGGCAAACGCCGCAACATCCATCTTGGCCTTGATATCTTCGCGCCGGCGGGAACCGAGATGTTCACGCCTCTGGCGGCGACAGTCGTTGCAGCCACGATCAACCCGGAGCCACAAGATTATGGCGGGCTCATTCTACTCGAGCACGAGCCGGAGGCTGGCCTGCGCTTCTGGACCTTGTGGGGCCATCTCGACCATGCCTCCGTCCGGGAGCGCCGTATCGGGGAGCGGCTCGATGCCGGCAGCTTCGTGGCCCGGCTCGGGGATTATGCGGAAAATGGCGGCTGGGTGCCCCATGTCCACTTGCAATTGATCACGGTGCCCTACGAGGATGTCAGCATCATCCCCGGTGTTGGCGAAGAGGCGTTTGTTCCAGTCTGGGAGGATCTCTACCCACGCCCTTACGATTTCGCCGGCCTGGTGCCCGAAACTTTCGTGAGGAGCGGCCGCACGAGGGACGAGCTGGTCGACAGGAGGCGCGGTCGGCTGGGGCGCAACGTCAGCATGTCCTACAGCACCCCTCTCAAAATGGTGCGAGGTGAAGGCGTCTGGCTCTATGACGACTCAGGACGTGCCTATCTCGACTGCTATAACAACGTCGCCCATCTCGGACACTGCCATCCGAATGTACTGAAGGCGATCGCCCGTCAATCAGCGCTTCTCAACACCAACACCCGTTATCTCCACGATGCCATCATTGACTACACGGAAAGCCTGGCCGGAACTCTCCCGAAAGAACTCGACACGTTCTTCGTCGTGTGTACGGGCAGTGAGGCTAATGACCTGGCCTTGCGAATGGCGCGAACCGTCACGGGCCGCAACGACATGCTGGTACTCGATTGGGCCTATCATGGCCACACGCAGGCCCTGATCGACATCAGCCCCTACAAGTATAAGAGAAAAGGAGGCGGCGGGCGGTCTGCGTTCACTCATGAGCTACCGATCCCGGAGGTCTACCGGGCGCCCGTGGCCGGAACACCGGAGGAGATTGCCCGCCATTATGCCGGCGAGGCAGGGAGGGCCATCTCCAGCCTCGTTTCGGAAGGCCATGCTCCGGCGGCTTTCATCGCCGAGACCATCCCGAGCGTGGCCGGCCAGATCTTTCTTCCTCCAGGATACCTGAAGGAGGTCTATGCCTATGTTCGTCATGCAGGCGGCATTGTGATCGCCGACGAGGTGCAGGTCGGGTTTGGCCGTGTTGGAAGCTCCATGTGGGCCTTCGAGGAACATGGTGTGGTTCCAGATATCGTCACGATGGGCAAGCCCATCGGCAATGGCCATCCTCTTGCGGTGGTTGCAGTCCGCCGAGAGATTGCGGACGCCTTCGCCAATGGCATGGAGTACTTCAACACCTTTGGCGGAAATCCCGTCTCCTGCGCCGCGGGACTCGCGGTTCTTGAGACCCTTGAGCAGGAGAACCTGCTTACCAACGCCTCCAACCAGGGAGCCTATCTCCTTGAAGGCATGCGGCGCCTGCAGGAGACATACCCGGCTATCGGCGATGTTCGCGGGCGGGGGCTGTTCCTCGGGATCGAGATGGTTCAGGACCGTTCGACCAAGGAGCATGCGGGAGACATTGCGTCCAAGATTTCCAATAGGTGTAAGTCGCTTGGTGTCCTCATGGGTACGGATGGACCCTATGACAATGTCATCAAACTGCGCCCCCCGATGATCTTCAAGCGCGAGCACGCAGATCTGCTTCTGCAGGTCCTTGATCGAGCGATGGGCGATATTCTGTCGTAATTCTGGAAGATAAGGGACGTCTCGCATCCGGACAGTTGGTCTGTGCGGGAAAGCGCATCGGGCCGAGCGTGTATATACGCCGGGCTCACAAACGTCCGGGAGCGAGGCTCCACCAAGTCGCACGGAGGTCGATGGCGCAGCTCAAATGCCCATCGTCGCCAGTAACCGTCATAGGCGAGCGCGCCACGACGGTTACCCATTGTAGTGAACAAGTGGGGCTTCATACAGAGCCTCGCCTCTGATCCACGTCTGCCGCACCTGCAGGCCCTCGTCGAGGAGAACGAGATCGGCGCGATAGCCGGGCGCGATGCGGCCCAGTTCGTGATCGAGCTTCAGGAATTGAGCGGGGATCAGCGATGCCATTCGCAGCACGTCCGGCAGGGCAAGCCCCAGCCGCTCGACGCTGTTGCGCACCGCGCTCGCCATGTCGAGGTCGGAGCCTGCAAGCGTTCCGTCCTCCGTGGTGAGCCTGCCGTCCCGGCGATAGATCGTGCGGCCGTGCAGGTCGAAGCTCGTCAGGTCCGTGCCGGTCACCGACATGGCGTCGGTGACGAGCATCATCCGCTCCGTGCCCTTGGCGGCAATCGCCACGCGCAGAGCCGCATCGCTCACGTGGTGCCCGTCGACGATGAGCCCGCACCAGGTGTCCGGGCTGTCGAGCGCCGCGCCCACGGGGCCCGGATCGCGCCCGGCCATGGGCGGCATCGCGTTGTAGAGATGCGTGAAACCCCGCAGCCCGTGGCGCGCCGCTTCCATGATGGTCGCGTAATCGCCGGCGGTATGCCCGGCGCAGACCAGCACGCCTGAAGCGGCCAAGCGGGCAATCGCCTCCATGCCGGTGCGCTCGGGCGCCAGCGTCACGAGCGTGCGGCCCTCGGTGAGTGAGGTCAGGATCGCGATGTCCTCATCCTCGATCGGGCGAATGAAGGCGGGGTTGTGCACGCCCTTGCGTTCGGGGCTGATGAAGGGGCCCTCGAGATGGATGCCGAGAACGCCGGGCACGCGGGCGGCCAGGGCCGCGCGCATGGCCTCCACGGCTTCCGCCATGGTCTCGCGGGTATCGGTGATGAAGGTCGGCAGAAGGCCGGTGGTGCCATAAGTCCTGTGGGCCTCGGCAATCGTCCGGATGCCCTCAACGCTGCGCACGTCGTTGTAGAGCACGCCGCCGCCGCCATTGACCTGCACGTCGATGAAGCCCGGGGCGAGCAGGCCCTCGATCCGGTGGCGCTCGATGCCGGTGCCCAGATCCTGCTCGTGCGGCAGGCCGAGGATGCGGCCGTTCTCGATCACGACGGCGCGGCCGGCGAGCATGTGCGCGCCATCGAACAGGCGGGCTCCCACGAGGGCGATCGGCATCAGACGGTCTCCGTCACCTTGCGCAGGCGCGGCGGGTTGTCGGGATTGCGGCCGCGCGCCAAGGCAATGGCATTCACGAGGGGGTAGAAGCTCTGGATGAGCGCGATGGGCGCCAGATAGGGATGCGCATCCTCGATCCCCGGCAGGGCGACGCTCGCCCGGCCCTCCGCGGCACCGGCGACGATGACGGGAACGCCCTGCTCGTGCAGCTTCGTCACGAGATCATTGACGCCGCTCAGGGTCTCGTCGCGCTGGCTGAGCACCAGGATCGGGAAGTGGTCGCCCGCCAGCGTCCAGGGGCCGTGCATCAGCTCGGCGGCGCTCATCGCCTCCGCGTGGACGCCGGAGGTCTCCTTGAGCTTGAGGGCGGCTTCCTGCGCGACGGCGAAGCCCACGCCGCGCCCGACGACGAACAGGTTGTTCGCGTCCGACAACTCGGGAAGCGCCGCCGACCAATCGGTCGCGGACGCGCGGGCCAGCACATCCGGCAGGGTGTCGAGGGCCGCCAGCAATTCCTGATCCTGCGACCAGTGCGCCACGAGCTGCAATCCTGCCGCGAGCGCCGCGATGAAGGATTTCGTGGCCGCGACGCTCTTCTCGGGGCCTGCATGCAACGGCAGCACGACCTCGCAGGTGGAGGCGAGCGGCGATGTCGTGTCGTTCACGAGCGCCACCGTCAGGGCGCCGTCGTCACGCCCAGCCTGGGCGAGGTTGAGGATGTCCGGGCTGCGGCCCGATTGCGACACGGCGAGGAACAGGGCGTCGCGCATGCGCGGGCGCGCCTCGTAGACGGAGGTCACGGACGGGCCGACGGACGCGGTGACGAGGCCGGAATGAATCTCGAGCAGGTATTTGACGAAGGTCGCCGCGTTGTCGGAGCTGCCGCGCGCGCAGGTCACGGCGAAGGGCGGCGGCGAGGCGCGCAGGCGCTCGCCGAGCTCGCGGCACAGGGGCGCGTTGCTCTCGAGGAGACGCGCGACCACCTGCGGCGCCTCCTGCGCCTCGCGCAGCAT
>NZ_QDGA01000149.1 GCF_003347665.1 Microvirga calopogonii
GTGGCCATGCGCACCGAGATCAAGGCCCTGCACCAGCGCCTGAAGACCACCACCATCTACGTCACCCACGACCAGATCGAGGCCATGACCATGGCCGACAAGATCGTGGTCATGCACGACGGCGTGGTCGAGCAGGTCGGCGCGCCGCTCGAGCTCTACGACCGTCCGGCCAACCTGTTCGTGGCCGGCTTCATCGGCTCGCCGGCGATGAACTTCCTCAAGGGCCATCTGCAGGGCGGCCGGTTCGTGACCGCGAGCGGCATCACCCTGCCGGTGGCCAACGCCCCGGCGGCCTCGGACGGCCAGCCGATCATCTACGGCATCCGGCCCGAGCACTTCATGCTGGACGAGGCGAACGGGGTGCCGGCCGAGGTGGCGGTGGTCGAGCCGACCGGCTCGGAGACGCAGGTGTTCGCCAAGTTCGGCGGTTCGGACGTGGTCGGCGTGTTCCGCGAGCGCGTCGACGCGCAGCCGGGCCAGCAGATCCGCGTCACGCCCGATCCGCGCCTCGTCCACCTCTTCGACGAGCAGACCGGCAAACGTCTGTAGGCGTCGGAAGAAAGGGCGGAGCATGAGCCTGAAACGCATTTACATCGCAGGTACTTGCGACACGAAAGGAGACGAACTTGCTTATGTGAAGCAACTCGTGGAAGCCAATGCCCTGTTGGCCGTCCTGGTCGACGTGTCCACTGGCGAGCCGAGAACCGGCATTGCTGACGTTGGTGCCGCCGAGGTGGCAGCCTGTCATCCGCAGGGGGAGGCAGCTGTCTTCACGGGCGATCGCGGCCGCTCGGTGAGTGCGATGGCGCAGGCCTTTGAGCGTTTTCTTCAGTCACGCGACGACATTGCCGGTGTGGTCGGCCTTGGCGGCTCGTCGGGCACGGCGCTGATCACGCAGGGCATGCGAGCCCTGCCGATCGGGCTGCCGAAGCTGATGCTCTCGACCGTCGCCTCTGGCAACGTCGCATCTTACGTGGGGCCGAGCGACATCTGCATGATGTACTCGGTGACCGACGTGGCGGGGCTCAACCGCATCTCGCGGATGATTCTGGCCAACGCCGCGCATGCTATTGCGGGCATGGCGAACGCTCCAGTCGAGATGGAAGACGACAAGCCGGCACTCGGCCTGACCATGTTCGGCGTGACGACCCCCTGCGTTACGCAGATCGTTGACCGCCTCAAGTCCCGCTATGATTGCCTCGTCTTTCATGCGACCGGAACCGGTGGCCAATCCATGGAAAAGCTTGCCGATTCTTATCTGGTAGACGGCATTCTGGACATCACGACTACTGAGGTCTGCGACCTCCTGATGGGCGGGATCTTTCCCTGCACCGAGGACCGGTTCGGCGCCGTCGAGCGGACACGGCTTCCCTACGTCGGCTCCTGCGGCGCCCTCGACATGGTGAATTTTGCCGGCCGAGAGACAATTCCCGCCCGTTACCAGGATCGAAACCTGTATGAGCATAATCCGCAGATCACCCTGATGCGGACGGGGCCGGACGAGAATGCGCGCATGGGTCGCTGGATCGGCGAGAAGCTCAATGCATGCGAAGGCCCAGTATGCTTTCTGATCCCCGAAGGAGGCGTATCGGCGCTGGATGCACCCGGGAAGCCATTCTGGGATCCTGAGGCCAATGCGGCCCTGTTCAGCGTTCTTGAGAGCACTCTCCGCGTGACCCCCAACAGGGTTTTGCGCCGCCTTCCCTATCACATCAACAGCCCGGAATTCGCAGAAGCAGCAGTTGCAGCATTCCGGGGCATTGCATCCGAGGCATAAGATGGCACGTATCGAACGGGCAACATTGCTAAAGCGTTTCCACACCATGGTCCAGGCAGGCGTGCCGATCATCGGGGGCGGAGCGGGAACGGGTCTGTCGGCCAAGTGCGAAGAGGCAGGCGGCATCGACCTTATCGTCATCTACAATTCCGGCCGCTATCGCATGGCTGGTCGGGGCTCCCTCGCGGGCGTTCTCGCCTACGGCAATGCCAACGATATCGTGATGGAAATGGCCCGCGAGGTCCTGCCCGTGGTCTCGCACACGCCGGTTCTGGCCGGCGTTAACGGCACGGACCCATTCTGCAACTTCGATCACTTCCTGGACCAAGTGAAGGCAGTCGGATTCTCGGGTATTCAGAATTTCCCGACAGTCGGCCTCATCGACGGCGTGTTCCGCTCCAATCTGGAGGAGACGGGTATGAGCTATGACCTGGAGGTGGACGTGGTGCGCCTTGCCCGAAGCAAGGATCTTCTGACGACGCCATATGTCTTCGATATCGACCAGGCCCGCATGATGGCTAAGGCCGGCGCCGACATCATCGTTGCTCATATGGGCCTCACGACCGGCGGCTCGATCGGCGCCGAGACGGCCATGACCCTCGACGAGGCGGTGAATCGGGTTTCGGAGATCGCTCAGGCGGCTCTCTCGGTGAGGGATGACATCATCGTGCTCTGTCATGGTGGCCCGATCGCAGCCCCGGAGGACGCGGCGCTGATCCTGGATCGCTGTCGGCAATGCCATGGATTCTACGGCGCCAGCAGCATGGAACGCCTGCCGACGGAAACCGCCCTGGTCGAGCAGACACGCCGCTTCAAGAAGATCCGTCGCTAGAGCATCGGACGTGAGAAGTGGATATGCACTTTCGAGATCGAGCCTATGCCTCCCTTTTAATGAGCGCATTGTGCCATGCGAGCAGGCATGATGGAACTGAACTCGGCTTTGCGGCCATGCGACGCAGAGAAAAATCCTGTAGTGGAGACCGAGACCAAAGACTCGGTCTCCACTTGAGCCGGATCGCGGCATAATCAAATACGACGATAAGGAGGATAACAGTGGCACGAGTTTACGTCAGCGGGATCATCGATGCTCCAGTCGACAAGGTCTGGGCCTTTGCGCGCGACTTCAACGGTCACGGCGAATGGCACCCACTTATTGCCGAGAGCGTCATCGAGGACGGACGTCCGAGCGATCAGGTCGGCTGCATCCGCAACTTCAACCTGACGAACGGCAGCAACCTGCGGGAGCAGCTGCTTTCGTTTAGCGATCTCGACCGCTCCTTCACGTACAACATCCTCGTTTCTCCGATGCCGATCCAGAACTACGTCGCGACTTTCCATTGCCTGCCGTTAACGGAGGGCAACCAGACCTTCGTGGAATGGTATGCGAATTTCGATGTCTCGGAGGAGCACGAGGCACGAATCCGGCACCAAGTGGGACGCGATACGTTTGCCGCCGGCATCAAGGCGCTGGACGCAGCGGTCAAGAAGCGGTAAAGCGATCGGCATCGCGCGATCGTCCGGCACAATTGCATGCGGATTGGCCAGACCTCCCGCAATCTCGGCCGATGCATGGTTTGTTGCGAAGCATCGAGTCTACTTTCCGCTCCGTGCTTCAGTCGCTCTTCTTCAGCCCCGTGAGATCGTACTGGCACATCTTGTTGTAGAGCGTCTTGCGGGACACACCGAGGAATCGGGCCGTCGCACCGCGGCGAAAGCGATTGCGGCGGAGGCCGTCGAGAATCCAGTCCCGCTCCGAGGAGAATGCCGACAAGGGAGCTGCCTTTCTCGCCGGCACCAGGGCCTCGAGCTGCAGGGGCGATATGACATCGCCGGAAGCACTGAGGGCGGCGTTCTCGAGCACCGTCTGCAACTCGGCAATATCGCCCGGCCAGCCGTATTCGAGCAGCAGACGGTAAGCGCTGGGCTCGAGCGTTAGATTGGGCCGTCGCGTGCGCAGGCGGATCTTCGCAAGCGCGGTCTCGATCAGGACCGGGAGATCCTCCAAGCGCTCATTGAGCGGAGAGAGGATGATTGTCGCAAAGCCCGACTGTTCAAGGAAATTGCGGGTTGCGGCGGTATTCGGATGGGTGGGATTCATGATCCCAATCAGCCGCACATCGATCACCCGTGAGCTGTCGTCGCCGATGCGGCGCAGCCGTCCTGCCCGCACCACCTCGGCGAGCGCACGCTGGAGATCAGGGGTGAGCGTTTCCAGATCGTGAAGGAGAAGAGTGGCCTTGTGGCCGACCTCCAGCCATCCAAGCCTCGCCTTCGTCAGATCCGGCACGGCGCCCGGGATTCCACCGAAGAGTTCAAGCGCCTGAGCGGCTCCTGTCTTGCCACCCAGATTCACCAGAATCAGGTCGCGGTCGCGCCGGGCGCTCTCCGCATGCAGCGCTTCGGCGATCTCACGGCCACCGCTCTCAGGTCGAGCAACGATCAGAACCGGCAGGTCCGTAGTCTGCAAGCGGCTATAGATCGACTGCATCGCAGAGGCAGCGTCGGAGCGGCCGAGCAGAGGTATCGGCAAAGGGTTGCGGAAGCCACTATGCTCCAGCCGCTCGACACGATCGCGCAGACTCTCGATCGTCTTGAAGCTTGCGGTCACGATCTCGATCGCGGTCTCGAGCGGCACCCGGTCGATTGTGGAACCGCCGATATAGCCGTCGACCCGGGCGACACGGCAGAGCTCCTCAAGATGGCGTGGGCTGACGATCGGCCCGCCCTCGACCATGCACAAGGTCTGGGGCGAGATGGCACGGACACGGCGCACCACCGAGTCGACGTGGAGGGCCGCCTCCTCGATGCGGACCTCCGTCGACACCCCGACCACGCCGCCCTTGTTCCATCCGAGATCGATGTTGATGACATCGACTGGGATCGCGGCGGCGCGCTCCGCTTCGGCGGAAGTGTGGACATATGCGATGGTGGCCAAACCAGCTTCATGGGCGAGCGAGAGCATCTCAAGCTCGCGCGAGAAACCGAGGCCCGCATCCTCCAGCAACTCGCGGAACTCGGGGTCAACAAGGATCGCTGTCGGGAAATTGGTGACGCCGAAGAAGCCCTGCTCGATTACCCGGCCGACGATGTCGCGCAGATCCGCACGTGGATCGAAAACCGAAGCGCCGAAGAAGACAGGGACTGTAGCCCTCGGCAGGATTTCCCGGATGGCGAAATCCATCACGAAGCTGTTGCATTCGTGGATCGGCAGCATGGCGACTAGCGACGGCTCTCCCATGCTGCGGATTCGTCCGGCACTAAGGGCCAGGAGAAAGTCAGCCCCGCCACGAACGGCAAAGTTCGCCGCCATCCCGGTTCCAATCGCGGCCCCGACGAGAAAGCCGCTGCGATGCCCCGGGCGAATACTTGCCCGGAGCGCATTCTTGTCGACGCGGCTTCTCGGTTCATTCATCAGGAGTGACGGTATAAATAGTCTTGCACGTTCACGACACTTCCGGTTCTCTGACTCTCGATCGCCGAGAAAATCAACGCACTGGCCTGCACATTTGCCTCCACATGCGTCTCCATCTGCGGTCCGTCATCCAGCCAGTCGCAGAACCGCTCGATTAGCCAGGTGTTCAGCCACTTTGGCTGGGTCATCAGCTGGATCTTCTGTCCCTTGCCTTCCCGGCTGCGCTGTCGCACCAGCTTCTGGCGTTGGAACACCTCGATCTCGCGGTTGTTGAGGATAGCCGTTCCTTCCTCGCACTCAACGCGCACATATTCGTGGGACCAGTCGTTCATGCCGACCGCAGCGCTGGAAGAGCCCTCGTAGATGCCCCGCGCTCCGTTCTCGAACGTCATCACCACGATGCCGTCGGTATCGCCCGCGTATTCGGCCCAGCTCGGCTTCCATGTGGAGGCATAGAGCGTCTGGCAGCGAGCGCCGGCGAAATCGGCGACGAGGTCGAGATGGTGGACTGCGCCTTCGATCATCAGCGGGTCCTGCATCGTATGCCGGAACAGGGCCCCCCAGGCCATATGGGCCCGCAGATCCGCCATGTAGCGGCAGCTGACGGTATTGACCTTGCCGAGCTGTCCCGAGCGGATGATGGACCGGAGGGTGGTCTTGTCCTGATCAAAGCGATGGCTCATCGTGACGGCCATCTTGCGGCTGGCTGCCTTCACCTTGTTGGCAATGCGGACCGAGGCTCCCATCGTATCTGCAATCGGCTTCTCACACAGGATATCAACCCCGTGCGCGATGGCGATGTCGACGATACGCTCGTGGTAGTTCGGTGGCACCACGATCGTGCAGAAGTCGGCATCGTTCTCAGCGAAAGCCTTCTCCGGATCCGTATAGCAGCGGCTCTCGGGCAGACCGAGAAGGCGACGGCCTAAATCGAGGGCAGCTTCATCGACGTCCACAACGGCGACGACCTCGACCGTCTTGTCCGCGATGTTGGCAGACAGAAATTCCGAGCACCAGCGGCGGCCAAAGGTGCCGACGCCGACATGAATCACTCTTTTCGTCATTTATACTCTCTCCGGTTTCGGACGGGCTGCGCCGTGGGTGTGCTCCCACAGATGGCCGATGCGTTTCTCGCCCTCGAGGGTGGTCTCGAAGAAGACGGCCTTGATCGGCTCGGCGGCATTGGGAAAGTCATGGTGATGGCCCATGCCGATGGCCAGGCAATCACCTCTACGCATCGGGAAATGGTTTGAGCCGACGACGGCCTCTCCGGCACCGTCGAGCAGGATCCAGTACTCGTCGCAATCGTGGTAATGCGAGTCGACCGAGGTCCGTTTCTGATAGGGGACCGGATCACCCTTGTTGGTCCAATCGGGACTGTTCTGGACGCGGAACACGCCGCAACCGCCCAACTCGTCCTTCCAGTGGCCGATCAGCCGAACCGCCTGGGCGCCGTCGGACTTTCCGACAACCGTGTAGGCCTTGCCTGCGGGAACGTCCAGGAACTGTGCTTCCTTGAGGACTTGGGACCCGCCATTGACCTTGATCTGGCATGTCCCGTTGGTGACAAGGAGACGTTCACGACCTTTCTCCGGCGAACATGCGACCGTCTGGCCGATCCCGAGGTCGTAGATGTGGAAAGCAGAGAGTTCACACCAATGCGGTGGCGTCTCGCCGCTGCGAAATACAGTCACAAATTTCCTCCCTTCTTCGATCATGGCATGATCGCTTTTTTTGATTGTTACCCCATGAGCGGTCTAGGAAAAGGCCATTCTTCGTCCTAGGATGTGTAAAATTGGGTAGGCGTACCGATGGATGCTGCTCAGCCGACACTCCGCATTGCCTCGACATGGCCACCGCCTTGCGCGCGCCATGGACCCGAGACGACATGGATCTTCTGTCCATGGCTGCAGGGTCTGCCGCGAAGGACCAATCTATGGATCGCTTCACTCCCCATCCATGATGCCAACGCGGTTCTTCTCGATGCGATCGCGTCCGATGCGTTTCGCAATGCCTCTCTCAAACCCGCCTTTGTCGGTGTCTGCCTCGTCGATCCCTTTCGCCAGCTGAAGCATGTTTTCCGCACCCTCGCGGCGGCAGGAGTTGCAGGGGTGGTCAATCTGCCGACAACAGGCGCCTTCAGGGGATCGATGGCGCGGGCGCTTGACGATCTCGGAACGGGCGTCACCCACGAAATCGCGATGCTGGCGCTGGCACGCGATCAGGGTCTCCGGATCGGCGGTGTGGCAATGACACTCGAGACTGGAGCAAGGTTGATCGACAACGGCTGTGATTTTGTTCTCAATCTTAGATTTGGAGCAGGGACAGGAAACGAGGTCCAATCTGTCGTTTGCCGAGCTGGTCACCCAGAGTACATGGCTGCTGTCGACATTGAACTGAACTGACCAATTATCGACAATGTCAGCGTGGCGTTGTCACGTTAACTGCCGCCATACGCGCTGAGGCCGATTTGGCCGCATGGCAGCTTCAAGCGACGACGCTGGCCGCAGACTTCCATTCCGCCATGGCATTGAGGCGGTGGAGATTGGTGGCAGAGGCGGAGCGGCGGGAGCGGGGTGGAACGAAAAGATTGCGGACGGCCGAGAAGACATTCACAGACCGCTGCAGGTCCCTGGGCGATCGAAAGCCTTGCATCACCCGCTCGCGTCGGCGGAACGGCAGATGCGAATTCTCCGCCCGGTTGTTGAGATGGGGTATTCGGCCTGCCGCCGGAGCCCTCGATTCCCGGTGAGGTGCTGCACTGCAGGCGAATGGTACAACGAGGATCGTTCGCAGCGGCCTCAGGCCTCAGTGGGAGAAGCGCAGCATGAAACACTATGCGGGTTTGGATGTCTCGGTCAAAGAGACGTCGGTGTGCATCGTTGACGAGACGGGGAAGATCTGCCGTGAGATCAAGGTCGTCTCTCATCCCGATGACCTGCTGCAGCTTCTGCAAGACTCCGCCTGGCACCTCGAGCGGATTGGTCTCGAGGCGGGGCCGCTCTCGCAATGGCTCTTCGAGGGGCTCGCCTCAGCCGGACTTCCTGTCGTGTGCATCGAGACGCGCCACGCCAAAGCCTTCCTGAAGGCGCAGGTGAACAAGAGCGACCGCAATGATGCGCGCGGCATCGCCCAGATGATGCGGGTCAACCTGTTCCGACCGGTTCACGTCAAAACGCTCTCAAGCCAGAAGCGCCGGGCTCTGCTCACCGCCCGCAAACTCCTGCAGGAGAAAGCCCTTGCGGTCGAGAACGACATCCGCGGTCTGTTGCGCAATTTCGGGCTCAAAGTCGGGGCCGTCGGAACGGTTCGGTTCGAGGCGCGCATCCGTGAGCTCATCGAGAGCATGCCCGATTTGATCGAGGTCATCCAACCGCTGCTGCAGGCCCGTCGCGAGCTGCGCGAGCACTTTGCCACCCTGCACCGGAAGCTGCTGGCCCTGGTCCGCCATGATGAGGTATGCCGGCGCCTGATGACGGTTCCGGGAGTGGGGCCGGTGGTGTCCCTGGCGTTCGTGGCCACGATCGACACGCCGGCCCGCTTCCGGCGCTCCAAGGCGGTGGGGCCTGCCTTGGGGCTGACACCTGTCCTGCATCAGTCCGGGGAAAGCAACCGGGTCGGCCGGATCTCGTTGTGCGGCGATGCCATGATGCGAACGCTGCTGTTTGAGGCAGCTCAGATCATCCTGACCCGAGCCAGCCGCTGGTCCTGGCTGAAAGCCTGGGCCATGAAAGTGGCCCAGCGACGCGGGCGGGGAAAGGCGGTCATCGCGCTCGCCCGCCGGCTGGCGACCATTTTGCATCGGATCTGGTGTGATGGCACTGAGTTCCGGTGGACGCGGGAGGCTCAGGCGATGTAGGTGCGTCTGGCCGACGAAGACTGTCCGAGCCAGACAGAACGACAAGGTTCCGCCCCGAGGCGGAGAGCTGTCCCTCGCGGGACGATGAATGAAGCGAGTCCGCACAAAGGGATGTTGCTTGCGCCTCAGGCACAAAGGACGCTGTTGAGATCGTTCCGCTTCATTCGTCTGACCCTATAGTGGAAGAGCCGTTGCGCTGATTCCGGAGAGAAGCGAGAACCCGCGGGACAGTGATGTCATGGAGCCAAACAGATCGGAAGCGCTTGACTGAACCCGGCCGAATAGAGAAGCCCTTTGTGCGAGCGGTGTTCGACATCTGGCATGACCTGACGTCGGGCAGCAGCATAAGAACCGAGCTTATCGGTGATCATGCGCCGGGGCGGGCAGCCCTGCTTGCGCAAGAGACGCTTCAGCAAGCGTTTGGCCGCCTTGGTGTCGCGTCGGCTCTGGACGATCTCATCGAGCACATAGCCGTCCTGATCAACCGCCCGCCAGAGCCAATGCTTCTGGCCCGAGATCGTGACCACGACCTCATCGAGATGCCACACGTCGCGGCGGCTTGGGGTCTTGCGCCGGAGACGGCGCGCGTAGGCTGGTCCAAACTTCAGCGCCCAGCGGCGGACCGTCTCATAGGAGACGACGATGCCGCGCTCGAGCAGCATCTCCTCGACCAGCCGTAGGCTCAGAGGGAACCGAAAGTACAACCA
>NZ_QDGA01000015.1 GCF_003347665.1 Microvirga calopogonii
GCACGACCAAGATCCTGACCCTGTTCCATCCCGCCTCGGGCCAGGTGCGCCTGCAGCCGGCCGAGCACTGTACGAATGCGGTGCTGCATCCCTGGCTGCGCGAGCGTCTCAGCGCGATCCTGGCGGAGTTGCCCGCCCCAGCTGTCGCCGATCCCGCTCTCACGCACGCGGCGTGGGAGGCCTGGCAGGCCGGGCTGAGCCGGTGCTTCACCTTGCCGGAGGAGGTGCCGCCGCTGCGGCTGCTGTTGGTGTGGGACAATCTTACCGGCCACAAGACTCCTGAACTGGTGCTGTGGCTGTGTGCGCATGGCGTCATGCCGCTGTACACGCCGGTCGCCGGCAGCTGGCTCAACATGGCGGAGTCGATCCAGCGCGTGCTCAAACGGCGGGCGCTCGCGGGACAGCATCCGCAGAGTTCCGACGAGATCGGGATCTGGTTCGAGCAGACGGCACGCTGCTGGAATGCGCAGCCGACACCGTTTGTCTGGAACGGCAGCGCCGGCAGCGGCGCCGGCGCTGCGCGACGGAGCAGATCCATCGCGTTGGCGGTTCCGGAGCCTGTACCAGCCAACCGCTGCCCCAGCCGAAATCACAGGCACCAGCAGAATGCCAGACCCGACGGCAGACGACCCACTAGTCGGCGATGGCGGCAACGACCGGCTCTCCGGCGGGCTGGGCAACGACACGCTCACCGGCGGGGCCGGAGCGGACATCTTCGTGTTCGACGCCAAGCTGGCGAAGACCAACACGCTCAACAAGAAGCAGAACCTGGACCGGATCCTCGACTTCGTGGTGGCCGACGACACCATCCATCTGGCGAAAAGCGTGTTCGCGAAGATCGCCAAGAAGGGCGTGCTCAAGAAGGGCGAGTTCTTCGTCGGCAGCGCGGCGCACGACCGCGACGATCGGGTGATCTACAACAAGAAGACCGGGGCGCTGTTCTACGATCCAGACGGCACCGGCGCCAAGGAGGCGATCCAGGTCGCCACCCTGCCGAAGAACCTCAAGCTCACCAACCTCGATTTCTTCGTCGTCTGAGACGCCAAGCGTGCCGATCGATCGAACGCGGCGCGTCAGCGCCGCGTCATCGTCAGGTAGACGACGAAGGCACCGATCGCGACGGCGAGGCCCATGATCACCAGCTGACGCGTCTCGCCTGTCAGAGCCGCGTCCCGGTACATCTGATTGAGGCGCTCGGCGCGCTCGGGATCGCGCGACATGAAGAGCCCGATCACGATGCTCAACGTGGCAAGGCCGAGAATCCAGTAGGTGGGGCGCATCGGGTTTTCTCCTTATCGTCCCTCGAACCGGGGCGCGCGCTTCTCACGGAAAGCCGCGACGCCTTCCATGAAATCCCGGCTCGATCCGGCCTCGGCCTGGAGCCGGGCTTCGAGATCGAGCTGGGTTTCGAGATCGTTCGCCAGACTCTCTTTTACCGCCTGCTTGGTCAGGCGATAGGCGAGCCCCGGCCCCTCGGCGAGCCGTGCGGCGAAGGCCGCCACGTCGACCGCAAAGGACGCGTCGTCGAACACCTTGTAGACGAGCCCCATCCTCTGGGCTTCCTCGGCCGGGATCGCCTCGGCGCTCATCATCAGGGCAAGCGCCTGCTTGGGCCCGACGAGGCGCGGCAGGATCCAGGTGCCGCCGGCGTCCGGTATCAGGCCGATCCTGGCGAAAGCTTCCTGCAGATAGGCCGAGCGGGCCGCCACGACGATGTCGCAGGCGAGCGCGATGTTCATGGAGGCGCCGACCGCCGGGCCGTTCAGGGCGGCGATGGTCGGCTTCGGATAATTGGAGAGCCTGAGCACCAGCGGGTTGTAATCGCGGGTGAGCGCGGGGCCGAGGTCGATACGGCCCTGCCCGTCGCGCTTCAGATCGACCGTCAGGTCCTGGCCCGAGGAGAATGCCCGCCCTTCCCCGGTCAGCACCACCACGCGCACCGCTTCGTCCCGCTCGAACCGATCCAACGCGTCCCTCAGTTCCGCGTGCATGTCGGCGTTGAACGCGTTCATCTTCTCGGGCCGCGCCAGCGTGATCGTCGCGACCGATCCATCGACGGTGCAGCGCAGGGTCGTCGGGCTCATGCCTTACAGCTCCATGTCCTCAAGCTCGAACATAGTACGGATCTCGGACCCGAAAACCCGGAAAAGCCCGGTTCAGACTAAGGAAGGATGTTGAAGCGGATTAGCCCGGTCGACAACCCGAAGCACCTCGGCCGTTCACTTGCCGTGCCGCGTCAAAGATCGGTCGGCTGCAGGATTTCGAAACGGGCGCTCAAGTCGCTTTCCAAAGCTGCGCGACTGAAGGTTTCGCCGGTGCTTCTTATCTCGTACCGGGGCTCGCCACCGCCCGAGGGCAAGAGTTTGGTGACGATGAACGCACCGGTCCAGGCAGGGCCGACGAAGCGCTTGGCAGTGAATGTCACATGCTGCCCGCGTGCGTAGAGGTACTCGGACACAGGGGATCCTTTCGCGTTTCGAATGTGGTGTGCCACAGACGTTCAATGGGATGCTTCAGGGTCGGAGAACGACCATAAGACGAAGCCGAAACCCGAAACGGCGACGAGCACCGTCGAGAATGCGTGAGTTCGATCCATTATGAGTCAGAACGAAACCACGCTCGATCATGGATGTCAGTGCCGGAGCGGGTAAGCATGCTCATTCTTGTGCTGGACCCGTCTCGGCAGACTCATCCAGGGAACAAGATTGAGATTGGCGGGCTCGTTCATGCCGGTCCCATCAAGAATACCTGGGACATCCGCGTCTCTAAAGGCGCTCACCGGCGACGCATCGCGGCTCAATTCATCCTCGCCCGCGACGCAATCATGAGGCCGGATGGCGGATCGTATCTGGTACTGTGGCTCGAAGCGTCTCGAATCCAGGCAGCCGATAATCGTGTATGGCTGCTTGCAAACGACGTGAGGGAAACGCTGCTCCGTATAAAGAACATGATCTCCAACAGCAAAGCGGTGAGCTTTCATGGGCCATTCCTTCCTGAAGTCCGCGCAGGCTGCGCCTGCCCGGTCGTTCGTCCCTGCGACATAACCACGGGCCGGCTCGCTCAGAGGCGCCGTTCCGCATCCCAGATTTCGACATCCCGGGCCGCGACCTCAGGAGGCAGACCGTACTGCTCCTGCACACGCTGAATCAGCTCGGCTTTCGTCTTGATCTTCGCGAGGTCGGATATGGACAGTCGGTCCCACTTGGCTTGAACCTCGCGCATATGGCGTCCCGCGAAAATGTAACCGCTCTGATGTCCGGGGCTATTTGGCATGAAATTACCTGAATTATATTTTGACAACAGAATAGCTTAACTTTAGTTCCAAAATATTCATAAAAATAAAACCATATATTTTCTGATGTTCTAAAATATTTCGTCCAAGTTTTATTTCCTCACCCTGTCTCCCTTGCGAGGATCGCACGAGTTTCGTCTCGAAGAACGGGCAGAAGCTCAGCCTCGAACCAGGGATTTTTCTTGAGCCATCCATTGTTGCGCCAAGACGGATGCGGCAGAGGCAGGATGCGGGGCTTCTGCGGGCTCGCAAGGATTTGACGCCAGCGCCGGACCGTTTCGGTCAGCCCGTCCCTGAAATCCTCGCCCATATGCCAAGCCTGGGCATATTGGCCGATCAGCAGAATGAGATCGAGATTGGGGAGCGCCTGAAAGAGTGGCGTACGCCAGGCCTCGGCGCATTCCCGCCGCGGGCCGAGATCGCCGCCCTTGGCGTCCTGGCCCGGAAAGCAGGAGCCCATGGGCACGATGGCGATCTTGGCCGGATCGTAGAAGGTGCCTTTGTCGAGGCCGAGCCAATCGCGCAGCCGCGTGCCCGAGCGGTCGTCGAACGGAACGCCACTGGCATGGGCACGGGTCCCCGGCGCCTGGCTGGCGATGCACAGCCGCGCCGTGGCGCTGCCCTGGATGATCGGCCGCGGCTCGTGCGGCAGAGGCGCACCAAAGCGCGGCGCATCGCGGCAGATGCGGCAGGCTCTCAGTTGCGCGGCGAGGTCTTCGAAATTCGGCGAGGGATTCATGCCTGTCAGATGGGGCCGCCAGCCCTGGCTGAGGAGGTGATGGCGGGAACGACACGAGGTCGCTCCCCTCACGAATTGCGCCGGCGCCAGTCCTGCGGACGCTCGAAGTTCCCCTCCCAGAGCCCGGCTGACCGGTTGCGGGCGCGGGTCTCCTCGGAATCATAATCGCGCCCATAGGAGACGGCCCAACCGTCCTCCACCATGCGGGCGCCGATGTCCAGGCCGTTCACGATGCAGCGGGCGAGAACGCGCTGGTAGCGATCGCGGCCGGCGGCGCGACAGCGCACCGTCTCGCCGGAGACGAGATCGATCAATGCCCGGCGTGAGGTTTCGCCGCAGGAATAGGAACGCCCGGAGCGGGAACACTGCTGCCTGATCTCAGGCGCATCGATCCCCTTGAGGCGGATGCGGGTCTCGCCGATGCGGATCGTATCCCCATCGGTCACCTGGGCCCTGCCCTCGAGCGAGCGTCCGTTCGGTTTCATCGCGAGCCCGGCCCCGCCGGCGAGCGCCAGCGCGACGATCAGGGAGGTGATGCCGCTCGAGCGGGAGCGGCGACGCCGGAACCTCACGACAGGCGCTCGGAGACTCCCGCCTGCCCGAAGGTAGCCATGTCCCGATGGACGGCCGCCGCCGCCTTCACGAGGCCGGCGGCCAGAGCCGCGCCGGACCCTTCACCGAGCCGCATCCCGAGAGCCAGGAGCGGCACCTTTCCGAGGCGGGTCAGCACATCCTGGTGCGCCCCCTCGGCACTCAGATGGCCGGCGATGCAGTGATCGATGGTCGAGGGATGGATCGCGTGAAGGACCGCGGCCGCGGAGGTCGCCACATAGCCGTCGAGGATCACGGGAATCCGCTGCAGGCGCGCCGCCAGAATGGCGCCCGCCATGGCGGCGATCTCGCGCCCGCCGAGGCGGCGCAGCACTTCGAGCGGATCCTTCAGGTTGTCGCCGTGATGGGCGATGGCCGCCTCCACCGCCGCGACCTTGCGCTTGAGCCCCTCGTCATCCACCCCGGTGCCGCGCCCGACCCAGTGCTCGGCCGACCCTCCGTAAAGCGCCGTGTAGATGGCGGCCGCAATCGTCGTGTTGCCGATGCCCATCTCGCCGATGGCAAGCAGATCGGTGCCGCCGGCAATCGCCTCCATGCCGAAGGCCATGGTGGCGACGCAGGATTTCTCGTCCATGGCATCAGCCTCGGTGATGTCGCCGGTCGGCATGTCGATGGCGAGGTCGAAGACCTTGAAGCCCAGGCCATAGGCGGCGCAGATCTGGTTGATGGCCGCCCCGCCGGCTGCAAAATTCTCCAGCATCTGGCGGTTCACCTCCGAGGGAAATGCCGAAACTCCCTTGGCCGTCACGCCGTGGCTTGCCGCAAAGACGCAGACGAGCGGACGGTCGACGGTGGGGGTCGGCTTCGCCTGCCAGGCAGCCAGCCATTCGGCGATCCGCTCCAGGCGCCCCAGGCTTCCGGCCGGCTTGGTGAGCTGCCGGTCGCGCGCCTGCACGGCCTCGACGGCGGCCTCGTCAGGACCGGGCATGGTCGTGATCAGGCGGCGGATATCGTCGAAAGGTGAGGACACGGCATCAGACATGGAGGGCTCCGGCCCCAAGGGGCATTGCAGAACACGAAGAGGCGTGACCTATAACGATCCATGCACGCGGGGTGAAGCATGTCGGAGCAATTTGAACGGGATGAGACCGCGACCATTGGCGGCTGGCGGGCGGCTGCGGCCGATCTGACCCATTGCCTGCGCTTCTACTCCCGGCTGCCGGTGCCGCCCCTTCCTTTCGAGCGCGATGCCTACGCCTTGCCGAGCTTTCCACGTTTGGTGCGCATGATCCCGCTTGGGGGACTCATCATCGGCCTTCTGCCGGCAGCCTTGTTCGGCTTGGCCCTGCTGCTCGATCTCGGCCCCTGGCTCGCCGCCATGCTGTCGGTGTCCACGATGGTGATGACGACCGGAGCCCTTCACGAGGACGGGCTCGCCGACATCGCTGACAGCGTTGGCGGCTCGACTCGCGAGAAGCGTCTGGAGATCATGCGCGACAGCCGGATCGGCTCCTTCGGCGCCTCGGCGCTTTTTCTGGCCCTGGCGCTCAGAATCGGGGCGCTCGCCACCCTTGCCTCCCGACTCGATGCCGGAGCCGTCATGGCGGCGATTCTCATCGCATCATCCCTATCTCGCACGGCGGGGTTGATTCCCCTGGTTTTCCTCCCCCCGGCCCGCCGGGACGGCGTCTCCCGGGCAGTCGGGCAGCCGGCCCGGGAGACGTTCTGGCTGGCGGCGGGGATTGCCGGGGGACTTGCCGTCGTCCTTGGAGCGGTCTTGGGCCTACCCGCATCCGGCATCGCCCTGATGCTGGTGCTCTCGGCTCTCGCAGGCCTTGCGCTCACCGCCTTTGCATCGCGGCACCTGGGGGGCCAGACGGGGGATGTCATCGGCGCCGCCCAGCAGGTGGCGGAGATTGCTGCGCTGATCGGCCTCTTGACCGCCATCCGCCCGTGACGACATGAAGGTGAGATGACCCGCGTTTCCAGCCCCTGCATCCGCGTCTGTATGCTCGACCCTGAAACGGGCCTCTGCGAGGGCTGCGGCCGTACACGCGAGGAGATCGCGGGCTGGTACCGCATGAGCGAGGAGGACCGCCAGCGGATCATGGCCGAGTTGCCGGAACGGATGCGCCAGGCCTTCGCCATCGAATCGCCCTTCGCACCCCAACCCGACAAGGCGGGATGATGCCGGGCATTCGCGGCGCAGGCCTCCTCCTTCTCCTGGCCGCTCTTCTGGTCGGGCTCTTCGTCAACGATTCCGTCGGAGAGTTTTCGGCCCTGGAGGCTTCGGGGCTTTTGGCCTTCGGCGGCGTGTGCATGCTCATGTCGGCTTCGATCGTCGAAGCATTCTCCCGCCACTGGACCTACGGCATTCAAACGATCGCGATCAGCGGCGGCATCCTGGTCGCGCTGCTCGTGACCTACGCATCCCGCGGAGAATTGCAGGCCGTGATCGACCGGGCCATCGGAGACATTGCGGTCGGCCGCACCGTCGTCACGCCGGAGGGCGAGGTGGTGGCCGCGCGCCGGACGGACGGGAGCTTCATGGTGCAGGGCGCGGTGAACGGCCACGAAACGCGCTTCATCTTCGACACGGGCGCCAGCACCGTCGTCCTGCGCGCCGAGAACGCCGCAGCGCTCGGTTTCAAACTGGACAATCTCGACTATTCCGTTCCTGTCGCGACCGCCAACGGGAGCGCCCTCGCCGCCCCGATCGTCATCGACCGTCTGACCATCGGCCCAATCACCGAGCGCAAGGTGCGCGCGCTGATCGCACGCGAAGGCGTGCTTCACGCCAACCTCCTCGGAATGACGTTTCTCGAACGGCTGGGCTCTTACGAGGTCCGCGGCAACCGCCTCATTCTGCGGGCTGGGACAAATTCTTGATGTGGTGCCAAGGCAGATAGGAATTCCCGGCTTTTCAGGGATAGGAATGGTTGAAGAGCAGTGCCTGTGGCTCCGCCCCCATCATCTCGAGGCTGCAATTCCTCGGTCCCAGCTGATCGGTCAAACGAGGATAGCGCGCGGCGATGTCTCCAAGCGTGACGTTCTGTGCAATGCGCGGGTGGGCAACACATAGCGCACCGTTGGGGCCCCAGGCGGCTTCGAATTCCATACCATCCGCCTTCTCCGATCGCTGAATGCCGAACCTGTCGAAAATATCGACGGATGTGCCGTTGCGCGTCGTCGGCCGATCATCCCCACCGTAATCGGCGCGCAGCATATGCACGCACGCCCGATGCAGCTCCTTCAACGGCAATCCCTCGCGGGTGTCCCAGGGACGGTAGCCCATGCGAACGCATTTGCCTTCCGCACCGCTGGTGCAGGTGAAGCTGAAGCCGCCCGAGCCGTCAGGCATCGCAAAGCCGACACGGCGTCCCTGCGGATCGGATGAGCAGAACGATCCCTTCTCCTCTCCCTCCGGAGAATGGACCGATAGGCTGTAAAGCAGAAGCGGTCCGCCTGTGGCCGCCTTATCCTCTTCGACACCGTCGATCCGCACTTGAATCGCTCCATCGGGGCCCGTCAGAACGAACCTGATTCCAACCAGAGTGTCGCCCCGCAGGATCCGGCCATTGTCCAGGCTCAGCACAAGCTCCGGTCCATCGGCCTGAAGCCTGACACCTTCGCCAAGGGCAGTCTGAGAGAAGACGAAAACGTGCAGGATGAACAACAGGAAGGGCGAAAGCACCTTGGCGCGCATCGAAATGAACCCTGAGGGCCTGGCTCATCGCTATCCGACCTTATCCTGAGAGCTCAGGCGCAAGTGGAGTGATGAATCGGACTTTGAAATGGAAGCAGCCTCTCGTTTGAGAGGCTGCAGGATACAAAGCGAAGAGGTTATTGGCCGATCGGGAAGACCGAACCATCCTGCAGGATCACCGCTTCGAGCTGCATACCTGAAGCGACGATGCCTTTGGCATCTTGTCCGTTGGTACTGAGACCATTCGTGCTCAGGCCGTTCGTGCTCAGGCCGTTCGTGCTCAGGCCGTTCGTGCTCAGGCCGTTCGTGCTCAGGCCGTTCGTGCTCAGGCCGTTCGTGCTCAGGCCGTTCGTGCTCAGGCCGTTCGTGCTCAGGCCGTTCGTGCTCAGGCCGTTCGTGCTCAGGCCGTTCGTGCTCAGGCCGTTCGTGCTCAGGCCGTTCGTGCTCAGGCCGTTCGTGCTCAGGCCGTTCGTGCTCAGGCCGTTCGTGCTCAGGCCGTTCGTGCTCAGGCCGTTCGTGCTCAGGCCGTTCGTGCTCAGGCCGTTCGTGCTCAGGCCGTTCGTGCTCAGGCCGTTCGCTATCTCAACCGCACTTGCATCAGAGGCTACCGAGAGGCCGAATGCGACGGCAATAATCGGAAAGCAAGACTTAAAACGCATATTTATCCCCTTAGATTGCATTTTCTGCGAAGTGACTCAGCGGCAGTTCGCCTGTTCACGCAGAGGAAGATACACGTAATAACCTTACTTCAAAGCGCATAATGCAACGTTATTAATGCACAATTGCAAAGCTTACTTTGCGCCACATTGTCAGTTGAGAAAGCTTTAAATATATTCCATTACAGATTGAATAGAATTTATTTACCGTTGAATCTCTTTTGAAGGAATAACCTTAGGTTAGGCTTGCTGCCCCCACCTCATGTGGAACCAAATATCTCCTAACGGCGCCTCGTTCGAGCGATCGATCCGATGCTCTCCTGCCTCCCCGTCAGCAACAAGGAACGCAGCCGTCATCCTGCAAAATCGGATTGTTCGCCCGCTCGTTGTGGCACGAACTCGTACCGCGAGTTTCTTAAGAGATGCTCTACGGGCAGTTCGAGGCATCGTTTCTTCCAAAGCGGCCCCGTCGCGGCTGGACGATGAGCCGGCGCGGCGCACGGCAGCCCTTTGAAAGCGGGGGAGACCGGCTCGGCCCATGCCCGGCCGACAAAAAGGCCCCGACGAGGCGAGGCGAGGCACGAATTGAGATGATGGTGAGATCGACTTGAGGAGAGCGAGCGAGTGCGACATGCGCCTCAAGTTCGCTACAGCGCTACAACAGGCACCGCCTACGAAGACGACCTGGCCGAGTCACAGGACCGCCCGATATCCGTTGGATGCTCGTTACTTTTTATCTCTACGCCACGTCAGAGTGGATTGGTTGAAGAGCAGCGCCCGAGGATCGGCTCGCATGGCCTCCTCCGAACAGACATGCGGCCCCAGCTTTCCGCGCAACTGGGGATAGCGTTCGGCCAATTCCTCCAGGCTGATATTGTCGGCGATCCGCGTGTGAGCCACGCAGATGGCCCCATCCGGCCCCCAGGCCGCCTCGAAGTCCATACCCGGCGCTGAATCGGGATGCTGAATGCCCAGACGATCATAGACGTTCACGGCCGTGCCGTTGCGGGTCGAGGGACGGTTGTCGCCTCCGTAATCGGCCCGCAGCATATGGATGCAAGCCCGATGCAGATCGCGCAAGGGAATGCCATCCCTGGTCTCCCACGGCAGATAACCGAAGAGAATGCACTTGCCCTCTGCACCGCTGGTGCAGGTGATGGAAAAGCTTCCCGCTCCATCCGGAAAGACAAAGGCCGCGCGCTCGCCATCAGGGTCGGCTTCGCACAAGGGCCGAGATACTCCGGTCACAACGTCCTTCACGGACATGCGGTAAAAGGCAATGCCACGACTGGCGAGTCGGCCCTCTCGAACGATGTCGTCGATGCGGATCTCGAATTCGTTCGAAACCTGACCTGCCATAAGTGTCAGGCCGATCAGGGCATCGCCTTTGAGCACAACTCCGTCGCTCAAGCGAAGCACAAGATCCAGGTCATCGAGAGCGAAGCGCCCTTCCCTGGCAGCCGCGGGGACGGCAAGGACGGCGAGCAAGGCGCCCATTCGAAGACAGCAGGACAGGAAATGACGCATCGACAATGAAAGACCCCCTCGTCAGAAACGAAGGGGCCGTTCCTCTCGGGAAGAGTCGATCAGCGCAGTTCCACGCGCTCTCCGTTCGGCAGAGCGACGGCATGAGGCGCAAGGATCTGTAAGGTGTGGCCTTTGGCATCACGGCCGTTCACAGTTAGGCCGGTCAGGGTGAGACCATTCAACGTGAGACCATTCAAGCTGCTGCCATTGAGGCCATTCGGCGGTGGCCGCTCCTCGTCGTCCGGGAAAAAGGCTTGAGCTTGTGTCGCAACGGAAACCCCAAGGACAGCGCAAAGAAGCGCAATCCGGGAGAACGATGCTGGTTTAGGGAAGATTTTCATAACTAACCTCTGTTAGCGCATCTTCTTATGTGAGGACTCCGAGCGGAGCCATCCGTTAAGGATCCTATAAAATGAAATGTTATAGTAAAGCAATCTAGGCGTGTTTTCTTAATGCTTTCACGCCCTTGTTGCGCCGTCCCACAACCTTTAATCGATGATGACAACCCCGATATCGCGCCACATCTCGATCCTGAGCATTGCAGGCCACTGCCATCAGTACCGTTCGGCAGTGGCCGGAGAACGCCTGATATCAGTCAAGAAGTCCTGCTGGAGCAAGCACTTCTACGATCAATAGCGGGTATCGACTTGGGAGGGCGCCTCAAGCGCCCGCTACGGCCATCATAGATGGGGCCGGAACCTCGCGCGAGACATGCGAGACGGCATCCCGCAGGGTCTGCAGGTTTGCGCCAGGCTTCACAGCCTCGGTCGCAAGATGACGACGATAGGCGCGTGCGCCGGGGCGGCCGGTGAAGAGACCGAGCATGTGGCGGGTGATGTTGCTCAACCGTTCACCCTTCGCGAGTTGAGCCGCAATGTAGGGCTCATACGCCGCCACGGCCTCGAAGCCGTCGGCCACCGGCGGCTCCTCGCCATACAACTCGGGATCCACGCCGAGCAAAATCTCGGGCTCGTGATAGGCCACGCGGCCCAGCATCACGCCGTCCACATGGGTCAGATGCCCATGGATCTCATCCCACGTCTTGATGCCGCCATTGATGGCGATGGAGAGGTCCGGACGTGCCAGCTTCAGGCGATACACGCGGTTGTAATCGAGAGGCGGAATGTCCCGGTTTTCCTTCGGCGACAGTCCCTTCAGCCAAGCCTTGCGGGCATGGACCGTCAGCTCGTCGCAGCCGGCTTCTACGACGCAGTTCGTTAGACGGTTCAGAGCCTGCTCCGTATCCTGATCGTCGACACCGATCCGGCACTTCACCGTCACCGGTAGGGAAACGGCCGCTTTCATGGCCGCCACGCACTCGCCCACGAGCACAGGCTCCTGCATCAGGCAGGCCCCGAAGCGTCCGTTCTGCACCCGATCGGAGGGGCAGCCCACATTGAGGTTGATCTCGTCGTAGCCGAAATCGGCGCAGATTTGGGCCGCCTGCGCCAGATCCTTCGGATCGGATCCGCCAAGCTGCACGGCCACGGGGTGCTCTGCCTCGCTGAAACCCAACAGTCGCTCGCGCGGCCCATGGATCACGGCCCCGGTGGTGACCATCTCCGTATAGAGACGCGCCCGGCGCGACAGGACGCGGTGGAACGCACGGCAATGCCGGTCAGTCCAGTCCATCATCGGGGCCACGGTGAAAAATTTATCCGTCATTATCAGCGAAACAGCGAGTTCGGGGCTTGGAAGGGCCCTTTCATATGGTGATGGCAGCCTCAAGGCAAATAGGACCAATTAAGTGTCGCTCATTGTGCGGCCATAAAGATGAACTTTCATTCATCAATGTATAAATTCAATATGCATAATCTTTGGAACATCCATCATCAGAATTCGTTTCCAACGTCCAAGTCGTACACCGAAAATTGGAGCCATAACGTGAAGAAGACACTTGGACTTTCCTGCGCAGCAGCTCTGCTCTTCGCCCTTTCGACGGCTAGCTACGCACAATCGTCGGGGACGAACACGAAGTCGAACGGCGCTTCACAATACGCTCCGGGTCAGCAGGACCGTAGCACCATGACGGGCCCCGGTGCATCGAGCGCGGCTCCCGGCCAGCGAATGCAGAACGACACGACCGGTTCGGTGAGCGGCTCCGGCGCCTCGGGCTACGCTCCCGGGCATCAGAAGAAGCTACCCACGGATTCGACTGGAACGACCACGCAGCGCAAATAAGCTGTCCCATGCGGGGAGGCCTCGCCTCTCCGCATCAAAATCTCCGAGCAGAGGTCTAGATCACCGCCGCAACCTTTGCCTCCAACACGGAGGCCGCATCGCGCGGACTGAGCTTGACCTGCAGCCCCCTCTGACCGCCGTTCATGAACACATCTGCATGCGCTAACGCCGATTGCTCCAGCACGGTCGGAACGCGCTTCTTCTGGCCGAAGGGGCTGATGCCGCCGACGTGGTAGCCGGTGATGCGCTCCGCATCCGCCGGTTTCATCATCTGAGCCGCCTTGCCGCCGAGAGTGGCAGCGAGCTTCTTCAGGTTCACTTCTTGGTCGGAAGGAAGGATCACGCAGGCAGGCCTGTTGTCCACCAGCACCATCAGTGTCTTGAGCACGCTCGACGGATCCGCCCCCATGGCCTCGGCCGCCTGCAGGCCGATGCGCTCCGCGTTCGGGTCATACTCGTAGGCATGAACCGTGAAGGAAACGCCTGCCTGCTGCAGCGCCTGGGTCGCACGGGTCGTCTTGGACATGGCCCTGAAGCTTAGCGCCGATCAGTGATCGTGCTTGTGACCGTGGTCATGACCGCAGCCATGGCCGTGCTCGTGGTGATGCGCGTGGTCATGGTGATGATCGTGCTTATGGCCATGATCGTGCCCATGGTCATGATGCTCATGGCTCTGGGAATGGGCGTGGCTGTGGCTCTCACTATGGCTGTGGCTGTGAGCATGACCATGATGATGGTGATGATGCCCATGGTGGTGGTCGTGGTCGTGGTCGCAGACATGGGCGCTGCGCTCCGGCTTGAAGGGCCGCTCGACGGGAGTCGCCGTGCAGCCCTGCCCGCGCACCAGCTCGGCCACGGCCGGATTGTTCTCGACATAAAGAGCGTCCGCCGTGACTTCCACCAAACCGTGACTGCTGCCGAGATGCCAGGCAAGGCGCGTGAGGCGCAAGGGATTCTCGGCCTTCACCTCCAGCAGGAGCTCGGCGGCCGCCCTCACCTGGATCAGTTGTCCGTCCTCGAGCCGCAGGGCATCGCCGTCATTGATGGTGGTCTCCATGTCGAGGTCGAGCAGGATCTCGGTTCCGCCCTCGGCTCTCAGTTTCCCATGGCGGCGGTTGCGGGCCTCATGGTCGAGACTGATCGTGTCGACGACGCGGTCGGCCTTCACGGCGGGCTTGCGGACGATGGTGGTGACGCGGGGCATGGCTTGTCTCAGGTAGATGTCGGGTCAGGCTTAGATAAGAGGCGCGGCCGGATATTAATAGGAGATCTTATCTTCCTTGTCCGCCCAAGCGTCGAACACGGCGCGGGCCTCCAGGCTCGGCAGGTGATCCATCGGCAGGATGCGTTCGGGGATCGGCTTGGGGATCTCGTCATAGATCAGGCTGTCGTCGAAGCCGATATCGGCCGCATCCTTCCGGGTGTTGGCGAAGACGATCCGGCTCACCCGCGCCCAATAGGCCGAGGCGAGGCACATGGGGCAAGGCTCGCAGCTCGTATAGAGTGTGGCGCCCTCCAGGGAAAAATCGCCGATCGCCTCGCAGGCGCGGCGGATCGCCGTAACCTCGGCATGGGCCGTCGGATCGTTGCAGGAGGTCACCTGGTTCCAGCCCTCGGCCAGTACCTTGCCGTCGCGCACGATCACGGCGCCGAACGGACCTCCGGCTCCCCGGTCCATGTGCTCGCGGGACAGTTCGATGGCGCGCCCCAGGTAGCGCTGATCTTCGGTCTTCATGGTGCTCATGGAAGCTTATGTATCGTTTGAGGGGGCCGGAGGCGAGAGATTTCGCTCGATACTGCCGTGTTCGCGAACCTGCAGCAGTTGCGCCGTCACGGAGGCTGCGATGACGGCCGGATCCTTGTCGACGATCCCGGGGAGTCCGATGGGGCAGACGAGCGAGCGGATCTTGCCCTCGGGCATCCCCAGCTCCCGGAAGCGCTTTTCGAAGCGGGCCCGCTTCGTGGCGCTGCCGATGAGGCCCACATACGGGAAATCCCGCCGGAGGGCCGCCGCGGTGATCGCCATGTCGAGGGGATGGTCGTGGGTCATGACCAGAATAAGGGAGCCCGGCGCAGCTTCAGCGATCTCGGCCTCCGGATCGCGCATGTGAACCGCCTGTGCGTTCCCCGGAATGTGGGCGGGAAAGACGTCCTCCCGGTCATCGAGCCAGCGGACCGCAAACGGTAGGGGTGCGAGCGACAGAACGAGCGCGCGGCCCACGTGCCCCGCGCCGAAGATGAGAACGGGCGTGCGGACCTCGCCATGAATCTCTCGCCATCCGGTCCAATGATCGTCGCCCACGGCAGAGGAAAACTCCCGGCGTACGCGGCCGTCCTCCATCCGGCATTCGACCTCGAACACTCCGCCTCCGGCTTCAGCCTCCAGGAGGGGCTCGAGGTCTTCGAGGTCCCGCTTGTCCAATGTCTCGATCAGGATCTTCACCCGCCCGCCGCAGCATTGACCAAGATCGGGCCCGAGAGCCTGATCGACGATCCGCGCGGGTCCACGCCCCGCCGCCAGCATTTCCCGCGCGATGTCGAGCATGCGGAATTCGAGCTGCCCACCGCCGATGGTGCCGTGGAAGGCCCCATCGGGCCGCACGACCATGTGAGCGCCGACCTCCCGGGGAGCGGAGCCCTTCACGTCATGCACGGTGATGAGAGCGGCGCTGCCGTGCCGCGCCACGAAATCAGTGAGCTGGCGCCAGACCCTCACCCCATCCGCCTCCCACGCAGGCTCTCGCAGGCGCGCAGGATCGCCTCGGGCGTGGCGGGTGCATTCAGCGGCACGGGCTTCGACGGATCGAGCGCATGGATCGCGTCGGCGAGCGCGCAGAACACGCTGTTCGCCAGCATGATCGGCGGCTCGCCCACGGCCTTGGAGCGATAGATGGTCTCCTCGCGGTTCTCGTTGGGATAGAGAGCCACGTTGAAATCGGCAGGCACGTCGGAAGCCACCGGGATCTTGTAGGTCGAGGGCGCATGCGTGAGCAGGTGTCCCTCCTTGCTGAAGACCAGCTCCTCCGTCGTCAGCCAGCCCATGCCCTGTACGAACCCGCCCTCGATCTGGCCGATATCGATGGCCGGATTGAGCGATCGGCCCACATCGTGGAGGATGTCAGCGCGCAGCAGACGGTTTTCGCCGGTGAGCGTGTCGATGATCACTTCCGAGCAGGCCGCCCCGTAGGCGAAGTAGAAGAACGGGCGACCCGTCCCCTTCGCGCGGTCCCAGGTGATCTTGGGCGTCTTGTAGTGACCTGCCTCCGAGAGCGAAACGCGGGCGAGGATGCACTTCTTCACAAGCTCGTCGAAGGCAACGCTCTCGTTGCCGATGAAGACCCGGTCGTCACGGAACTCGATCTGCTCCTCCGGAACGCCGTAGGCCTCGGCCGCATGAGCCGTCATGCGCTTCTTGATCGCGCCCGCCGCGATGCGCGCCGCCATGCCGTTGAGATCGGAGCCGGAGGAAGCCGCCGTCGGCGAGGTGTTCGGCACCTTCGCGGTTGTCGTCGCGGTGATGCGCACCCGCTCCATGGCGATGCCGAATTCCTCCGCCACCACCTGCGCCACCTTGATGTAGAGCCCCTGCCCCATCTCGGTGCCGCCGTGGTTCAGATGCACGGAACCGTCCTGATAGACATGGACCAGGGCGCCCGCCTGATTCATATGCGTCAGCGTGAAGCTGATGCCGAATTTCACGGGCGTCAGCGCGATGCCCCGCTTCATGATCGGCGAGGATGCGTTGAACGCTGCGATCTCCTCGCGGCGCATACGGTAGTTCGAGGTCTGCTCAAGCGTACGCACGAGATTGAGGAGCGTATCCGTCTCCTCCACCTCCATGCCATAAGGCGTCACGTTCTCGCCCGGCCGATAGAAATTGGCGTAGCGCACATCGAGCGGGTCGCGTCCCGTCGCCCAGGCGATCTGGTCCATCACATGCTCGATGGCGAGCATTCCTTGCGGCCCGCCGAAGCCGCGGAAGGCAGTATTCGAGACCGTGTTGGTCTTCAGCCGCTTCGAGGCGATACGGACGGACGGCATCCAATAGGCGTTGTCCGCATGGAACATCGCCCGGTCGACGACGCCGCTGGAGAGATCCGCCGAATAGCCGCAGCGGGCCAGTAGATCGACCGTATAGCCCTGGATGCGCCCCTCGCCGTCAAATCCAACCTGCCAATCGCAGCGGAAATCGTGACGCTTGCCGGTGAGGATGAAATCGTCGTCCCGGTCGAGGCGAAGCTTACAGGGCCTGCCCGTCACGCGGGCCGCGAGAGCCGCCGTGACGGCCCATTGTGTCGCCTGGCTTTCCTTGCCGCCGAAGCCGCCGCCCATGCGACGCGTCTCACAAGTCACATAGGCGTCGGGAATGTCGAGCACACGGGCGACCACGTGCTGCACTTCGGTCGGGTGCTGCGTCGAGGAATAGACGTGGATGTCGCCATCCTCGCCCGGCACCGCCAGGGCGATCTGGCCTTCGAGATAGAAATGCTCCTGCCCGCCGACGCGGAACTGCCCTTCCAGCTTCTGCGGTGCCTGTGCAATCGCCTCGCGCGGATCGCCCCGGCCGTAAGCGTAATCCGGCAGCACGGTCTCGCCGCGCTCCAGGGCATCCTCGACTGTGATGCTGGGCGTTTCAGCCTCGATGTCCATGACCGCCTGCGTGACGGCGCGACGCGCGATGTCGCGGCTCGTCGCGACGACGGCGAACAGGGCTTGGCCCAGGAAGCTGATCTCCTTGTCGGCGAAGAGCGGATCGTCGCCGAAGGCCGGCGACACGTCGTTCTTGCCGGGGATGTCGGCTGCCGTGAGAACAGCCATGACGCCAGGCATCGCGCGAACGGCTGATACGTCGAGGGAAACCAGTCTCCCGCGGGCCTTCGGCGACTGGCCGATGGCCACGTGCAGCGTGCCCTCGGGCTCGCGGATATCGTCGATATATTGTGCCGAGCCCTGGACGTGCTTGACTCCGGAATCGTGAGCTATGGGCCGACGGACGTGGCGAAGAGCTTCCCCATCCAGGATTGGTTTCGCGGGTGCGTTCATGGCTCTACTCCGCCGCCTCAAGCGCATCGCGCTGCGCGACGATCCGGGTTGCCCTCGTGTCACCCGACGCCGTTTCGCTCAAAGCCTTGAACACGAGGTTGCGGGCGACCGTGGAGCGATAGACGGATGATGCCCGGTGATCGTCGAGGGGCTGGTAATCCCGTGCGACCGCCGCCATGGCCTCGCCCCAGGACGAGGGTTCATCGAGCGACAGCCCGATCAGCGCCCGCTCAGTCTCGGCCGCTCTCTTGGGCGTTCCCGCCATACCGCCGAATGCGACGCGGGCATCCGCGATGCGCCGGCCGTCGAGCTTGAACCTGAAGGCGCCGAGAGCCGATGAAATATCTTCGTCGAAGCGCTTCGAGATCTTGTAGGCGCGGAAAGCTTCATTGGCATTCAGCTTTGGCACCATCACCCGGCGCACGAACTCGCCCGGCTTTCGGTCCTGCCTGCGATAGGCGATGAAGAAGTCTTCGAGAGGCAAGCTGCGGGTGGCGTCGCCCTGCCGCAACTCCAATACTGCGCCAAGCGCAATCAAAGCCGGTGCGAGATCGCCGATGGGTGAACCGTTGGCGATGCTGCCGCCGACCGTTCCCGAGGCGCGCACCTGCACCGAGCCGAAGCGGCGCATGATTTCGCCGAGATCGGGATCGATCCGGGCGAAGGACGGATGGATCTCCGCATGCGTCACCGTCGCGCCGATCCCGAGCTTGTCCAAGGAATCCTCGATCAGGTCGAGGCCTGCCACGCGCCCGAGCCAGATGATCTTCTCGATCTCCATCATGGCCTTGGTGATCCAAAGGCCGACATCGGTGCAGCCGGCCACCAAGGTTGCATCGGGGTGCCGTGCATACAACGCGGCAAGCGAAGCCTCGCTCGCAGGCGCGGCGAAGAACCGGCTCTCGTTCCCGACGAAGACGTCGCGCCCATCGGCAAGGCTCATGAGCCGCTGCACGGTGCGCTCGCCGTTCGCGGAAAAGCTATCGTCGGCCTGCCGGCTGCAGGCTTGAAGAGCCGCATCCACGATCGGCCGATAACCTGTGCAGCGGCAGAGATTGCCGGCCAGCGCATCGTTGACGCTGTCGCGGCTCAAGGGCCGCTCACCCTCATGATAGAGGGTGAAGAGGCTCATCACGATGCCGGGCGTGCAGAAGCCGCATTGCGACCCGTGATGCGCCACCATGGCGGATTGGACCGGGTGCAGGTCCCCGTTTGCGGCCAGATCCTCGACAGTGACGAGTTCCGCCCCATCGATCTGGCCCAGCAGCAGGATGCAGGCATTGATGGGCTCGTAACGGATACGCCCGCCCCTCACTCGCCCCAGAGCCACGGTGCAGGCTCCGCAATCTCCTTCCGCGCAACCCTCCTTGGTGCCGACGCGACGCTCCTGAAGCCTCAAGTAGTCCAGAAGCGTGGTGCGCGGGTGAAAGCCTGAAACCTCGACGGCCTGTCCGTTCCGCCAGAAGCGGATTGTGTCTCGTACCACGGTAATCCTCCGCCGGTTGCACCCGGCCTTGTTATGGTGAGCCGGGTAGAATGACGGAGCAAGACCTTTTCGCCAAGGTCGCCGTTAAGCGGGACCGTCCGTGGCCGGGAGAGGGTTTCCCGGCCTTCGAGGCTCGGACCTACCAGGTGCCGGTATTCGGCATCGACGCCCATGGCTCCTGCACAGGCTTCGGCTCGCCGCGCTGCAACAATTCAATCGATATGTTGTCCGGGGTCTTGACGAAAGCCATGTAGCCGTCGCGAGGCGGGCGATTAATGGTCACCCCCGCGTCCATCAGCTTGCGGCAGGTCTCATAGATATCGTCGACCCGATACGCGAGATGGCCGAAATTGCGACCTCCGGTGTATTCGTTCTCGTCCCAGTTGTAGGTGAGTTCCAGCAAGGGGGCCTTCGTGTCCTTGGACTTCTCCACATCGCCGGGAGCCGCCAGGAAAACGAGAGTGTAACGCCCCTTCTCGTTGTCCGTCCGGCGAACCTCGACCAGGCCGAACTTGTTGCAGAAGAAGTCGAGGGATGCGTCGAGGTTCGAGACGCGGACCATCGTGTGCAGATATTCCATGATCAGTTTCCCTATGGGTCGGGGATAGGTCATGGCGTATTTGTCGAGGAGATCAAGGGGTACCTTTTTCTTGCGCCGAAAAAGCCTTGGATTTGCTCAAGATCAGGTGACTTTTAACAAATGCTGCTCCAAGCAGACTGGAGGTCCCTCCGCAAGGCCCTAGCTTTCGACGTAACCCAGTTTCAGACGAGTATCTGATGCGCATCGATACAAACCCGATTGTTCGCCTTGAGGATTACCGACCCAGTGACTTCCTGATCGACCGCGTCGAGCTTGACGTCAAACTTCATCCGACGGAAACCCGGGTCGTCGCCACCCTGGCCGTGAGGCCCAATCCGGAAGGACGCCCGGATGCGCCGCTCACCCTCGACGGCGACGAGCTGAACCTGAAGACCGTGGCTCTGAACGGCCGGACCCTGGCGGCCGAGGAGTTCGAAGCTTCGCCGCAGTCGCTCACGATCGCGCAGCCCCCCCGGCAACCGTTTACGCTCACCATCGAGACCGAGATCAACCCGACCACCAATACCAAGCTCATGGGTCTTTACCGGTCCAGCGGCAATTACTGCACGCAGTGCGAGGCCGAAGGCTTCCGGCGCATCACGTATTTCCTTGACCGGCCCGACGTCCTCAGCGTCTACACCACCCGCATCGAAGCCGATCGCGATGACGCCCCCGTTCTCCTGGGCAACGGCAACCCGGTCGAAAGCGGGGCTGTGGAAGGTTCCCACAGGCATTATGCCGTCTGGCACGATCCGCACCCGAAGCCGTCATATCTCTTCGCCCTCGTCGGCGGGCGCCTCGGCCGTATTTCCAAAAACTTCACGACCATGAGCGGACGCGACGTGGAGCTGGCGATCTACGTGGAGCCCGGCAAGGAGGACCGCGCCGACTATGCTCTCGACGCCCTCGAACGCTCCATGCGATGGGACGAGCGGGTCTTCGGCCGGGAATACGACCTCGACGTCTTCAACATCGTCGCCGTGTCCGACTTCAACATGGGCGCGATGGAGAACAAGGGCCTCAACATCTTCAACGACAAATACGTTCTGGCTTCTCCTGAGACCGCCACCGATATGGATTACGCCCATATCGAAGCAATCATCGCGCACGAGTACTTCCATAACTGGACCGGCAATCGCGTGACCTGCCGCGACTGGTTCCAGCTCTGCCTGAAAGAGGGCCTGACGGTCTTCCGCGACCAGGAATTCTCCTCGGACGAACGCTCACGCCCCGTGCATCGCATCGCCGAGGTGAAGACCTTGCGGGCGCGGCAATTCCTGGAGGATTCGAGCCCCCTCGCCCACCCGGTCCGCCCGACCCAGTATCGGGAGATCAACAACTTCTATACCGCCACCGTCTACGAGAAGGGCGCCGAGATCGTCCGCATGCTCAAGACCATCATCGGCGACGAAGATTTCCGGCGCGGCATGGATCTCTATTTCGAGCGCTGCGACGGCACGGCCGCCACGGTGGAAGACTTCCTGAGCGCCTTCGCCGATGTGACGGGCCGAGACCTGTCGCACTTCGCCCGCTGGTACGAGCAATCCGGCACGCCACGGGTCAAGGTGAAGGGGCAGTACGATCCCGACGCCCAGACCTACCGTCTCGACCTTGCGCAGAGCACGCCTCCGACGCCTGGCCAGGTAAAGAAGGACGCGATGGCGATCCCGGTGGCGCTTGGCCTGGTGATGCATGACGAATCGCCGGCCAACGGCGTCTGCGACCGTGTGGACTCGCGGGGCGTGTTCCTGTTCGATAAGCCCGAAGACAGCATCACCTTCACAGGGGTGACGTCCCTGCCTGTTCCATCCCTCTTCCGAGGGTTCTCGGCTCCGGTGAAGGTATCGCTCGATCTTCCCAACGAGGAGTTGCTGACCCTCCTCCAGCACGATACGGACGCCTTCAATCGCTGGCAGGCGGCACAGACAGTCGCCATGCGTCTGCTTGCTGCCCGCTCGACCGGCGCTGAGGTCTCCAACGCGCAAATCGATGCCTTCTCGGCGGCCCTCGCCTCGTTTATGGACAGGGATGCCTGCGAGGATCCGGCCTTCGCAGCGCTTGTCGTCACGCTCCCCAGCGAAGCGGACATCGCGCAGGAGATCGGCCGGGATTTAAACCCCGATACCATTCACCGGGCCCGTACGGAGATGAGGAAGCGCATCGGCCAGAGCTGCATCGACCACCTGAGACGGTTTTATGAGTCACTGACCGCCTCAGGCCCCTATAGCCCCGATGCGGCCAGCGCCGGACGGCGATCCCTGCGCAACGCTTCTCTTGACCTGATCGCTGCTGCCGACCCGCGCACAGGCGAAGCTCTCGCTGTGAGGCAACTCGAATCCGCGAGCAACATGACCGACCGCCTCGCCTCCCTGAGCGTTCTGACCAGCTTGCCGGGTGCGGTGCGCGAGGAGGCCATCGCCAGGTTCGGCGATCGTTATCGAAACGAGCCTCTCGTGCTCGACAAGTGGTTTACGCTGCAGGCTGCCATTCCGGAGGACGGTACCCTGGAGCGTGTCAAAGGCCTGATGCAGCATCCGGCATTCTCGATCGCCAATCCCAATCGCGTGCGCGCGCTCATTGGAAGCTTCGCCATGCTCAATCAGGTTCAGTTCAATCGCGCGGACGGCGCAGGCTACCGCTTCCTGGCCTCAATCGTGCTTCGTACGGACGAGCTGAATCCACAGCTCGCGGCTCGCCTTCTGACCGCTTTCAGCACTTGGCGGATGATGGAAAACACGCGCCGTTCGCATGCGGAAGAGGCCCTTCGTTCCATCGCACAAAAGCCCAATCTTTCCCGCGATGTAGGCGATATCGTGAGTCGTACCCTTGAAGAGAACAACGGGAAATAACCTATTCATCTTAATAGGTTAGACGGTTGTCCAAGGTTTCCCCAGGGGAAAGCAAAATGGGAAATTTTTTATTAACCTTCGGGTTCTACTAACTAGACAAATCACCCGCTCAAGATTCTATTGTTAGTGATTCGGAGAGATGCGGCACGTCCTCCGAAACAGGACGCAAATGGTTCCGGAGGAAGCATCGCATGGCGGGGGCGGTGACCGCATGCGTACCCGCACGCGCGGGTACGATTCTAGGAGTGACGCGATCGGACGCGAATCCGGCATATCGTCGGCTCGAGCAATATGAGCCTCTGCTGAGGCTTGCAGTCCCTGCTCTCCTGGTCCTGTTCCTTATTACCCTTGCTGGCAGCGCGTGGATCCAAATCCGCGATGGGCGCAAGGACACGCTCTTCGACGCCATCAACGACATCGATATCATCGCATCCCTTTCGGCTGCGAAGCTCGGCACCACCCGTGCACCGTCCGACCGCGTACAGGCTGCGGCTCAGCTCGAGCGTCTGGCGAAGGACATGCCGCCGAGCGCGCTGACCCAGAACCGTTCTCTCATGCTCGTCGATCCGGCGGGCGTTATTCTCGCCGTCTATCCGCCGATGGAAGAGGCGCCGGCGAAGCTGACGGATATCCTCGGCGAGGCGCAGCCCCTGATGCTGTTCGCGGACCGCGCCGGCGTCATGACGATCAAGCTTCCCGGCGGCACCGAAGGGATGGCGACCGTTCGTGCGCTTCACGCCTCCTCCGGCCAGATCGCGCTCGTCCAGCCGATGCCGCACATTCTCTCCGGCTGGTGGACGCGCACCATCGGCCATGTCTCGCTGCTCGGCGCCACGATCATGGTCCTGCTCGGCATCGGCGTGGCTTATGTGATGCAGGCGAACCGCGCTCGCGCAGCCGATGAGGTTTGCGAGAAAGTGCGCGACCGGATCGACTCCGCGCTCAACCGCGGGCGCTGCGGATTGTGGGACTGGGATATCGGCCGCGGCCGAATCTACTGGTCGGACTCGATGTACGAACTCCTGGGCTACGAGCGTCAGGACGAGTTCCTCTCCTTCGGTGAAGTGAACACCATGATCCATCCCGAGGATCAGGATCTCTTTACGCTGGCCGAGCAGCTTGCCTCGGCCAGCACGTCGCTCGTTGACTATGAGTTCCGCATCCGCAGCATCTCGGGCGACTGGGTCTGGCTGCGCGCCCGCGCCGAACTGATGAACGATCCGGATGATGCAGCGAGTCATCTCGTCGGTATCGCCGTGGACGTGACCGAGCAACGCGGCCTCGAAGAAAAGACCGCAAAGGCCGACGCCCGCCTGCACGATGCCATCGAGGCCATCTCCGAGGCGTTCGTGCTGTGGGACGCCAACAACAACCTCGTGCTCTGCAACTCGAAGTTCCAGAAGCTGCACGAGCTGCCGGCGGATGCGCAGCTCCAGGGCAAGTCCTACGCGGAAGTGATGGCGCTCGGACGCCCGCCAGAAGTGCAGCATCAGTTCCTGCGCCGTGAGCAGCAGGATGTGGGCGCGCGTACCTTCGAGGCACGTTTGCAGGACGGCCGCTGGCTGCAGATCAACGAGCGCCGTACCAAGGACGGCGGCTACGTGTCGGTCGGCACGGACATCACCGCCCTCAAGCGCCACGAGCACCGTCTCGTCGAGTCCGAGAAGGAACTCATCGCCACTGTTCTCGACCTCAAGCAATCGCGCCAGAAGCTCGAAGCGCAGACGCACCAACTCGCCGATCTCGCGGAACGCTACCTGGACCAAAAGGCTCAGGCCGAGAGCGCCAACCGGGCGAAATCCGAGTTCCTTGCCAATATGAGCCACGAGCTGCGCACGCCGCTCAACGCGATCATCGGCTTCGCCGAAGTGATGCAGAGCGGCATCTTCGGTTCTCTCGGCTCCGAGAAATACGAGGAATACTGCTCCGACATCCGCTCGAGCGGCGAATATCTCCTGTCGGTGATCAACGACATCCTCGACATGTCGCGCATCGAGGCGGGCCGCACGTCGCTCACCAAGCAGCCGATCGAAGTCCACGCGTCGATCCAGCGCGCCCTCAAGCTCGTGGGCGAGCAGACCAAGGCCAAGAACCTCTCCGTCACGGTCGATGTGAACCCCGAGGACATCATCGTTCCGGCGGACGAGCGCGCGCTGCACCAGATCCTCGTCAACCTGCTCCAGAACGCCACGAAGTTCACGAGCGACGGCGGCTGCATCACGGTGAGAACCCGTCAGGCCGGGAACGCGGTCAATATCTACGTGGAAGACAACGGCATCGGTATTCCCGATCACGCCCTGCACAAACTCGGCCAGCCGTTCGAACAGGTCGAGACCGAGTTCTCCAAGAGCTACAAGGGTTCGGGGCTCGGCCTCGCCATCGCCCGGTCGCTTGCCGAACTCCATGGCGGGAGCCTACGGATCAGAAGCCAGGAAGGCGTCGGCACCATCGTGCTCGTCCACCTGCCGCTCACCGAGGCCACGAACGCGGACATCGCCCTGGCCGATGCGGCGGCGTAAGCCCTGCGGCGATCCGGAACAGGGCGAGGGCAATCACCTACTTCAGTACGGCCCTGTAGATCTCCGTCACCTGCCGGTACGTGTCGGTGAGATGCGACAGCAAGACGGTTTCGTTCGGCAGCCCCGCCACTGTCGACAGCCTTTTCAGGATCGGCTTCGGCGCCGTCTCGGCGTCGAAGCGGCCTTCGATCGTCAGCCGCTGCCACTGAAAAACATCGTTGAAGAGCTTGTGCGCGTCGATCAATGCCCGGGCGTCCTCCGTATCGAGCAAGCCTTCAACTTGCGCCGTTGCAAAAGCTCCCTCAGCCGCCTGCCCGATCAGTGACGGGTGCGCGGCACCGTAGGAGAGAACAAGGCCCTGCGCGATGAAGTCGAGGTCGGTGAGCCCGCCTCGGGCGAGCTTCAGGTCCCATGGATCCGCATCTCCCTTCTCCTGCGCGATCAGCTCGCGCATGGTGCGCACATCCTTGAACACCTGTTTCGGATCGCGCTTTTCGGCGACGATGTTCCTCACGGCATTGGAGACCTCGTCGCCGAACTCCTTATCTCCGGCCAGGACGCGCGCACGGGTGAGCGCCATGTGTTCCCAGAGATCCGCTTCGGTTTTCTGATAGTTCACGAAGCCCTTGAACTGCGAAGCAACGGGTCCCTTTCCGCCCTGCGGACGGAGGCGCAGATCCACCTCGTAGAGCAGGCCGCGCCGCGTCGGCACGGTGAGCGCAGAGACGAGACGCTGCGTGAGGCGCGTGTAGTACACGACGGCATCGAGGCTGCGTGGTCCGCTGCTTTCACGAGCGGTCTCGTCAAAATCGTAGATCACCACGAGGTCGAGATCGGAGCCTGCGGTGAGTTCGCGGCTGCCGAGCCGCCCCAGGCCGAGGATCGCCACTCTGGCGCCCGGCACGGTGCCGTGCTCGCTCTCGAAAACGCGGCGGACTTCGTCGAACGACGCGCGAATGACCGCGCGGGCAATCGCCGCGTAAGCCTCCCCCGCCTGAGCGGGAGACAGGACGCCGGAGAGGAGGCGGGCTCCGGTCACGAAACGCATCTGGCGCGCCGCATCGCGGATACGATCGAGGAAATCCTCGAAATCGCGCACCGGACCGATGAGCTGTCTCACCTGGCTTTCGATGGCTTCATCGTCGGTGGTGGGGGTCCCGAAGGCGGGATCGATCAGCGCATCGAGCACGTGCGGCGATTGGGCGACCGTATCGGCAAGGCGCGGCGCCGTCCCGAGGAGATCCGCGAAGAGAAGTCGCAGGCGGTCGTGCGATTGCAGGATGGTAAGAAGCTCGACGGCAGCCGGCATGCGGCCGAAGGCCCGGTCGAGAGCCGCGAGTGCTCCGTCCGGATCGGCGGTGCCCCCGAGTGCAGACAATAGCGCCGGGGTCAGTTCGGTGAGCACCTCGCGGGCACGCGCGCTCTGGATCGCGGGACGGCGGCCGAAATGCCAACCGCGCACCGTTTCCGCCACACGCTCGGGCTCACGAAAGCCCAGGCGTTGAAGCGTGGAAAGGGTCTCCGGATCGTCGGCCGTTCCCGTGAAGACGAGGCTGCCGACATCGGAGGCGAGTTCAGGCCCTTCCTCGAAGAGAAGTGCGTAATGCCCCTGCACGATCTTCGCCTGATCCGTGAGAGCATTCGCGAACGCCTTCAAGGTGGGATAGCCGCAGAACTTGGCGAAGCGCTTCAACTGCTCCTCGTCCGACGGCAGGCGCTGCGTCTGCTCGTCCGCCACCATCTGCAGCCGGTGCTCGATAGTGCGCAGGAAACGATAGGCCTCGGACAATTCATCGCGCGCCTTGGCGGTGATCCAGCTCTCGTCGTGCAGGGCCTTGAGCATGTCGAGGGTGCGGCGGCCCCGCAGATTCGGACGGCGACCACCGAAGACGAGCTGCTGCGTCTGCACGAAAAACTCGATCTCGCGGATACCGCCGCGTCCGAGCTTGATGTCGTGCCCGGCGACCGCGATCTCGTCATGCCCTCGCACCGCATGGATCTGCCGCTTCATGGCATGCACGTCGGCGATGGAGGCGAAGTCGAAATACTTGCGCCAGATGAAGGGGCGAAGCTCCTTCAGGAAGGTTTCGCCCAGCGCGAGATCTCCTGCCACGGGCCGCGCCTTGATGAAGGCCGCACGTTCCCAGTTCTGCCCGACCGTCTCGTAATAGACATAGGCCGACGACAGCGAGACGGCCGTCGGGGTCGAGCCCGGATCGGGACGCAGGCGATAATCGACGCGATGCACATAGCCATCGGCAGTGCGCTCCTGCAGGAGCTTGGCGAGTTGCTGGGCAATCCGTGTATAGATCGTTGCCGCCTCGGAACTGTCCTTCAGCACCGTCGTCTCGGGATCGAAGAAGATGACGAGGTCGATGTCGCTGGAATAGTTGAGCTCTCCCGCGCCGTGCTTGCCGAGCGCCAGGACGGTGAAGCCGGCCCCCTCCCCGGGAGCGTCGGGGTTCTTGAGGTTGATGCGGCCGAGATCGGCCGTCTCGGTCAGCACCAGGTTCACCCCGCCGACCACTGAGGCATCGGCGAAATCGGACAGGGCCTGCGTGACCTCTTCCGTGCTCCAGAGGCCAGCGATGTCGGCGAGAGCCACGAGTAGCGCGTGGGCATTGCGGTTCTGCCTGAAGGCGCGCACCGCTTCCATCCGCGTCATCGCGCCGGAGCGCACCTGCCGGAAAAGATTGGACTGGTTATCGACGATGGCACGATGTGATCCCTCAGGCGGCTCGAAGGCGAGCCTCGTCATCCGGGCCGGATCGTTGACGACAAGCTGCCAGAGGAATGGGGAATGATCGGACAGGGCCAGGAGGAGATCGCGTAATAGGCCGCTTTCGAGATGCCTCAGCAGTCCCTCGGCCTCGGGCTCCTCCCGGACGCGTTTGATGAAATCGGCCAATTGCGCCTTCGCGCGCTTGGTGTCGGCAACCAAAGGAGCCTTTGTCAGGCGGTCGAGAAGTGAGTTCGTCTGGTCCTGCACGGCCAATCCATCGGGTGCTGCGATGGCCCTGAGTGTTCACGCCGGAGAGCCGGAGGCAACCGAAAAGTGCCGGTAGGGTCACGCTTGATGAGTCAGGCCGCCGATTGCAGGGGTGCTTGCGGGAGTTCGGTGGCCTTCAGGGGCAATGCGAGGATGACCCGAAGACCAGGTTCATTGTCCTCCAGCAGCAGGGTTCCGCCATGAAGGCGGGCAACGGCGGCGGCCAAGCTGAGGCCGAGGCCGAAACCAGGTCGCGAACGGGCCGTCTCAAGGCGCACGAAACGTTCAAGGACGCGCCCTCGTTCCACTTCCGGGATGCCGGGACCACGGTCGGCCACGACGATCCGCACGTCCCCGTCGCTCCGCTGGGCCGTCACGCTGATCGCCTGACGAGTACCGCCGGCCGAGGCGCCATATTTCAAGGCGTTGTCGAGAAGGTTCGCCATGGCTTGGCCCAAGAGCTCGCGGCTGCCGTGGATCGGAAGGTCGTCTTCGACGGAAACTTCAAGCGACACGCCGGCCTCGTCCGCCAGCGCGTCGTAGAGTTCCGCTACGTCCCGCACCGCCTCGGCGGCATCGAAATCCGCCAACTCATCGCGGGCATTTCCCGCCTCTAGGCGCGCAATCATGAGCAGCGCGTTGAAAATGCGGATGAGGTTGTCGCTTTCCTCGATGGTGGCTTCCAGAGCCGACTTCAGCTCATCGGGCGTGCTCGCGGTGCGCAGGGCCTCGTCCGCCTTGTTGCGCAGGCGTGTCAGAGGGGTCTTCAAATCGTGGGCGATGTTGTCCGAGACCTCCCGCATGCCGCGCATCAGTTCGCCGATACGATCCAGCATGTCATTGAGGTTCTGGGCGAGACGGTCGAGTTCGTCGCCGGTTCCTGCGATCTTCAGCCGCCCTCCCAGATCGCCCGTCATGATGTGGCGCGTGATCTCGGTCATGTCGTCGACGCGCTTCAGGACGCGCCTCGTGATGAACCAGCCGCCGACACAGCCGAGCACGACGATGAAGAGCAGCGAATATCCGAAGGCGCGATAGATGACCTCCTGAAGCCGCCTGCGCTCCTCGATGTCCCGGCCCACGAGAAGCCTGAACCCGCCGGGGAGAAGATAGACGCGCACGATGGCCATGTCGGGCCGCGCCTCGGTTTCGTCCGTGCGGTTGTAAAGCGTCTCGAACTGCCCTGTGCGGCCGATGACGCCTGGCGGCAGGGCGCCCACATTGCCCACAACCCTCTCGCCGGCTTCCGTCGTCACGAGATACAGCATCGCGCCTGGCGCCCGCGAGCGCCGCTCGACGATGTTCACGAGACGGCGCAAGCCGCCGAACCTGTATTGGTCGGAAAGGCTGTTGATCTCGCTCTCGATGGTGGACACGAACTGGTCGGTAAGGAGCCGCTGGGCGTTCCAGGCCACATAGCCCAAGCCCACGAAGGCAAAGATGGTGAAGATGAGCAGATAGGCGAAGGACAGCTTGAAGGCGGTCGTCCGGACGAGCTTGCCGAGGGCACTCATGGAAGCGTTCATCGCGGCACGCTCATTCCTCGTCGCCCTCCTGTCCCACGCGCACCATATAACCGGTACCGCGGATCGTGTGGATCAGCGGCTTGTCGAAGCCCTTGTCGATCTTGGCGCGTAGCCGCGAGACGTGAACGTCGATCACGTTCGTCTGCGGGTCGAAGTGATAATCCCACACATGCTCCAGGAGCATGGTGCGGGTGACCACCTGGTTGGCGTTCTTCATCAGGTATTCGAGCAGCCGGAACTCGCGCGGCTGCAGCACGATCTCCTGACCCGAACGCGTCACACGGTGCGACAGGCGGTCGAGTTCGAGATCGGCGATACGATAGAGCGTCGGCTCGGTATTGGGGGTTGATGCCCGGCGGCGCGAGAGCACCTCGACACGGGCCAGAAGTTCGGAGAAGGCATAGGGTTTGGGGAGATAATCGTCCCCGCCCGCGCGCAGGCCCTTCACGCGGTCGTCGACCTGTCCCAGGGCGGACAGGATGAGGACGGGCGTCTCGACCCGCTGCTCGCGTAAGGAGCGGATCAGGGAGAGGCCGTCGAGCTTGGGCAGCATGCGGTCGACCACGAGCACGTCGTAATCCCCCTCCTCCGCCAAGGCGTAGCCGTCGAGCCCATCGGCGGCATGGTCCGCCACATGGCCCGCTTCGCGAAACGCCTTCACGAGGTAGGAGGCCGCCTCTTTGTCGTCCTCGATGATGAGAATCCGCATGAGCCTACTTACAAACGCATCAAAATGCCCGACGGCAGGCCGGCCCTGGAGGGGAAGAGGCCAGCCTGCCGTGGGCAGAAGACACCAGGTGCGGGGGGCGATCAACTACAAAGCCCGGTGCCTTTTACTCTTAGTGTGGATCAGGCGCGCCGGATCAGGCGCCCTTGGGCTGGCTCCCGACCTCGAGGGTCACGGTCCGCTCCTTGCCCTGACGCCAGAGGGTGAGCGACACGGACTTGCCGGGGGCCACGTTCGCGATCCTCCGCGAAAGGTCCTTGGCCTCCTTGATCGGCTCGCCGTCGACCGCAATGATGGTATCGCCGGTCTGGACGCCCGCCTTGGCAGCTGGGCTGTCCTTCAAGGCCTCGGCCACGAGGGCACCCTTGGGCTCCTTGAGGCCGATCGCCTCCGCGATCTCCTTGGTCACCGGCTGCATCTGAACACCGATGAAGCCGCGGGTTACGGAGCCCTTGTCCTTGAGCGAGGCGACGACCTGCTCGACGGTGCTCGCCGGGATGGCGAAGGCGATGCCGACGCTGCCGCCGGACGGCGAGTAGATCGCCGTATTCACGCCCACGACCTCGCCCGAGAGATTGAACGTCGGTCCGCCCGAGTTGCCCTTGTTCACGGGCGCGTCGATCTGGATGAAGTCGTCGTAGGGACCGGAACCGATGTCGCGGTGCTGGGCCGAAACGATGCCGGCCGTCACGGTGCCGCCGAGGCCGAACGGGTTGCCCACGGCCAGGACCCAGTCACCGATGCGGGCCTTCTGCGGGGCGAGGCGCACATAGGGGAAGTCGTTGCCTTCGACCTTCAGCAGCGCGAGGTCCGTCTTCGGATCGGTGCCGATCACCTTGGCGTTCAGCTCCTTGCCGTCATCCATGGTCACGGTGACCTGGGAGCCGTTCTCGACCACGTGATTGTTCGTCACCACATAGCCGTCGGCCGAGATGAAAAAGCCGGAGCCGAGGGCCTGCCCGAACTGGCGCGGACGCTGCTGGCGGTCACCCCGGTCGCCGCGGCCGGGCATCTGCTGATCGCGGAACTGGCGGAAGAAGCGCTCCATCGGGCTGCCGGGCGGGAAATCGGGCATCGAGAACTGCTGGCCGTCCTCGTCGTCGCCCTGGTCGGCCACGTTCTGCACCTTGACCTTCACGGCGACGACGGCGGGCTTCACCCGGTCGATCATATCGGCGAAGGACGGCATGCCCTGCATCGGCTGTGCCATCGAGCGCAGCTCGGCATGGGCGGGATTGGGAGCAACCAGACCGCTTTCGACGGCGCCGCCCGCGATGATCGCGGCTACGGCGACTGCGCCGAGCCATTTCGTGGTGCGGTTGCGGGCGGGAGCGGAAACCTTGTCCAACATGTCTTGTCTCTCCTCGAAGAACTCTTGTTGGTTCGTCATGAGAGCAAGATGGGGGTTCAAGCCTTACGGTACTCTCACCCGAAGATGAATTGTTGGTAAGGTTTCAGGAGAAGCCACCCGGCCGGTTCACCGCTTCCTGCGAGACGGTGGCCTGACCTTTCCGGCCCTTGCCTTCGTGGCCTTGGGCGTCCTCACCGAGGCCGCCCTCGTCCTATGTGGTTTCGCACGCTCAGCCTTGTGGCGGGCCTTGCCGAGGCTCGAAGCGGCGGCAAGCTGTCCGTCGGCCGGCGCATCGTCAAGCACCCTTTGTGGCGGGAGCGGAGCGGTGCTGCTCGCCACGACAGTCCGGTCGATGCATCGCGTGACATAGGCCGCGCGGCGTTCGACGAGGCGGCGGTAATCGTCCACCCCGATCTTGCCCTTGGGCACGATGCGGCTTCTCGCCTCGATGCGGCATGCCTCGCGTTTGTCGGCGAGATTTTCGCTCGATCGGGCGGCGGAAGGCAGAGCAAGAAGGATCAGACACAATCCGTAGGCCGCAAGCTTCACGACCGTACCTTTCGCAGGGGAATATCGGGAGATGTAAAGGTCGGATATCAGCCGCTGCCAAGCTTGGCGCCGCGACATAATGGCCTGATCACCACAAAGGACCGGACATGCTTAACACGAGGCATGCAGCCTCTTCGAGGCAGCTTTTTCCGGCCGCGCCTGCGGCGTGGCTTCAAGCGCTCTGATCCCTCTTGAGCAGATCGTCCAGCGCCTTCTGCTCCTCGGCATCGAGCGCGGTGGCGGGACGCGGGCGACGTCGCATGGCTACGTAGGCGCCGATGCCGCCGAGAACCAGGACGAGAGCGGGGGTCAGCCAGAGCAGCAGCGTATGCGTGCCGAAGGTGGGCCTCAGCAGCACGAATTCGCCGTAGCGCTGCACGAGAAAGTCGCGCACCTGAGCGTCCGTGTCACCCGCCACCAGACGCTCGCGCACCAGCAGCCGAAGGTCCTTGGCGAGCTGAGCGTCGGAATCGTCGATCGACTGATTCTGGCAGACGAGGCAGCGCAGGCCTGACGAAATCTCGCGGGCGCGCTTCTCCAGCGCCGGATCCTTGAGCACTTCGTCGGGTTGCACGGCGAAGGCGGAGCTGCTGAACAGGAGGGCAGCGAGGAAGGCGAGAACGAAACGCATGGCCTACTCCGCGGGGACGGCAGTCGGCGGCACGACCTTCGCGCGGGCCGGCGCGCCGATGCGCAGGCGCCGATCCGTGAGCGACAGGGCACCGCCCGCAGCCATCACGAGGGAGCCGATCCAGATCAGCAGGACCAGCGGCTTGTAATAGAGCCTCATGCCGATAGACCCGTCCGCCTGGATCTCGCCGACACTTGCATAGACCTGACCGAGTCCGATGGTCATGATGCCCGCTTCCGTCGTCGGCATGCCACGGGTCACATACAGCCGCTTCATGGTCTCGAGCGTCCCGAGCTCGCGGCCGGAGCCGAAGACCGTCAGGAGCGCTACGTCCTCGCGATAGTTGGCCTCGACGCGTGGAAGGACCCGTTCGAGCCGTACCTCGTAGTTCCCCGCCTTGAGCCGCTCGCCCGGCTTCAAGCTGCCGATGGCCTCGACGCCCCAGGCCGTCGCGGCAATACCGATGACCGTCAGCCCCACACCTGCATGAGCGATCGTCGTTCCCCAGGCCGAGCGCGGCAGGCCACGCGCTTTTCGCCAGGCAACCGCCATGGGCGTGCCCTTGGACCAGGACCGGGTGACGACCTCGTTGAGCGAACCGAGCACCAGATAGACACCCAGACCAACGCCGAGCGGCGCGGCCACCGGCCCGCCGTACTCGAGCGCGAACATCGCCAGGGTGGCCAGGAGACCGATGCCGAACACTGCATAGAGACGCTGAGCCGTACCGAGGAAGTTGCCGCGCTTCCAGGCGAGCGTCTGGCCGAGCGGCAGAAGCAGAAGCAGCGGAACGATGAGCGGCAAAAAGGTGAAGTTGAAGAACGGCGCGCCGACCGAGATCTTCTCGCCGGTGAGCACCTCCAGCGCCAGTGGGTAGAGGGTGCCGATGAACACCGTGGCGCAGGCGCTGGCGAGGAAGAGATTGTTGAGAACGAGCGCGCCTTCGCGGGAAACCGGCGCGAAAAGGCCCCCCTGCTTGAGCATCGGCGCGCGCCAGGCGAAGAGCGCCAGCGATCCGCCGATGAACAGGATCAGGATGCCGAGGATGAACGTCCCTCGCTCCGGATCCACCGCAAAGGAATGTACGGAGGTCAGAACGCCGGAACGGACCAGGAAGGTGCCGAGGAGCGACAGGGAGAAGGTCAGGATGGCAAGAAGGATCGTCCAGACCTTCAGGGCATCGCGCTTTTCCATCACCACGGTGGAATGCATGAGCGCGGTGCCTGCGAGCCATGGCATGAGAGAGGCATTCTCGACCGGGTCCCAGAACCACCAACCGCCCCAGCCGAGTTCGTAATAAGCCCAGTAGGAGCCCATGGCGATACCGAGCGTCAGGAATGCCCAGGCTCCGAGGGTCCAGGGACGCACGATGCGAGCCCAGACCGCGTCGATGCGCCCGTCTATCAGGGCCGCGCAGGCGAAGGCGAACGAGATCGAAAAGCCCACATAGCCGATGTAGAGCAGCGGCGGATGGATCGCGAGGCCGGGGTCCTGCAGCAGCGGGTTCAGATCCTGTCCTTCGAGCGGCGCCGGGACGACGCGGGTGAAGGGGTTCGACGTCGTGAGAATGAAGAGCAGGAACGCGATGGTGATCGACGCCTGCACCGCGAGCGTGTTCGCCTGAAGCCGCAGGGGAATGCTGTTTCTCGCAAGCGCCACCACGCCTCCGAACAGGGCGAGGATCAGCACCCAGAGCAGCATGGAACCTTCGTGGTTCCCCCACACGCCCGAGATCTTGTAGATCAGCGGCTTGGCCGAGTGGGAATTCTGCACGACGTTGAGCACCGAGAAGTCGGAGTTCAGATAGGCGAAAGTCAGCGCCAGAAACGAGAACCCGATGCAGGCCAGCACAGCGAGGGCGCTTGTCGGCGCGACCGCCATGAGCACGGGATCGTTGGCGCGCGCGCCCCATAGCGGCACGATGAACTGGATCAGCGACAACCCAAGCGCCAGCGCGAGTGCGAAATGTCCGGCCTCGACCAACACGAGGGATCTCCCTTGCTACTGCGTTACCTTACTGCGTCTTGGGCGCGGCGTTGGCCTCGCCCATCCAGTGCCCCTGCTTCTTCAAGGTGTCGGCCACCTCGCGGGGCATGTAGTTCTCATCATGCTTGGCGAGAACGGAATCGGCCCGGAACATGCCGGGACTCACGAGTACGCCTTCGGCCACCACCCCCTGCCCTTCCCGGAACAGATCGGGCAGCAGACCCTTGTAGCTCACCTGGATCGCGGCCTGCGCGTCCATGACCTCGAAGCTGATCTGCTGATCCGAGCCACGCTGGACGGAGCCTTCCTTGACGAGACCGCCGAGGCGGATGCGCGTCCCGGGCTGCACGTTCTTCGCCTGGATGTCGGCCGGGGAATTGAAGAACACGATCGTGTCGTTCATGGCGTAGAGCACGAGACCGAGCGCGATCGCCAGGACGGATCCTGCGACTCCGATCAGGGTCAAGCGGCGTTGTTTTCTCGTCATGGCTGAGCGTCGGTCAGTTTCAGTTCCTGCGCCATCATGTCGATGGTCTTCAAGGCGTCATTGTCCTGCGCCAATGCCTCTCTGGCGCTTCGAGCAGCGGCAACGGCTTTATCACGCTGGCCCAGAACCGCATAGGAGCGCATCAGTCGCGCCCATTCCTCCGCTGTGCCGCCTTGAGCCTCGAGCCGGCTGGCAAGGCCCGCCACCATGCCGGCAATCGCCTCCGGCCCGATCTGCGTTTCGCCGGCAGGCCCCGTCGCCGCCTGAGAGACGCCGAGGGCGGCTAGTTCCTGCTTCACGGCCTCGACCCAGGGAGCATTGGGCGGCGACGAGGACAGCAGCTCCGTATAGGCCGTCTTGGCCTTCTCGACCTGTCCATCCTGAACCGCCGCGCGGGCGAGATAGAAGCGGCCTTTCGGGGATGCAGGATCGAGCTTGACCGCCTGCTCGAAGGCCGCCTGTGCCTCGCTCGACACGAGCCCGTCCTTGGCCATCACCAGGACCTCGCCGTAATTGGCGAAGCGGTCGGCATTCGGAGGCAGATAACGGGCCGCGGCCTCATAGGCCTTCGCGGCATCTTCGATGCGCCCCATGCGCAGGTAGACCGGAGCGATCACTTCCCAGCCGCGGCCGTCCTGCGGGTTCTTCGCCAAATGGGATTCGATCTGGGCCACAGCCGTCATGAGGTCGACATTGCCGGCCTGCTGCGGCGCCTGCTCGGTGGAGGGCTGGCTCAAGGACTGCGGCGAGCCGTAGATTTCATAGGTCGCAAGCGCCAGGATCGGGATGATGGACAGGGCCAGGGTCGAAGCGGCGCGACGGCGGCGCAGGGCCGGCTCTCCGACAGCCGTGATGGCCCCACCATGCAGGCCGGTCGCCCGCAGGAGGCGCCGGCCGGCTTCCGCCTTGGCGGCCTCGGCCTCGGCGGGCAGCAGAACGCCGCGCGCCAAGTCCTTCTCGATTTCGGAAATCTGCTCGCGGTAGAACTGCGTGTCCGGATCCACCTGCCTTGCCACGGCGTAATGGCGCGACAGCGGCCAAAGCACCGCCATCACGGCCGCCGCCGTCATCGCCAGGAGAATGATCCAGATCACCATAAAGTCCTATTTACTGCGTGTCCTCCTCAAGCACGACGGTGGCACGGTGTCACGCGTAAATGTCCCTAAGTCGAACTCCTATCCCCGGGGAGTTCGAGGATAGCCCTGAGGCCGCCCGCGGGTGAGGCGTCCAGCCTCAAGGTGCCGCGATAAAGGGCGGCAAGGTCGCTCACGATGGACAGGCCGAGCCCTGAGCCGGGCTTGGTTTCGTCGAGCCGGCGACCGCGCTTGAGCACCTCCTCCCGCGCCGCCTCCGGTAGCCCGGGCCCGTCGTCGTCGATGAGAAGGCGAAATCGGGGCCGGTCGTCGTCGCGCAGGATCTCGACCGATACCACCACCTTCTGCGCGGCCCATTTGGCCGCGTTGTCGATGAGATTGCCGGCCATCTCCTCCAGGTCCTGCTTCTCGCCGCGAAAGCGCAGATCCGACGGGATGGCCAACTCGACCTCCAGGTCCTTGTCCCGATAGATCTTGGCGAAAGTTCGCGCGAGGCCCGCGATGACGGGCTCGGCCTCTGTCAGTGTTCCAAGCGTTCCCGCAAGCGCCGCCGCACGAGCACGGTCGAGATAGTAATTGACCTGATCGCGCATGGTCGTCGCCTGCTCGCGGACTTTGGCGGCAACGTCCTCGGGCGCGTTCTCGGCCTCGTTCATAATGATGCTGAGCGGGGTCTTGAGCGCGTGGGCGAGGTTGCCGACCTGCGTACGGGCGCGCTCGAGGATCTCGCGGTTGGTGTCGAGAAGGAGGTTCAGCTCGCTGGCGAGCGGGGAAATGTCGCGGGGATACTCGCCCACGATCCGTTCCGCCTCGCCCCGCCGGATCGCGCCGAGGGCGCTGCGGAGATTGGCGAGTGGTCGCAGGCCGAAGCGGATCTGCAGCAGCGTCGTGAAACCTAAGCCGATTCCGAGAAGCGCGAAGGTGACGGTGAGCGCGAAGATGAAATCCCGCACGGCCACATCGATCTCATCGGCCGGGCCGGCAACGCGGATGATGTAACGCCCATCCTCGCCAAGATCGATGTCGCGTTCGATGATGCGCAGATTTCGGTCGTCCGGTGCCTTGCCGTAGCCGCGGCGGATCTGGCCGAAACGGTTGTCGCCCGAAGCGAGGCTCGGCAATTGCCCGCCGAACAAAGATTTCGAGGAACGGATCTCGCCCGCCGCCGCGTTGGGCCGAGCCACCTGCCAGTACCAGCCGGACAGAGGCAGCTCGAACCGCGGATCGCCGATCGGGCCGAGATCCCGATCCGGGTCCCCGGGCCCGACAAGGTTGGAGGCAAGGGTGTTGGCGTAGACGAGGAGCCGCTGATCGAAAGCGCGCTCCGTATTGTCGCGATAGAGCGTCGACAGGATGAGCCCCGCGATCAGCAGGATCACGAAGCTCCAGAAGACCGAGGAGACTGCGAGCCGGACCGCGATGGGCCGGCTGGCGAAACGACGCACGAACGGCGGCAGGCGGGTCACGTCTTGGTCTGGCCCGCGTCGAGGAGATAGCCCAAGCCTCGGACGGTCTGGATGATGTCGACCCCGAGCTTCTTGCGCAGGCGGCCGATGAAGACCTCGATGGTGTTCGAATCCCGGTCGAAATCCTGATCGTAGAGATGCTCTGTCAGCTCGCCCCGCGAGACGATGCGGCCCGTATGGTGCATGAGATAGGAGAGGAGCCGGTACTCGTGGGAGGTGAGCTTCACCGGGTTGCCGTCCACGGCCACGCGACCGGAACGCGTGTCGAGCTTCACGGGGCCGCAGGCGATCTCGCTCGTGGCATGCCCCGCCGAGCGCCGCAGCAGCGCGCGGACGCGGGCGAGAAGTTCCTCCATGTGGAAGGGCTTCGTGACATAGTCGTCGGCCCCGGCATCGAAACCCTGGACCTTGTCGCTCCAGCGGTCGCGAGCGGTGAGAATGATCACCGGGGTCTTGCGCCCCTCACGGCGCCAGGCGGTCAGGACCGAAACTCCGTCCACCTTGGGAAGGCCGAGGTCCAGGATGATCGCGTCGTAGGGTTCGGTCTCTCCGAGGAACTGCCCCTCCTCGCCATCCATGGCGGTATCGACCGCGTAGCCAGCCTGTTCAAGGGCCGTCACGATCTGCTTATTGAGAGTTCTATCGTCCTCGACAACAAGTAAGCGCACGGTTCGAGTATCCCCTAAAGCATCGGATCGACCCGATGCTGAATTCCTTTAACGACCCTGCTCGGACGTGAAAACCGGATCCACTTCACTGGCGCGGCCCTTGGGCGCGCGATGCGCTAGCGGACCGATTTCACGCGCCCTGATGAGCCTTCGATCATCACTTGCACGATGCGACCGTCCTTTTGCAGGACCGAGATCACATAGACAAGATCATTGCTGTTGCGGCACAGGCTGGCCCGGACCACGTCCGCCCCCGGGACCTGGCGCCGCGCCGTCATCACGGCGGCTGCCGGTGCGACGACGCCCTTGGCGGCCACGGCCTCCTGCATCTCGCGGGGCGGCAGACAGTTTTGCAGGGCAGCCGCCGGGCTCTGCGCGAACGCCGCCCCCGTTACCCCCCATAATGCTATGACCAGCCAAACCAAACGCATGAACCGACCATGACCTTGCCGCAATGAACAAATTCTGAATGCTTCGAAGGCCGATTTCCTGGCACGAAACCAGCCCCATCCCCCTGAAAATGCTTCTAATTCAGAATCTGTTTCGTAGCCAGGATCCGGAAAACGGTCGAGGCGATAAAGCTTGCCGCCGCGACGAGCTGCACGAGAGCCTCCTCGAAAGACCCCGTAGCGAGAGCCGTCCCATCGAAGCCGAACAACCCGAGAACGAGAACCGCAAGCCCGATCAGGTTGGCCCATACGGTGCGGCTGGCGAGAATGGTCTTGGTCTCGAACATATCAAACATTCCTTGAAGATGAGAATGGAAGGGATGCGAGCCGGAGAGCCTCCTGCTCGATGGCGAGGACACGCCTGCGCCAGCCCGCCGAAGACGGGCCAAGTGGCGAGGCGGCCGAGGAACCCGAGGCGGGCTTTCGTGAGGCGGCGAATGACGTCCGGCATATCGGCCTCGCGCGCGGCCCTCAGCGTGACCGGGCCGATGATCCCATCCGCCTCGACTCCGAGAGCCGTCTGCAGCATTTTCACAGCCCGTGCCGGGCCGGAATTGACCGCGAGGTCGAAGACGGCGAGATCGAGTCCGGGTGGAAGCTCCTCGGCGCGCACGGCGTCCCAATAGAGCTGCCGGTAAATGGAGATCGCCTCCCGCCGGCTCAGGCGGCGAACGTCGTTAACGGATGCCGGGCGCTTCTTTGCCCGGGAGAGCGTCTCACGGGTAATGCCGAACTTGGTGGCGCCGCCTGGATCGCGGGGGTGCTGCACGAACCCGCCCTCGTGCTTCAGCACTTGCTCGACGGCTTTTTCGAAGCGGTATGGAGAAGCAGTCATGCGCGATCCTCACAGTTCCGCCTGCAGGGCGATGAAGGCCTGATTGCCCAGGTAGAGGTTGCCGATGGCTCCCGTCACACCGGTGAATGTGGCGCTGGCCTGGAACCTGAGGACGATGCAGGTTGGGCTCGCGGGTGTCACGGCCGTCACGGTCAATGCTCCCGAGAGGCTCGACCACGAAGCACCGCTGTTGTTGTAGAAGCCGACCTGATTGCCCGCGGGTGTTCCGTTCGACCACGAGAACCCGCTGGTCACCAGCACCGGATCGGCCCTCATCGGCACCGGCAGGGTACAGGGGAGATCGATGTTGTTGGCTCCCACGCGCTGCCCGAGAGCGCCCAGGATTCCGGCTGTTCCGCCGCTCACGGCAAGTCGCTGGTAATAGCGGCGGCAACGGAACTCCTCGACTTCGAGCACCGTGCCCGCCCACGGTGTCGCGTACGCCCCGACCTCGAGCTTGACGCGCCTGAAGGAGCACGTGCCCGACGGCTGGAGCCGCACGGTGATGTTGCCTGTCTCGACCCCGTCGAGCGTCACGCTCACCGAGCGGCGACCGGCTCCCGCCGGGATCGTCGCGGCCTTCGACCCGATGAAGATCGGTAGGGGCTCTGACGGATCCTCGACGGAGAGGGTCAGGGTCGCGCCCGCGAAACTCGCGGCACCGATCTGCGCCGCCGCAGGACCTGCCTCGATCACCTGTTCGAGCGCGCCGGACAGCGTGATCGTGCCGTCCGCCGCGAGGCCGAGCGTACAGCCGCCCGGGCCGCCTTTCCAGCGGTCGAAACCATAGAGTCCCGCGCTCAGAGCACCGCCCGGAAACTTGCGCTGGTTCACGAGAAAGGCGGCATTGATCAGAAGGTTCGATCCCGGCACGTTGGCGAGCCCGCAAGGGAAGGATGCAACGCCCGTCCGGTGATCCACCAGCAGCGCATCGCGCCACTGGCTCCCGTCGGCCGAGACGCGGATGCCGAAATCGTCGTTGCCGATCAGGCCCGTTTCCGCACGCCCGCTGTAGGCGCGCTGATAGAGCTGAGACAGAACGCCGGTTTCCGTGCTCTTGTTGAGCACGAAGCGCAGATGGCCCGTGCCGCCCTCATCTGTACCCAACGCGGTAAAGAGCGCCGCATTGAGCTTCACCGACAGGCGGTTGACGCCGTCCGCCGCCGTGCCGATTCCGAGCCGTTCCAAGTTGTTGATTTCGTCCGGAACCGCCCCGGACGGTTTCCATTCGCTTCCGTCGAAGACGACGAACAGGTCTTCGGCCTCCACATAGGCGAGCCATCCCGGGTTCGGCGCAAAGAAGCGCCAGCTTCCGAGATCGAATAGGGCGACATGCCCCTCCTGATCGGCGAATGCGCCGGTTGCGCCGGCTCCGACGAGGAACCGGTCGCCCTCCGCGGGCGATGCCGGCGCGACGGAGCGGTCGCGTTCCCTGACCGCGAGTTGCACGAGTGCATCGAGGGATGCGAGCGCCTCGTTGTGGGTGACGTGCTTCTGCGCCTGCGCGGCCGCGAGGAGCGGCAGAGCGAGATGGGGTGTCGACGACATGGAATCAATTTTTCTCTGATAGGAAAATGCGAAAATTAGCGGTGGGTGTCATCTAAAGGTCAGCGAACAGTAACCGTGGCGTGACGCTCGAAACCGCGCCCGGCCACGGCGCTCATCTGCGCGATGCGAAGGGCGAGCGTGGATTGGATGCCGCCGAAATCAGCCGTCTCCTGGGCGTTGCCGTAGACGATGGACGGCTGCGCGCTGGTCAGCGTCCTCACGACGGCGTCGTTCTTGAGAATATCGATCTCGTAGCGCTCCGCATCCTCGCCCAGCGGAACCTCGTCCGCCTCCCAGCCGTCGCCGTTGCGGCGGGTGCGGCGCACCCATTCGAGGCGAATGCCCCCCGGTTCCCGCCGGGCCGTGACATGCACGGGACTGAACGGCTTGAGAGCGTCCCGCCCAACCGTTGCGACGACTTCGGTGACGGCAGGATCCCCGTGGTCCCGACCCGAGGGACCGATCCTGTAGCGCCAGGTCCCTCCCAGATCCTGCAGGCTCGCAGTGAGAGGCACCACGGCCTCGTCGAGTTTGACGAGGAGCGCGCCCGCCGGCACGGTGCGGGCGGCCTCCGGCTCGGAACCGGCAAGGCCACGCAGAAACCGCGAGAGGCGGTACATGCGCTCCCCGATCAACTCCGCACGCGCGGCGGACAAAATCTCCCATCGGCCGTTGGGTCCTTGCAGCGCGAACAGGTTCCGGCCGCCGAGGACGGGTTCGTCGTCGATGGAGCTCAAGGCGCCGGAGGAAATCTCCACGTCGAGCACGCCTGACGGATCCCAGCGCCAGAGCGGTCCCGGTATGAGGGCTGTCTTGGTACGACCGATCACGGCCGGCAGCTCGAGGACGCGGACGGGCGTGAAGCTCGTCCCATTGCCGGATCGCCAAATCGTCATGGCACCGGGCCAGGGATCGGCCGCCACGGCGAGATATTGCAGAGGCGCCGGATCGCCGAGAGCCGCGGGCAGATCGAGCACAACGACGGCCGGTTTGCCGGGCACCGGCGGCGGACGTTTGACGGGTTTCTCAACGGACAGGCCCGGCCGCTCGAAGACGGCGGGTTCCACGGCCCTGGTGCTGATCCTGCGCGTCGGACCGTCGGCGATGCGCGTGATGCGATGCAGCTTCTCACCGGCATCGGTCGAAATCACGATCACGTCGCCAGGCTCCAGATCCATCCGTCGCGGCGACAGCTCGAACTCGGCGCCTTCACGTCCTGCCCAAAGATCCTGCAGCCAGGTATCGGCGAGGCGCTGCGCCTCCGCGCGCCGGGTGATGACGGCGCTGTCCGCCCTCGCCTCGCGGCGGCTCGAGCCGGAAAGCCGCCGCGAGGCCACGGAGGCCCGGCGGTAATCCGTGTCGCCTTCGATGAATCCGACTTCGACCTGCTGCGGAAGCTCGGTTTCCTGGGCGCGTGTGAGCTTGAGCGACGGCTCCTTTTCGCCGAGCACGAGATCGTCCTTCGTCAGGTGCACGACCGCTCGCCCGCCACGCCCCTGCCACGCGATGCTGCCGCCCCGCGCGACCGCATCGACGCCGAAGAGACGCAGCAGAGGCTCGACCGCACCCCGCACGGACATGGGCCGGTCGATCACGTAGCCGTCCACGAAACCGTCGACCGGAATGGCACCGGGATCGGCGAAGCCGTAATCCCGCAGGATGCGCGCGATCAGCCGGTCGAGCGTCGCGCCCTCGATGCGGCCGGTGATCCAGTGGCCAGTTTCCCAGTTGCCGCCATCAGCCCAGACCGTGTCGAAATCGGGGAAAGCCGGAAAGGGTCGCGCATCCCAGGCCCATACGAACACGTTGTCCGGGTCCACCATGCGCCCATTGTAAGTGGACGATGCCGGATTGTACTCCGCGAGGAAGCCTCTCTGGGCCGGATCGAACCGCGACAGGATCGCTTCGAGCGTGCGCGCCTGAACAAGATCGTCGCGCACGCCTCGTGAAAACGGCGGATAGGCGGATTCCGAGGACTTGGGATCGGGAAATACGTTCGGACCGTTCGGCCCCTTGTCCACGGCCGGAACGCCGATCTCGGTCAGCCAGATGGGCTTCGATTGTGCCTGCCAGGAGGTGGCGCTGGTCTCGACGCCGTTCACGCGCTCCACATGCGGGTTCGACCACCAGGACACGAGATCCTTCGCCCGGAAGATCCAGGGCTTGTTGTAAGCGCCGTCGGTGATGGGCCGCCGCGTCTGCGCGGCCCGCTCCGAGGCATTCGCATAGTACCAGTCGAAGGCCTCGCCGCTTCCCAGCCGCCCACGCAGGTAATCCACGTCGTAGATATTGCGGGCAGCGGGCAGGTCCGCATGATTGGGGCCGTCGCGCCAATCCGAGATCGGCGGATAGTAATCGATCCCGACCGCATCGATGTCGTCGCTGGCTAAGAGCGGATCGAGAGGAAAGCGCACCTCGTCGCCGCCGTCGAGAACATGGGCGCCGTATTCCGTCCAGTCTGCCGCATAGACGATCTTCGTGGACGCCCGCAGGATGTCGCGGACTTCGCCCGCAAGCGCCTTGAGCCTCGTGACGGCGGGATAGACTCCCGATGCCGAGCGTACGCGGGTCAGACCGACGAGTTCGCTACCTAGGATGAAGCCGTGAACACCGCCGGCCTGCTCCGCGAGGTTGGCATAATGCCGGACCATGCGGTTGAACCCTGCGGAGCGGGTGAACCATTGCTCGACCTGCGTGGCGGCCGCCGCTGTTCCGTCGGGGGTGCCACTCTTTCCTGGCGCGGGATGACAGGTGATGCGCCCCCGCCAGGGATAGGGCGGCTGGCCCGTGCCGCCGTAGGGGTCCGGCAGATCGTTGCCGGCGGGAACGTCCATCATCACGAAAGGATAGAGTACCACCTGGAGCCCGCGCGCCTTCAGGTTCGCGATCAGGCGCTTGACGGATTCGTCGGAGGGCGTTCCGCCATAGGCCGGCGATCCGCTCACGAGCGATACCGCCTTCGCGCCTGCACGCGTCACGCCCGCCACGGACCATGTGGTGCCGTCATTGCTCTTGGTCTTCACGTCCACGCGCGGTTCGATGAGGCAGGATCCGGCGCGCAGATCATCGCCGAACCAGCTCACCACCAACGATACACGCTTGAGATTTGGGCAAAGAGCCTGCAAGGCATCCAGCGATGCCGCCACGTTGGTGTCGCGCTGCATCTGATGCCGATTTTCCGGCCGTGTCTTGCCGAGACCGAGCACTTGCGTGACCGGCAGCGTATCGTAGCCGAACTCGCTCGCACCGGGTATGAGACACACGGCGCGGATCATGCGGTTGAGCCCGTCGACGGGACGAACCACCTCGAACGAGAATTGCGGCACGCGGTTGCCGAAATCCGCAAGCGGCAGTCGCTCGAACACCACATAGGCCAATCCGCGATAAGCCGGTGCGTTCTGCGCCCCTTCCTTCGCGACGATCAACGGGTCGGCGCTTTGCGTCTCGCTGCCCGCATGCACGCGCATGGTGACGGTGCTGAGGTCGAGCTCGCGCCCGTCGGCCCAGACGCGGCGGATGAAGGCGATGCGCCCCTCGCATAGGCAGACCGCGAGATTGGCGAAATAGGAATAGCTGGTGGTCGTCGTCTTCTGCCCGCCCATGCCTTTGCCGCCTTGGCTCGAGCGGTCGGTGTTCGCCACCTCCTCGAGCCGGGTTGCCCAGATGAGCTGGCCGCCGATGCGCGCGCGGCCGTAGACCCGCGGGATCGGCGCACCTTCCGTGGAAGTGAGGCCGTCGATGTCCTTGAGGCGTGGCCCCTCCACATGCTTGGTGCTGTCGCCGCTGAACAGCGCGTTGTCGATAGCCGCGCCTGCGAGACCGCCCAGCGCACGGCCGGCCATGGCGCCGATGGGTCCGCCGATCATGCCCCCGACTGCGGCACCGACGGTTTGAAGAACGATTGTAGCCATCAGTCTATGTCCGGAAAACGAAAGGCGAAAGCCAAATGGCGCCGCCACCAGGGATGAAACGCGACCTCGGCCACCGACGCGCCGTCATGGGCGTGGATCATGCTGTCGGGCGAGGCCGCAATAGCGCAGTGCTTGGCCGGCATGGTCGCGCGCCAGCGGAAGAGCAGCACGTCGCCTGCCGTGAACTCATCGCATGCGATTTCGACAAGGTATTTTCGGGCCGCCGCCACGAGCGTATCGGCCCCGGCCTCCGCCCAATCGGGCGAGTAAGGCGGCGGCAACTCGGGCTCTGCGCCCATGACGCCGCGCCAGACCCCGCGCAGGAGGCCGAGGCAATCGCAGCCGACGCCCTTGAGCGACGCCTGATGCCGGTAAGGCGTACCGATCCACGAACGGGCCTCGGCGAGGATGAGGTGGGTTTGGGACATGATTGAAATTGTTTGCAAAGAAATAGCCCTCATCCTGAGGAGCAGCACAGCTGCGTCTCGAAGGAGGTTCCAGAGAGCACTGGAGACGCCTCGTCCTTGGAGATGGTCACTCACGTGACCTCCTCAGGATGAGGCTGCGTGGAGAACGAATCCGCAAGTCAATCTCACCTGAAAAAACTCCCGCCATCCAGGCCCGGCTCGCCCGATTGGGGCATACGGATGATGAAGTCGTTGCCGGGCATGTGCGGGAAGCCGCGGAAGTTCGCGGCATTCCTGAACTTCTTCCGACAGGTGGCATGGGTCTTGTCGCATCCGGCCGTGGCGCGGAACGTGTCGCCGATCCTGATGGCCATTGGCGTGCGTTGCCAGAGGTCGAACTCGTCCGTGCCGTTGATGGCGCGGTGCACCTTGATCTCCGCCGAGAGACCTGAATTGTCGCCGCTGACCCAAGTGAGTTGGCCCGCCGTGCACCATCCGTCCGAGAAGCCGATGCCGGATGCCGCGAGGGTCAGGGTGCCGTCCGTTGCCGTGACCGTTCCGGTCTCACCATAGGTGGATGAAGCGAGATTGATGCCGCATCGCTCGTCGCCGAGATCGGCCGAGCATGTAGCGCGGAACAGGCGTCCACGCTCCTCGTCGAAACGGTGCATGAGCCCCCTCACCTCGGCCACGAAGCCACCATCGGCGCGGCGGATCTCGCCGATGGAGCCGATGTCGAGGAGCAGGCGCTCCTCCACCTGGCTCCAGTTGACGAGCCAGGTTTCGACGCTCGCATCGTCGTAGCGGCCCGACGCAATATCGTCTTCGGTGAGCCCCGCGGACACGAGCGCGCCCGACACTTCGCCGCCGCCTACGGCGAAGCCGAGTTCGGCCGTGACTTCCGCGGCCTCCAACCCGGTTCGCGCGGCATAGACGGTGCCGCCGAAGAAAAGATCGCGGTCGTGATCGGTGAAGCCGAAAGTCGTGCCGTCGCGCCGGATGAGCTTCCAGCAATGGCAGAGAGTCGTTGTCCCGTCTGCCATATGGGCGGCGAGGTTTGGGGGGATCGTGCGCATGAATTTCTATTCTTAGATGCGAAGGTTGGGAAAACGCACGACGTCATGGCCGGGCTTGTCCCGGCCATCCCGATGCTATGTGGCTCAGCGCTTTTCGGATCGGGATCACCGGCTCAAGGCCGGTGATGACGTGGTGGGTGTCATTCCCGGCAGGGGATTCCGGCGGAGTGGCTTAAGGAACGATCTCGATCAGCGGGATCTGCGGGATGCCGCCAGCGTCGAAGGTGGAAAGGTCGATGTCGAGTTCGTCCGTGTCGAAGCGGACCGGCACGTCGAACGCGAAGCCTGCCGTGATGACGGCTCCAGGGAGCGGCGCGGCCATGAAGGTCACGAGGCCCGTCGTGGGATCGCAGTTGAAGCCCGTGCCGACGCTCTGCTCGATCCCGTTGACCGCCACCCGCACCGTCCCGCCGACTGGCTTGGCGATGGGGCGGCTGTAAGGCGCGAAGGATGAACCGTAGACCTTCACCAGCGGAAAGCTTGACGTTTGCCCGTCGCCGGTTCCGATGCGCTGGTCGAGCGGCGTCGGCTCGCTCGAAGGCGGGCCGGAGCGCCAATCGGTTCGGTCGCGAAAGCGAAAGCCGTGGAGCCGACCGCGCCGCTCCTCGAAGAAAGCGATCACCGTGTGCAGCGCATCGACGGTCCTGACGCCGAGGCCGGCATCGTAGCGGCGCCGCGCCCCGGCCCAGCGGCTGTTGCGGTGCTCGCGTCCGGAGGACAGCGTGACGATATCGGTCCGCCGCACCGGCCCGCCCCGGCGGCCGAGGCTGACGTCGAGCGGAAAGCGGACCTCATGGAAATCCGAGGGCATGATCCCTCCCTTTCGAAAGATGAAACGAAAAAAGCCGGGGTGGCGTTGATGTCGCGAAACCCGAACGACAAGGAGGCGGCAGGCAATGAGCAACGCTCCCAACGATCTCGCGGACGATTTTCCGGACAAGCGCGACCGGATCCACCAGCTCAAGACGAGCAACAATCACTTCGCGCGGCTCTATGATGAATACGACGAGCTGAACCGCACCATCCACCGGATCGAGACCCGGGTGGAGCCCAGGCCCGAGGAGGTCGAGGAAGACCTCAAGCGCCGCCGCCTGCAGATCAAGGACGAGATCATGGCAATGCTCGACGGTGCGGGCGGCTGAGTAGAGCATTTTTCGGTGAAGTGGATCCGGTTCACCGTCAGAAAATGCGGCAAGGCAAAAAAGAGAGCAGTTTCTACGAAAGTGGAAACTGCTCTAAAAACTACATCCCGCGCTGGCCGCGCGCGACCGCCCGGGCCAGTGCTGCGGAAACCTGCGCCTCGGAACGGCGGAAGCTCTCCGCGTCGGGCGTCGTGACATTCACGGTGACGGAGAGCGGCCGCCCGCCTCCACCGCCGCGCACGCCGAGCCGTCCATCGGGCCCGCGCGCCAGCGGCATCACGGCCTCGGCGCCCTGCTCGCCCATGAGGCCGAGCCCGCGTCCCAGCGGAAAATAGGTCGGCGCGCCGATCACCCCGCCTTGGGCGAATGGCATCACCATGCCGCGCGAGAACGCGCCTCCCTTGGCGAAGGCGGAGCCTCCGCCGCCGAACAGGGAGCCGACGATCGAGCCCAGTCCCTTGACGAGGCCGCCGAGCAGACCACCGCCGTCGAGCGGCAGCGATCCCTGTAGGGAATCCGTCATCATGCCCTTCACGCTCTGGCTGAGAGCCATCTGCAGGGGCGCAAGTGCCAGGCGCAGGCCGGTTTCCACAATTGATTGGCGGACCGACTTTATAACGTTATAAAATTTCTTGCCTTCCGCGATATTCTTGGCGAAAGCATTGGACAGGGAGTCGCCGAACTTTTCGGAGAGGCCAATGAGCGTGTTGAGCTGGCGTTTGCGATCTTCATCGACTGCCTTCTCGGCAGGGGTCATTTCCTCTTGTTTAAGGGGATCCTTCACGACTGCTCTCCTTACAGTGTGTTTGACGGCTGGCTGCACGACGTCGAAGCCGCCCGAGCCGGTTTACGTTTCGAAACTCTCCGACGCAGAACTCAAGCAAGCTAAAAGGGAATGTTCATACGAAGCCGAGAAGGCAACTGCGGCTGTAAAACCCGGGTATGGTTATTATCCCTGGCTACGTGTGTACGTAAAATGCCTTGATCTTAAAGGAATAGAATATGTTGGAGAGCATTAAGGCTGAGGAATGTTAGAAATTCTCTCCTGAGTGCATGAGAGACATCGACCTTAATACCTTTCGTTATTTTCCTGGCGAAAGCATCGAACAGGGAATCACCGAACTTTTCGGAGAAGCCGATGAGCGTATTGAGCTGGCGGGTGCGATCTTTCTCTCTTTCGTCATTCGAAATCACATTCGGTTGGTCTTGGGGGTTTGTAGGCATTATACGTTCTTCAATAATAGCTCTGGCGTTGGCATCCACTATGGGATGTGTCGACAAGCGAGAAAGGCCTCAGCTTCTCTTCCAGATCGGATCGCTGAAAGAGGCTGAATGGAAGCATGTTGATAAGACTTGCGAATACGAGGTTGCTAAAGAAGTTGCACCGATCAAGATCGGCATCATTGCAACTGAGCGATACCGTAAACTTTACATCCTTTGCGCAGAGTCGAAAGGAGCAACTTTCCTCGGGAGCACTGATACCGTACACAACCGAGGACCCAAGACCATCGCAGTCCAACCTTATTATTGGAATTGAACTATGAGTGTGGTGAGCTGGCGTTTGCCATCCTCGGCGATAGAATCTTGCCCTAAATCAGCCGGCAACTTCTTCTTGTTGGGAGCCATTAGCCCACCTTAATTTGTGTTTTTATCAATAGTCTTGCTCGGCGGCTGCAACACCGCAAGCAAAAAGCCGGACCTGATTTTTGATGCAGGCGTACTCACTCACAAGCAATGGGAACAAGCAGGCAAAGAATGCAAATTTGAAGCAGCGAAAGCCGTCGCGCCTCTGAAATACGGTGATGTCACTGGGGAAACCCATCGACGAATATATATTCTGTGCGCTGAAACAAAAGGCATCAAGTTTCTTGGAACAGAAGGTGAGCTCCAGCAGAAAGCTCAATGAACGTCGGGAGCTGGCGTATGCGATCTTCATCGATTGCCTTCTCGGCAAGATTTAGGTCGCGGTCGAATAAGGGATGCTCTTCACCCGTCCGGAAATGCCTTCATCAGCCGCCTGAGATCGCCGCTGAGCGCGGGGCTGGATTTCTGTCCGCCGTTCAATCCACCCCAGGCCGCCATCAATTCACGCGGCGTCGCGCGCCAGAAGGAGTCCGGGCTCCAGTGCAGGATGCCGAGGCCCAGGGTCAGCGCGGCGTCCCAGGGGAAAGCGTCAGACTCGCATTCTGCGCTGCGCATATCGGACACGATGCTCCCCTCCCTCGCAAGCGCATCGTCCGGCTTCGAACGATGCGCTAGCGAGGGTTTGGCGTTTCATCGCCTCCACCGAAGGTCGTGACGAGAAGATCGGCCAAGGCCGCGGCCACGGGCTCGATGCCTTCATGCAGCGGCAGCTTCGCCACCTCCGCGTCGCTCATCGCCTGCCCGCCGCCGCGCAGGGCGACGCCGAGCAGCGTGAGAAGGTCGCGGCTCGACAGGCGGCCGGAGCCGAAGCGTTCGCCGAGCGCCATGAGGTCCTGCACGCCGAAGGCCTCTTCGAGTTCCGCGAGCGCGCCGAGTGTGAGGCACAGGGTATAGCGCGCGTCGCCGAGTTGCAGCGCCACCTCGCCCCGTCGTCTGTTGGGCATGGTTGTTCCTTCCCGTTGGAGAAGTCCTTTGTCGTCATGGCCGGCCTTGTGCCGGCCATCCACGCCTTGATCACAGCAAAGACATGGATCCCCGGGACAAGCCCGGGGATGACGCAGGGAATTTCAGTACTGTTCGAAAATGACAGGCGCTCACAGCGCCACGAACGTCAGCGCTCCGGCGGATTCGAAGGCCATCTCGAACGTCACCTCGCCCGCATGGTCGCCGCGATATTCCAGGCTGGTAATCTGGAACGGACCTTCGATGCGGCCGAAATCCGGAATGACGATCTGGTAGGTGAGGATGTCGCCATCGAAGAAGACCTGGCGCATGCGCGCATCGGAGGCTTCGTCCTTGAACACGCCGGAGCCGGAGATCGACGCGCGGCGCACGCCGACGCCGGAAAGCAGCTCGCGCCAGCGTCCGGCGGATTCCGCATGGGTCACGTCGACGGTTTCGGTGTTGAAGGCGATCTGGCGCGTGCGCAATCCCGCCACGGTAACGAAGCCGTTGCCGCCGTCACCGATCTTGATGAGCAGATCCTTGCCCTTCTGAGCAGGCATGGGATGTCCTTTGTTGAATGAGGAAAAGAAAGGTCTTCACTGTCATTCCAGGCCGCCCGGCGGAGCCCGGAACCCATAAACGCCGGCACTCTAGGAAGAAGCGGTCGGGGTGCCGCTCCATTCTGAATTGTCAGCGGCTATAGGTTCCGGGCTCGGCCTTTGGCCGCCCCGGAATGACAGTTGTCAGAAACCCGTCACGCCACCTCCGTCACCGCGCGCAGGCGTAAGCTGACGCGGGCGAGGCCGCTGTCCTTGTCGCGCTCGGAAGAGAGCTCCGTGACGCGCAGATTGACGAGGCGGTGACCGTCGAGCGGAAGCAATGCATCGTCGAGAATCGCGTCAAAGCGCTCGGCGACGGCCAGCGCTGTTCGGGCGCTGCCGCGCTCCGACCAGACGACGATGCCGAGATTCTGCTCGTGGCCGCGGTCGTGATCGGTGGACCAATCCGTCGCGCGGACGTCCGAAAACAGGGCATAGACCGGCTCGGCGCCGCGCGGCGGCCCGTCGTAGAGACGCAGGGATCCGCCCATGAGCGCGCGCAGCTCCGTGTCCGCAGCCGCCGCATCGAGGATCGCGCGGCGAAGCGCGAGAACGGGACTCGTCATGCCCGCATCTCCTCGACGAGGCAGACGAGATCGCGCTTCGAACCGTCCGGATCGGACGCGGCCCGAATGGCGAAGCGGCGCAGACCGGCCGTCAGGCGCATGGCGCCCGTCACGCCCTCGCGATAGCGCAGGGTGATGCGATGAGTCAGGCTCTGCTCCGGGCGGTCGGCGCGCACGCGCTCAGCGCCGGAGAGCATCTCGATGGCGCCCCAGAGTTGCGGACCGGGCGTGTAGGTGCGGATGACGCCACCGAACCCGTCGGGTCGCTCGAGCGGCATTTCGAGCACGAACCGGCGCGCCCGCGCACCGATGGAAATGGACTTGGTTTTCATGGGAATGTCTTTGGGAGGAAATGGAGAAGTCGAGGAATCGCACGCCAGCATCTCACGGACTTGATCCGGTATCCGTGCTGATGATCCCGCTTCAGGACACTCTCACCTCATCCTGAAAGGCTGGCCCATAAAGTGGTGCGGGTGTTTCCCCCCTTGTGGGGAGGGGTGGCTGCGAAGCAGCCGGGGTGGGGGTGTCGGCGCTGAACTGGACCAGCGTGGCGCTCACACCCCCACCTCCAGCTCCTCCCCACCGGCAAGTCGGGTGTTCCCGACTTGCCGGTGGGGAGGAAGACAGGTCTCGGGCAAGCCTGAGACCTGTTGGGGAGGAGAGCTGCCCGCGCTACACGAACCAGCCTCTCAGCATGAGAAGGGAGAGTTGGGATCAAAGACGTGGATGGCCGGGACGAGCCCGGCCATGACCTGGAGGAGCGTCACAGCCGCATCCTTTGAAACGGCGACACCAGGGCAAGCGCCTCCGGCGGCAGGATCTGCTCGCCGATGGCGTCGCCCCGGTTCTCGAACCAATGAGCGACGAGAATGCGGATCGCGAGCTTCAGGGTGGCGGGCACCGCATCGGGAGTGGCGCCATAGCCCGCCCGCAGCTCGATGGAGATGCCGTTCCTCGGCCTGCCGGGCTGCGGCGCATCGGCGACCAGGATGCGCGGCGGATCGCTCAGCACATCCGTCTCGAAGGCGCTTGCCGGAACGTCGGACGTGTCGCCCGATGGATCCGCCACCGTGATGCGGTCGACCGCGATCACCGGCGAGAGAGGCAGCAGGATCGTTCCGCCGGCGGGCCAGCCATCCAGCACAACATGCCAGCGCTGCTCGATCAGGACCCGCCGCGAGGCCGCCTCGACCATGAGCGGGGCCGCCTTGACGAGTCCCGCGATCAGGTCGTCCTGTGTGCCGTCGTCGTCATCGACGCGGAGATAGGCCTTCATCTCGTTAAGCGTTACGGGCTCGACGGCGGGGCCGCTGATGAATATGGGAATCATCGTGAACAGGGATCCTTATGTGTCATGCAACGTCTGGTTATGCTCTGCCTCGCCCTGCCGCTCATGGCCGCGGAGGCGAAAGCCATCGTCGGCGGCGCCGAGGATGAAGGCCCCCTCGCCCGCCGAAGCGTCATGGTCTTGAGTTCGAACGGCGGCGTGTGCAGCGCCGTGGTGCTGGCGAAGGACGTGGTGCTCACGGCTGCCCATTGCGTGACGGGCGCCGCCGAGCACCGGGTGCATTTTCGCGATGAGACCGGCGAGCCGGTGCTGATCACGCCGGCCGCGAAGGCGGTGCACCCGGGCTATAACGCGAAGGCCATCGAGACCCGGCAGCGTTCCATCGATCTCGCCCTGGTGCGGATCCCCGAGGCCCTGCCCGCACGGTTCGAACGAGCGACGCTTTCGGCCGGATCCGTCACCAGGAACAGCCCCGTCACCGTCGGCGGCTACGGCCTCGCCCGCGAGGGCGACGCCAAAAGCTCCGGCACCTTCCGCACCGCCTCCCTGACGGCCGTCGAGCCCTTTGGCCCGAGCAGGATTCTGCTCTGGGCGGACGGCTCCGGCACGGCAAGCGCGTGCCAGGGCGATTCGGGCGGGCCGATGGCCTCGGGAACATCAGTCGCGGCAATCACAAGCTGGTCATCACCGGCGAAGGGACGAAGCTGCGGAGGCGTGACGCAGGGCATCCTCGTCGGCCCGCAGCGCGAATGGATCGACCGGATTCTGAAAGGCTGGAATCGTATGGCCTCATGGAGCGAGAACTAGATTTTCCGGGAGAAAAGGAACTATCCTGACGGACAAGATCTTGCCTTAAAAAATCCCTCTCCCTTACGGCATCATCATTCCATGCGCGCATTGCCAACCCTTGCCCTTGCCGTCTTCGCCCTTGTCGCCACTCCCGCATGGGCCGTCCTGCAAGGTGCGACCTCGCGCGATCCGGATGGGCTGCGCCGATCCGTGGTGTCGATCGAGAGTTCCACCGGCGAACTCTGCTCCGGTGTGATCGTCGGGCCGGACCTCGTGCTCACCGCCGCCCATTGCATGACGGATCGGGCCGCCTACCGGGTGACGGCACTCAACCGCGCTTTCAAGCAGCAGCGCTTCAACGTCGCCGCGCTCGCGGTTCACCCGACTTTCGTGCCCGGCACCACGCCGCGCACGCAGCCGGGGATCGACCTCGCCATTCTCAAGCTCGACCGCGCTCTCGGCCCTGATTTTCTGCCTCTCAGTCCATCCCAGGCGGGCCGGATCGACGTGGGCGACGGCGTAACCATCGCGGGCTTCGGCGTGTTGACCGAACGGGCGAAGCGCACGGCCCGGACTCTTCGCCAGACGAACCTGGTGTCACTCGGCCCCATCGAAGTGGCCAACCGCGTCCTGATCGTCGCCGACCGCAACCGGCTGGCGGAAACGACCGGCGCCGGTGCCTGCCGGGGCGATTCCGGCGGCCCGATCCTGGCCGCCACCCAGTCGGGCTATCTGCTTTACGGCATCACGAGCTGGTCGAGCGGCCCCCTGCGCAGCCGGGAGCCGAGCGCCTGCGGCGGCCTCACGGCCGTGACCCCGGTCGTCGAGCACCTCGGCTGGATCTCGTCCAACATGCGCTATCTGGGCGCGATGAATGGCGCATGGACGGGGAATTAGGACGGCGCACTCACCGCGTCGGCACTGACCCTACGGCCACACCCTCCACGTCATGGCCGGGCTCGTCCCGGCCATCCCGATTGGAAGAGCACGGCGTCCTTGAGAAACGGGATCACCGGCACAAGGCCGGTGATGACGTGAGTGGGTAGGATGACGCGGCGAGTTGCACTCGTAGGCTTGGTATCCTTCACGCCGCGAACTTCAGCAGCTTGATCGCCGCGTAATCCTGCACGCCGCCGCCTACGCGCTTGGTGGTGTAGAACAGCACATAGGGCTTCGCGGAATAAGGATCGCGCAGCACGCGCATGCCCGCGCGGTCGACGATGAGATAGCCGCGCTTGAAATCGCCGAACGCGACTGCGCACGTATTCGCGGCGATGTCCGGCATGTCTTCGGCCTCGACGACGGGGAAGCCCAACAGGGTCGCGGCCTGGCCGATGCTTGCGGGCGGAGCCCAGAGGTACTGGCCGTTATCGTCCTTGAACCGGCGGATCGCGCTCTGCGTCTTGCGGTTCATGAGGAAGGAGGCGTTCTGGCGGTAGCCGGCCTTGAGGGCATAGATCAGGTCCACGAGCACATCGGATGGATCGTCTGCCGGAAAGGTCGCGCCGCCCGTCCGGACGGTGCCCAGCTTGCCCCATTCCCAGTTCTCCTCCGCGACCGTGTCGGCGGTGAGAAAGCCCTTCGGCTTGTTGACGCCGTCGCCCGTCACGAAGGCTGTGCTTTCCTGCTCGGAGAAGGCCGCTTCGACCTCCTCGGCGATCCAGCGGTCGAGGTCGACCACCGCATCGTCGAGAAGGGTCTGGGTGGCGGCCGGCATGGCATAGAGCTCCATGGCCGGGAAGCTCATCTCGGAGAGCGTCGGGCTCGCGGTCTGGGGGCGGGCCGCCGTCTCGCCGACCCAGCCCGTCGCCGGGCCGGTGACCGAGAAGGCGCGCTTGTACTGGCCGCCGGAAATCACCCGCACGGATGAGATCGCGCGGATCGGCGAGACGGTCGCGAGACGCCGCAGAACCTCGGTCTCCACCGTGTCGGGAACGAGATAGCCGCCATCGGGACCGGAGCCGGCGGAGAGCGCCTTCTCCTCGAGACGCTTCAGGCCCGATGCCTCGCCGGTGCGGATATAGGACTGGAACGCCGCCTTGTGTTCAGCCTGGGCCGGATCGCGCACGATATCGGCAGCGCTGCCCAGCGGCGGGCGGGAACGGTCGAGGGCGAGACGGTCGAGGCGGCGCTTGGCGTCGTCGAGCGCGCTGTCGATGCGGATGAGCTTCTCGTCCGTCACCACGTCGCTCGAAAGCCTCGTCTCGATCTCGGACAGGCGCGTGTCATTGGTCTCCTTGAAGGCCTCGAAGGCGCGAGCGAAATCCTCGAAGGCCGAGGCGACGTCGTCGGAAATGGATTTGGTGTCTACAACTGGGATCATATCAATCAATCGATTCTCAATGGCTTCAACGAAAAAGGCCCGCCTCTCGGCGAGCCCACTTATTTTCCCCGTGAGGGAAATGCTTACATGTGCCGTGCGGTGCGGCGTGCCGAGCGTGCGACGGTCGGTCCGGTCACGGCGCCGACGGCGCCTCCGGCCACTGCGCCGACCGGACCCGCCACCGAACCGACGCCGGCGCCGACGGCGGCGCCGCCGACACGTTCTTCCGTGGTGGTGCAGGCGGCCGCCGCGAGGCCGAGGAGTGCGACGAAAGCGAGCTTCTTCATGAAAACCTCCCAAGATGCGCGGAGCCCCGACACCTTCCAGGTGAAGAAAGGGCCCGCCGCGTCCGCGATCCGTGCGGGCGATCTTCTAACGCGCTCCTACGGACAAGGTTCAGGACAATAATCGCACCGTAGCCCTGCGGATGCTGGCGGCGAGCTTCGGCCGCGCGTGCTTCACGGTTTCGACCCGCGCGTCGGGCAGCATCGGGAACGTCACGACGGAGATCTCCCACAGGTCGAGCTTTTCCAGCCGGCGCAGGCCGGTGGGCCGCTCGGCGCGTGCACGCTCGACGCGAAAGCCGATGGAGAGTCCGTCGACCGCGCCTTCACGCATGAGCGCGTGAATCTCCCGTGCGCGCTCCACGGCCAGATTGAGCTTGCCGCGCACGCGCAGGCCACGCCGGTCCTCCTCGATCACGAGCCAGCGCCCGATGGGCTGGCCCGGATCGTGCTGCCAGAGCAGCCGCACGTCGGACGCGCCGCGCTTGCGGAGACTGTCCGAGAACGCGCCCGGCATGACCACGTCCTTGCCGAGATCGGCTGTTCCGAACAGGCTGGCATAGCCTTCGAACACGCCGTCGACATCGATTGCGTTCAGCGGCTCGGGCAGGAACTTGCGCTCCTGGATGATGGGCAGGCCGGACCTCATCGCGCGGCTCCGCGGATAGCCTTCGGCGGTTTGACGTCGAGCTTTTCCAGCTGGCGCACGAAGTCGCGGAACACGAGCGTGGCGCGGCCCTGCCCGTCGCGCGCGGCCTTCGGCTTGCGCGGCGTACGCGTGATGGAACGGGTCATGATGGGTCTCCCGAATGGCGGCGGTTGAAGAGGGACAGCTCGCGCACGAACGCGTCGAACCGGCGATTGGCCGCGAACAGATCGCGCAATGTCATGGCAAGCAAAGCGGACGCCCCGCTCGCCCAGACGAACAGGGCGAGGTGGGCAAGATCCCCGCGCCGGATGACGGCCTCGGTGATCTGATCAAACATGTTCATGATTTGTTCCTGCGCAAGATCTCCATGGAGGGTGGTATGCGCGTGGGGTGACAGAGTTAGGACGGTTTGAGTGGCGTGTTGCCTTTCTCGTGTGGTGTCCTCGGCGGCCCTTCATTCGATGTCATGTCCGACAGCAATCCCCCGTCATCACCGGCCTTGTATCGGTGATCTCGATTGGAAGAGCGCCACGGGTGTCGTTCCCCGAAGGATGCGTCAGCGGAGGAGAAGGAATCCATCGCTCGACGCTTGATCGTGGATCCCCTTCCCTCGCCTTCGGCTCGTCGGGGATGACAGCCGTGTACTGCTCTCGATGCATATTCTCGGGCCGAGGGCCATGACGTGGGAGCTCAGTGCGATCCCCTCGCTATCGCGCTCTCCCCTTCCGCACCGCGGCACGTCCGTACCCCACCGCCTCGCGCTTCTCGTCATCGCTGAGAAACGTCGCCGCCGAGACGCGCCGCCAGAGGCTTTCGCGTTCGTCGGCGAGTGCCTCGATGGCATCGAGGTCGGGTTCGAGCAGCAGCCTTTCGCCGAACGCGGGAGCGAGCCAGTGCGAGAGCGATTCCGCCGTGCGCTTCACGAGCGGAATGACCGTCTGGCGATAGAAGGCGCGGTTGGCTTCGGCGTAGTTCGCATGCGTGCTGTCGCCTGGAAGGCCAAGCAGCAGGGGCGGCACGCCGAAGGCGAGCGCGATCTCGCGGGCGGCGGCGGCCTTCGCTTCGACGAAGTCCATGTCCTTCGGCGAGAGCGAGAGCGGTCGCCAGTCGAGGCCGCCTTCGAGGAGCAGCGGACGGCCCGCATTGCCGGCCCCCTGGTAATTCGCCTCAAGTTCGCCTTTCAGCCTGTCGAACTGCGCATCGGTGAGCGTCGCACCGCCAACGACGAGGGCGCCGGAAGGGCGCGCGGCATTGTCGAGGAGCGCCTTGTTCCAGGCGCCCGCCGCGTTGTGGATGTCGAGCGCGGTCGCGGCCGCTTCCATCGGCGAGAGGCCGTAATGATCGTCCGCCGGATGGAACAACGTGAGATGCAGGATCGGCGGCAGCGTCTCGTCATCGCGGATGGCGAACCGCACGGTTTGCGCGCCGACCGCATATTCGTAAGCCCCCGGCCAGCCATCCGCATCCGGCACCACGCGCATCCGGTCGGGCCTTAAGGCGTAGAGTTCGTGCGGCGCGCCGTCGAGGCTCACCGCCTCCACATAGGCGTTGCCGGAGACCATGAGGTGGCCGTAGAGGCTCTCCAGAAAGCGCTGCCCGGTCTCGCGCGCATTCGGCCGCGAGAGAAGAGCAAGAAGCGGATGCGCCGACAGATCGCGGGCGTCGCTCTTGAGCACCAGCGGCAGCGACGCGGCCGCCTCGCTCACGAGCCTCACGGCGCGATGCACGACGGCGTTCTTCTGAAATCCCTCGCGGGACAAAGCCGCGTAATCGCGCGGCGTCCATACGGCGCGCCCGGCGACATAGAACGCGACGGCGCTCTGAACGCGCGAGGCCTTGGCCTCGGGCGGCGCCTGAAGCCAGCGGGTCAGTCGATTGAGCATGGGAAACTCCTGCCCGAAAGGGGCATGAAGGGATAAGGTCCAGGTATCTTTCGTGGCGTCATCACCGGCTTTGTCCCGGCCATCCCGGTTGAAAAGCGAGACGCTCACATAATCGAGATCACCGGAATGGAGTCGGTGATAGCGCGGAGGATGCCGCTTCTGACTTGCGAACCGCCTGGGATGACAACGCAAGGCCTTGTTTCATTATAAGAGCACATCTCTGCTCTTCTCCGATTCAGAATGGCGACAACTTCCGCATGCGATGATGAAGAAGCGGGCAATTCCTGCCGGGTTGTCATTGGGCGGTCACATGGCATGCGGTAATCTATAGATGTTGCGGGGCATCCGGCGACATTCACGCGCCAGCCGAGCTGGTCCCCCCACTCGGCTGGCGCGACCATCAGTTTCTCGAGCTCTGTCGTCCTTTCTCCTATTCAGGACGACATGAGGCAGATGGCGGGGCGGATCGGCACGGATGGACTGTCATCCGCCCCAGCCATTCCAGCGAATGGCCGCCCCACTTTCGATCCTTTGAACGATTGTCGCCTCGATGCATGGAGCATCGGAACTGGTCCCGAAAGTGGTGTCCCCTTTCGGGCCCGATGCTCCAAAGACTCACTCCATCAGGAGACGTTGATGATCCCACGCGGCCGCATAGCTTAGGCATCGTGGCTCCGTCTCTTGCCCCTACGGGAGTCACGGCGCCCCGGCTGGACACGTGCGTGAACGCTGTGCTTCGGCTGGGGCGTTTTAAGTTTTGCTTTGTCATTCCGGGGCCGCGAAGCGGAACCCGGAACCCATAGACACCACGGCCTCAGGAAAAGGCGAGCGACATCGCACCTCATTCTGCATCGTCGGCGGTTATGGGTTCCGGGTTCTCGCCTTGCTCGCCCCGGAATGACAGGCACGCATCTCGTTCGATCACAGCACCCGCACCCGCGGCTCCCGCTTCTCCCGCAGCATCAGCTCGGTCAGAGCCCAGACGAGCGCATCCATGCGGTCGGGAGAGCGGCCGGAGGTGAGACCGCCGGGGCCGAAGTCGCAGAGTTCATCCTCGAGCTCCGGCAGCGCGCCCACATGGCGCACGCGGCTCTGCGCGTAGAGCACGGAAACCGGCTCGGCGCGCAGATATTTGCCGCGCGTCGCACGTACGCCGATGACGGGCACGGAGGAGTCGACCTCCCGGATCACGCCGGTCGCCATCTCGCCGCCCTGGTTCGTCTCGACGACGAGCGCGTCGGCCTCGAGGCGCCGGTAGAGCGCCACGGCTTTCGCGGCCCAGTCCGGCGGCTTGAGATGCGGGGCCGTCGCATCCTCGAGCACATAGGCGATGCCGTTCTCATCCATGCCCGCCGCAACGACCCGCAGGAGTCGGCGCGTTTCGACGACGAGGCGGGCGGATCTACAGCAACGACGATGCGAGCAAGCGTCGGAGCGGCGGCAACCCGGTTCGCTTCGATCACGTCGCGGGTCCACAAGGCGTCCGGACGATCCTCGATGATGTCGCCATCGAGCTCCTGCCGCCCCAGACGCGTACCGGCATAGCGGCGCATGACCGTATCGAGAAAGACGGGCGCCAGGTTCTCCGCATTGTCGGACGTACGCACCCGCGACACCGCCACCGACGGATCGGCGAGGAAGCGCTTGATGAGCGGGATCGGCCGCGGGGTCGTCGTCACGATTTGGCGCGGATGCGCGCCGAGGCGAAGGCCGAATTGCAGCATGTCCCAGGTCTCCTCCACGTGCTTCCACTTGGCGAGCTCGTCGGCCCAGGCCGCGTCGAATTGCGGTCCGCGCAGGGAATCCGGATCCTCGGCCGAGAACACGTGCGCGACCGCGCCGTTCGCCCATTCGAGCTTGCGCAGGGACGGCGACCAGGCGGGGCGTTCATGGCGCGCATGGATGGAGAGAATGCCCGCAGGACCTTCCACCATCACGTTGCGCGCATCGGAAAACGTCTCGCCGATCAGCGCGATGCGCCGTGACGCTTGATGAGCGAAATCGGGAGCACCTAGCGCGATGCCGCGCACCCATTCGGCGCCGGTGCGGGTCTTGCCCGCCCCTCGCCCGCCGAGCATCAGCCAGGTCGTCCAGGGACCGTGCTCGCGCGCGAGGCCGGGCAGCCGCTGCTCGGGCCGGCAGCGGATCGGCCAATGGCGCAGGACCTGTTCGAAATCGTGTTCAGACCAGGATGCCGTCGCATCCGCGAGCCTCCTCTTCCGCAATAACCCGGTTAAGATGGTGAGCAAGTTCGTCGCGCAGCTCGTGAAGGCTGCGTCTTGGTTTGTCGTGATGCTCGCTGTCATCGAGCGGTGAGCCTTCCTGTTCCAGCAGGGCCCGGGCGGCCGCCAGCGTCCTGGCATAGGAGGCGAGCCGTCGGGCCGTCTTGTCGTGATCCTTGGCGCGTCCGGTGCGCTGCTCGTCCATGAGCGCGTCGATCTGCACCCGGGTGGCCTGTGCGAGAGCCCGTGCGGCATCGTTCACGGACGCTTCCGCGGCCTTGTGAAGGCCCGCGACGCCGCCCTCGTCCTTGGCGGCCTTGCTCAAGGCGTTCTCCTTGAGCGCGGCTTGGCGCGGCGGCCAACCCCAGCGCTGGCGCATCCGCACGAAGGTGCCTGCGCTGACGCCGAGAAGTTTTTGAATGTCCGGCAGATTCTTGTTCGGCTCGCGGGCATAGATTTCCCAGGCCTGCTGCCTCAGCTCGTCGGCGATTTCGATTCTCTGACGCATTGGTAAGCCAATAAAAAACCGCCCAGGCGGAGGCTCTGGGCGGTGGAGGAACACCGATACCGTGATGCGGGGGCTGCATTCACACTTCGTCAGTGTTCACGTTTTGTACTCCAAGAGCGTCACGCTGTCAAGGTGATTTTGAAACATTGTGAAAATCCTGAAGCGTCGGACCTAGGAGCGGGCCCGATGTTCCTTCTCCGGGCTGGCGCAGCGTGCGGAAATCCGGATCCCCTTCCGTTGCGCGGCCCTTCGGATCGGCAAGATGCGGTTAGAACGTATACCCTACCCGCACGCCCACATTGGTGAGGCCGCGGTTGTTCGAGCAGAGGCCGCCGTTCGAGAGGTGCTCGACCGTCGCCATGAGGCTCCAGTTCGTGGTCAGCCGGACGCCCACGGATCCCGATTCACGAAACAGAGCCGTGCAGCCGAGTGCCTCGCGGTTGGGCGACACCGGATCATTTTCACCGTTGTGAACGGCCCCGCCGATGGTGGCTTCAACGAACACGATCGGGGTGATGTCATAGGTCCATGTCAGGCCCGCATAGCCGAAGCTCGTCCGGCCGCTCAGGTTGATGCTGCCGCCCAAGTGGAAGCGGGGGATGAGAAAGTTGAGAGCAGGATCGGCCGCCGTCCACGGCCGAACCGAAAGCACCTCGCCGGTGAGATTGGCCGTGTCGCTCTCCGGCCCTGTGGGATCCTGGGCCGAGGCACCGAATCGGAGTTCGGACACGAAGGCCGGAGACGCGGTCGCGAGGGCGGGAAGACGGGAGGGAGGCGACGGGCTTAGATCAGCGGCAAGTGCCTGCGTCCCAATGGCCAGCGCCGCGACAGCCCCGATGAAAAGTCTGCACATAACCGCCTCGCGATTCAATCGATTCGGAAGCTTAAGCGCCGAAACTGTCCTTGGCAGTACCAGATGAGACCCAGGCCAACGAAATCCGTCTCATGATGCCTTTGGGTAACAAGGCAAGAGCCGCCTTCGAGCGACGAGAGGCCGATCAATGCAGTGCCGGACGTGAATTCGCGTTCACGTCCGATGCTGTCGATGCAGTGGGGCTTGCACCGTCTCCTCGCGCCTATTGCGGGATGCGATGACAGCCGAAGGAGCCAGTCGCTTCCTCGCCGAATTCCTTCCCATCGGCGGGACGTTTCCGGAAAGTTCTCCCATACGCATCATCCAAGGATGATGTTACGCGTCATACCGATCAAAATCGGAACATATGGAAAATCAAACCAAAACATCTGGCGGGCATCATGAAGTTATACCGTATGCTGATGCAGCCGATCAGCCATGCACAAGCGCAGCCTTACTTAGGTATATTACAAAGACATGATCCGGCGGCGCACCGTAAGCGGCGCTTTACTCGGACCACGCTGAACCACTCGCTCACCGGAAGCTCACGTCGACTGTGATCATCTCGTGATCCGACACGGCCCTGCCCTGTGCGTCCCGCGCCGGCACGATCTGCGGATTCGTCGCAGCGAGGCCGCGCACGACCAACCAGTCTAGCTTTCCGAAGGGCGGCTCGTGTTTGTTCGTCGGACCGGGCGTCTGAGTCGGCAGGGCGAGATTCGCATGCCGCCACTCGAAGCCTGCCTCCCGCAGGTCGGCGAACAGAGGTTCGTCGCGCTCGGGGGCATCAAGCAGACGTTGCCGTTCATCCGCTCCTCGCGGCAAGGCCTTGGTGTTGAAATCTCCGCCGATGACGCAAGGCTCGTTGGGAGCGATCGCGTCGAGAGCCCTCAGAAGGGCCTGTATCTGCGCCCGGCGGTCTGCCGCGTCGGTCTTGCTTTCGAGATGAGTGCCGACGATCCAGAGCGGCGCGGGAGCCCCGGAGACACGGGCGGCCAGCGCCATCCGCCCGCCGACCCGCCGCTGCGCGCCCTTGAAGCCTGAGAACCACAATCCACTCTCTTCGAGGGGGATCAGGTGCGGCGTCTCCAGGGCCAAAGCGGTTACGATGGCGTTGCCGTGGAGGCTGCAGGCGTTCTGCTCACCAGCATGGGCACGCATCTCCTCGTGGTCGCCGAGATCGAGTTCCACGAACTCGACGCCGAAGAGATAGCCCTCTCCCGTCCCGGCGACGAGATCCCGGATAGTGTGCGTATTGCCGGACCGGGCCATGCCGAGATCAACCTCGCTGAACAACGCGATGTCGGCACTGGCGCGGCTCATGAGATGGCGAACCGCCGGCCGATTTCTCATCCGCTCAGAATTGAACGCCGCGATTCGCAGCGAACCGGGCATGGGAAGCGCTTGCGCGGGTGGCCCCTGTTCGATGCCGTGAAAGGCGGGAATGCGCACGAGGAGCGCCCGATGGGCCTCCTGGCCCCGGCTCGTGGCCTGCCGCGCATCCTCCAGGATCGAGGCTTCCGGAGCCTCGAGTTTCGGGACCACCTCATGGATGACAGGGCGCATGGAGCGGACGGTGCGAAAAAATTGATCGAAGATCAGGAATTAGGGCACTTTGCACTTGCCGTAACGACACATCTCAGGAATCTTTCCGGTCAAGCTTAGGAACTTATTGGGACCTAAGCCGTTATGTGTGCGCATCAAGCTTCGCAGGGGAGAAGGCCCATGATCTTTTGGGCTGCTGTTTCCGCGCTCGTCATGGGCGCTTTCGCTTATATGGGCGACCCCTCTTCCATTCTCGTAAGCGTGGCCGAGATCGGTGGCGTCATTGCTATTTTCATGCTGATCTGCGCCGCTGAAGTCTTCAGCATTCCGAAAAACCCAAACTTCGACAAGAGCCAGGCCCAGCCCGAATCCTGATCCTTTCGGACCAGACGAATCGAAGTTACGGGCGGAAGCGGCGAGACATCGAAAAAGCCGGAACGACCACCCTCATCTTGAAACGTAGGAACGTTGCCATAACTTCCGCTCCGTGGTTTAGTTCCATGAATGAAGATGCCAGGCACCGCTTTGCCCTCAACCGTCGATTTGGAGCAACTCACCGGCGACTTCGCCGCCTCGGTCTCCGAACGATCCAAAGGTACACTGGACGGTGCCCTGCAGCAGGCCCTTGCGCGCACGATCGAAGCGAAGGTGCAGACTCAGATCTCGGTAGTGCTGGAAGGCATCGGGGATGCCTTCTATTCCCTCGATGAAGAATGGCGGTTCAGCTATATCAACCGTGCGGCGGAGAGCTATTTCGGCGCGCCTCGCCATTCCATGCTGCGCAAGGTGATCTGGGACGTCTTCCCCGAATCCGAGGGTACCGACCTGAGGCGGCGCTACGAGGAGGTGTTCGCCTCCGGGCGGTCCCTGTCCTTCGAGGCAGAAACCGTGGGGCGCCGGGGGCACTATCTGGAATTTCACGTTTTTCCCTATATGGGCGGCCTCGGCGTCAGCTTCCGCGACTGGACGGAGCGCCGCCGTGCCGAGGAGGAAATGCGCGAGCGCCAGGCGCAGATCAGTGCCCTGGCCGACAATCTCCCCCTGGGGATGGTCTATCAGATGGATAACGGCGTCGGCTATGAAGGCCGGCGCTTCATCTACGTCTCTGCCAGCTGCGAGCGGCTGAACGGCATCCCGGCGGAACAGGTCCCGGGCGATCCGAGCCTTCTCTTCAATCTCATCCTCCCCGAGTTCCGCGAGTCCGTCTATCGTGCGCAGGTGGAGGCGCATGCCCGGCTCAAGCCTCTCGACATCGAGTTCGCCATTCGCCATGCGAAGACCGGCGAGATCCGCTGGCAGCGGATCGTCGACGCGCCGCGCCGGCTGCCGGACGGCAATATCGTCTGGGACGGGATCCAGATCGACATCACCGATCAGAAGCGCGCCGAAGAGCATCAGCGCCTCCTGCTCAACGAGCTGAACCATCGGGTGAAGAACACGCTCGCCACCGTCCAGTCGCTTGCGGCGCAAAGCTTCCGCGGCATCGGAGCGCAAGACATTCAGTCCCTGCCTTCCGCATGCGCGACCTTCGAGGCGCGCCTGTTCGCCCTCGCCCGCGCCCATGACGTGCTGACACGGGAGAACTGGGAAGGGGCCGACTTTTCGGACGTTCTCGCCGAGGCCTGCACGCCCTACCGCTCCACCGGGGCGGAGTGCCGCCGCATCGAGGTCGAAGGGCCCGATCTGCGGGTGTCGCCGTCGATCGCCCTCAGCGTCTCGATGGTTCTGCACGAGCTTTTCACCAATGCCCTCAAGTATGGCGCCTTGAGCAACGGATCGGGCAGCGTCCGCATTTCCTGGTCGATCCTCGCCGGCTCACGCCTGTCGATGCGCTGGGAGGAGAGAGGCGGCCCTCCGGTAGAGCCCCCGTCCCGCAAGGGTTTCGGATCGCGGCTCATCCAGGATGGTCTGGCCCGGGAGCTGAACGGCACCGTGGTCCTGAACTACGATCCGGACGGGGTCGTCTGCACCGTCGACGTGCCGCTTTCGTGAGCATGATCAAGCACGTTTTCAAAAGGCGCATAGATCATTAGTCGATACAACCGTCAGGCTTCTTGCGGATGCAACCTAATTTAGTGTCAATAGGGCGCAAGTGACGAAAGTCACGGTCCAGAGAGGAAAAAAAGCAATGAAACGTCGTCAGTTTATGCAGGCCGCAGCGGTGGGTGCCGCCGCGACCGCCGTGGCCGCCCCGGCCATTGCCCAGTCCATGCCGGAATTGAAGTGGCGCCTGCAGTCGGGCTTCCCCAAGTCCCTCGACACCATCTACGGCGCGGCCGAAGTGATCGCGAAGTTCGTCTCCGAAGCGACCGACGGCAAGTTCCAGATCCAGCCCTTCGCGGCCGGTGAAATCGTCGGTCAGCCGCAGATCGCGGACGCCGTCGGCAACGGCACGGTCGAACTCGGCCACACCTGCTCCTATTACTATTTCGGCAAGGATCCGACCTTCGCCCTCGGCACGGCGGCCCCCTTCGGCCTCAATGCCCGCCAGATGAACGCCTGGCTCTACCAGGGCGGCGGCAACGACCTGCTGAACGAGTTCTACGCCAAGCACAACCTGTACGGCATGCCCGCCGGCAACACGGGCGTGCAGATGGGCGGCTGGTACCGTAAGGAGATCAAGACCGTCGAGGACCTGAAGGGCCTCAAGATCCGCATCGCCGGCATCGCTGGTCTCGTGATGCAGAAGCTCGGCGCCGTGCCGCAGCAGATCCCCGGCGGCGACATCTATCCGTCGCTCGAGCGCGGCACTATCGATGCCGCCGAGTGGGTCGGTCCCTACGACGACGAGAAGCTCGGCTTCTCGAAAGTGGCGCCGTACTACTACTATCCGGGCTTCTGGGAGGGTGGTCCCGCGATCCATCTCTTCGTCAACCAGGGCAAGTGGAAAGAACTCCCGAAGGCGTATCAGGCGATCCTGACCGCGGCCGCCGGCTACGCCAACAACGACATGCTGGCCAAGTACGACGCCAGGAACCCGGCCGCTCTGCGCCGCCTGCTCGGCTCCGGCACGCAGCTGCGTCCCTTCTCGCAGGAGATCCTCGAGGCCGCCTACAAGGCAACCAATGAGGTCTTCGATGAAGTCTCTGCCAAGAACGCCGACTTCAAGAAGGTCATCGACTCGGTCAAGGCTTTCCGGAACGAAGAATATCTCTGGTTCCAAGTGGCCGAATACGCCTACGACACCTTCATGATCCGCGCCCGCGCCCGCGGCTGATCTTACTTAAGTCCAATCCTGAAAAGGGCGACCTTCCGGTCGCCCTTTTTTGTTGCGCTCATCATCCCCACATCAGCACATTCCGGACGGGACACCGTCCTCCACGGCTTCAACTCCACGGCAAGCCAGTCCCTTCAATTCAACGGTACGGCCTGAACGATGCGCTGGACTCTCCGGATCAGCTTTCTTCTCTTTCTGGCTTGGGCCATCTTCATGGTCTCACCCTTCGTTGCGCTCTACGATTTGTCCAAAGCTGTCGAAGCCAGGGACGTGGCCCGGATCACGGAACGGGTGAACTTCAACGCGCTTCGCGCCTCCCTCGCCCGACAGATTTTAGGCGAGTACCTGAAGACGCAGGATCTCGGAGGGCTGGACCGGCAGGCAGCGGCCCAGGCCGGAACCGCAACGCTCAACCCTGTTCTCGAGGAACTCATCACGCCCCAGGCTCTCATCGACCTCCTCGACGATGGGCAGTTGCAGCAATCCGCCGGAGCGGCCGTGGCTGGCGGGATTTTCTTTCCTCTTACCTTCGATGCCGCGTCTTTCGAAAAGGCTTGGCGAACATTCATCCTCTCAGAGTCGCAAGGCTTTCGCTCCATCACCGTCCCGCTTCCAGCTGATGAGCCGAAGGATCGGCAGTTCAGGATCACGCTCCGCCTGAGCAGCACCACATGGCGACTGACCGGCATAGAACTCCCTGAACCGCTTAGAAAAGAACTGACCAAGCGCGCATCATCCGCGACGAAGTAGAAAGCCTCGCTCCGATCCTAATCTCCGGAACCTGGAGCATAAGATAGTCGTTTCCGCTCAACGATTATCTGATGCAGGAACGAGTTATGCGTAAACTTACCTTCACGGCCACCGCCGTTTCTCTCTTATTCGCGCCACAACTTGCTTCAGCACAGGATGGTACGGCTACGGGCATCGCAACCGGCGCCGTGACCGGCGCCATTGTCGGCGGCCCCGTAGGTGCAGTGGTTGGCGCAGGCGTGGGCGGCATCGCGGGAGGTCTAGCCGAGCAGAACGCCCGGAACCAGGCTCGCCCGAACGTCGTGGTTCCCGATGCGACGACGACCGGTTCCATTAGACAACGGACCTGTTCGGTTGACGCCCACGGGAATCAGGCTTGCACGGAGATTGTCCGATAATGGACACAGGATCCCGACGAAAAGCCCGCCTGCGTTAACAGGCGGGCTTTTCGTTACGCGGGACTAAAAATTCAGGCACTTCCTCTTCCATGGATAAGAGTATTGATAAGGCTCATCAATGGATGAACAGCCAACCAACCATGGCAACCGGGAATACAGTGCCTAGAATAAAACAGATGACTTGTGAGGTCATTTCCATTCCCTCCATGAAACGACAACCGCGAATATCGGAATACGTTCCGTGGAGACATTTACTTCATTGAATTAGAAACAGAGTAATATGGAAATACGAGATAAATATTGAAGTGGACATACATCTTCACCGGCGAAGGGAACCGAGCTCGGCCGCTTTGATTGTCACAGGGTCGAAGGTGAGGCGTAAACGATGGATGATCAGAACCGTTCCGTTCGGGGCTTTATGGGAGACGCCGAATTCGTTCGCAAAACCCTCATCGTACTCGGTATCGGAGCGCTGGCCTTCCTGCTGTGGAAGCTGTCGGATGTTCTCCTCCTCGCCTTCGGTGCCGTCCTCGTGGCGATCCTGCTGCACGCAGCCTCGGATGCACTCGTGCGCTATCTCAGGGTTCCTGAGCGCTGGAGCCTGACCATTGCCAGCCTCGTCATCTTCGCGCTGTTCCTCGCCATCATCGCGCTCTTCGGAACGCAGGTGCGATCTCAATTCTCGAACGTGGTCGAACAGCTCCCCCTCGCCATCGACAACTTCGCCAAGCAGCTCGGCCTCGGCGCCGTCAGCGACGACTTGTCGGAGATCATGAGCAATGCGCCAGTCGGAGGAATGGCCGCCCGCCTGGCCGGGATCGGCGGCGCTATTCTCGATGGACTTGCCGACTTCGCCCTGGTTGTGATTGCGGGCCTTTACATTGCAGCCGCGCCGCGCCTCTACAAGCAGGGCTTCGTCAAGCTCTTTCCCATTCGCCACCATGCCCGCGTGGAAAGTTCGCTGCAGGCATCCGGGCAGGCCCTGAGGCTGTGGCTCACGGCCCAGCTGATCGCCATGTCCTGCGTGGCGATCCTCTCGACCATCGCCTTCTGGCTGATCGGATTGCCCTCGGCCATCGCACTCGGCCTCATTGCCGGCTTGGCCGATTTCATCCCGTTTCTCGGCCCGATCCTGGGGGCGCTGCCCGCTGTTCTGATTGCCTTCGGGGTGAGCGGAGAGACGGCGCTTTGGACCGTGCTCGCGGTCATCGCGATTCAGCAGATTGAAGGCAACGTCATCTTTCCCCTCGTGGCGCGAAGCGTCATCAGCATCCCTCCCGCTTTGGCATTGTTTGCAATCCTCATCGGCAGTGCCCTTTTCGGCGCATTCGGCCTGATCTTCGGCTTCCCATTGGCAGTGGTTGCCTATGTTCTCGTCAAGAAGCTCTATGTCCGTGAGACTCTCGGCGAACACACCGAAGTTCCTGGGGAGCGCGGTGGCGACAAACAGGAAACGAGTGCGCAATCTTCGGACTAGCCCATGTACGGCTAGCCCATGTACGGAACGTCAGGATTGCGGTTTTGGAATAGGGTTCGAATGCCGCGGCTTCGGCTCTTCGACCATACGGAAATGCACGGGTGGCGATTTCCAATCGGCTGGCAGCTGAAGCGGAACGGTGCAGGTGGTCAGCAGACTCCGCCCTTCACCGTTCCGGACTTCGAATACGAACCCGGGACGTTCCATCTGCGCGCAGTTTCGCCATTGGTCGAAATCGATCCAATCGTTCATTGGCGCATCCTCATGGGCTTTTATCAGAGATAAAGGTCAGCGGATGTCAGCGTCGACACGCCCGTGACGTTGATGCGGAAATCCGCGATCCTGTCGCCGTTCACATCTCCCGCCAGCACGCTTCCTGTGAAATTCAACTGGCCGGCATGACCCGTGAAAGCCGCACCTCCGATAAACGAAAATCCCTGATCTCCACTGCTTGTCGTGTTGGCATCGATGGTGCGCAGATCGATATGATCGGTGCCGCGCACGAAATCCTGGATCGTATCGCGGGCACTAGAGAGAGAATCACTGCGGGAATTGAAGTCGAAGATGTCCGCACCGCTTCCCCCGAAGAGCGTATCGGCTCCGGCGTTGCCTTCGAGGATGTCTGCTCCGTCGAGACCGTACAGCTTATCCGCCCCCGCACCGCCAACGAGGTGGTTTTTGCCTTCGTTGCCGGTCAATGAATCGTTGCCTGAGCCACCCACGGCGTTCTCGATGAGAGAGCGCGTGTCGCCATGATAGAGCAACGCATTGGCAATGTTGCCGACAGCGATCTTGGAGCCGTCCCAATGCAGCTTCGCAAGCTGCGCGGTGGATGTCTTGGTCCACTCTCCCGGGCGCAGGTCGACCTTGAGATTGGTCGTGTAATTCGAGAGATTGTAAGTGTCGTTGCCACCACCGTCCCAAATGGTCAGGAAAATCCTGTTGTCTTCAGGTTCTCCCTGGCCGATCCCATTGATGGCCATCTCGCCCGTCGTCGCATTCCAGGTATAGGTGGTGTTTCCACTGTTCGTCGTGTAATTCGCGCCGTATATGTGTTGTATGGCCGCGATGTCGTACATCATCAATGACTGCGCATATCCCCCGGCCTCATTCGTGTACCCGGCACTCGTCGAGCCTCCGACATAGGAGCGGTAGCTCATGACCGTGTACTCCAACGAGTCCCGGTTCTGCGGCATGATGTTGCTGCCGTCATGCGGATGCTCGAGGCCAAGCGCGTGCCCGAGTTCATGCATGAAGACCATGAAGCCGTAGGTGCCCTTCGCGGTGTCGGCGAAATATCCGTTGGAGCGGTTTAACCAGACATCCCCACCCTCGGCGTCCGTCGAGGGGAAATACGCCCATGCTGTCGAGGTTGCGTCCGACATGGCAAAGCGCAAATCGGCATGCCGCGTTGCAGTCTCACCCAGCTGGGTGAAGGTCAGATTCGCAACCGAAGCGTAGGATTTCAGGGCACTGCGGGCGGCTGCCTGTTGATCTGCGTCGAGGCTGCCGAAATTGGTAACGTTCTCCGCTCCGCCGTACGAATTTCCGTAATACGAACCTCTAGAAGGAAAGCTGTAGGTTAAACTGTTGACCGCCCATTTAAAATTACCAAGAAGCCCATCGACGTAAGCATTTCCAGTCAGCTCATAAGTAGCAATAGCAGGCATAAATCCACCCTAATTGGAAACTAATCTTAAAAATATGAGTCAGAACTTACCTAGGACCGATGAGGGTTGCCTTTGCACGCGATGCTGGCAATTACTCCAAAGGAGGTATGTCCCGGTTTCCTGAGCGGATTTTATTGCAGGCGTGCCGTTATCATGCAGCGACTTTTCGTGTCCTCTCCTAGGGTGGGGCACGATCGCGTTAGAATTTCGCAAGGTCCGGGTCTGCGACGCTTTGCCCCCGAACGTTCATTCCTTTCGGACGCTAGGATCCTCCAGCGGCCAATCGGTAATCCGTTCCAGGAGTTCAGCGATCGTGAAGTCTTCCTCCGGTCCGGCAACCCGGTCGCGGACGGAGATCCCCGCCGCATGCACCGTCTCGGGATCACCTGAAACCAGCGGGTGCCACCAATAGAGATCGTGCCCCTCGGCCAGAAGCCTGTAGGCGCAGGTATTCGGCAGCCAGGAGAGGCTTCGCACGGCCGCGGGCGTCAGGCGCACGCAGTCGGCCACCTTGGCCTGGCGGTTCGCGTAATCTCTGCAGCGACAGGTCTGATCGTTCAGGAGGGTGCAGCCCACATCCGTGTACATCACCTCGGCCGTATCCTCGTCCTCGAGCTTGACGAGACAGCAGCGACCGCAGCCGTCGCACAGGCTCTCCCATTCATCCAGGCTCATGGCTTCAAGCGACTTCACGCGCCAGAAGGGCTGCCCTTCCGGCTGGGGGCGAGCGAGGGGTGCGGCATTTGGCATGTGGGCGCTTTGACGTCTCTTTGAGGCGGTTTCAGGGAAGGTGCTAAGCCGCACATCGGGCAGCCTATCCTTCGGAAGAGGTAAATCTCTGTGAACCTACAAACAAGGTTCTGAGTTATATATATCGGCATCGCCACGCTTCGGCGTTGCCGATAGAACGTTCGAATATCATAAACTAGGCAGGTCAGGCCCTGACCTGCTCGAGGACCGTCGTGAGTCAGAAGCCCCCAATTCCTCTTATGACGCGGATCAAGCGCGGCGCGCTGTGGTTCGACGCGTGGCTCAACTCCACGCTGTACCAGAGCGGACGCGGGCTCGGCGGCGCGTGGGGCTGGTACTCGGAAAAAATGAAGTGCCTGCGGTTTCGCGGCCCTCTTCGCGGCATCCTCGACCTGACCAGCGAGGCTACGACTCTCGGCGTAGCGGGCGGCATCGTCATGCTGGCGCTCGCCCTCCCGGCCTTCCGGGAGACGGAGGACGACTGGCTCAAGACCCAGGATCTCGCCGTCACCTTCCTCGACCGCTATGGCCAGGAGGTCGGGCGGCGGGGCCTCCACCTGGACGATTCCTACAAGCTTGAGGATTTCCCGGACTACATGGTCAAGGCCGCGCTGGCGACGGAGGATCGGCGCTTCTACGATCACTGGGGCATCGACCCGATTGGCACCTTGCGCGCCCTCGTGGTGAACGCCCAGGGCGGGGGCGTCGTGCAGGGCGGCTCGTCCATCACCCAGCAGCTGGCCAAGAACCTCTTCCTTACCAACGAGCGCTCCCTGGAGCGCAAGATCAAGGAAGCTTTCCTGGCGGTCTGGCTCGAGTTTCACCTGACCAAGGACGAGATCCTCAAGCTCTATCTTGACCGCGCCTATATGGGCGGCGGCGCACACGGCGTGGTGGCGGCAGCGGACTACTATTTCGGGAAGCCGGCCAAGGAGTTGACCCTGGCGGAATCCGCCATGCTGGCCGGCCTGTTCAAGGCTCCGACCAAATATGCCCCGCACGTGAACCTGCCGGCGGCTCGCGCCCGGGCGAACGAGGTTCTGCGCAACATGGTCGAGGCCGGTTTCCTGACGGAAGGCCAGATCCAGACGGCACGACGCAATCCCGCGACTCCGGTCAACCGCCAGCGCGAGACGACCCCGGACTTCTATCTCGATTGGGCATTCGATCAGGTGAAAGCGCTCGCTGCCGAAAAGAAATTCGGCCACGAACGGGTGCTGATCGTAAAGACCCCGCTCGACACGGCGCTCCAGCGGCATACGGAGGAGACGCTGGAGAACATGCTCCGCCAGCACGGCCGCCAGTACAAAGCCGACCAAGGGGCGATCGTGGTTATGGACGTGGACGGCGCCGTCCGCACCATCGTCGGTGGGCGGGATTACGGCCAGAGCCAGTTCAACCGCGCCACGGCGGGGCTGCGCCAGCCAGGCTCGTCCTTCAAACCCTTCGTCTATGCAGCGGCCCTGACCACCAATCCGAAGCTGCGGCCCAACTCCACCGTCGTCGACCGGCCGATCTGCCTCGGCAACTGGTGTCCGCAGAACTACGGCCGCTCCTTCGCCGGCGCCATGCCTCTGGTTTCGGCCCTGGCCCGCTCGATCAACTCGATCCCGGTCCAAATGTCCGTCGAAATCGGCAAGGGCAACGCCAAGGCGGGCCGCGCCGTGATCGTCGATACGGCCAAGCGCATGGGCCTCACCCACCCGCTGACGGATTCGAGCTCGCTGCCCATCGGTGCGGCCGAGGTCACGCCCATCGACATGGCCGCCTCCTACGCGGTCTTTGCCAATGGCGGCAAACGCGCAGACCCCTATGCCGCCTGGGAGGTCCGCAACTCTTCGGGCGAGGTCATCTACCGGCACGACCGGGACACGCCGCCCAAGCAGGTGCTCGACACCCGTGTCGTCACCGACATGAACTTCATGCTCAACAAGGTGGTCGAGGAAGGCACCGGCAAGCGCGCTGCGCTTGAAGGCATTCCGACGGCAGGAAAAACCGGCACCACCAACGGCTACAAGGATGCATGGTTCGTGGGCTTTACCGGCAACCTCGTCGCCAGCGTCTGGTACGGCAATGACGATTCCCGCCCCATGAACGAGATGACCGGCGGCACCCTGCCGGCGATGACATGGCACGAAGTGATGAGCCTCGCTCACCAGAACCTGGAGATCCGCCCCATCCCCGGCGCGAGCCCGGCCAATGCTTTCCGTGTCGCCTCTTCGAAGGGACCGGCGGCCGATCAGGCGCAGGCCCCCGCCCAATCCTTCCTTGCCGGCACTCTTTCCCGTAAGTCCTACGAAGTCCTTGGCGGCATCGGCACCCTGTTCCAGTCTGTCGACCGTTCCGCGACGACGGGCAAGGCTCCGGAAGCTCCGGGCGGCTCCGCTGCCGTGGATGGCCGTCGCCAGGTAGCGATGCCCTAACCCATGCAGACAGAGGCTCACTTGACGAACGCTCCGGCGGCCGCTTCGATGCGCGCGCCATCGAATCCGCTATCGCCCGTGACCGTGAGACGCGTCCCGACAGCCATTCTCATCGTCTATGCGCTGCTTCTGGCGCTGGGACTAGGCTTGGGTTCCGCCTACTGGGCCATCAATGGCGACCCGCCTTTCGGCAGCCTGCGGCTCGGGCCTTGGCAGGCATGGCCCAAGCTCGGCTCGCCGGAGGCGGATCCCTACATGCGCGCGATCCTGGCGCGGCGCGGCGACGTTCCGCTGGCGACAGGAGAAGGACTGGGCTTCACCGCCCGGACCGACAGTGAGGGTCGGCCACTCGATTCCACCTGTACTTATACCATCGGGACGATCGCCCCCATCGCACGGCTCTGGACGGTGACCCTCTACGACGCAGACGGGCGTCTTCCCATCACCGAGCTTGGACGCAGAAACTTCACCTCGGCCGACGTGCTCCGGGATTCGCAAGACCGTTTCATCATCGCCCTGTCCCGCACTCTGCAGCCGGGCAACTGGCTCCAACTGCCCGCGTCGGGGCCCTTCACGGTCACGCTGCGTCTCTACGATCCCCCGGGGGCCGCCGGGGCCAATCTCGAGGAAGCCGATTTTCCCGTCATCAAGCGTCTGGGGTGCGGAGCATGAGAGGGTTTTCTCGTTTCCTGGTCGCGACCCTCTGCGGCATCGTGATGGCCGCAGGGGTTCACATCGTGGCGATCCTCGCGAGTCCCTATCTTGCGGACCGGGATGCGTTCGCAAAGGTCCAGGCGACCCTGACGGCCGATAAGGCGCAGATCATCAGCGCGCCAGGCGGTGAGAATACCTGGCTTCCGCAGCCGGACCCGGCCACTGCCGTGGCAACCTGCGCCTTCGATCTCCGCAATGGTCCCATGCGCATCGCGGCTCAGACCGGTTCGCTCCCCTTGTCCTTCTCCTTCCACAAGGAATCGGGCGGTGTCTTCTTTGCGGTCACGGACCGCGCAGCTGTTCGGAACGAGCTTGAGATCGTCACGCTGACCGCCCGCCAGCTCGACGAGGCGCGCGCCGCCGAGGATGAAAACGACCCCTCGCGCGATGTGCGGATCGTCTCCCCTGAACAGCAGGGGTTCGTCATCGTGCGTGTCGCGGCTCCCAGCCCCAGCCTGCGGCCTCAGGCGGAAGAGGCGGCAAAGGCTGTCACCTGCACGGCGGATCAGGATCCCTGACCGTCATGCCCTGGCGCCCGATGACGTCCCAGGATCTCGCCCAGGTGCAGGTTCTCGCGGACTCGATCCATGTCGATCATCCGGAAGATCCCGAAGTGCTGGCCGAGCGCCGTCGCCTCTATCCGCAGGGCTGCTTCATGTTGGTCGAGGACGGACGTCCGATCGGCTATGCGCTCACCCATCCCTGGCGTCTGGGCGAACCGCCGCCCCTGAATGAACTGCTCGGCAAACTCCCTGAGGCGCCTACCACTTATTACATCCACGATGTCGCCCTGCTGCCGATCGCGAGAGGCAAGGGTCATGCTGCGCAGGCTGCGAACAAGCTGATCGAACACGCCCGGGCAGGAGGTTTCAGCAATCTGTCGCTTGTTGCCGTCAACAGGTCTCAGGCGTTCTGGGAGAGGGTCGGCTTTCGTGTTCTGGACAAGCCGGGCCTGGAAGCGAAGCTCGCGAGCTATGGGCCGGATGCGGTGCTCATGGTGCACGATCTGGCAAGCCCGAACCGTGACGCCTAACGGCGTCCTGTCATCATGAAATCAGAATACGAACTAGGAGCGGCGACGGCCGGGGCTGTTGGACGCCAGCGGACGGGAAGGTCCTGGATTGGGAGAAGGCCGCTCGTAGCGAACGCCCGTAAACAGCAGGATCTCGCCTCGAGGCTCATCGGCTGCCAGGATCGGGCGTTGCGGCCGCTCCGCGCTATCCGGAAAAGCGATCACCACTCCCGGCGATCTGGTCCAGATATCTCGCATTTCGCCCTCCTCTATCGTGCCATTGCTGTCTCTACGCCTGACTCACAAAAGGAGATCTATGGTTAACAGTTCGTTGCCGCCGGGGTTTGCGCATCAGAAAAATGCCCGCCCTGACAAGAAAACAACACTCGCTGCCGCGCTTCAGTTCCTCGCGCGAAACCCTTAATTCCCGAGCCCTTCACGTCCGTTAAAGATGCGCTAAGGGGCCCACCCTAACCTGAGATCAGTTGTGTTGAAGCGAGTACGAGCATGGCGTCGTCTCCACGTCCGGACTTTTGGTCGGACCTGTCGGGTTTCGGATCGTCGGACAACTCTTCCGATGCACGCGCCGCTCTCCTGAAAGTGAACGCGGAGATGTTCGTCGCCGCGGCGGCGCGCGACCGCGAGAGCATCGAAACCTTCGAATCCCTCGTTCTCGGCTTCCTGCCGAAGACCGACGCCACGACCCGGCGCGACCTCGCCCTCATCCTGAAGCCGTGTCCGGACACGCCGGCATCCATTCTGGATTATCTGGCTCGGCACTCGCCAGAGGCCGTCAACGTCCATTATGACCACGCCGTGCATCCGTCATATCCCTTCGGTGAGAGGCAACTTGCCACGCCGGAAGGACGTCTTGCCCTCGCGTCGCAGCCGGATCTTGATCCGGCGACGATCCACAAGCTCCTGGTTCTGAGAGAGGATGCTGTCGAGGACGTGCTCGCGGCCAATCCCGCTTTTCTTCCCGATACCGCACATTTCGCGGATCTGTTGCGGCGGGCCCGTCGACGTCCCGCCCTCGCCACGATCCTTCTCGACCGCGCCGACCTCCCGACCGCCGCTCAGGCCGCCCTGTATCTGGCGGCATCCAGGGAGCGCCGAGAGGCGATCCGGGAACGTATAGCAGCCTCCCTGGCCCATCGGCGCGTGAGCCTGACGTTCACGCTGACCGAGCAGGACCGAGCCGACCTCCTGGCAGCGAGCCTCAAGGGCGACGACCACAGATTGGAGACGATCCTGACTGCCCTCTTCGGATTTCCGGCATCCACGGAGTGGCGCCTGCTCGCAATCGGGCGTCACCGCCTTCTTGCTCTCGCGCTGAATGTTCTGGGCGTGACACGGAGGGATGCGATCGGGATCTTCCTTAACCTGCACCCTGCCCTGTCCTATCCTTTTTCCGCCATCAGACCTTTGGTGCAGGAAATGCGGGATGTCCCGGGGCCCGTCGCGCTCGCCCTCATCGAATGCATTTTGGACGTCAGGACGCTCTCGGGAGAGGCGCTCGCTTAGACCGCCGAGCAAACGGTCCGACGTACCTCACCTTAAGATCCAAGCTCAGGGTGGATGCAGGCTCAACCGGAATTCTGCTAGATTGTTCGTACTGGCGATCTGACTGGAGGCCCGGATGTTCCTGCAGATCATTGAGGAAGAAGACGCAACCGGCGAAGTCGCGGAAATCTACGAGAAGCAGAGAGCGCAACTTGGTTTCGTCATGGAAGCCGCGAAGTGTTTCACGGCCCGGCCCGACCTGTTGCCGATCTACACGGCTTTCTCCGACCGCATCCGCGCCGGCTTCTCGCTCGGCCTACGAGAGTGGCGCCTGATCACGCTGATCGCTGCGAAGCACATCCCTTCCACCTATTGCTCCCATGTCTACAGCAGGCAGCTTACCGACGATCTCGGATCGAAGGACGCCGTCCTCGCCGTTCAGCGGGACTTCCGAGCCGCTGGCTTGTCGGACAAGGATGTTGCGATGCTAGCCTATGCGGAAAAGATCGTTCGGGACGCATCCCGAATCTCCCCGGCGGATATCGAACGCCTGAGACAGGTCGGTTTCTCGGATCGGCAGATCTGTGACATCGCCCTTTGCGCCTCCTTCCGGTGCTTCGTCAGCCGCTTTTTCGACGCGATGGGCGCAGGCACCGAAGCGGCCTTCCTCGATGAGGATGAGGAGTTTCGGACGACCATGAGCGTTGGCCGCCCGCTCTGAAGCGGCGGCGCTTCTACCCAGCATCGACTCGTGCATCGTCCAAGCCTGAGCTTCGCTCCGGCTCGCCGGCGTCGCGCCATTTTAGATGATGCTCGACATTTATCCTTGCATTTAAATGTTGATCATCATATATCCTCCGACATCAACCTGATGGGAGAGCCCCGATGCGGGTCAGCCGGGAGCAGGCGGACAAAAACCGCGAGCACGTCATCGATGTCGCCAGCCGCCTCTTCCGGGAGCGCGGTTTCGAGGGGATCGGGGTTTCCGATCTGATGAAGGAGGCCGGCCTGACCCATGGCGGCTTCTATGGCCAATTCGATTCGAAAGAAGATCTGAAGGTTCAGGCGAGCCGCCGTGCTCTCTCCGGGAACAAGGACCGATGGGCCCAAGTCCTCGCCGAGACGCCGAGCGAGAAGCTGGCGGCTCTTGCGCGCTTCTACCTGTCGGAGGCGCACCGGGACCGGCGCGGGGAAGGCTGTGCGCTGGCGGCCCTGGGCGCAGAAGCGCCGCGCTCCTCCGTCGAACTTCAGGCCGCGTTCCGGGATGGCCTTGAAGGCTATCTGGAGCTGCTCGACGGCATCGTGCCGGAATCCGCCAGCGAAGAAGATCGGCGCAGCAAGTCGATCTCGGCCTTGTCGACGATGGTCGGCGCCCTCGTGCTGTCCCGGGCCGTCGGCGACGAGGCGCTCTCGCGGACAATCCTCTCCGCCGCGGCCAATGAGATCGCCGCCCGGTCGGAATAGCCCTCAATCTACCTGCAGGAGAATGTCTGTGTCCGTCATCGAGACTTTACCAGCAGAGGCGGCTCAGCCCGCCACGGAGAGCAAATTGACGGGAGGGCTTCTCACCCTCCTGGCAGGGTTGGCGGCCATCGGGGCTCTCTCCACGAACATCATTCTCCCGTCCTTCCCGTCGATCGGCGCGGCACTGAACATTCCGGCGCGCGATCTCAGCCTGACGCTCTCGAGCTTCTTCATCGCTTTCGCTGTCGGGCAGCTCCTCGTCGGCCCCCTGTCTGACCGATATGGCCGCCGATGGTTCGTGCTCGGCGGCCTCACGATCTTCATCGTCGGCAGCGCGATCTGCGGTGGAGCCGAAAGCTTCACGATGCTGATCGTTGGGCGCATCGTCCAGGCGCTGGGCGTCTGCGCGGCATCCGTTCTCTCCCGCGCGATCGCGCGGGATCTCTTCGATGGAGAAGCGCTCGCGAGGGCCCTGTCGCTGACCATGGTGGCCATGGCGGCCGCGCCCGGCTTTTCTCCCCTGATCGGCAGTGCGCTCGATGCGCAATTCGGCTGGCGTGCGGCCTTCGTCGTGGTCGGCGCTCTCGGCGCCATCCTGGCAGCCGTCTATGCACTCGGCACCGGCGAGACACATCCTGCCGACCGCCGTTCGGCCGCCTCGCTCTCGGCCACGATGCGCGATTATGCTCGGCTTCTGGCGGACACGCGATTCATTTTCCCAGCCCTTGCCGTCAGCCTCATCATCGGTGGCCTTTACGCCTTCTTCGCTGCGGCGCCCGCCATTCTGATGACGAGCCTCGGCCTTACTTCGCTGCAGCTCGGCCTGTTCTTCGCAACAACGGTGTTCGTCGTCTTCGCCGGTGGATTGCTGGCCCCGCGCCTAGCGCATAAATGGGGGGCGAGGCCCGTCGCTATCAGCGGCATCATACTGGCAATGCTTGGCGGCGGCCTCTTGCTTGCCCTGAGCGCGGCACCAACCTTTCCTGGCTTTTCAGCAGCGATTGCGGTCTTCCTGCTCGGCATGGGACTGGTCAATCCGCTCGGCACGGCCATCACATTGCACCCGTTCGGTCAGCAGGCCGGCTTAGCCTCCGCGCTTCTCGGGTTTCTGCAAATGGCCTGCGCGGCTGCCGGCACCGCCCTCACCACCGCTCTTCCCTTATCGCCGGTCGGCGCGCTGAGCGTCATCCTCTCCGGCGGCTCGGCCCTCGCCCTCTTCGTCTTCCTTCGCAAGCATGGAAAGGCTTAAGTCATGCGCTACAAGCTCTTCGGCCAGCATACAGGCCTGCGCGTTTCGGAGCTGGTTCTCGGCACAGGCAATTTCGGCACACGATGGGGCCATGGCACCGAGCCGGCTGAAGCCCGCCACATCTTCGAGGCCTATGCGGAGGCCGGCGGCAATTTCATCGACACGGCGGACAGCTATCAGTTCGGCCAGTCCGAGGAGATCCTGGGGGATCTGCTGCAAGGCAGACGTGACGATTTCGTCGTCGCGACGAAGTTCACGCAACGCGCCAGTCCGAAGGACGGCATCCTCGTCACCGGCAACAGCCGCAAGGCCATGGTGTCATCGGTGGAGGCGAGCCTCAAGCGCCTGAAGACCGATCATATCGATCTCTATTGGGTGCACTATTCCGACGGCGTCACACCAACCGAAGAAATCGTTCGTGGGTTCGACGATCTCGTGCGCTCCGGCAAGATTCTCTACGCAGGCCTCTCGGACTTCCCAGCCTGGCGCGTAGCGCGCGCCGCAACCATTGCAGAACTTCGCGGCACCGTTCCCATCGCGGGCCTGCAGGTCGAGCACAGTCTCGTGGAGCGCACGACGGAACAGGAACTCCTGCCTGCCGGTCAGGCGCTCGGCCTCGGCATCGTGGCGTGGTCTCCCCTCGGCGGCGGCATGCTCACCGGCAAGTACCGGCTGGGGGAAGCCGGTCGGGCTCAGGGGCTCGGCGGCAAGGTCTTCCAGGCGGAGAACTCCGCGCAGCGCAGCGTCGTACTCGACACAGTAATTACGGTCGCCGAAGAACTCGGCGTCACGCCGGGCGAGGTCGCAATCGCCTGGGTGGCCGCCAAAGGCTCCCTTCCGATCATCGGGCCGCGCACGGTCGCCCAACTCGAAACCAACCTCGCCGCCGCGAAGGTCAATCTGTCTCCTGAACAGATCGCGCGGCTCGATGAGGTCAGCAGCCCGCCTCCGGTCTTCCCCTATACGATGATCCATGAGCCGGGGACGCAACAGCGCAGCTCGGGCGGCAAGTTCGACCTGATAGACCGCCCGCCCCTTCCCGTCGCCTAATCTTCCGCAGCGAGGTCGAGGAAGTGGCGTCCTGCCCTGTCGTCGACCTCCACGAGCCACAGGTCCGAGTCGAAGCGCATTTCGCGCGTCATCCGCTCCTCCACGTCGAGCGGCATCACGTCTTTCAGAATTGGTGAGAAGAGTCGCTCACCGGTCTCGTCGAGGAAGAGCTGCGGCGCGGGCCCATAGAGGCTCGCCGTACCGTCGAGCCGGTCTACCTTGACGAATACCGCTCCGGCTTCGGCGGCACCACGCTTGCGCAAGGCGGCATCGACTCCCTCGACCGAACAACGACGCAGGTAAGCCGAAACCCAGAAGTCGGAGCGAAGGCGGGACATTATTGAACCGCGATGCCGGAGGCGGCGGAGAGTTCGCGGATCGTCCTCGCGTTCAACTCGCCGGTGACGGGCAGACGGCGATCCTGCTCGAACCGCTCGATAGCCTGTCGTGTGCCCGAGCCCATCAGGCCGTCAACCTTTACGCTGTAGCCAAGTCGCGCAAGCGCACGCTGTCCGGCCAGAACCGTATCGCCTTGGTCCGGGCGGCCTACATTGGCCGGCGGCACCGGCACAGGCCCGCCCATGCGGATCATGTCCGCAATGGGATCGCGGCTGGCACTCCGCATAGGCGGGGGCGCGAGCGGAGCGGCGACACTCGGTTGCGGCGCACGGGCAACCGGCGGGGCGGCCGGAACAGGCTGGCCTCCATTGCGGATCATGTCAGCAATCGGATTGCGTGCCGGAGTCCTGGGCGTAGCCACGGATGGCGGAGCCGCCTCCGGTGCCGGATGAGCAGCGGCCTCATGGGGGGTCGGGGGCGATGCCATCTCTTCTGCGGGCTGAGCTCCGGGACGCGCGGGCGGAAGTGGCTGGTGCGCTTCGCTCTCCGCCTTCGGCTCAGGTGCGAGCACGATCTCCCGCGTGTTGAAGAGCGGCGCCGGATGGCGGCTGTGTTGCAGCGTCAGCGCGTTCCAGGCAATCGCGCCGCCGCATCCGGTCAGGAACAAGGCCGCCAGGATCTGGCGCGGATGGCTGAAGACGAACGAAACTGCCCTCTCCCCGATGCCCGGTCTGCGCGGCGGCTTGACGGCACGCTTCTGCGCCGGTCGCGCCGGAGCCTTTCGGCGCACGACCGCCGGCAGGTCGAGATCGTCATCGGGATGGTCGACAAAAGCTTCACGCAAGGGAGTCGTTTCCGTCTTCGAAGGATGATGTCGTTGTGGTCCGCCCAGGCAGCAAGACAAGACGGCAAGGCACCGTTTCTTGTCCTTCTGAGGGCAAAGCCTGACAGACCCGGTTTAAGCGAAACCTAATTGCCTTTGATCGAGCGGCGAAACGGCCCGGCGAAAGCGGCGCCCAGGCATCAAGGCCCAAATTGCTCTAAAATTTCTCTTTTCTTTTCATGAGTTTAACACAGGATGCCGACATCAAGGTTTTGTTCATCCTGTTTCCAGATTTCCCGAACGCATCCTACGCGGGCCAGCCAAGGTACGTTATGGTGCTGCATCATTCCTTGGCTTCAGCCGACCGACCGCTTCATGTTCTCGATTCTCCGTTTCATCCTCATCGTCGGCACCATTTTCTATTTCTCGCCAGTGCGCCAGCAGGGCGAGGGAACGGCCGCCGTCGAGGCCTTTTTCACATCGAAGAAGACTGAACAGGCGAAGGGTCCAGCTCCCGACACCGACAATTCAGGCCATCTCGAATCCATATGGAAGGCCCTGCCCGAGAGTGCGAAGCAGGCTGTCGTCGACAGGGTTCTCAGCACGTCCGGCCTCCCCGTTGCCGGTTCCACAAAGCCTTCCGACACCTTGCGGCCGGAGGATCGCGAGGCAGCTGCGTCCAAGCCTCGCACATAAATACGCTCCCTTCCGTCGCCAAACGGCATGACGATGGCTATATGACGGGCAGACAACCCGAGTTTGCCATGCTGCCGACAATCGACGAAATCGTTTCCAATTTCGAACTGCTCGACGAGTGGGAGGAGCGCTATCGCTACGTCATCGAACTCGGGCGTCTCATGGAGCCGTTGCCGCAAGACGCCTATAGCGATGCCAACAAGGTTCAGGGTTGCGCCAGCCAAGTCTGGCTCCAGACCGGACTTACCTCCTCGAACGGCGAGCCAGTCCTCCATCTTCGCGGCGACAGCGACGCCCACATCGTGCGGGGCCTCGTGGCGCTCCTGATCTCCCTCTATAACGGCAAGACACCCTCGGAAGCTCTTTCCACCGATGCCCTCGCGCTTTTCAAGGAACTCGGCCTGTCCGAGCATCTGACGCCGCAACGGTCGAACGGCGTCAGATCCATGGTCGAACGCATCCGCCGCGATGCTCAGGCGGCCGTCGCGGCTTCATAGAGCTGTTTCCCCTTGCGTGGAATCAGCTCTCTTCCTTGCTTTTCCGCATCTTTTGACGGTGAGCCGGATCCACTTCACCGAAAAATGCTCTAGCCTTTTCCACCCTCGATCACCACGGCCTGCCATGTGCGGATGCCGCGCGAGGCGGCAGGCCCTCGGGCCGAGGCCTCGATGCCGTAATGCTCCGCGAGCCGTGCCAGAGCGAGACGTACCACGATCTTGGCGGAGCGCGCGGGCCATTGCCGCTCGCGCTCGATCTGCTCCAGGCCTTTCAGGAAACCGCAGAAGTCGAGAAGAAGGTCGCTGAAATCGCCCCCGATGGCATCAAAGGCGTTCCGCAGCCGCTGGCGGGCGGCGACCATTCGGTCCGTCGCCTCGCCCGGGGAGGCTGGCCCTCCGCTTCTCGGCATTGCATCCCAGCGTGCCGTCACCCCGGGCAGGAGACCGGCGAGCATGATATCGGTCCGCAGGCGCTCTCCGGCCTGATAGGATGCCTCGTCGATCATGGGTTCACCGTCGCGGCCCTTGCGGCGGCGCAGCCAGTCGAGGGGGCTCTCGTCGGCATCGACGCGGACGCGGGCGGCACCTGCATCCGATTCTACTGTGGCAACTTCCGTTTCGCGGTGCTGATGAAAGAACGCCAGATCGGCCTCGGGCGCCGAGGCGCGACGCAGACAGGCTTCGCCGGCCTTGGTCAACCGCAGGGCCTTCCGGCCCGGCGCGGCCTGCTCCCAGCCACCGAGCCCCTGGCGCACGAGGGCGTCCGCGACGGATGAGGCGAAGCGCCCTGCCCCGACGGAGATTCCCGACCGGCGCCTGTGGACAAGTACGCTCGCCGGGTCCGTTGGATCGATTCTCGCCCATGTCTCCGGCTGACCCAAGGCTGCGAGAAGCCGCCGCGCTTCCTTGGCCAGGGAATCGCCAGCCGCAAGCCCAACCGCACTCTCCGGCTTTCGGCTTCCGTTGCGTCTACGCCTCTCCGAACGCGTCTTCTTCGGGCCTGCAATCCTTGCTGCGGCAATACTTTGATGAACCGCATCGCCGTCGATAATGTTCATGTTTTGTTCCCATAAATAAATAAATAAAGTAAGGAAGGGCTGCCCCTTCCATGCTCGATAGTGGGCCCATATTCCTAGTTGTCAACGAAGATTCAAAACTGTTGATAAGAGTGAGGATAAGTCGGACGCAGCCCACCGCACCCGTACAAAGGCCGCATTGACCCTTCGCTCTCGGTTGCGGAGGGTCAACCTTCGTTCAGGCTGCCGATGATGCTCGCTGCGAGCGTGCTCCATGCGTAAAGCGAGCACTCATCGTTCCAAGCCGTCATGCCGCGGGAGTTCGGTGTCGCTAAACAATCAAGCGCTCCAGCGTGATCTTCCGACATGACAGGTCGAGTGCGCCCGGCATCTGACTGCGCACGCACGACATAGGACTACACGCATCGATGAGAACGCAATCGAGGGCGCCGCTCGACAGGCGACGTCCGCTCCGAATGCATTGACCAAGGAACGAGCGGGCGGCGGAGCGGCGTCCCGAAAAGCAAAAAGCCGCCCCTGAGGGCGGCTGTCTCGACCTCATAAGGCCGATCTTAGCTGCTGCTGCGCGACGAACGACGCTTACGGCGCTGCTGGCCGAGGCCCATTTCCTTGGCGAGCTCCGAGCGAGCCTTGGCGTAGTTGGGAGCCACCATCGGGTAATCGACGGGCAATGCCCACTTCTCGCGATACTGCTCAGGCGTCATGTTGTACTGCGTACGCAGATGCCGCTTCAGGGACTTGAACTTCTTACCGTCCTCGAGGCAGACGATGTAATCCGGCGTGACGGACTTCTTCACCGGGATCGCCGGCTTCGGAGCCTCCATGGGCGTTTCCACGGTGCCGCCCCCGACACGCAGAAGAGCCGAATGGACGTCGTTGATCAGCGTCGGCAGGTCGCCCGAAGGAACAGAGTTATTGCTGACGTAAGCGGAGACGATATCCGCAGCCAGCTCAATGTAGTTCGAAGCAGCGATGTTGTCGCTCATTTTGATTTTCTTCCTTTCCGGCTCTTTAGAATGGCTCAAAAAAGCATTTCAACCTAAGTTTGAGCATTCTTGTCTGAAGCAATGCTTGCTTCTTGCTTGAGCCGCACCCTACTTGCACAGAAACCGTGCTCGTTTTCCCAAGTATGGCAAATTGAGCCGCATTGCAAGATGTGCAAAAGGAAAACTTTGGAAAACTTCGTATCAACTATCACTATGCAATAAACCTACCTTGAACAGTTGGTCCCATTGACCACAGGTAAGGCGTTCATCACGTAAAATTCATCGCTTCGACCCGAAGAAGTAACTAAGAAGGCCTTTTTCTGCACGATCGACGCCGATAGGTCCCAATCTGGACCCGTCATGGGAAATCCCCGTTATCTGTGCATAATCCCACTTCTTGATCCTCTGGCCGGACAGTTTCATGAATATTCAGCGCCTTCCTGTTGCCCCTTTGCCTGCCGCTCCCTCGATTCCCGCCAAACCTCATGTCTTCCAAGTTCATGGAATTCAGGTTCAGGACGATTATGCATGGCTGAAGGCTGAAAACTGGAAGGAAGTCCTCAAGGATCCGTCCGTCCTCGATACTTCCATCCGTGCCGTCCTCGAGCAGGAGAACGCCTACGCTGCGGCGGCATTCTCCGGAACGGAGGAGTTCCAGTCCCGTCTCGTGGCCGAGATGCGTGGTCGCATCAAGGAGGACGATCCTTCCGTTCCTGAACCCGACGGCCCCTTTGCGTACTTCACCCGCTACCGGGAAGGCGGCCAACATCCCCTGGTCTGCCGTCAACCCCGCGACGGCGGGTCTGAAACGATCATGCTCGATGGCGACAAGGTGGCGGAGGGGCATCCCTTCTTTGATCTCGGCGGCGCGGATCATTCTCCCGATCACCGGCTGCTGGCCTGGGGTGCGGATATCAAGGGCTCTGAATACTTCACCATCCGCATTCGGGATCTCCAGAGCGGCGCGGATCTTCCCGACGAGGTTTCTCAGACATCGGGCGGCGCCGTCTGGCTTAACGATTCCTCCGGCTTCTATTATGTCGAGCTCGATGAGAACCACCGCCCGGTGCGGGTCAAACGCCATCTTCTCGGCTCAGGCACCGACCGGGATCAAGTCGTCTATGAGGAGAAGGACCCAGGCTTCTTCGTGAAGCTCGGCGTCACGCAGTCGAACGCCTTCGTTCTCATCGAGGCGAGCGATCACGAAACTTCCGAAATCTGGCTGCTCGACCGAACCGATGCCGCGGCAACGCCACGGATCGTCGAGCCGCGCACGCCTCAACTGAAATACGACGTGGAGCATCACGGCGACGATCTGATCATCCTCACGAATGCCGACGGCTCCGAGGATTTCAAGATCGTCACGGCGCCCGTCGCAACGCCCGGCCGCGCGCAGTGGAACGATCTGGTTGCCTATAAACCCGGCACGATGATCCTGTCCGTCGTCGCGCTCGCCCGCTATCTCGTGCGCCTCGAACGTGAGAATGCAAATCCGCGCATCGTGCTGCGGGAATTCGCCACCGGACGGGAAGAGACCGTCGCATTCGAGGAGGAGGCGTATTCACTCGGCTTCTCGGCCGGATATGAATTCGACACGGACGTCATCCGCTACCATTACTCGTCGATGACCACACCGAGCGAGGTGATCGACTATCATCTGCGCACCGGAGAGCGCACGCTGCGTAAGCGGCAGGAAGTGCCCAGCGGCCACAACCCGGCCGATTACGTGACGCGCCGCCTTTTTGCCGCGGCTCCCGACGGTGAGCGGGTTCCCATCTCGCTCGTGCATCGGCGCGAGGTTGCGCTCGATGGCTCTGCACCGTGCCTGCTTTACGGATACGGCTCCTACGGCATGTCCATGCCGGCGAGCTTCCGAACCGGCATTCTGTCCCTCGTCGACCGAGGCTTCGTCTATGCCATCGCCCATATCCGCGGCGGCACGGAAAAAGGCTGGCGCTGGTACATGGACGGCAAGCGCGAGAAGAAGACGAACACGTTCACGGATTTCGTCGCCTGCGGCGAGGCTCTCATCCAGGCTGGCTATACCTCCCGCGGGCGGATCGTGGCTCATGGCGGCAGCGCAGGCGGCATGCTCATGGGAGCGGTCGCCAACCTGGCCCCGGAACTCTTCGCGGGTATCATTGCAGAGGTTCCCTTCGTCGACGTGCTCAACACCATGCTCGACAGCGAACTCCCCCTCACCCCGCCTGAATGGCCGGAATGGGGAAACCCGGCTGCGGACGAGGCCGCCTTCCGGACGATCCTGTCCTATTCGCCCTACGACAATGTGAAGCCGCAGGCCTACCCGGCGATCTTGGCTCTCGCCGGCCTCACGGATCCGCGCGTGACCTATTGGGAGCCCGCGAAATGGGTCGCCAAGCTGCGGTCGACGATGACGGGCGGCGGCCCGGTCGTCCTCAAGCTCAACATGGATGCGGGTCATGGCGGCGCTGCGGGCCGCTTCGACCGGCTTGAGGAAGTCGCCTTGGCCTACACATTCGCCGTTCGTTGCCTCGAAGGGTTTCAGAACTGACCTGATGCGCTATGTCAAAACGTAACGTCTTGAGGAACGCCGCTGTAGCGTGCCTCAGGACCTGCAAAGAGGCCGAGAGTACAGATCGATGACCAAGCGCGGCAGTTTACTGGTCGAGGACAAAATCGCCTCTCAGGAGGACGAGAAGGAGCGCATTGCCGAGCTGGAAGCGCGCTTGGCTCAAGCAGAGGCATCCCTCCGCACCAGCAATTTCAAGCTGAGGATCGCGCTCGACATCGGTCGGCTCGGCGCATGGGAACGAGACCTGAGGACCGACGAGGTCATCGGCACGGCGGTCTTCAAGGAGTATCTCGGGCTTCGGCAGGACGCCACGCTGACCTATGCCGAGTTGCAGGCCATATTCCACCCGGCGGACCTCACGCGCATCAACCAAGCGATTGCCTACGCGCTACGTACCAAGACCGACTTCAATATCGAGCATCGCATTCTGAAGCCCGACGGAAGCATCGGCCATGTTCACGTGCGTGGCGGCATCATCTACGAGGAGAACGAACCTGTACGCTTCGCAGGCGTGATGCAGGACATTAGGGAGCGACAAAAGATCAGGGAGGAAATGGATCAGGCCCAGCGGCGCCAGGAGTTCCTCCTCAAGCTCAACGATCAGCTCAGCAATATCGACGATCCTTACGGGGTCATGGAGATCGCTACTCGCAATGTGAGCAACTTCCTGAAGGTGGATACCGCAGGCTATGGCGAGGTCTACGAAGACCGCGGTGTCATCATCGTCGAACGGGAATGGTCGCGGGGGCTCATCAGCAATGAGGGCAAGGTCGAGAGGATCGACCAGCATGCCAACCCAGTCATAGAGGCGTTGAAGAGTGGGCAACCTGCCATCATCAACGATGTGAGAACCGATCCGCGCCTCGCAGATCCGGCCGTCCAGGCCTTCTACAGCACCATCAATGTGCGTTCGGGCTTCGCCGCCCCCATTCACAAGAACGGACGCTTCATTGCCGAGTTCTACGTCTATTCCTCGGCACCTAGAGACTGGACGAGCGACGAGATCTCCCTTGTCGAGGATGTGGCTGAGCGCACTTGGCTGGCAATCGAAAAGATCCGGGCCGAGACGAAGCTTCGCGAAACGGAAGCAATCTTCCAGCTCATCGCGGAATCCCTCCCCGCTCTCGTTTGGATCATCAAGCCGAACCTGGAATTGACCTACACGAACGAACGTTGGGTCACGTACTCGGGACTTCCGCCGAGGGAGGCTCTCGGGCACAGCTGGACGGCCGCCATTCATCCGGACGACTGGGCCAAGATGACAGAAGAAATCAAGCCCGTCATAGCCGGCGAAACCACCTATATGACGGAGGCCCGCTATCGTTCCGCGAACGGCGAGTATCGTTGGCATATCATTCGAGCGGCTCCGGTCCACAATGCCGCCACGGGAGAATTCAAAGGATGGGTCGGCACAAGCGTCGACATCCATGACTTGAAAATGACGGAAGAGGCGTTGCGCACGAGCGAGGAGCGGCTGTCTCTCGCCCAGAGTGCGGCGGGAATCGGCGTCTTCGATTGGCATGTTCCGACCGACACAGTCACCTGGACGGCGGAACAGGAGCGCCTTTTCGGCCTGGAGCCCGGATCGTTCAAGGGATCTTCGTCCGACTGGGCGGATGGCATCATCCCGGAGGACCGGGACTACGCCCTCAAAGTCATCGGCGACGCAATGGCCCGCCATGACAAGGACATCGACTTCATCTTCCGGATTCGGCGCCCCGACGGGCTCCGTACGATGCAGACCATCGCGTTGTTCTTCTATCAGGAAGATGGGTCCCCGCTGCGCATGGTCGGCGTCAACATCGACATCACACATTACAAAGAGGCTGAGAACCGCCAGAACCTTCTGATCCGGGAGCTGCACCACAGGGTCAAGAATACCCTCGCCACCGTCCAGGCCATCGTCGGCTCCACCGCCCGCACCGCTTCGAGCATCGACGAATTCTACCAGGGCTTCGTCGGTCGCATCGTCTCCCTGGCGCGCACCCACAACCTCCTCACCGAGGATCTGTGGCAGAAGGCAGCCCTGGAGGAACTGCTCCAGACGGAACTCGGGCCCTACGAGGATGAGGCCAGGAACCGCATCACCATGATCGGCCCCCCGCTCGAACTGCCTTCGGAAGCGGCCGTTCCGATCGGCATGGCGATCCATGAGCTGACCACGAATGCGGCCAAGCACGGAGCGCTGTCCACCTTCGGCGGTCAGGTCGAGGTCCGATGGGAGATCTTCAACGGCGAACGCCCGATGCTGCATTTCTCCTGGGTGGAGCGTGGCGGCCCAAGGGTCGGCACACCCACCCGCCAGGGCTTCGGCACCCGCCTGCTGCAACGGGTGTTGTCCGCGCAGCTTCAGGCCGAAGTCTCCATGGAGTTTCCGCCGGAAGGTTTGCGCTTCTCGATGCAGCTTCCAATTCCGACCGCTCCCCCCACGTTCAATCCGGACCGGTAGGCTCCATGCTGCTCGACGCACAACGCTCCCACCTCTTCGTTGTCGACCTTCAGGCGCGCCTCATGCCAGCCATTCACGAAGGCGAGAACGTCCTCCGAAATGTGCGCCTCCTGCTGGCGGCTGCCGACAGGCTCGGCGTCCCTATCACGGTGACGGAGCAGTATCCCAAGGGGCTTGGTGCGACTGTACAGCCCGTGCAGGAAGCTTTGGCGGCGCAAGCCGTCACTCTGGCCAAGACCACCTTCTCGGCCGCCCGCGACCCGAGGATTGCGGAGCGGGTCGCCGACCTGCGCGGCAGCGGGCGGAGCCAGCTCGTGATCTGCGGAACCGAAGCGCATATCTGCGTGCTGCAGAGCGCTCTGGAATTCAAGGCGTCCGGGCTCGAGGTCTTCGTGGTGGCGGACGCGGTATCGAGCCGCTCGAGCCATAGCGTCAATGCCGCCTGCGCTCGCCTGCTTCACGCAGGCTGCCAATGGGTGACTACGGAGATGGTGGCCTTCGAATGGATGGGCGAAGCGGCTACGGAGGACTTCCGTGCGCTGGCTCCCCTGTTCAGGTAGAAGAGGGCGAGCCTCCCTCGCCGCCTGCGGCAATGAACGTCTTCAACTCGTCCAGGGACTGGAAGCGGAACACGCCGCTGGGGGTCTGAGCCTCGATCGAGCCGTCCGAGAACATCACGTATTTGTTGTCGCCGGAATTATAGGTGCCGACGACCACGGCGGGATGAGACGCGTCGGGAGCCGTTTCGCGCTCCTCTTCGGCCTCCTCTTCGACATCCGGTGAAATCTCAGGTGCGCGCTCGACCTCCGGCTCAATCTCCGAAACGGTCTCGGCGGCAGGCTCCCGAGATTCGTCACGCGCGTCGAGATCACGTGTCGCAGGCTCGGCCTCGCCCAGGTCGCGGTGATAAAGATCGGCGCCATCCAAGACACGCGGCTCTTCATCCTCGTCGCGCGCCCGCTCGGCCAAGAGGAAATCCGGTACCTTCATGTCCGGCTCGTCTTCCGTGCGGATCGGTGCCGGAGACAAGATCGTCCTGGGCGGGAACGGCACGACCGGCTCGGAAGCCCGTGGCTCCTCCGGCCATTCGGCGACCTTAACGTCATCCTTGACGGTGTCCGGCCGATCCTCGCCCTCGAAGAGCGGAAGGATAGCCTGCCTCTCGTCGGCGCGCTCGACCTCCTCATCGGCGTCGGCGGCCGCATTGCCGGCTACGACGCCACCGGAAAGCGCTGCCAGTGAGGGCGCTTTCGAGAGTTTCGGTTCTCCGAGGACAGCTTCCTCGTCGAAGCGTCCCTGGAATTGCGACAGCCGGGCCTCGATCTTCGACAGCTTGGAAACGGCGGCGGCGATGCCGAGCAGAAGCGCACCGCTGGCGGCCGTGATGCTGCCGGCGATCACCATCGTCCAGCCGCGTTCGACCAGAACGATATCCCATCCAAAGAAAGCTGCGAAAAGCCCACCAACGATCATCGCAAGAGCGAGGGCCAGAAGAGCGATGATCATGCCGTCTCCATCATACGCAAACCTAGAGCACCGGCCCAAAAAGTGGTCCCACTTTCAGGGTCGATCCGATGCTCTCTCCCATCAGCGACGCATCGTTTCCGCGGAAATCCGGATCTATTTTCCCGCACGACGCGCCAAGACAATCAAGGCAAAGCTATGCTTCTATAGGCAAAAGACAACCGCCTGGGAAGCTTGACCAGAAAAAAGTCCGGAGCTTGGCCGTTGCTCTCGGGCATGTGGCGCTTTAACTAAGCCCCAGGCGCATCGTGTGGACCCGAAGGGCCGCGTAGCGAAAAGTGGCCCCGGTTTTCCGCGTCGGGCGATGCGCAGTCAAACGAGGGACATCGGGCTTGAAAGTGGGGACCACTTTTTGGTCCTATGTCCTGGGTCGCTCAATCCAAAGGAGACGCCGATGTCGTTCACCCTGCCCGAACTGCCTTATGCCTATGATGCCCTGCAGCCCTACATGTCGAAGGAAACCCTGGAGTTTCACCACGACAAGCACCATGCTGCTTACGTCAACACCGGCAACAACCTGCTGAAAGGCACCGAATTCGAGGGCAAGAGCGTCGAGGAGGTCGTGAAGGGCTCCTACGGCAAGAATCAGGCCCTCTTCAACAATGCCGGCCAGCACTACAATCACATCCACTTCTGGCTGTGGATGAAGCCCAACGGCGGCGGCGCCCTTCCGGGCAAGCTCGAGAAGAAGATCATCGAGGACATCGGCTCAGTCGACAAGATGAAGGAAGACTTCATCCAGGCCGGCGTCGGCCAGTTCGGCTCCGGCTGGGCATGGCTTGCCGTGAAGGACGGCAAGATCACCGTCATGAAGACCCCGAACGGCGAGAACCCGCTCGTGCACGGCGCCCAGCCGATCCTCGGCTGCGACGTATGGGAACACTCCTACTACATCGATTACCGCAACCGCCGTCCCGACTATCTCAAGGCCTTCCTCGACAATCTCGTAAACTGGGAGCACGTCGAGGAGATGTTCGAGAACGCGACCAAGTAATCAGAACAACGATACGTCAAACGAGCCTCTTCGGAGGCTCGTTTCATGTCGTACCCCATGGAGACAAACCCGTGATCGAGTTCCTGTACCGCTCCATCCTGATAGGCATTGGTGCAACGGCGGTCTTCGACCTGTGGGGATTGTTCCTGAAACACGCTTTCGGGCTGCCGGGCGCGAACTGGGGCCCGGTCGGCCGCTGGTTCTGTCATCTTGCCTACGGTACAGTCTATCATGAGGACATCGCGACAGCGCGTCCGTTTGCTCATGAAAAGGCAGTAGGCTGGATCGGCCATTACGCCGTCGGGATCCTGTTTGCGGCCATCCTGCTTGCCCTCGCGCCCTCCGATTGGTCTCGGCAGCCGACCCTGATGCCAGCCCTCATCGTCGGCCTGGTCACGGTCGGGGCGGGCTGGTTCCTGCTCCAGCCCGGCATGGGTGCAGGTGTTGCCGCTTCGAAGCGGCCCAATGCCAATCAGATCAGGGCTCTCAATATCGCCGGTCACGTCGTGTTTGGACTGGGCCTTTACGCGAGCGCTCTTCTCATTCGCTAAGCCTTCAGACGTCCTCGAAATGCGAAACGAGCCGCAATCCACGCTGCTCCAGCAATTCACGAAAAGCGTCGGATTTCAGATAGTTCAGCTCTTCCACCCTGCTTTCCAGCGCGGGATCCATGGACCTCAACTCGTCGTCCACATAGCCAGGATGGCACATGACGAGGGGGTGGGGCCCGAGTTTCGAGAACGCCTCCTCGAAGATGCGGGCGGCCGGAACCGACAGGTCGAGCGGGGCGAAACCTGAGAATCCCTTGTTGGTCGGGAAGCCCGCCGCATGGACGCTTCGGGCGAAGCCGCGGGCGAGGGAGTTGACGATCAGAGCCTTGGTGCGCCCGATCGGGCGGCGCAGGATCGCCGTGACCCTATCCGAGGGATCGCGCAGCCAGACGCGCCCCGCATAGCCCCTCGCCTTCAGGTCCGCGATCAAGGCCGGCCTGATCACTGGAAGGACGTGGACGTGCTGGTGCCCGTCCACGAAGGCCGGAGCCGCACCGAAGACCTCCTCGAAGGCATCGATCTGGCGGCCGATTTCCTCGCTGATTTCGGCGGCAGGCCATTGCCGTTTCAGGGCCTTCGGCAGCAATTCCTTCAAGGGGGGAAATTTCCCTGACGGGGCCAGAACCGGCATGGGCCCCAGAGGCGAGCCCGTTGTGAGGTTGAGGTGCAACCCTACGGCGATCCGCTCGCGAACGGGCGTCAGGCTCGCCGCCGCCCGGCGCCAGCCCGGCATGTTGGTCATGGCCCCGGTCGCGGACAGACGGCCCATCTCCGCCAGTTCCACGATGCCCCGGCTGACCCCGTCGGCAATGCCGAAGTCGTCGGCGCAAAGGATAACGGAACGGTAGGAGCTCATGAATGTCCTTAAAATCGGCTTTGCCGCACCCTAATGCTCTTGAGCAAAGACGCAAACTCGGCTCTTGATGCAGCCCGATCATCAAGGGTTTTCTCAGTGGCGTCGCCTCAGCTCAGTGTCATCATCCCCGTGCACAACGAGAGCGCGAACATCGCGCCTCTGTGCGAGCGCCTGCTTCCCATCCTCAACCGGATCACATCCGTGTGGGAGGTGGTTTTCGTCGATGACGGCAGCCGGGACGATACCCTGGACAAGATCAGGGAGGTCAGCCGCACCGAGCCGCGTGTCGGCGCCGTCTCCTTCAGCCGCAATTTCGGCAAGGAAATCGCCATCGCGGCCGGCCTCGACCACGCCCAGGGCGATGCGGTGGTGATCATGGATGCCGACCTGCAGCACCCGCCGGAGATGATCGAGACCTTCGTCGAACGTTGGCGGGAAGGCTACCTGATGGTCTACGGCCAGCGTACGGACAGGTCCGACGAGACCCGGGTCAAGCGTGGCTTCGCCCATCTGTTCTATCAGCTCTTCGCCCGCTTCGGTGAAATCGCCTTGCCCGAAGGCGCGGGCGACTTCCGCCTGATCGACCGCAAGGGCGTGGAGGTCCTGAGGACCCTGGGCGAAAAGGCCCGGTTTTCCAAAGGCCTCTATGCCTGGATCGGCTTCAAGGGGACCGGAGTTCCCTTCGTGGTGGAGGAGCGGCGATTCGGCACCTCCAAGTGGAGCTTCAGGAAGCTCTTCCGCTTCGCCTTCGACGGTATCGCCGCCTTCTCCACGGTTCCGCTGCGGATCTGGACCTATATCGGCTTTCTGATCTCGATCCTGTCGATTGCCACAGCGGTGTTCTTCATGATCCGCACGCTTCTGTTCGGCACAGATCTTCCCGGCTTCCCGAGCCTGATCGTCTCGATCATGTTCTTTTCCGGCATTCAGCTCATGTCGCTCGGCATCGTCGGTGAATATGTCGGCCGCATCTTCGCCGAGGTGAAGCGGCGGCCGCTTTACGTGGTTGCGGAGCGGATCGGCGGCGCCGCGGAGGTCTCGAGCAGCATCGTTCCGGAAACCTATCCCCTGCGCCGGGCCTGACAGCGATGTTCCGCAAGATTCTCTCCGTCGGCGGCTGGACGCTGGTCTCGCGGCTGACCGGCTTCATCCGCGACGTGGTGCTGGCGGCCGTAATGGGCGTCGGGCCCATCGCCGACGCGTTCTTCGTTGCATTCCGCATCCCCAACCATTTCCGGGCCATCTTCGGCGAAGGCGCCTTCAATAATGCCTTCCTGCCGGCCTATGCGCAGGTTCTCGAAACGGAAGGCGAGCGGTCCGCCCATTCCTTCGCGAGTCGCATCACGACCCTGATGCTGGTCGTGCAGCTCGCGCTCCTCGCAGTGGCCTTCCTGGCCATGCCGTGGGTCGTGACCCTGCTCGCCCCCGGGTTTTCGGACGATCCGGCCAAGTTCGACCTCGCGGTGACGCTGACGCGGATCACCTTTCCTTACCTGCTCTTCATCACCATCGTGACGATCTATTCGGGCATCCTGAATGCCCATGACCGGTTTTGGGCGGCCGCAGCGGCTCCGATCCTGCTCAACGTCGCCATGATCGTGGCCCTTGCCGTCGTCTTCCTGTTTCCCAATGCCGGCTATGCGGCCGCCTGGGGCGTGACGATTTCCGGCGCGCTGCAGCTCATCATGGTCTGGTGGGATGCGCGGAAGATCGCTTCCGCTCCCGGGCTGGAGCGTCCCCGCATCGACGCTCCGATGAAGACCTTCTTCAAGGCCCTCGGACCGGCCGTCATCGGATCTGCCGGAGTCCAGCTCGCCATCTTCGCCGACACGATCATTGCATCTTTTCTTCCGACCGGCGCGGTTTCCTCGCTCTATTATGCGGACCGGCTCTACCAGCTGCCCCTCGGCGTGATCGGCATCGCCGCCGGCACCGTGCTGCTGCCCGAGATGAGCCGCCGCGTCGCGGCCGGTGACGAGCCGGGAGCCTATGCGGCGCAGAACCGGACGGTGGGCCTGACGCTCGCGCTCGCGGCCCCTTTTCTGGTGGCCTTCATGGTCATGCCGGAGCTCATTATGTCCGCCCTGTTCCAGCGCGGGGCCTTCGATGCCGCAGCAGCCCAGCGGGCGGGCGCCGTCCTGGCGGCGTACGGCCTGGGTCTGCCCGCCGCCGTGCTGATCCGCTCGGCTGTCTCAAGCTTCTACGCCCGCTCCGACACCGCCACGCCGCTGATCGCCTCCCTGACGGCCGTCGGCGTCAATGTCATCGTTAAGATCATGCTCATGCAGAGCTACGGCGTCGTCGGATTGGCCCTGGGCACGGCGATTGGCGTTTGGGTCAATCTGGGGCTGCTCTTCATCCTGGCCTATCGTCGCGGCTGGACGGCTCCGAGCGCGACGCTGGGCAGGACATGCCTCGCCATCGCCGCAGCCGGCCTCCTCCTCGCCCTCTTCGCCTGGTTCGCACCCGCGCCCATCGCAGCATGGACGGCTCGGCTCCCGGCTTGGCGGAACGAAGCCCTCGTTGCATTGCTCGGCGCGGCTGGGGCCCTAATCTATGGCGCCGTGCTCCTGGCTGGCCTCAAGGTGCTGGGCGTCAGGCTGTCCAGACGCTGACGGACGCGATGGTGAACAGCTCCCGTTCTGCCGCGATGCCTCGCAGCCGGTGACGGCCGAGAGAGCGCACGGGAACGGGACTCGCGGACGTGACGCTGCCGGACAGGATCACGGAACAGCCGAGGCTGTTGCAGAGCGCCTCCATGCGGCTGAGTTCATTGACGGCGGGCCCGATCACCGTGAAGTCCAGACGGCCGGCAGCCCCGATATTTCCATAGAATACGTCCCCGCAATGAAGCGCGATGTCGAGGCTGAGCGGAGTCTCGTTGGCGTGGAACCGGTTGACCGCGTCATTGCGCTCGAGTGCGGCTTGTGCCGCACGAATGGCGGCGGCACAGGCCTGCTCGCGCGAGCGCTCCTCCGTGATCGGGAAGGCTGCCAAAACGCCGTCGCCCATGAATTTGAGCACCTCGCCGCCCTGCTCGGCCACGGGATCCGCCATGGCTTCGAGGTGCCTGTCCAGTCGGGCGATCAGGTCCGGTCCGGCCGCATCGGCCAAGGCGGTGAAGCCGCGCAGATCCGCGAAGAGGAGCGCCGCCGTGATGGTCGTACCGAACCCGCGCCTGATCTCGCCGCTCAGAACCCTTCGGCCGGCAGAGAGACCCACATAGGTGTCGAGCATCGCGACCGTGAGGTCGAAAAGCGTCATGCGATAGGCCGCTAGACTCAGCAGAGGCAGAAGCCCATCGATTCGGGCGATTTCCTCCGGCCGGAAGCCTTCGGGGCGGTTGCTCGAGAAAGAGATGCCAATACCTCGCAAGTCCGGCGCGCTGGCATTATTGAAGCTGAAGAGACGCGCCAGATAATCCGTTCCGCCCTCGTGCCTCACATCCTCGAATACATCGAACTGCCGGGTCTCCGGATCGTCGACCAGCCAGTAGCAGCCCGTCTGCTCGGTTTGCATCATGTGGTTGAAGGGGCTTCTGTCGAACGCAACGACATTGCGCTCGTGGGAGACGCCCTCGACCATCGGGCCGGCTGAACGGGTCCAGACATGCGTGTAGACCCGGATGGTCGGATTGACTGTCGGCAGTGCGAGGTAGGCGCGGACCAGCGGCATCCCCTCGGCCACCAAGCGCTCGGCGAAACCCGAGAGCAGGGAACCGACATCGGTTCCCCGCAGGCCCTGTTCGATGATCCATTCTTCGAGATTCGCCATGAAGGTGAGTCTAGCACTCCGTTCAGGAGTGTCTTCAAGCCCTAAAACGCCGACGTCACCGACTGGCGTGGCGCGAGGCTGCGCCCCTCCCGGCGATCTCCGTCAGGAGCTTGCGACGGGCAGCCACGGCGAATGGCCGTGTTTCATCGGCGATCTCGACGAAGGAGCCCGGTCCGCCGATGACGCTCTGGCCGTAATATTCCTCCAGCGACATCCCCCCAGGCCCGCCCGGGCGGCTGCTGCCCGGGCGGCGGATCGCCAGAGCGTTGATGGTGAAACCTTTGGCGAGAGCATCCGCCCTCGCCTGCTCCAGGGACCGGCCGTTCATATTCGGGCCGTCGCCCGACACATCGATGACCTTGCGCGTGCCCTCATGGGTATTGGTCTCGACAAGACGAACGGAGAAGTCGATGGCGTTGGAGATGGAATTGTAGCCATAAGCGCCCCGCGGCGCGCTCGTGAGCTTATCGGCGAACACCTTCGCGCTCACCTCGTCGCGGATCACATGCCAGTCGACGATCAGCACCTGTGAACTCGGTCCGCCCCATTCCATGAAGGCCACCGCAATGGCCCCGATAGGTCCGTCCTTGATGCCGTTGAGCACATCGGCGCTCGTGAGCGCCTCGGCCCAGCCCTGCCGCTGGAGCCGCAGCTCGGCATCGTCGATGGAGCCCGATCCATCGGCTGCGAAGACCAGCTCCAGATCGACGGATTCGGCCGGTGCCTGGGCGGTCAGGAGAAGGAGTGCAACAAGACTCGTCAGAACAGATCGCATCGAGGGCTCCGGCGTTGAGCGCGATGCTGGAGCCATGTAGGGCATTCGAAAGGCGAGAAGGCGGTCGGGACGATCACAAGTTTGTTGGGAGGTCGACACTGTCATTCCCAGCCCACGGCCGCCGGGGATGACACTCGTCACGTCATGGCCGGCCTTGTGCCGGCCATCCCGATGCTGTGAAGCGCCGCACCTTTCCGATCGAGATCACCGGCACGAGGCCGGTGATGACGTGGTGGATGTTGTTCCCTGTCCCCTCAATGACGGGGAATGACAACGGAGACGTGGATCACTTCGCCTTCAGCAGGTCCGCTACATCGAGCAGAACGAACTCGTTGTCGTCCTGCTTGTTGGGCTCACGGCTCGAGGAGAAGGGCAGATTGTTGTCGTTGCCGACGATGATGTGACGCTCGTCGACCACGTCCACGTTCTCGATGGTGAAGAACGGGAAGGTCAGCACATTGTCGTTGAGGGGCTTCTTCGCCTTCTTGTTCGGATCTGCGATCTGCATGAGATCGACATAGCCGATCTTGCGGACCGGGTTGCCCACATTAGCATCCGACAGCTCGATCTTCACGATGCGCTTGAACTTCGCGGGATCCTGAAAGCAGTCCGGGCGCTTCTCGCCCTGCGGGCAGGCCTTGTCAGCTGTGCCCTCGCCGTTGTCGCGCTCGATCACGAGACCCGTGGTGCCGTCGATCATGTTGAAGTCGCCGATGGCGAGGCCGTTCTGGTCGAGAACGTATTTCCAATGGCGGCCGGTCCACTTCTCGCCCGCCACATCGAATTCGAGGATGCGCAGGTACTCCCGCCCGTCGATGGTCTCCCACTGCTTCTTCTCGGCATCCCAGACGGGTCCTTCGAGAAGCGCGTAGAGGAATTTGCCGTCCTTGGAGGCGGCCATGCCCTCGTAACCCTTGGAACGGCGCACGTTGAAGTTGACGGGGCCGTTGGGAGCCGCAGGCGTCGTCACCGCATAATGATCGGGCGAGCGGGCGGGCTTGCCGTCGATCAGCGTCTCGTAGACGGCCTCGACCTTGCCGGTGCGGTCGGCCTTGATCAGGTAGGGGCCGAATTCGTCGGCGATCCAGAGCTTGTCACCGATGGGCTGGAAGCTCTCGATGTCGAAATCGGAACCCGTCAGATAGCGCTTCTCGGTCGCCTCATTGGCAATGCGGAACGGGACTTTCTTGTCCGAATCGTGCAGGAACACCGTCTCAAGCCGCTCGACCGAACCCTTGTTCCAGTCGATGCGATGGCGGTTGAGATAAAGCATCGAATCCGGCGACGTGGCCTTGGACCCGAAGCCGTTGTCCGTGATGACCCAGAAGGTGCCGTCACCCATGGACTTGATGCCGGAATGGCCCTGGAGCGGCTGGCCGCGGAAGGGCAGCTTCACGCCGGTCGGGCGGTCGCCGGAGGTGCCCTCGACGGTTCCGAGCGCTTCGATGCGCTTGCCGGTCGTGAACTTGCCGGAAACCCTCAGATCGGCCGGGGCATCCGCGGGAGCATCGACGAAGCTCAGGGCGGGTAGAACGGCGTGGCCTGTCAATACGGCCGGAAATTGCTGCTGCGCCAGGGCGCTTGTGCCGAGCAGCACGGTCAGCGGCAGCGCTGCGAGAAGACGGACGGACATGGTGAAAACCTCGTTTGCTTGTTCAAGCGAGATTGCTCTTGCAGGAGCCCCATGTCCGTCCGTTAACAGATCGACGACAGGTCTATGACGCCGCGAAAAACCGCAGTGATCAAGCGGCCTTGTGAAGTCCCTTATCGTGCGCGAAGGCCCAGTAGAGCTCGCGCGCCAGCCGATAGAACGGGCCGGGCTGGAGATCGCGGCCATCGATGCGCAGCACCGGCATCACCTTGGAGTAATTGCCAGAGATGAAGATCTCATCCGCCGTGGCGAAGTCCTCGTAGCGCAGCGTTCCCTCGACCACGGTGGTGCCGTCGTCGCGCAAGAGCTGGATCACGCGCTGGCGGGTGATTCCGTTCAGGAACGTGCCGTTCGGGTAAGGCGTATAGACCACGCCGTCCTTGGCCATGAACACGTTGGACGTGCCGGTCTCGGCCACGTTGCCGAGGGCGTCGCAGACGAGCGCGTTGTCGAAGCCCTTCTCCTTCGCCTCGCGAAGCACGCGGGCATTGTTGGGATAGAGCGCGCCCGCCTTCGCGTCGGTCGGCATGGATTCGAGGGTCGGGCGGCGGAAGCTCGACTTCATGACGGACAGGCCGCCCGGCACCGGCATCGGCGCCTCGAAGAGCGAGAGGCAGAACTGGGTCGATTCCGGATCCGGCGCGATGGTCGCCAGGCCCTCGGCCTCGCCCCAATACATGGGCTTCACGTATAGCGCGGTCCCCGGCGCGAACTTCTTCACGCCCTCGCGGACGAGATCCATGATGGCTTGGGCTTCCATGGTTGGCTTCAGCCCGATGGTGGGCGCCGAGCGGTTCACCCGCTCGCAATGCCGATCGAGATCCGGCGCGACGCCCTCGAACACGCGTGCGCCGTCGAACACGGAGGAGCCGAGCCAGGAGACGTGGGAGCGCGGCCCGATCAGGGGCGGATTGCCCTCGTGCCATGCGCCGTTGAACCAGTTCCAGGTCTGCGAATACCAAGCCACTTTCTCAATCCTTTGGGTCAGAATGACTGCCGTATCGAATCCCTTGCGGCCCCAACCGTCAATCGTCCCTTCGGTCATTGGGACATAAAGTCTTGTGATGGGTTCCATGCGGCGAGCTGATCATTGGTCGGATTGCCATCCTTCGACGCCAATGAGACCCTTGGGCCATGTCCTCGCCGATTATCCCTGCCCGTGCAAAAACCGTCATCTTCGACGCCTATGGAACATTGTTCGACGTGCACTCGGCCGTCGCCCGTCATACGGCTGAGATTGGGCCGGATGCGGGACGCTTCTCGGAGGTCTGGCGCGCGAAGCAGCTCGAATACTCCTGGGTCCTGTCGCTCGCCGGTCGCTACGAGCCCTTCTGGACTCTCACCGAGAAAGCGCTCGACTATGCGTTCGCCCGGTTTCCGGACGTGGATACTTCGATCAGGCCGCTCCTGCTGGAAGCGTATCGCAGCCTGGATGCCTATCCGGAGGTTCGAGAGACGTTGCGTGCCTTGAAGCAGCGCGGACTGACAACAGGCATCCTGTCGAACGGCGATCCGGCCATGCTGAATGCGGCCGTGGAGTCGGCAGGTCTTGCCGATGATCTCGATGTGATCCTGTCCGTCGATGCGGCACAGGTGTTCAAGACGGACCCGCACACCTACGAGCTTGTTCTTCGCGCTCTGCCCGTCACGGCCAGCGAAGTCGTCTTCGTCTCCTCGAACCGCTGGGACATCGCAGGCGCCGCAGCGTTCGGCTTCACGCCCGTCTGGGTGAACCGGCTCGGTTTGCCGGATGAATACCTGGAGCTTGCCCCGAGCGCGGTGATCGGGTCTCTGGGCGAGCTTGATTAGGCGCCGTCATGGCCGGGCTTGTCCCGGCCATCCACGTTTTATCGATCCGCTGCTCTCTTAAGACGTGGATGCCCGGCACGAGGCCGGGCATGACGAAGAGGTGAATGCAGGGCTTTGGGACGATTTACTTCGCCAGAGCTGCCAGGATCCGAGCCCAGGAGCGGGTGCCTTTGTGGAAGCTCTTCAGGTCGTATTTCTCGTTCGGCGAGTGGATGCGGTCGTCGTCGAGGCCGAAGCCGACGAAGAGGGTGTCGAGGCCCAGCGTGCGCTTGAAGTCGCCGCCGACCGGGATCGAGCCGCCCATGCCGATGACGATGGGATCCTTCTTCCATTCGTCGTGCAGGGCCGATTTCGCCGCGGTGATCGCCGGGAAATCGTGCGGAAGCGCCAGGGCGCGCGAGCCCTTGTGCTTGATGAACTCCACCGAGCAATCGGCCGGGATGCGCTCGCGCACGAAGGCCTGGAAGTTCTCGGAGATTTTCGCCGGGTCCTGATCGCCCACAAGACGGAAGGACACCTTGCAGCGCGCCTCGGCTGCGATCACGGTCTTGGTGCCCTCGCCCGTGTAGCCGCCGATGATGCCGTTCACGTCGCAGGTGGGGCGCGACTGGATCTGCTCGATGAGCATGCGCCCCTTCTCGCCGGCCGAGTGCTTCAGGCCGACCTGGCCGAGGAACTCCTCCTCGGTAAGATTGAGGCCCTTCCACTGCTCCAGAAGCTGCGTCGGCGTTTCCGGCACGCCCTCGTAGAAATCCGGGATCGTGATGCGGCCGTTGTCGTCGTGGATCGCCGCGATGATCTTCGACAGCACATGGATCGGATTGCGCGCCGCGCCACCGAAGGTGCCGGAATGCAGGTCGCGGTCCGCGCAGCGCACGATCACTTCCTCATAGACCATGCCGCGCAGGGAGGACGTGATGGCAGGCGTATCCTGATCCCACATGCCCGTGTCGCAGACGAGGGCAACGTCGGCCTTCAGCTCGGCCTTGTTGGCTTCGATGAACTCGGGCAGGAACTTGGAGCCATCTTCTTCCGCGCCCTCGACGAGGAACGTGATGGTGATCGGCAGCGAGCCCGTCACGGCCTTCCAGGCGCGGCAGGCTTCCACGAAGGTCAGCACTTGCCCCTTGTCGTCGGAGGAGCCGCGGGCGCTGATGGCCTTGCGGCCGTCCGGCAGCGTGATGATGCGCGGCTCGAAGGGCGGCCTCTCCCACTGCTCCAGCGGATCGACCGGCTGCACGTCGTAATGGCCGTAGAAGAGTACATGCAGCTTCGCTTCGCCATTCGCATGACCGAGCACCACGGGGTGACCGCCCGTTTCGCGCAAGGACGCCTCGACGCCGATGCCCTTCAGCTCGTCCACGAGCCATTGCCCGGCTGTGCGGCAGTGATCCTTATAGGCCGGATCGGTGGAGATGGAGGGAACCTTCAACCATTGGAACAGCCGCTCCAGGGAGGTGTCGAGATCGGAATCGATTTTGGAGAGAACTTGGTCGAGCTGGGACATGGAGAACATCTGCCTTGTGAAAGGGTCGTCCCAAGACGTACCCCCATCGCCCAGGACATCGCAAGTATGAGGTTTCGTCTCAGGGCATGGAGCTCATCAGCTTCGTCATGTAAACGCGACGGAACCCCTTCTCCTCGGCGCGATGGGTCTCGACGAATCCCAGGCGCTCATAGAGACGGATGTTCTCGCTCATAGCCTCGTTCGTATAGAGCCGGATGGCTTTGAAGCCACGCTCGCGGGCGAGCCTTTCCGCGAAGGCGATCAGCGCACGCCCATAGCCGCGTCCGTGCCGATCCGGATGAACGGCGACATTGTCGAGAAGCATGGCTCCGTCATCCGGCACGAGAACGAGGATCCCAGCCACCTCGTTCTCGGCTACGAGCACGTGGACGCAACCCTTCGCGATGAGTGCGGCATAATCGTCCAGCATCGGCCCAGGCCTTTGCCCGATGAGCGGTATGTAAGGCGAATAGGCGGCGTGGACGATCGCTTCGACGGCGGCAAGATCGTCAAGCTGTGCGAGGCGGATATGATGCATTGTCGATGCCAAGCGAGGCGCCTGCCAGCACTATCGCTTCAACAATCCGCCCAGGGTTCCACGCACGATGGCGCGGCCGATGGAACTGCCTTGTCGCCCACCGATGGATTTTCCGATCTCGGCCGCGAGGCTTCCCACCGTCTGGTTGACGACCGTGCGCGTGACTTCGCGGGTCACCCGCTGCGTCATGGTCATCGAACCCTTGCGCTGCCCCGTCGTCCCGAAGAGGCCGCCGAGCATGTCCAGAATGCCGCCTCCCCCTTCCGCAGCCTTGGCATCGGCGGCGGCCTGCTCGGCGCGCTTGGCGAGCATCTCGTAGGCGGATTCCGGATCGACCGGCTGGTCGTACTTGCCCTTGAGAACGCTGGCCGCCACGATCTGCTGGCGCTCGGCGGCACCGATCGGCCCGACCTGCGCCATGGGCGGCGCGATCAGCGTGCGCTCCACCATGGATGGCGCTCCCTTGCCTTCCAGGGTCGAGACCAGGGCTTCGCCGACGCCGAGTTCGGTGATGGCCTTCTCCGTATCGAACGCGGGGTTCTGGCGGAAGGTCTGCGCCGCGACGCGCACCGCCTTCTGCTCACGCGGCGTATAGGCGCGCAGCGCATGCTGCACCCGGTTGCCGAGCTGCGCCAAGACGCTCTCCGGCACGTCGACCGGGTTCTGCGTGATGAAATAGACGCCGATTCCTTTCGAGCGGATGAGCCGAACGACTCGCTCCACCGTCTCGACGAGCGCCTTGGGAGCATCGTTGAAAAGAAGATGCGCCTCGTCGAAGAAGAAGACCATCTTGGGCTGGTCGAGATCGCCCACCTCCGGCAGCTCCTCGAACAGTTCGGACATCAGCCAGAGAAGGAATGTGGCGTAGAGGCGCGGATTGCTCATGAGCTTGTCGGCGGCCAGAATGTTCACGACGCCGCGCCCGTCGCGATCCGTGCGCATCAGGTCCTTGATGTCGAGGGCCGGCTCGCCGAGAAATTCGTCACCCTGCTGATTTTCGAGAACGAGAAGCTGCCGCTGGATCGTCCCGATGGTGGCCTTCGACACATTGCCGTAGGTGGTGGTGAGTTCACCGGCGTTGTCGGAGATGAGCTGCAGCAGCGCACGCAGATCCTTCAGGTCGAGCAGCAGCAATCCCTGCTCGTCGGCGATGCGGAACGCGATGTTGAGGACGCCCTCCTGGGTATCGTTGAGATCGAGCAGGCGGGAGAGGAGCAGCGGCCCCATTTCGGAGATCGTCGCCCGTACGCGATGGCCCTGCTCTCCGAACAGGTCCCAGAACACCACCGGGAACTTGTCCGGCACGTACTCGATGCCGATTTCCTTGGCGCGCTTGACCAGGGGTTCCTTTCCGCTCCCGGGAGCCGCCATGCCGGAGAGATCGCCTTTGATGTCGGCGGCGAAGACAGGGACGCCCGCATTGGAGAACCCCTCCGCCAGCACCTGAAGCGAGACGGTCTTGCCCGTGCCCGTGGCACCCGTCACCAGGCCATGGCGGTTGGCAAGCCTCAGATCCAGATATTCCGGCTTGGTGCTTTTACCGATGAAGATCTTTCCGTCTTCGAGCATCGTATCTCTCCAAAGTCCAAAGTCTCGGACCCAAAAGTGGAATGCACTTTTGGGACTAATCCGAGGCTCAATCCCTTAAGCGGCGCATCTTTCAGGGCGGAAAACCGGATCCACTTTTCCGCACGATGCGCTAGGATCTTAGATGTCCCGTGACGAGTTTCCACTGTCAGGTTTCTTGATTTAATAGTTTACTTATGAACTATCCGCTTTCCGAAGCCTCAGGAGAATCAGATGGAAGAACTCATCGCCCGCGTGACGCAGAAGACCGGCCTCGATCAGGCGACCGCCCACAAGGCCATCGGGCTCATTCTGGGCTATCTCCAGAAGGAGGGTCCGCAGGCGGAGGTCAACCAGCTGATCGAAACCCTGCCGGGTGCCCAGGACGCCATCGAGCAGTCCAAGACCGGCGCAAGCGGCGGCCTCATGGGGATGGTGGGCTCCATGGGCGGCGGCGTCATGGCGCTGGGCGGCCAGCTCATGGGCATCGGCGTCTCCATGGGCCAGATGCAGCCCCTCGGAAAGGAACTCTTCGCCTATGGCCGCGAGAAGGCCGGTGAGGACACGATGGGCACCATCATGGGATCGATCCCCGGCCTGTCCCAGTTCGTCTAGTCCTAAGCTCGTCATCACCGGGCGTGTCCCGGTGATCTCGATCCATTCGTGTCAAAGAGCCAGCACCTGTGGGCCCGCAGCTTGCGCTGCGAGCCTGCAGGGATCGAGGGAGGGTGCCAGGACCTCCGGCTCGCTATGTCTGTGAGAGTGGAAGAGCCGGACGGCGTCTTGCACGCGGTTCTTTTAGGCGTTTCGACTTGGCAGCCCACAGGCACCAAGGGCCTCCGGTCACAGGTTTGCGAGGCCTGCGACCGGACCGCTTCCCACCCCGTTCTTGCGACGCCTCGCGAGCGCGCCCCTCGGCGGGCGGGAATAGGGAACGATATAGCCGAGCTTAGGAAGCTTGTCAAGAACAAAATGAGAACATAACATCGACCTGGCACCTCCTCCCCGTCATCACCGGCCTTGTGCCGGTGATCTCGATTGGAGAAGCGCGACGCTTCAAGTGATCGGGATGGCCGGCACAAGGCCGGCCATGACGGGGGAGAGATTGCAAGAGGAGCGCTCATCTCCGCCCCTTCCAACGCTCATCCTGAGAGGCTGGCTCATCAAGTGGCGCGGGTATCCCCTCCCCCTTGTGGGGAGGGTTAGGGTGGGGGTGTCGGCGCTGAACTGGACCAGCGTGGCGCCGACACCCCCACCTCCAACTCCTCCCCACAAGGGGGAGGAGAGTTCCCAGTGCTTTACGAGCCAGACTCTGAGGATGAAGGCGGTGGGAGCGCCCGCAGACGTGGATGGCGGGGACTGATCCCCGGATCGAGTCCGGGGACGGCCATGACGGCAGAGGGCGGAGAGTTGGGGAGGAACGGCGGCATGCCCGCGCAATCCCGCCCTTTGGGGCATTCCCACCCCTGCCTCGTCCCGGTATTGTCCGGCGCAACCGATGAGCCCCTTCGGACGAGGATACCCATGGACGATCTCTCTCTCGCGGCCGATTTTCCGCAGGCCACCCGCGAGCAATGGCTCAAGCTGGTCGAGGGCGTGCTGAAGGGCGCGGACTTTCGGAAGAAACTCGTCTCTCGCAGCCATGACGGGATCGACATCCAGCCGCTCTATCCCAAGGCGGAAGGATCCACCCCGATCGCGCGCGAGCAGGCGGGCCGCTGGCTGGTGTCGCAGCGCATCGACCATCCCGATCCCGAGAGAGCCAACGAACTCGCCCTCCTCGATCTCGAAGGCGGCGCCGATGCCCTGACCCTGGTGGCCCAGAAGGCTCCGGCCGCGCGGGGCTTCGGCGTGCAGATCGGCTCCCTCGACGATCTCGACCGGGCGTTGTCGGGCGTCATGCTCGACCTCATTCACCTGCGTATCGATGCCGGCGGGCACGGCCGCCAGATGGCGGCTCTGGTCCTCGCCCTGGCTGCGCGACGTGGCCACAAGCTTGCCGACCTCTCCCTCGATCTGGGCCTCGACCCCATCGGAGCCATGGCGGCGCAGGGGCGGATGTCCGCCTCCTGGGGCACCATGGCCGGGCGGATGGGCGACACGCTCGGCCACCTGACGGAGCAAGGCTTCGCCGGCCGTGCCTTCCTGGCTGATGGACGCGTCTACCACGAGGCGGGAGCCAGCGAGGCGCAGGAGCTCGCGGCCGTGCTGGCGACGGGGGTCGGCACCATGCGCGCCCTGGAGACGCAGGGTCATTCGCCCGATGCCGCCCGACGGGCGCTCTCCTTCCTCCTCGTCGCCGATGCGGACGAATTCCTTACCGTGGCGAAGCTGCGGGCGCTGCGCCGCCTCTGGGCACGGGTGGAACAGGCCTGCGGCCTGGACCCTCGGCCGATCCGCCTTCATGCGGAGACCGCCTGGCGCATGACCACCCGGCGCGACCCGTGGGTAAACATGCTGCGCACGACTGTGGCTGCCTTCTCGGCCGGGATCGGCGGAGCGGACTCTGTCACGGTGCTGCCCTTCACGGCCGCCCTGGGTCTTCCGGATGCCTTCGCCCGCCGCGTCGCCCGCAACACGCAAGCAATCCTGCTCGATGAATCGAACCTGTCCCGCGTGATCGATCCGGCGGCGGGCGCGGGTGGGTTCGAGGCGCTCACCGATGCCCTGTGCGAGAAAGCCTGGGGACTTTTCCAGGAGATCGAGCGCGAGGGCGGCATTCTGGACAGCCTCAAAGCCGACAGGCTCCAGGCCCGGATCACCACTGTCCGGGCTCAGCGGGAACAAGCCGTCGCCACACGCAAGGAACCGATCACCGGCACGAGCGAGTTCCCGAACATCCATGAGGCGGATGTGACCGTGCTCTTTCCCTCCCCCTTGTGGGAAGGGACTAAGGGTGGGGGTGTGAGCTCTGAACTGGACCAGCAAAGCGCCGGCACCCCTGCCTCCCACTTCTCCCCACAAGGGGGAGGAGAGCAGCTCGCGCCGACTGAAACCGCCTTCTCGTCCCTCGTTCAGATGGCCGGACAGGGGGCGACCCTGCCGCGACTGGTCGGCACGGCCTCCGGCCCCTCGCCCGTCGCCATTGCGCCCCTGCCTTCGGTTCGGACGGCCGAGCCTTTCGAGCGCCTGCGCGACCGGTCGGATGCCTATCTTGCGAAGACGGGGGAGCGGCCGAAAGTCTTCCTCGCCAATCTCGGGCCGATCTCGGCCTTCACGGCTCGCGCCACCTTCGCGAAGAATTTCTTCGAGGCGGGCGGACTAGAAGCGGTCACGAACGACGGTTTTTCGGACAATGACGCGCTTCGACAGGCCTATCGCGACAGCAAAGCCAAACTGTCCTGCATCTGCTCGACGGATGAGATCTATGAAAAACACGCGGAAGAGGCGGCACAGGCCCTGCGCTCCGCCGGATCGTCCCTCATCTACCTCGCAGGACGGCCGGGTGAGCGCCAGGACCAACTGACCCGCGCAGGCATCGACACTTTCATCTATGCCGGGTGCGACACGCTCAAGGTTTTGACCCAGGCTCTGGACGAGGCTTGTTCCTAATCGTCCAAGGCTTAATGGGAGTAACGCGTCGCAATGTCGTTCCCGGCCGGAGCGTCAGCGAAGGGGATCCATAGCAGCTCGCTCGATCTTGGATCCCCTTTCCCGGCCTTTCGGCCGCCGGGGATGACACCCACCACGTCATGGCCGGCCTTGTGCTGGCCATCCCGGTCACTTGAAGCGTCGCGCTTCTCCAATCGAGATCACCGGCGCAAGGCCGGTGATGACGAGGGGAGGCTAGACCCTCCTTCTCCGACCATGCGCCGATGGCATCCCGAGGCCGGATGCCCTAAAATGAGCCGTTCATAGTGTTTCATCCGTCAAGGGCATCCGTTTCCAGGCCATGACCAGCATCCCGGACTTTTCGAGCGTCGCTTTCTCCGACGCTCCCCTGGCGTCCTCCTCCCAGGCTGCTTCGGAGCCCTGGCTCACGCCGGAGGGCATCGCGGTCAAGGGAGCCTATGGGCCTGAGGACCGCGCCGGGCTCGATTTCCTCGACACCTGGCCGGGCGTCGCGCCGTTCCTGCGCGGCCCGTACCCGACCATGTACGTCAACCAGCCCTGGACCGTGCGCCAATATGCGGGCTTCTCCACGGCCGAGGATTCCAACGCCTTCTACCGCCGCAACCTTGCGGCCGGCCAGAAGGGCCTGTCGGTCGCCTTCGATCTCGCGACTCATCGCGGCTACGATTCCGATCATCCGCGCGTGGCCGGCGACGTGGGCATGGCGGGCGTCGCCATCGATTCCATCTACGACATGCGCACGCTCTTCGCAGGCATCCCGCTCGATCAGATGAGCGTGTCGATGACCATGAACGGCGCGGTGCTGCCCGTTCTCGCGCTCTACATCGTGGCAGCGGAAGAACAGGGCGTGCCGCCGCAAAAGCTCTCCGGCACGATCCAGAACGACATCCTGAAAGAGTTCATGGTGCGCAACACCTACATCTACCCGCCCAAAGGGTCGATGCGCATCATCTCGGACATCTTCGGCTATACCTCGGCGAACATGCCGAAGTTCAACTCGATCTCGATCTCCGGCTACCACATGCAAGAGGCCGGCGCGACGCAGGACCTGGAGCTCGCCTATACGCTCGCCGACGGCGTCGAGTACATCCGCGCGGGCATTGCGGCCGGGCTCACGATCGACCAATTCGCGCCACGCCTGTCGTTCTTCTGGGCCGTGGGCATGAACTTCTTCATGGAAGTGGCCAAGATGCGCGCCGCGCGCCTCATCTGGGCGAAGCTCGTGAAGGGCTTCAACCCGCAGAGCGAGAAGTCGCTGCCGTTGCGCACGCACTCGCAGACCTCCGGCTGGTCCCTCACGGCGCAGGACGTGTTCAACAACGTCACCCGCACCTGCATCGAGGCGATGGCGGCGACCCAAGGCCATACGCAGTCGTTGCATACCAATGCGCTCGACGAAGCGCTGGCGCTGCCCACCGATTTCTCCGCCCGCATCGCCCGCAACACGCAGCTTTTCCTGCAGCAGGAGAGCGGTACCACGCGCATCATCGATCCGTGGGGTGGCTCGTATTATGTCGAGCGGCTCACCTACGAGCTGGCGCAGAAGGCCTGGGCGCACATTCAGGAGGTCGAGGAACTCGGCGGCATGGCGAAGGCCATCGAGGCCGGCATTCCGAAACTGAAGATCGAGGAGGCTGCCGCACGCACGCAGGCGCGCATCGATTCCGGTCACCAGAAGATCATCGGCGTGAACAGCTTCAAGTCGACGGACGAAGCATCCATCGACATCCTGAAGGTCGACAACGCCGCCGTGCGCGCGAGCCAGATCGAGAAGCTCAAGCGCCTGAAGGCCGACCGCAACCAGGCCGACGTGGACGCGGCGCTGGCCGCCCTCTCCACGGTCGCCGCGTCCGGCGACGGCAACCTGCTCGACCTCGCCGTGAAGGCGGCGCGGGCCAAGGCCACCGTGGGCGAGATTTCCGACGCGCTGGAGAAGGTCTGGGGCCGTCACCGCGCCGAGATCAAGGCGATCTCGGGCGTTTACAAGCGGGAGGTCGGCATGGCGTCGCCAGCCGTGGAGAAAGTCCGCCAACTGGTGGACCAGTTCGAGCACGACGA
>NZ_QDGA01000150.1 GCF_003347665.1 Microvirga calopogonii
CGCGGCATCGGTGCCGCGATTTCAAAAGGCTTGAAGGACGCGGGCTACAAGGTTGCCGCGAATTACGGCGGCAATGACGAAGCCGCCAATCGGTTCAAGACGGAGACCGGCATTCCGGTCTTCAAATTCGACGTTTCCGATGCAGCATCCTGCGAGAGCGGCATCAGGTCCGTCGAAGCCGAACTCGGCCCGGTCGACATCCTGGTCAACAACGCGGGCATCACCCGCGACGGCATGTTCCACAAGATGACCTACGATCAGTGGTCTGCCGTCATCCGCACCAATCTCGATTCCATGTTCACCTGCACGCGCCCCGTGATCGAGGGCATGCGCGAGCGCGGTTTCGGACGCATCATCATCATCTCGTCCATCAACGGCCAGAAGGGCCAGATGGGGCAGGCGAACTATTCCGCTGCGAAGGCAGGCGTGATCGGCTTCGCCAAGGCGCTGGCGCAGGAGAACGCCAACAAGGGCGTCACCGTCAACGTGATCGCGCCGGGCTATATCGCCACCGAGATGATGAAGGCGGTCCCCGAGGAGGTCCTCAAGTCGAAGATCCTGCCGCTCATTCCGGTCGGCCGTCTCGGCGAGGCGGAGGAAATCGCCCGCGGCGTGCTGTTCTTGGCCGGCGATAATGCGAGATTCATCACTGGCTCGACCTTGTCGGTGAACGGCGGACATTATATGGTCTAGAACAAAGTAATAATCCTGCTGCGGGTAAACGTTCATGCTGCGGTAAACACGCCTCGTGCAAATACCGGCTTGAGTGATGTTAGCATAGCCGGTTACCAGAGAACTTCGGTAAAAGTCACCTAATCGCTCTGCGAGCCATCAGCTTGCGTCTGGCTAAACGTGACGAACTCTCTTTCCCTATCCGTCGTCACACGCAAAAACGTCGTGAGCTGGAGCGGCCAGAAGCCCCTTTTGGAAGGCTAATACCTGATGAGCAACGCCCGCGATTTTCAGCTTGCGCCCTCCCTGGCTCGTCTGATTGAAAAGGAGCGAGGAGGCTACCACATCCGGCAGGGCTACTTTCCGGATCGCCCGGACCGGGACATTTATGTCCAAGTCGAGGGGGAGGCGGGTCGGCTCATCCTGGTTACCAGCCATCCAACCGGGCGTATCGAGGAGGCCACGGACATTTCCTGCGCTCAAGCCGAAACTCTATTGGAGTTGGCCGCTGGACGAGTGGAGTACTTGAGCATCAGCCTGAATATCGGCCTGGAAACGGTCGCTCTCCGCCGCTTCGTCAAGCCAGGACCACTGGATTTGATTACTGTCACGGCAGAGCCAAGCAAGCCGACGCATATGTTTCAGCCGTTGGCCTGGTTTGGTCCTGAAGTCACGGGGGACTCTGCTTACCAGACCCGCTCCATAGCTTTATCCGGGCTACCCTCAGCACTGGAGGTTGAGATCACAGATGCGGCACTCAACAGTCTGCTCGATATCCTCAGTAGTCACCTCGGAGTATTCCAGTCGCAGGAAGCGGCTCCTCAGCTGTCTGCCACCTACAAATCAGCTGAGGCTAAGATTGGGGAAGATGAGCAGGGCCGGGAGGCTCTTGTAATCAGAGATAGCATCATCCGGGATCTCGCCCGTTCCTTTTCCCTTCCCCCGTACTGAAACGTCCAACAAGCGCTCACTTTTGGCTTTGGTGTAATTTTACGCTATTGGAGCTGCCCGGCCTAGTGGACACCTAAATCCCGACACTACGATTGCACCGTCCGGATATGGGCTCATAATCGCCTAATCTGACCCAAGAGGCTGCCATGACGGGTGTGGCCGTCGAGCAGGTACTCGAATTCTGGTGCGTAGAATTGCATCGGGTCGAACCTCACCTCAAATCTCTGTTTGCCCATCCCAGCATCGCAGCTTCCGCGGCGGCCCTCCTCGATGGCCTGCTCAAAAATGCCACGGTGCTTTATGCCTCTCGTCGGATGGTCCGGGCAAATCCCTTTTCTCGATGGCCCTCCCGATGCCATCGATGCCATCAATCGCGTCTCCGCTGATCGCCGAAGTCCCGCGGAATCATCAGTCCTTACCTGCGTGCTGCGACCTTTGAAAGCGTCGATCTCCTGGCGGTTTCTACGTCCCCGAGGATGGTTCCAGAACGCCAGGCGCACGCCGGATCGCACCATTGAGGGGCTGTGTTGCGCCAGCCGCAATAGCGCCGAAGGCCCGCGATTCCGCAACGACGACATGCCGAAAGGGACTCAAAGAGTGACGCAACGTTGCAACCCGCTATGAGAAGACCACCCGATCCTTCATGGGCGTGCTCTGTCTCGCCGCCACTCTCGACTGGATCAAGCGCTAACAGGCCATAATAGTTCAAAGGATCTGCTTCAGCAAAGCTCGCCAACAGAAGCCAGGGAGCATGAGAGAGTAGGAGCCGCCTAACGAGCTTTCCTCAGGCTACTTTCGCAAATCGGATGACGCTCTTACCAATGTTCTGGTTTTTCAGCATGGCAGGTGAGGGAGGAGCGATCTGGTCAGATCCATGATACCTAGTGGCCTCATGAGGACTTAGTCGCAAACTTGGCGCCGAGACGAGAAAGAGGAGAATTTGACCCGCTCATGCGGCGAGACGATCGAATTGCTCCGCAGAGGCGAAATAGGAATTGTAGGCGTACTCGCCTGTCCTTTGCGCATCAAGTGGACTATCTCGAACCCACCCAGGCTATGCTAAGAACGGCCCATGAGCGAGGAGTGGAGGTCGAGGTCCGTGAGGGAGGTGATCGTCCAGAACGGGTGGCACGGCAGGTGTGGTAAGGGGGCGGACTTTGGCCAGCACCATGCATCTGAAGCTCCTGTTCGGCCAGTCAGCGCCGGAGAAGATGCTGCCGCCGGAGTTTCTCGCCCGCATCTGGCGCTGGAAATCAGGACCGGGCACCTTCCGCATGAATGTGACGCTCTCTGAACTGCCGGGCTTTATTGCGGTGGCATATGGCTAAGTGCTGCTGGAACAAGGCCCCTGCGGGCGAGGGGGGCGGTTCGGTCGAGCAGTGCCGAGAGAAACGGGGCAGTGCATATCCGCGGCGCCTTCTTCGCGCAATAGCCATACTGGGGTGAGGCTCTTGTCGATTCGCATTCATGATCGAACTTGCGGACGCTGATAGGTCTACGACATAGCTGAGGCTGCAATGCAGAAATGTCTATGTCAGATGAGACTGCCAAACCATTTCCACGCCGTCTTTCCGCGCGTAACGAAACTAGAATCGTCGACCGAATGGGTTCCGCCAGCTGGAGCTCCCTCTAGCGCGAATATGCTTAGCATGGCTGACGGCGGGTCTCAAGGAACCCTCCATGTATTTGCATTTCGTGTGTGACTTACGTCCTCCACAGTCTCGCACAAAATGCACAAATCGGCGTCCGAGTTGTGAAGTGCAAGTCGACAGCTTCCGCAACTCGCGGGGGCTTAAACCCGGCAGCCTCTCCACTTCGCCAACTGAAAAATTGTGCGGACAATCTGACCTACCTCGGTGCTTCTCGTTCGGCACCAGCGACCGAGGTAGACCACGGTCGGTATCTCGGGTGACGAAGCGACCTCGGTTCGCAGACGCTATACACAGAAGCGCCTGCTGCAGGCGAACCGTTCGTCACAATCGAACAGCACGGCGTGGACGAACGGTCATGCTCGGGTCGGGGCGTGAGGTGGCAATGAGGGCCGACATCAAGCTCCTCAATGAGGTGGCGAGCCAGCCCCAGTGAAGGTAACATCGCGTCATGCATCAAGCGCTGGCGGCGCTCCTCCAATGCAACCGCAGGTGGGCCCTCCAACTGGAGCCTAAAAGGAGATTAGGAGCAATGTGCCTGCATAGGGCAGAGGCTATGGCAAGAGGCCTCTACACGATTCGGGAGGTATGGGGCTAGGATTGAGAGCCTGACCAGCTGAAAGGGAGATTCCGCGCGGAGCCTAGGGCTGCGGTTGCCGTACTTGATCAGCATGACAGGAAGGATCACGCCCTCAGTTCAGCTCGACCGCTCGCGCCGGACGGCCCTCGGTTCAATCGAATCCGCTCCGCCGCTTCCACGCAGCCGCAACATGCTCAAAGGGCAGATTTCGAAGCGTCGGCGAGGGCCTCCTTCGCGTCCAATTGCATTGGATTCATGGATGAGTGCTATCCAAACAATGAATTTTACCAGTGCCGCTGCTGCAGCTAAAAGGAACTTGAATTTGAGCGGAGGCGAGTCCTGCAGGATCCGATGCCACCAACCCGGCCGGCCTCGTGGTTGATCGAAGACGAGATTGTCGTGGCAGGCACGCAGAAGCTGAACTTGACGCGGCAAGAGGAGGTGCAGCAGTCTTTCTCGCCAATAAAACCACTTGCGGTTGTAGTGGCGGCAGCGAAGGGAGGTAGTATTCTAGCAAATGACGCTGTGCCTGCCGGCTTCACCTGCCCGAACCTGACGATGAAGGCCAACATGATCGGAGGGTGATTTAGACGTGGCGTTGAGAAGCTTCTCTTCCTCGCATCGATTTGCATCTATCCGAAAGTCACTTCGGGGAGCGCAAAAAATTCGAATATGCGTCTCTTAAGTTTTAGCTGTATGCCGAAGTAGTCGGGCGGGTCAGCATACGTTTCTGCCAGATTAGCTCATCAGGGAGTTGGCGCACGCTATTCAACGGTGCCAGGTGTGTACAAGCGCGAGCTCAAACAGTCCGCTGGGGTGATGATCGGGCGGCTGTTGCCCTGATCCAACTCAGACCAAGAAAGTGGCATGCGAATGGTGAGGCTCCTCGAGTGAAGGTCTGGCTCTCCGCACGGGCGGTCGGATGTCAGCAGTTCCGATACAGGTGTGAGATCAACGATCCCATAGATCATTCTTGAGCGGCGGCGCTTCGGACGCAGAATCTTCGCGTGTACGAGTGGGCAAGTGATCGAAAGTAACTGTCAAGACGAGACGCATGCGAGTGCTCGAGAGACGAACTGCTGATTTCAGCTGGGGAGCGCCCGTTTGACCTCTGCTTTTTAGGAGATGTCATGTTGAACCGCCTTATGAACGAACGGCCAGGTATGGTCCTTGATCTATGTCTCTTGATCTCTGCCGGTTCATCTACGCTCACGGCGATCTATCTCTGCTCTCAATTGCCATAAGCAGGCCTGTAGCATGGCAGCATTTCGTCACATACAGCCAGATAAGGTGGAACGGAGATACGAGATCAAGCCCAAGGCGCGGGCCCGGTTCAGGTTCGCCCTCGATGGCAGGCTGTCCGATGCCGATGGATGGAGACGTCAATGATGCAATTCCGATTGTCTTCTCGAGGGCACCCGCGCACGAAGGGCTGCGATACCGGCTCTTTCAAACTCAGCATTCTTCGCGCCTATGTTCAGCTCACCGCCGTGCTGGATCGGGCCAGCGGCGCGAAAACGGCCACGTTGGTGCGGTTTGGATTGGTCGAGGTGGGGCTAAGCGAACTGACTCAGGTAGAAGACGCGGTGACTCGGTTCCCACCATACTGGCTGGAGGTTTACTCCCATTCCACCGGTATAACTCTCGACAGCTACGGCTACTTCACCCTCGATAAGCCCGTGCTGGCTGCTGCTGCCGACCTCATCTGCGCGGCCGAGCGGATCGCTGCGCCCGTGGCTGGGGCTCATTGCTTCGCTGCGGCAACACTCATGGAGCCCCAAGGCAGCGCAGGGGTGCGACCGTGAGCATGTCGGGCAGAATTTGTCTCCAGTCTTGTGAATCGCAGGCCAGCGGCCTGCACCGGTCTCCCTGTCAGCCCCGCTGGCAGCGGAGGAGGTGGCCTCCGTCTCGGTCACCTTATCTCCCTCTTACAGGGAGATGTCCTCTGAGACGGCCCTCCCAACCTTGGGCTCGCTCGGCATCGCCGCGGCGAGCCCCTTTTGGGTTGCAGAGGACGGGCACGCCTCGCGAGTGCGACACCAGGGACAGACTGCTCACGGATAATGTTGGGACCGTGAGCTTCCTGGGCAACCTCCTTCGGAACCGGATCGACTCGCCGTGTCTGCAGCATGGGGTACACCCCGCGCGATGGCCGCAGCCTAGAAGGTCAACTTCGGTTACCGCGTAGCTCGCCAAACCGCTGTGCACGACCAGATGAGCTGGGTCGATTGCGTCGGAGCATGTCGACCTCCGATCACGCCCTAGCGACATCTCCGATCAGCATCAGCGTATGACTGCCAAGATGCCGACGCTCAAGGTCATAGGATTCTGCCATGTCACTTTCCTCTCGTTGTTCAAGTCATCGGGCCAATCACCTACTGTCAACGCTGCTATCGGACGATTTCGCCTTTCTTGAGCCACACCTTCAACTGGTCGACCTGCACCGGGGCACGGTGATCTATGATGTTGGCGACCGCATGCCCTTCATCTACTTTCCTCACGAGGCGATTGTCTCGCTCGTGACTGTTCTGGCCGATGGCAAAACCATCGAGATGGCGAAGCTAGGGGGAGAGGCCATGTTTGGCCTCGCCAGTGCCCTCATTACGCGCCGTTCGCTAGGGCGCTATGTCGTGCAGAGCACCGGCAGGGCCTCGCGCGTTGACACCGAAGTCCTGTATCGGGGGTTTGTGGCGCGCCCGACGCTCCGTGACCACGTCCTTCGGTTTGCGGAGGACTTGCTGGCGCAGACGCTGCACTCCATGGCTTGCAATGCTCTGCACAGTGTGGAGGCGCGTTGCTGCCGTTGGATCCTCACGATGCAGGATCGCACGAGCCAGGACGTCTTGCCACTCACTCATGAACACCTGTCGCGCATGATGGGTGTGCAGCGCTCAACCATCAGCGCGGCCATGCACGCCCTCCAGGCCGCTGGTGCGATCCGCCAGGGACGCGGGGTCGTCACGGTCATTGACCGGCGCGGCCTCGAACAGACTGTATGCGGATGTTATGAGATCATCCGTCAGCAGTCAAAGCAGGCGCAGTGCCCTGAAGTGCGAATCTAATCACGCGAGAGCAAGAGGGGCTCCATGGTGACAGGCATCATCGTGAGGGCTATGAACACCCTCGCACCGAAACTCCGCTTCATTTTGCAGCGCGAGGCCATTCGAGCGTCCATCGTTCACCTCCTGCACGAGCAATCACGATGCGGAGCTCGCCCCCGTTCTCTTTGAGGACGGTACCAGCGTCGTTCCGTTCGCTGCCCTGGCCCGGTTGTACACCCTGTGCGCGGCGCGCACGCGCTGCCCGCATTTGGGACTGCTGGTCGGCCGGCGGGCCACCACTCGGACCGTGGATCTGGACTCCCCTGTCCGAATGATGAATGAGGCTGGTTCGCCGCAGAGGCTGCCGCTCGTGGAGAGCCTGCTCGAGAGCATCAAGCACGAACTCGGCCCGGGCCGAGCGTGACACGCGCCAGCCCACGATCTTGCGAGCGAAGGCGTCGATCACGAAGGCCACATAGACGAAGCCCGACCAGGTCGCCCCATAGGTGAAATCGCTCACCCACAAGGCGTTCGGCCGCGGCGCCGTGAACTGCCGGTTGACCCGGTCACGCGGGCAAGGGGCGGCGGCGTCACTGACCGTCGTCCGGATGCTCTTGCCGCGCACCACACCCTTCAGGCCCATCTGCCGCATCAGCCGGGCGACCGTGCAGCGCGCCACCTCGATGCCCTCGCGCTGCAGCTGGCGCCAGACCTTGCGCACGCCATAGACCCCGAAGTTGGCGGCAAAGACCCGGCGGATCTCCCGGCTGAGGTCGGCGTCCCGGCGCTCGCGGGCCGGTCGGCGGTCGGGATCGGCCTTGCGGGCGGCGTGCTCATGGTAGGTCGACGGGGCGATCGGCAGCACGCGGCAGATCGGCTCGACCCCGTAGACCTCACGATGCTCGTCGATGAAGGCCTTCATGGCTTGAAGCGGCGGTCGAGCTCCGCCTGGGCAAAATACGCGCTGGCCTTGCGCAGGATCTCGTTGGCCTGGCGCAGTTCCCGCACCTCTCGCTCAAGCGCCTTGATCTTCTCCTGCTCCGCGCTCGTCGGGCCGGGGCGAAGGCCCTGGTCGCGCTCGGCCTGCCGCACCCAGTGGCGCAGCGTCTCACGCGAGCAGCCGATCTTGGCCGCAAGCGACAGGATCGCCTCATACTGTGAGGCGTACTCGTCCCGGTGCTCGAAAACCATCCGGACCGCCCGCTCGCGGACCTCTGGTGAATACGGGGGTGTTCGCTTTGTCATGGCTCCATCCTGTCAGGAGTTGGAGCCTCCGGGAATCCCGGCGCGGTTCACAGCGTGGCGTCCGTCTTAGGGAAGAGCCACCGGCCGGTGTCCGGATGGCGCGCCACGACAATGGTTCCATTGTGGATGCGGCGGTGGATCCAGTGCGGCGAGACAGCGAGTTCACGCGCGAGTTGCGCCACCGTCCAGCAGCCTGGAACCGTGCGCGGGCACGACAGCCACGGCGCGCGCAGAACTCGATGGCGCAAGCGGATCACCTTGACGGCATGCGCCGCCAGCGGCGCGCATCGAGCGGACCGAACCCCTCCGTTACCAACAGGGCCGCGATGGCGTCATCGTCCATGCCAGCGCTGTACCGCCCGCAGTTTTTGAGACACCGGATTGAAGCCTACGCGGCGAGGGCCGCGGATGGAAGCTGGTTGTGCCGGACGGCTTTCGGCGTCTGAAATCCGTGCCGGGCTATCAGCCAGGTGGAGTTGTAGGTTTCTCGGAAGGTCAGCAGCGCCTGGCGCAACTCCTCGATGGTTTCGAACGAGCGCACCCACAGCAGGTTTTCCTTCAGGGTGCGGATGAACCGCTCCGCACAGCCATTGCCTTCAGGAGCCTGCACAAAGGCCGGCGAACTCTCGATCCCAAGGAACCGCAACTCGTCCTGGAATGCTCGCGACATGTATTGGCTGCCATGGTCGTGCCGGATCGACAGGCCTGAAGCAATCCCTTTGCTAAAGCCGCCAAAGTGCTCGCGTACGCCCTGGCGCAGCGGCTCGAGAGCTTCAAAGCGGGTGGCTTGGCGACTGGCATGAATGCCGACGCACTCGGCACTGTAGTGATCGACCGCCACGAACACGGCAGCTTGCCCTTCGCCAGTCCAAGCGGTGGTCATGTCGGTGCCCCACAGGGTGTCGATGGTTGCCGGAATGATCGTGCCGTCGTGGTTGCGCGGCCCACGCGGCGCCCCCATCCGGGACGGCGCCAGCAGGTCGTGCTCGCGCATCAGCCGCAACACACGGCGGAGCGAGGTGCGGATGCCCTTCAGGCGCAGGCGGGCCCAAACTTTCCGATGCCCCTCGCCATGGAACGGACTGGCGGCCAGGACGGCACGGATCTCGGTTGTGAGCACTGGATCGGACAGCGGTCCGACCGGGCCGCGGCGCCGCCGGTCCGTCTGCGGCTGACGCTGCCGGTAGACGCTCGCCCGGGCCACGCGCCAGATCCGGCAGACACGCGCCAAGCCATAGGGCCGGCCGCTGCTCGGCGAGAGGGCCCGGCTCATCGCCTCGACCTCCTCTGAGCTAAAGGGCGGCCGCCCTCCAGAAGGGCAATCTTGGCCTCCAGCAGCTCACGCTCCAGCAGCATCTCGCCGAGCCGGGCCTTGAGCCGCTCAGTCCCCAGCGCCTCACCGGTGGCCAGCCGGGTGGCGAGACTGGCCTCGCCGGCTGCCAGGAAAGCATCGCGCCAGCCGCTCAGCGTGGCGGCCGTCACGCCCAGGGAGCGCGAGACCGTGTCCAGATCCTCACCGCGCAGCAGCCGCAGAACCGCCTCGCGTTTGCGCTGGCGCGACATGCGCCCACCACGGCCCGGACCGGCCGCATCCTTCATCATCTCTGTCATCAT
>NZ_QDGA01000151.1 GCF_003347665.1 Microvirga calopogonii
CACTACTTTGGCACTTTCATCAGTGAACCTAGGGTGAAGCGGGCACGGCAGAAGGGACATCGGAGGCGCATGGCATGCGCCAGATGATCAAGCAGCATGCGCCGAACGGCCGGCAGCGTCGGTTGTGGCGGTGGTCCGCCGGCTTTTCTTTTTTCCCCCTGTGGCGGCCTGCAGCCGCAGATGCTGCAAGAACAAATACGCGATCAGCGTCAGCAGCGCGTGTCGGTGCAGCCCGCGCCACGAGCGGCCCTCGAAGTGATCGAGCCCGAGCTCTTCCTTGAGCTGCTGGTGCGCCTGCTCGCACACCCACCGGGCTTTGATGAGAGAAGCCAATTGCTTCAGCGTCGTGTCGGGCGGCAGGTTGGACAGGTAGTATTTGCGCTCGCCTGAGGGGCGATGCTCGCCCACGAGCCACACCTCGTCGCCGGGCAGATGCTGACCGGTCCGTCCCTGAAGACGCACCTCAGGCCCATCAGCCACCCGCACGCGCACGGCTGCGAACTTCGCCTTCAGCGGACCCTTGGTGCCGCGCCGCCAGGTGACCTGACGCCAGGAGGCGGTGGCCAGCATGGCTTCGGCCGCGATCGCCTCCTGATCTGGGATGAGCCGCGTGCGGGGTCGGCCGCGCGAGGGCGGGGGCGTGATCATCTGCACGTCCGCCGTGTAGACCTTCTGAATGCGCGGAATGCCCACCGCCCACAGCAGCCCTAAGGCTGAGAGTGCCTGCCGGAAGGGCCCGCTGATGCCATAGCCGGCATCGGCCAGCACCGCCCCGAAGCTTACGCCGGCTTGCAGCAGACGTTTGAGTTCCTCCAGGGCGATCTCCGGCTTGGTGCGCTGCGTCCAGAACGCCTCGGGCACGCCCGCCTGCTGCAGGCGCTCGGGATCCTGGATCCAGGTGTCGGGCAGAAACAGCCGCAAAACGATCGGGACCGGCACCTCACCCTTGGCGAGGGTGAGCGACACCAGGCTCTGACAATTGGCCTGCTTGCCCACCACTCCGGCATATTGCGAGGCGACACCCACGGAGTGCGTGCCTTTCTTGAGCAGCGCCGTGTCGTCGATCACCAGGATCGCGTCTGGCCCGCCAACGAGCCGGGTGGCCTGAGCCAGGAGTTCGGCCTCGAGCGGCGCCTCGTCCCACGGGCCCACGGCCACGAAGTGATGCAGCTGGTCATAGTCGGCGGGCGCCACCCGGGCGGCCATCGGCTGCAGGCTCTTGCGCTCACCTGGCCCGATCAGGCCCGCCACATAGAGCGGGCACATGCGCCGGCGAGCCGGATGGTGAAGAGGGGTGAGGAAGGGTTCGAGCCAGGACTGAAGTTCGTGTTCCCACGCCACTGAGGTGCTCATGACAACCTCCTGCGGACCATCCTTCCGAGAAGACGTCGGCAGGCCTCGCCTGGTTCCTCATGCCTGCCAAAGTAGTGTTAGCCTGTGTGGACAGACAAAGACGCCTTGGCCGAGATGCTGTCTTGAAACCTCGGCCAAGGCGTTGGTGGTCCAAGGGCGAGAAACCACACGATGAAGATAGGCTTCCCGCCGATGACAGCAAGACGCTCACACATGACAACGCCCTGACAGGGTTAGCCGTGCGGAGCTCACTGTCAGGGCGCTTGTGTGATGCCGGTTGCAACACCACGCCACCACAATGCGCCATGAACGCCGGAAACGCAACTGAACCCTGTGCACAAGCATGAAGCGCCCTGGCGAGAGGCTGAGCACCAGACCTCTCACCAGAGCGCGTGCGATGGGTTCCGGCATCGCACGGTCCCTGTAGATGCTCCCACGACCGGCGGATGTGTGGCGACGCACACCACCGGTTCGGAACACGATGATGCGACGCCGTCCTGACGAACCTCGAGCGGATGCGCTTCCACGCAATGAAGGCGTCGGGTGCTCAGCAGGTCGAGGCTGGCGATCTGGCAGATCGCTTCAGGACTCGGTCGCAGGCCCAGTGCCAACCTGGAGCTGAGCTATCGAGAGAGCCGCCCTTGATCGAGGGGCGACTTGCCGCCGAATTGAGGGTGCCTCCGCACACCAGCTGCTTTTTCCTGCTTTGCGTTCCTGCTGCCACCGGAGACGCACTTAGACGTCAGTTCGGATGGCAAATCTATCTACCTTCGGGCTTTCTGGGCGTCCTGAGAGAATGAGCTTGGTGAGAACCTCGTAAACGGATTGCGGGCCGCATTCATTCGTTCGAGCCGCGCATTGCTCGAAGAAGCTGACATACTCGTCACACTGCTGTGAACGTTGTGCCTTTGGGGTCTCGGCGCACCGTGTGTATGCCTGCCGTACACTTAGTGGAGGATCGAACGCCTCGAACACCTGCTGGGCTGGCGACCGGGTGCTTTTCTCGTGGGCAACGATAAGAGTGGCAGGGCCCAGGAGGACAGCGAGAGCGATGAAGCCGGGATGTATCTTCCGCATCGGCTTACCTCGGACCTTTATGGTTAAGACGAAGTTAACCCATACCGCTGAAATGGAAGCACGTAACAGCCGGTCGCATTTCGCGATGCTGATCCTAAGGAAGCAAAGAGATGGCAAAGCGCCCCGAGCAAGAGGACGAACAACCCGGAACGAACGAGACAGCCAGCACGCCGCAGCTGGATCGCTTGGAGAAGCTGGCCAATGCCGCCGCCACTGCCGCCCAGGCGAAGCAGTGGCGCGCCCGCAAGAATGGCATCAGTCAACAAGAGGAGCCGTCGGAAGTCCGCAACCTCAGCCATGACGCAGAAGCCAAAGCTCGGGCCGAGGAAGCGATGCGGCAGATGATGGCCAAGCCACAAGGCAAGCGGCGGGGATGGTGACAATTGGGCTGGTCCTGTGAACCCTCCATCCTGAGATCGGCATGGTCAGAGCGGGATTAAGGAAGTGTTCAGCCCTCGCTGGCCATGGTCCCACCCCTTTGCCCCTGCAGATGGCAGCGAGGCGTACTTGAGGAGTTTCACCATGACCGAAGCCAAAGCAGCCAAGAAGCCGAATCCCGCTCTGGCGAAGCCGCTGCAGCCTTCGAACGAACTGGCGGCCGTTGTCGGATCGACCCCGCTCCCACGGACGGAGGTGGTGAGCAAGGTGTGGGAGTACATCAAAGCCAACAACCTGCAGAATCCTGCGAACAAGCGCGAAATCCTGGCCGACGACAAGCTTCGGGCCGTATTCGACGGCAAGGACAAGGTGAGCATGTTCGAGATGAACAAGCACTTCGCTCAGCACCTGTCCTGATAGTCCAAGCACGGGCCGAGTATCCGGCCAATGCACGAATTGTTAAGCCTAACCGTTCCAACATGCCTGTAACGGGCGCGTTGCGTATCTGCCCGCACAATCTCCACAGCCCCCAGGCTTGGAGCTGGCCCTGGCTGAGATCCCTTACACTCTCGGCTGGGGCTTTTTATTCGACTCAACGCATGTACCTTCAGCAGTCTCTTGTGAGACCTAAAGGCTGCATTTCGGATTGAGCGTCATTTATGCCCTAAGCCTTTGCGCCCGCACCGCGCTGCTGGCCTGTGACTGCAAGTAAGCATCCCGATTGCGCTTGAACGTTGCGGCCTTTTCGAGGTCTTTGAGGATCTTCTTCTGCGCCGGCACCTGTCGCTGAGCGTACCGGGCACAAAGTCGAGGCAGCGAGAACGGGACCGCAATCTCCCTCCGGTTCTTGCCGATTGCGTCCTGAATAAGTTCGACCTGCTCTCCTGGCAGCGGCATGCCACCCTCCTCCCCGAGGAGCAGCAACAGGTTCATCACGGCTGACGGTATTGCTCTGATGAGTTCCTTCCCGGGTTTCGCAGCAGCGATCTCGAGATACTCAGTCTTTGCGAGTGTGATCGTCAGTGTCTGGTCCTTACTCAAGGGCCCATTGGCGAGGTCATTGAGACACTCCCGGAAACTCTGCTCCCGTGCCCGGGCGGCATCGTCATGGCGGCCGAAGCCTGCCTTTTGCCGGATCCACTGCTCGCTCGGTCCTTTGGGGCCGACGGCCACGATGGACGACTTGATCAGGCCCTCGGCGAGGCTCGGACGAAGCTGCTCCTCCTTCTCCGGGTTGTCGATCACGAAGAAACGCACGTTCGTGTTGGCAACAATGGACCGGATCTCAGGCAGCACAGAGGGGTCGAAGGTGGTGACAGAGAAGGCCGTCGGCTTACCTCCAAACGCATAGGGGTAAAGGTCGGCGAACCGGTGGCGCAGCCGGCAATAGGCGGCGAGGAGATCGCGCCGCTGCGGGGTGAGTTGGTTAGGCCGATCCAGAACAACCGAGCGGAGGTCCGGCCGTAGGCTATGAGCGCCGGTTGCCCGCTCAACCAGCCGGACGGCAGCGACATTGAGCAACCGGGCAAGGAGGCCTGCCTTGTCCTTCAGGAGATCGATAGCGGCCGACATCTGGGTCGTGTTCACCGGAGCCGCAAACCCAGTGAGCCACGGGAGCGCGAGAGGCCGCGCCTGCTGAAGGCTCGTGAGGAACCTGCGTTGCTTGTCCGTGGGGCTGGCGCTCTCATAGTCACCGTCGTGCCGAATGCCAACGAAGGCGACGTACTTGCGAGCGACGTCCTGGGTCTTGCAGAGGAAGGCCTGCTGCGCCCCCGTCCGTTCGTCGTGGGTGGCGACGAGCCAGCGTGGGAGGTCCGGAGCCGCTTCCTCGTCAAAAAGCCCGAACTCTTTGAGGTCGCAGAACAGCGCCACGCGGCTGGAGTATTTCTTGGTCTCCGAGTCGTACCGCCGCATTCCGGTCGCCATGAGACCGGCCGCAAAGGGCTTCGGCACCGGAAGGGTGTCCTCGTCCCCGACTTCCATCGTGGGATCGAGTGGATCGTCGTACTGCTCGCTATCCCCCTCGCCCATGCGGAGGCGGATCTGACGCTGGCGCTCCTCGATCTGTTCGCGCAGGCTGGGATCCTTGTCGAACCAGGCCTCAAACTGCTTCCGGATCGGGGCCGCTAACCCGCGGACCTGGCGGCGGCAGCGCTCCGGGTCGTTCCGGCGCATGGCGTTGATGTCGCTGAAGATGCGCAGGATCGAGTTGCCGACATCGACGAAGAGCTGGTGGGTCTTGCCCGATGCCTTGTGAGCCCGTTCCCCTCGCCCGCTGATCTGTTTCACCGGGCCGATGGAGCGCTCCTGGCAGGCCAGGATGTTGAGATCGGTCTGGGGAACATCAGTACCGACACCCAGGGCATTCACGTTGACCAGAATGTCGAAGCCGCCGGCACGGGCCGCATCGAGGAGATCGTCGCGCTTGATCTTTCGGCTGACCGGCTCACCCTCCTTCAGCCCATCTTCGGCGCCGTTACGCCAGACCCGAATTTCGCCGGCCACGACAAAGGCCACGCGGGGCTTCGCTCCTTCCCTGCCGTGACCGGGAGGGAGGCTTTCTTGAGCGAGGTACCCTGCGAGCTCCTTGGCAAACTCGACGCTGTCACAGTGGATCATCGCCAGGGTCGCGACAGCCGCACGCTTGACCCAGATCCGGGTTACGGCCGCCACAATAAGAGCGGCGATCGCCTTGTCGCCCTCGCTGGCTCCCTCCTTGAAGAAGCGGGAGAATGCCTGCTGAGAGGCTTGGTCGACGGACTTATTCTCGGCCAGCAGCGCCAGGAAAGCGCTCTCAATAAGCCGAACAGCATCGGTACCAACGTGTGCCTCGAATTCACCGGTGGCAATGTCGAACCTGGTGGGAACCGTGCGGCCGGTCGCCAGGACCTCGTCATAGGTGGCGACGTCAATCAGGTCGTGCTCGATGCTCGCGCCGAAGGCATCCAGCGGGTCTTTGCCGTCGGTCCGGAATGGTGTGGCGGTCAGAACAATGCCGGAGCCGCCGGCGTGGGCTATGCGGGAGAGAACCCGGGCGAGTTCCTCGGCCGCGGCCTTGTGGCCCTCATCGATGAGGACGACCCCTCCCCTTTTACCGAATCGGTCGAGGGAGCGCAGGAATTCCTCGTCATCGAGCTTGTTGACGAGGGACATGTTAGTGGCGGGGATGACATCTGCGTCGAGCGAATTCCGAACCATCGGCCCATTGCCGATGATCTCGTTCTTGGCGACGTAGAACGCGTTCTGGGCACCTTTGACAGCCGGAACGCTCTGGAACTGGGCGTAGTTCTGGCGCAGCAGGGAAACGTCGGGATGGAGGACCAGGATTGGCTTGCCCAGATCGATGGCGTCCTCGGCGGCTCCAGCTGCCAGCAGGCTTTTCCCGCTGCCAGTGGGCGCAAGCACCGCGCCAGAGCGGCCCCGCCGAATGGCCTCGCGAACGGATGCGGCGATCCTGGCCTGATAAGGCTCGGCCTGCTTATCACCAATCCGTCGGCCGATTTCCGAAGCGGGGGTTTGAAGCGAGACATCGGCAGAGTTGGAGATCGGCCGCATCAGTCAAGATCTGAAAATCAAGGGGAAAACGTGGGAAGGGGCGGACCAGTCATGCGCCATGATTCGCAAATCAGAACGCGATCCACCGATTGCCCTGATTATACCCTGAAGGGTTGCGCGGGGCAGCGCTTATTGTCACGTTGGGCGCAGACAAATGCTCCAGGATGAAACGAACGCCCGGATGCCCAGACGGAAGGTTCCACCCGTGTGCAATCTCTATAGCTCGTACGCAACACAGGCCTCGATGCGGCAGGCCTTCGATGTAGCCCGCGATAGCGCGGGCAACCTCCCTCCACTGCCAGCCATCTTCCCGGACCAGATGGCGCCGGTCATCAGAAATCATGGCGGTGAGCGCGAGCTGATCCAGATGCGCTGGGGCTTCCCGCCGCCGCCGAAGGTGGGCAATCACCCGGTGACGAACGTGCGCAATGTCAGCTCACCGTTTTGGCGTGCCTGGCTCAAGCCGCAGTACCGAGCCCTTGTTCCCCTGACATCCTTCTCAGAATACAAGGATACTCGTCCACGCAAGACACCCGTTTGGTTTGCCCTGAATGAAGAGCGTCCCCTTGCCGCGTTTGCTGGTATTTGGCGGCCTTGGACCGGCGTACGTGGAACGAAGGCTGATCCTGTCGAAGGTGAACACCTGCTCTATTCCTTTCTGACATCGGAGCCGAATGGCGTGGTGGGGCCGATCCATCCGAAAGCGATGCCGGTCATCCTGACCACGCCTCAAGAATATGACGTCTGGCTCAACGCGCCGACGGAAGTGGCCCTGAAGCTTCAGAGACCGCTTCCGGATGACATGCTGCAAATTGTTGCAGCAGGGGAGAGATCAGACCAAGCCAAGGCGCCGGTTTGAACGATCACCGTCGTAGCTGGAGCGTGCGGCGCCACCACCGTCCCTGAAAGTCAGTTCGACCAACGAGCCTACGAGGCAAACCCGCAAGTAGCAGTTTGGTAAGCAAACAACACTCTGAACCATGCAATCCAGCCCACGCAAGTTCCCGGTCGCGCATTAAGCGCAAGCTTTGATATTGTTATATCTTACGTTTAGGTAGGTGAGATGAGCATTCTTCAACCAATACCCCGTATCCTTCCAAGCGCAATTTATCCATTTCCTGGTGTAGCAACAAACTTCTCGGCCGCTGGAAGCAGCGGCCTTTTTTCATATCAGGGCGCGCAGGAAAGGTCCTTTCAACAGATTACGCAAATTGTTTTGAATAAGCATTCTGACAAGAAGTCTGTAACCAGTTGATGGAATGATCCTCCTGGTCAGGAGGACCTCATACGAACCAATCGACGGTTCGCCAAATTCTGGCTCGCTGCTCTGAAAACAGAACTCGGGACCTTGGCCGGTACAATTGATACCTACACCGACAACGTGCACGGCTACCTTGCCTGACTGGATGAGAACATCGTTCGTCTGATCGAGATCGGTTTAGAGAGGACCTGGCTCCACAGCGGCTTCCTCTTAAGGAAGATCGAGCGCTGTAATGATCCCAGGGGACATTGATCATCGATTCCGGCACTTCGGGCACGGGTAGCCGATCATATCTTGCGCCACGCCATCTCCATCGGCATCGAAGGCGGAAGCCTGGATCACGTAGCCTTCCGCCTCCACCCAGGCGATCATGAACGAGGGTGTCAGCGCGGAGCCGGAGCGGTCGACCATTGCCACACGGTCCTTATGCAGGGTGAAAGCGATCTTCCTGATCCGTGGCAGATCGACCACGACGCTGGAAAAACGCGGAATAAAATCGACCGGCTCACGCACATACTCCGTGTCGCCATAGGTCCAGTCGAATCTCGCGTTGTTCAGCAGTTGCTGCATCAGGGCGAAGCGCTCCGGTGTCATGCCGCCTGCTCCATTTGGTCGATCTCGGGCAGATACCCGAACGGCGGGTCGGCGGAAACTGTAGCTGTCAGTAGATTAGCGCCGCTTCTCAGCTGCTTTCCTCAACTCTCGTGCCGTGACCCGTCGGGAAGGTGCGGAAGGATCATATCCAGAGCGTTTCCGAAAGTCCTCCAGCGTCTGCTCTCTGGCAAGGATTTGTCGTAGTTCTTCCAGAGCAGGGTGCATGGACTGGTTGGTGTCGGGCTTCGTCTTGCTCATGCGCGATACCTTTTGCTGTGGGCGCAAGCTCTATTGCGAAGATAAGGCGAGTTAGTTCGTTACGACGGCAAACAAAGTCTCTCCAAAACCCTAACAAATTCTTCATCTTCTTTGTTGTCGCTCCCCGTTACTGTGAAGTGGGGTGACAGTCTTTGCGCGCATGAGACAATCGTCCGCGGAAGTTACGCGAAACATTTATCTTAACAGGAAGCTTTGGCCCTGCCGCATGCCCCGGTCTCCAGCGCGTGACCCCGGGCCTCGATCCACTCGCTCATCTTGTCGACGAACTCCCTAGCGAAAGCTCTCAGCCCCTCACTGCCTCATAGATCTACAGGAGGAATGTCACGCCTTGGTTCAGCGACACGAAATGGAATTTCGGTGGGGTCACGATCGGCGCCGATGACGACCCCACCGATCTTTGAATTCGCCAGCAACGTCATGCACTTAATGGCCGTCGGATGGGGCAGCATTCGACGCTGATTCACACCCACCCACAGAGTGCCGGAACAGCGGTTACTTGGCTGCGGTTGCGGTAGGTGCGATCTGATCCCCAAACCAGACCCAGGCCTTGCTGTCCGTTCCCTCCCCCTTGACGTAGACGTACCCTGTTTGCTGCCAGGGCAGAACGGCATCCCTCTTGTTGTCCAGGATGAGATCGCCGCGATCCGTGCGCACCCTCAACACGGCATGCCCGGCGCCCAGTTCATCGATGACAACCGTCATGCGCATTGCTCGTCGCGGCAGCCCCCGTTCAACCAGGAGCTTGCGCTTGAGCAGTTGGATGTCCTCACAGTCGCCAAGCCCGTCGTCCGGATAATCCCAGCGATCCACGACACCCCAGTGATCCTGGTCGGCCACCGCCGCGATCGTTCGGTTGACGTGCGTGTTGACCTCCTGAAGAGAGGCCCAGATGCCGTCGGTCAGCGGGATGGTGTCCGGCTCAGAAGAGTCGATCGAGCACTCTTGTGGCTGCTGATCACAGAACTGCATCCAAGCCAGCGTCGGTCCGGCTTCTCCGGAAG
>NZ_QDGA01000152.1 GCF_003347665.1 Microvirga calopogonii
ATGACCAGCATCCCGGACTTTTCGAGCGTCGCTTTCTCCGACGCTCCCCTGGCGTCCTCCTCCCAGGCTGCTTCGGAGCCCTGGCTCACGCCGGAGGGCATCGCGGTCAAGGGAGCCTATGGGCCTGAGGACCGCGCCGGGCTCGATTTCCTCGACACCTGGCCGGGCGTCGCGCCGTTCCTGCGCGGCCCGTACCCGACCATGTACGTCAACCAGCCCTGGACCGTGCGCCAATATGCGGGCTTCTCCACGGCCGAGGATTCCAACGCCTTCTACCGCCGCAACCTTGCGGCCGGCCAGAAGGGCCTGTCGGTCGCCTTCGATCTCGCGACTCATCGCGGCTACGATTCCGATCATCCGCGCGTGGCCGGCGACGTGGGCATGGCGGGCGTCGCCATCGATTCCATCTACGACATGCGCACGCTCTTCGCAGGCATCCCGCTCGATCAGATGAGCGTGTCGATGACCATGAACGGCGCGGTGCTGCCCGTTCTCGCGCTCTACATCGTGGCAGCGGAAGAACAGGGCGTGCCGCCGCAAAAGCTCTCCGGCACGATCCAGAACGACATCCTGAAAGAGTTCATGGTGCGCAACACCTACATCTACCCGCCCAAAGGGTCGATGCGCATCATCTCGGACATCTTCGGCTATACCTCGGCGAACATGCCGAAGTTCAACTCGATCTCGATCTCCGGCTACCACATGCAAGAGGCCGGCGCGACGCAGGACCTGGAGCTCGCCTATACGCTCGCCGACGGCGTCGAGTACATCCGCGCGGGCATTGCGGCCGGGCTCACGATCGACCAATTCGCGCCACGCCTGTCGTTCTTCTGGGCCGTGGGCATGAACTTCTTCATGGAAGTGGCCAAGATGCGCGCCGCGCGCCTCATCTGGGCGAAGCTCGTGAAGGGCTTCAACCCGCAGAGCGAGAAGTCGCTGCCGTTGCGCACGCACTCGCAGACCTCCGGCTGGTCCCTCACGGCGCAGGACGTGTTCAACAACGTCACCCGCACCTGCATCGAGGCGATGGCGGCGACCCAAGGCCATACGCAGTCGTTGCATACCAATGCGCTCGACGAAGCGCTGGCGCTGCCCACCGATTTCTCCGCCCGCATCGCCCGCAACACGCAGCTTTTCCTGCAGCAGGAGAGCGGTACCACGCGCATCATCGATCCGTGGGGTGGCTCGTATTATGTCGAGCGGCTCACCTACGAGCTGGCGCAGAAGGCCTGGGCGCACATTCAGGAGGTCGAGGAACTCGGCGGCATGGCGAAGGCCATCGAGGCCGGCATTCCGAAACTGAAGATCGAGGAGGCTGCCGCACGCACGCAGGCGCGCATCGATTCCGGTCACCAGAAGATCATCGGCGTGAACAGCTTCAAGTCGACGGACGAAGCATCCATCGACATCCTGAAGGTCGACAACGCCGCCGTGCGCGCGAGCCAGATCGAGAAGCTCAAGCGCCTGAAGGCCGACCGCAACCAGGCCGACGTGGACGCGGCGCTGGCCGCCCTCTCCACGGTCGCCGCGTCCGGCGACGGCAACCTGCTCGACCTCGCCGTGAAGGCGGCGCGGGCCAAGGCCACCGTGGGCGAGATTTCCGACGCGCTGGAGAAGGTCTGGGGCCGTCACCGCGCCGAGATCAAGGCGATCTCGGGCGTTTACAAGCGGGAGGTCGGCATGGCGTCGCCAGCCGTGGAGAAAGTCCGCCAACTGGTGGACCAGTTCGAGCACGACGACGGCCGCCGCCCGCGCATTCTCGTCGCCAAGATGGGCCAGGACGGGCACGACCGCGGGCAGAAGGTGATCGCCTCGGCCTTCGCCGATCTCGGCTTCGACGTGGATATTGGTCCGCTCTTCGCGACGCCTGCGGAAGCGGCCCGTCAGGCGATCGAGAACGACGTGCACATCATCGGCGTGTCGTCCCTGGCGGCTGGGCACCTGACGCTGGTGCCGGAGCTGAAAGCCGAACTCGCCAAGTATGGCCGCGACGACATCATGATCGTGGTCGGCGGCGTGATCCCGCCGCAGGATTTCGACGCGCTGCAACAGGCCGGCGCCTCGGCGATCTTCCCGCCGGGGACGGTGATCGCCGACGCGGCCGTCAACCTGATCGGAGACCTGAACAAGCGGCTCGGATACGGGCCGAAGCAGGCGGCGGAGTAGCAGCCTGGCTCATCCTAACTTGTAGTCCCTCGACGTCATCACCGGCACTGTACCGGTGATCCCGAACCCGAACGTCACGGCGCGCCAATTCCCGAGCCGTCACCTTAGGATCGATCAATCGCCCGCTTGATCACCTGCTGCACTTCCTTGTTCGTCAGGAAGATGTCGTGGTTGATGATGCCGCTGCCGAACTCTGACGCGTCGGCCACACGCACGCCGAGAGCTTCCAGGCGCTCACGATCCGCCGCTCCGGCGCGGATGATGCCGCCGGCAAGGCGGCTCGAGACGGCGAGCGCCCGGTCGTTGGTGGAGCTGATGACGGTGATCTTTTTCGCGTCGGGCCCGAGACGCTCGAGGCCGCGGGCGAAGAGGTCGATGTCGATGTCGGGGGCGGCCAGCACCACCGCGCCGATGCGATCCATGGCGCTCTCGCCGCCCGAGGCGCGCAGCATCCGCAAGGTCTCCAGCGTGAGCAGCGTGCCCATGCTGTGGGCGACGATGTGGATGCGCCCGCCGCTCGGGGTCTTGGCGATGGCAGTGAGCAGGTCCTCCAGGGCATCGCGGGACCACATGGCGCTCTCGCGGTCGGCCACGTAGCTGAAGGTCGATGCGGCGGACGGCCAGGTGAACAGGCCCGTCGCCCCGGCGAACTTGATCCCCTCGGAGAGATCGATGGTCGAGGTCGCGGCCGTCTCGAAGCTCTCGCGGTAGCCGTGGATGTAGAGCAGCAGGTTGTGGCCGAACGCCGCCTGGGCGAAGGTCTGGGCCGCGTTGCTATGGTCGACGTTCTCGACCTTGGCGATGCTCCAGCCGCTGTTGCCGATCAGGGAATCCGAAGGCGGCTTGAGGCGCGCTTCCGCGAAGACCAGATCCGGGGACCGCTCGCTGCTGAACCAGGGCTTCTTCGGCGGATCGCCCACCGGAAGTCGCGTGGTCGCGACCAGGAGCTTCGGATCCCGCGCGAGCCCCACCTGCGACGAGATCGGGCTGGTGAGCGCCGTGTCCTCCCCGAGGCAGCCGGACAGGGCGAGGCTTGCGAGGCCGATGAGGGCGATGCGGGAGACGGGACGAAGCATGGGGCCGGATTTCAAGAGACAATGAGGGCAGTGCTGTTTTGTCCCCGATCATGGCGCGCACAAGGCAGACAGCCGAGGAAGACACATCCGAGTCGAAATATAGTAACCCAATGGTGAACGAAGGTGTCGCAACGTCATCTTGATGCTCCGACAAAGGCCCCATACGTTCGCCCGATGCTTGCCTTCGTCTCCCGTATTCTCCTTTTCATTGTCGGCCTGTTTCTCCTGCCCCTGGGATCTCATGCGCTCTGGTGGGCGCTGCGCGACGATGTCGCGCCGAATTGGCGCGCCGCCGACTGGTCGAGCGCGAAGCTCCTGCCTGCCGCCTCCGAAGCGCCCCAGGCCATCGTGGCGGTCTATGCGGCCCGGGTCGGCCGCTGGCGCGGCATCTTCGCCCACCATACCTGGATCGTCGTGAAGGAGGCCGGCGCCCGTTCCTATACCCGCTACGACAAGGTCGGCTGGGGCAGCCCGGTCCGCACCAATGGATGGGCCCCGGATGGACGCTGGTTCGGCAATGCGCCACACCCTGTCGTCGTGATCGAGGGCAAGGCTGCGGAACGGCTGATCCCTCAGGTGCGGCAGGCGGTGGCGAGCTACCCCTACCAGACCTTCGGCGCCTACAACGCCTGGCCGGGCCCGAACTCGAACACCTTCGTGGCCCACGTGATGCGATCGGTTCCCGAACTCGACGCCGCGATGCCGCCCACGGCCCTGGGAAAGGATTGGCAGCCCTGGCGGGACATCGTCGGCCTGACCCCGAGCCGAACCGGCATCCAGATCTCTCTCGGCGGCTATGCGGGCATCGCCCTTGGCTGGGTCGAGGGAATCGAGGTCGACTTCATGGGCCTCGTCGCCGGGGTCGACGTGCGCCGCCCCGCCATCAAGATTCCCGCCTGGGGACGAATCGGCATGGACCCGATCACTTGGTGAAAGCACGGTCCAGATGCGCTAGAACATCGGACCCAAAAGTGGAGTCCACTTTTGGGATTGATCCGATGTTCAATTCCTTAAGCGGCGCATCGTTCTTTGCGGAAAACCGGGTCCACTTTTCCGCACGATGCGCTAGACCTCTCCCATGACTGGGGGATCACCGAAAACGACAGTGACGGCCGAAATGGTCGCCAAAGGCGACCGGGCATCGCTCGCGCGCGCCATCACGCTCATGGAATCGCGCCGCCCGGATCATCGCGAGGCGGCTCGCGCGCTCTTGCAGGAGCTGATGCCCCGCACCGGACACGCGGTGCGCATCGGCATCACCGGGGTTCCCGGTGTCGGCAAGTCCACCACCATCGACACGCTGGGCTCCATGCTCACCGGGAAGGGGCACAAGGTCGCCGTTCTTGCGGTCGATCCCTCCTCCACCCGCACCGGCGGCGCGATCCTCGGTGACAAGACCCGGATGGCGCAACTCGCGGCTGATCCCAACGCCTTCATCCGCCCCTCCCCGTCCTCCGGGACGCTGGGTGGCGTCGCGGCCAAGACCCGCGAGACCATGCTGCTGTGCGAAGCCGCCGGCTTCGACGTGATCCTGGTCGAGACCGTCGGCGTCGGGCAGTCGGAAACGGCGGTCGCGGACCTGACCGATTTCTTCCTGGTCCTCATGCTGCCCGGTGCGGGCGACGAGTTGCAGGGGATCAAGAAAGGCATCCTCGAACTCGCCGACCTGATCGCCGTCAACAAGGCGGACGATGCGGGCGCAAAGGCAAAGGCGGCCGCCGCCGAGTACAAGGCTGCCCTTCACATCCTGTCGCCCGCCTCCCCCACCTGGACGCCACCCGTGATCACGATCTCGGGTCTCACCGGCCAGGGGCTCGATGAGCTTTGGGCGAAGGTCCTCGATCATCGCCAGCGCCTGGAGGCAACGGGAGAACTCGCGGCCAAGCGCCGGGCGCAGGATACGAAATGGATGTGGGCCCTCGTTCATGAGCGCCTGTACGAACGCCTCCATCACGACCCGGCCCTGCGTCAGCGCGTGCCGGAACTGGAGCAGGCCATCGCGGACGGCTCTCTGTCGCCCACGGCCGGAGCCACCGAGATCGTGAAGCTGTTGAGGCTCTAGGCTCAGGACCTGCCGCGGAGCCTGGACGCCGACGTCCGGTCGCAGCGAGACGTCGACGGTTGCGTTTCGAGCAGGGAGCGCCTTAGCCTAAGGCCATGAGCGCGCTGAAGCTGACTCAGCACTTCGATGCCCCTGCCTCGGTGATTTACCGCGCGTTGATCGATCCCGATGCCGTTTCGGCATGGATGTTCCCCGATGGTATGAGCATCGAGATCCACCACTTCGAACCCAAGGTCGGCGGCCGGTTTCGCATCTCGCTCACCTATGAAGGAGACTTCGGAGTGGGGAAGTCCTCGGCCCGGACGGATACCTATCACGGCCATTTCGTCGACTTGGTTCCCAACCAGCGCGTCGTGCAGGCTCTGGAGTTCGAAACCGACGATCCCTCGATGCAGGGCGAAATGAACATCACCTTTGCCCTGAGTGAAACCGGAAGCTCGACCGTGCTCAGCGCCTGGCACGAGAACGTCCCCTCCGGCATCTCTCCGGCCGACAACGAGACGGGCTGGCGTATGTCGCTGGGACGGCTCAAGCGACTCGTCGAGCAGGCTCAAGCCGCTCCTGATCAACTCCACCTCGGGAAACGGTGAAGCATAGCCTGCCGCTTCGAGCCGGCCCCTTCATGCATCCCGGCCTCAGCAGGAAGCTCCGTCCGCCTATCCGGAATTTCACCTGATCCTCGTCGGAAAATCCGCTTCATTCGGTGCATGCCCGAAGGCCATCACCGAGAACCGACAGCGCCGTGATCGATCGATTGCATCAATTGCCCCTTTTCCTGGGCGCCGTGATCGTCTGCCTCGTCTTCCTGGTGCCGACCCTGGTCGGCTTGGTTCTCCTGCAGCCCACATTCGCACGCCTGATGCGCGGGGAGCGCAATCCGAACACGGTCGTCGCGCTGCTCCTGAACGTCTTCTCGCTCTATTACGGCGTTCTCCTGGCCCTGCTCTCCGTCGCGGTGTTCGAGAACTACGTCAAGGCGCAGGACGCGGTCGGGCGCGAGGCGTCCAAGGTCATTGCCCTCTACCGCACCTTCAATGCCTATCCCGAACCGGCCCGCACCCCCCTGTTGGATACCCTTCGCCAGTATGTCGACGAGGAGACGGGGCCGGGCTGGGCCGCCCAGCGGACCGATCAGGTTTCCACGCGCGGGACGCACCTGGTCGACCAGTTGAGCCGCCAGCTCCTCAGCTTCAGGCCCAACCGCGATACGGGAGAGGACCTGATCCATCAGGCGGCGCTCCGGACCTTCGAAGACTTCATCGAGCAGCGCCGCCTGCGCATTCAGGCGGCCGGGACCAGTATTCCAAGGGTCATCTGGGGGGTCGTCATGGTGGGCGCCGCCCTGAATGCCGTCGTTCTGTGGCTATTCAACCTGAGGCGAACGACTCACTTCGTTCTTAGCAGCGTCCTGATGATCTTCATCGGTCTCGTCGTCTACATGGTCGGCGTTCTCGACCGGCCATTCCATGGTCCGCACGGCCTCCAGCCGGACGACCTCATCCATACCCGCCTGCAGATGAACCCGAGGCCGTGAGCGCCTTCAGGCTGTGCCCCTGATCTCCGATGAGACTCGGATCTGTCCGACCTCGAGGCCGTTCCAGTTCTTGAACACCGGCTGGGCCAGACCTTCGACAACCTTCCGCTCGTCGGCGCTCAAGGAGAGGAAGCGCAGGACGAGGCCGGCCATCATGGCCTCGGCCGCGCGGGCATGGCCATCCTCGACCTTCAGGGCCACCCCATAGCCGAGTTCCGGGAAGGAGGCGCAATAGACGCCCTCGGCGCCAACCTTGACGAAGGCTCGCTCGCCGAGGAGCTCCATGAGCTTCGTGTCGAAGCGGCCGGTTCCGGCGACCATGAACGGATGGCGCGCCACGGCCTTGCGGATCCGAGCCGCCGCGGCCTTGCCGTCACCCGGCAGGCCCGTCCCGGCGCCGAACCGGGCGAAGCCGAAGGCCAGCGACGGAAGCGGGATCGCATAGGTCGGGATCGAGCATCCGTCGATGCCGCTCTTCTCGACCGTATGGCAGGCGCCGGTGATCTCCTCGAGGGCCTCGCGGACGCTGCGCTGCACGGGATGATCCGCGAGCACGTAGCCCTTCGGGCTCTGGCCCTGGCCGCAGGCAAGGCAGACGAAGCCGGCATGCTTGCCCGAGCAGTTGTTGTGCAGGGCGCTCGGGCTGGCGCCGGAGGCGGCCAGAGCCCGGTTGGCGGCCTCGCCCATGGGCCAGTGCACGCCGCATTCGAGGCAGCCGACGTCCTGCCCGGCCTTGGCCAGCATGGCCTTGGCGGTCGCCGCGTGTTCCGGCTCGCCCGAATGGGACGCGCAGGCGAGTGCGATCTCCTCATCGGTCAGGCCGTATTTGTCCGCGATGCCGCTCTCGACCAGCGGCATGGCCTGGAGAGCCTTTACGGCGGAGCGCGGAAAAACGCGCCGGTCCACATCCCCGATCGACAAAACCATGCCGCCCTCGGCGTCCACCACGGAGACGCTGCCCCGATGGCGCGACTCGACAAGGTTTCCGCGGGTGACTTCGACTAGAAAAGGATTGTCCATCAATGCCCCGTATGAAAAGCGGCGGTGTTGTGGAGGCACTCAACGGAGAAGTCAAAGGGGACTTTGTTGCAATGGCAAGAAAAGTGCCCCGAAATCGTTGGAAGCATCGACCCAAAAGTGGAAATGCACTTTTGGGATCGATCCGATGCTCCACCTTATGAAGCGGGAATCGTTCTTGCGGACCCGGAGGGCCGCGTCAGCGAGAACCAGGTCCACTTTTCCGCGCGATGCGCCCAAGCCGTGGGTTGCTGCGAAGCTCCTGCCACTCTAAACCCAAGGCTCGAACAAACGGGGAGTTCTCGATGCGTGTGGCGATGATCGGAGCGGGCTATGTTGGCCTGGTGTCGGGCGCCTGCTTTGCGGATTTCGGGCACGAGGTCTGCTGCGTCGACAAGGACCCGGGCAAGATCGAGGCCCTCAACCGCGGCGCCATCCCGATCTTCGAGCCCGGCCTGGCCGAGCTCGTGGCCAAGAACGTGCGCGAGGAGCGCCTGACCTTCACCACCGACTTGGCCCAGGCGGTCCAGACCGCCGAGGCCGTGTTCATTGCGGTGGGCACCCCGTCCCGCCGCGGCGACGGCCATGCCGACCTCTCTTACGTCTACCAGGCCGCGCGCGACATCGCCGCCGCCATGGACGGCTACACCGTCGTGGTGACCAAGTCGACCGTGCCGGTGGGCACCGGCGACGAGGTCGAGCGCATCATCCGCGAGACCCGGCCCGACGCCGCCTTCGCCGTGGTGTCCAACCCCGAGTTCCTGCGCGAGGGCGCGGCGATCGCCGACTTCAAGCGCCCCGACCGCATCGTGGTCGGCACCGAGGACGCGCGCGCCACCGCCGTGATGACCGAGCTCTACCGCCCGCTCTACCTCAACCAGTCGCCGCTGCTCGTCATGGCGCGGCGCACGGCCGAGCTGACCAAGTACGCCGCCAACGCGTTCCTGGCGACCAAGATCACCTTCATCAACGAGATCGCCGATTTGTGCGAGCAGGTGGGCGCCAACGTGCAGGACGTGGCCCGCGGCATCGGGCTCGACAACCGCATCGGGGCCAAGTTCCTGCATGCCGGCCCGGGCTATGGCGGCTCGTGCTTTCCCAAGGACACCCTGGCCCTGATCAAGACGGCGCAGGACCACGCGGCGCCGATGCGCATCGTCGAGACGGTGGCGGCGGTCAACAGCCAGCGCAAGCGCGCCATGGGCCGCAAGGTGATCGCCGCCTGCGGCGGCTCGGTGCGCGGCAAGACGGTGGCGGTGCTCGGCCTGACCTTCAAGCCCAACACCGACGACATGCGCGATGCGCCCTCGATCGACGTGATCACCGCGCTGCAGGATGCCGGCGCCCAGGTGAAGGCCTACGACCCGGAGGGCATGGCGGCGGCCCAGGCGGTGCTCACCGACGTGGCTTACGCCAAGGACGCCTATGATTGCGCCCGCGGGGCGGATGC
>NZ_QDGA01000153.1 GCF_003347665.1 Microvirga calopogonii
GCCGGAGAGCTGGCGCGGGTAGCGGTCGAGCAGCTTGGTCAGGCCGAGGATCTCGGCGGCGCGATCGACCCGGGCCTTGATCTCGGCCTTGGGGGCGCGCTTCAGCTTGAGCGAGAAGGCCATGTTGTCGGCCACCGTCATATGCGGGTAGAGCGCATAGTTCTGGAACACCATGGCGATGTCGCGCTCTTTCGGCGGCACGTCGTTGACCACCTTGGGGCCGATGCGCAGCTCGCCGCCGGAGACGCTCTCCAGGCCGGCAATCATGCGCAGCAGGGTCGACTTGCCGCAGCCCGACGGCCCGACGAGGATCACGAACTCCCCGTCCTGGATGTCGATCGACACGCCGTGAATGACTTGAGCGGCCCCATAGGCTTTCTTCACGTTTCGGATTTCGACTCCAGCCATGCCAGTCTCTCCAGTTATCTCGTTTGTTGTCCTTGGTCGTTATCCCGCCCTGCCGTTATGCAGGGGTTCGAGCGGATCACGACGGATGTTGGCGGAGGGGTCTTGCGCAATCGCATGGGGCGCCACCCAGCGGGCGGCGTTGCCGATGACACGCTGAACGGTTGCATCATGATAGGTCGGAAAGGTTTCGTGCCCCGGGCGGAAGTAGAAGATCCGGCCGCGCCCGCGCGTGTAGCAGCAGCCGCTCCGGAAGACCTCGCCACCAGCGAACCAGCTCAGGAAGACGAGTTCGTCCGGCTCCGGGATCTCGAAGACCTCTCCGTACATCTCCTCCTGCTCGAGCTCGAAGTACCGGCCGAGCCCCTCCGCGACGGGATGCTCCGGCTTCACCACCCAGACGCGCTCGCGCTCGCCGTCGGCGCGCCAGTTCACGCTGCAGGCAGTGCCCATAAGGCGCTTGAAGATTTTCGAGAAATGGCCGGAATGCAGCACGACCAGGCCCATGCCTCTGAGCACTCTGTCGTGCACGCGCTTCACCACAGCGTCCGAAACATCGTCGTGGTGGCGGTGGCCCCACCATAGCAGGACATCCGTCTCTTCCAGGACTTCGGGTGGCAATCCATGCTCGGGCTCGTCCAACGTTGCACTTCGGACATCGGAGAAGCCGTCTCTCCTTAAGGCGTTCATGATCGCTGTATGAATGCCGTCGGGGTAAATCCGGCGGACAACGGGATTCTCTCTCTCGTGGCGAAACTCGTTCCACACAACGATACGCGGGTTTCTGCTCATTCTGATTTCCTGCACTCGGAGGGATGATTGTTGTTCAACTTAAGTCTCCCGCAGCCAGACCAGCATCTCGCCGGGCTCTCGGTTATCCCAGGCATAGTAGGGGACTGCCGTGATGCTTGCGGGACTTGTTCGAGGCGGCTCAGGGCGATACAGGGTTTGCAGCCAATCGTCCGAGGTCTCGGCAGTCGCGGGAGCCTGCAACGTCACGACGCCGCCCAGAAAGTTCTCTTCGAACCTAGCCTCGAATGCGGCATCGGGCGCCAAGCTGATCCGGTCGAGCGGCACGGAATTGTCAGTTCCCTCCAGGCAATAGATGAGCGGTCCTCGGCGCAGCGCCACTCGGTTCCGGTCCTGGCGGACGTTGGGATGGGCATAAAGGCGCTGGATCGTCAGATCGAGGACGATCATCACCCGGTCACCCGGGCGCCAGGTTCGGTCGAGCCGGGCATAGCCCCTCTGCAGCGTGGCCGCGAGGTCGACGATTTCGTCATTCACCTTCAGGGTCGCCGTCGCGCACCAGGCGGGTATGCGCAGGAGAAGGGCAAAGCCCGTCGGCTCCTCAACGTCGATTGTGATAGCGATCGAACCATCCCATGGATATCGGGTGTTCTGCGAGAGATGCACTGCGCGTCCGCCGAGATCGATGCGAGCCTGGTTCTCCCCATAGAGATGCACGGCGATCTCGCTTTCGCCCACGCCATAGGCATAGGTGCCGATGGAGGCGATGAGGCGCGCGATGTTTGGCGGGCAGCACGGACAGCGATGCCAGGGCCAACGATGGTGATTGCCGCGGCTCTGGAGAGGATTCTCGTAGAAGAAGCGCATGCCGTCGAGGGATACGCCGGCGAGCGCACCGTTGTAGAGAGCCTGTTCCATGATGTCCGCGTATCGTGTATCTGCTCCGAACCCGAGCATCCGACTCGCCCAGAAGACGAGCCCTACCGCCGCGCAGGTCTCCGCATAGGCAGTCTCGTTGGGAAGGTCGTAGTCGCTGGTGAAGCCCTCGTTGTCGGCCGAGGGGCCGAGCCCTCCAGTGACATAAAGGCGTTTCGTCACGAGGTCGTCCCAGAGAGCGTCGAGGGCGCACCGGAGCGTTTCATCGCCGTACTCGGTGACAAGATCGGCCATGGCCGAGTAAAGATACATCGCCCGGACGGCGTGACCGACCACCTTGGTCTGCTCACGAACTGGAATGTGCGACTGGTTGTACTCGAAGGTGCCATGGGCAAACCGGCCGGGCTCCTCCGCGCGCTCCTCTGCCTCGATGAGGAAATAATGCGGTTCTCGGCCACGCTCGTCGATGAAGTACTTGGCAAGCTCCAGATATCTCTGCTCACCGGTCGCGCGGGCCAGCTTCACGAGAGCCAGCTCGATTTCCTCATGGCCGCAGTAGCCCCGTCGCTTGTCGGGTTCCGGTCCGAACATGCTGGCGATGTGATCGACATAACGGCCCATCACGTCCATGAACTTGCGCTTGCCCGTGGCTTGGTAGTAGGCAACCGCGGCTTCTATCAGGTGCCCGGCGCAGTAGAGCTCGTGGCAGTCGCGGAGGTTGGTCCAGCGCTTGCCGGGCTGCATGCGGATGTACCAGCTGTTGAGATAGCCATCCTCCTGCTGAAGCGCCTCATACATGTCGACGATCCGGTCGATCACGGCCTCGATGGTATCGTTGCGGTGTGAGGCCAAGCTGAAGGCCGCCGCCTCGACCATCTTAGCGACGTCCGAGTCCCAGTACATCTGGGCCGTCACATTGCCTCCGACCGGGCGAACCTTGCCGCCGCCGAATGCCGTGCTGAACGGAATGCGCTGTTCGGGAATGGGGCGTGCCGGGTCGATCTGGTCGAACATTCCGGCCTCGTCGCACCGAAGCTGCAGGATCGGGACCGTCTTCTCGGCGACCGCTGCGATGCGGTCCGCCCAGAATCCACCCATGGAGACCTGCTGAATATTCGGCGAGCGGAAGCGGCTGCGGGTCTCAAGCCGGGAGGGACTGCTCTTGAAATTCTTCATGGTTTTCTCTTGAGGGGCGAACGAACCGATCATTTCAGTGCACCGGCCGTGAGCCCGGAAACAATTTGCCGTTGCAGCAGCAGGAAGACGGCGAGGATCGGCAGGACGAAGACGGAGGAGAAGGCCATCACCCGATGCCAGTCCGCATATTCGGCGCCGACGAAGCTGTAGATGCCGACCGTCGCAGGCTGCAACTCCTGCTCGCTCAGCAGGGTCAGGGCGTAGACGAACTGTCCGTAGGCCTGCACGAAGCACAGGGCCCCGACCACGATGAGCGGCACCCGCATAATCGGCAGAACGATCCGCCAGAAGGTCTGAAACTGGTTGCAGCCGTCCATGTAGGAGGCTTCCTCAAGCTCGTAGGGAACCTGACGGAACATCGGTCGTAGGATCACGAGGGCGAAGGCGAGCGTTTTCGAGGTTGTGGCGAGAATCACGGCTGCGTACGTGTTCAGAATGTCGAGGGAGCGGAAGATGATGAACATCGGCGTCGCCAGCAGGGCTTCGGGAAAAACCTGGAGCATCAGCACCACAACCAGAGCCACGTTGACGAGGTGCGACTTCAACCGGCTCATGGCGTAACCGCCCATGGAGCCGAGGAGCAACGTAAGCACCGTTACCGGGATGGCAATCGCCAGGCTATTCCGCAGGTAACGGCCGATGTTCTCGCGCACGAAGACGTAATGGAAGGAGTCCAGCGTCGGATGGCTCGGCACGAGGGTCGGCGGCTTGGCAAAGATCTCCGCCGACGTCTTCAGACCGGAGGTGAACATCCAATAGATTGGAAACAGGTAGAGGGCGAGCCCGATTACGGCGATCGCCGTGTGAGCGACGCCACCGAACGGCAGGTCGCCGAGCTTGCGAGATGTTCCTCTCATCCGATGGCCTCCTTCTTGAGGGTGCGCACATAGAGGAGCGCTACTGCGAACACGATGACGAAGGAGAAGCTGCCGATCGCCGATCCGATGCCGAACTGGAACTGCTGGAACGAGAACTGGTAGGAGAGGAGCGGCAGGACATTGCTCGCATCCAGCGGCCCGCCCTGCGTCATGGCGAAGATGAGATCGAAGGCGCGCATCGTATAGATTGTGACCAGGCAGGCGACCGCCAGAAGAGCCGGCATGATCGCCGGAAGCGTGATGTAGCGGAAGCGCGCGAATGCACCCGCGCCGTCGAGGGTCGCGGCTTCATAATGCTCGTGCTGGACGCTGGTGAGGGCGGCCGCGATCAGGATCATGCTGAAGGGCATGCCGAACCAGATATTGGCGATTGTGACGGATGTCAGAGCCACGGACGGATCTGAGAGCCAATGGATCGGCGAGCCGATGAAACCCATGGTCGAGAGAACGTGGTTGACGACTCCATACTCGGTCGCAAACAGCCATTTCCAAAGGGCGCCCACGACGAGGGCAGGGAGCATCCAGGACGCGAGCAGTAGCCCGCGCAGATAATGCGCTCCCGGAAAGCGCTGCGAGAAGAAGATCGCCACTGCGAGGCCGATCGAAACCTGCGCTACGACATTGACCACGACGAACAGCAGAGAATTGATGAACACCCGCTGGAAGGATGGATCGGCGATGACTGTCCTGTAGTTATCAAGCCCCACGAAGGGACGCAGGAAATCGACGATGTTGCCGAGATTGACCTCCTGAAAGCTCATCACGACGTTGTAGACGATAGGAAAGCCGATGAAGGCCATGAGATAGCAGACTGGCGCTGCCAGGAAGAAGTACAGTAGCGGCGAGCGAACGTTCGCCATCGCTTAGCTCCGACGTTATGCGGTGAAGATCTGGGCACCCGAACCAGGATGCGGGTGCCCTTTACGGTTTGCTCGGCAAATGCCGGACCGTGCGCCCCGCGCCTTATTAAAGAGGCGTCTTGGCGAGGATCGGCTGGATCTTCTTCGCGGCCTCCTTGAGGGCGACATCGGCGGGCTTCACGCCCGTGATCGCTTCCTGCATGGCCGTCTGGACGGCGCGGGAAATCTCAGGCCATTGCGGATGAGGGCCACGCGGGCGGGCGGACTGCATCTGCTCACGATAGATCGAGTAAGCCTGAGGCCATTGCGGGTCCTGAACGACCACATCCGTGCGCGGCGCAAGACGGCCAGTCTTCCAGCCCTCGTTCAGGAATTGCGGATTGGACATGAACTCGATGAATTTGAAGGCGCCGTCGACCTGCTTGGCTCCCTTCGGCGATACGAAGATATAGCCTCCGAGAGCGGATGCATTGATGTTCTTATCGTCCTTTACAGGCAGAAGCGTGAGGCGCCAGTCGAACTTTGCTTCCGTCTGCATCCGGGGCAACTCCCACGGACCACCGAGAGCCATCGCGGTATTGCCCGCCATGAACGTGTTGGCGACCTCGTATTGCCGCTGATTGATCACGTCCTTGGAAGCGATACCGTTCTTCACCATGTCGGCCCAGAACTGCAGCGCCACCGCGGCTTCAGGCTGATCAAGCTTGTCGACGGAGCCTCCGGCCTGAGTTAGGAACGGCAACCACTGGAACACGCCTTCCTCAGCCTGGAGCGCGCTGAAGCCGAACCCGTAGACGCCCTTGTCGGGATCCCGCAGCTTCTCGGCGGCAGCTTTCAGCTCCGACCAGGTCTTCGGCGGCTTGTCGGGATCGAGGCCTTTGGCGCGGAACATGTCGGCGTTATAGTAGAGCGCGAGAGTATTGGCGTCGCGCGGTACGCCGTAGATCTTGCCTTTCCAGGATCCTGCGGCCCAAGGCCCAGGGAAATAGAGGTCGGGCTTGATCACGTTGGATTTTGCGACCCGGTCGGTCAGGTCAGTGAGCGTTCCCTGTGCTGAAAAGCTCGCCACAACCGGGTTGTCGAGGGTGACAAGGTCCGGCACCGATCCTGTCGCAGTTGCCTTGATCAGCTCCGTCACGACCTGTGTCCCGGGCACGATGCGCGCCTCGATGCGGTAGTCATTCTGGGATTCATTGAACGCTTTGATGCCGCCATGAATCATGTCTGTTTCCAGATTGAAGACATGCCAGAGCGTCACAGTCTTCGGCTGCGCATAGGCAGCACTCGCTGACAGGCACATTAGGGCAGCGATGCTTAGGAATGATCTTCTCTTCATGGCATTTCCTCCGGGTCGACGGCATCTTTTCGATGCTCGCTTGTTCATGAGCATCACGGGGCCGCTGACGGGGCGCAATCCGGATTTCCCGTTCGTTGGGTAAAAACGGGTAATCTGTGTGCGAAAGTCAGTTCCAACTTCGCATGTTGGATGGAGGCTCAATGGTAGATGTAACAATGATACTGGGTCCGAAGGCAACCTGAGTGCCACCCAGCGGCACCGTTGCATTAACCTTGGCGGTATAAGGAGGGCGGATACCTGAGGAGCCGTCCTGTTGTCTCTGTTCAAGCGCCGTCGCTTTCCGGTCGAGGTCATCCTGTCGTGCGTGCGCTGGTACTGCAAATATGGCATCAGCTATCGCGATCTGGCCGAGATGATGCTGGAGCGTGGGATCGATGTCGACCCATCCACCATTTTTCGCTGGGTCCAGCGCTATGCGCCCGAGCTCGAGAAGCGGATCCGTCGCTGTCAGGGTCCCCGTTCTGGGTCGTGGCGCGTGGACGAAACGTATGTGCGGGTTGGCGGCAAGTGGAAATATCTGTTCCGCGCTGTCGACAAGCACGGTCAACTCATCGACTTCATGCTGTCAGACCGCCGGAACACCTAGGCGGCATATCGCTTCTTGCGCAAAGCCGTCAAGATGATGAGTCACTGTCCGCCATCCTCCATCACGACTGACAAACTGGCATCTTACCCGAAGGCCATCGAGCGGTTGCAGGGTGACGGGCTGCTGTCGAAAGATGTCGCGCATCGGACATCAAAATACTTGAACAACGTCATCGAGGCGGATCATGGTGCGCTCAAGCGCGTGATCCGACCGACCCGCGGCTTCCAGACGATGAGAACAGCTTCCGCGACGCTGAAGGGCTTTGAGGTCATGCGTATGATCCGTCGCGGCCATTGCATCCTGCCGCAGCCCGGCGCGACAGGCGAAATCCGTCTTGTGAACCAGCTCTTCGGTTTTGCCGCCTGATGAGAGCCTTCCGATGGATGCATTGTGCCCTATAGCAGTTACTGCAACAAAGCCCTAAGTAACAGTGTCTGTGTGAGAGCCGGACTCCGACTCTGTCGTCACGCATTTACGTAGAACCAATGCGATCAAGCGTGCTTAATCCTGAGCGCGAGCGTTGAACTGACCGGCTCAACACCTGGAGCAATCCAATTGCGGGCGGCGCTTCCCTCACCGATCGAAATATGACGAATGGCCGCTTTGGCACGGGGCCGACCTTAAGCGGAGGTCCGGATTCAGACTGTCAGCAGTCGTTCACTCGGTCACGCTCAAAGCCTGTCGCTGAGACGTCCTAGATCTTTCGTGTGCCTCTTGAACTGGCTCGTGATGTTAATTGCACCACATGCGGTCAGGGCGCGGATCGCGGGGGACATGAGGGAACCGTGATGATGGACCCGGCGGGGCCTTTACCCTTGTCGTCGCCCGGGCGACGGTCCTCGTCCTTCGCCCTTCTGGGTTTTCGGATCGCCTCCTGCCGTTTCACCGTTCGGGAACGGCACCTGCTGGATGTGATCGAGGCTGAGCGTGACGGCGGCAGTGCCCGGAGCCACACGCTTTGGGAGCGGAACGCCCGAGTCCTAAGCTCGACCGGGGAGATGCCCGCCTGCCTCGCTCAGTTTCGCATCCGCCAGACGACGATGGCGAGCCAGATCATCCAAGCTAGGCTCAAAACCCAGGCCACCACGATGGCTGCTGAATGCATGGACGAGAAGCCTTGGGAGCCAAGCACCCAGCCCTGCACCAGATAGGCCAGGCCGGAGAGCCCCATCAGGGAAGCGATCGGCCGCGGAGCCCAAGCCAGCCGTACCACCGCGACCGCGAACAGGAGCAAGGCGAGACCCAGCGCGAAGTCTTGGTAGCTTCTCACCCCCCATTCAAGCCAACGGATTGCCTCGGCGGTTGCAAAGCGCGCTGCCTTCTCGGCTTCTGGGGCGACCGCCCATGCGTTCACAGCCTGCTTGAGGGCGACGCCATCCACCGCCTGGAGGATGCCATAGAGCGCCAGTGCAACCGTTGCCGAAGCGGCACCGAAGCGACCCGCCCATGTCGCCATTCCATCCCGCACGTCCAAGGCGGAGCACAGGGCGAACAGTCCCGCGATCAGGATCGCCATGCTCACGAACTGGCCGAGATGCACGGCCGTCCAGATCCCATTGGCGGCGTACGTGGCGAAGATGGCATGATGGTTGTTGGCATCACCCCCGGCATGGAACTGGGTCACCACGATGTACAGGAGTTGTCCTGCCAGCAGCAGCCCGGCCGAGAGGCACAGCGATCTACGCGAGCTGAATGCTCTGTTGTCCATGATCATGCCCTTGTCCGGGTGAACTGAGGCGGGGGGGTGCTGCATCCGTACATGATCTGCTCTCCAATACGAGAGGACGATGGGTACACCCTGCACCTTCTCATGATGGCAAGGTCAAGCGCCTAGTGGGTCGTCTGCCGTCGGATATGGTATAGTGGCATGGTGATCCTCGTGTTGCGAGGTGCCCCATGTCGCGCCACCAGAAAGATCCACTACGCCCGCTCACCGTAGACGAGCGCAAAGAGCTCACCCGCCTGAGCCGCTCCCAGAGTACCCCTGCCGCTGAAGTCGACCGTGCCCGTGCCCTGCTGGCGATTGCCGAAGGCGCCAGCTACACCGCCGCCGCCCATCTCGTCGGGCGCGGCCACAACGAGACCATCTCGGCCTGGGTCAGTCGCTTCAACCGCGAGGGCCTGGCCGCCGTGCGCCCGCACCACGGTGGCGGGCCACGGATCCGCTATGGGGCTCACGCGCAGCAGCGCATCCTGGCCGAATGGGCGCGAGCGCCGCAGCGCGAGCAGGACGGCACCGCGACCTGGTCGCTGAGCCTGCTGCAGAAGGCCTTGCGCCAAGCCCCGGACGGCCTGCCGCAGGTGAGCCGGTTCACCATCGCGCGCACCCTGCACGAGGCGGGCCTGAGCTGGCAGAAGAGCCG
>NZ_QDGA01000154.1 GCF_003347665.1 Microvirga calopogonii
GGAAAAGGCCGACGTGGCGGTGGCGCCGGGTATTGGCTTCGGCGAGCACGGCGACGAGTATGTGCGCATCGCCCTCGTGGAGAACGAGCAGCGCATCCGCCAGGCCGCGCGCAACATCCGCAGGTTCTTCGACACTGCCGACCAGACGCTCCACAACGTGGTGCCCCGAGCAGCACAGGCACAGTAGCTGTTTCAACCTGATGCCATGCCCTGGTTGAGAGTGTATCAGGATCCCGAGGCGGCCTGTGAGCTGCCTTGCTGAACGAAAGGGCCGCGCTGACGTGCAGGACTATATCCGCAGGATCCTCTCCGCTCCGGTTTATGACGTCGCGATTGAAAGCCCGCTTGATGCGATGCCGCGCCTGTCCCAGCGCTTGGGTAGTCCTGTTCGGCTCAAGCGCGAGGATCTCCAGCCGGTGTTCTCGTTCAAGCTGCGTGGCGCCTATGCCAAGATGGCAGGTCTCCCACGCGAGGCCCTCGAGCGGGGAGTGATCTGCGCGTCCGCCGGCAATCACGCCCAGGGCGTGGCCGTTGCAGCCAAGAAGCTTGGCGCCAAGGCCATGATCGTGATGCCGCGCACCACTCCGACGATCAAGGTTCAAGCCGTGAAAGGGCAGGGCGGTCGCGTGGTCCTGCACGGCGAGAGTTTTGACGAAGCCTATTCCCATGCGCGGCAGCTTGAGGCGGAGAAGGGCCTCACCTTCATCCATCCCTATGACGATCCCGCCGTGATTGCCGGGCAGGGCACGGTGGGCATGGAGATCCTGCGCCAGCATCCCGATCCGCTCGAGGCGGTGTTCGTGCCGATCGGGGGAGGGGGCTTGGCTGCGGGCGTGGCGGTCTACACCAAGTTCCTGCGGCCCGAGGTCAAGGTGATCGGCGTCGAGCCGGAGGACGCGGCCAGCATGGCGGCCGCCCTGGCCGCCGGTGAGCGCATCATCCTGAATCAGGTTGGACTGTTTGCCGATGGCGTGGCGGTGCGTCAGGCCGGGGAGGAGACCTTTCGCCTGTGCCGCGAGCTGCTCGACGGGGTGATCACCGTCAGCACCGATGAGATCTGCGCGGCGGTCAAAGACATCTTCGAGGACACCCGAGCGATTGCCGAGCCGTCGGGCGCCGTCAGCCTGGCGGGACTGAAGAAGTACGTGGAACGCGAGGGATCGCGGCCGGAGGGGCTGGTGGCGATCAACAGCGGCGCCAACATGAACTTCGACCGGCTTCGGCACATCGCCGAACGGGCTGAGCTCGGCGAGCACCGCGAGGCTCTCTTGGCAGTGGCCATTCCCGAACAGCCCGGCAGCTACCGTCGCTTTATCCAGCTGCTGGGCAAGCGCTCGATCACCGAGTTCAACTACCGCTACTCGGATCCTCAGGCGGCGCAGATCTTCGTCGGCGTGCAACTCTCGGAAGGCGACCTGGAAAAGCAGCAGATCATCGCCATGCTGCGGGAGCAGGGCTATGCCGTGCTCGACCTGAGCGACAACGAGATGGCCAAGCTGCACGTACGCTACATGGTCGGCGGACACGCGCCCGGCCTTCAGGACGAGCTGATCTTCCGCTTCCAGTTCCCGGAGCGGCCCGGCGCCCTCCTGAAGTTCCTCAACGGGCTGTCCGGGAGCTGGAACATCTCCCTGTTCCACTACCGCAATCACGGTGCCGATTACGGGCGGGTGCTGGCCGGTATCCAGGTTCCCACCGCGGAGCGCGCGCAGCTCAAGCGCAGTCTGGAAGAGCTTGGATACCCGTACTGGGACGAGAGCGACAATCCAGCGTACCGCTCCTTCCTGAACCGAGGCATCGCGGGAGAAGCCACCCGGATCTAAGAACCCGGTGATTCCAGAGGGTCCGTACCAGCCTCCTCTCAGCTGGTCGTGAAACCAGTGGGATCGCCTTATCCCCTTGGTGAGTTGCCCATTGTGTCTCCCAATGGACCTCTCGCTGTCTGGACGTCTCCATGTCTGATGCGCACCCGCACACCTGATGGTCGCTACTTCGTGGTTCGTGGCCGGCTTTGGCGGCTGAGCAATCCTGGGCTGGATCCCAAGACGCGTGATGCCCTTGTTCAGGAGCTGATGGCAGCGCGTCGGGCTGTGCGCAGCGCCAGAGACGACCCTGAGGCTATGGCCGGAGCCCGTGCTCGGGTTGATGCTGCGAAACGCAACTTGGGCGAGCGCGGCCCGGTGTGGTGGACCGATGGCTCGCCTGACTACAACAGGCGTTTGGTCAAGAACACGCCCTATGCCGCGTGGTTCGACTCACTCAGCCCAAGCGGCGGGCACGAGCAGTGACACCGAGACTTCTCACCGCCAGCTTGGTCTCGGCGGCTAGGGCGAACGTGGCACACCACCCATCACCCTATCGAACCGAACCCATGAACAGCTGTCGTTGAGTGCTACCGGCAGAAGGCAATGTCAGCTCTCATTGATCCGTCGCGGAAACCTTCCGGGTGACGATCTTGCCCCCTCTGCGCCGATCTATTTATCACCCGATAACTGGAAAAATGCAGTCGCGCAGAAGCTGTTCGAAAGTCATTCGACGATACGACCGATTCAATACAAGATGGCGTTTGCTCGTGGTCTTGACGTCGTACACGCGAGATCTTAGGTCATTCTCTTTCCTCGTTTATCGTCAACATGTGAAATGAAGCGGCACACCAAGCCTTTTTTGGTCGATCCTTGTCTCCTCCTGACCAAACAGGCTCAATTACCCATGATGATGTTCGGGATGTCACACGGGCCATCGAAGGACTGACCCGGAAGCTTGATGACCTCAGGCGAGAGTACGAGCGCAGAGGGCGCCTCTAGTGCACTGACTCATTCGGAAGGTTCCGGCAGACTGTTGAGCTTAGCGAGAATGGCTTCGGCTGTTTTGGTCCACACGAAAGGACGCGGTCTGTCATTGTGCTCGGCGATGTAGCGGTTGATCGCCATCTGCAGATCGACCAATGAGTTGAAGCCGCCGCGCCTCAGCCGTCGTCGTGTCAACGCCGAGAAGAACGTCTCAACCGCATTGAGCCAGGAGGCGGAGGTCGGGGTGAAGTGAAAGACCCAACGCGGATGACGGGCAAGCCAAGTCCGACCCTTCGGGGGCTTGTGAGCCGCGTCGTTGTCGAGGATGACGTGGATCACCTTGCCGGTGGGCACATTCGCCTCGAGCGTGTTCAGGAACCGGATGAACTCCTGATGGCGGTGGCGCTGCATGCAGCGTCCCAGCACGGTGCCATCCAGAACATTGAGGGCGGCAAACAAGGTCGTTGTCCCGTGCCGCTCATAATCGTGTGTCATGGTCGCGGGGTGGCCCGGCCTCACGAGGGTGCCGGGTCGCGTGCGGCTCAGCGCTTGGATCTGGCTCTTCTCATCAATGGACAGAACCAACGCATGCGCCGGCCGGCTCATATAAAGACCGACGATGTCCTCGACCTTCTCGGCAAAGGCGGGATCGGTCGAGCGCTTGAAAGTACGCACCCGATGCGGCTGGAGACGGTGTGTCTCCCAAATCCGCTGCACCGCCCGCAGGGAGATGCCCGCGATCTCGGCCACGGCGCGCCCGGCCCAGTGCGTCGCCTCGCCGGGTGGCTCCGAGCCGGTGACCGCCAGGACCTTGGCGACGGTCCCGGGGGAGAGCGGGGCTTTGCCTGGCGGACGGGTCTTGTCCCGCAGCAGGCCGTCCCCTCCGGCTTCTGCAAAGCGCTGCTGCCAGCGCCAGACCGCAGGGCGGCTGACCCCGGTACGGCGAGCGACCTCCTGGACCGAGAGGCGCTCACCAGAGTGGAGGATAATACGCGCCCTCTGGATGTGCTTGAGAGGGCGGCTGCGGTCGCTGATGATCGCGCTCAGGCGCTCACGATCATCGGGTGTGAGGATCACGCAGGTGGTCTGAGCCATACGCCGAGACTCGCACGCCTCTGCTCACCTGTGAATCTTCAGAATGCGTCAATGCACTAGCCTCATCTCGAGAAAGTTACGGTCTCCTCAGAAACCATGACAGACGACCTACAGCGCGTGAGTAGACAATCGACTCGATATGACTTTTTCCAATGGGAATGCTCCTATGCCTTCTCGGCCGGCTTGATATCGATTGATATTGGATCAGCGGCTGCTGCCACTAACGATCCCCCGAGCCACGGTGCCTCGAGGCCCATACTCCTTGAGTATCCCAGAGCAAGCTTTCGCCTTGCCAATCTCATTATATTGCTTCCACATTCGATCCATCATCTCTGGCAGATCAGGATCTGTGAAAGCAGAGACCACAGGGTTGCCTGACACTCGCTCAATGTGATCTGCTAGCTTTTCAAGGTTTACTTTGTAACCACAAATCTTCTCGCCGTATTTTGTGCTGACGATTGGGATCATGCCAGCTTGATTATCTTGTGCCCACACGGGCCCGCCGAACCCCAAAGCAATTAACGGCAACACGATTCTTTTCATGATACTTTCCTGTCGAGTGTGAGCGGACCTTTCGGCACTGTACACGGATGGAGGTAAATTTCGGCGCTTACGGGATCGAAGCCGAGCGATTAAAGGCCTCCGAAGATCGCACCTGCACTGCTCCAGAGCATTCCATTAAGGCCGGGGTGCCAACCGGGAGAGAAGATCTTCAAGAACTCCATGAGGCCGCTGTGGGATGGAAGTGACCCACTGATCAGCCATACGGGCTGAACTCGGTAGCAGACAAGTGACGCAGCAATTCCAAGCTGCCCGAGCCCGTGGGCCTGTTCCTGTCGCGCCCATTGGTGACAGTGCCGCTAGGCGTCAAGGTCCTGAAGGTAACTCCTAAGGCCGTGGATCTGATGCTACTGCAGCGGGGGAGCGCTGCCGAGGGAGCTGACTGGCCGGCGGCGCTACTGGGCTTGGGGATCGTATAGGTTTAGGCCTTGGCATATAGTGTTGCCAGGAAAGGTTGTTGGGAGTGGCTTGTGATGAATAATGTGACGCTCCGAATCCTGACGATGGCTCAAGAAATGGCGGGCGATCGACAGCGCGCCGCAATCTGGTCCAAGCAGCAGCCAATTCCGGGCTGGGCCGGAAAGACAGCCTATGACCTCGTTCAGGAGGGTAAGGCAGATCAGGTTTTGGCGTATCTAGAGGCGGTACGATCTGGCGTCTACTCTTGATCCAGAAACTGGCGATCGTCTGAGGTATAGGGGCAGCCTACAACGCTGAGCGTAGAAGCCCCGGGCGAATAAAGGGCAATGGAATGGCGGAAGACGCGATTGTCTCGGATCCCGAAATCCTGTGGGCATACCGGTCATCAAGGGAACCCGCGTCCCGGTCTATGATCTGGCAGCGTCTGTGAAGGCAGGGATCCCGCGCGAGCGCATATTGGCGGCTTACCCCACTATCCAGGAACACCATCTGGATCTGGCTGTCGCTTATGCAGAGGCCAATCCGCCGGCGGTAGATGTCAGCCGGGCGCTCCGCAGAGAGGATCCACGGCGAGTTTTGTCGATGGATGAGACACCGGCCGATATCAGAGCCATTCTTCGTGATGACATCGTAACTCTGACGAAATCCGGGCGCATTCCAAGGAAGACGAAATGGTACCCGAAACACAGGAGCTCATCGCGGCTAGTGAGAGGCGCAAGCGCGAGCTGATTGAGATGGCGGGCAGGCTCTACACGCTCCCCGAGGTCGCCCCCCACCTCAATATCTCCGAGCAGTTGGTTGATGAGCGGCGCGAGGCCGGAACGATCATCGCCGTAAAATCAGGGGAAGGCTACGGATATCCGGCCTGCCAGTTTGGGCCAGACGAAATCGTACCAAGTCTCGCTGAAGCTTTAGCCGACATGCCGCTCCGAGATGACTGGATGAGGCTCGAATGGCGCTTGGTTCCGGATGATGCCCTCGACGGGCTTTCCCCGCTTGAGGCTCTTAGGGCAGGGCACATCGAGGACGAAATCGTCGTCGCTAGGGGCCAAAGTGCGAAGTGATCAGAGCGCCTAAACTGCCGGGCCTTCAGCTTGTCCATAAGGCTGCTAAAGGTTACAATGATTCCTCTCCCGGCTCGAGCAGGGGAGCTTGAAGGGAGCAGGTCGGGTCTCAATATGAGTACTATGACGAAGAAGCACACGACCAAATCGGGACCCTTGGCCAAGCCCGGCCGCGTGGGCAATCCTAAGATCGCCGGGAAGACCAGCGATGGTGTCGTTGTGCTCCGCGCCAAAGCCAAGCCGACCCATTTCACGGCCAAGCAAATTCGCGAGACGATCCAACGGACCGGATTGGCCCTAAGCGATAAATCGACCGCCCGTCGTTAATGCCTGCCTCAACCTCGGCTCGGGACGTTTTCATCAACTGCCCGTTTGACTCCACCTATAAGCCGGTCTTCTGGGCGATCGTGTTCACGGTCCTGCGCTCCGGGTTCAGCCCGCGATGTGCCCTGGAAGAGGACGACTCATCGGAGAACCGGCTCGCCAAGATCCAGACGATCATCGAGGAATGCCGGTACGGCATCCACGACATTTCGCGGACGGAGGTCGATGGTGACCCTCCACTGCCTCGGTTTAACATGCCCCTGGAGCTCGGCCTGTTCTTTGGGGCAAAGCGCTACGGCAACAAGGATCAGCGATCCAAGCGGGCTCTCGTGCTCGACCGGGAGCAATACCGCTATCAGAGGTTCATCTCCGATATCGCCGGCGCGGACATCCACGCCCATGGGGCCGATCCGGGGAAGTGCATCGAGCAGGTCGCGACCTGGCTTCGAACCCAAAGCCGGGACAGGAAAATCCCAGGTGGCCGAAAGATCGCCGAGGAGTTTGAGGTCTTTCGGTCTCAATTGGGAGCGATCTGCGCGGATCGTGGATTGGAGCCCGACGAATTGACGTTCGGTGATTTCGCCGAGCTGGTGGCTGCTTACCTGACCGTGGATCCTTGAGCCACTGTCGCCTGATAAGCCTCTGTTTAGCGGCTTCCACGGTTCGAGACACTCCCTAGCCCCGTTCCTAAGCACGGCGTGAATTTCGCTCTTTTGATGGTGGTATAAGGGAGTCGCGACCGCAACGCTGGAGGTGTTCTGTGACTGCTGACGAGTTCTTCGATTGGATCGAGACACATCAGAGCCACATGAACTCGTAGACGGCGTGCCTGTTCGCATGATCGCGAGGAGCGGTCAGAGCCACAATGTAGCGACGACCAATGCCGTGGTAGCGCTGGCCCCGTCGGCCAAGATGAAGCTTTGCCGCACAACATCGAGCGATACGGCGGTCAGAACCGGCCAATGCGGGGTCCGTTACCCGGATGTCGTCGTCGATTGCGGCCCGCCTGATCCGTCGGCGAAGGAAGCGGCACGGCCCACGGTTGTCGTGGAGGTGTCCTCACCCAGTACCTTGGCCATAGACCTAAAGGACAAGATCGATGAGTATCAGGCGCATGACGACATCCAAGTCATCATGCTCGTGGAGCCGGAGGTCATCTCAGTGAAAGTCTATCGACGCGACGTGCATGGCCTCTGGACCGCTGAGAAATACGATGACCTCGAGCGGCACCGTTAGGTTAACCAGCAGGTGACCGGATAGAGGCATACGTGAGGGATGAACTCGACCCATCACCCTTGCTATGCTCGTCACCGCTTTCCGGCTGAAGTGATCAGCCATGCCGTCTAGCTCTACTTCTGGTTCCCGCTCAGCTTCCGGATGGTCGAGGAGATGCTGGCTGGGTGCTGTCACGTTAACTCAGGCATGACCGCGAGACGGGTAGACTGGCTGACATGAGCAAGTCCGTCAGCTACAAACGCCATCGCTTTCCGCCTCAGATCATCGCTCATGCAGTCTGGTTGTACTTCCGGTTCCCGCTGAGCCTGCGGCTGGTTGAGGAGATGCTGCTCGAGCGCGGCATCCTCGTCTCCTACGAGACCGTCCGCCGATGGGCGCTGAAGTTCGGCCAGAATTTCGCCAAGCAGATCCGCAGGCGCGTTCCAGCAGCCGGAGATAAATGGCATCTCGACGAGGTTGCGATCAATATCGCAGGCCGGCAGCATTGGCTTTGGCGAGCCGTAGATCAGCACGGGGTCGTACTCGACATCCTGGTCCAGAGCCGGCGCAATGCCAAAGCAGCCAAGCGTCTGCTGCGGAAGCTGCTCAAGAAGCAAGGTATCGCTCCACGGGTGATGATCACTGATAAACTGGCCAGCTATGGCGCTGCCAAGCGCGCAGTGATGCCCGGCGTCGAACACCGCCAGCATAAAGGATTAAACAACCGGGCGGAGAACAGTCATCAGCCGATCCGACGGCGGGAGCGGATCATGAAGCGCTTCAAATCAGCCGGGCAGGTGCAGCGATTTCTCTCAGTCCATGATCAGGTGGCTAACCTCTTCCACCGTTCCGCAAACACCAACGCCGCTGATTATCGCCGGGATCGTGCTCGGGCCTTTCAGGTTTGGGCCGAGGTGACCGGTATTGCGAGTGCCGCCTGATTCAGACCTATACCCAGGATAGATGCGTCCTTCTCCGATAAATTGACGGTGCCGTGGGGACTGTCAGCACGACGTCGGATCCTGCCCGAGGCCGTGTGAAAACGCGGTTGCTGACGTGCGGATGACGAGCGCTGGTTTGCGGGTACCGTGATGGTGCGCATGGGCGGGCGTGTGGCGTCAGGCTTCGAGAGCCTTCAGCAGCGGCTGGACACCGAGGATGCTGATTATCCGCTTCAGGTTGTAGGCCAGCACGTGCAGGCTCATCTCGGTTTTGACCTTCTCCAAGGTCTTCATCAGGAAGTGCGTGCTGCCCATCCAGGCCTTGATGGTCCCGAACGGATGCTCCACCGTCTGCCGCCTGATCGTCATGGCCTCCGGCATCCGCTCCAGCCGAGCCTGCATCCGGTCAAGCACATCCTCATGCTGCCAGCGCTTTTACCCGCTTGTGCGTGTCCGGCGTGCAGCGGGGCTTGAGGGCACAGCTCGAACAGGCGGTCAGATTCCGGTAATGATCGATATTGTCCCGGCGATCTGAACGCACCTTGCCCTTGGTCAGGTGCTGGCCCGCCGGGCAGGTGTAGTGGTCCTGCTCGGCGTCGTAGATGAAGTCCTGCCCGGTGAAGAGACCGCGCTTGGTGTTGCCGGAGGTCAGCGTCTTGGGAACATAGGGCAGGACACCGCTGCCCTCGCAGGCCAGCACCTCGTCACC
>NZ_QDGA01000155.1 GCF_003347665.1 Microvirga calopogonii
GGCGAGCTGACCAATGACCACCTCAAACCGCACCCGAATTTACACTCATTGACGGACGTGACCCCGCCGGGATCATGCAGGTCACAACAAAGGACTGGGAGCCAAGGCAATTTCAGTAAGTCGATGAGACGCTCGGTGGAGATCACCGCACCATGCGCGCGCTGGCCGTATCTAAGGTTCTCTGACGGATGTATTCGGCCGTGACAGGCCCGGCCTGGGTGAGAGTTAGATGAAGAGTGTTTGTTTTGAGGGACGAGAAGTAAAAATCCCTGAAAGAACAGTCTGACCTGAGCCGAGTGGCTCCAGGTTGGATCCTCTCATCAGGCCGCGTTGCCATGCTCTGATAGCGCGCGGCCTCTCACTGACCTGTCCAACCATCATGAACGAACATTCTCTTGATCTGAATGGCCGGCTGGAGGCACATGCCCTCCTGGACCGCCTCGTGGCCGACGGGCCAACCTTCCTGGCTGGCGACGCCCGCCGCCTCATCGACCTGATCCCGGTGGCGCCTGGTTCCCGCATCTCCTTCACCGGTGTCTTCCGAGGTCGCGGACCTGGCGCCAAGGGCCATGCCGCTGGCATCGGCGACGTCACCCTGGAAGGGGCGGCGAAGCAGAAAACCCTCACCCTCAACCTACCAACCTCGCACCGGGTTGGCGGCTATGTGGTGACCCACACGCCCGGGCATGTCGAGATCGAGCTCATGTGGGCCGAGACCCGGGCTGACCGGACAAGCCAAAGTTGTGCCTTGGTCTATGACGTCAGCACCAAGGAGCCAACGGAGATGCGCATTGCCGTGCAAAAGTCGCTGACCGTGCTGTTCGTCACGTTCGCCTACATCTCGTTCATCCCTTGGAAGACACCTGAGACCGCCTGAGCGCGCTATGGGGGCGGACATCTCGGACAACGAGACGAGCCGTTCTCTCCGAAATTACTGGAACCAGTAAACCCCGGAGAAGGGCAGGGGATGCCGAGTAACGTCTTGGTGGATCCAGGCCCGATGCCAGCCCCGGCTCAATCCTCGCTGGAGGATCGGCTGGGGTGGGAATAGCAACACCAACTGGGAAAAGGATCATTCACAATCAGACACATACAAATCGACTGCGAACAAAATCTTGAGCCGCTTTCGAATCCGGCCAAGCAGCAATTGTCTTAAGATCAACAAAAGAGCCAAGCAAACGATGTGCCTCAGGCTCTCGTACAGCGCAGTGTTATCAGAACATTGGCGCTCCCGGCTCGGGCTAAATTCCATTCACCCTTTCGAATAATGATCATGACTGAACACACTTCCTATACAATTGACGAAATCGTCCGCTTGAGCGTGAGGCTCGCTCTGATCCTGTCCAGGCAAGGCGCTTCATACGCCTCTGAGCGAGTAGAAGATCGTCTTAAGACCTTTCTCGACGAGATCATCACGGCGGCGCCAAAGCCACAGAGTGGCCCAAGACAAGTTCCGGCAGTCCCAGTCGAGCGCTCGATTCTTCATCACGCCATTATTTCGCTTGAGGATGGCCAACCGTACAAGACGCTTTATTCGCATTTGAGCACTCTTGGCCTCTCCCCCAAAGCCTACCGTAAAAAGTGGGGTCTGCCCCGGGATTATCCGATGGCAGCGCCGGCCGAGCGAGAGCGCTTGCGGGCCCTGCGCGAATGCTGCGGACAGTTTCCCTGCCGCAGAAGAAGACGGCGGAGACATTGCCACCGAGACGGATGATTGATTCCGCCGGTGCCGGCACGTCCCGTCTGAGGCCTGGTTCAGGCAGAGGTAACGGAATCCTCCACAGAGCCCATCTCTGTGGAGCTGCCATTTATGAAAATCTTTAGCTCCATACTGATCACGACATGCGAGCATTCGCCTGCTCTGTTCACGTGGGCGTAGGGTGCACCCGGAATATCAGTCCAAGTTGGTCATGAATGGTCGCCGTGCTTCGCCGTTACCATCTGTGTTGGAGCAGAGTTGCTGGCCTCCGGCTCAATGGACTCGGCCAGTGTCCGCCCGTCCTCGCTGTCATAACGTAACCGCCAATATGAGTTAGCTAGTTCTTTGGGTCTGCCAACGTATCTCCAGTGAGTGCCATCATATGGAAACGGGTTCTCCTGTGCCCACCCTCGACGTTCTACCGTGCGCGCCGGATGCGGACAACGCTCGTCCAGCCACTGGAGATAAGCCCTATGGAGTGATTGGAAGTCTAGGGGCTCCGGAGCCTTTGCAGAAGTGATTTCGAGTGGGGACACCCATGAGCCTTCCGCGGTCTCGGGGAGAGTATAGACTTCCTCGCCCTCAGGGCTTGGGGCTAGGGCAAGATGCTCCTCAAATTTTGCATTCTCAGGCCGTCGCCCGTTGTCTCCAGCGATGGTCTCATCAGGCTGCCGGTGCCATTCGGCAACCACGTCAGTCAGGCCGAAGACCTCCAGCAACTCACGAGGCATTGTGGCCCATTGTTGCAGCGACATCCCAAGAAAGCGGAAAGCCTCGGGCTCGATGCTGCCGTCCTCGCCGAAGGACCGAAACTCTTTCATTCTGACGAGGCGGTCGACCTCCGCTGGCGGCAAGCTCAGTGTTCCAGGGGGATGCGCATGTTCCGCCACTCTGCCTCCGGCTTGGTGCACGATCTGCCTGATCTGGGCAATGAGGCCCTCTAAGGCATGCTGGTTCTCCAGCATCAGATCGGCGAGCGCCATGCCCTCGGCAGCCTTTTGCCTAAGCCGCTCTTTGTGGGTTCGCTGCCGCTCGGCATTGGACTGGGCCACTAATCTCTCCTTGTTACTCACGGGCCACGGAAGGGCTCCGTTACTAACAGAGGCTGCAGCAAACGCCATCGCCCTGGACCCCAGGCAGATGCAAAAGCTGTGGACGGTGCCATGGTCAGGCGCCGCTCGCGCGGGGTGGGGCGGATGAGGCTCAATACCACTGTTTTTATGCAGGCACCTCCTCCAGCTAGGGCTCCGAACCTGCTGGGCTCAATTCCTCAAATGTTATGGGTCCAGCTTTTCACTGCTCTTAAGGCGGATCCTCCTGGAGCAGGACTGGTCAAGTGCGACGTAGGCTCAATACCTCAGTTTCGACGCAGAGCGTGTGGTTCCTCTAGCGTTAGTAACGCCTGCGCCGTGTAGGATTTAGCTAAAGAGCCGGCTTCCCAACGGACCCAGATCTCGGCGGTGTGCCGCGGCGGTTGCGCTTGGTGGTGTCGGTGTCATCTGGCGCTGGGCGGACTCATGCAGCTGTCGCTCAGCCCCAACGTATGAGACCTCTGTTGGTAAGGGGATGAGCGAAGGAGGCCATTCTTTCGGCATACCGAGGTGTTACTAACGGAGGGTTTGGAGCGAGGCTCAATACCGCAAATTTTGTGGGTACTCACGGTTGGTGGAGCTGAGGCTCAAAACCACAAACTCTCCGCATGCCCTTGGGCTTGCGCCCGCCACATATCTTGGTCCATGCGGCTACCGTTAGTAACGGTTGTCAGGTGAGGGCTCAATACCGTAGTTTTTGTGTGTCCAACGTTTTGCTGCTCTCAGATGCAGCCTGCACAGTTAGTGTGGGTCTGTGGGATCTGAATGACCGGAGGTGGCGCAGACCCAATATTATGGTTTCGGCGTAGAGCGTGCGGATCATTCGATGTTAGTAACGCATGCTCGCCGAATGATGCCACCCATGATTCAGTTCCCTAAAGCTGGGCGCATCTAGAGAATTGACGCCCTGCTTCCAAGTGCAGACTTGTCGTTACTAACGAGGCTCGGATCTCAGCCTCGAATTACAGAGACCTTTGTCACTAACAGGATGGGCGAAGGATGGCATCCTTCTGGGAAATCGAGGTATCGCTAACGCAGGGCTCGGAGGAAGGCTCAATACTGTAGTTTTTGTGGGGTCACTCACGGACGGCAGAGCTAAGGCTTGGTGCCTCAAACTGTCAGCTTCTTTAGGCTTGTGTCGGCCGTATGTCTCAGCGGTCCATGCGACGTCGTTAGTAACGGCCGCTACGCCAAGGCTCAATACCTCAATTTTTGTGGGTCACTAACAATCTTGATCTCTCCGGGGCTCAATTCCTCAGATTTTGTGCGTCCACCATTTCGCTGCTTTTTGGCGTTGCTGGCTGCCCAAGTGCAAGTCCTTTGGAGTCATGCTTTAGACCGAGCTGCGCAGGCTCAATACCATAGTCTCGACGCAGGGCGTGTGGCTCGGTCGGTGTTAGTCACGCATGCTCAGTGAGCGACGCCGCTCATGGGGCTTCGGGCCGATCCAGCACTGAGCGTATCCAGGGATCCGACTATCTGCCTCCGAGTGCAGATCCTTCGTTACTAACGGGATCGTGGTGCGCAGTATCCTTCCGGATCGTGCCGACAGGTCGAAAGAGCCTTGTGGTTTGTTGGTCGAGGCGATGTTCGTGCCAGGTTCGATCAAGGCTCAATACCGTAGTTTTTATGCGTTACTAACGACCGGCAGGGCCGAGGCTCAATACCGCTAACTTTATGCATCCCGTCGTGTGGGCCTGCAGGCGGACTCTGATCGACTCTTTGAGGCGCGCCCTGATCAACGCGCAACGCCGTGGACGCGCGTGCAAGAGACGCAGCCCACTGATTCAAGCTATTGGAGCTGATATTTTGGCTTTCGATGTCGGCGTCAAGTTTAAGGTCGCCGCTTCTGCGTTACTAACGAGCAACAGCGCTCAGGCTCAATACTGTACTTGTGACGCACCAAGTCAGGAAGCGGCTTGCTGATCGGGCTCTCAGAGCTTGGACGTGGCGCGACAATTCTCGTTACTCACCCTATCGTGGGAGGAGGGTACAAAGAGGAGCAGCTTGATTAGATGGGCAGAACCTGTCGGGCAGGGTCTTCGGCCTGCGAGTGGGAACCCTTTGTTTGTAATGGAATTCGCACGTCAGAATAGAACCTATTATAACTTTATAACATTTCGCATTTTTACCTGGAGGTGTTCTCTAATTCCTCAGATAGAGCAGATGTTTAGACCTGATTGACATGTCATCCATGGGCCATGCGATCGAGGTGCCACCGCCATGCTCGCTGTCAAGAACAGGCCTGCGGCCGGCCGCCTCCGGCGGGGCCCTGCGGGCCTTCTTGACCGCTCCGCGTGCCGGTGACGTTCGGCTACCATGCCATGACGGCTCCGCCCGTCATGGCTCATGACGATCCATAACGTGTCAACCGGCTGCGCACCTCGAGAAGTTCGGTCACGGCGCGCTGATGCCGGCTGCGCCATTCCTCCGCTTCGCCGAGCGCGCGCTCATAGCGGCGATCCAGCTCCATTTTCTGCTGGCGGACCTCGGCCAGCTCCGATTCCAGCCGCTTGATCTTGTGGCGCAGCGCCACCTCGATCGTTGCGGCACGGCCCGCCGAGCGCGCCCGGATGTCCTCGCCGTCGACCGTCACACGCTGCTGAAGCGCTGTCGTACGCAGTTGCTGGATCACCTCCTTGAACTGGCGGTAAAGGTACTCGCGGCTGACGTTGGCGCGCTCGGCCACGGTCTTGAACGAGATGACCTCACCGTTCCGTCGCATGGCGCCCAGGATCTCCTCGACCGCACGCCGCTTGGTCACACTCCGCTGCCGCGCCGCTGCAAGCAGCCCGCTGGTATTTTCGAGCCCGGCCACTGTAGCTTCCCTCCGCCCTGATCGTCTTGATGATGGTCTTGACGTTCGCAAGCCCCTGCTGGGTCCGCTCCATCCGCTTGCGACCGATGTCAGCCATGCGCCGGTGGCCGTCCTGATCGAAGCCTTCCACCTCGCCTTTGAGGCGGGTGAGACTGGCAGCCATGGTGCGCATTTCTCTCTCGAAGAACGGCAGTTGCCCGATATCGGCGCGGAAGTACGAACACGTGAAGCAGGCTCCGTTGTGTTCGCACCATTCGCCGATCTGGCCCGGGAGCGAGCAGAGGCCGCCAGGGACGTCAACCGCCAGGGAGGCGTCCTTGCGCAGCGCCAGTTCGGCGACCTTGTCGTCGACCTCGCCCTTGATGGAGATGAACTTGCCGCCCCCCTTCTCGAGGACGGCTTTCTTCTTCAGCTTCAGACGCTGGTTGACGTAGATCAGGCTCATGTCGGCCGAGGCATGGCCCAGTTCCATCTGGATCATCATGATGTCGTAACCGGCCAGCGCCAGCTCGGTGCCGTAAAAATGGCGCAGGTCATGCCAACCGAACTTGTAGATGCCGCCGTCCTTGTCACGAATGCCCTGGCGAATGATCCACTTCGCAATCACGTCCCGGGTGTGCCCAGGACTGAGATGGACCTCGGCATCGCCGAGCCTATGGGGGAACAGGTATTGTGTCTCGCGGCGCCATGCCCTCCGGACGTCGTCCTGCTGCTCCTGGATGGTCTGGATGACCAGAGCATGGGCGGCATCGTTCTTGTGCAGCGGCTTGGTGTTCCAGCGCTTGACCTTGGACTGATAGAAGGTCAGCAGCATGAAGTCGGCATCGTCCGGATCCGGTGCCAGGCAGTCGAACGCAAGGGCATGCAGGTCGATGGACCGCATGCCCGTGTAGCGGGCGATGATCAGAAGGCGTCTGCAGACAACCGGCAGGGAGTCGAACCTCAGGAAGATCTGCTCAATGACCTCCTCGGGCACCATCGCGTCTTCGAGATTGCGCTCATATTCATGCGTTCGGGGATGATAGCTGCGAACTCTGCGAACGTTTCTCTTATCGAAGACAAGGCGGCGCCAGCGGTATTCCGGGAGGTAGGCGCAGGCCCACTGAAGCATGTTGAGGGGATCCGTATACCAGTTCTGTCCGGTGAACCCCTTGTCGTTGCCCCACGACAGGAACGTATGCTCGATGAACTCCTGTGTGATGTGTTCGGGGCGAGGTGAGGGATGAATGCCGTACAGGCATACTTCGATCAGCCCGAGCGAACCAATGTAGGATGGAAGAGAGCGCGGAGAGAGCTCCTTGTGCTCGATTTTGTTGAGAACGTAGCGCCGCGCCACGTGGCGCAGCCACGGAAGTTGAATGCGGAAGAAGCTGAGATAGGGTGCTTTGGACGTCGTCACCGGAACGTCATCTGCAGGATAAACATCCTCCAGGAGCACCAAGTCTCTGGCCTCCACCGGCTTGGCTCTCTCGCGCAAGAGGATGAGGGTGAACACCAAGACGTTGGCCACGGCGCTGGCCACGGGCCCGTAGGCTGTCTCATGGATTGTGGCGTCCCGGCGCCATTTGCGCTTCGTGGGACGAGCCGAGTAGTCCCGCGCTGCCAGCCACTGCTCGAACAGGCTGCGAAGGGGCGTGCTGCCGCGCCCTGACCCGCTCTCGATGGGGTGCCCGAAGTCGATCAGGTGGTGGGCCGCATGTGTTTGACTGGATGCAAGGTCAGCACAGAAGGGGATCAACTGGACCACTCTCGTGTACCAGCGATAGTGCCGGCTCTGTGGGCGTGCCAGACGCCAGGCAAAAAACGCCTTGAGCTCCGTCTTGTAGAATTCCGGCACGGCGGCGAAGTCGAAGCCGATCCCACCCAGCAACGCATCGGGCAGCGTTTGACCGCGCTGTCGCACGATCGACGCAGGGCGGCCTTTTCTGCCCCGTCCTCCATGGGTGTTGCTCTCGACGCGGCCACTCTTGGGCTCGATCTCCTGGGCATCGCGGAGGATTTGAGCGTGCCGCGCCTCGCCATAACTGTCCGGCGCGTATAACGCGGATCCGGCATCGATCCCGAAGCATTCCCGAAGCGTATGGAAGCCCCACAGGTCTCGTTCGAGCAGGGTAGGGTGCAGGTCGGTCAGAAAGGCCCGCAGGCTCCCAAGATACGCGACGTCCGGGTCGCAGCTTCGGGTGAGCTTCAGAGCCATTTGAGCTTCTCCTCCGTCAGGCCGATACGCCGCAAGTCATTCAGGCGCTCTTCGACCTCCGTGTGGTTCTTGAGCTGCAGCTTCTTGTACTCGGCATTGAACAGGTGCTTGTAAATGGCATTGGTCGTCTGCGGGCTGGCATGCCCGAGGCGGTCGGCGACATCGAGCAGGCTATAGCCTTGAGCGATCGCCTCGCTGGCATGGGTATGGCGGAACATGTGCCAGGTGAACGCAATGCCAGCGTTCCGGACCAGACGCTTTTGAATGTCGTAGACGTTGCTCTCGGTCAGTCCGCGGCCGATTTGCGCCTTGGCGATGTTGCAGAACACATAGTTCGTGCCGGTCTCGAAGGCCGGAAGGTATTCGTCGCTGGCGATATAGTCCTCGTACATCGTCATCACGAAGTCGAGCACCGGGATCGGCCGCGCCTTGGCGTATTTGACGCGCGCTTTGTTCTCGTGAAGGCGCTGCGTGACCCAGATGACGTTCTCCTCCAACCGGAAGTCCTCGTGCAGCAGGCCCCGCGCCTCGCCGATCCGGATGCCGGTCGTGTACAGGAGGACCACCAGGAAGGCGTCGCGCATGAGGCTGGCCGCCTCGATGATCCTCAGGACCTGCTCCGGCGTCAGCCGGTGGTCGACGGCCCGCTTGGCGGAGGCCGCCTTGGCCTTGTGGTCCGACCGGCTTTCGGTGTAGCGCCGCGCCTTCCGCTGCATGATATGGGCCAGGAAAGGCTTGTAGGCGTCGGGATGATGCGTCCGGGGCCGCTCGCCGGCATCAAAGATCAGTGCGGCGTGGCGCAGGTCCAGAAAGGTGTAGAAGGCCTTGATCGCAAACAGGATCTGGTTGTGCAGGCTGGCGGAAACGTCCACGGGTTCCGGGCGCAGCGGGATGATGTTGAGGGCGGTCTTCAGATCCAGGATCGAGCCATGGCGGATCACCGCGGGAATGAAGCGGTCGAGGTCCAAGGGTGCGATCTCCCGGAAGCTCTTGCCTATGGTGGCAAGATAGTTGCCGAGCCGGACCACATGCCGGGCATAGTGGGCAACGGTACTCGGCGCGTGATGGCGCGCCTCCAGGGAGATGACGAACTCACGGATCTCGGTGACGATGGCATCGCCGTCATAGGCGGTCCAGATGATGTGGCCGCTCGGGAGGACGATGCGCTGCAGGTGCATGGGCCGTCATCCGCGTCGTTGACACCTGATGGTACGACTGTCAGGGACCGGCGCCAAGCCCTCAAAGGGGTAGGTCGATCACGTCAGTGACATGACCAAGCGACCTATAGGGAATCGCATAA
>NZ_QDGA01000156.1 GCF_003347665.1 Microvirga calopogonii
TGCACCAGCAGGCGCTCCACGAGGCCGAGCAGAGGAGCAAACCGGCGTGAGAGAACCTCATCCCCGGCGACTTTCCTGGCGACATCACGATAGACCCGGCCCAAATAGGTCTTCAGCCGCTTCAACTCGCGCCGCATGCGCCGCATCTGACGGGCATGGGCATAGCGACCGACCTGCACGGCCGCGCGTTGGGCCAGACGGGTGTGGGCCTGGCGCAGCTCGAGGCCATGCCGCTTGGCCTGCCGCACCAGAGCCTGCAGCGCCTTGAGATAGAGCTTGGCGTCGGTGGGATAAGTGATGGCTTTGGGCTGCACGGTGGTGTCGACGCTGATCCGCTCCAGGCTCGAGGGCCGCACCGCGCCGCTGTCCAGCCCGGCCTGGATCGTGGCGGACAGCAGCTTCTCCAGTCCGTCGGGGCCGAGCCGCTTGCGCCAGCGCGTCAGCGAACTGGGATCGCACGGCAGCTGATGCTGGAAGTACTCACAGCCACAGAACCATTGGTAATACGGGTTCTCGATCCAGCGCTGCACCACCGCTTCATCGGACAGGTTGAAGGTGTGCTGGAGATACGACAGCCCAACCATCAGCCGCGTGGGTTTGGCGGGCCGCCCCAGGGGGCGATAGAAGCGGCCGAACTCCTCATCGAACCTGTCCCAGTCGATCAAAGCAGCCAGGCGGAACAACGCGTGGCGGGGATCGAGGATCTGATCGAGACGGCTGCGGTAGAGATCACCGGAGCTCGGCAGCGTCGGCTTGGGTTCCATGGCGAAACACCAGGTTTGAGCGGGGCACTTCCCAGATGCTGGCATTCTACAATGCTTCGTGACGACGAAGACTACAATGCTTCGTGACGACGAAGAATCCTTCTGTCTCAATCAGTTGTGGGTTATTCAGGGCCGACTAAGTGGTTCATCCGGGAAGTCAGGCGGCCCTCGGCAGCAGGGCGATGCCGGGTGAGCGACGTGGTCGATGCCGGCGCCGCGCGCCCCAGACGAAGGGATGGCGGTGCGCATTCCAGTAGACTGTAGAGCGGTGGATCGCCTCGACGATCTCGTCCCAGGTCTCGAAGCGCCGACCGGCCAACGCCATCGCGCGCAGGATCTTCCACCACGGCTCGATCAGGTTGAGGTACGCCGCGTATTTGGGCTGGAACACCATCTCCCAGCGCGGATGCGCGAGCAGGAACAGCAGCACGTCCGTGGTGCGGTGGGAGCTCAGGTTGTCCAGGATCGCATACACCCGTTGGGTCGTACTCGGGATCCAGGTCTCAACGCGCTCCAAGAAGTCGACCCAATGGGCGCCGCCGCGCCCTGGATAGGGCTGCGTGAACGCCTCGCCGGTCGCAGGACAAAAGGCTCCGAAGATGTAGCCTTTGGCGCGACGGCCGTAGTCGATCTCCTGTCGCGCGCGCTCGGCCGGTCGCGTCTTTGTGGACACCAGCGCACGACCCGCGTAGCTCTTGGCGCTGACCGGCCCCATCTCATCCAGACAGATCACACAACTGCCCGCGGGTGGCGTGGTGTAGAGCGTTTCGATTGCCCCCTTTTTTCCGCGAAGGCCGGATCGACCCGCTCGCCAAACCAGGTCTCGTGCTTGTGCCAGCGCAAGCCCTCGTGGAGCAGGATCTCGTCGATGCGGCTGCGTTGCATCGCGATGCCCTTGGCCTCATGCAGATAGGCGGCCAGCCGATCCAGGGTCCAGGTGGCAAACGGCAACCCGAGGGTCTCTGGCTTCGTGAGCGCCGTAGCGATCACGGTGGCAGTCTGTTCGGCCGAATACGTCGGCGGGCGGCCTGAGCGGTATCGGTCCTTGAGCGCTTCCAGTCCCTCCGCATTGAAGCAGCGGATGCGCTTGCGCACGGTCTCGCCATCAAGGTCCACCCGGGCTGCAATCGCCGAAGCGCTCTCGCCATGACTGGCGCGCCAGATGATTTGCGCACGCTGCACGCGTTGGGCCGGAGCCGTGTGTGAGTGGGCCAGGCGCTTGACGGTCGTGAGTTCTTCAGCGGTCAAGTCCCGTAAGCAGACTGGTGCCATGGGCGCCTCCGCGATTGGATCAGCGGGAGACGCCATTATACCCCTTTACCTGCCGGATGCACCACTTAGTGATAAAACACCGGCTCGGAGAATATCCTGCGAGGGGTCGTCAACTGCATCTGGCTGACACAGGCGCAAAACGTTGGCAGTGTCGTTCGTGGCGCATCGCTCTCTCGACGAGGTTCTAGCAGACTCGTCACCCGTCTCAATACGCCGCCCTTCCCACACCGTCATCACTCAGCTTCTGAAATCACTCGCGCTGAGTAAGGCCCGTGGTTTGGAAGAGATAGTAACTGGTAAATCGCACCCCTGCCTGTGCCGCCCGGCTGCAGAAACCCAGCGGTGTCGCGTCGGCAGGGCGAAGCACCTGATCAAACGCCCAATCGTTCGAGTTAATGAAGCTAGGTACAGGACAATGCTCAGGCACAGCGCAGATGATTTTGGGGAGGTGCCGGTTTCTGAATAGATTGTAGGTGTAGTCCCGTGTTACTGGTGCGGCAGGAGTCACGTGGTGAGCAGACATCATGGGGCCTCTTCCCTAAAGCCAGCGTTTGAGAGTTATTGACTTTCTATGCCCGGTACATTGTGCATAAGGGCGCTGCCATCGCGCAGTACTCCTCGAGAGTCTTCGTGAATGGACTGCAGCGGGATTTGCGGAGGCTCTAACTCCTGACAGGATAGAGCCATGACGAGGAGAACACCACCGTAGTCACCAGAGATGACGAACCTCTGCGGTGATCGGCCCTTGTGACAGACCATGCTCCTCACACCAGGCCTGGAGCGTTTCCGCCGCTGCTGCACCGGTCAGCCGGCTGCTGAGGTCATGAATCAGGGCATGGGGCATGGGGTGGAGTGTCATGACGGTTGCGGCGCTTCCGCACTCATCCTCGCCTGGTGGCCGATCACATGCGGGTCCAACTCGAGCTCGCGATCGTCCAGAGCTTTCGGCGGCGGAATCAGGAGAACATTGTTGATCAGGCGCGTAGGCCCGCCATAGGCGGCCACGCAAAGAGCGGTCGGTTTCTCGGCCAAGCCCTGGATAGCGCACACGGTCCTGGCATCCTGCAGCTCGAGATACTGCAGCTGGTCGACCTCGGTCATCTGCGATCGGGCAACTGCGATCAGCCTGTCGCTGACGCACTCGCCCTCCCCGTACGCAGTTTCCGCGGCGAGCAGGCTGCGGTCGAGGCAGAGCGCTCTCGTACGATCGGTCGGGCCGAGGTTGCTGTTGCACCTGATGAGTGCCAAACAGTCGGACTCGCGCACCGTCGGAACCGTGACAACCTCGATGGGAAGATTGAGATCCCGCACCATCTGCCGGATCACGGCGCATTGCTGGAGGTCCCTCTGGCCGAGGAAGCTAGCGCTGAAGAGTCTTGCTGCACCCATGGTTGGTCCCTATCCGCGCAACATGATCCGATTTCTCAGTGATGCGATTGCCGAAAACAGAACAGCGCCACTGATCGCTCCGAACAGTGATGCTCCAACAACATGCGTGTAGACATTCTCCGGGATCTGCATCGAGAAAGAGGAATAGATCTGATGGACAACGCTCAGTGCAAAACCGGTCAGCCCGCCATAGCGCAAGCTGGCTGAAATGCTCGACGTCAGCGTCGGCCTAAGAGGCTTTACCATGGGCGGCAGCCGTCCGATCGGCCTCCTGTGCGTCTGACACTAACAGTCGGGGCCTCACTCGACTGTGCCGCGACGTGAGAACCGGCGACGCAGTAAATTGGATGACCCAGTGAGGCTCGATCGACACCTCCACAGCAGTCTTTGGATTGTGCTGCAAGCGCTGAGCCTTGTCGTGCATAGTAACGATGCCGAATGAAGAGAGCTTCACGCTCTCACCGTCCTCCAGCGCCGCGGAAATTGTCTTGAATACCTGCTCAACCAGATCTGCGGCGTCGTCCTTTGTGACGTTGCCCTGCTGGTACATGGCTGCTGTTAAATGGGCGTGGGTTACGCGCTTGCCTATCATCAGCACTCTCCTACTGGGGTTGGAAGGGAGGGCGTCCGTTACCAGAGCCCAACTTTAGGAGGAGCGACATCCTCCGAGGAGCGCAATCACAGAGTAAACGGGAATCGCGCAAATCTCTTACCATTTTATGTCAGCATTTGAACACTCGTCATGTGAAAGTAGCTGATTTCGGTTTTTTACCTATCAAGCGCAAGATCCGTGCCAGAAGGCAACAGTTTAGGTCACACAAAGCGCATTGTTCTCATCTTGCCCCCACACGTTACCCGAGGTACCTTTCTTGACCACTCGGAATTCTTGGCGACTGTTGCGAACCTCGCTAACGTTGAGCTTCAGTGGGCTGTTGCAGCTAGAAAACCGGCGCCGGACATACAGTATCGCGCCTCGGAAGCTAGTAATGCTGAAATTGAAGAAGACGATGTAGAGCGACCGTGGTGTCATTAGTTCAAGGGCGACATAGGAAAATTTCATGGAAAGAAGAGCTGGCTCGGGAAATTTGAACAGCGGGATAAGTGGAGTTTCTGCCTGACTGTAGCCAAAATGGCTGCCAGACAGGAGAGACCATGAGCAAGCGACCCCGCCGGAACCACTCTCCGGCTTTCAAAGCGAAGGTGGCCCTTGCCGCCGTGAAGGGTGAGAAGACCCTGGCCGAGCTGGCCCAGCAGACCGTATGTTCGTTGCCGGCGCAGGTGGCTCGTCCACACTATGCGATGAGCGAGGGTAGCGCCGGATGGGTCGGCGTCGAGCCTCCCGCACAGGGGACGAGCCATGCAGCAGAAGAGCAAGGTGTTTGTCGGTCTGGATACCTCGAAACTGAAGATCTCCGTCGCCGTGGCCGAAGACGGCCGCCAGGGCGAAGTGCGCTTCCTCGGCGAGATCGACAACACACCTGAGGCCGTACGGCGACTGGTCCATAAGCTGGCGAGCCGGCACGGGGAGCTGCTGTTCTGTTATGAGGCCGGTCCGACCGGCTATGGCCTGCAGCGCCAGATCGCAGCCCTCGGCTATGACTGCGCCGTCATTGCACCGTCACTGATTCCCAAGCGCCCGGGCGAGCGCGTCAAGACCAACCGCCGCGATGCCCTCACCCTGGCCCGGCTGCACCGGGCCGGCGAGCTGACAGCCATCTGGGTGCCGGACCCGGAGCACGAGGCCGTGCGCGAGCTGGTGCGGGCGCGCGAAGCCGCGATGGAAGATCTGCGCGAGAAGCGCCAGTACCTGCAATCGTTTCTGTTGCGCCATGGGCGGATCTTCTCCGGCCGCAAGCCCTGGACCCGGGCGCATGCCCGCTGGCTGGCCGAACTCGTCTTCGAGCATCCGGCTCAGTACTTGGTCTTGGGCGAATACCGGCAGGCGATTGCGGATGCCGAGGCCCGTTTGGAACGATTGACCCAGCAAGTCGCTGAGGTGGTCTCGACCTGGTCGATGGCTCCGGTGGTGGAGGCTTATCAGGCCCTGCGCGGGGTAGCGCTGCTGACGGCGGTGACCTTTGTGGCCGAGATTGGCGATGTGCGCCGCTTCGAGAGCCCGCGGCAGCTGATGGCCTATCTCGGTCTGGTGCCGTGCGAAAGCTCCACAGGCGAGCGGGTCCGGCGGGGCAGCATCACCAAGGCTGGCAATACAAGGGTCCGTCGCGTGCTGATCGAGGGCGCCTGGACCTATCGCTTTCCGGCCCGGATGAGCCGCGTGCTGCAGGAACGCCAGGAGGGCTTGCCTCAAATCGTGCGGGCGATTGCCTGGAAGGCGCAGGTGCGGCTGTGCGCGCGCTATCGCCGCCTGATGGCGGCCGGCAAGCGCCAGACCGTGGTAGTCACCGCTATCGCGCGGGAGATGGCGGCGTTCCTGTGGGCGATCGGCCGCGAGATCCAACCCCGTTCGGCCACCTGAAGGCGCACAAGGACAATATCTCACAAAGAACCGGATCACGTTTGACTGACATCTGTGATTGCGCAGCACCGGAGGCAGGGCCTCGGTGGGGAATCCTCGTACGAATTGTGTGGCCGATGGGATATCATTGACGCCCGCCAGCAGATCGAGGCAGCCCCGGACGAACACACGGAAATGCGGTAGCCAACCCGCGCATCAGAGTCTGCTCAACCGTCGTCTTGACGGCTCTGTCTCCGGCCCTGCGCAGTTACTCCATCCTGCCACGTCCGGCTCCCGTCCTGGGATCGCACTCCCACGTCCAAGCTCATTGACAACGAACATTAGAGTTTGATGTCCATCCCAACCAGATCACCCAATGGAAGGCGCAGTTGCTCGAGGGAGCCGCCGGCGTGTTCGGGCCCGAGCCCAAGGCCGGAACGGGCACGCCGCCGCTGGATGTGAAAACCTTGCACGCCAAGATCGGCGAGCTGACCCTGGCCAACGATTTTTTGGAAAGCGCGCTCGGCAAAGCCGGAGTGTGGCCGAGCGCAAAGCGATGATCGACCGCGCGCATGCCCTGCCGCTTAGTCGGCAGGCTGCGGCGCTCGGGATCAGCCGGGGCTGCCTCTATTATCGACCGCAGCCTGCCTCGGCGGCCGATCTGGCCCTCATGCGGCGGATGGACGAGTTGCACCTGGAGTATCCCTTTGCGGGCAGCCGGATGCTGCGCGACCTGCTGCTGGCGGAGGGCTTCACAGTCGGACGCCTGCATGTTTCCACGTTGATGAAGCGGATGGGCATTGAGGCACTCTATCGCAAGCCAAACACCTCCAAGCCGGCACCAGGGCACACGGTCTATCCCTATCTCCTGCGCAAGCTGTCGGTGACGGGGCCCAACCAAGTCTGGGCCATGGACATCACCTACAGTGCGCCTCGTCCCGGATGGTCCGGGGTGCATATGTCTGGAATGCAAGGAGAAAGGAGAAAAGGAGAATGCCTTGCCCCCTGCTGTGAGGGGGCATGAGCCCAAGCGGCGGTGACCTGCCGTCAACTGGCAGGGTGACGGAGCCCGCAGGTAAAGGGGATTGAGGCGAAGCCGTTACGCCGAGATGATTCCCGAGGCTGAAGTATTGGAAGGTTGAGGAACACGAACCGGTTCACCCGCATCTGAGGGCTGGAATGTCGCCTCCGCCTACACGGCTTAACAGGCGGAATGCTGATGATGTCGCCGGACACGAAGGACGGCGTGCATCCGAACGTGAGCAGAGATGTAGGACGCTCGCGAAGGGCCATGGGGAGAACACAGCCAGACCATGGCATCGGCATCGACTTGCAGAATGCAAGGACAAAGACTGCGACCGGCAGCCTCACCAATACGCAAGATGTCCAGCATATGAACGAGGGAAGGCATGGTGGAATGCCAAGGGAGTTGACCCTGATGTCCATCATGCTGGCGGAGTTCCCGTAGTAGTCCGCGACAGGGAAAGCCTGTCACATGGCGAAGGGGAACAGTTCAAACTGCTTGAAGTGCAAACTACCTGACCCAACGAGGTGAAGACCTTTGATAATCAGCGAAATGCAGCACAAGCTCGCAACATGGGCCAAAGATGATCCGAACCGACGGTTCGATCGCCTTCTTCGGCTCATTGCCGATCGGGAGTGGCTTGCCGAAGCCGCCCGGATCGTTCTGGCGTCGAGCGGCGCTCGAACTCCGGGCCTTGACGGAAAGGATAAGCAACAGCTGCAGGCCGGACTGGATCAGCATCTGGCCGATCTGCGGATGAGCCTGCTGACGGGCAGCTACTGCCCTCAGCCGGTCAAGCGAATCTACATCCCGAAAGCGAACGGCAAACTGCGACCATTGGGTATCCCGACCCTAACAGACCGCATTGTCCAGCGCGCCATGCTGATGGTCATGGAGCCGATCTGGGAAAGCGATTTCCATCGGCTCTCCTATGGCTTCCGGCCTGAGCGGAGCGTGCATCATGCTGTCCGTACCGTGAAGATACAGCTTCAGGATGGAACCGATACGACCAGGGGCCGCTGGATCATCGAGGGTGATCTGGCAAGCTACTTCGATACGGTCCATCACCGGCTGCTTCTCCGATGTGTGCGGCGGCGGGTGCAGGACAGGCGATTTGTCGATCTTCTCTGTCAGTTCCTGAAGGCGGGTCACATTGATCGTGGCCTGTTCGTGGCCTCCAGCGAAGGCGTTCCGCAAGGTGGCGTTCTGTCACCGCTCCTGTCCAACATCATGCTCCATGAGTTTGATGCGTGGCTCGAGGCGAAATACCTCAGTGACAAGGCGCGTAAGGATCGATGGGCCTGGAACTTCGGCATCAAGCAAGGCCGTCCCATTACGGTTCGTGAGAACCGACAATGGAAGCCGGCCATCGCCTACTGTCGATACGCTGACGACTTTGTCGTGATCGTAAAAGGAACCAAGGCTCAGGCAGAAGAGATCCGTGAGGAATGCCGTGCCTTTCTGGAAGGTGACCTGAAGCTGACGCTGAATATGGGCAAAACCCATATCACCCACGTCAATGACGGCTTCGTCTTTCTGGGGCATCGGATCATTCGCAAGCGGGGGGCGCACGGACGTATGTCTGTCGTCACGACGATACCCAAGGAGAAGGCCAAGGGGTTTGTTCGCAGACTGACTGAGGTCCTCTCCGGCCATCATAGTGTCAGCACGGTCGAGATGATCGCCAGCCTCAACCGGCAACTGGCCGGCTGGGCAGCGTTCTACAAGTTCACCGACTTCACTGCGTCCGTGTTCCGGCACATCGACCATGTCGTGTTCTGGAAGCTGGCGCATTGGCTGGGGCACAAATACCGATCCCGCATCAAGCCTCTGATGCGCAAGTGGTACAAGGCCCCGGAATCGGGCAAGGCAAAAACCTGGCTTGTTTACGGTCGGACTGAGCGTGGCGAGGCCATCGGCAAAGCGCTCCACAGGCTTGTCTCAAGCCCCAAGGCGCGGTTCCGGTGGCGCAATCCGGAGGAAAACCCATACATCTTCCGGAGCGAAGCCCGCAGCACCGTCACATCGCACTATCAGGATGTTGCTATGGCCATGGGCCAAGCTTGAATAGAGAGCCGTATGCGCTGAAAGGTGCATGTACGGTTCGGGGAGGAGAAGCGCATTCGCGCTTCTTACTCCACT
>NZ_QDGA01000157.1 GCF_003347665.1 Microvirga calopogonii
ATAATGATGCAGGGGATTGACGCCGCTTTCGGCTACATCCGGATAGGTCTCCAGATACCAACGAGAGTCAAGGAGCATCTTAACAGGATCGGATGCTGCCTCTGTATTGCGCTCTCGGCTTGACGCAGTTCGGAAGCGCCACCCGCCTCGAAGCTGACGAATCCGTATAACTCGAAGTATCAAGGGGAGGGCAGCTAATTCCGCCATAGTCCCAACTCATTAATTTGAGGGATATGTTAAGAAATTCGCGAGCAGGGCATAAATTTGTAAGGTCTACCCCAGCTCAGCTCGAAGATTGGGACTCGATTGCTGCTTCCGCAACAAAACCTCTGATAATGCCGACTCGTAAGCCCCAAACATGCGACGCACGTCGAGATAGGCCTCTGCTTTAGAACGTGCGGCAGCGCGCTTGCGTGCGAGTTTGTCGCGGCTCTCTACTGCCGCGCGGAGGCATTCGAGGAATGCATCGACGTCGCCAGGTTCACAAAGCCATCCTGTTTCCCCATGTTTAATGAGGTCCGGAAGGCCACCAACTCGCGAGGCCAAAACAGGCGTACCGACAGCTAGAGCCTCAAGCACGACCACTGGTCTACCGTCAAGTCGGGAAGGTACAACAAGCAAGTCAACGGAAGCTAGCACGGTGGCAAGATCCGGAACTGCCCCAAGCAGTTGGAAGCGGCCAGATGGAAAATCGGCGCCCTGAATAGCCCTTTTTATCTCTCGTTCCAGATGTCCGGCTCCGGTCATAACGAAGCGGACGGGCCAATTCTGATCAGCGCGGCGCGCGATCTCAATGAATGTGAGTGGGTCCTTCTCTTCAGACCACCTTCCCGAGAAGCAGACAATGATGTCATCGGATCCGTCCAGGATCTCTGCTCGAATAGCGTCCGACCGGAGGTTAGGATGTAGTCGGTCAAGATCTACACCACTTTCAATGAGGCGAACCCTCTCACTCGTTTCGCCATGATCGAGGAGCCAGCCACGGACCTCCGCATTCTCAACGAAAATCAAGTCGATCTGATGCCGCCGGCGCCGGTTATTTTCCGTATGCCCCTTTGTGTTGAAAAGAAGATCGACCACTCTTAAATTAGGAAACTCTGTGCGCAAGGATCTTAGGTTATCATACGCAAATGCGCTGCCAACGACCCAGAGAATGTCAACCTCGCGAGAAATTATAAGATGACGTACGAAGTCGTCCCAGAATTCCCGTGGAAGAAAATTGGGGAGGTGGAAAATCTCGGGGGAATGCTCCTCGAACCAAGGAGTCGTATTACCGTGATCCGGTCCAGGATCAATTGACGTTACCACAATCACGCGCCACCCACTCGCTGTAAGGTGTCCAACGATGGAACTCAGGAGTCTTTCGGCTCCCCCAAGGATCAGAAATGGCATCGCGAGCAAAATGGTTGGACGGTGCTTAGCGTTAATGGTTTCCGCGACAGGATCCAGGGTGATCGTAGGTAGATTCCCTATTGGAGTCGCGAGTCTTGCTTCTGCGAGGCGGCGCGACTTTTCTAAGGCGTCTAATGTGATGAGATCGGCGTTCATTATTCGGATGAGTTCACGTTGCCGATCCATAGGAACAACGTCTGAACGCCGACTCAGGCTGATACCGTGCACGCGGTACAACAGCATCGGATCTAAGCTTAAATTGATAATTCGGGCGCCAAGTGCAGCTAGCCGCACCCAAAAATTCCAATCCTCGTAAACATAACCGGTGACGGCGCGGTCAGTATCCCGAAATCCGCCGGCCCTCTCCCAAAGGTCCCGTCGAAATACGGCGCAGGTCGGTACGTGGTTAGCCTGGAGGAGTGCTTCTAAATCTGGTCGTTCAGTCGCGTGAACGATCGTGTCTTCCCTGCCAAACATTTGAAGTGCAGCTGAAACCACATCAAAGCCATGCCGCTCCAATAAAAAGACAGCTTTCTCAAGGTAAGTTGGCCGCAATTTGTCATCAGCATCAAGACAGCATACGTACTTGCCGCGGGCTTGGCTTATGCCAAAATTTCGGTTCGCCCCCGCGCGATGCCCTGGTCCTTGCATCAGCACTCGAACACGTGTGCGGTCCAACTCTGCTACGCGTAAACGAGACTCACCTTCAGATGAGCCTCCCTCGACGACGATGACCTCCAGATTACGAAAGGTTTGGTCCAAAACAGACCTAATCGCGTCTTCGACAAAGCCCCCATAGTTAAAGGAAGGAATTACTACGCTTACAAGGGGTCGATCAGTTGGCCATGGATTACCCGGGGCCTCAAAAGGATGTGGCCTAAGACCTGTAACTTCCATCACCTTAAGTTCTGCCCCCAGAGCAGGGGCGTTAGCAGTCACGGAAGGATCTGCATCTGGGTTTGCTGCGCAACCCTTTAGCTGAGCCCGTACTACTCTGAGCTCCTCCTTAACAGAGATAATCTCGCGGGTGAGTTCAATCTCGTTGCGTGCAGAGTCGCTGGAAAGAGCTACTAGCTTGCCCTCGACACATTGCAGCTGTGCTTGTGCCTGATCAAGCGCAGCGCTTAACGACTGTCTTTGCTGCTCCGCTAAGTATCGTTGCGAATGCTCAAATTGCCATAGATCGGCAATTCGTCGAAGCATCATTGGGTTAATAGATGCCGGCGGCATTGCTACCAGCGCTTCGATATCCGCATGGGTCGATACGGCGCCGTGAATCATGCCAATTTGCATGCGAGCAATTTGCTCCTCCGCGAGGATAGCATCCTGCTCGCGAGTCAACGTACGTGCAGCGATTGATCGAACTGCGTCTGCTCGGGCTCGATCTCGAACAACCAGGCCTATGTAGGTTGAGCCGTAACCATTAATATAAACTTCGCACCCTATAAGTTGGTATCCAAGCTCTCGCTCCACGAGATGGCGAAGAGCTGGTTCTGACGGGTACCAGATGTGCTCCAGAGATGAGGTGAACCAAACGGTGTTATCATGTTTGCTGGAGATGAGCGGAACCTCAAAGAGGAGAACACCGTCATCCCGAAGCAAGTGAAGCGCAGATGAGAACCCAGCGCGTATATCTCGAAGATGCTCGAAAACCGCAATGGACGAAACTACATCGAATTTGCCCGCGTACGCGAGGGTGAGTTCCGGGTCTAGTAGGTCGCGCCCGAGGACTTTTATTCCTTCTGCCTCGGCGACCTCGCACATCGTCTCACTTGCTTCGATGCCGAAGATTTCGTAGTTGTGACCCAATTTTTTTAGTAAGTGTCCGTTCGCGCACCCTATGTCAAGTACCGCGCCCTGTGAGGAGAGTAGCCGGATCAGAGCTGCTGCCCAGCTGACTCCATGTTCTGCCGTATAATCATAGTTGGAATAGCCGTGAGTGTTTTTTAGGTTGTCGCTGTCCCCGCTTCCGTAATAATTATCGTTATAGAAGGACATAAGATCTTCTGGGATCTGCTCGACTACCCCCATTCGGCATTCTTCACACTCTAGTACCATAACGCCATCACTGCGACGGCGAAGAGGGGTCAAGCCCCTGTGACCACAGACGCTGCAAAGTCGATAGAGAGGGTCTATTTCTGCGCTCGTGTGACTGTTATTTTGATGCATATTGTGCAAACGCCCGGCCATGTTTAATGGACATTCTATAGTGTTAGTTCGAGAGTTCGGCAATGATTACCGGGATCAGAATTTGCCATATGACTTGATCGAACTTCGCACTTTATTCCATTGGTTGCCCCTAATCAGATGCGAATGCTGAAGTCCTCTCGATCCAGTGTGAGATTAGGGGAATAGAAGGGATCCCTGAGCAGGTCCGTAGTCCAGCGCTCTTCCATCGCCGCGATCTCGCTCTGAAATCGGCGGACCTTGGCTGGCGTATCTTCAGTTCCCCGGCTGATGGACTCATGATGGTACAACTCGGCAAACGGGGTGAAGACATTTAGGTAGCCGGCTTGTCGAACCTTCAGACAGAAGTCCACGTCGTTGAAGGCAATGCGGAGGCGTGTCTCGTCAAAACCTCCAACTTCCTCATAGACCTCGCGGCGTACCAGCAGACATGCTGCGGTAACTGCAGAGACGTTCTGGCAAAGCCGAAGGCGCCCGAAATAGCCGAGATGGGTACGTGGAAAATACTTGTGCGAATGCCCTGCCACGCCACCGACGCCTAGGATAACACCAGCGTGCTGAACCGTGTCGTCAGGATAGTAAAGCTTGGCCCCCACACAGCCGACCTCTGGCCGGCTCACGTGGCTGACCATTTCACGGAGCCATTCGGGTGTGATGACCTCGATGTCATTATTGATGAGGCCAACGATGGTCCCCTTGGCCTTCTGAACGGCGAAATTGTTAATAGCGGAGTAGTTGAAGGGGTGAGGATAGGAGAGAACGTGGACGCGGCTATCCTGCTTAAGCTGCTGGAAGTATTCCAGCGTGGTTGGCTCGCTTGAGTTGTTGTCAACGACCAAGATCTCGAAGCTTGAATATGTTGTTTTGTTTAAGATCGACTCGATGCCTTGGCGGAGTATATGCACTTGATCCTTTGTTGGGATAATGAGAGACACAAGCGGCTGCGGCTCCGGAACAGGACGAATGATGCGGTAAAATGGGAGCCCCTCAACCTGTTCTACATATCCGCTCTGGGTCCGTGCAACGTGCTCCTCGAGAGCCTGCTTTCCGGCCACAAAAGCGTAGTCTTTTTCTGAGCCGGCTTTCGCCGTTGATCCTGGCACTGCGCGCCAATGATATAGGATCTTCGGGATATGAAGAATTGATGTTGGTTCGAGCTCTTCAATGATCCTCAAGTTGAGGTCATAGTCCTGACTTCCCTCAAAGCCCCTTCGCCAGCCTCCGACACGGCAGACATTGTCCGCGCGATGTACGGTTAAATGGTTCAAGTAATTTTGCGACAGGAACAGATCAGGCGACCAATCCGGCTTGAAATATGGATCAAACCGCCGATTAGCGTCGATCTTATCCTCATCGCTGTATATCAACTGAGCATTAGGGCATGTATTCAACGCGATCGCGACTTCTGCGAGAGCGTGCGGCCTCAGGATATCGTCGTGGTCAAGCAGTGCAACGAACTCTCCAGTCGCGAGTTCGAAGGCAGAGTTTGTTGCTTCGGAGATGTGCCCGTTTGTCTCACGATGGACAACTTTGATGCGGTTGTCTTGGCTGCGGTGCCTCTCAATGATTTCGCGAACGTGTTGGCTGCCTGAGGCATCATCCGCAATGCAAAGTTCCCAGTGGGGATAAATTTGTTCCCTAACAGAATGGATGGCTTCGTCAAGATAAGCGGCTGGCGTCTCATAAACCGGCATGAGCACAGATATTAGGGGCTTCCATGTAAGCTGCTCGATCTCGGTCTGGTATTGACCATTATGGGTTGAAGAGTAGTCAAACTGTTCGATCCACTGCTGGTATGGATCAGCTCCCGGAATTGAATCATGGGGTGGCAACATCCCGCGAAGGACCTGGGACCGGTAGCGAAGGCGTCGTGGAAGCTGCAGCGTCACAGTCCACCAGATGAGCTTTGCAGCACGTCTGATAGTGGTCGAAACCCATGGGGCACGCCGGAGGATATGACGGAATGGCGCTGTCATTTTCGGAGATGTGCTCGACAAGATGACGTTAAGTTCCCACTCAAAATGAGCCACGCGGCTTCATAAATGAGCCGCGGTGGGCTCCCAAGGATTCGATCTCTGCATTCGTGTGCGGCTAGATCATTTTGCAGATCGCAGACTTTTTCCTGAAGCTTTAAGCGACGAGGTCTCCGCTGGCCGGTACGGCTTCTGTGATTGCGGCACCAACAAGTTTGTCATAATGCGAATAGGCATCATTTACCGTACCATCGAACAGGACCTGTCCACCCTGCAGAACTAGTCCCCGTGTACAGAGGTTTATCATTGCGTTACGGTCATGCGATGCAAATACAACAATCGGAGATCGATCGATAACGCCACGGAGGCGCTTGTCTGCTTTGGCCATAAAACCTGCATCGCCGGCGCTTACGCCCTCATCAATCAGGAGAATGTCGGCTTTGACAGACGTTGAGATCGCGAAAGCAAGGCGAGCGGCCATTCCCGCAGAGTAGGTCCTGATCGGCATCGCCATAAAGGCACCTAACTCTGAAAATTCCACGATTTCGTCGACTTGGCCCTGAATTTCTGAGCGAGGGATGCCAAGATACTTGGCACGTAGTACGATGTTCTCGTAACCGGTCGAATCAACGTCCATGCCAAAGGCGGCATCGAACAATGCTGCAACCCGTCCTTCCAATCGAACTTCGCCTGAGGTTGGGTGATAGATCCCCGCCAAGACGCGGAGTAGGGTGCTCTTTCCACTTCCATTGTGGCCTATGAGTGCGACCCGGTCGCCCGGTCGGAAGGTAAAGCTCACCCGTGATAAGGCTTGGACTTCGACCAAACCAGCGCTGTTACCTGCAATCCGACCGCCAGTTGTTCGTGATAGGACTTTATTCTTTAAGGACCGTGCTGGTGCAGTCAGTACGGGGTAACGCACTCCCAGATCACGTACTTCGACAAGAGGCATATCCGTTGACCTACCTTGGCTTTACTTGAGCCTAAACCCAAAATGCAATCTGTGTCCGGGAGCGCCCGTACAGTATTGCAGCGCATACCCCGCCTCCAATCGCCATGGCTGTCGTAATAAGCCACATCGATAGAGATGGTGCGGTCCCCAGGAGGGGGACCCTGACAATCTCAACCAAATATGTGAATGGATTTAGAAATGCTACCCATTGCCGCTCGGGTGGGAGAAAGCTTGGTTGCCACATGACCGGCGTTATCATGAAAAGCGCAGCCATAAACGACTGCACGATCAACGGCACGTCTCGGAAGCGCGCTCCTAGCGACCCGAGAAGGAGGCACATCCATGTCATGTTCACGATGAGCAGGAGCAGTGCAGGTATAGCTAAGAGCGTGGATGGAGTTACGGAGATTCCCGTAACCACAATTACCAGGACAATAATTACTGTGTTATGTAGGAAATAGATAAATTGCGTCCAAACAAGCCGAAAGATATGAACCGTTAGAGGTGCTGGCAGCTGCTTTATCGTTGAACTGGCTGAAATGAAGACATTTACTCCCTCACTAATGCAGCCTGAGATAAAACCCCATATGACAAGGCCAGAGGCAACCAGCGGCAGAAAGGTCTTGAGCTCTTGCCGGAATAGGCCCGCATAAACCAACGTCATTCCGCTTACCATGATGAGAGTGGCAAGCGTGATCCAGAAGGGGCCCAGAGTTGAGCGCCGATAACGCTGTTTAACGTCATGCCATCCCAGGGAGACCCACAGATCTCCGCGCTTGAGGCCTTCAATGGTGTCTAGCAGTGCGTATCTCATGGTGATCCGAGTATGAGCTCACAAAGCAGGGTGCAACCGACAATTTGGTTACATTGAAACGAATAAGCCGATGCTGAAGCTCTTCCAGCACCACTTACAGGGCCGTAAGCTGCTGACGCTCCATGCCTCTGTTGCGACAGAGCCGTAACTGTGACTGAAGCAAGGGTCAACCTCCCGACGCGCGTGATTAACCGTGTCAGCCGCAGCACCTCGGCAGCTCAGGCATATCGGCCAATAGATTATCAGATATTATAACGTTCATCTGCTGCTATGCCGATATAATTGTTCAAAGGCTTCGTTGACGCTCCGCAACATTAAACTCTCCAATCCGTGGCCCAACATGACCAAGGCCGAGATATCACGACTGAAAACTTTTAGGAGCGCCTAGATGGGAGCTTAGGTGATCATCTAAGTGCAACAAGCATCTAAGTCTTGGCTTCTAAAACGAACAGGCACTTAGCCGCACTCTCGTAGTTTGCTTGGGCTAGGCCAGGGCTAACCGCTAAATGGATCCGGTAAGTGTAAGGAACAAGCGATTGATGAGAGGCGTTAGGCGGTCTCCTGGGTTGTCTCAGGCGCCGACTGGAGGAATAGATGTCGATCAACTGGCTTGTAACAGTCCCAACGACATATAACGTAACAATTCCAACGTACGGCCAGTATGGAGGGCCGAATTATTCCGATGGACATGTTCTACAGCCGGGCGAGATCCCGCCGCTGACAACGCCACCGGCCGACGCATTGGATGCGCTGTATCATGACCACGATGCGGTATACCGTACCTCCTCCGATCCTCTGGTCTTAGCCCAAGCCGACCTTGGACTAATCCGTGGTATTGCGAACCTGTCTGACGCCCAATTATCCGCTGAAGGTCACCTTTATGCGGGGGCGACCGAGCTCGCTCTGATTGATCAGATCAAGAACCAGTATGGCCACCCTGAACTGTTCCAGCCAGGCGAGGAGTCGCTGATCGCCCACGATGCCTTGGACAATCTCCAGAAGGGCGGCATTGCCCCGGAACCCAACGAGGTTGCGGCCGCATTCCAACTCCGTGACAGTCTAATCAAGTATGCTCAAGGAGGCTCGACCGGGTTTAACATCGCCGACACAGACGTCCTTGTGGATGATGTTTTCTACTTTGCGCACAATCCGGACGTGTTGGCGGCCGGGGTTGATCCGGACGTGCACTATGCCGCCTTCGGCTGGCACGAGGGGCGCGATCCCGACGCCTTTTTCTCCACCAACGGCTATCTCTCGGCCAATGCCGATGTGAACGCCGCCCACATCAACCCGCTCGAGCACTACCACCAGAACGGCTGGAAGGAGGGGCGGGACGCCTCGATCAACTTCGACACCACGCTCTACCTTCAGCACAATCCCGACGTGAAGGCGGCCGGCATCGACCCGCTCGAGCATTATCTTGCCTTCGGCCGCTCTGAGGGCCGTCAGGCCTACGAGGCGGTCGGCCTGAATGTCAAGGGCGCCTTTGACGCCGAGTACTATCTGTTGGCCAACCCGGATGTGGGCGCGGCCGGGATCGATCCGCTGACCCACTACAACACCTTTGGCTGGAAGGAGGGGCGGGATCCGAATGCCTTCTTTGACACCTCAGCCTATCTGTCCACCTACAGCGATGTGGCCGCTGCCGGGGTCAACCCGCTCGAGCACTACATGAGCTTCGGCTGGCACGAGGGCCGCGATCCCTCGGGTAAGTTCGACACC
>NZ_QDGA01000158.1 GCF_003347665.1 Microvirga calopogonii
CGTCAGGGAGCTTCGGGCAAGAATAAGCCAATGGCAGTCGCGCCAGTATAATCCAGGTTATACAGCTCCGGATCGCGATGCGCTAATGTTCATGGCACGTTCCGGCGGCGCTAGGCAGTGGTGCATTCGCTGATCCGCAAACCGGATCTGGACGAGCTGATGCGGGCGGCCCTGTTCAATCCCAACGACCTGCATCTCGACCGCGAGGGGCGCCATCGCGATGCCAATGAGACTGAGGTGCGCCCTCTGACCCTAGCCCCATTCGCCGATCTGCGGCAGGAGGCTGAAGGCGTCAGGTCCTGCGACCAACATGGGGGCCTTACAGGAGGTCAGTATGACCACGGCTGACGGCCGAAACAGGACACCGGCCGGACTTGACGACAGTCTAATCACGGAGGAGTTGGCCCGGCGCTCATCCCATGCGCCGGACTATGAGGCCGAGAACCGGGCCCTCGCCGCCCTGGCCCAGGAGATGACCGCCAACCCGTGTGACGTGCTCCAGAAATGCGCCGAGCTGGCGGTGGCGCTGTGCCATGCCGACTCCGCCGGCATCAGCCTGCTCGAACCCGGGGAGGAAGGGGTCTTCCGCTGGCACGCGGCCGGGGGCGGGCTGGCGGCTCAGGCCGGCCGGACCGTGCCACAGGAAACTTGCCCAAGTGAGGCGGTGATCGCCCGCGACAGCGTGCTCCTGTTCCGCGAGGGCGAGCGGCTCTTTCCCGGCATGAGGGGCATCGGACCGCCTGTCTACGAGATCCTGCTGGCGCCCTGGCATGCGTACGGCGAGCCAGTCGGTGCGCTCTGGGCGATGAAGCATACGCCCGAGGGGCAGTTCGATGCCGAGGATGCCCGCCTGCTGCAAAGCCTCGCCCACACCGCCGCAGCCGCCTACCAGACGACCGATGCCCTGGACAAAGCGGAAGCCGGCCGCACGGACCTGGAGCGGCGGGTGGCGGACCGCACCCGCGCCCTCTCGGAAGCCCATGCAAGCGTCCAGACAAGCGAGGCGCGCCTGCGGGCGGCGCTGGAGATCGAGACGGTCGGAGCGATCTATCTCGATCCGGACGGCAGGATCATCGAGGCCAACGATGCCTTCCTGGCCATGGGCGGCTACAGCCGTGCGGATCTGGAGGCGGGCCGTCTCACCTGGCAGGCGCTCACCCCGCCGGAATGGCGGGACGTCTCCGAGCGCGCCTTCGCGGAGCTGAGGGCCACCGGGCAGATCCCGCCCTACGAGAAGGAGTACTTCCGCCAGGATGGCTCGCGGTGGTGCGCACTGTTCGCCGGCAAGCTGCTGCCGGATGGCACGATCTTCGAGTTCGTGCTCGACATCACCGCCCGCAAGCAGGCGGAGCAGGCGCTCGCGGCCGAATTGAAGGCGATGACGCGGCTGCACGAGGTGAGCCGGCAAGTCGTCGACGGGGCCGGTCTCCCGGCGGTGCTCGACGCGATCCTGGACGCCACCATCGAGCTGCACGGCGCCGACTTCGGCACCATCCAGCTCTACGATGAAAAGACCCGGACACTGCGTATCGCCGCCCAGCGCGGCTTCCAGCAGCCGTTCCTCGACCACTTTGCCAAGGTCGGTGCCGTGGAGGCCTCGACCTGTGGCATGGCGCTGGCCCGCCGGGAGCGGGTCACGATCGAGGACGTGGAGCAGGATCCCGCCTATGCCCCAAGCCTGGCGGTGGCGCGTGAGGCCGGCTACCGGGCGGTGCAGTCGACCCCGCTGGTCACACCCTCCGGCGAGATGCTCGGCATGCTCTCGACCTATTTCCGCCAGCCCCACCACCTGTCCGACCTCGATACCAAGCTCACCGATGTCTATGCCCGTCTGGCGGCGGAGGCCATCGCCCAGGTGCGGGCGGAGGCGGCCTTGCGGGCGAGTGAAGCCCGGCTGGCGCACGAGCTCGAGGGTGCCCGCCAGCTCCAGCGGTTCAGCTCGGAGCTGCTCGTGGAACAGCACCCGCAAGCCCTCTATGAGCAGCTTCTCGACGCGATGATGGCGATCATGCGCTCACAGGGCGCGAGCATGCAGATTCTTGATCCCGACGTGAAGATCCTGAAGCTGCTGGCCTGGCGTGGCTTTCACCCGGATGCGGCGGCGTTCTGGGACCGCGTCGACTGCAACTCCGCGAGCACCTGCGGCGAGGCGCTGAAGACGGGCCGACGGATCCTTGTGAGTGACACCGAGGCCTGCGCGTTCATGGCGGGCACCGAGGACCTTGCGGCCTACCGCCTGTCCAACCTGCGGGCGGTCCAGTCGACGCCGCTGCGGTCCCGCACCGGGCGCGCGCTCGGCATGGTGTCGACCCACTGGCGCGCGCCGTACACGCCAAGCGCAGATGACTTCAGCCGCTTCGACGTGCTGACCCGGCAGGCGGCCGATCTGATCGAGCGGGCGCAAACGGAAGCGGCCCTGCGCGAGAGCGAGACCCAAGCCCGGCTGCTGCTGGCCGAGTTGCAGCACCGGGTGAGGAACACGCTCGCGGTGATCCGCTCGATTGCGGGCCAGACGGCGGAGACCAGCGAGACGGTGGCGGACTACGCCATGCACCTGGAGGGGCGCATCGACGCCTTTGCGCGGGTGCAGGCGGCTGTGACGCGCGATCCCAGCGCCGGGATTGATCTCGCGTCTCTGGTGGCCGAGGAGTTGCTCACCTGTGCCGCCCGGGAGGGCAAGCAGTTCCGCCTGTCGGGACCCGCCGTTCGCCTCCAGCCCAAGGCGGCCGAAACCGTAGGGCTGGCGATCCATGAGCTGGCGACCAACGCGGTCAAGTACGGGGCGCTGGCGAGCCCGAACGGGCACGTGACGGTGACGTGGTGCTTGAAGGATAATGATGACGATCAGCGGCTGAGGATCGAGTGGACGGAGACGGGGGTGCCCATCGTCTCACTGGCTCCCCGGCGCAGCGGCTTCGGGACCGAGCTGCTGACGCAGACCTTGCCCTATCAGCTCAGGGGAGCAGCGACGCTGACGTTCCAGCCTGGCGGGCTCAAGTGCATCATGGATCTCCCGGTCAAGGGGGTGTTGCAGTAGCAGGAGCCGGCTGATCGGTGCGGCTGGCGTGCCTCATGCCGGAAGCTGGGACTTTGCGCGTGGGTCCTATGTCTGGTCCGGCTGCGATCCAAGCTGTCGGCACGAGGGTCGTCTTATGGCACCTCTTGGAAGTAGATCCTGAGTCTGCTCTCACCAGGAACATCGGACGTTCCTAGAGGTCAAGGAATCGGCAGAGGATGACCCCCGAGCCGACATTCCGCTGGATGATGCCGGAGGTAGAGCTCCTTGTGGCCGGGGCAATGTCAAAACCTGATGAGTCTATTGCTCCTGCAACATACGTTCCCGTCAGGGGATCGAAGCACTTCCCAGCACTGTACACCTGTGAAAGTCAGGATTTGATCTGTCGGACAGTGCCGGACCAAATCACGTTCTGCACGCGGTAGCCGAGTTCAGACCCAGCCATTCTGGCATACCCGCACTCAGCTTGGGCGAGGCGGGCGGTCAAGGCCCCCAGCCGCTTCGCGGTGCGCCGCAGGGCTTGACGGCCTGCCGGAGCACCAAGCCATCATTCAGACTGCCAGCAGTGCAACTCGCTCTGACACTGTCCGTCAAATCAAGTCCCGGATTCTACAGTACACCCAACAGCAGCACGTCCACCGTCCCGTCTGCGTCATAAGGTGCTCAGGAAAGTCCCTTAGGGGACGATCCAAGCATCTTGGCGTACACACCTTCCCTCATCGTTATACGTGTCCGCACCTCAAGACTGAGGCCCGATTGCAGCCCTGAAGGCCTGTCCATGTAGCCTGAGCAGCTCGTCTCGGCCTTGCTCGATACAGCCTCAAGGATTCTCTTATGACTAATTCATTGAGCGACATGACCATCCATCTCGTGAAGGTGACCGTGCCTGCACTCCAGGAGCATGGCCTAGCCATCACCCAGCGCATGTACGAGCGCATGTTCCAGAACGAGATGATCCGCGACCTGTTCAACCAGTCGCACCACGGCGAAACAGGATCCCAGCCCAAGGCGCTCGCCAGCGCCATTCTCGGTTACGCTCAGAATATCGACAACCTTGGCGCGCTCGCGCCGGCCGTCGAGCGCATCGCGCAGAAGCATGTCGGGCTCAACATCCTGCCCGAGCACTACCCTCATGTGGCCGAGGCGTTGCTTGGGGCGATCAAGGACGTGCTCGGCGACGTCGCCACGGATGAGATCTTGGCGGCCTGGGGCGAGGCTTACTGGTTCCTGGCGCATGTGCTGATCGGGCGCGAAAAGGCGATTTACGCCAGCTTGGCGACGGCGCCGGGCGGCTGGAACGGCTGGAGCAATTTCCGGATCGAAAGCAAGGAGCGCGAGAGCGAAATCATCACCTCCTTCGTGCTGCGACCCGAGGACGGCGGTCCGGTTCTGCTTCACCGCCCCGGCCAATACCTGACCTTCTGGCTGGAGATCCCAAGCCAGCACCCACTCAAGCGCAACTACAGCATCTCCAGTGCTCCGAGCGGTGAGAGCTATCGGATTTCGGTGAAGCGGGAGCCGCAGGGCGTCGCGTCCTCCTGGCTGCACGACAAGGCTGAAGTTGGGTCCGTTCTCAAGGTCGCCCCACCTGCGGGCGAGTTCTTCCTCAACGAGGAGTCGCCTCGGCCGGTGGTGCTACTGAGCGGCGGGGTCGGCCTGACCCCGATGGTAAGCATGCTCGAGACCATCGCGGCCCGGTACCCCAACAAAGCCACCCATTACGTGCACGGCACGCTGAACGGCTCGACCCATGCCATGAAGGACCGCGTGCGCTCGCTGGCCGAGGCCCATCCCAATATTAAGGCGACAACCTTCTATGTCGAGCCACGGCCGGAGGACCGTCAGGGAGAGGACTTCGATCATCAGGGCGTGATCAGCGTCGAATGGCTGCGGGCCAACACGCCGCTGGACGAGGCGGGCTACTACCTGTGCGGCCCGCGGCCGTTCCTGCGTGCGTTCGTGGGCGGACTGTCCCTGGCAGGCGTCCGGTCGAACCGCATCCACTATGAGTTCTTCGGCCCCGCCGACGAGATCCTGACCGCAGCCTGAGGCATTCCCGCCGGAGTCTAATCGGACGGGAGGCATGTCCGTGCGCCGACGCTAGGATGAAATCCGGAAACGGTCACCCCGGCGAGGCTCACGGGACGCCCGCCTCATTCGCACTCCCTGCCTGGATGACGGAGATCCTGCGCACGATCGACCAAATAGTGGGTCGATAGCGGGTCCGGAGAGGGGCTATCGCCGCCGGAGGCGTTCGATCGCATCCCGATGCGCGGCGGGATCGACGCCATACTCAGCCGCCAGGCGCTCGATCTCAGCTTGCCGCTCCACGGCCGACAGTCGAGACCTGAGGTTCGACACCGCAGCCACAAACGAGGCGCCTGCCAGAACCGGATCGCCGCGCATGGCGGGTTGCTGCCGTTCCTTGTTCAAATCCGCTTGCCGTTGCTTATAACTCTCAAGCGGCCCAAGAGCCCGAGCGGCGCGGTTCCTCAACGCCTGAGCGGCGAGGCCATGATCCTCGGCGATCTCTGCAAGAGCTTGGTCCGCACCCTCGTCGGAGAGGAGCGCCTGTGCGAGTTCTTCGATGGCGGGAACAAAGGGGTCCATCTTTACTGCTCTGAAGCACGGTGTCTCAGGTCAAGGAGCCCATGCCCATCGGGTTCTCGTACTCCTGAGACCTAAGCCCAAGGGGCAGCAAACCGATCCTAAACAGACCTTCCAAAATGGCAGGGAATTTCGGTACCTGACCCGCAGCCGACCTTCCCGCTCTCGAATGATAAGGGGAAACTACACGTTACCACGCACCCGATCTGATGAGCAGATTGATCGCTCATCCTCAGATCAGCGGCAGCCCTTGTTTTCGGCGCTCTGTCGCCCATAACGCTACAGGCGTAGCATCAAGGATCGATCATGAAAGCCTCCCGAGGCACCCTTCCGGCGGTTCCGGCTCATCCAGGCTGGATCCTACGGGATCAGGTTCTGCCCGGTCTTGGCCTCTCGGTCAGCCAAGCCGCCCGCGAGCTTCGCATTGCGCGTCAGACGCTGCACCGGGTTCTCGCTGGCACGGCTGCGGTCAGCCCCGAGATGGCCACACGCCTTGCCCGTCTCTCGGGCACGACACCTCACTTCTGGCTCGACCGTCAGCAACAGTACGACCTCTGGCATGCCGAGCAGGCACTCGCCGACGTGCTCGGGCTGATCCCGACCCACACCCTTCCGGCCGCTCTTCAGAAAGAGATTGGACTTCGTTATGACCATTAAGCCTCCGCCGACTCCAAAAGCCCAGACCGGGGTCGTGGGGCTGGACGACATTCTCCTGGGCGGCTTGTCCCCCGGACATGTCTATCTCCTGGAAGGCAGCCCCGGTACCGGCAAAACCACCATTGCGCTCCAGTTCCTGTTGGCAGGTGCCAAGGCGGGCGAGACCGGCCTCTACATCACCATGTCGGAGACCGAGCAGGAACTGCGGGATGGTGCGGCCTCGCACGGCTGGGTCCTCCGGGACGGCGTTCAGGTATTCGAGCTCGTGCCGCCGGAGAACCTGCTCGATGACGAGCACCAGCAGAGCCTGCTCTACTCGTCCGATCTTGAACTCGGCGAGACCACCAAGGCGGTGTTCGAGGCCATCGAGCGAGCCCGTCCAGTTCGGATCGTGATCGACAGCCTGTCCGAGATCCGGCTCCTGGCGCAAAGCTCCCTGCGCTACCGCCGCCAGATCCTGGCGATGAAGCACTACTTCGCCCAGCAGGGCGCGACGGTGATGATGCTGGATGACCTGACCACCGACACGAACGACAAGACCGTTCACAGCCTCGCCCATGGGGTGATCCGCCTGGAGGGGCTCACCCCAACCTATGGAGCCGAGCGGCGCCGCCTGCGGGTGATCAAGTACCGCGGTCAATCTTTTCGGGGCGGCTTCCACGACTTCATCATTGCCGAAGGTGGTGTCCAGGTCTTTCCGCGGCTGGTTTCCGGCGAGCACAAGACCGGCTTTGCCCGCGATGTACTCACCAGCGGCATCAGCGAGCTCGATGCCCTCCTGGGCGGCGGCATCGAGCAGGGCTCCAGCACGCTGGTCATGGGGCCGGCCGGGTCGGGCAAATCCCTGCTGACCGTGCAGTTCGCGGTCGCTGCCGCATTACGTGGAGAGAAGGCGGCCTTGTTCATTTTCGATGAAGAGCTTGGGCTCCTGATCGACCGGACCAGGCTGATGGGCATCGATCTCGACGGGTTGTGTGCCAGCGGCCACCTGTTCATCGAGCAGGTCGATGCCGCCGAGCTCTCCCCGGGAGAGTTCGCCCATAGGGTCCGGACCAGGGTTGATCGCAACAGCGTCAAGACGGTCGTGATTGATGGCCTCAACGGCTACCAGTCCGCCATGCCGGACGAGAACTTTCTCATCCTGCACATCCATGAGCTGTTGCAGTACCTGAACCGGCAGGGTGCCTCGACCTTCCTGACGGTGGCCCAGCATGGGCTTGTCGGCGACATGAAGTCCCCCGTCGACATCACCTACCTGGCCGACACGGTGATCCTGCTGCGCTATTTCGAGGCCTTCGGCCAGGTCCGGCGGGCGATCTCGATCATCAAGAAGCGCTTCGGCACGCACGAGAATACCATCCGAGAGATCCGCATCGATAGCAGAGGCATTGCCATCGGAGAGCCCCTGGAGGGCTTCCAGGGTGTTCTGCGCGGCACGCCGGTCTTGGCCAATGGGGACCGCGCCCGGCTGCTCGAAGACCGCTGACATGAGCGAAACACTTCACCTCCATTCGGAGCGGGCGCTCATCCTGGCTCCGCATGGACGGGATGCGGCTGTTGCGGCGGACATCCTGCACGCTGCGGGGCTCGCGGCCGAGATCTGCCCTGACCTGCCCGCGCTGGTCCGTGAGATCGCTCAGGGGGCGGGCTTTGCGCTCGTCACGGACGAGGCTTTCCGCACCGCCGATCTGAAGGAGCTTTCCCGTTGGCTGTCGGACCAACCCCCCTGGTCTGACTTCGCCTTCGTGCTCCTCACCCGTCGCGGTGGCGGGGTTGAGCGCAATCCGGCCCTGGCGCGTCTGTCCGAGGTCCTGGGCAACGTGGTGTTCCTGGAACGCCCTTTTCATGCCGGGACGCTGGTGAGCGTCGCCCGCTCCGCCCTGCGGGGACGGCTTCGGCAATACGAGGCACGGGCCCGGCTGGAGGATCTGCACGAAGGTGAGGAGCGGCTGAGAGCGGCGCTCGACAAGGAAAGGCGCGCGGCCGAGCATCAGAGGGTGCTCATCAATGAGTTAAACCACCGGGTGAAGAACACGCTCGCCACCGTGCAGTCGATTTCGGCCCAGACCCTACGCACGGCGGACACGAAAGCGGACGCGCGCGAGGCGTTGGAAATGCGTCTGCTGGCTTTGTCCCGGGCCCATGACGTGCTCACCCGCGAGAGCTGGGAAGGCGCGGACCTGGTCGAAGTGGTCGCCAATGCCCTGAGACCTTATGAGACCTCAGGGGAGAGCCGTTTCCACATCAAAGGGCCGCATGTGCGGGTCACGCCGCGCATGTCGCTGGCGCTGGCGATGGCGCTGCATGAGCTGGCGACCAATGCTGTGAAGTATGGGGCGCTGTCCAACAAGACCGGCACCATTGAGGTGTCGTGGGAGCTGCAAAACGGAACCGCGCCACCGCGCCTGAGCTTGCGCTGGATCGAGGCCGGAGGGCCGCCGGTGGTGGCTCCGAGCCGGCGGGGCTTTGGGTCGCG
>NZ_QDGA01000159.1 GCF_003347665.1 Microvirga calopogonii
CATGGTTCCTCTCCAAAGGGATACAACGCAAGCCCTTCAATTCCGGTGATTTAGGGCCGAGCGATGCTCTGGGGTTGTCGGGCATGGGATGTCGATCGGTTGTTTTTCCGGCGTCGAACAAAGCTTAGCCGCGAATAATCCCCATAACTTATCTAAGTTCTTGCTTTGTTCTGGCATCTGGAATTCATATGAGCTAGGGTCAATACGCAGAAATTACAGAAGAAGAACCAAGATGAGCATGGACAAGAATAAGGCTATCGAAACAGCGGTGGCCCAGATCGAGCGTGCCTTTGGCAAGGGCTCGATCATGCGCCTTGGCGGCAGTCAGGTCGTCGAGGTGGAGACGATTTCGACCGGCTCCCTCGGGCTCGATATTGCTCTGGGTGTAGGGGGCCTTCCGAGAGGTCGCGTCGTCGAGGTGTATGGGCCAGAGTCGTCAGGCAAAACAACGCTGGCGCTCCAGACCGTCGCCGAGGCCCAGAGGACGGGTGGCGTTTGCGGGTTTATCGATGCGGAGCATGCGCTCGATCCAGCCTATGCGCGAAAGCTGGGCGTCAACCTCGATGACCTTCTGATCTCTCAACCGGACAATGGCGAACAGGCGCTTGAAATTGCCGATACCTTGATCCGTTCGGGTTCTGTCGATGTGCTGGTCATCGACTCGGTGGCGGCGCTCACCCCGAAAGCCGAGATTGAGGGCGAGATGGGCGAGAGCCGCCCCGGTCTTCAGGCCCGTCTGATGAGTCAGGCGTTGCGCAAGCTTACCGGTTCGATCAGCCGCACAAAAACAATGGTGATCTTCATCAACCAGATCCGCATGAAGATCGGCGTCATGTACGGAAGCCCTGAGACCACGACGGGCGGCAACGCCCTGAAGTTCTACGCTTCTGTCCGCCTCGACATCCGCCGCGTCTCGACGCTCAAGGATCGCGACGAGCCGATCGGCAACCAGGTGCGGGTGAAGGTCGTGAAGAACAAGGTGGCTCCGCCCTTCAAGCAGGTCGAGTTCGACATCATGTTCGGCGAGGGCATCTCCAAGATGGGCGAACTCATCGATCTTGGGGTCAAGGCCAACGTCGTCGAGAAGTCCGGCGCCTGGTTCTCGTACGACAGCCAGCGCCTGGGACAAGGTCGTGAGAACGCCAAGACCTTCCTCAAGGACAATCCCAAGATTGCTTCTGAAATTGAGGCGAGGATCCGTCAGAGCGCGGGTCTGCTGATGGATGCGCTGCAGGCCAACGATGCAGCCGATGCTCCGGCGGATGATGCGGCATAAGTCCGAGCTAGGAATGCCGGCCCGGATCAGCCGACGTCCCGCACAGCACACAGTGTGAGCCCAGAGGATCAGAAATCTGATCCCGTCACTTCCTCGGTGGTCACGCGAAACTCCACCAGGGTGCTGGGACCAAACGTGAGGGTCAGCGGCACGTCGGCAGCATCGCGACCGCGAGCGATCAGAATTCTGCCGATCCGCGGATCGTTGTTGCGCGGATCGAACGTATGCCACGTCCCACCCAGAAAGACCTCGATCCAAGCGGCAAAGTCCTGAGGTGCATGAGGCGGCGGAAGGCCGATGTCGCTGATGTATCCGGTACAGTAGCGAGCGGGAATGTTGAGGCACCGGCAGAACGTGAGCGCCAGATGAGCATAATCACGGCACACGCCCCGCCTTTCGCCATAGGCTTCAGCCGCTGTCCGCGTCGCACGTGAGTGCTCGTAGCCGAAGGTGATATGATCGTGCACGTAGTCGCAGATGGCTTGAACGCGCGTCCAGCCGGGTGGGGTTGTTCCAAATAGGCTCCAGGCGACGTCGGAGAGCCGGTCCGTTTCGCAGTACCGACTTCCCAGCAGGAAGAGCAGGGTTTCTGCGGGAAGGTTCTGGATTTGGACCTGCTCAGCCTTGGGAACTGTCGTGTCCCACCGGCCCGTATCGCGGACTACAGTTTCGGTTTTGAGGGAGAGCCTTCCAGGCGGTGCAACGAGGCGGTTGCACCAGTTCCCGAAGCTGTCCCGGTACCCCTCCACAGGCACTGATGGGGTCGTGGTCAGGTAATCGGGCCGCTCCAGGTCAGACACTCTCGACGAGTGCACATTGAGGATCGCGAACATGGGCGTGGCTTGCCCGAACTCGTAGGTCATCTCACAGCCGACGCGGATCCGCATGGTTTTTCCCTCAAGGGTTGAGCAAAGGCGGACTTCGAGCCGCCAGAGATCATGGTTGATCCTCGCCTGGGCTGAGCCGGCAGACGCCTCGCGTGTGCTTCTCGATTGCGGCCAGAGCAGCATCGAGCGAAGTATAAGGCCCATGACTCATGCCGGCCATGGTCGTCAAAGCTTGGCCGGCCGGGTAAATCGCGAGCTGCTGATCGGATGTCTCAGCAACGTGCCCCATGGAGCAGCCGAGCAGATCGGTCAGGTCCCATGCCTTACCATCGTCTGTCGGAGTCACGATGATGTCCAAGCTGTCCCCAATCCTGGTTGGTACAAGAGCATAGCAGCAATCAGGTAAACCGCGAAGACAGGTAACCGCTATGTTGATGGTAGGGCCAACTGGCTCTCAGCCGTCCTGGGGGATGAGGGTAGGGTCGATTCTTTGAGCCACCTTGTAGGGGCCAACGCAAGATCTGCTCCTGATTGAGCGCTAACGGAGTGCGTAGCAGGAACATGCTCTCCACCGCAGGTGTGTCGAGCAAGCCGACGGCCTAATTCGCCTCGGTTCGGGCATCTGAGTAGCCATACAGCGTTGCGGACGCGTCGACAGAAAGGATGCGGCTACCCGGAAGATCCGCCCGAGCGAGTGACGTTGCTTGGGGCTTCGAGGACAGGATTAGCGAGAAGCAACAACGCTTTATCCGATGCACGTCGAGGTGCTGTTGCCTCACGCAGAGAGACAGGCTTCAAGCCTCGCACCATCAATTGCCGATCCGTTCTACCTTAGCGCTCAATCAGGAACACATCTTGCGCTGACCCCAAAGCGGCTTCAATCGCCGTTTTGCCACAACTTGCTGAAGGAGGCTGCATTAAACTGTCAAGCCACAGGATGCAGCGGCCATTGCGCCCTGAAAGCCAACTACGGATTGTGCCTGACCGAGTTGTTGCAACAGCGCTCTCCGCGGACCATGGTCGTGTCACAAAGCACCTGCTACTTTCTCGTCCCTAATCGAGTTTGGGATCGAACCGGGGGGCCTGTGAAACCACAAACATCCGGGTTTTCCTAAGCTGACATAACAAGAATCAGCGGAAGCGTATATTGGCACGGCTGAGTTGATCGATTGAGGTGCAGCCCATAAGCTTCATATCGCGCTCCAGCTCTGAACGCATCAGCTCGAGCGCACGTTCTACTCCTGCCTGACCGGCAACCGCCAACGGGAACAAATAGTATCGACCGAGGCCCACAGCCTTAGCCCCAAGCGAAAGCGCCTTCAGGACGTGACTGCCGCGCTGCACCCCGCCATCCATAATGACGTTGATGCGGTCGCCGACCGCATCAACGACTTCCGCAAGCTGTTCAAAGGCGGTGCGGGAGCCGTCGAGCTGCCGCCCCCCATGATTTGAAAGTACAATTCCGGTACATCCGATCTCGACCGCCCGCCTTGCGTCTTCAACCGACATCACACCCTTGAGACAGAACTGACCGTCCCATTCTCCGACCATCTGAGCGACATCCTGCCATGACAGCGACGGATCGAGCATGTCGGTGAAGTAGCGGCTGATCGACATGGTCCCACGGCCCATGTCCACATGACCGTCGAGTTGTGGCAGCTTGAACGGCTCGTGTGTTAGATAGTTGAACGCCCACGCCGGGCGGATGGCAAACTGCGTGATCCCGGCGAGATTGAGCTTGAACGGGATCGAAAAGCCGGTGCGCCTGTCACGCTCTCGGTTGCCTCCCGTGATACTATCGACGGTCAGCATCATCACCTCGACACCGGCCTTTTTGGCCCGTGTCATCATCTCCCGGTTAAGGTCGCGATCTTTGTGGAAGTAGAATTGATAGACCTGAGGCGTAGCGCTGATCCGGCGCGCTTCCTCCAGGCTTGTTGTGCCCAGTGAAGACACGCCGAACATCGTACCGAATCTTGCCGCGGCCGCGGCGACGGCTCGTTCACCCTGGTGATGAAACAGCCGCTGGAGGGCTGTCGGCGAGCAATACACCGGCAGTGCTAGCTTCTGGTCCATGACGGTTACCGAAAGGTCGACCTCGGTGACACCACGCAGCACGTTGGGGACGAGGTCGCAAGTGTCGAATGCGGCCGTGTTGCGCCGGTAGGTGACTTCGTCATCGGCAGCGCCGTCAATGTAGTTGAAGATCGGACCGGGCAGGCGCTTTTTGGCCAGTCGGCGGAAATCATGAAAATTGATGCAGTGTTTCAGACGCACGGCGCTTGACCTCTATTGTTCTGGACGAGGCCATAGCCGCGCCGCAGGAAATCGTGGACTGAAAATCGTCAGCTGCCAAATGCCAGTTGGGCGCGGCGGCTTGCGACGAACGCGCCAAGCATCATCAGGTCCGAACTTCCTGCCCGAGCAGATCAGGGTGCCCTCAAGAGCATGACCCAGCCGGTGAGCGGCTTCCAGAGACTGCAAACGGGCTTCAGTAACGATAGAGAGGCTCGAGGTCATGCGCACGGGCCGCGGGAGCCACTGCATCGTGCGGGCGCCAGGAGCGACAGCCGAAATCCGTCTCGTCAATCAGCCGTTCGGCTTTGCTGCCTGACCGACCTATTGGGTTGGGCCCGATGTGCGCTATGAGAGTTACTACAACACACCCCTTCAGGCTGCCGTCTCTGCCTGATCCGAGTGCGCGTCGTCATGCATGAGCGGCGGACCCAGCTCGGAGAAGCGGAAGAGCCGGAAGGCCCGGTCGCCGTTGACGTCGAGCACCCGCAGGTCATCGCTGTCACGAGCGTCGTTCATCACCACCTGGAAATGGCCGCCATAGCGGGCCGCTACAATATCAAGCGGAAGCTCGTAAGCGATGAACTTGCCGACCCCGTGCGCCTTCAGGGCGCGCAGCAAGCCAGCGTCGGACAAGGACGGGTACGACGTGAGGATCACGATCGGCCCGCTGCCGGCAAACACCAGAGCTGCTTTCATGACTTTCCTCCTTAGCTTGGGCATCCCTTGGAAGGCCCTATGCCGCGATCTGCCACCTGAGCCACCCCATCACTCGCGGGCGCTGAAGGATCCGTGCTGGGCCAAAGGATTGAGGCGGGCAAACTCGGCCCCGTTCACATGAACCAGAGTTGCGTGGTCGCCACCCTCAAAATACAGCTCTTGCTGCTGGTCGATGCTGGTGTCGATGATCACATCCAGCCAATAGCACGCGCCCACCGCTGGAACCGCGCCGAGCGCACAGTCGCGGAAGACGTCCGCGGCTTCCGGCTCACTGGCCAAGTGAACCTCATGCCCGAGTTCCCTCCTGAGGTCGGACAGCTGGAGATGACGCGAGGCAGGGAGAACGGCGAGCGTGTAGCGGCCCCCATCGCTGAGCACGACAGCTTTAGCGAGCCTGTCACTCGGGATGTGACCGGCGTGGGAGGACCCGAGGGCGGTCAGGGTCGGTTCATGCGGGACCAGATTGTACCGGATCCCTCGCTCGTCCATGTACTTTTGGAGTGTGGGTGCGATCGTCATGACGTGCCTCCCATTGAGCAAGGAGTACCCTGCGTCACGAGGCCTGTCCTGGGAGACCGGCGCCGCGTGGCGCGGCTGCTGGACGTCTGCACAGTATACGCCTCCGGCTCGCCAGCGACAATCGAACTGCTGTTCTGGCGAACTAAGCTTTGCAAGTCGACGAGGTCCCCCGGGATGTGCAGGGCGGTGATCTGGCACCAGCCGTTCCGCAGCAACTTATAGCGGGTGGCGGAGCCTTCGAGCAGAAGAGTGCTCTCGGATGGACGGTCCGTTCATGGGGGCCTCTTTGACCCTTGCCACTGCGCCTTCGAGAATCTGCTTCTCCTCGTCCGAGAGGACGTCGCGCCGTTCCAGTTTGCAGAGTAGGCGAGAGATCACAGGGACGCTCCTTCCGACCGTTTTGGGGCCGTGCCTTTCTCCTTGTCCGGCACAGGATCGATTGACGTTGTCAGACCGGCAAGGCATTGATCAATGCCTCAGCCCCACCGCTCGGTTCTGTGCCATTGACCAGCGTCTCGGCCATTCGTGGTCGTAGACCGGAGACGCCGCGTCAGCGCAGTCAGGCTGCGAAGGATGGGTGAGTCCGCTGCATCCGAAGCTCATGCCGCAGATCCACATACGGCTGGCGTTTCCGCTGATGCGCGGCGCGAATGTGCTGCTTGATGTATCGCTTCAGCGCTTCGTCCGGCACACCCTTGTCCACTCTGTCCAGACCGAACTCATTCTTAAAATCGATGTTGCCAAGGGTATGCAACACTTCTCTGATGATCGAATGAATGCTTGGTGCATGCACACAATCTTGTACAATTGGGTGTTTAGGCATGGCGTCTCCTCTGACATTCTTGGTTTTGCTTATGGGAACCTTGCTGCCTGCAAAGGTGACTAACCTATGTTAATGGCAGAAATGTGCGCCAGCTTTCCTGCCCATCGCGACGGGCGCCGCAGAGGTCAATCGCGTCGATACACTGCCAAATAGTCAGGCACGATGGTCTCGAGTGCCTTTGGTTCAACACCAACATCCGCGAGTGTGGGCTCGGAGCCGCTGACCACCTTGTCGGTCTTCAGCAGCCGGACCTGGTCGCGAGTGAGCGGCGCGTCAGGGAACACCTGCAGCACCCCGCCCAACACTCCGGCGACCCAGAAGGGCATGGGCACCAGCAGCGGTCGGACGCCGATGGTCGCGCAGACAAACTCAAGCAGCTCTTTGAAGGTATAGACCCGGGGGCCGCCGAATTCGTAGGTCTGGCCGGGACTGGTGGGGTCCGCAAGAATGGCACCAACTCCCGCCACCACATCCTCGACATAGACGGGCTGAAACCGCGTTCGCCCGCCGCCGATCAGCGGCAGCGCCGGCAGCCGGCGCGCCAGCGCGGCAAAGCCGTTGAAGAAGTGATCGTCTGGGCCGTAAACCAGGCTCGGCCTGATGATCGTCGCCTCGGGGAAAGCTGCGCGCACCGCCGCTTCGCCGGCAGCTTTGGAGCGGTCCGCCAGCGCGGGTGCCGTGCGGCTGGCCCCGAGCGCCGACACGTGCACCAGTTGCCGGACCCCCAAGCGCCCGGCGCTGGCCGCCACCCGGCGAGCGCCCTCTTCATGAAGGGCCGTGAAGGTGTACCGTCCTGCCTGGGAGAGAATGCCGACCAGATTAATGACCGTGTCGGCTCCTTGGATCGCCGCCTCGACAGCTCCGTCATCGACAATGTCGACTGCGACCTGTTGGACCCGGGCGAGCCTCGGCGTCTCTGCCGTGGTGACCGGATGGCGCGTCGCGACCCGCACGGATGCCCCCGCCCTGGCGAGATGCTCAACCAGATGGCGACCGAGAAAGCCCGACCCGCCGAAGATCGTGACGTGCTTCATCGCTGTCGTCGTGTCCCACGAAGACCAACGCGGTTCTACTGGGCGTCAGGCCTGCGCGACGGGGCCCATGCAACCGCTACTGGCAGAGCCTCCCTGCGACTTCGATACCATATTATCGATCCGAAGGTCAGGTCATTGACACGAGACAAGCCTTAGCCTGAGTTCCATATTTAGGCGCTAAGCGCACCTTCACATAGTCTCAGAGTCTGACTCAGAAAGACGGGTTTGATTTCAGGGTCTTGCGAGCCTTCTGGTCAGCATCCGGATATGGGCGATAAAGGTCCAGGCGACGGCACTCTCGATAGAGGCTTCGAAGTCCTTGGCCAGACGACGGCAGCGTCCAAGCCAGGCGAATGTTCGCTCCACAACCCACCGGCACTTGAGCACCTGAAAGCCTTTGGCCGCATCCGAGCGTTTGATGATCTCGATCGTCCAGCGTCCGAGAGTGGCGATCGCGTCGCGCAACTTGTCGCCCGCATAGCCGCCATCGGCAAAGACATGGCGCAGCCAGGGATACAGCGCCCGGATGGAGGTCAGCACCTCCACCGCACCATCCCGGTCCTGGATGTCGGCGGTCTGGACCCTCAGCCCGACCAGATGGCCTTGCGTGTCGGTGATGATGTGGCGCTTGCGGCCCTTGATCGTCTTGCCGGCATCAAAGCCGCGCGGTCCGCCAGCTTCCGTGGTCTTGACCGACTGGCTGTCAATCACGCCGGCCGAGGGGCTCACCTCACGGCCGTCCTTCTCGCGCGAGGCCGCCACGAGAGCATGGTTGATCCGCTCGAAGGTGCCGTCCCGTGACCAGGCATAGAAGTAGCCCTGCACGGTCGAATACGGCGGAAACTCCTTGGGCAACTGGCGCCACTGGCAACCGGTCGAGGCCAGATACAGGATGGCCTCAACCACGGCCCGCAGGCAGGTGATGCGGGGACGCCCGATCTGCCGGGCGGCGGGCATGAAGGGTTCGATCAGCGCCCATTCGGCATCGGTGAGGTTGCTTGCATAACGCAGCCCGTCTCGCCGATACTGCCGGCGAGTGGCCTCGGTCCATACCATCGTGATCTCCCTCGAATCTTCGCAAATCCGACGGAATCACAGGGGCTTGAGGCCACTCAACCTTTTTCAGTCAGCCTCTCAGGCT
>NZ_QDGA01000016.1 GCF_003347665.1 Microvirga calopogonii
GATGGGCAGCCTCGAATTCTCCAAGCTCCTGGTGGAAAAGGCCGACGTGGCGGTGGCGCCGGGCATCGGCTTCGGCGAGCACGGCGACGAGTATGTGCGCATCGCCCTTGTGGAGAACGAGCAGCGCATCCGCCAGGCCGCGCGCAACATCCGCAAGTTCTTCGACAATGCGGACCAGACGCTCCACAACGTGGTGCCGATGGTGCGTCGGGGATAACTGGCTGTTGCGCGCCAGTCTGCGAACAACCCTCTTCCCCTTGTCGATGGTTCTTTGCGCTGCGGTGATAGCCGCAGCCAATGCCAATCAACCTTCCCTTCGCTGGAACTATGAGGTCAGGTCGGATGATGGACAGTGCCTCGCCCGCGCTGATGCCGAAAACCGGCAAGTAACCGTTTTTCGGCTTGGACCAGAGGGGTGGGATCAGCTCTGGACGGTGCAGGACTATGCTCCGTCCGTGGCTGTGGGAGGGGGCTGCCTCACCCTCATATTAGAAAGCGGCGACATTCTAGGAGAAGGCGACCCTGCGACGATCGTGCTGGCTTTTTATCAAAGGGGCCGGCGGAGTGGTTCCGTCAAACTCGGAGATGTCTATCCTGATCTGGACACGATCAACCGCACTTTCCGCGGATCATTTTGGATCGAAAGGATGATCTGGGAAACAGGACGGGTTCTGGTTCGGACGGTAGATGGTCGACAGCTAACCTTTGATCCAGCTTCAGGAAAACGGTTGAAACAGATCCGCTTCTGAAGAGACAGGGCGGATCGATTTCCGGGCATGGACAGATCCCAGGCGTGACTTTAAGAGGGCGGGATAGTTTCGGTCCCAAGTCCACAAGGAGGAATGACGTGTCGCCTCAAGCTCTTCGGGTCGGCATTGCCGGCCTCGGCACCGTCGGCGCATCGGTCATTCGCATTCTCGACCGCCAGAACGAATCTGTCGCCCAGCGTGGCGGACGGGCGGTTGAGGTCGTGGCGATCTCGGCTCGCGACCGGACCAAGGATCGCGGCTTCGATCTCTCCCGTTTCACATGGTTCGACAGCCCGGTCGAACTGGCGCGCTCGACGGATGTGGATTGCGTGGTCGAGCTGGTCGGAGGAGCGGACGGAGCGGCCCTGGAGACGGTGCGGACGGCACTTTCGCTCAGCAAGCACGTGGTCACGGCCAACAAGGCGCTGCTCGCCAAGCACGGTCTCGAACTGGCGAAGCTCGCCGAAGAAAAAGGCGTTTCGCTCGCCTTCGAAGCCTCCGTCGCAGGCGGCATTCCGATCATCAAGACATTGCGCGAAGCCCTGCCGGGGAACCGGATCTCGCGCCTCTACGGCATCCTCAACGGCACCTGCAACTACATCCTGTCCCGCATGGAGCTCGAGGGGCTGACCTTCGCCGAATGCCTGAAGGACGCGCAACGTCTGGGCTATGCCGAAGCGGATCCGACCTTCGACGTCGAGGGGTTCGATACCGCCCACAAGCTCGCGATCCTCACCAGCCTGGCCTTCGGCACCGAGATCGATGCGGATGCGATCTATGTGGAGGGCATTTCCTCCATCACGCCGCTCGACCTCGCCATGGCGAAGGAGCTGGGCTTCCGCATCAAGCTCCTGGGCGTCGCCGAGCGCACCAAGACCGGCATCGAGCAGCGCGTGCATCCGACCATGGTGCCCCGGACCTCCTCGATCGCCCAGGTCATGGGGGTAACCAATGCCGTCACGATCGACGCCGACGCGGTGCGGGAACTGACGCTCATCGGGCCGGGAGCAGGGGGCGACGCCACCGCCTCCGCCGTCGTGGCCGATATCGCCGACGTCGCCACCGGCAATGTGCAGCCGCTCTTCGGCACTCCGACGGATCGTCTGGAGAAGGCCGCCCGCGCACCCATGCAGCGCCACGAGGGCGGCTATTACGTTCGCCTGACGGTCCATGATCGTCCGGGTGTCGCCGCCGGCGTAGCAACCCGCATGGCGGAGGCCGACATTTCCCTGGAGAGCATCCTGCAGAAGCGCTCCGAGATCGCCGCGACGCAGGATCCGCACGGCCGCTCGGGCGCGCCGGTCTCCCTCGTGCTGATCACCTACGCGGCCAGCGAAGCTTCGATCCGCTCGGCCTTGGAAAAGATCTCGAGGGATGGTCTTATCGCCGAGCCGCCCCAAGTCATTCGCATCGAACGCGAGTAAGCTACGACCGGTCCATTCCGGACCCCGACGATCACAAATGGGAGACGACAAGTCCATGTCGCAAGGCATTACCGTCCAACCGGGCCAAATCATCGAGCGCATCCTGACCCTGGAGCTCGTCCGCGTCACCGAGCGCGCGGCGGTGGCCTCCGCCAGGCTGCGCGGCCGCGGCAACGAGAAGGCCGCCGACCAGGCGGCCGTGGATGCCATGCGCCGTGAGCTGAACAAGCTTCCCATCGACGGCACCGTGGTGATCGGCGAGGGCGAGCGCGACGAGGCGCCCATGCTCTTCATCGGCGAGAAGGTCGGCAACAAGCAGGGCCCGAAGGTCGACATCGCGGTCGATCCGCTGGAAGGCACCACGCTGTGCGCCAAGGACATGCCGGGTTCCATCGCCGTCATGGCCATGGCGGAGGCCGGAACGCTGCTGGCGGCTCCCGACGTCTACATGCACAAGATCGCTGTCGGACCGGGCTACCCCGCCGGCGTGGTCGATCTCGACGCCTCACCGGAAGAGAACCTGCACAACCTCGCCAAGGCGAAGGGCGTGAAGGTGAACGAACTCACCGCCCTCGTGCTGGACCGTCCGCGTCATGCAGACCTCATCGCGGCGATCCGTAAGACGGGTGCCGGCGTCCGCCTGATCTCGGACGGTGACGTGGCGGGCGTGATCTTCACCACGAAGCCCGCTGAAACGGGCATCGACATCTATCTCGGCATTGGCGCCGCACCCGAAGGCGTCTTGGCGGCCGGAGCGCTGCGCTGCATCGGCGGTCAGATGCAGGCCCGCCTAATCCTCGATACCGAGGAGAAGCGCTCCCGCGCCCTCCAGATGGGCGTGACCGACCCGAACAAGAAATACGACATGACGGATCTCGCCCGGGGCGACGTGATCGTGGCGGCGACTGGCGTGACCGACAGTGCCCTGACCAGAGGTGTCCACTTCGGCAAGGAGGTGATCACCACCGAGACGGTGGTCTACCGCTCCGCCACCGGCACCGTGCGCCGCATCTACGGCGAGCACCGGGAGCTGTCGAAGTTCCACCTGGACTAAGTCGCTCCTGCAACGGACTTCATCTTAGTTTCGTCATGGCCGGGCTCGTCCCGGCCATCCACGTTTTATGTCCGGGCGTGCATGACGATGGACCAGTAAGGGGAAAGCACCTGTGATTGAAATCCGTCCCTTCACCACGGAAGACCGGAATGCCTGGGAGATTCTCTGGCAGGGCTATCTGACATTCTACAAGTCGTCCTTGCCGCCCGAGGTCACGGATGCCACATGGCGCCGGTTCCTCGATCCTGCCGAGCCCATGCACGGCCTTGCGGCGGTTCTCGACGGCAGGATCGTAGGTATCGTGCATTACCTCTATCACCGCTCCACCTGGACGACGGCCGATTACTGCTACCTGCAGGATCTGTTCACGGCCGAGGAAGCGAGGGGACGAGGGGTGGCACGAGCCCTGATCGAGGCCGTGTACGAGAAGGCGAAAGCCCATGGAGCAAGCCGCGTCTACTGGCTGACCCATGAGACGAACACGACCGCACAGGCGCTCTACGACAAGGTCGCCTCCCGCAGCGGCTTCATTCAGTACCGCCATCTGTTGGGCTGATGTTCTTCGCCACGACGTCATCACGGGCCTTGTGCCGGTGATCCTAATCGATCGAGGCACAACGCTCTTCAGCATCGGGATGGCCGGGACCGATCCCCGGATCAAGTCCGGGACGGCCATGACAGGTGAGGAGCGGCTGGGGTACTTTGCCAGGATGCTTTGACCACAATTCGCGGCTAAGACTCCCGCTGTGACCGAATCATCTCCTCTCCTCCTGCCGAAACCCTTTCTCGGCGTCACCAATTCCGCCCTCGGGCGTACCTGGGTCGAGCGCTGCGATGCCGCCCAGGGGACGATTGCGCTCGCCATCGCCCAGACCCATGGCCTGCCGGATGTCCTTTCCCGGGTGTTGGCCGGGCGGGGTGTGGGCATTCACGAGACGGAAGGCTTCCTGAACCCGCGCCTGCGGGATCTCATGCCCGACCCGCATGTGTTGACCGACATGGAGGCTGCGGCCTCCCGGCTGGCCGATGCCGTTCTGCGCAACGAGAAGGTGGCGATCTTCGGCGATTACGACGTGGACGGCGCCTGCAGCGCGGCTCTGCTCGCCGAGTATCTGCGGTCCTGCGGGTTGGATTATGCGATCCATATTCCCGATCGGATTACGGAAGGTTATGGCCCGAATGTCGATGCCATCCGGGCGTTGAAGCAGCAGGGCGCCGACATCCTCGTCACGGTCGATTGCGGCACGGCCAGCATCGAGCCCTTGGCCGAGGCCAGGCGCCTCGGTCTCGATCCCATCGTCCTCGACCACCACCAGGCGCCGGAGCAGCTGCCCGAGGCGCTCGCGGTCGTGAACCCGAACCGGCAGGACGATCTCTCTGGCCTGGGCCATCTCTGCGCGGCCGGCGTGGTGTTCCTGTTCCTGGTCGCCCTGAACCGAGCCCTTCGCGCTCGCGGCTTCTTCCAGGGGCGGGCCGAACCGGACCTGATGGGCAGCCTCGATCTCGTCGCCCTCGCGACCGTCGCCGACGTGGTCCCGCTCGTCGGCCTCAACCGGGCCTTCGTGCGCCAGGGTCTTGCCATCATGAAGAGCCGCCGCCGGGTGGGGCTGGCGGCCCTCCTCGACACGGCGGGCCTCGCCGGGGCGCCGGAGAGCTGGCATCTCGGCTATCTCGTCGGGCCGCGGATCAATGCGGGCGGTCGCATCGGCGATGCCGCTTTGGGATCGAGGCTCCTGCTGACGGAGGATCCCGTGCAGGCGGGGCGGCTTGCCGCCGAACTCGACCGGCTCAATCGCGAACGGCAGGCCATCGAGGTTGTGGCCGTGGCCGAAGCCGAAGCGCAGGCCATGATGGCGCTGGAGCGCATGCCGGACCTGCCGGTTCTCGTGACGGCGTCGGCCGAGTGGCATCCGGGCGTCGTTGGCCTGATCTCCGCCCGCACGAAGGAGCGGTTCCGCCGCCCATCCTTCGCCTTCACGCTGAACCCGGACGGCACGGCAACGGGTTCGGGCCGTTCCGTACCCGGTGTAGACCTGGGCTATGCAGTGCGCGCGGCCGTCGATGCGGGGATCGCCATCAAGGGCGGCGGCCATACCATGGCGGCCGGAGTCACGATCCAGGCTATCGACCTGGAGCGGTTCCTCGGCTTTGTCACCGAAAAGCTCACCGAGCCGGTGAGCTCCATGCGCCTCGCGGACAACTTTGCCATCGACGCGACCCTGACGGCCGCAGGCGCCCAGCCCGCCGTGGTCACGGCGCTGGAGCGGGCAGGGCCCTTCGGCCAGGGTCAGCCGGAACCCGTCTTCGTCTTTCCTCAGCACCGGCTTATCGAAGCCCGCGAGGTAGGCAGCGGCGGGCATATGCGCGTGAAGCTCCGGGGCGGCGATGGCAGCTTCATTGGCGGAATCGCCTTCCGGGCTGCCGGCCAGCCCCTCGGCATCGCCTTGTCTCAGGCCATCGGCAATACGCTCCATGTGGCGGGTACGCTCTCCATCGACCGTTGGGGCGGCAACGAGAAGGTCGAGGTTCGCATCATGGATGCCGCAAGGCCGGAATAATTCCAATCAGGTGCTTGCGATGCGTCACGAACCCATCTATAGGTTCGCCCACTTCGGAGGCACTGCCCCGAAGGACTGCGCGCCCTTCGTCTATCGGTTAGGACATCTGCCTTTCACGCAGGAAAGAGGGGTTCGACTCCCCTAGGGCGCGCCACTCTCCAATCCCACGAACTCAACTGTTTTCAACCTCATCAGGCATCCATCGACGCCTCGAAGGTTCGATAGTCTCGGCCAATCGTCCCGGACGGATTTCAGGCCGGATTGCCCTTGATCTTGGTGACCATTTCCCAATTGTTGCCGGCGGCGATGAGGCAGGCTTTGCCGTTCGGCATCGTCATCACCATCGTCCAGGATCCGTTTGACGAGGCGAAGACCTCGAGCACCTGCCCGGGCTGGGCGAGGCCTATTCCGACCGGATCTTCCTTGTACTGATCTGCAAGCAATTTCACGAGCTGTTCGCGCGGGCCGCATGAAGTCTGCGCAGCGGCCGGCGTGATTCCAAACATGGCGATCGCACCTATGAGAATAGCTGAATCGAGAGGGCGACGGATCATGGCATGTCCCTAACGGTTGACCCGCGATTACCCTTGGCGTGCCAATCAACGCGCTCTCATGGAAAAAGCTCCATGGATCGACCTAGAACATCGGACCCAAGAGTGGACTCCACTTTTGGGATTTATCCGATGTTCAATTCCTCAAGCGGCGCATCGTTCTTTGCGGAAAACCGGGTCCACTTTTCACTAACGTGGCCCTACGGGTCGCTAGCGCGGCCCGCTGGGTCGGCACGATGCGCTAGCCGGCCTGCTACAGCCTTGCGACTGGTGTCACTATTTCCGAAAAATACGTGTATAGGAGAAGCGTAGGTGCCTGATTGAACCTGCGGCCCGCAGGGGCGTTCTTCCCGCCAAACATCCATCTGAAGCTTGATTCCCATGCCCCGTTATTTCTTCAACATCCGAGACGGCTATGACGTCGATGAAGACGAGGAGGGAATCGACCTTCCCGACCTCGAGGCCGCACGCGCCGAGGCACTGGCCACGGTCGAGGAACTGCGCGATGAACTGGCCGATGCGGGCAACATCGAACTCGAGATCACCGACGAGACAGGTCGGCGCCTTCTGACCGTGCCGTTCTTCCGGGGCGGGCAGGGCGGACGCCGCCGCTGAAAAGCCATCGACAGAGAGGCCCGGCGTGAGGCCGGGCCCCGACTGGCGAAAAGAAGAGCCCGATCAGCACTCGGTCTTCTTCTTGGTGGTCGTGTCGCCGAACTCGTCCGTCTTCTGCTTGGTCTCGGTGGTGCAGCCCACGGAACCCGTGGTCGTGGTGACCGAGGTGGACGACGTCGTGCTCGGCTCCGTCTTGCGCTCGATGGTCGTCTGGCTGCCCAGGATGCCTTCTTCCTTCTTGATGGTCGTGGTGGTGTCCTGAGCGAAGGCAGCCGTGCTGAGAAGCGAGGCCGCAAGGATCAGTAGCGTCTTCTTCATCGTGAACTCCTTGAACAAGCATTTCTCCCTGAGAACGGCTTTCGCTCCCAGGGGTTCCTGCTCAGGTCGATCAGATGTGCTCAGGCGGACTGGAGGCTATGCCAAGCTTGCGCGAAGTTTCTGGCATTCCGGCCGATCTCCTCGACCGACATGGCCGGCGTGAAAAGCGCGGAGCCCAGCCCGAAACCGTTGGCGCCTGCATCCACATACGGCTTCATGGTGTCCGGCTTGATTCCGCCGACCGGCAGGACGAGCGCGTCTTTCGGCAGAACGGCCCTCCAGGCCTTCACGACGGTGGGCGGAATGGCTTCGGCCGGGAAGATCTTGATGGCGTCTGCTCCTGCCTTCAGGGCTGCGAAGGCCTCCGTCGGGGTTGCTACGCCGGGGGTGCAGAGGAGGCGGTTCTTCTTGGCGGACCGGATCACGTCCAGATCCGCATGCGGCATGACGATGAGTTTGCCGCCCACATCGTGGACACCAACGACCTGCTCGGGCTCCAGGACTGTTCCAGCCCCGACGAGCACGTTCTTCGGCATCGTCCTGGCGAGGATCTCGATGCTGCGGAAGGGCTCCGGCGAGTTCAACGGGACCTCGATGATCCGAAAACCGGCTTCGACCAGGGCGAAGCCTACCGCTTCAGCATCGTCGGGCTTCAGCCCGCGCAGAATGGCGACCAGAGGAAGATCGATCAGGTAATCCCGCAGCACAACAGCACCTCCAACCCCACCGCGAAAACGCAGATGTCCCGAACACCTTACGGACAGGCGGGTACTAGTTGGCAAAGCGGGAGGTCGGTTTCAACCTTTTGCCGCCCGAGCAGGGAGAAATCGTACCAGATAGGAAACAGCACTGCGAAGCGTGTCCCGACCGTCTGCGCTGTGCTCGATGAACCAGTCTTCCAGGGCCGCGTCGGGATACAGTTCTTCGACCCCGGCGAAGAACTGCATGAGCTTGAGGGAATCGAACCCGAGCGAGTGGGTCAGTGACATATCCATGCTGACCACGTTCCTGCAATTCTCGTTAAGGGATCTGCAGAGAGCCGAGATGCTCTCGGCGACATCCATCTCCGAAAGAAGGTTCACTGATTTGGGTCCCTCAAAAAGTGACGTAGAGTTATACTCAAGCTTCAAGGTGGCACAACATTGAAATGATATAGACTTGTGAAGAATGCCTCAGATGTGGCGATTTGATGTAATAACATGTCATATCAATGTGGCTCGATTGTGGGCGATCTCACGATTTTCAGGTGAGGGGCTTCGATCGGGGTTGGCGCTCCGTTGGGGTTCTTCCTTATTCCTTATGTGGAATTGCAGCGCTCATGCTTGGTGGGATAGAGACCTGACGATCTGCCGTCGTCGGGTCTCATCCATCTGGGCCCTATCCGAGTCGAACCATGAAGCCGCCCTCGAAGCTGCTTAGCCGCAGCGTCAAACCTTCCCTCGACCGGATCGACCTGATGATCCTCGATGCGCTCCGCGACCACGGACGCATAACCTATCAGGCTTTGTCGGAGCGGGTAGGGCTCTCGGCGCGTCCCTGTCTCGAGCGCGTGAGGCGCCTTGAACAGAAGGGCGTCATCCGAGGCTACACGGTGCTGGTCGAGCCTTCCGCCCTCGGGCACGACATCATCGCCCTGGCCGGGATCAGCATGCGCGATCCTTCCACCGGGACCCGGCAGCGTCTGGAGCGAGCCTTGACAGCTAATCCTGCTGTGATCGAGCTCCAGGTCGTTAACGGCGAGTACGATTACATCGCCAGAATCGTGGCCCCGACCCTGACCGCTTACGAAGCCCTGACCGAAGCGTATCTCGCCGATCCCGGGTTTGGAATCGGGCGTATCCACACGACCTTCGTGCTGAAGACCCTGAAGGATTTCGAGGGCTACCCTGTGCCCGAGCGTCAGGATTGAGCGCTGGCACCTGAACGCACGACAGAAACGGCTGTCGCGCGGCCGGAATTCAGCCTCAAATGAAGCGTCAAGCTCCTAAGCTTGTCCATGGAGGATTTCCATGGATTTCATTGCTCTCGAACGATCGGTCACAGCTGCCAACTACGACCCTTTGCCCGCTGTCCTGAGGGAGGCGAAGGGCGTCTGGGCCACCGATACGGAAGGCCGGCGCTATCTCGACATGATGAGCGCCTATTCGGCCGTCAGCCTTGGCCATGGCCATCCCCGCATCCTCAGGGCGATGATGGAACAGGCCTCGAAGCTCGCCGTCACCAGCCGCGCCTACCACACCGAACTGCTCGGCCCCTTCCTGGAGCGCCTCGTCCAGATCACCGGCCTCGACATGGCGCTTCCCATGAACACGGGAGCCGAAGCCGTCGAGACGGCGATCAAGGCCGCCCGGCGTTGGGGATACACCAGGAAGAAGATTGCGCAGGATCAGGCGGAGATCATCGTCGCCAACAACAATTTCCACGGTCGCACGACCACCATCGTGGGCTTCTCGTCCGACGAGTCCTATCGCGAGGGTTTCGGCCCCTTCGCCGGCGGCTTCACGCTGGTGCCGTTCGGGGATGCCGCCGCGGTCGAGCGGGTCATTACGGGCAACACCTGCGCGGTCCTGATCGAGCCGATCCAGGGCGAGGCGGGGATCGTCGTCCCGCCTGAAGGATATCTGAAGGATCTGCGTGCCATCTGCGACAGGCACAATGTGCTGCTGATCCTCGATGAGGTTCAATCGGGCCTCGGCCGCACGGGGCGCTGGTTCGCCCACCAGCATGAGAATATCAAGCCGGACGGCCTGATCCTCGGCAAGGCGCTTGGCGGTGGCGTCTATCCGGTCTCGGCCTTTGTGGGCACGCATGATGTCATGGGCGTCTTCAAGCCGGGCTCCCATGGCTCGACCTTTGGCGGCAACGCCCTGGCGGCCAGAATCGGCCTGGAGGCCCTGGCCGTGATCGAGGAGGAACATCTCGTCGAGCGGAGCGCGGAGATGGGTGTGTATCTCCAGGACCGGCTGCGGGCCATGCGCAGCAACATCGTGAAGGAGGTGCGCGGTCGCGGCCTGTGGGTCGGTGTCGAGGTAGATTCCAACGTGGTTTCCGCCCGAGCGGTCTGCGATGCGCTGCTCGAGAACGGCGTGCTCTCGAAGGACACCCACGGGACGGTGCTGCGCTTCGCGCCGCCTCTCACCATCACCCGCGACGAAATCGACTGGGGAATGGAGCGGATCGAGCGGGTCTTCGCCCGCGCCGTTCATTGATGCACGGGGATTCCATCGATGGCACAGAACCTTAAGAAGATGAACGAGCCTGCCACTCGCGAGCAGCGGCTGGAAACGTACCAGCCGTTGTCCGGAATGGTGGTTCCCCGCTTTGCCGGCATCTCGACCTTCATGCGGCTGCCCTACCTTGCACCCACTCAGGCGCCGGGCGAGATCGACATCGCGATTCTCGGCATACCGTTCGACGGAGCTACCACCAACCGACCCGGCACCCGGCTCGGGCCGCGCCAGGTACGTGAGGCGTCCTCGCTTATGCGCCTGGTCAACTACGGCACGCTGGTCGCGCCGTATGATCTCTGCGCCTGCGCCGATGTGGGTGATGTTCCGGTCAATCCCATCGACGTGCAGGATACGCTTCGTCGGATCGAGGCGGAGGTCTCCTATCTCCATCAGGGTGGCGTGACGCCTCTCTCCATCGGCGGCGATCACATCATCTCATATCCGATCCTGCGCGCTCTCGCGGCGAAGAGCGGTCCCATGGGGCTGATCCATGTGGACGCGCACAGCGATACGGGCGACACCTATTTCGGCGGGCAGAAGCTCACCCATGGAACTCCGTTCCGCCGCGCCATCGAGGACGGTGTTCTCGATCCCAAGCGCATGGTGCAGATCGGGATCCGAGGCCATATGTATGCCGCCGACGAACGCGAATGGGCCCTCGATCAGGGAATTCGCATCATCGACATGGAAGAGGTGGTGGAGAAGGGCATTCCTTATGCGGTGGCCGAGTCGCGCCGGATCGTCGGGATGGACCCGACTTATTTCACCTTCGACATCGATTCCATCGATCCGGCCTTCGCGCCGGGCACCGGGACACCGGAGATCGGTGGCTTCACGAGCCGCGAGGCGCTCCAGCTCGTCCGCGGCTTCCGGCACCTGAACCTGGTCGGCGCCGACATGGTCGAAGTGTCCCCTCCGCTCGACCAGTCCGGCGGCACCGCGCTGGTGGGCGCGTCCATAGCGTTCGAACTCCTCTGCCTGCTGGCCGAGGCGAGGGCGGAACGTGTCTCGAAGGAGACACGGCTGAACGTGGTTTGAAGAGCTCTGCACAGTCATTCCGGGGCGCCGGAGGCGAACCCGGAACCCATAAACACGGCGGCTCAAAAATAGAGCGGGCAACGTCACGCCTCTTACTGCACCATCAGTGGCTATAGGTTCCGGGTTCCGCTGCGTGGCCCCGGAATGACGGCGCTGAATCATTACAGCTCAGGAAGGCGCGCGCTGGCGCATGCATTGCTGCGCCGCCCGCGAGACCCGCGTGCTGTCCTCCTCGGCGGCCTTGTTGGCGAGGAGCCTTTGCCAGAGGTCGCGCTCCGGGACCTGCTGCAGAATGCAGGAGCAGACCGACGGGCACAGGGCCGGATCGCCGTTCTGCATCAGGCAGATCTGCCGACAGGCCGCCGACGGGGCCGGACCAACGATTTGAGCGACGCCGAAGAGGATCCCGAGCAGGACGATCTGGTGCGTCAGGTAGATCGGCAGGCTCTTGCGTCCCGCCCAGATCAGAAGCTTCGAGAACGGATTCGCGGCGCGCCAGCGTGCAAGGTTGAGCGTCTCCTGCCGGGTCAGCAGCAGTTTTCCGCCGGCAACGCCGATCAGCACGAGACCGAACCACGGAAAGATCGGCACGTAATCGTTCGTCACGGGATCGGCGGCTCCGAGGCCGAGCCAGTCGAGCCAGGGCGCGTCGAGGGCCGGACTCGTGAAGAGCCATGGGCCGACAAGGAAGAACGCGGCGGCGCCCAGGGTCAGGACAGGATGCAGGCGCAGGAAGGGCAGGGCCAGCACGCTCGAGACGGCGATGCAGTGCAGGATGCCGAAGAAGATATAGCTTTCAGGAAAGGCGAAATAGGTCGCGAGGGTCACGGCCAATGCCGCGCCGCCGACCCTCATGAGGCGTTTCAGGAAAGGGTTCCGCCGAAAGCCCTGGGCATGGGCGAGTACCAGGCCGAATCCCGCGAGCATCAGAAAAGAACCTGCGATCCCCCTGGCGAACCAGCGCCATGCGGGGATTTGGAGGATGTTCGTGCCGATCAGCTGCAGGAAGCTGAGGTCCCAGCTGAAATGGTAGATGATCATCGCGGCTATCGCGAGGCCACGGGCGACATCGATAGCATCCCAGCGCTGGGAAACGGTGCGGGCTTGGGGCAAGGTGGCGGTCAAGTGTACCTGTCTCGTGGGTAACGGCATTCCCTCACAGCCTGTCAGCCTTATGTGAGTGACATGACCGAGAGCCTCGCTGCATCAATCGCCACATTACAGGACATGATTCAAGATGCCCGCATCGTTGCCGGCTTCACAGGGGCGGGGATCTCGACAGAAAGCGGGATCCCTGATTTCCGGTCCCCGGACAGTCCGTGGATGCGCCACAAACCGATCTCCTTCGATCTTTTCCTGCAGAGCGCGGAGGCGCGTCGGGAGGCATGGCGGCGGAAATTCGCCATGGACGATCTCTACCGTGGTGCACGTCCAGGACTGGGCCACCTTGGTTTCGCATCCCTTGTGGCAGCGGGCCGGATGCCGGCCGTCGTCACCCAGAACATCGACGGCCTCCATCAGGCCTCGGGGCTGGGCGAGGATCAGGTCATCGAACTGCACGGCAATGGCACCTATGCCAAGTGCCTTTCCTGCGGCCGCCGCCATGAACTCGAATGGGTGAGAGAAAGTTTCGAGGCGGAGGGCGAGCCACCCAATTGCCGCATTTGCGGAGGAATCCTCAAATCGGCGACGATATCGTTCGGACAGACGATGCCGGAGCAAGCGATGCGCCGGGCCCAAAAGCTGACGGCGTCGTGCGACCTCTTCCTGGTCGCCGGCTCGTCCCTCGTGGTCTATCCGGCGGCGGCATTTCCGGCCTTCGCCAAGGATAACGGGGCGCGGCTGGTGATCGTGAATCGGGAGCCGACACCTCTGGATGAGACCGCCGATCTGGTGATCCATGCGGAGATCGGCTCGGTCTTCTCAGTATTTGTGCCGTAAGTTCAAGAACATGCGGGTTGCCGAAAATTTCATCGCCCTTTGATGCGCGTTTCTGGCTTCCCCTGATTCAGGACGATGTTATCCTCTTATTAAGAATCGGGTTCATGATTCGAGTTTGGGTAATTTCATGACTGGCGATTACGGCTCCAATTCTTTCAGTCTCCGCGAGGAGAATTCGTCTTTAGATCAGGGCCACCGCGAGGTCGCTCAGCCAGCCTCGGAAGAGGGTGCTCTCGAGCTCGTCCAGGTCAGCGGTCGCATCAAGTGGTTCGATGTCGCCAAAGGCTTCGGCTTCATCGTTCCCGATAACGGCATGCCCGATGTTCTGCTTCATGTGACCTGCCTGCGCCGGGACGGCTACCAGGCGGCCAATGAAGGAGCTCGGATTGTCGTCGAAGCGGTTCAGCGTCCCCGCGGCCTCCAGGCCTTCCGCATCCTCTCGCTCGACGAATCCACTGCCCTGCATCCTTCCGAGCTTCCGCTGCCCCGGACCCATGTCCAGGTGGTGCCGACCAGCGGCTTGGAGCCGGCGGTCGTGAAGTGGTTCAACCGCTTGCGCGGCTTCGGATTCCTGACCCAGGGCGAGGGTAAGCCGGACATCTTCGTCCATATGGAAACCCTGCGCCGTTACGGCATTGCCGAGTTGAAGCCGGGTGAGCGCGTCTTCGTTCGCTTCGGGGACGGTTCCAAGGGCCTCATGGCCGCCGAGGTTCGTCTGGCCGACATGGCCCTGCCGCACTCCCATTGATGAGCTTTGCCGTGCTGTCGCGTATCCGGCCTGCGTTGTCGGCCTTCGGTTTTCTCGTTCTTGTCGCCAGCGCGGCCTACGCGCAGGCGTTCGAGAATCTATCCATCGCCACCCAGGGTGGGCAGCGGCAGACGTTCAGGGTCGAAGTCGCCCGTAACGACGCGGACCGCGCCCAGGGGCTGATGTTCCGCCGGTCCATGCCGGCCGATCAGGGCATGTTGTTCGATTTCGGCCGTGTCGAGCCCGTGGCCATGTGGATGCAGAACACCTATCTGCCGCTCGACATGCTGTTCATCCGCGCCGACGGGACGATTGCCCGAATCGCGGCCAATACCGAGCCGCTCTCGACCCGGACCATTTCCTCGGGTGAACCGGTGCTCTCGGTCCTGGAGCTGAACGCCGGTACGGCGGCCAAGCTTGGAATCAAGCCGGGCGACCGGGTGGAGCACCCGCTCTTCAAGCGGTGATGGTGATGCGGATGGGGGGGCGCGTCCAGCCCCCGGCAAATCGTCCCGTTATCCCGATAGATCTGCCCGGATCGCGTCTGGCAAGGGACACCTCAATCCGTAAATCGTCCTCCGTAGTGGATGCCGGTGGTCCAGATCAATCGGACATTCGCCTTTGCGTCCTGCGAGGGGATCCGAAGCTCGAACTCCAGGGGAAGGTCAGCGGGCGGGGCGACCACCAGTCGCACGCCGGCTTCCGACAGGTCCCAGACCGTGCATTCGATCGGTTCTCCAGTCGTTTCGCTTGCGATCCAGCCTTCCATGCAGGCGGGATACCGCTGACATGACCGGCGCTCTGGTATCCGATGGCTCATGCTTCTGATCCTGCCTTCGAGGGAACAACCCTTCTAGAGGAGGAAGCTGGTGTGAAAATGGCCTCGCATATGTCATTCATTCCGTTGCGGAAGGTGAAGCGCCAGACATCCAAAAAAATAAGCGCCTCCTGACGGTTGGCGCTCAGGTACGATCCGTAGGGGCAAACCTGGATCGGGACAGGGATTATGGCTCTGGCCTTGGCAGAGGGAAGAACCAGGTCGGCAATCATGAGGGGTATCGGGCACCTCGGAAGAATATGACTTCGGGATAGGTCGTGGCCCTTGCCGCGTCCTGCCCGCGGGTTCAGGGCGATTCCCCGGTGATTTGATCCGGGAGATGGGTCGTTTTCTTTGTTTCCCGATCGAGGAACCTCGCCCTTGCGCATCGGTTCTCAAATCGATAGAGAAACCAAGCTGTTGAGGATAACGGGGTGTAGCGCAGTCTGGTAGCGCATCTGCTTTGGGAGCAGAGGGTCGCGGGTTCAAATCCTGCCGCCCCGACCATCTTCACCGGATGAGTCTTGGAGAGAGTCCAAAACCAATGCCTGCACGGATCTATAAGCCCGCCAAGTCCGCAACGCAGTCCGGAATGGCCCGGACCAAGCAGTGGCTTCTCGTTTTCGAGCAGGACAAGCCTCGTGAGATCGAGCCCTTGATGGGCTGGACGAGCTCGGGGGATACCCGCCAGCAGCTCCGCCTCTGGTTCGACACCAAGGAGGAGGCCATTGCCTACGCCGAGCGCGAGGGCATTGCCTACCGGGTCGAGGAACCGCATGAGGTCAAGCGGCGGACGATTTCCTACTCCGACAATTTCAAGTTCAACCGGGTCGGGCCCTGGACCCACTAGAGCATCGTGTGGAAAAGTGGATCCGGTTTTCCGCACAGAGCGATGCTCTGATGAAAGAAGAAAGCATCGGATTGGATCCCAAAAGTGGATTCCACTTTTGGGTCCGATGCTTTAGGGACAAGGCCCCGGTCGATGGCTCCGTAGCTCAGCTGGATAGAGCAGCCGCCTTCTAAGCGGCAGGTCGTAGGTTCGAGCCCTACCGGAGTCGCCATCCCATTACCGAGTGAATCAGGCTTGAAGCACGTACGCGCCTGGCGCCTCGCAGAGCGGCGGGTAACCTTGCGCCGGTGCCCCCATGGGCGGTGGAACTGTCGGCTCGTCGGAATGGGACACCAGCCAGCGCGTCCATTCGGGCCACCATGACCCCTCGAACCGAGGTGCGATCTTGATCCAGGCGTCGGGATCCAAGTAATGCCCCGAGGCGGATCGTGTCAGCACCTGGAAGCTCGCACCCGTCCTGTTCGGATCGGCAACGATGCCGGCATTGTGACCTCCGGTCGTGAGAAGGAACGTCACATCGGTATCAGCCAGGAGATGGATCTTGAATGCCGAGCGCCATGGCGCAACGTGATCGCGCTCGGTGCCGACCGCGAAGATCGGGATGCGTATGTCTCGGATGGCTATGGGGCGTCCGTCGACGAGGAAGCGTCCCTCGGCCAGGTCATTGTTGAGGAAGAGCTGTCGCAGGTAGTCCGTGTGCATGCGATAGGGCATGCGTGTCGCATCAGCGTTCCAGGACATAATATCGTTGAGCGGCGTGCGTTCGCCCAACAGGTAGTGCCGGATAAGCCGCGACCAGATCAGGTCGTTCGAACGCAGAAGCTGGAAGGCGCCCGACATCTGCCGCGTATCGAGATAGCCCTGGCTTCGCATCAGGTCTTCGAGGAAGTGAAGCTGGCTCTCGTTGATGAAGAGCGTCAGTTCGCCGGCCTCGCGGAAATCGGCCTGGGCGGCCAGGAGTGACAGGGTCGCCAGCCGCCTGTCGCCGTCCCGCGCCATGGCGGACGCAGCGATGGAGAGAAGAGTGCCGCCAAGACAATAGCCGACCGCATGAATTTTGCGGTGGGGCAGGACGGCATTGACCGCATCGAGCGCGGCCATCACCCCGAGCCTTCGGTAGTCGTCCAGGCTGAGATCCCGATCCTCGGCGGTCGGGTTCTTCCAGGAGATGATGAAGACCGTGAAGCCCTGGTCGGTCAGGTAGCGGACCAGGGAGTTCTCGGGCGAAAGATCGAGGATGTAGTACTTCATGATCCAGGCCGGCACGATCAGGAGCGGTTCCGGGCGAACCTTCTCCGTCGTCGGGTTGTACTGGATCAGTTCGATGAGGCCGTTACGGTAGATCACCTCTCCGGGCGTGACGGCGACCCTGCGGCCCGGTCGGAAGAGTTCGGTGCCGGCCGGAGGCTTGGAACGGATGATTCTCTCCCAGTCATCGATGAAATTCCGGAGGCCCTGGACAAGGTTCTGCCCGCCCGTCTCGAGAATGCGCTCCTGCACCACAGGATTGGTTGCGATGAAGTTCGACGGTGACACCATGTCGAGGATCTGGCGCATGACGAACTCGACAACCGCTTGGTGCTGCTTGGTTACCCCGTCGATATCGGTCGTGGCGTTGTCCCACCATTGCTGCAGCAGCAGAAAGCTTTGTTGAACGAAATTGTAGGGCCACTGTGACCACTCCTTCTCCGCAAAGCGGCGGTCTTGCGGGAGGGGGTGAATGCACGGCGCCGCGCTGCCGCAATTAATGGCGCACCGAGAGCCGAACTGCGTCAGCCGCGCCCATTTCCGCGCGGCTTTCGTCGCAAGCTCAACCTGCTTGCCCGGAGAGATGGCAAGATGGACCCCCCAGTCCATGAATGCATCGACGATGGCTGCAGGTGAGAGGCCGGCCGTCAAATGCGCAAGGCCGGCATGGACGGTATGATCGAGTGCATCCCGAAGCTGATGGAGTTCGGCGTCGTCCCATGGTTCCGGGAAGGCTGGTGGGGCGATGGCACTGGGTGCCAAGGCAGGCATCATGGGGAGGTGGGGCTCGAAGGTCTGGCGTTCCTGGGATTGGGCGGGTGTACGAGCGGGCATCGCAAACTCCGGAACTTCCTGCCCTCATACGAGGGAGATAACCGTCTCATTATGATCGCCGCTCTGGTGCGTTCCTTGCGGTGGATCAATTCCCCGCTTCCAGCTTCGGTCACGGGACGGCTGAGGCCTGCAGCCTGCGAAATCTTCGTTGATATGGCGATCGAATGGCAGCGATCTTTCGAGCTACCCATCAGATGTTCCAGGAGATCACTGGAACAGCCTTTTGCAGTCCCGCTCATGCCTCAATTTGACGTGAATCAAGGCAGACGGACGACATGGTCCTAGGGTTTGCCTCAAAAGGCAGGTCCATGTGAGGCACGCTCGAAGTCGGGAGGGACAGTTGCTTTACCACATCACCCTTCATCTTGCCCGCAACAGGCAGTTTCCGGAAGGCAGCCCGCGCTACGGCTATGAGCTGACCGCGCCGCTCGATGAGGACGGGCACCTGGATCAGGAGGAATGGGCGCGAAAGCGATCCTTCTGCCGCGTCCGCCGCTTCTGGGGCGATGAAGGCGAGCGGCAGGGCGTTCTCATTCACCGGGCAGGCGGCGCTGGTGGCGCGACCTGGCTGATCGATTACAACCAGGGCCGCTTTGGTGACGAGGAGGCAGGCTACCACCTCAATCAGCATCGTTTCGTTGAAGGCGAGTACGTCACCATCCAGGATGAGGACGAGAAGCCTTACACCTTCGAAATCGTTTCGGTTCGGGATGCCGAGCCGTCGCCAGCGGAAGGACGCCGGCTATGAGAGGCCTGGTCATCTGCGGCCTTGGGCTCATCCTCGGAACGACGACCGTCATGGCTCAAGCTGGACGCATCCAGCGCGGCCAGACTTTCGCGCAGACCAACTGTTCGCAATGTCACGCGATCGGTCGGGTGGGCGAGAGTCCCATTCCCGAGGCGCCGCCCTTCCGGACACTGCATACCCGTTATCAGATCGAGGATCTGGCAGAGGCCTTTGCGGAGGGCATCACCACAGGGCATCCCTCCATGCCTCAGTTCCAGCTCGACCCCGCTCAGATCAACGACCTCATCGCCTACCTGAATTCCATTCAGGGCTAGCCTGATCGGCGCAACGCGGAGCCGTCACCCTGCAGGTCGTATTCGACGAGCAGGTACAAAGCAGCCCACGCGGCATGTCCTTATGCGAAGGTCTCCTCGATCCGGGAACGGAGGGTCACAAGTTCCTGAATGTATGGGGCTCGCTGCTCACAATGCAGGCGCTGGAGGCCGGCGATCATTTCGCTCTTGTGATCTTCATCCGCCTCACTGTGCCTGATGGAATCGAGACGCTTTTCATAAGCGAAGTCGATGTCCGCCAAATCGGCAAGTACCGTTTGGAGCTGGGGGAGAATGTCGGGCGAGTAGAACTTTTCGCTCTTCGATACCTTCTGGAAACGCACGACGTCTGCGGCCATAGCTTCCTCCGACGGTATTCTTCAAAGCTCAGCTTTCCCGAACCTTTGATTTAACTTAAGCCTATAACTTTGGTCTGCATATGGCGGCGTGACGGTGCATGCCCGTAGAACAGATCACTTTTCCCGAATGACCATGCAAGACGCAGATGTCGCAAGCATTGATTCCGATCAAGTCATCGGTAGAAGCTTCTGCCATGGCGCTTGCCGGACTTATCGGCCAAGCTGCGCAGAACCGTGAACTGTCCGTGGCCCTGGAGGCGCTCATGATCGGGTGGATCGTTCGGATTTTGATGATTGCCGCGAGTGTCGTTACAGGTTGGTTCGTTGCCAAGGATGCGCCGATCTTCGGGGTGGCGCAGGTCATGGTCGCCCTGCTTCTTCTCACGTTCATCGTTGCGGTCCTGGCATTCTGGCCGCGCCGTTGGACAACTGCCCTGAACCGGTCCTGGAAACAGTGAGCGGATCGCTCCGGGCCATCATTGACGCCCCGGACGGAAGCCGGGGCGCCATCTCACTCCGATGCTCTAGGCTGCCCGGTTGGCTCGATCGGAGAACTGCTTCACCTCGGCCGTTGCATTCCGCGTGGCTTCGTCGGCCAGCTGCATCGTGAGCTCGGCCATGCGTCGGCTGTTTTCCATGGTCTGCTCCAGATTATCCCGGATGAGCGAGCCCTGAACCGCGACGAAGTCATTCATGGAGCGGCAGCGGGCGAGGGCGTTCATGCCTTCGATGTTTGTCCGCAGACGCTTCTGACATAGCTCGAACCACTCTCGGGAGACGTCCTGCATCCCTCTCGCCAGGGAGATGTTGGCTTCTACCACGGTCCTGACATTGCCCGAGGCCGGCTCGCCGGATGCGCGAGCCTCGCCGTTGGGCCGAGCGTACATTTGCATCGCTTGGCCCGTCGAGCGGCGGGCCAACTCGGAGAACAGCCCGAAGCTGGTCTGTATCGCCTGCTGCATGGTCTGAGCAATGCTCTGAACATTCTCCGTCCCGGTCTTCACGGTCTCGGCCAGGTCTTCGGTCATGCGTTGAACCGTTTCGACCTGATCGCGGGCGCGGCGCGCTTCGAACCGCTTCGTTTCATCGATTGCTGCCATTTCATCCTCCACCTTCTCGGCGACCGCTTCCACCTCATCGTCGCTCAGGACCTTGAGCACGGCCGGGAGAAGCTCCTTTCTGTCATCGCGGATATGCTGCTGAAACACTCTTCTCAGCTCTGCCACCTTGGAGAGAAACTCTCCGGTATTCTTCGGCATAGTCTCCAGCTCCGTCAGGAGCGCATTGGTTTCCTCATTGTCGTCGAGGGCCTGCCGGACGAGATCGTCCATCCCGTGCCGTCGGAGAACCGGCAGGAGGTGCTGCTCCTGCAACGTTGCCAGGAGCCGCAGTTCTTCCTGCAGTTCCGCGAACAGACGCTCGCGGGATTTCACGGCATTGTCGGAGGTGGCGAGAAGCTTTTCGAAGAGATCCCGCGCCTTATCAGGAGGCGTCTGGATAATTTTTCGCATGGTGATGATCCGTTCGCAAAAATTAGATGAAACGCAGCCCTGCGCGGAGCGCAGCCGTCCAGGTGCTGAATGGTGATGGGATGCTAGTGCTGGACACCTAACGGCCAGGGAGCAAATAGGTTCGGCCGTCTCCAGAGCACGAAATGGTCCTGTACGGCGAGGTCTAAGCGGGTGTCTTTTTCCAGAAGCACAATCTGAGCTTCGATCGCCCTGAGCTCACGTTCAAGCTTGGCTGTCCGACGATTCTCGGAGGAAATGGATTTTCTTTTCTTGGCCTTCATCAAGCACTCCATGGTCCGGGCAGCCCGCGGCTTCCTCGAAAGAAGCGGACAGCGTGCGGATGGCCATGTTGGTGCCCCCTGCGATCATTTCATTCTGTCGTTGATGCGAATGATATCGAAGTGCGCCTGTTCGTCTGTCAGGAACCCGACACAAGGAAAGAAATTGTTAACACAGGTTAAAGTGCCGCAGGTCTGCATTCGCAGGAGCCTGTCCGCACGTCCGGCCGCGGCGGAACTCGCACATGGCCGGGATGTTCATGCCTTAGGGTGAAGATCTGCCGTCGGACGCTCGCCCATGAACATCGATAAAGGTCAGCCCTGAGTCGAGGGCCTAGCCTGAATGAGTCCGGAGGGTCGGGTGGTCAAGAGAATACTCCTGATCGTGATGGCCGGCGTGGCTCTTGCGGCGGCAGGCTACTTTTTCATGCTCCGCACACCACGTCAGACACCAGCCCAGCAGACGGCGTCCGCGACGCTGCCAGTCCCCCAGGTCGGCATCATCGTCGCCCGGCCCGCTGAAGTGCCGTATCCGGTGGAATATGCCGGCCGCGTCTCCGGTTTTCGCGACATTGAAGTCCGCGCTCGGGTAGGCGGGCTGCTGCTCAAGCGCGAATTCGAGGAGGGGGCTCGCGTCACACAGGATCAGGTGCTCTTCCGGATCGATCCCGCGCCTTACGAGCTTGCCCAGAGCCGGGCGGAGGCGCAGTTGCAGCAGGCACAAGCGGCCGTCCGTCAGGCCGAGGATAATTTCAATCGGATCGAGCAGCTCGTCCGCCGCGGAGTTTCAACGGAAGCCCAGCTCGAGGACGCCCGCTCCCAGCGGGACCAGGCTCGGGCCGGGGTGCAACTCGGCGAGACCGAGGTTCAGAACGCCAAGCTGAATCTGAGTTACACCACCATCACGGCGCCGGGAACAGGCGTCACGGCGCTGGAATCGCCGCCGGTCGGTGCGCTGGTCCAGGCGCAGCAGACGCTTCTGACCACCATCTCCCAGATCGACCCGGCTTATGTGGTCTTCTCCTTCACGGATGAAGAGGGCAGGGCCTTTCGTGCCCTGAACGAAAAGCGGGAGAAGCCGATCTCCGAGAAGGATCTGACGGTCGAGCTTCAATTCGCCCAGCAGGGCAAATATCCGCAGACCGGCAAAATCGACACCGCGGCCCAGCGGGTCGATCTCCAAACCGGGACGATTCAGGCGCGGGCGGTCTTTCCGAACCCTGACGGCCTGTTGCTGCCGGGCCAGTTCGTCAGGATACGCCTCATCGGCATCACCTTGCCCGATGCCATCGTCGTCCCGCAACAGGCCGTCAGCCAAGGGCCTCAGGGGCCGACGGTCTACGTTGTCGGGGAGAACAACATTGCCCAGGCTCGCCCGATCCGCTTAGGTCCCGAAGTCGCGACTGGCTGGGTCGTGCAGAATGGCCTGAATGGGGGCGAACGGGTCATCGTCGATGGCGTGATCCGCGTCAAGCCGGGCCAGCCTGTCCAGCCCGTGGAGATGGATCCGAAAGCCGCGCAGACGACCGGCTCCCCGGACAGCCCGGTATCCAGCGGGAACCGGCCATGATCTCGAAGTTCTTCATCGACCGCCCGATCTTCGCCTCGGTTCTCTCGATCGCCATCTTGCTCATCGGCCTGATCGCCATGCGGGTTCTGCCGGTTGCGCAATATCCCGAGATCGTGCCTCCTCAGGTCGTCGTTTCGGCCAATTATCCGGGCGCGAGCGCGGAGACGATCGCCGAGACCGTTGCGGCCCCGCTGGAGCAGCAGGTCAATGGGGTCGAGGACATGATTTACATGCAATCGACCTCCACCGGCTCAGGGACCATGAGCCTGTCGGTGTATTTCCAGACCGGAACGGATGCCGACCAGGCGACCATCAACGTCAACAACCGCGTCCAGCGGGCAACCGCCGTCCTGCCCGAGGAGGTGCGGCGGCAGGGCGTGACGGTGACCAAGCGGTCGTCCTCGATCCTTCAGATCGTCGCCATGTCTTCCCCCGATAGGCGGTACGATACGATCTACATCTCCAATTACGCCCTCATCAACGTCATCGACGAGCTTCGCCGCACACCGGGCGTCGGTGATGCATCGCTCTTCGGCGCTTCCGATTACTCCATGCGCATCTGGCTCCGCCCTGACAAGCTGGCACAGTACAATCTGACGCCCGGTGACGTCGCCGCCGCCATCCGCGAGCAGAACGCGCAATTCGCGGCCGGGCGCTTTGCGGAGGAGCCCACGCCGGGGCGGCAGGCCTTCACCTATTCGGTCACGACCCAGGGCCGCTTCGCGGATCCCCGCGAGTTCGAGCAGATCGTCCTGCGCTCGGACGAGAATGGCGGCGCGCTGCGGTTGAAGGACGTCGCGCGTGTCGAGCTCGGCTCGCTGAACTATTCCACCGTGTCGACCCTCAATGGGGCTCCGACGGTGCCGATCGGGATCTATCTTCAGCCCGGCGCCAATGCGCTCAGCGTTTCGGCTGCCGTCGATGCGACGATGAAACGGCTCGCCCAGCGCTTCCCCGACGGGCTGCGCTACGACGTTCCTTACAACACGACGAAATTCATCCAGGTTTCCATCGACGAGGTGGTCAGGACCTTCGCCGAGGCCATCGTGCTCGTCGTGGTCGTGGTCTTCCTCTTCCTGCAGAACTGGCGCGCGACCCTGATCCCGCTGCTTGCGGTTCCGGTCTCCATCATCGGGACTTTTGGCGGCATGTACGTGCTCGGCTTCTCGGTCAATCTCCTTACGCTCTTCGGCCTCATTCTCGCCATCGGCATCGTGGTCGATGATGCCATCATCGTGCTCGAAAATGTCGAGCGCATCATGTCGACCGAGCGCAAGCCGCCGCGGGAGGCTGCCATCCAGGCCATGCAGGAGGTGAGCGGACCGGTGATCGCCGTGGTGCTGGTGCTCTGCGCTGTGTTCATCCCCGTGTCGTTCCTGGGAGGACTCGCTGGAGAGCTCTACCGGCAGTTCGCCGTGACCATCGCGGTATCGGTGGTGATCTCCGGCATCGTGGCGCTCACTTTGACGCCGGCCCTGTGTGCGCTTCTCCTCAAGGAGGGCCACCAGGAGCCCTGGCTGCCGTTCCGGATCTTCAATCGGGGCTTCGATCGGGTGATGCGGACCTTCACCTCGGGCACGGCCTTCTTCCTGCGGCACGCTTTGATCGCCCTCGTTCTGATCGCCGGAATGCTCGGCGCCACCTGGTGGCTGTTCGAGCGCGTGCCGGGCGGTCTCGTCCCGGCGGAGGACCTTGGCAACGTCTTCGTCGTCACAGCGCTGCCGCCCGCTGCCTCCCTCGATCGCACTCTCGACATCACCGCGAAGGTGAGCGAGGAACTCAAGAACAATCCTGCGGTCGCGGACGTCGTGACGATTGCCGGATTCGATCTTCTGTCGGGAGCTCAGAAGACGAATGCCGGCGTATCCTTCGTCACCCTCAAGGACTGGTCGGAGCGAACCGATCCGCGTCTCGACGCGCGCAATCTCGCACCGGCTTTCGCGGCTCTGAACGTCAATTTCCGTGACGGTGTCGTCTTCGGGTTCAATCCGCCGCCGATCACCGGCATGAGCACCACCGGCGGATTCGAGTTCTTCCTGCAGGATCGCTCGGGTGGTTCTCTCGAGAGCCTTTCCCAGGCGGCCCAGCAGGTGGTTCAGGCCGCGCGGCAGCGACCGGAACTCTCAGGCGTCTCCACGACGTTCAACACGAACGTGCCGCAATATCGCATTGATGTCGACCGCGACAAGGCGAAGGCGCTCGGCGTGCCGATCTCGGCCATTTTCGACACGATGCAAAGCACCTTCGGCAGCCTCTACGTCAACGATTTCGGCCTGTTCGGACGGACCTATCGGGTGAGCCTGTCCTCCGAGCCTCAGTTCCGTATGAGCCCGAACGACCTGCAGCACGTGTTCGTCCGGTCCGACAAGGGCACGATGGTTCCGCTCAGCGTCCTCCTTTCCACCACCCGCATCGTCGGGCCGGATGTGGTCGACCGGTTCAATGTGTTCCCCGCCGCCAAGATCCAGGGCAATCCGGCTCCGGGATACTCATCCGGGCAGGCGATCGCCGCGATCGAGCAGATCGTGTCGCAGAACCTGTCCTCCGACTACTCCATCGGCTGGACGGGATCGGCCTATCAGGAACTCCAATCGGCCGGGACGGGGTCTCAGGGGTTCGTCCTGGGCCTCGTGATGGTGTTCCTGATCCTCGCCGCGCAGTACGAGCGGTGGTCCCTGCCGTTCGCGGTCATCACGGCCGTGCCCTTCGCGGTCTTCGGCGCCATCGTGGCGATCTGGCTCCGCGGGATCGAGAACGACATCTATTTCCAGGTCGGGCTTGTCACCCTCATCGGTCTGGCGGCCAAGAACGCGATTCTGATCGTGGAGTTCGCTGCCGAGCGCCACAGGGCAGGGGAAAGCGTCTACGAGGCAGCCCTCGACGCGGCCCGCCTCCGGTTCCGCCCCATCGTCATGACATCTCTCGCCTTCATCCTCGGCGTCGTGCCGCTTGCGGTTTCAACGGGTGCGGGATCCGCAAGCCGCCACTCGGTCGGCACCGGTGTCATCGGCGGCATGCTCGCCGCGACCTTCCTGGCGATTCTGTTCGTGCCCCTGTTCTTCCGTCTGGTGACACGGGAGCGGAAGCCGGCGGACAAGGCGGCGGCCGCGCCCGTCATGCCGGATTCCGCGCCGGCGCGGGAGGTTTGATCGCTACCCGGCCCCTCAGCGCTTGCGCAGCCTCTCGATGGCCTCTTTGTGGGCTGCGGGGTCAACATCGTACTCCGCCGCCAGACGTTGGATCTCAGCCTGTCTTTCCTCTGGTGAAAGCCGAGGATTCAGGCTCGCGACCGCGGCCAGGAAGGAGGCTCCCGCGAAGACCGGGTCGCGACGTCTCGCGGTCTGCTCCCGCTCCTTCTTCAACTCGGCCTGACGCTGCTTATAGGTCTCGAGCGGCCCGAGCGCCCTTAAGGCACGGTTGCGCAGGGCCTGGACCGGAAGGTCATGCTCGCCGGCGATATCCGGCAAGGCCTGTTCGGGATCTTCGCCGGCCATCAGGGCTTCGGCAAGTTCTTCGAGTGCGGATACGAATGGATCCATGGCTGCCCCTTCGATTCTCTATCGTCAACGGATGGTGATCGATCCGGTTCTGAGCAGAGGTGTTGCTCAGGGCCGGGACTGACCAATAATCCCTTCAACCGATTCTCGTCCGCCCGATACCATCAACCTGAACGGAACTCGCAACCATGGCCGAACGGATGCAGGAGCGCCACGATCCCTATCTCTGGCTGGAGGATGTGGAAGGCGAGGAGGCGCTCGCCTGGGTACGTGCCCATAACGAGGTCACGAAGGCGGCTTTGTGTGACGCCGCTTTCGACGCCGACAAACGGGCGCTCTACGAGATCTCGACACGGCCGGACAACATCCCCTTCATCACCAGAAGACGTGGCGAACTCTACAATTTCTGGCAGGATGCCGGGCATGTGCGCGGCCTGTGGCGGCGAACCTCGATGGATGACTATCGCAAGGCGGAGCCGTTCTGGGAGACGGTTCTCGACATCGATGCATTGGCACGCGCCGAGGGAGAGGACTGGGTCTGGAAGGGATGCGGCACGCTCCAGCCCGAGCAGCGCTACGGCTTGGTCAGCCTTTCCCGGGGCGGGGCCGATGCCGTCGAGCTGCGCGAGTTCGATCTCGTCGAGAAGCGTTTCGTGGAGGATGGCTTCGCCCTTCCAGAAGCCAAGGGCGGTGCCACATGGTTCGACAAGGACCAGCTGCTGGTTTCCACGACGCTCGGCGAGAATGCGGCGACCGCTTCCGGCTATCCGCGCACCGTCCGGATTTGGCAGCGTGGTTCGGATTTCCAACAGGCGCCGGTGCTCTTCCAGGGCGAGTTCAACGATATCTACATCTCGGCTTCCGTCGATCTGGAGCCGGGCTTCGAGCGAATCTTCTACCGGCGGCAGATCACGTTCGAGGAGGGGATAAGCTACCTCGCGCAGGAGCAGGGGGACCCCCTGCTCATCGATCTGCCCCTCGATGCCCGCTTCGATGTGGAGAAGGACTGGCTGGTCGTGAAGCTGAAGAGCGATTGGGCTCTTCCGGAGCGCACCTATCCGGCCGATGCGCTCCTGGTGATCAGCTTCTCCCGGTTTATGGCAGGGGACCGCAACTTCGAGATGCTGTTCGATCCTGGTCCCAGGCGCGTGCTCTCAGGCTTCTGGTGGACCAAGTCCCGGCTTGTTCTGACCGTACTGGACAACCTCGCGAGCCAGATCTGGCTCGGCACCCCGGGTACACCCTGGCAGCTGGAACGCCTGCAGGGGCTTCCCGATACCGCAGCTGTGCATGCCATGTCGCTCGATGCCGGGCAGCTCGAACGGACAGATGAATTTCTGCTCTCGATCTCGAGCTTCATCGAGCCTACGAAACTGGCGCTCGTCACCGAGGACAAGCGGATCGAAGTGCTCAAGGAGGCGCCTGCCGCCTTCGACGCTTCAGGCATGGAGGTCACGCGGCACGAAGCCGTTTCGGTCGACGGGGAGCGCGTTCCCTACTACCAGATCGGCTCAAAGGATCAGCAAGGCCCGCGCCCGACTGTGCTTTACGGCTATGGCGGTTTTTCAGTTTCCATGACGCCGGGCTATCTCGGCGGTATCGGAAAGACTTGGCTGGAACGCGGCAATGTCTGGGTTGTCGCCAATATCCGCGGTGGCGGCGAATTCGGGGCCGCGTGGCACAAGGCGGGCATGCGGGAAGGCAAGCGCCTGTCCCATGACGACTTTGCGGCCATCGCCCGGGAGCTGGTGAGGCGCGGCGTCACGACGGAACAGCAGTTGGCGGCTTATGGGGGTTCGAACGGCGGGCTGCTCGTCGGCAATATGCTCACGCGCTATCCGGAACTTTTCGGCGCCATCTGGTGCACGGTGCCGCTCCTCGACATGCGTCGCTATACGCGGCTGCTGGCGGGGCCCAGCTGGGTGGCGGAATACGGCGATCCGGAACGGCCGGAGGATTGGGCCTACATGGCGGGCTTTTCTGCGTACCAGAATCTCGAAGAGGGGCGTTCCTATCCTCCGGTCCTGCTCGTCACATCGAGACGGGATGACCGTGTCCATCCGGGCCATGCCCGCAAGATGGCGGCCAAGCTCGAAGCCATGAAGCAGACGGTCTTCTTCTACGAGCCTGATGATGGCGGGCACGGTGCGGCGAACAAGGAGCAGGCGGCTTTCCTCTCGGCTCTCGGGCTTTCCTTCCTCAGGAAAACTCTCGGCACCTGAGGCCTTCTCCTACTCCCCAGGGGATAACCTGTTGCAGGTGACGAGCGCGTGTGGTCATCGATCTCTTGATATTGCACTCTGCCATGGCCAAATGAGGGGGAAGGAAAGTGCCAGCGGATCAAGGCTTTAAGGCAGATCCTTCCTGTTTCGACCCAAACCTGGCCGGGTCGACCTATATCCCTGAGAGCGATCCCCGAAAACATGTCAGCCTTCCGCGAGTTGAATCCTGGCTCGTGCCAACACGGCAGGCGCATCTATGAACGAGGCTGGAGCAGCGGCGAACGCGCTTCGCCAAACGGAACCGTGAATGTCCAAGAAGTCAAAGAACCTTGTCAGCCTCAACCATCTGCCGGGCATCCTCCTGGCCAGCGAGGCGGAGTGCGAGCGCTGGATCGAAGCAGGGCTCATTCCGGTGGCCGAGCGACGGACGTTCCAGAAACGTGGGCGTACCTTCGAGGCCCCGATGTTCGATCCGGACGTGGTCGCGAAGCTCGCCGGAGAGGTGCCGGCATGGCGGGAGCAGGGCGGCGAGATGCAGAAGAGCGCCTCTCATCCATCCCGACGGGGTGGCGAGCAGCAGCCTCTGGACGATGCCGCTCACCGGCGTCGCCAGAGCATTCTTGCGCCCGTTCGACGAAACACGGGCCTCTACATCGCCGAGGACATCCGCCGCGTCGAAAAAGGTCCGTGGAAGCCGGAGCGGGTTTTCGCGGGCTATCGGGCCGTGTTCAGCAAGCCGATGCAGATCCTGCCGGACAGCGCTCCCATCGACATCGTCATCGAGTACGCCCTCGCCGAGCCTCTCGAAGTGGCCGCGGTGGTGCTCGCACCGGCGCGCGTCGAGCGCACCGAACTCGCAACGGCGTCGGATGCTCTCGAAGCCAGGGTCGTCGAGCTGCGGAATGCGGTCTTCGAGGCCTGCGAGCAGGAACTGACGAGCTGGCGTGACGAGCTCGAGACCTATCTCGACGCCTTCGAAGACGCAAACGAGCGTCAGGCCATCCTCGGCGGCATTCAGGCCGCCATCGAGAAGCTCGACCGCATTCAGGCGTCGGACAAGGGCGGACCGGCTGGAGCAGGGCGCAAACTGCGCCAGAAGCTCGACGACTACCGCTCCAAAGCGGCTGCCAGAAGGCTCCGGCATCTGCGTGAAGCGCAAATTCGCGAAGCCTCAGGTTATGAGCGCTACGCGGCCATCTTTCCCGTCGCCCGCTCCCTCAATCGCCGGTTCCTTTTCCTCGCCGGTCCGACCAACTCCGGCAAGACCCACGAGGCCCTCAGACTGGCCGGTGAGGCCGAGACCGCCGAGATCCTGTCGCCGCTGCGGCTTCTCGCGCTCGAACACTATGAACGCCTGAGCGGGGAAGGCTTCGCGGCCGGCATGGTCACGGGCGAGGAGCGGGTGCTGCCGGAGGGCACGACCCATATCGCCCGCACGATCGAGACGCTGGACCTGCACCGTGTCGTCGATGTCTGCGTGATCGACGAAGTGCAGATGCTGGGCGACCCGAGCCGCGGCTGGGCCTGGACGCAGGCGATGATCGGAGCGCCGGCGAAGCTCGTGGTGCTGACCGGCGCGCCGGAGGCAATCCCCCTCGTCGAGCACCTGCTCGCCATGACCGGTGAGCCGCTGGAGGTGAAGATCCTCAAGCGCAAGGGCAAGCTTCGGTTGGAAGGTGTCCCGGCCAACCTCAACAAGCTCACCCGCGGCGATGCCGTCGTGGCCTTCACCCGCCGCGCGGTGCACGACCTGCGCACGCGCCTCGTTGCGTCGGGTCGCACGGTCGCAACCGTATACGGGGCTCTCGGGCCCGAAGTCCGCCGGGCGGAGGCCGCGCGTTTCCGCAACGGTGAGGCGGAGATTCTCGTGGCGACCGACGCCATCGGCATGGGATTGAATATCGGTCCGCTCAGGAGGGTGGTCTTTTCGACCCTGCGCAAGTTCGACGGCGTGCGCGAGCGTCAGCTCACGGCCATGGAAATCAAACAGATCGCCGGCCGGGCAGGGCGGTTCGGCCACCATGACGAAGGTATGGTAACGGCGCTTCCGGAGGCAGGCGCCTACGCGCAGGTCGAAACCATCGTGCGCAATGCCTTGAATGGCGACGCCGCGAAGCTGCGGGGAAAGGCCTATGTCCGTCCGAACCAGGAGACGGTGCTGTCAGCGAGCGAGGTGCTGCAGACGGACCGCCTCGGCCGCGTGCTTCGCCATCTCTACGACACGCTTGTCGCCGGCCATCCGGATCTGCGCATGGCCGATATGGACGAGATGATCGAGCTGGCGACGCTCCTCGATACGGTGGACATGCCGATCCTCGACCGATTGTCCTACGCGATGGCGCCGGTCGATGGACGCGAGCAGCTGGCGGTCGAACTGCTCCTCGACTGGGCGCGGCAGCACGCTCGCGACGGGCGGGTCGACGCTCCGGATTTCGGCGTGAACGCGGACCTTCTGAAGCTCGAGGCCCGGGTGAAGATCGCGACCAGCTGGCTTTGGCTGGCCCAGCGCTATCCGGACGTCTTCGAGGATGTGGAGGCAGTGGTCGATCTACGTGCAAGCCTCAATGCAAAGATCGAAGAGAAGCTTGTCGCGACGTCCGTATCGCATCGCCGTAAGCCGGACGAAAAGGTCCGACGTGACAGGGGCAAGAAACCGCATAAGCAGAAGAAAAACCGACGCGGCTGGGCCGAAGCCGATGCCGGTGAGGCCGAGCCCCAGCGCGCGAGATGGCAGTAGACCTCAGTCTGCAAGCTCCTGCTCCACGAGCGCCACCCAGAAGGCTACGCCGGTCGGAATCGCGTCGTCGTTGAAATCATACGCCGTGTTGTGATGCAGCGCTCCGTCGACGGCGGGGCCGTTCCCGAGCCAGACATAGGCGCCGGGCGCGGCCTCTCCGAAGAACGCGAAATCGTCTCCGGCCGTCGAAGGCTCGAAATCGGTTACCACCTTTGTACCGCAGACGGACTGCGCAGCCCTGAGTGCGCGCTCTGTTGCATCCGTGTGATTGACGACCGGTGGAATGCGGCGGCGGAATTCGTATGAGACCTCGATGCCGAACATCGCCGCGACGCCTCGCGCCAGCCGCTCGATCTCCGCTTCGAGCTGGTCGCGTACCAGTGCGGAATAGGCCCGTGCGGTTCCGCCGATCTCCACGACATCCGGAATGACGTTGAGCGCCCGCGGATCGCCGGCCTGGATGGAGCAGGCGCTCACCACGGCAGGCTGCAACGGATTGATCACCCGTCCGACGATGGTCTGGAGCGCGGAGAGGAAGTGCCCGCTCGCGGTGATCGGGTCCTTGCCGAGATGGGGCTTGGCTCCGTGGGTACCGACGCCCCTGAACGTCACGAACCACGTATCGGACGAGGCCAGCTGGGGCCCGGCCGTCACCGCCATCTCATCGACCGACAGGCCCGGCATGTTGTGCAGGCCGTAGACTGCATCACAAGGAAAGAGATCGAAAAGCCCGTCCTCGACCATCTTCTTCGCCCCGCCGCGCCCTTCCTCCGCCGGCTGGAAGATGAAATGCACTGTGCCTGAGAAGTTGCGGGTGCGTGCCAGGTGACGGGCCGCTCCGAGCAGCAGGGTTGTGTGCCCGTCATGACCGCACGCATGCATCTTCCCGGCGAATTTCGACTTGTAGGGACGTTCAGCCTGTTCCGGCATGGCGAGCGCGTCCATGTCGGCGCGAAGGCCGATGGCACGCGTGCCGTTTCCCACTCGAAGAGTGCCGACGACGCCTGTCTTCCCCAATCCCCGGTGCACACTCAGGCCAGCCTCTTCCAGAAGCGAAGCGACGATCCCGCTCGTGCGTTCCTCTTCGAAACCCAGCTCCGGGTGGGCATGCAGGTCTTGGCGGAGGCTGCGCAGGAATGATAGGTCCGCCTGGATGAGGTCCGGAAGGGGCATCGTGCTGTCATCCTGATCTGGTCGGTGAGGTGTGTTCGATAGCGCGGCGGCGGCTGGGTCACAATCGTTCAGTGCCGTCAAATTGGAAGATATGAGCCATGGAGCCCCATGATTTCTGGCAGGAGATCCATCCGCCACACACATTCGAGCGGCTGCCGGATGGGGGGCATTGCGGGTTCTTCCCCGCCGAGTTCGAGGACGGGCGGCAGCTGCGCCTTCCCATTCGCGAACTGGCCGATGGGGAGCACGCCCTGGCATCGCTCATCATCAACCAGGCCGGTTTTACCGTCGAAGAGGCTCTATGCGCGAGCCTCGCGGAGAAGGTCCGTGCCTTCGAGCCGGAGGTGGTAATCGGACTGCCCACCCTCGGCCTCACCCTCGCGAGCGGGACGGCGAAGAAGTTGGGGCACGGTCGATACGTGCCGTTCGGGACATCACGCAAGTTCTGGTACCGGGAGGAACTCTCCATGCCGATGAGCTCCATTACCAGTCCCGAGCAGATGAAGCGGCTCTATCTCGATCCCCGCATGCTGCCGCTGATCGAGAACCGGCGGGTGCTGCTCGTGGACGACGTGATCAGCAGCGGACGCTCCATCGGGGCCGCCCTGAAGCTGCTGGAGGCCTGCGGGATCAGCCCGGTCGCCATTGGGGCCGCGATGCTGCAGACGGACGCTTGGCAGGAACCGGTTTCAGCCATCTATTCCCATTCTTTGGACCGGGTGGTGGGTGTGCTTCGAACTCCCCGTCTGAAGCGGTCGCCGACAGGTGGATGGATTCCCGAATAGCCGCCTTCTTTTGCAGATTTTTTGAGCAGAAAGGCGATAAGGTGGGCAGACACCTTGGCCGGAAGGGCTTTCCCGCGCCCGCGGTTGTGTTATTGCCTGTGCCGATAGGGCAGTTTTCGCCCCTGTAAAGGATATCGGCATCCGTATCCTTGGCTTTGAAACAATGAAACCAGGAGAATCTGAGATGGTTGGGCGTTGGCGCAAAGCGATGACGAGCATGGCGTTGGCTCTGGCGGCCTTGTCCGCGTCCCCAGCCATGGCGCAGAACAAGACCCTCACGATCTCCTGGTGGGGCTTCAACGGCGACAAACTTGAAGAGATCATTCTTAAGCCGTTCCGCGCCCAATGCGGCTGCGATCTCGTCTTCGAGACCGGCAACAATGCCGACCGCCTGAACAAGATCAAGATTCGCGGCGGCGGCGGTGTCGATGTCGTCTACCTTACCGACAGCTACTCGCAGCTTGGCATCCAGGAGGGCCTGTTCCAGCCGGTCGATCGCGCGAAGGTCCCCAACATCAACGGCATCTACGACCTTGCCAAGGAGCCGCAGGGCAAGTTCGGCCCGGCTTACACTATCGGCCGCGTCGGAATCATCTATGACAGCGCGAAGGTGTCGGCGCCGATTACCTCCTGGAACGATCTGTGGCGGGATGATCTCAAGCGTCGCGTCTCTCTGCCCGGCATCACCACGACCGCAGGCCCGATGACTGTTCTAGTCGCGGCGAACAAGGCCGGTGTCGATCCGTACAAGGACGAGAGCGCAGCCTTCAAGGCGCTCGAGCAGCTGAAGCCCAATGTGGTGAAGAACTACAATACCGGTTCGGAGCTCGTGAACCTTTTCTCGACCGGCGAGGTCTCCGTCGCCATGGCGCAGGACTTCACCCTCGCTCAGATCCAGGCGGCGGTGCCGACCGTACGCTGGGCGGAGTTGAAGGAGGGTGATTATGCCACCCTCAACACGGTGAACATCGCCAAGGGCGCGGCGAACCCCGATCTGGCGCACCAGTTCATCAACTTCATCCTCGATCCCAAGATCCAGCAGACCCTGGCCGAGCGGGGCGTGGACGCGCCGGTTGCCACCGCCGTGCAGCTGACACCCGAGCAGGCCTCCCGCTGGACCTATGGCCAGAAGATGATCTCCTCGCTCAAGCGTCTCGATTACGAAAAGCTGAATGCGGCCAAGAACGATTGGCTCGATGCCTGGAGCGAGGTTTTCGGGAAGTAATCCTGCCATCATGACATCAAGACATTTCTGGCGCCCGAGCGGCGCACCCGGGTGGGCGCTGACCGCGCCCGCCACGCTCGCCGTGATCGGGTTCCTGATCGTGCCGATCGGCGCCGTGATCGCAGGAACCTTCATGGATCCGCGTGGGGTCTTCGCCCCCTACATCTCCTATTTCAATAGCGGCTTCCGCACGACGGTCCTTTTCCGGACGCTCCAGATTTCGGCGCTGACGACGATCATCTCCCTGATCTTCGGCTTCATGACGGCCTATGTGGTCTCGCGGGCGCCGGGCAAGGTGAAGAGCCTGCTCATCGTCGCGGCGGTCTTTCCGCTCCTCACGGGCGTCGTGGTCCGCGCCTTCGCGTGGCTCATTATTCTGGGCCGCAACGGCATCCTGAACCAAGCCCTTCTGGCGCTCGGCATCGTCAACGAGCCGCTTGAGATGCTCTATACGCAGGGCGCCGTCATTGTCGGCATGGTCTATCTCTTCGTGCCGCTCATGGTTCTGTCCCTGGTGGGCGTCCTGGAGAACATCTCCAAGGACGTGCTGCAGGCCTCCTCGTCCCTCGGCGCTTCGCCCGTGGCGACCTTCTGGCAGGTTCTGCTGCCACTCGCGGTGCCGGGCCTCATCGTCGGTGCCGTGCTGGTCTTCACCGGCAGCTTCACGGCCTACGCCACCCCGCAGCTTCTGGGCGGAGAACGCCAGACCGTCCTTGCGACGCTGCTGCAGCAGCGCGCCATGGTGTCCTTCGACTGGGTCGGTGCCTCGACCATCGCGGCAATCATGACGGTGATCACCATCACCATCGTTCTCGCCATGAGCCACATCGCCCGCCGCATCAACCCCATGGCTACGTGATGTCCGACAGACCTCATCCCATCCTCATCGCCGTGGCGGCACTGGTCTATCTGTTCCTGATGGTGCCGCTCGTGATCGTGGTCGGTGCCGCGCTCAGCGACACGACCTATCTGACCTTCCCGCCGCAGGGGCTTTCGCTGCGCTGGTTCTACAACATATTCGAGATCAGCGCCTTTCGGCGGACCATCGTCACCAGCCTGCAGATCGCCTTCCTGGGAACGACGATCGCGCTTCTGATCGGCATTCCGGCCGCCTATGCTCTCAACCGTTTCCGGGTCGAGCTGCCGAAATGGCTCGGCACCTTGTTCGTGCTGCCGATCCTCGTGCCTGAGATCGTATTCGGCTTCGCGCTGCTGAAGTCGCTGACGGTGGGGGTGGGGGCGCCGATTTTCCTGGCGCTCCTTGTCGGCCATACTCTGATCGTTCTGCCCTATGTGGTGCGGGTGATCAGCGCCAGTCTCGCGTCCTTCGACTTTTCCATCGAGGAGGCGGCGATCAGCTTGGGCAGTGCGCCGCTGAAGACCTTCTTCACCATCGTTCTGCCGAACGTCCGGGGAGGGGTGATCGCGGCGTTCATCCTCGCCTTCATCACCTCGCTCAACGACGTATCGGTGTCGCTTTTCCTCACCGGACCGGGCGTCAGCACCCTGCCGATCCAGATCCTGGCGCATGTGGAGCAGTTCTTCGATCCGACCGTCGCTTCCGTCTCCGTCCTCCTGATGTTCCTCACCGTGGCCGTGATGGCCATCGTCGAGCGAACCCTCGGCCTCACCTTTCTTGCGAAGTAATTGTCCGTGACACAGCCTCTCGATATCAACGCCGTTTCCGCCCATTACGGAACGACCAAGGTTCTCGAAGACCTCTCGCTCTCGGTCCAAGCCGGCGAACTCGTCTCGCTTCTCGGCGCCAGCGGCTGCGGCAAGACCACCACGTTGCGTCTCATCGCAGGGTTCCTTTCCCCAACCAGCGGGTCGATTTCCCTGGGCGGACGTGACCTGACCCGGCTGCCGACCCACAAGCGCGACATCGGCCTCGTTTTCCAGAACTACGCGCTGTTCCCGCACCTTTCCGTTCTGGACAACGTCGCCTTCGGGCTGAAGCAGCGGGGCATTGCCCCGGAGGAGCGCCGCAAGCGGGCCCTCGCCATGCTGGAGCGCGTCGGCCTCTCAGCCCTGGCGGATCGCGCGCCGGGAGCACTCTCGGGTGGGCAGAAGCAGCGCGTGGCACTGGCCCGGGCGCTTGTGATCGAGCCGCCGCTGCTGATGTTCGACGAGCCGCTCTCCAATCTCGATGCCAAGCTCAGGGTCGACATGCGTGTCGAAATCCGCCAATTGCAGCGGGCCAATGGCACCACCTCGGTCTATGTCACGCACGACCAGGAGGAGGCGTTCTCGATTTCAGACCGCGTTGCCATCATGAATGCCGGGCGGCTGATGCAGTTCGACCGGCCGGAGGTGCTGTATCGACGTCCGGCCAACACCTTCGTGGCCCGCTTCGTCGGCTTCGAGAACATTATCCCGTTCAAGACGGTGGAGCGGGATGGCGATACGGTGACGGCAGAGGCTGCCGGAATGCGGTTGCGCCTCTCTCAGAGCCTGTTCGGCTCCATTCCCGACACGTTCCTGCTGGCCACGCGGCCGGATGGTCTGATGGTCTCGCCGGATGTGGCCGCCGAGGGACTGCCGGCTCGACTGGGCCTGAGAACTTATCTCGGTCGCGCTTATCAGTACCAATGCGAGACGGCCGCCGGCAACCTCGTCGCGAATGGCAGCCTCACGAACCCGCTGAAATCGGGCGCCACCGTGAAGCTCGTGCCCGTGCCGGAGCAATGCACCATTCTGGCTTCCGAGGAAGACTGACATGGCTGCGATCATCATTCAGAACGCCTGCCTGCTCCCGATCGACGAGACGATGAGCGTCATCGATCGAGGATGGGTGCATATCGAAGGCAGCACGATCCAGGCTGTCGGTTCCGGCGAACCGCCGCTGGTCGAAGGAGCCGAGATCATCGACGTCGAGGGCGATGTGATCATGCCCGGCATGGTCAATCCCCATGCTCATCTGGCGATGACCCTGTTCCGGGGCCTCGGCGAGGATGTGGACGACCGGCTGTTCCGGTACGTGCTGCCCATGGAGCGCAAGTTCGTCTCTCCGGAAATGGTGCGCGTGGGAACGCTCCTCGGTGCGCTCGAATCCATCGAGGCAGGCGTCACCACCATCGCCGACATGTACTATTACGAGACGGAGGTCGGGCGAGCCCTGGATCAGGCAGGTTTGCGCGGCGTAGTCGGCCAGACCCTCGCGACCTTCGACCCTCCGGATCACAAGACCATCGATGATGGCTTCGCGCTCGTTGAGGAACTCGTCTCCGAGTTTTCAGGCCATGAGCGGATCGTTCCATCCATTGCGCCCCACGCTCCATACTCGACCGATATTGAGATCATGGCTCGCGTGGCCCGCTGGGCCGAGGCTCATCCGGGCGTTCCGGTGCAGCTCCATCTCGCCGAGATGGACAGCGAGATGGAATGGTGCCGCAAGAACCATGGCCTACGACCCGTGGCCGTGGTCGAGAAGGCGGGACTTCTGCGTCCCGGCCTGATCGCGGCCCATTGCCTGCACATCGATCCGTTCGAGATCGAGCGGATGGCGAAGGCGGATGTGCGGGTGGCCCACAATGCCCGCTCGAACGCGAAGGCGGGACGCGGCATCGCGCCCATCGAGGCGATGCGCGCCGCCGGCATTAAGGTCGGTATCGCCACCGATGGGCCGATGAGCGGCAACACCCTCGACCTGTTCAGCCAGTTCGGCCCGGTCTCCATGTTCCAGAAGCTTCTCGGCCACAGCCGCAAGCCCATGCCGGCCGCCCAAGTAATCCGCATGGCGACGCTGGAAGGCGCGCAGGTGCTGGGGCTCGACAGGCGCATCGGCTCGCTCGAGCCGGGCAAGCAGGCGGACCTGATCCGGATCGACCTGTCGGCGCCGCGCCTGCAGCCCGTCTACGACATCTACGCCACGCTCGTGTTCTCCGCGATGCCCGCCGACGTACAGGACGTAATGGTCGGCGGCCGCTGGATCATGCGGAGCCGCCAGGTGGAAAGCCTGGAGCGCAAGAAGATCCTGCGCGATGCGGGCCAGATCGCGATGACGTTCAAGGCCGAGATGGCCAGGATCGACGCCGCAGGCTAGAGCATTTTTCGGCGAAGTGGACCCGGTTCGCCGTTAAAAATGCGGCGTGGCAATGAAGAGAGCTGTTTCCACGCAGGTGGAAGCAGCTCTAATGCTACCAGACGACCGGGTGCGTCTGCCCGGTCGCCACATTCACGAAACCCTGCGGAGCGGCCTCGCACGGCGCGACCAGAACCCAGCGCCAGGGGGCGCAGGTGAGTGTCGCGAATTGCAGCCGCTCCGGAAAACCCGGATACCAGCGAGGCGAGAATGTCGGCTCGTAGAGCCAATCGATCTTTTCCGCTGCCGCATAGAGTTGCTGCATCTCGGAATCGAGCTGTTCTGCCGTGCGCTGGGTCATCAATCCACCTATCTCGTAGCGCACCTCCGCCAGAACCTTGCCGCCGCTGACGAGAACCCAGCCGCCGCCAATCTCCGCCACTCGGTTTGCCACCATGGCCATGGCTTCGTCCGAAGAGCCGACGATCCAGAGATTGTGCTTGTCGTGAGCGACCGTGCAGCCGACGGCGGTGTCGGGTGTCTTCGGACCGCAGCCGAGCCAGAACATGCGGGAGGTTTTTCCCTCGCCCGAGAAGCGGTCGACGATGGCGAATTTCGTGACGTTCCGCGCCGGATCACGATGAACCTCGCCGTTCTTCGCGGGTAGTTCCATGGTGATGAAATCGTCGTGCCAGTGGAAGGGGCGCAGCAGGGCGGCCTGCATCGTGCTACGACCGGGCTCTGCCGGGATGGCGAAATCCCGAGGTTCTATCCTGCGCCGGATGTCCACGGTCTTCGAAGCCCATTCCGGCCAGTCGATGGAAGGCAGCGGCCCGATATAGTCCGCTCCCTTGGACACGGGCTGTCCATCCGCCCAGACCTCGACAATTGAGAGCGTTCCCACGTCGTCGAGGAGCACAATGTCCGCAAAGCGGCCGGGCGCGATGCTGCCGACCCATGGCGTGAGACGCATGTGGCGGGCTGGGTTGATGGTCACGCATTGAATCGCGATCTCGGGAGTGAGGTCCGACTCGATCGCGAGGCGGACATTGTGATCCGTCGCCCCCATCCGCAGCGTGTCCGACGCACTGCGGTCGTCCGTGGCGAAGGCTACCTGCGACCAATCGGAGAGGTCACGCTGAATCAGACCGGCGATGATCTCCGGCATCGAGTGAGGCCTGATCTCGATGAAGATGCCGTGACGCAGCTTGTCCCAGACCTCCTCGGCCGTCCAACCCTCGTGGTCCGAGGCGAGCCCGGCGGCCGCGAAGGCATTGATGGAGTTCAGATCGCGCAGCCCCGCGCCGTGCCCCTCCACCACGCCACGCTTCTCGAATGTGGCTTGGATCATGCCCCAGAGCCGCCTGTGCGATGGGTTTTCCGGATTCCACACGGCAGGCCAGTCCATGACTTCATCGAGACCGGCGACCATGAGGCTCTCTTTCAGGAAGCCGGCCTGTTCATCGTATCCATAGTACCCGCCGCCCCATTCGTAGGCGGTCGGCGGAACGGCCGATCCCGGTAGAGGGAAGATCTTCATCGGGGACCCGTGCCGCCGGGCGGTAAGCCAGAAATCGAGATTGTGCGGGCCGTCCACATTCGAAAATTCGTGGCTCGCCTCGCACGTCCAGGTATTGCCGCGCGGCAGAACGAGAGCCGCCTCGTATTCAGGCGTGAGGTGCGAACTCTCGATATGCTTGTGCACCTCGCCGAATCCGGGAACGGCCGCAAGATCGGCCCTGTCTGCTCGGGCGACGGCTGTCCCTGGGAACGTTCCGGCAGGTCCAGTCCAGGCAATGCGGCGGCCGCGGATGGCGATCTCCTGGTCCTCCAGCCATGTGCGTGTATGAACGTCGAGCAGACGTCCGACCCGCAACAGCATATCGGCCGGTCGCTTGCCGAGACCCACCAGCACGAGGTCCTGCCGGATGCGGACCTCGTCCTCGGCATTCACCAGGAGATCGTCGGGAATCGAGGTTGGTTGGGTCACGGTGCACCTGTAGCTATGGTCAAATTCGGTCCGGTGTCGGATAAGCAGCAGCACGGACTCACCGCAAGGTTTCTAGCCTCGTCATGCCTCACGTAAAACCCCGACAAATCGTCATCGATACGGATCCCGGGATCGACGACGCCATCGGCATTCTGCTCGCGCTGGCTTCACCCGAGTTCTCGATTGCGGGAATCACCACCGTTGCCGGGAACATCGGCATCGACACGACGACACGCAACGCGGGCCGGTTGCTCGCCTTTGCCGGCCGGCATGACGTTCCAGTGTTCACGGGCGCGTCGGCGCCGCTGTCCCGTCCGGGTCCCGAGCCCTTGAATCTGCACGGCAAGGACGGTATCGGCGGGGTCGATCTGCCCGCTCCCGTGCGGCAGCCGGAGGGCCGACCCGCAGTCGAATGGCTGGCGCAATTTCTGCTCAGCGAGCCGGCCGGCAAGGTCGACATCTTCGCTCTTGGGCCGCTCACGAATATCGCGCGTCTCATCCTCGACAATCCCGAGGCCGCCAAGCGCATTGGCCGGATCATCGCTATGGGAGGCGTGGTTTACGAGGCCGGTAATGTTGGTCCTCGCGCCGAGTTCAATCTCTGGGCCGATCCGGAGGCAGCGGATGTCGTCGTGAGATCGGGGCTTCCGCTCGTGCTCGTGCCGCTGGATGTGACACGCCGGGTTCGTGCCACAAGGGAATTCATCGCAACGCTTTCGGCCTCAGGCAAACCTCTCGCCTCGATGGTCGCCGATCTGATCGAGTCCTATTTCGAGACTTCGACCCATCAGGAAAGCCGTCCGCTTCACGATCCCTGCGTGATGCTGTTCGCACTGGCACCGGAACTGTTCCGGCTGGAGGATCTGCGCCTGAGCGTCAGCACCGGACCCTCCGCGGATGCGGGTGCGTTGACGGTCGACGAGAGCGGAACACCGGTTCAAGTCGCCACGGGTGTCGACGGTCCGGCCGCTCTCGATCTCCTCGCCAGGACGTTGGCGTCCTTTTGAGGCACGACCCATTTCGGGAGAGCGCAATGCAAAATGAACCACCCAAGCCGGAACTGGACGAGGAAACCATCGCCTTTGCACAGCGGGTGTTCCAGCACGCCAGGGCAGGGCAGGCGCAGGAGCTCGGGGACTTGTTGAGCATGGGGCTGCCGCCGAACCTGAGGAACGAGAAGGGCGACTCGCTCCTGATGCTCGCGAGCTATCACGGGCATGTCGACACCGTGCGGGCACTCCTGTCGCATGGGGCGGATCCGGAACTCGCCAACGATCGCGGACAGACTCCATTGGCAGGCGCTGCCTTCAAAGGCGACATGGCGACGGTTCAGTGCCTTCTGGACGGGGGTGCGGACGCCAACGGTCGTAGCGAGGGGGGAAAGACCCCACTCATGATCGCCGCCATGTTCAACCGCAGCGAGATCGTCGAGGAGCTTCTTGCGAGGGGGGCTGATCTCACGGCGCGGGATGCGGGCGGCCTCACGGCCGAGGCATTGGCTGGTGCGATGGGAGCAGCCGACACGGCGGCTCTGCTTGCCAAGGCCGCGCGGAATTCCTGAGATCAGGCAAGGCTCGATGGCTTGTGGGCCGTCAGGAGACCATAAACCATCGAGCCTGTCGTATAGGCCAGCCAGATGCGAGGAAGGCTCAAGGCGAAGACGCGGTTCCTGGAATGCGCATTGAGCAAATAGCGCCGATATTCTGCCCGAGTGAGGAGCTTTCTCGCTACGCGTCCGCTGCAGAGCGTCCAGGTGCGTTTCACTTTTGCGCTTAAGTTCTCGATTCCATCAACCTTGAACCCGGCCTTTTCGGCCCAATCGCGATATTCCGGAACTGTCCCCAACCCAGCCAGGCGGCCCTCGCGGCAGATCGGCTCGAGGAGAAGGCGCTCCTCCCATGCTCCGGCTTTTTCCCGGGCGAGCCAAGCATAGACGGCAAGCCGCCCGCCGGGCCGAAGGGTGCGGTAGGCCTCGTCGAAGAAGCGCTGCTTGTCGGGCATATGTTCGGAACTCTCGATGGCGTACACATGATCGAAGATGCCGTCCGGGAACGTATTCGCGAGCCAGTCCTGACGTATGAAATGGAGCAGGGGAGATTGGGCCGCGCGCTTCTCCGCCTGCCTGAGCTGCGCGGACGAAAGGGTCACACCGGTGACGTGTGTGCCGTATTGCGCGGCAAGCCATTCAGCCGTCGCGCCGTATCCGCAGCCGATGTCGCAGACGTGCTGTCCGGTCTCAAGCGCCAATGTGTCGGCCAGATGAGCGATCAGGCCTTCAACCGCTTGATCCGGGGTTTCCAATCCCGTCGCCCAGAGACCATGGTGAACGTGCTCGCCCCAGATCTCGCGGTAGAACGGATCGAGCTCGTCGTAATGGTCTGCAACAGAAGCCGGTGTCTGAGGCTCCCTGGGAACGATCATGATGCAAAAAGCACTCTGTTCATGGAGGCCTCCTGCACGCGGGTCAGCGACGTGACATGGCGCATAGCGGCAGGCCAGATGCGGGAGAGATGAAAGACCGCGCCTTGGCCGGCCGCGTGTCGCACGGCGTGGTTCAGGACGGATGCCAGCCGGATCGAGCGGCGGATATCTGATCCGATCCGGTGGTGGAAGATTGAAGCTGCTGGACCGTGTTCGAGAAAAATCGAAGCTGCAAGGCAGCCGCTGTGCAGCGCGATCGACATGCCCTCGCCAGTGAAGGAAGGAATGACGCCCATCTGGTCGCCAAGCCGAAACAGACCTTGGGGTTCGTCCGGAACCGGCCTGTGCAGAAAGCCGTAGGGAATTTGGAAGATCGACAACGGGCGCTTGAGGAGGGGCACGGCGCTCTGCAGACGTCCACTGAGATGCGGGCATTCGTCGAGGATGGAGCTAAGAAGGCTGTCCCAGCTCTTCCCGACCTGTTCAAAGCGCTGCCGGGAAACGACGAGGCAGAGATTGGCGATTTCCCGCTCGACCATCTGAAGCCCGGCATAGCCGCCGCGGAAGAGCGCCACTTCGACAGCCCCGTCGAGGGCCTGCCGTTCCCTCTTCGCCAAACGATACTGCAATTTGAAGCCGATGAGGTCGTTCGTAGAGCCGAGCGACGCCCGCTTGACCCCTCTGACATCATGCTTGCCGGTCGCCAGGAAGACGCTGTCGGCCGCCATTGAACCGTCCTGTCCCATGTCGATGGCGATCTGCGTCCGGTCGGCGGAAATCGACCTCGCGGCCTGACCTCGAATGATCCGAGCTCCGCGGCCCTCGGCCTGCTGCAGCAGAGCTTCATCCAAAACCCTGCGGGACAACCCTCGGCCGACAAAGGGCAGGCCGACTTCGATCAGTTTGCGGTCCCGAACAAGGCGCAGGCGCGAGATCCGGCTCGCTCCGAGAGCATCGAGGTCGACTCCAAGATGGACCAGATAGGTTTGAGCCTCGATGCTCAGGAACTCGCCGCAGACCTTATCCCGAGCTGCCGCATCACGTTCGATCACCAGGACGGAACGACCGGCGTCGGCGAGCATGCAAGCGGCCGATGCACCGGCAAGTCCGCCGCCGATGACAACGACCTCCTCCTTGCATCTCCGTCTCATTTCAATCGGCTCACGCAGAGGCGGAAGGACGGATACCAGCGGATCCGGGCTGCTCCAGGGGCGAGACCGGCCGAAGTCAGGATCGACTCCCAATCCTTCCGGCGGAAGCTGCGGGCAATCGAGATCGGCCCATCGTGCCGGACGAAACGATGCCATCTGGCCGCCCAGGAAAGTGCCCGGAAGAAATGGAACGGGACAGGGTGGCGGTAAAGGTCGGCGATGAACCAGCCGCGCGTCGCAACGCGCTCCATCCATCGGACAAAGTCCGCCACCTCGGCATTGGTCATGTGATGTGTCGTCTGCGAACAGAGGATGAAGTCGATAGGATGACCCGGTTTGAAGTCGAAGACGTTCCCAGTTCTGAAATCTATGGGGACATCGGGGGCGGTCGCGCCGCGGGCAATCGGCTCGCTCATAGGGTTGAGATCGACACCGATGAGGTCGACTGGCCTGTTGCGTCGGCGACTCCAGTCATGGATCCGCCGCAGCAGGTCGCCGTAGCCGTAGCCGACGTCGAGGATCGTCACGCGCTCATGCGGATCCAGCCGACGGGTCGCCCGGTCGAGCCATTGCAGCACCGGACCGTGCGTCATGGTCACGACATTGACCATAGCCAGATCCTTCAGGCAGGCGCGGTAGTCCTCCAGGCTGACGGGCTCGGTGTCCATCCACTCCGTCTCGGGACTTCGACTGGCAAAACTCCGGGCCATGACAGCCTCTACTCGGTGAGAGTGAAACGGAATGTCTCGGCCACGAGCCCCGGGCCGAAGGCCATTCCGAACCCGTTCGAGTTCCGGGGAGCATCCTGCATGATCCGGCCAAGAACGAACATCAGCGTCGCAGAGGACATGTTGCCGAAATCCCGCAGCACGCCCCGTGACCAGTGCAATGCATCTGGATCGAGGTCGAGGCCCTGTTCCACCGCGTCGAGGATCGTTCGTCCGCCGGCATGGACAGCCCAGAGATCGAATTCGTCCTTGCGCTGTCCTCGCAGGATGCCTCCGTCGTCGTTCCGGGTGGCCTCATGACGGAGGGCTTTGGTGATCTGCCAGGGGACATCACCGGACAGGCTCATTTCAAACCCTGCGTCGCCGATGCGCCAAGTGATGAGGTCCTGCGTATCGGGGATCGTGGCCACGCGGAAATCCTTGATCGCGATGCCGGTCGGGGCCGCAGAAACGAGGCTGGCCGCACATCCATCGCCGAAGAGCAGGGCGCTGAGGATCACCTCCATGTCGGAGGTCTCCTGAAGGTGGAGCGTGCAGAGCTCCAGGTTGACGACCAGCACCTTGGCGCTCGGCTCGGACCGGACGATGTGATGGGCCACCTTCAGGGCGTTGACGGCAGCAGCGCAGCCCATGAAGCCCACCATGGTCCGTTCGATGGACGGATTGAGCCCCAGCCGCTCCATGATCTGCTGATCCAGGCCTGGCGCCGTAAACCCGGTGCAGGAGGCCACGACCATGTGGCTGATCGATGCGAGATCGTCATTCAGGTCCAGGGCCTCGATGGCCTGTTGGGCGAGATCGACCGCATGGGTCTCGAAGCGCTTCATGCGGGCGCCCGTACCGGCAAACTGTCCCGGTTGGAAAAAGCCCTCCTGGTCAGCCGAGGCCCCAAGGTTCTCGCTCGGCATAAGGGTGGAATAGCGGTGCTCGATCCCGGAACGCTGGACCATCCGCCTGAAGATCAGTTTGTCTTTCCGTTCAGGCAGGAACTGATCGACGAAGCCAATGAAAGTCTGATGGACGTCATGCTGCGGAACGGCGGTGCCGATCCGATTGATATATGCACTTGCCAAGCGAACCACCCTGCCAATCCCGACCCGAAACGGAGCGATCGGGGCACTATGGAGACGAAGATAGGGCAGGTCCGAGGATGCGAAAACGAAAGCAGGCGTAGAAGTCGCACCCTAATGCGAAAGGGGCGAGGCCTCGCTTTCGGTTTGGGTTGAGGCGGCCGGAGCGGCATCCGGCTGGGGAGGCCGCTTGAGGGTCTGCTCCCGTGCGAAGATGAACAGGCCGGCGGCTACGACGATGAAGATGCCGACCAGCGCCATGGCATCCGGCCATTCGTCGAAGAACAATGCGCCGATGGCCAGAGCCCAGAGGATCTGGCTGTACTGGGCCGCGCCGAGACGGTCGGCCGGGGCGTACATGGTCGCGATGATGAACAGGGCCTGCGCGACGAAAGCGGTTGCCGCGAAGGCGAGCAGCAGCACCCATTGGTGGGGCGTCGGCCAGGCGAAACCCGGAACCATCAGGATGCCGGCGATGACGGTCGTCGCCAGGAAGACCGTGCCGATAAGAGTGAAGCGCTTTTCCGTGTGACCGATCATCCTGCCCGTGATGACGCCGCCTGCCGCGCACAAGGCCGCCGCGAGAGCCGCCAGATGGCCGGGTAGAAATTCCTTGAAGCCGGGACGCACGATGATCAGGACGCCGATGAAGGCGGCGCAGACCGCAAGGCCGCGGCGCCATCTGACATGTTCCTTCAGAACGAAGATCGACAGGATCGTCACGAGGCTCGGCATCAGGAACAGAAGGGCGAAGGCCTCCGCAAAGGGTAGGCTCCGGAAGGCCATGACGCTGAGCGGCGTCGTGATGGCGATCAGGAATACCCGAAGTCCCATGAGCCAGGGCCTGTTCCAACGAACGAGGTCGACAAGTTTGTCGCCGGGTTTCATGAAGACCGGGGACAGCAGGAACGGAATGAGGTAGCCGAAGAATGTCACCTCGAAGGGGTCGAGGCCATGGCCGATCTCCTTCACAACCGCATCGCCCCAGGCAAAAACGGCAAAGGCAAGAAAAGCAAGGAGAATACCTTTGACCATGTTCGACAATCCCGCGAGGTAGCGGTTGTGAGTATGCAATAGCGCGGGCTGTTGCGACCCGCGCGCCCAGATAGGATGAAGAGAATAGGGAAATTATCTCGGCATGACGAGGCGGGGGCGCTTCCGCTCGACGACGACGACTTTCGGTCCGTCCGCTCGCTCAGGCATCAGCACGCGCTCGGGCAGCCGCTCGGATCGGCGAGGCTGGGGCGCCGCCTTCAGCACGACGGGGCGTACCTCTTCCTCGGGGAGGCCCATGAGCTGCGCGGCGATCTCGACCTGGCTGTCGATATCATCCGTAAGACCCTGTGCCGCGACGATCGCCTCCTCCAGAACCGGGGGCTCTACGCGGGTCACGCGCCGGCTTCGGCTTTCGGACGATTTCTTCTTTGCTAGCATTGGGCTTCTCCTGGGCAGACCCCTTAACCCATTGAACTTCCGATTGCGTAGTGCGCGATTGAGACGGCAGGGCTGCATCCAGCGCAAGCGAGGCCGGTGCCCTCCCCATGGTGAACGCGACCCAGAGGGGACTTGATCCATGGTTCGTCCCGAAAAGCTGCAGAATTGGGGCTTTTACGTCTCCTGCCAGGGAGGAAACAGGATCGGTGTTATCCTATGTGAATAAGACCCATCAATCCTCCGATTAAGAGCGCCGGGACTCGACCTCGCTGCCCCGGTCGGCCATTGATGGTTGGAAGCGATGGCACGTCCGCACGTATATGGACGTGAGTTTGGCAGTCTGCGAACCAGGCGGCGCAGTCCATCCCGCAAGGAAAGGCATTCTCGTGTTCACAGCCAAGATTCTTCTCCTCGGATCGGGCGAGCTCGGGAAGGAGTTCGTGATCTCGGTCAAGCGCTATGGCTGCTATGTGGTGGCCTGCGACAGCTATCCCGGCGCTCCCGCCATGCAGGTAGCCGACGAGGCAGAGGTCTTCTCCATGCTCGATGCAGATGCTCTCAAACTCGCTATCGAGAAGCACCAGCCCGATTTCATCGTCCCGGAAATTGAGGCAATCCGTACGGAAGTGCTGCAGGATTTCGAGGACAAAGGCTTTACGGTCGTTCCTTCCGCCCGGGCCGCGTCGCTGACCATGAACCGCGACCGTATCCGGGAGCTTGCCGCAACCGAACTCGGCCTGCGCACGTCCAAGTACCGCTACGCGGAGAGCCTCGATGAGGTCAGGGAAGGGGCCGAGCACACGGGGCTGCCCTGCGTGATCAAGCCCGTTATGTCTTCATCCGGGAAGGGACAGAGCACGGTGCGTACGGCCGACCAGCTGGAGCAAGCCTGGAATGATGCCGTGGCGAACATGCGGGGGGACCGCAAGAAGGTGATCGTCGAGGAATTCATCGCCTTCGAATACGAGATAACCTTGCTGACGATCCGCTCCCGTGACGGTGTCTCGTTCTGTGAGCCCATCGGCCACCGCCAGGAGAGGGGCGATTACCAGGAATCCTGGCAGCCGACCCCGATGACCGAGAAGCTGCTCGGGGACGCGAAGGACATGGCGCGGAAGGTCGTCGACAATCTCGGCGGGTATGGCATCTTCGGGGTCGAGTTCTTCGTCACCCGCGACGAGGTGATTTTTTCCGAACTCTCGCCTCGTCCCCATGACACGGGTCTTGTGACGCTTCTCTCCCAGAACCTGTCGGAGTTTGATCTCCACGCCCGCGCCGTTCTCGGCCTTCCGATTCCCCAGGTCCGGCTGCACGGTGCCACCGCCTCCGCGGTGATCCTTGCTGACCGGGAGGCGGAACGGTTCAGGATCGACGGGCTGCGGGAGGCCCTCGCACTCGGCTCGACGGATGCCGACGTGGAGGTGCGCATCTTCGGGAAGCCCACGACCAGGAAACACCGCCGCATGGGTGTGGCTCTTGCCTCCGGTCACACGGTCGAAGAGGCGCGCGAAAAAGCGCGGCAGGCGGCGGCTCGGGTGCAGATCGAGTATGACGACTGAGCGGGTGTCCGATGAGGCGTCGCTCAAGAGGTGCCGGCGGCCCTCGCGTGACGCATCGGTCACAGTGACTGCACGAAATGCTTGGCCTTATGGTACTTGGCACAGGGCGGCCTAGATAAGGACAGGCTCTGTCCGGTATCAACGAGGGGGCTGGCGCCCGACCAGCGGTACGATTGCATAGAATCAACTTTGAAGCGCTTTTCAGTGCCTCGCCCAATCCCTACGTGCTGCTGGATCTCTCGCTCACCATAGTTGGGATGAACGACGCCTACCTCCAGGTGACCATGCGCGATCGAGAGGACCTGATCGGACGCAACATGTTCGATGCGTTTCCGAGCGATCCGGACTCTCCGAGCCATCGACAGTTGCGAGGCTCCTTCGACAAGGTCATCCGGGAGAAATCCGCCGACTATCTCTCATTGATCGAGTACGCCATTCCCTTGCCGAACGGCCAGGGCTTCGAGGAACGTTTTTGGAGCGCAACCCATACGCCGCTTTTCAATGAGGCAGGCGAAATGGCGTTCATCCTCCAGCACACGGTCGACGTGACTGAACTCCATCGGTTGCGGAATCTGGCGAAGAGCACGGTCCTGTCGGCCGGCCCGTCGGCCCTGATCGAGACGGATATGTTCCGCCGGGCCCAGGCGGTTCAGCAGGCTAACGAGGTGCTGAACGAAGAGCAGCGGCGCTTGCGGGGGCTGTTCCAGCAGGCGCCCGGGTTCATGGCAGCCCTGAGTGGGCCGGACCATGTCTTCACGATGGCCAACACGGCCTATCTTCAAGTGGTGGGCCGCGAAAACATCGTTGGCAAGTCCGTCCGGGAGGCATTGCCCGAGGTAGTGGACCAGGGCTTCATCGAGCTTCTCGACCGCGTTTATCAAAGCGGTCAGCCTTTCGTGGGTCGAAGCATCCGCATCTTCCTGGAGCAGGGTGCCGGAGCCCTTCCAGATGAACGCTTTCTGGATTTCGTTTATCAGCCGATCTTTGATCCCAACGGACAGGTGTCCGGGATTTTCGTGCAGGGGCACGATGTCACGGAGCAGAAACGCACCGAGGAGGCTCTCCGAGAGAGCGAGGAGCGGTTCCGCGCCATCGCCAACTCGATTGATCAGATGATCTGGGCGACGCGCCCGGACGGTTTCCACGATTACTATAATCAGCGCTGGTACGAGTATACCGGGGTCCCGGAGGGCTCGACCGACGGCGAGGCCTGGAACGGCATGTTCCACCCGGGCGATCAAGAGCGTGCATGGACGATCTGGCGCCGGTGCCTGGAAACGGGTGAGCCATACCACATCGAGTATCGGCTACGGCATCGCTCCGGCGAGTACCGCTGGGTCCTTGGCCGGGCGCAGCCGGTCCGTGACGAGGAGGGGCGGATCAAGCGTTGGTTCGGAACCTGTACGGACATCCACGATTTGAAGCAGGCGCAGGACGCGCTTCGCGAGAGTCGGGAGCGGGCACTGCGCACCGAAGAGGAAACCCGCAGACTGGCATCGGTTCTAGCCGAGCGGGTAACGGAACTCGATGCGGCGAACGAGGAAATCCAACGCTTCGCCTACATTGTCAGCCATGATCTGAGAGCCCCGCTCGTCAATATCATGGGGTTCACCAGCGAGCTTGAAGGGGCCCAGGCGGAGATCGAGCGGCTCTGGAGGAATATCCAGCAAGCCAACCCCAGCCTTATCTCGCCGGCAGTGCGCGAGGCCATCGAATCCGACCTGCCGGAGGCCATCGGCTTCATCCGGTCTTCAACGGTCAAGATGGACAAGCTGATCGGGGCGATCCTGAAGCTCTCTCGCGAGGGACGACGGGTCCTGGCCCCAGAACCCATCGGCATGGCGCGAATGTTGGAGGCTCAGCGCCAAAGCGTCGCACACCAATTATCGGAACGGGGAGCGGAACTCCTGCTGGAGCCTGTTCCCGACCTCACCAGCGACCGGCTTGCCATCGAACAGATCTTCGGAAACCTCATCGACAACGCTGTAAAGTACCTCGACCCGTCCCGCCCTGGCAGGATTGTGGTCCGCGGGCATGACCTTGGGGAGAGTGTCGTCTACGAGGTCGAGGATAACGGACGGGGGATCGATCGTAAGGATTTCGAGCGCATCTTCGACCTGTTCCGCCGCTCCGGTGTCCAGGATCAGCAAGGCGAGGGAATCGGACTTGCACATGTGCGCGCTCTCGTGCGAAGGCTCGGCGGTACGATTTCGGTTTCGTCCCGCCGAGGGGAAGGCTCGACCTTCACCGTCGTCCTGCCAAGCTATCTCAGTATGAGTTCGGAAGCCGCCTGATGCCTCAGCAACAGCCCGTTATCATCATTATGGTCGAGGACGACGAAGGACATGCCCGCCTGATCGAGAAGAACATCCGTCGGGCCGGCGTCTGCAACGAGCTTCGGACCTTTGCCAGCGGGACGGCGGCCCTGGACCACCTGTTCAGCGATGAGGTTCGCAATGCAGGCCCGTTCCTTGTCCTGCTCGACCTCAACCTGCCGGACATGAACGGGGTCGACATTCTCGCCAGGCTGAAGGGCGACGAGAAGCTGAGACGTGCGCCGGTGGTGGTGCTCACGACCACCGACGATCAGCGTGAAGTGCAACGCTGCTACGATCTCGGCGCCAATGTCTACATCACCAAGCCGGTGGAATATGAGTCCTTCTCGCAGGCTATCCGCCAGCTTGGGCTGTTCCTGTCGGTCATTCAGCTACCCGAAACCCTATGAGCCAGGGCGCTGCCGAAGCTGAACCGATCCGGCTTCTGTACATTGATGACGATCACGGGCTGGGCCGTCTGGTCGAGCGTTCTCTGTCACGCCACGGCTTTCAGGTCAGGCATGCCCTCAGCGGCGACGAGGGGTTGAGCCGGCTTGCCGCCGAGCGCTTCGACGTCGTCGCCCTCGATCACTTCATGCCCGGCAAGGAGGGCCTCGAAGTCCTTTCCGAGATTCGGACCCTGTCCGACCCGCCGCCGGTCGTCTACGTGACCGGGGCCGATGAGGGGAGGATTGCGGTCGCGGCCCTCAAGGCTGGTGCGGCTGATTACGTGATCAAGGATGTCGGTGGCGTCTTCCTCGATCTCCTCCGAACGGCTGCCGAGCAGGCATTGGCCGCCGAGAGGCTCCGTCAGGAGAAGGAAGCGGCTGAAAGGGAAATGCGCGAGGCCCGGGAGCGGGCCGAGATGCTGCTGCGAGAGGTCAACCATCGCGTCGCCAACAGTTTGCAGCTGGTCGCATCCCTCGTCGCCATGCAGCAGCGGGCGCTCGGCAGCGACACCGTCGCGCGGGACACGCTGACCGAAACGCAGAGCCGTATTACGGCCATCTCCCAGATTCACCGGCGACTTTACACCTCGAACGACGTCCGTTTCGTCGAAATGGACACCTATCTGGAGGGGCTCGTCGAGGAGCTGGAAGGCGCCATGCGCGCCGCCGGGCGGGAGCATACGATCACATTGCGGGCGCAGCCCGTCTCGATCCCCACCGACAAGGCTGTCTCTGTCGGCGTCATCGTGACGGAGCTTGTCACGAACGCATTCAAATATGCCTATCCGGCTGGAAAGGCCGGCGATATCCGGGTTGCCCTGTCGTCCGACAAAGGACATGCGATTCTGACCGTCGAGGATGACGGGGTCGGATGGAAAGGGACTGGGGTGGTGCAGGGGAGTGGCCTTGGCACGAAGATCGTGAGGGCCATGGCATCCAATCTGCAATCCGTTATCGAGTTCGACCAGACATACTCGGGGACGCGGGCCGTCCTGTCCTTCGCGATCTGACTTACCTGACCACGCTCAGCGCGACTGGTTGTTCTTCGAGCCTCCGCCACTCAGGCGCGCTCGGATTTCTCCGACAATGATGTTCAACTCTCGCTGCAGCCGGTTGAGCCGCGAGAGCAACTCTCCATCCGGCATCCCTGTCGTGTTCGGACGCTCCTCTCCATTGGGAGCCGAGTGCGTCATGCTGCGCAACTCCTCCAATGTCGTCGGGCCGATATTGGGGACAGTCAGCCATTGGGCATCCGAGATGCTGGCGACTTCGCGGATGGTGGGGCACCGTCCTTTGAATTCGGCCAGAATCGCTCCCCGGACGCGTCCGGAGCATTTCTCGATTGGAAATGGATCATCCAAACCCATCTCGCGCCCTCGCACACCCACCAGTGAGATCCCGTCCATCAATGCCTGCCACCCTGGAACTTAGCTTTTTAGGACATTCAATGCGTAGCGATTATATGCACAAAAGAGCAGACGACCTTTAGGAGATGGCGGCATGCGTTCGGAGTAGCCAAATTGATCTTGGAAACAAGCTTTGCTGTTTTTGCGTTTGTGCAAGGTTCTGAGATTGGGCCAGGCTGGCCGTCGGGACGTCTGAGCTTCTATCGAGTCTAGTGGTATTCCCATTGGGCACGGGCATTCGAAATGACATTTCTCGAGCAATTTTCCCACGATTGTTCCGATACATGTCATTATTAGCCGGCAACCTTATTGCCGTCCTGGCTATTGATGATAATCAAGGGGATCGTGCCGTATTTCGCGATTCCAGAGGATTGAATGTCTGCAACCTCCGTCTTGATCCACCTTTTCGGTGAGATTGCCCTGCTTTTGTGGGGCATCAACATGGTCAATAGCGGGGTTCAGCGCGCTTTCGGCAGCGATCTTCGTTGGATTCTGGGCGTAGCGCTAAGGACGCGTCTGCAGGCCTTCCTCGCTGGACTGGGCGTAACGACGGTCCTGCAAAGCAGCACGGCGACGGCATTGATGGTGGCGTCCTTCACGGCTGGAGGCGCGGTCGATATCGTTCCGGCTCTGGCTGTGATGCTCGGGGCGAACGTGGGCACCACGCTTATCGTGCAGGTGCTTTCGTTCGACGTGTCGTTGATCTTTCCGGCGCTGATTTTCGGCGGTTTCGTAGCTTACCGCCGCGGAAGAACGAGTCGGATCAAGGATCTGGGCCGCGTGACCATCGGCCTGGGGCTGATGTTGCTTTCGCTGCATCTCCTCGGCGAAACGATCAGGCCCATTGAATCGTCGAAGGTCATCAAGGACCTTCTGGCCGTCATCGCGCCCGATCCACTGATCCTGGTGCTCCTGTCCGCGCTCTTTGCATGGCTCGCCCATTCCAGCGTTGCCGCGTTGCTGTTCATCATGTCGCTTGCGGGAGCCGGCGTCATCGATGCTCATTCGGCTTTGGTCATGGTGCTGGGCGCCAATCTCGGCAGCTCCCTCAACCCCCTGCTGGAGGGAACCGGAGGCGATCCCGTCAAACTGCGCGTACCGTTCGGCAACTTCGCCATGCGGGTCATCGGCTGCCTCGTGACGTTTCCGCTGATCGACCCGATCCTCTCTGCCATGTCGGTCTTCGACGCCCATCCGGAACGTCTGGCCGCGAATTTTCATACGCTTTTCAATCTCGTGGTTGCGGTAATCTTCATCCTGCCGCTGCCCTGGATTGCGCAGCTGCTGTTGAAGGTCTTTCCCGAGAAGCTCCGCGCCTCCGATCCGGGCACGCCGCAATATCTCGACAGGGATGCTCTCGATACTCCGTCCGTGGCCCTGTCCAACGCGGCCCGCGAAGTCCTGCGCATGGTCGATACCGTCGAGTCCATGCTGAGGAGTTCGCAGGATCTCTTCCGGGAGGACGATATCAGCCGGGTGGATCAGGTGAGCCGCACGGACGACGTGCTCGACAGGCTGTTCAGCGCGATCCGCCGTTATCTGAGTTCGATCAACCACGAAACCCTGAGCGAGGCGGAGGCGAAGCGCCTCTCGGATATCCTCGCCTTCGCCATTAATCTGGAACATGTGGGCGACATCATCGACAAGAACCTGATGGAACTGGCCGCCAAGCGCATCAAGAACCATCTGCGCCTGCCGAAGGACAGCCTGGAGGACATCACCAGCATGCATGCGAAGCTTCTGGAGCATCTGCAGCTTGCGGCATCAGTCCTGATGTTCCAGGACCTGGGTTCTGCCCGCAGGCTCGTCTCCGAGAAGGAGCGCTTCCGTGATCTCGAACGGGCGGTCGCGCAGAAGCATCTCGAACAGCTCCGGTCCGGCCGCGCCGTCGGCGATACCAGTGCGCTTCAGCTCGACATCGTACGCGATCTGAAGCGCATCGAGGCGCATATCGCTTCCACCGGACATTCGCTCCTCGAGCAGAGCGGGGAGCTCAAGCCCAGCCGCCTGACGTCGTGAGCCCAGGATCACATCTTCTCCATCAGGGCGCGCCAGTCCATGTAGCGGGCAGGTTCGGGAAGACCGATGTCGCGCCGCTCGTGATCGGACAGGGCGCCCAGGTCCCGGATCACGGGCTGCGTCTTCCGGAAATCCGGGCGGAACCAGAGCTTCAACCGCAGCCAAGCGCTTTCGACGCCGCGAACGCGGCGCGCATCTTCGTATCTCATGACAGCCTACCGTGATGGTTTGCCAGGGCTCCAGGGCCGTGGTGATGGGAAAGAGGATGCGCTTGTCAGGAAAACTTGACAAAGCAATTGCCGATAGGCTGGCATAAGGTAGCCTTATGGATCATCATGTCTAATCCGCCTTCCAAACTCCCTCCCATGAGCGCCGTCCGAGTCTTCGAGGCGGCTGCCCGGCATCAGAGCTTTACCCGCGCTGCCGAAGAACTCGGCATGACGCAGGCTGCGGTGAGCTACCAGATCAAGATTCTCGAAGACCGGGTCGGAGCACAGCTCTTCAACCGCTTGCCCCGCCAAGTGACCCTGACGACCAAGGGGCGCCAGCTTGCGCCCGCCGTAACGGAAGCCTTCGAAGCCCTTCGGAATGCGTTCTCGGGTGTTGAAGAGACGCTGCAAACAGTCCTGTCGCTCACGACCCTATCCACCTTCGCTTCCAACTGGCTCGTGCCGCGCCTGGGGCGCTTCCGGCAGCTTCATCCGAACATTGCCGTTCAGATCTCCGTCTCGACCGAGATAGTGGAGCTTGGTCGCAGCGAGTTCGACATCGGGATCAGGAGCGGCACAGGAGACTGGCCGGGACTCGAGACACATGTCCTGTTTCCGAACCAGTTCATCCCGGTGTGCAGCCCCGAATTGCTCAAAAACGTCGAGTTGCGGGAGCCCATCGATATTCTCAAACTCCCGCTCATCTCTCCGAGCGATCCCTGGTGGCAGGACTGGTTCGCCGCTGCAGGAGAGACGAATGTCGACCTCTCGCGGCGCCCCGACAATTCGCTGGGGGTCCAGCAGCTCGAGGGCATGGCTGCCATCGCCGGGCAGGGCGTCGCGCTCATCAATCCCTTTTTCTTTCCCGAGGACTTGGCCTCCGGACGGCTGGTGAAGCCATTCGATCTGCTGGCCACCACGGACCGGAGCTACTGGCTCGTTTATCCGAAGGCCCGGAGACGCTCCGCAAAGGTCGAGGCTTTCAGGGATTGGGTGTTGAGCGAGGTGGCAGGGGACAGCGAGGCGGCGGATTGCAGGGCCAATGCGAAAACCGGGGCGTGACGCCCCGGTTTTCATCACTTCTTATTCCGCCGCCTGCGCTTCTGCGGGCTTGGGCTTCAGATGGACGAGCATGTCGATGAGCGCCCGGTCGTGGAGAACGACCATCCGCTCCTTGTTGTGCAACCAGCTGACGGCATCGTCGATGGTTTCGGCATCGACGAGTTTAGCCTCCGCGAGGGCCCGCTCCGTCTCGATGATGCCGCGCTTGCGGGGCAGGGCGGGCGGCAACATTTCGAGGTGCCGCTCCCGCAGGTTGGCATCCTCATAGATGGCCCGGACACTGTCGGCGTCGTCAAAGCCGAAAGCGGCATTGCGAGCCTGCAGCTCGTTTGCGCGCGTCGCGATGGCAGGCGGCTGGTACTCCTCGGGCGTACGCAGAAGCCCCAGCCGTTTCAGCGCCAGACCGGCGCCGAGTTGGCCGCTGAGCCAGGAAAGGGGAATGGCAAGCAGCAGGCCGATGATCGTGGGGGACATCCAAAGGAACAGGGATGTGGCGATCATGAAGGCGGAGATGCCGGCCAGTATTCCGAGAACCGTGTGGGCGCGGTGGCGGCGCACGATATCCTTGAATGGGATGGATCCGTCGTCGCGACGCTGCGGCTGCCAGCCCGTGTCGCGTCCGAGCAGGATCTGGAAGACCGAGCCCGACTGGATGAGCATCAGGATCGGTGCCAGGAGCGCGGAGAGGATGATCTCGATCGTGGACGAGATGATCAGCCGGATGCCTCCTCCCGATGCCCGCCGGTCGCTGCTGCGGATGAGCATCAGCAGGAGACCGAAGATCTTCGGGGCCAGCAGGATCCCCATGGTCAGCGCGAAGAGCGCCAGGGCTCGCTCGGGGTCGAACCGGGGCCAGATCGGATAAAGGCGGAAGTCACGGGCGAAATATTCCGGCCGGATGTAGGTGGTCTGCAGGACCAGCGCGATACCGACGATCAGCTGGAACAGCCAGAACGGTGAGGCGAGATAGGACATGATGCCGGTGGCGAAGTGCTGTCGCGTCGGCAGCTTCAGGCCTTTGGCCCCGATGACCCGCATGTGCTGGAGATTGCCTTGGCACCAGCGCCTGTCACGAGCCGACAGGTCGATGAGGGACGGCGGGCTCTCTTCATAGGAGCCCTGCAGATCCGCCAGCATATAGACCGACCATCCGGCACGGCGCAGAAGGGCCGCCTCGACGAAGTCATGGCTCAGGATATGGCCGCCGAAGGGAGGTTTGCCCTTCAGGTCGGGCAGCCCGCCATGGGCGGCGAAGGCCTTGGTCCGGATGATCGCATTATGGCCCCAGTAATTGCCGTCTCGCCCCATCCAGACTGCGAGGCCCATCGCGATGACCGGACCCGTGACACGCGCGGCATATTGCTGAAGCCGGGCAAAGAGCGTGTTGCGGTTGATGATGAGCGGCAGCGACTGAATGATTCCCGCATCGGGATCGGCTTCCATGGCGGCAGCCAAGCGCACGATGCACTCACCCGTCATGAGGCTGTCGGCGTCGAGGACCAGCATGTGCTCGTAATGCCCGCCCCAGCGGGACACGAAATCGGCAATGTTGCCGGCCTTGCGATGGTGGTTCTTCTGGCGATGGCGGTAGTAGAACCTCGCTCCCGGGCCAAGACGCTCCCTTAGGGCAAGGAATGCCCGCTCCTCCGCCACCCAGGCATCCGGATTCGTAGTATCGGACAGGATGAAGTAGTCGAAATGGTCACCGAGGCCTGTCGCCTCGACCGATTCATGGATCGCTTCCAGGGCTGCAAAGGTCCGGTCCGTCTGCTCGTTATAGACAGGCATGACGATGGCAGTGCGCTGCTTCAGCGAAGCAGGCAGGTGCCCCCTGTGTCCGGGGCGCCGCAGCAGGGCGAAGAAGCCTAACAGGGCGCTGGTGAAAGCGACTGCGATCCAGGAGAAGTTCACGGTGAACAGCGCAACGAGCACCCACTGGAGCGCCGTCGTCCGGCTCACCGACACGACTTGGTACATCTCGTAGGTGCCGTAGGCGGTCAGCAGCAATCCGCCTCCGAAAACGAAAAGGCGGGCGAGCCAGATCCCCAGCTTGGGGTGCTGGTGAAGCGGCCGGCGCTCCTCCGATTCCGACCAGCGGCGAAGCGACTGGGTCGGCATGTCCAGGTGCTTTTCCGGCGGCATAGAGGGTGTGGGCCGTCCGAGGGCGGCCACGTTCGGGTTAGAGTCGGGACCTACGGTGTCCAACGATAAAGCCATGTCTCGCTAATCGGTTTCCCGCCTGCTTCAAGGATCAGGCGCATCTCACACGCGTTTTCGTTGCCCGGGTCAAGCTCGAACGCAACACGTACTGTCTTTCGTTCCGGATATGGCAAAAGTTTGAGGTTCTGAAACGTTCCAGGGCCAACGGTCAGAACCGATTTTAGGTCCGTCGGCAGATTGTCGCCCAGCGCGTCGCCGGTAAAGTCGACCGTGAATCGCCGTCTCCTGCCCCCGCTGCCCCGGCCCGAGCGCGTCGCCGATACGGTTGCAAGGGGCGGCCGTTCAGGGGCGTTCCATCCCCAATACTGCCGGTACGCAATGGCGACTTCGGACCCGGCCGCCATCGGCGCCTTCGGACGCCAATAGGTCAGAATATTGTCGTTGATTTCCGAGTCGGTCGGAATTTCGAGCAGCTGGACGCTGCCTTGGCCCCAATCGCCCAACGGCTCGATCCAGAGGCTCGGCTTGCGCTCGAATCGCTGGTCGTCGTCCTGGAAGGCTTCATAGGAACGCTCCCGCTGCAGCAGGCCGAATCCACGTGGTGAGCTGTCGACGAAGGCCGAAATCTGAAGAGTTTCGGGATTGTGCAGCGGACGCCACAGCCATTCTCCCGAGCCGTTCAGCATCTGGAGCCCGGAGGATTCGTAGACGGCGGGGCGGATGTCGTCCGAGTTGAGAAGATCGTTCGGCCCATAGAGGTAGGTCGAGGCGATCCCCCCGAGGCCCACATGCTCCAGGTTGACGCGAGGGAAGAGGGTCATCTCCACGTCGACGATGGTCATGTCGCCAGGGCGGAACGTCATTCGCACCGCGCCGGTGGTCGATTCCGAATCGAGTACGCCATGCACGGTGATGGCGTTGCTCCCTACGGCCGGACGTTCGAGCCAGAATGCACGGAAAACCGGAAATTCCTCACCACGTGCTTCGGCCGGGCGCAAGGTCAGAGCCCGGGCGATCGCACCGTAAGACTGGCCGCGTGCGATGGCACGGAAGAAGGTGCCGCCCTGAACGAAGGCGAAGTCGAACGGTTTCCCGTTTCCGAGCTGCGCGATCAGCTTGAAGCCCGAAAAGCCGATATCCGGCAGATTGTTCGGCGGATTGATGCGGCCATAATCGAACTGGCTCGGGCTGAAGCCGATCCGTCTGACGGCGCCATCCTCCACGAGGTAGAGATCCACCGCATCCCTGAACACGAAGCCTCGATGAAGCGGCTCGACGGAGATGCCGCGGTTTTCCGTGCTCCAGATGGCCGGCTGATTGTAGCGGATGGTGGAGTATTGCTCCTGATTCAGGTTGCCGAACACATCCGGCAGATCGTTCGGGGCGGCTACATACGGCTTCTTGGAGAGCTGCCGTGCAATATCGATCACAACCGCCGGGTCGAACCGCTGATTCTCGCCCATCCTTGCTGAAATTGTCGCTTGAGGTGTTTGGGCTCGGACGGCAGGCGCGTATGCGAGCCCGGCGACGGAGACGCCGATATAGGCCAGCATGTCGCGCCGGCGAGGATGAAAAGGGGAGGAACCCCTTGGCGGAACCGGCACAGCGATACTCTTGTGTGAACGAGGCTCTTCAGCCAGACAGTTGGAATGCCCTATACATATCGTCAATCGTGAGCATGAAGTAAACGCAGCTGGCGGTGGAAAGCGCCTCATTGCTTATGAAAAGATTGCTGAAATACCCCTTCGGACTAAGTTCGACACCAAAGTGTCACGGGATTGAAACTGTATGACCTCGCCTGACTCCTTCAAGACGCCATCGTCACGTAGCTGCCTTGCCGTCGTACTGGCCGCAGGTGAGGGAACCCGGATGAAATCCGGAAAGCCCAAGGTCCTGCACCAGGTGGCGAACCGTTCCATGGTCGGCCATGTGCTTGCCACTCTCGCGAAAGCCGGCGCCTCGAGTGTTGCTGCGGTCATCGGGCCGGACCGGGACGATGTCGCGAAGGAAGTGCAGAAGGGTTTTCCCGAAGCGCGGATCTTCGTTCAAAAGGATCGGCTCGGGACAGCCCATGCGGTGCTGAGTGCCCGGGAGGCTCTGGCCCTTGGAGCGGACGATGTCATCATCGCCTTCGGCGATACGCCGCTCGTCCTGGCCGAAACCTTCGCCAAGCTCCGGGCTCCGCTCGCGCAAGGGGCCGGCGTTGTGGCCATGGGTTTCGAGGCGAAGGATCCCACTGGTTATGGCCGTTTCATCACATCCGGCGATGAGCTTCTAGCCATCCGCGAGCACAAGGACGCCAGCGAGGCCGAGCGCAGGATCACGCTCTGCAACGGCGGCTTGATGGCAATCCGCGGCGACCTTGCCCTCACGTTGCTCGACCAAGTCAGAAATGACAACGCGAAGGGCGAGTACTATCTCACGGACATCGTCGAGATCGCTCGCTCCCTTGGATATAGGACAGCCGCCGTGGTCGTCCCTGAAGACGAGGTTCACGGCGTCAACGACCGGGCCCAGCTCGCGGCAGCCGAGCGGATCATCCAGGAGCGGCTGCGCCAGGAGGCCATGGCATCGGGTGTGACCCTCGTGGCTCCCGAGACGGTCTTCTTCAGCCATGACACCCGTCTTGGACAGGATGTCGTGGTGGAGCCTCATGTCGTCTTCGGTCCCGGCGTTGTTGTCGAGGAGGGGGCTGTCGTGCATAGCTTCAGCCACCTTGAGGGCACGCGGATTGCATCCGGAGCCGGCGTCGGGCCCTTCGCGCGGCTGCGCCCGGGCGCCTCGATCGGTCCCAAGGCCAAGGTCGGCAATTTCGTCGAGATCAAGAACACGGAGCTCGGGGCCGGCGCCAAGGTGAGCCACCTGACCTATCTGGGCGATGCCAGCATCGGAGCCGAGGTCAATATCGGCGCGGGCACGATCACCTGCAATTACGACGGATACGGCAAGTACCGGACGGAGATCGGCGAGGGAGCCTTCATCGGCTCGAACTCCTCACTCGTGGCTCCCATCACCATCGGCAAAGGAGCTTTCGTCGGATCCGGGTCGGTTATTACGGACAATATCCCTGAGAACGCTTTGGCCCTCGGCCGCGGACGTCAGATTGTAAAAGAAGGCTGGGCCCTTGCATTCAGAGAGAAGGCTCAGGCCGCCAAGAAGAAATAAGGACCCTTGTCACAATAGGTTACGCAAGTTGATTCCGCCGTAAGGCCGAGCCTCTGTAAGGACACCTCGGAGCTTAGCGGCTGTCGGATTAGATGGAGGAAGTTTCAGGGCATGTGCGGAATCGTTGGAATTGTCGGAAAGACTCCTGTCGCGCCACAGATCGTGGAGGCTCTCAAGCGGCTGGAGTATCGCGGGTACGATTCCGCCGGCGTCGCGACTCTGGAGGAAGGCCGGCTCGACCGCCGGCGTGCCGAGGGCAAGCTGCGCAATCTGGAGACCAAGCTCTCCCAGGCCCCGCTCTCCGGTGTGATCGGCATCGGCCACACCCGGTGGGCCACTCATGGCAAGCCCAATGAGACCAATGCCCATCCCCATGCGACCGATAAGCTCGCGGTCGTCCATAACGGTATCATCGAGAACTTCCGGGAGCTGAAGACGGGGCTCGAGGCGAAGGGGGTGCGGTTCGAGACGGAGACCGATACCGAAGTGGTTGCCCAACTCGTGACCTATGAGATTCGCCAGGGACGGCTACCCATCGAAGCGGTCGCCGTGACCTTGCCGCGCCTGCGCGGTGCTTTCGCGCTCGGATTCCTGTTCTCGGGTGAGGACGACCTGCTGATCGGCGCCCGCCACGGCGCACCCCTCGCCATCGGCTATGGCGAGGGCGAGATGTATCTCGGCTCGGACGCTCTGGCCTTGGCCCCGTTCACGGATGAGGTGGTCTATCTGGATGACGGCGATTGGGCGATCCTGACCCGTAGAGGGGCCGATATCCGGGACGAGAGCGGCAAGCCGGTGCAACGGGTCCGACACAGGATACCGGTTGGTTCCTTCCTAGCCGACAAGGGCAATTACCGCCATTTCATGGCCAAGGAGATCCATGAACAGGCGGAGGTCGTGGGCCGCACGCTCGCCCATTACGTGAACTTCGGAGCCGAGCGCGTTGAACTGCCAGTCGAATTGCCTTTCGACTTCAGGGACCTGAAGCGGATCTCCATCTCCGCCTGCGGAACCGCGTATCTCGCGGGGCTGATCTCGAAATACTGGTTCGAGCGTCTGGCGCGCATCCCGGTCGAGATCGATGTCGCGTCCGAGTTCCGTTACCGGGAGGCTCCTCTGGAGCCAGGCGGCTTGGCATTGTTCGTGTCCCAATCGGGCGAGACGGCGGATACGCTGGCTTCGCTCCGCTATGCCACCGCCGAGAAGCAGCATACGCTCTCCGTGGTGAACGTGCCGACCTCCACCATGGCGCGCGAGAGCAATGTCATCGCGCAGACGCTAGCGGGCGTCGAGGTGGGCGTGGCCTCGACCAAGGCCTTCACCTGCCAGCTCACGGTCCTCCTGTCTCTTGCCATCGCGGCCGGCCGGGCGCGCGGCGCCCTCAGTGCCGAGGAGGAGAAGGAGCTGGTCAATGCCCTCATTGCCGTTCCTGGTCAGATGACCGAGGCCATGAAGCGCGAGCATCAGATCGAAATCCTGGCCCGCGACCTCTCCAAGGCGAAGGACGTGCTGTATCTCGGGCGCGGCACGTCCTATCCACTCGCCATGGAAGGAGCTTTGAAGCTCAAGGAAATCTCGTACATTCACGCTGAAGGCTATGCGGCGGGCGAGCTCAAGCACGGTCCCATTGCGCTCATCGACGAGACGATGCCCGTGATCGTGATCGCGCCGCACGACAACATCTTCGAGAAGACTGTGTCCAACATGCAGGAAGTGGCCGCCCGCGGTGGACGCATCATCCTCATCACGGACGAGCGCGGTGCGCTGGAAGCCGGTCTCGACACCATGGCGACCATTATCCTGCCGTCCGCGCATCCGGTCGTGGCACCGATCGTGAACGCGGTTCCGATCCAGCTGCTCGCCTATCACACGGCCGTTTTCATGGGCAAAGACGTGGATCAGCCGCGCAATCTCGCGAAATCCGTCACGGTGGAATGAAACCTCCGGGTTATGCCATCCGCCTGGCGCGGCGGGACGATCTGGACCGGCTCGGGGCCGTCGAGCGCTCCGCTGCGTCGGTCTTTCGCGACGTCGGTCTGGCGTGGCTCGCCGACGGTGATACGATGAATCCGGGCGTCTTGGCCGATCTCTGCCGAGGCGGGACGCTGTGGGTGGCTGCTGACGGAAACGACGAGCCGGTCGGCTTTCTCGCCGGCCACGAGCTGGATGGCTCGTTCTACATCGCGGAGGTCTCGGTTGCCCAGTCGCACCAGCGCCAGGGAATTGGTGTCCGGTTGATAGAAGCTGCCATAGACCATGGCAGGCGACTGGGATTCGGTGCCATTACGCTGTCGACCTATCGTGACCTGTCGTGGAACGGGCCGTTTTATGCCCGATTGGGGTTCGTCGAGGTCGACCCGGACGAGGCCGGAGCTCGGCACCGCGAGAAGCTGCGGGACGAGGCAGCGGCTGGGCACGATCCGGCCCGGCGCTGCATCATGGCGCTGCGCCTCGATCAGCCCGCCCGCAGCAGCCGGATCGCCGAGTCCCGTTCGAACAGGTAGAGCAGCACCCGCAGAGCCTGTCCCCGCTCACTCACGAGATCGGGATCGCGGTCCACGATCAGGCGGGCGTCGTCCCGGGCGGCTCCGAGGAGATCGCCGTCCACCTCCAGTCGGGCGAGCTTGAAACCCGGCGTTCCGGATTGGCGCGTGCCGAGGACCTCGCCTTCGCCGCGCAGGCGCAGGTCCTCTTCGGCAATGCGGAAGCCGTCCTCGGTCTGGCGCATCATCTCGAGCCGGGCCTGGGCGACCTGGCCCAAGGGTCCCTTGTAGACCAGCAGGCAGGTCGATGATTTCGAGCCCCGGCCGATGCGGCCGCGCAGCTGGTGGAGTTGGGCGAGGCCGAAGCGCTCGGCGTGCTCGATGACCATGATCGTGGCGTTCGGCACGTCGACTCCGACCTCGATCACCGTGGTGGAGACGAGGATCTTGGTCTCGCCGCCGGAGAAGCGCTCCATGGCGGCATCCTTGTCCTTGCCGGCCATCTTGCCGTGGACGAGGCCGACCTGATCGCCGAAGAAGCTCTTCAGCATCTCGTAGCGCTCCTCCGCGGCCGCGAGATCGATGGATTCGGATTCGCCCACGAGCGGGCAGACCCAATAGACCTGATCGCCGTTGGCGATGGCGCGGCCGATGCCGCCGACCACCTCGTCGAGCCGGTCGATGGCAATGAGCTTCGTGCCGATGGGCTTGCGGCCGGCAGGCTTTTCGCTCAGCACCGACACGTCCATGTCGCCGAAATAGGTGAGCGCCAGGGTGCGCGGGATCGGGGTGGCGGTCATGACGAGAATGTCGACCGCCTCGCCCTTGGAGCCGAGCGCGAGGCGCTGGTGCACGCCGAAGCGGTGCTGCTCGTCCACCACGGCGACGCCGAGGTCCTGGAACGCCACGCCTTCCTGGAACAGGGCGTGGGTGCCGACCGCGATCTGGATGCTGCCGTCCGCGAGTCCCGCCAGGATGGTCCGGCGCGCGACGCCTTTCTCCCGCCCGGTGAGCAGGGTGATGGTGAGCCCCGCCTGTTCGGCCATGGGGGCGAGGCGTTCGTAGTGCTGGCGGGCGAGGATTTCGGTCGGGGCCATCATGGCGGCCTGCCGGCCCGCCTCGATGGCGCTCGCCATGGTGAGCAGGCCGACCACCGTCTTGCCCGAGCCCACATCGCCCTGGAGCAGGCGCAGCATCTTCTTGTCGGACGTGAGGTCGTGCCGGATGTCCTCGATGGCCCGGGCCTGCGAGCCGGTGAGCCCGAAGGGCAGGGCGGCCTTCAGCCGTTCGACCAGATGGCCGTCTCCGGCGTTCACCCGGCCCGGCAGCCGCCGCATGCGGCTGCGCACGAGCGCCAAGGCCAGCTGGGAGGCCAGCAGCTCGTCATAGGCGAGGCGCCGGCGCGGCGCGGACTTGGCGATCGCCTCCTCGGAGAGCTGCGCGGCGTTGTCGGGCTTGTGCAGGGCAAACAGCGCCTGCCGGAAATCGGGCAGGGCGTTCCGGTCGAGCCAGGCCGCATCCTGCCATTCCGGCAGACCGGGGATCTTTTCGAGGGCGGCTCCGATAAACTTGCCCACCATCCGCGAGGAGAGACCCTCGGTGAGGCCATAGACCGCCTCGACGGCGGGCAGGTCCGCGATGCCCTTCTCGTCCAGGATCCGGTCCGGATGGACCATCTGGCGCCGTCCGTCCCATAGCTCGATCTTGCCCGACACGTAGCGGCGCTCGCCCACCGGTAGGATCTTTTCGAGGCGGGCCTTCTGGCCGTTGAAGAAGACCAGTGTCACGTCGCCGGTCTCGTCTTCCACGAGGATCCGGTAGGGAGCCCGGCGGCCGGGCGGCGGGGGACGATGCCCCACGACGGTCACGGAAAGCGTCACCGGCTCGCCCACGGGGGCATCGGCGACCGATCCCTTCATCTCCCGGGAGATGCCGCTGGTCGGCACGTGGAACAGCAGGTCCATGACGCGCGTGGGCTTGCCCGGCTCGCCGAGGAGACGGTCCAGCAGGGGGGCGATCTTCGGGCCGACGCCGGGAAGGGTGTTGGCAGGGGCGAAGAACGGATCGAGGATGGACGGACGCAATGACATTCAAACGGGTGGCATCTGGAAGGGAGATGGTTATATAGCGGCTAGAGCATCGGACCCAAAAGTGGAATGCACTTTTGGGAGCTATCCGATGCTCATTGCTTTAGGCGGCGCATCGTGGGGCCCTCTTGGTCCGCGCGATGCGCTGGGTCGCCTGGAGGCGACGTTATCTTTGATCGATCGGAGCAAAGCCATGAGCGGAACGACACGCAGCAGCGCCGGCCTCGACACCCGCCGCAGGCAGATCCTGTATCGCTCCTGGCATCGCGGCATGCGGGAGATGGACCTGATCATGGGCCGCTTCGCGGATGCGGAGATCGGCGAGCTGTCCGAGGAGGACCTCGACGAGTTCGAGCGCCTGATCGAGGTGACCGACCGCGACCTGCTCGGCTGGATCACGGGCGAGATCGAAACGCCCTCCAATTACGACACGCCGCTGTTCAAGAGGCTGAAGGCGTTCCACACCCACACGTCGCCGATTCACAGCTGACGCTCACCACGTCATGGCCGGCCTCGTGCCGGCCATCCCGATAAGGAAAGGCTCGGCGCTTCAATTGGTCGGGATCACCGGCACAAGGCCGGTGATGACGTGGGTGGTTGGTCCCCATACCAGTCACAAAGCGTGGCGCCTCACCGGGGATGACAGGAGCCCTTGCATCGGACTAAACCACACCGCTCCTTCAATTTAACGAACCGGCCCCTCGGGCCTGCGTTCTCCTTGATCTCTGAACCGATACCTCATCATGAAGCCAGCCCTGACCCGTGCTCTCGACGCCCTGAAGAAGGGTCAAAGCCTGACGCTGTCCAGCGTGCCGGACGGCTTCGACGCGCTTGCCGTCGCCGATCTTGCACGCGGCCTGTCGGGGCAGGTGGAGGGGCCGGCGGTTCTGGTTCATGTGGCACGCGACGGACAGCGGCAGCAGAACTTCGCCAACAGCCTCGCCTTCATCGCGCCCGAGATCGAGATCCTGACCTTCCCGGCCTGGGACTGCCAGCCCTATGACCGGGTCTCGCCCAATGCGGCGATCACGGCCCAGCGGATGACGACGCTTGCCCGGCTTGCCCGCTCCAAGACCTCGGAGGACAAGCCGCGCATCCTCTCGACCACGGTGAATGCCCTGGTCCAGCGCGTGCCGCCGAAAGCTCGCATCGCGGCCGAGACCTTCTCGGCAGCGCCGGGCAACGTGGTCGACACGACGCAGCTCATCAACTGGCTCGAGGCCAACGGCTTCCTGCGTACCGGCACCGTGCGCGACACGGGCGAATACGCGGTCCGGGGTGGCATCATCGATCTGTTCCCGGCGGGGCTTCCCAACCCGGTGCGCCTCGACTTCTTCGGCGATGCCCTGGAATCGATCCGCGCCTTCGACCCGGAGACCCAGCGCACGGTCGGTACCCTGCGGTCCCTCGATCTGGTTCCCATGAGCGAGGTCCAGCTCACCACGGAGAGCATCCGGCGCTTCCGGCAGTCCTACGTGGCGGCCTTCGGGGCGCCGACCCGGGACGACAGGCTCTACGAGGCGATCAGCGAAGGCAGGCGCTATCCCGGCCTCGAGCACTGGATGCCCCTGTTCCACGACCATCTCGACACCCTGTTCGACTACCTGCCGGGCATTCCGGTGGTGTTCGACACGCTGGCCGACGATGCCGCCGGAGAGCGCCTCGCCCAGGTGAAGGATTATTACGACGCCCGCCGCGAGGCCATGGGGCAGAACCAACCCGGGGTCGCGCCGTATCGCCCGCTCCCGCCGGATGCGCTCTATTTCAAGCCGGACGAATGGTCCGACCGCACGGCCAAACTGCCGCTCGCGCGGCTGACCCCCTTCGCCGTGCCGGAATCCTCCGGCCGTCTCGTCATCGATTGCGAGGCCCGGCAGGGACGCAACTTCATTGCCGAGCGTGCCGACGAGAACGCGAACGTGTTCGAGGCGGTGGTTCGGCACATCCGCGAACTCCAGGCCGGCAAGAAGCGTGTGATGCTTGGCGCCTGGACCGAAGGCTCGCGTGAACGCCTGTGCCATGTGCTGCAGGACCACGACCTGCGCCAGACGAAGCCCATCGCCCGTTTCTCCGACGCGATGGCCTATCCGCGCAACGAGATCCCGGTCGGCATCTGGCCGCTCGAATCGGGCTTCGAGACGGCCGACCTCGCCGTCATCAGCGAGCAGGACATCCTAGGCGACCGCCTCGTGCGCCAGAAGCGCAAATCAAAGCGGCCGCAGGACTTCCTCACCGAGGTTGCGGCGCTGACGCCGGGCGACCTCGTGGTCCATGTGGATCACGGCATCGGCCGCTTCGAGGGCCTGAAGACCATCGAGGCGGCGGGCGCGCCGCACGATTGCCTCGAGCTGCATTATGCGGGCGGCGACCGCCTGTTCCTGCCGGTGGAGAACATCGAGCTTCTGACCCGCTACGGGTCGGAAGAGACGGAAGTCCAGCTCGACAAGCTCGGCGGCGGGGCGTGGCAGGCCCGCAAGGCGCGCATGAAGCAGCGCATCCGCGAGATGGCGGGCGCGCTCATGAAGATCGCCGCAGCCCGCATCCTCAAGGAAGCACCTCGTCTGACGCCGCCGGAAGGCCTCTACGACGAATTCGCGGCCCGCTTCCCCTATGACGAGACCGAGGACCAGCTCAACGCCATCGAAGCGGTGCTGGACGACATGGCCTCGGGCCGTCCGATGGATCGCCTTGTCTGCGGCGACGTGGGCTTCGGCAAGACGGAGGTCGCGCTGCGCGCCGCGTTCGTCGCCGCCATGAGCGGCAAGCAGGTGGCCGTGGTGGTGCCGACGACGCTGCTGGCCCGCCAGCATTACCGCACCTTCTGCGACCGCTTCCGCGGCCTGCCGCTCAACGTGGCGCAGGCCTCCCGCTTCGTCCCGGCCGCCGAGATGAAGAAGACCAAGGAGGGGCTGGCCGACGGGTCGGTCGACATCGTCATCGGCACCCATGCGGTGCTCGGCAAGACCATCAAGTTCAAGGATCTCGGCCTCATCATCGTCGACGAGGAGCAGCATTTCGGCGTTTCGCACAAGGAGCGCCTGAAGGAGCTGCGCGCCGAGGTGCACGTGCTGACTCTCTCGGCCACTCCGATCCCGCGCACCCTGCAACTGGCGCTGACCGGCGTACGCGAGCTGTCGCTGATCACCACGCCGCCGGTGGACCGTCTTGCGGTGCGCACCTTCATCACGCCCTTCGACCCCCTCCTGATCCGCGAGGCGCTGCTGCGCGAGCGCTACCGGGGCGGGCAGGCCTTCTACGTGGTGCCTCGCCTCGACGATCTCGGCGACGTGAAGGCCTTCCTCGACAAGGAGGTGCCTGAGGCGAAGGTGGCGGTGGCGCACGGCCAGATGGCGGCGGGCCAGCTCGAAGACGTCATGACGGCCTTCTACGAGGGCAAGTACGACATCCTGCTCTCCACCACCATCGTGGAATCGGGCCTCGACATCCCGACCGCCAACACACTCATCGTCCACCGGGCCGACATGTTCGGCCTGTCCCAGCTCTACCAGCTGCGCGGCCGCGTCGGACGCTCGAAGACCCGCGCCTATGCCCTGTTCTCTGTCCCGGCCAACAAGACGCTGACTGTCCAGGCGGAACGCCGCCTCAAGGTGCTCCAGACCCTCGACACCCTGGGCGCGGGCTTCCAGCTCGCCTCGCACGATCTCGACATCCGCGGCGCGGGCAACCTGCTCGGCGAGGAGCAGTCCGGCCACATCAAGGAGGTCGGTTACGAGCTCTACCAGCAGATGCTGGAAGAGGCTGTGGCGCAGCTCAAGGCCGGGATCGAGGAACCGGCGGAGGATCAATGGTCGCCCACCATTGCGGTCGGCGCGCCGGTGATGATCCCGGAAAGCTACATTGCCGACCTGCAATTGCGGCTCGGGCTCTACCGTCGCCTCTCGACCTTCGAGACCGACCAGGAGATCGACGCGTTCCGGGCCGAGCTGGTGGACCGTTTCGGACCGGTGCCGTCGGAGGTCGATCAGCTTCTCAAGATCATGGCGATCAAGGTGCTCTGCCGTCGTGCGAACGTGGAAAAGGTGGACGGCGGCCCGAAGGGCATCATTATTTCCTTCCGCGACAATTCCTTCGCCAACCCGACCGGGCTCATCTCCTATGTCACCGAGCAGGCATCCTTCGCGAAGGTACGCCCCGACATGAAGATCGTGTTCGTCCGCGACACCGAAACCCCGGACGAGCGCATCAAGGCTTCGACGACGATCCTCCGCAGCCTCGTGCGAATCGCGGAGAAGAAGGCGGCCTAGGGCGTGAACGCATGACGCGTCATCACCGGCCTTGTGCCGGTGATCCCGATGGCATGAAACGCCGAGTCTCTCCGTATCGGGATGGCCGGGACAAGCCCGGCCATGACGTGGGGACTGTCATCCCCGGCGGCCTTAGGCCGGGAAGGGGATCCACCGACACGCCCGGAGCTATGGATTCCCTGCCCCTCCGCGACGCTTCGGCCGGGAATGACACCGAGGGCGGTCCTATAAGCGAGATCACCGGCACAAGGCCGGTGATGACGTGAGAGGGTTATAGCGGACCCGAAAGCTCAGATGTCCTGCGCCGCGACGGCGTGCATGCTGAGCTGGTTCTGGAGCATCGTGACGGCGCCGCTCACGCCGCCCGTAAGGATCACGGGAGTGCCGCTCTCGGCCAGGTTCTTGCGGAGACGGTTGGCGAGTTCCAGGAAGCGGCGCCGCTCGGCCCAGCCGGCCTCCCGGGGCATCTGCAGCACCACGGCCGCAGGACTCGGAATCAGGGCCAGAACATCGTCGGCGGCCTCGAAGGGGGTCGTGACGCTCGCATATCCCATGCCGGCCAGTTCCATCGACAGAGCACTGTCGGGAGCACGGTCGCCGTTGTCGACGACGAGAACCTTCGGCATTGCGTTCATGACGATACCCTGCAGTTGGACGCGACAGATGAGACAGGAGGTGCTCACCTAACGTCGAAGCAGAGCATTTGTTTCATCATCTACATGAATGGAAGCTCAACAATAGGCCCCGTGCACGGCCCATCGGGGTTAGTGCGGCTGCCACCACCAGGTATCGATATTGGTCCCCATGAGCGGCGTCCTGTCCGGCCGCCTGAGATCGGCCTTGTGGGCAAGCCATTGATCTTTCAGGTAGAAAAGAGGAACCACGTAGAAGCCTGAGAGGAGGGCGCGGTCGAGCGCCCGCACGGACGAGACGAAGTCCTCCCGGCTTTTGGCCTCGAGCAGGCTGTCGATCAGGCGGTCGATCGCCGGCGAGGTAACCCCCGCGTGGTTCTGGGACCCACCCCTTTGCGCCGCGGCCGAGCCCCAGCGGTTGCGCTGTTCATTGCCCGGGGAGGGCGTTCCGGGCCAGAGCCATTGCACCATGTCGAAGTCGAAGCGGGCGAGGCGGCGCCAGTACTGCACGTCATCGACGAGGCGCACACGGGCCTGAATGCCGATTCGGCTCAAGGATTGCGAGAAGTTGAGCGCGAGCCGCTCCTGCGAGCGGGAATTGACCAGCATCTCGAAGGCGAAGGGCTCGCTCGTGCCCTTGCGGCGCAGGACATCGTTCTCCAGCATCCAGCCCGCCTCGGCCAGAAGCGTGAGGGCGCGCCGCGCCGTCTCCCGGTCCCGGCCCGAGCCGTCGCCGGCGGGCGGTTCCCAGCGGCCTTCGAGGATGTCCTCGCGCACGGCGCCGGGGAACGCCGCCAGCAAGGAGCGTTCCCGCTCGTCGGCGGGCCTGCCCGTCGAGGCGAGGTCGGAACCGGCGAAATAGCTGTCGGAGCGGGTGAGCTGGCCGAAATAGAGGTTGCGGTTCACCCAGTCGAAATCGAACAGGTAGCTCAATGCCTCCCGAACCCGCACATCCGCGAAAAGGGCCCTGCGGGTGTTGAACACGAAGCCGTTCATGCCCTTGGGCAGCCGGGTCGCCAGGGTCTCGCGTACGATGCGGCCGTCCCTCACGGCGGGGATGTCGTAGCCTGTGGCCCATTGACCCGGATCGCCCTCGATCCGGAAATCGTAGAGCCCGGCCTTGAAGGCCTCGAACAGGCTGTTGGCATCGCGATAGAAATCGTACCGGATCTCGTCGAAGTTATAGAGGCCGCGGGTGATGGCCAAATCCTCGCCCCAGTAATCCTTGCGGCGCGTCAGCACGACCCGCTCGCCGGGCCTCACCTCGGTCAGGGCATAGGGGCCGGAGCCGATGGGCGGTGTCAGGGAGGTTTTGTCGAAGGTCTCCATGTTGGTCGCATGGGCCGGGAAGATCGGCATCGTCATGCCGATGAGGAGCGGCAATTCCCGGTCGTTGGAGCCGGAGAGATCAAAGCGGATGCGGTGCGGGTCGAGGATCTCGACGGCCTTTACCTGCCCGAAGCTGGAGCGGTGGAAGGGCTTGCCGTATTTCTTCAGCGCCTCGAAGGAGAAGCGCACGTCCTCGGCCGTCAGGGGACGGCCGTCCGAAAAGCGGGCGCGGGGATCAAGGTTGAAGGTGATGAAGCTCCGGTCCTCCGGCATCTCGACCGTTCGGGCGACGAGGCCGTAGATCGTGAACGGCTCGTCGGTCGAGCGCATCATCAGGCTCTGGAGCACGTAGCGCGGCACCGCGTCCGGGGCGACGCCGAGGACGATCAACGGATTGAGGCTGTCGAACGTGCCCTGGAGGGCCAGCGTGATTCGACCACCCTTCGGCGCCTGGGGATTGGCGTAGGGCAGGTGCTCGAAGCCCGGCGGAAGGGCAGGCTCCCCGTGCATCGCGATGCCATGCCGCGGCGCCTCCTGACCGGCCTCGGCTGCGAGTCCCAGGGCCGGAAAGAGAAACGCGGCGACAATCAGCAGATTCCGTATAAGCCTGAGGCCCATGACGCTCCCGGTGCAAGACGGCGTTCAACCTGAGCAATGTTGTACAGAAATTTGCCCGAGGTGACTGGAAACCTACCACACGAAAGGTTAAAGGAGCCGCACACGTCTTGTCTTCGCCACATTAGGCAAGGATTTGGACCCCGTCATTGCAGGTTAAGAACACGCCGGATAAACGGCATATTCGAAAGCCGACCTTTCGACTGAAGAGGATCACAAACATGTCTTTCGCGACACGCTTCGCGAGCCTGGGGGGGACCCGTGGCCTGGCAACCGCCATGGCTCTTCTGGTGAGCGCACCCGTTCTGGCTCAGACCGCTCCGGCCCCGAAGCCCGCGGCTCCGGCGACCCGTCCGGCCGCCCCGGCCCAGCAGCCCGCTCCAGGCGGCGCCCAGCAGCAGAATTCCGGCCCGACGGTCGTGCAGGTGAAGGCCGAGCCGTCCCAGCCGGAATGGACCAAGGTCTGCGGCAAGGACCAGAACACCAACACCGAGATCTGCTACACGACCCGCGACTTCGTGTCGGACCAGGGCCAGCCGGTTCTCGCTCTCGCCGTCTATGACGTGAAGGGTCAGCAGCCGCAGAAGGTCGTCCGCTTCGTGATGCCGCTCGGACTGCTCCTGCAGCCCGGCCTGCGCTTCGCCGTGGATCAGGGCCAGGCGACCGCCGGCCGCTACGTCATGTGCCTGCCCAACGGCTGCTTCGCCGAGGCTCAGGTGAAGGACGACTTCATCGCCGCCATCAAAAAGGGCAGCAACCTGAACGTCAGCGTCCAGAACCAGATGGGCCGCGAGATCACCTTCGCCGTCCCGGCCGCCGGCTTCGGCAAGGCTTTCGACGGTCCTCCGATCGACCCGAAGGTGCTCGAGGAGCAGCAGAAGAAGCTCCAGGAAGAGCTGCAGAAGAAGAGCGAGGAGATGCGTCAGCGCATGCTCCAGAGCCAGGGTCAGGGCGGCGCGGCCGCTCCCGGCGCTGCTGCTCCCGCCGCTCCGGCTGCTCCCAAGCCGTAAGGCTCGAAGCATCGACCAAACAGAAACGCCGGGCTTTTGGCCCGGCGTTTTCTTTTGCCTCGATCGAAGATCTTAGTTGGCCAGGATCGGCTTGGCCTTGTAGATGCCGTTCTTCTCCAGGGTGAACATCTCGGCAATCATCGGATTGCGCAGAGGCTCGTCGGAATGGTCGGGCAGAAGGTTCTGCTCGGAAACGTAGGCAATGTACTCGGTTTCCGCGTTCTCGGCGAAGAGGTGGTAGAAAGGCTGGTCCTTGCGGGGCCGGACGTCCTCAGGGATCGACAGCCACCATTCCTCGGTGTTGTCGAATTCCGGATCGACATCGAAGATGAGCCCCCTGAAATCGAAGACCCGATGCCGAACCACTTGGCCGATCGCGAATTTTGCTGAACTCGCTTTCATGGTCTTAACTCCTTGATCTCCATATAGAGATCCTCGCTGGAATCTCCAAATCGGCCATCTGTCACAATCAGGAGAGCGAAACCGCTCCAGGCTGGAGCCTTGCATTTCGCGACTGCCGCCCTTCCGAAAGGCAGGATTGCCGCAAGATGGGAACCTTGTCAGAAGAGGCATCCACCTCGGGGCCGTCGTACCTTCCTCCCGCTGTCCATTCGGAGCCGCCGATGTCCGACCTGATCGGGCTGTTCAATCTTCTTGCCCCTTTCTTCGGCCTCATCGGGCTCGGCTTCTTCTGCGGCAGGGTGGTGAAGCAGCCCGAGGCCGGGCTCGCCTGGATGCAGTTCTTCCTCATCTACGTGGCGCTGCCCTGCCTGTTCTACCGGCTCATTGCCGATAAGCCCCTGGACGAGCTGGCCAATTGGCCGTTCGTCGCTGCGACGACCTTCTCGACCGCTTGCGCCTTCGTGCTCTCGTTCGCCACCGGCTGGCGCCACACGAAGGACCTGCCGCAATCCGTCATGCAGGGGGTGGCCGGGTCCTATTCCAATATCGGCTACATGGGGCCGCCGCTCATCCTCGCGGCCATCGGCACCTCGGCCAGTGCCCCGGTGGTCTTGATCTTCGTCTTCGACAACCTGTTCCTGTTTTCCGTGGTCCCGCTGCTGATGTCGATGGCTGGCCTCGACCGGCTCAGCCTGCCCGCAACGATCCGCCGGATCGTCTGGCGCGTGGTGACCCATCCGTTCAACGTCGCCACGGCCATCGGCATCGCGGCGAGCTACCTGCATGTCCGGCTTCCCGGGCCCGCCGAGCAGATCGTCTCGTGGCTGTCCGGAGCGGCTGCGCCGTGCGCACTGTTCATCCTCGGCGTGACGGTGGCCCTGCGGCCGTTGCGACAGATGCCGGGCGAGGTTCCGGCGCTCGTCTTCATCAAGCTGATTCTCCACCCGCTGCTGGTCTGGGTGGTGCTGTCAGCCGTGGGCGATTTCGGCCCGGCCTGGACCTACGCCGCCATGATCATGGCGGCCCTGCCGCCCGCCCTCAACATCTTCGTCATCTCGACCCAGTACAATGTGGGCGTGGAACGCGCCTCGGCCTGCGTCCTCGTCGGCACTCTGGTGTCGATGTTCACCCTGACCGGCATTCTCTACCTCACCACGAAGACCGGGGTTCTGCCTTACGACCTGTTCCCGTGAGGGTATAATCCTCTCTCCACGTCATCACCGGCCTTGTGCCGGTGATCCCGGTTGGAAAAGCGCCGTGCCTCACACGATCGGGATGGCCGGCACGAGGCCGGCCATGTCGACGGTGGTTTCAACCCGACCTAACCCTGCATCAATCGGGGCGCGCCGACGCGCGGAAGAACGCCCTCGCGCATGACGATCCGGCGCAGGGGGCCGATGTTGCTCAAGGCCAGAAGACCGGCGCCGCGCAGGAAATCGGTCGGGATCATGCCCGTGAGGAGCGTCCTGTTCAGGCCGTCCACGGCGGCCGTGCGCAGGCGGACATCGAGGTCCCGGCTGCGCTGATACTGCGTCAAGGTCTGGTCCGATCCGGGGGCGTGACCTTCGTCTCCTGCATCGACGACAGCATCCCGCAGGGATGCGACGTCCCGGAAGCCGAGGTTGAGGCCCTGGGCGCCGATGGGCGGGAACACGTGGGCGGCCTCTCCGACAAGGGCGAGGTGCTGCGAGCTGTACCGATTGACCGAGAGACCGCTCATGGGCACGAGCCCGCGCGGGCCGTCGATGCGCATGGCCCCGAGATGCGATTGCGCCTGCCGCTCGATGGCAAGGGCGAGGGCCGTGTCGTCGAGGCCCGAGAGGCGTTCCGCCTCTTCCTTGCTAGTGACCCATACCAGGCTGGACCGGCGGCCGGGCAGGGGCACCAGGGTGAAGGGTCCGTGGCGGGTATGGAACTCCGTCGAGGTGTCCCGGTGCTCCCGGTCGTGGGCCAGGATGACCGTCACGGCGGATTGCGGATAGGACCACGTCTTCGCATCGATTCCGGCGATCTGGCGCAGTTTGGAGTTCCGTCCGTCGGCCGCGACCACGAGGCCTGCTCGGATTGTCGCGCCGCCCGCCAGGGTCAGGGCCGCACCCTGGTCGTCCTTCGCGAAGCCCGTTGCGAATTCCGGCACGAGAGTCAGGTGCTCGGACTTCCGGGCTACGTCGGCGAGGGTCTCGACGAGGGCAACGTTCTCGATGTTCCAGCCGAAAGCGTCGAGGCCGATCTCACCGGCCCGGAACGAAGCCGGGGGCGGACGGAACAGGCTGCCCGTGTAGTCGATGATGCGCATCGTCTCGAGCGGGGCCGCGACGGAAGCCACCGCGGGCCAGACGCCGAGCACTTCCAGGAAGCGCACGGAGCCGTTGAGAAGGGCGACGGTCCGCCCATCCCGGCGCACGTCGAGGCCGCCGATGAGAACGGTTTCGTAGCCGTCGCGGGCGAAGGCCAAGGCGGCACTCAGGCCCACGGCTCCGGCGCCGACGATGGCGATGTCATAGGTGTTCTCGGTCACGGGCACTCTCACCATCAGGTTGTGGACGGTTGGCGGACTCACAATAAACCACGGATTCGGCATTGCCGACCGGCGCAGCGCTTCCCTATGATCGTTCCATAACGGAAGTTCGCCCCCGTTCGGCCCTTGCCAAGAGCCGCGCGGGCCGTCATCCATGTGCAAATTCCTAACCAGCTGCAACCCTTGAAATCAGAGTCGCTTGTGTGAAGGCAGACGTAGCATCATCGGGGCCGCCCCTCGTCGAACTTCAAGGGATCAGCAAGCGCTATGGCGACCTTCTCGCCAATGACGGGATCAATCTGGCCATCCAGCCCGGCGAGATCCACGCTCTTCTGGGTGAGAACGGCGCCGGCAAATCCACACTGGTCAAGATCCTCTACGGGGTCATCGAGCCGAGCGCCGGCGAGATCCGGTGGGAGGGCCGTCCGGTCTCCATCGGCTCCCCGGTCGAGGCGCGCAATCTCGGCCTCGGCATGGTGTTCCAGCATTTCTCGCTGTTCGACGAACTGACCGTTGCGGAGAACATCGCCGTGGCGCTGTCGGACGAATGGAGCCTGTCCACCGTCCGCAGCAAGCTCGGCGAGATCAGCCGGACCTACGGCCTGGCGCTCGATGCCGACCGCGCGGTCTGGACCCTCTCGGCCGGCGAGCGCCAGCGCATCGAGATCGTCCGCTGCCTGCTCCAGAACCCCAGGCTTCTGATCCTGGATGAGCCGACTTCGGTTCTGACGCCGCAGGAGGCAGAGCATCTTTTTACCACCCTCGACCGTCTCTCGGCGGAGGGCTGCTCCATTCTCTACATCTCGCACAAGCTCGAGGAGGTGCGCCGCCTCTGCCGCAGCGCCACGATCCTGCGTGCCGGGCGGGTGGTCGCCACCCTCGATCCACGGGCCAGGAGCGCCCGCGAGATCGCCGCATTGATGGTCGGCAACGAGGTCGGGGAAGTTCGCACCGACGCGCCGCACCATGTCCTGGGCGAGATGCTCAGGGTCTCGCACCTTTCGATGCCGCCGGCTGGTCTCCACGGACAGGCCCTGCGCGACATCGATCTCGAGGCACGGGCCGGCGAGGTCGTGGGCATCGCCGGCGTCGCTGGCAACGGGCAGAGCGAATTCTTCGCCGCGCTGTCGGGCGAGCGTCTGGCCGATCGGCCGGATGCCATCGTGATCGCCGGGAAGCCCTCGGGAACCATGGGCATCGACGCCCGCCGACGCCTGGGCGCGGCCTTCGTGCCGGAGGAACGCCTCGGCCATGCGGCGGCTCCGACCCATCGCCTGAGCGAGAACACCCTGATCTCCCACGCGGCGACCGAAGTGAGCCGCTCCGGCTTCATCCTTCTGAATGCCGCCAAGCGGCTCGCCCGGTCTATCATCCAGAGCTTCGACGTGCGCACCCCCGAGGGGGATCCGCAGGCACGCAAGCTCTCGGGAGGCAACCTGCAGAAATTCGTGATCGGCCGTGAGATCATCCGCAAGCCGAAGCTCATCGTCGTCGATCAGCCCACCTGGGGCGTCGATGCGGGTGCGGCGCGGCTCATCCGTCAGGCGCTCGTCGATCTCGCCCGCGCGGGCAGCGCCGTCGTGGTCGTCAGCCAGGATCTCGACGAGCTGTTCGAAGTGGCCGACAGGATGGCCGTGATCCATCAAGGGCAGTTGAGCCCGGTCAAGCCCGTCGGTGAATGGACCAAGGAAGCCATCGGCCTGGAAATGCTCGGTGTCGCACAAGCCCAGGGGGGTGCTCATGCGCTTTGAGCTGACGCCCCGTCCCAACGTGTCTCCCGTCATGCGGACACTCGCTCCAGTGGCGGCCTTCGTGACGGCCTTCCTCATCGCGGGATTCGTCATCTGGCTGATGGGCCGCTCGCCCATCGCGGCCTTCGACGTCTACGTGCTCCAGCCCCTGAGCGACCCGTGGTCCCTGCAGGAGCTTCTCGTCAAGGCGACGCCGCTGGCCCTCATCGCCATCGGCCTGTCCTATTGCTTCCGCGCCAATCTCTGGAACATCGGCGCGGAAGGCCAGTACGTGATCGGCGCCGTGCTCGGCAGCTGGCTCGCGCTTAAAGTCCATGGCACGGAGGCCGGTTTCTGGGTGCTGCCGCTCATGCTGCTGCTCGGCATCATCGGCGGAGCGCTCTACGGGTTGATCCCGGCCTTCCTGAAGACGCGCTTCGGCGTCAACGAGATCCTGACCAGCCTCATGCTGGTCTATGTCGCGCAGCTGATCCTCGATTATCTGGTGCGCGGCCCGTGGCGCGATCCCAAGGGCTTCAACTTCCCGCAATCGGTGACCTTCGACCCGTCAGCCACGCTGCATCCGATTTTGGAAGGCGGCCGTGTCCACTTCGGAGCCGTGTTCGCGCTGATCGCCGTCCTGCTCACCGCCGTGATCCTCGGACGGACCCTGTTCGGCTACCGGCTCAAGCTGACCGGCGACGCGCCCCGGGCGGCGCGGTTCGCGGGATTCAGCTCCAAGGCGACCACGATGGCCGTCTTCGCCATCTCGGGCGGGCTGGCCGGTTTGGCGGGCATTTCCGAAGTGTCGGGCCAGATCGGTCAGCTGCAGCCGTCGATTTCGCCCGGTTACGGCTTCACGGCCATCACGGTGGCCTTCCTGGGGCGCCTTAACCCCATCGGCATCCTGATCGCGGCCCTCGTCGTCGCCCTGACCTTCATCGGCGGCGAGAGCGCGCAGATCATGCTGAAGCTGCCGCTCGATCTGACGCAGGCCTTCCAGGGCATCCTGCTGCTCTGCGTGCTCGCGGCCGACGCGCTCGTGAGCTACCGCGTTCGTTTCGTCTCACAGGGAGGGGGCAAGTGACCACTTTCGAGGCCATTCTGCTCACCATCGTGACGGCGTCCACGCCACTCCTGATCGCCGCCCTGGGCGAGCTGGTGACGGAGCGCTCCGGCGTCCTCAACCTCGGCGTCGAAGGAATGATGGCGATGGGCGCCGCCTGCAGCTTCGCCGCCGCCGTGACCTTCGACTCGACCCTGCTCGGCGTCGCCGCCGGGATGCTCGCGGGCGTCCTGATGGCCGCCCTGTTCGCCCTGGTGGTGCTGGGCTTTGCCGCTAATCAGGTCGGCTCGGGCTTGGCGCTCACGATCTTCGGCCTCGGCCTGTCCGGCCTGATCGGCGCTCCTTTCGTGGGCGCGCGGCGCGACCCGGTCGCACATCTCGACATTCCCTTGTTGAGCGATATCCCGGTCGTCGGTCGCCTGTTTTTTGAGCAGGACCTTTTCGTTTACGCCTCCATCGGGCTCACGATCCTGGTCGCCGTCTATCTCGCCAGGACGCGCTCCGGTCTCACCCTGCGCTCCATCGGCGAGAACCATACGTCGGCCAATGCGCTGGGCCTGCCGGTCTGGCGGGTGCGCTTTTGGGCCATCCTGTTCGGCGGCGCCTGCGCGGGCTTGGCCGGGGCCTATCTCGCCCTCGTCTATACCCGCTTCTGGTCGCCCGGCATGACGGCGGGGCGCGGCTGGATCGCCTTGGCTCTGGTGGTCTTCGCGGCGTGGCGGCCGGGCTGGCTCCTCGTCGGCGCCTATATCTTCGGGGCCGCGACGGTGCTGCAGCTCCACGCCCAGGCGGCCCAGTTCGGCGTGCCGCCTCAGCTCCTGTCGGCCGTGCCGTATCTTGCCACGATCATCGCCCTGCTGCTCCTCTCCCTGCGCCATGGCCGGGCCATCGGCGCCCCAGGTTCCCTGGGCGTGCCATTCGTGCCTGACCGGTGAGCAAACTGGTGTTAATCTGACCAAAGTGTAGGCAGAGGAATTCTTGCCAGAAGCCTTCAGACCTGCGACGGAATGTGTGAAATCCAAACTCGAGGGAACGAGCATGTTTTCAGGGAAAGTCTTCGGAGCCGTTGCGGGGGCAGCGATCCTGGCTCTGTCCGCCACCGGCGCATTCGCGCAGGCGAAGGACAAGATCAAGGTCGGCTTCATCTATGTGGGCCCCGTGGGTGACTTCGGCTGGAGCCACCAGCACGACCAGGGCCGTCAGGCCATCGAAAAGGCCTTTCCTGGAAAGGTGACGACCACCTTCGTCGAGAGCGTGCCCGAGGCCGATTCCGAGCGCGCCATCGAACAGCTTGCCCGCACCGGCCACGACCTGATCTTCACGACGTCCTTCGGCTTCATGGAGCCAACCCTGAAGGTCGCCAAGAAGTATCCGAACATCAAATTCGAGCACGCCACCGGCTTCAAGCGCGCTCCGAACCTCTCGACCTATGCGGCGAAATTCCACGAAGGCCGCTACATCACCGGCGTGATCGCCGGCAAGATGACCAAGTCCAACACCATCGGCTATGTGGGCGCATTCCCGATCCCGGAAGTGATCGCCGGCATCAACGCCTACTATCTCGGCGCGCAATCGGTGAACCCGAACGTCAAGATCAAGATCGTGTTCGCCAACACGTGGTTCGATCCGGCGAAGGAAGGCGATGCCGCCAAGGCACTGCTCGACCAGGGTGTCGATGTCCTCGCTCAGCACACGGACAGCCCGGCTCCAATCCAGGCCGCCGAGGCCCGCGGCAAGTTCGGCTTCGGCCAGGCTTCCGACATGGAGCGCTTCGCCCCTAAGGCGCAGCTCACTGCCATCACCGACAATTGGGACGACTACTACGTCTCTCGCGCCAAGGCGGTTCTCGACGGGACCTGGAAGTCGGAGGACACCTGGGGCGGCATCAACGCCCACATGGTCGTGATGACGCCCTACAAGAACGTGCCCGACGACGTGAAGAAGATGGCCGAGGAGACCGAGGCCGCCATCAAGTCCGGCAAGCTCAACCCCTTCAAGTGCCCGGTCATCGGCCAGGACGGCAAGGAGATCGAGTGCAAGGGCAACGGCGCGCTCTCCGACGAGCAGGTGCTCGGCATGAACTTCTACGTGAAGGGAATCGAGGACAAGATCCCGCAATAAGCGGAACGAGCTTGAACCAGGAAGGGCAGCCGGGCGACCGGCTGCCTTTTTCTTTGCGGCCGCTATATCGGTCCCCAAAGACACAGGGAATGAGCGATGACCGAACGGATCACGATCAAGCCAGGTGAGCACGACGTCCTCATCGTCGTGGATGTGCAGGTCGATTTCCTGCCGGGCGGTGCGCTGGCCGTGCCGGACGGCGATGCGGTGATCGGCCCTGTCAACCGGCTCGCGAAGCACTTCCGCCACGTGGTGCTGACGCAGGACTGGCACCCGGAGGGACACGCCTCCTTCGCGTCGAGCCATCCCGCCAAGCAGCCCTTCGAGACGACCGAGCTGCATTACGGCTCACAGGTGCTCTGGCCGGATCATTGCGTGCAGGGGACGCCCGGCGCAGAGATCTCCCGTGACCTCGCGATCCCGCACGCGCAGCTCGTCATCCGCAAAGGCTACAATGCTGGGATCGACAGCTATTCGGGCTTCAAGGAGGCGGACCGGCTGACCTCGACCGGGCTTGCCGGTTACCTGAAGGAGAGGGGCTTTCGCCGGGTCTTCTGCGTCGGGCTCGCCCTGGACTTCTGCGTCGCCTGGACGGCCCTCGATGCGGTGGAGGCCGGGTTCGAGACGTTTCTGATCGAGGACGCGTCGCGGGCCATCGACACGAATGGATCCCTCGAGAATGCCCGGCAAGACCTGAAGTCGGCGGGCGTTCATACGATCCGGAGCGAGCAGATCGTCGGGGCTTGAACTCTACCGTCATGCCCGGCCTTGTGCCGGGCATCCACGTGTGGCCTTTATGGCAGTTGCCCTCAGAAGCCCTCATCCTGAGGAGGATCGCGTCAGCAATCCGTCTCGAAGGACGGGGGCGCCTCTAGAGAGCTCTGGACGATCCTTCGAGACGCAGCTTTGCTGCTCCTCAGGATGAGGTGGGAGGGTTGAAATGAAATCACCGGCACGAGGCCGGTGATGACGTGGAGTATGGGGATCGGCCTGCGCCCTAAACCACCGTCCCGTGGAGGTCGTACTCGTCCGAGCTTTCGATCTTCACGTTGACGATCTCGCCGGGCTTCAGCGGCGCCTTCGAGGCCACGTAGACGACGCCGTCGATCTCGGGGGCGTCGTATTTGGTGCGGCCGGTCGCGACCGTGGCGCCCTGCTCGTCGATGATCACGGGGAGGGTCTTGCCGACCTTGTTCTTAAGAATCCTGGCGCTGACCTTCTGCTGGGTCTGCATGAAGCGGTGCCAGCGCTCCTCCTTCACCTCCGGCGGAACCGCGCCGTCGATGTCGTTCGCAGGCGCGCCCTGGACCGGCTCGTACTGGAAGCAGCCGGCGCGGTCGATCTTGGCGTCGTTCAGCCATTGCATCAGGAAATCCACGTCCTCTTCCGTCTCGCCGGGGAAGCCGACGATGAAGGTCGAGCGGATGGCGAGATCGGGGCAGATCTCGCGCCATTTGTGGATCCGCTCTAGGGTCTTCTCCTGGTTGCCGGGGCGCCGCATGGATTTCAGGACACGCGGGGAGGCGTGCTGGAAGGGGATATCCAGGTAGGGAAGGATCTTGCCCTCGGCCATCAGCGGGATGACCTCGTCCACATGCGGGTAGGGATAGACGTAGTGCATGCGAACCCACATGCCGAGATCGCCGAGTTCCCTGGCGAGCTCGAAGAACCGAGTGCGGACCTCGCGGTCCTTCCACAGGCTGGGCTGGTACTTGATATCGAGGCCGTATGCGCTGGTGTCCTGGGAAATGACCAGCAGTTCCTTCACGCCGGCCTTGGCGAGCTTTTCAGCCTCGCGCAGCACGTCGGCGATGGGACGGCTGACGAGGTCGCCGCGCAGCTTCGGAATGATGCAGAAGGAGCAGCGGTTGTTGCAGCCCTCGGAAATCTTCAGGTAGGCGTAGTGGCGCGGCGTCAGCTTCACGCCCTGGGGCGGAACGAGATCCACGAAGGGATCATGGGCCGGCGGCACGGCCTGATGTACGGCCGAGACTACGGACTCGTACGCCTGAGGCCCGGTGATCGCCAGGACGTTCGGGAACTGGTCGCGGATCTGCTCGGGCTCGGCACCCATGCAGCCGGTGACGATGACTTTGCCGTTCTCGGCCATGGCCTCGCCGATGGCCTCGAGGGACTCGGCCTTGGCGCTGTCGAGGAAGCCGCAGGTGTTGACGATCACCACGTCGGCCCCGTCATGCTCCTTGGTCAGCTGGTAACCTTGGGCGCGAAGCTGGGTGATGATGCGCTCGGAATCCACCAGGGCCTTCGGGCAGCCCAGGGACACGAACGAGACTTTCGGCGCGGGAGCATTCATCCGCAAAATCCACTTATCTAATCGAAACTGACATCCGCGAGGCACCTGCCGGGAGCGGCGCATCGTGACGAATCCACGACGGGGAAACCTGTCGATCGAGGGCAGGAACACTCGGTACGGTCCGGCAGGATTGCACTGAGGACGTGCCGGCGATGTCGCCTGGATCGATCCAGCGCCTCGCGCAGGCGTTCCAACACATCAGGACCGCGCGACTTAAGACGCGATGTGCCTTTACAACACCGGGTTGGCCTTTACAACATCCGGTTTGACGCGGGGATTTCCCGCAATGCGAAGCGAGGGAGCCTCGGTCGACCCATCCCGTGGGCATTGAAGCCTGGCCGTGTTGCGGTAGACGGCTGGGAGACCGAAATCGCCCATGACGACGGCTCGCATCAGCCCGTGCGCCCCAGAAGTCAACGCGGTCCGGCGGGAGGACCCTGATCGACCAGCACGACCGTGCGCTCCGACGCTCTAAAGACCGGCCTCAGCGCGCTCCTTCTCTTGAGGCTTCGTCTATGACCGCCTCGAACTCCCGTTCATAGAGGCGCGCCACCGCGTTGCCAGTGTACTTGCCTCCCTGGGAGCGGAGCTTCTGCCTGTCGATCTCGGCGTCCAGCACGGCGGCCATCTCGTTCGCAAGCGCCTTCGGGGAATCCTGCTCCGTTATTCGACCGTAGCGTCCGAAGCCCACCAGTTCGAGGGTGCCCATGGAAGCTTTGGTCACGACGACGGGGCAGCCCACATACTGGGCCTCAATGACAACCGTCGGCAGCGCCTCCCAGCGAGAACTCAGCACCAGGGCCGATGCAGCGGCCAGGAACGGAAAGGGGTTCCTGAAGCCGGGCATGTCCACATGGTCCTGCAGGCCCAGTGCTCGGCACTCCTGCTCCAATTCCTCTCTGAGCGGACCATCCCCCAGGATGATCAAACGGGCCGGTCTCTGCTCAAGAACCCGGGCAAAGGCACGAAGAAGCAGTGAATGGTTCTTCTGCTCGACCATGCGTCCGACGCTCAGGAACACCGGAAGCTTGCCCCCCATCCATGGGTGATCGACCTCCTCGGCGGCCAATTGATCGATGTTGTCGCCAATCACCACATTGGGCATGACCGAGAGAGGCAGGTCTTGCCGCCGCGTGAACGCGGCCACCGAGAGCAGGCTGCTCTGGTCGACGCAGAAGATGCGCGCGAACCGACCATAGACCCAGGGCGCAAGCCGGTATGCGAGAAGACCGGCGATCCTCTTTTTGTCGACATGATAAACCGCGTTCATATCGCCGTGTTCGATCGCGATCATGGGGAGCCACGGGACGAACCGACCGGCAAGTGCAGCCAGCACATTAGCCGCTACCAGGGCAGAGACCAGTATGTCGGGACGGCTCGCCCGCAACGCGCGTACGAGCTTCGGAAGGCTGCGCATCGCCCGCCCGGCTCCAAGATCCGTGACGCGCACCGCAGGCGAGATCAGGGCCTCGCAAGGCCCTGCGCGATTGGCGACGATAAGCTCGACCTCATGGCCGCTGGCTGCCAATGCATTGGCAAGCATCACGTGAGCCCGCTCGCCTCCGCCGCCATCCAGGCTGGTGAGAAAGAGTGCGATGCGCATGTGGCGATCTGTTTCCGGTTTCGCGATAGCGTCGGGCAGCCGCAGGAGCCGTTCGATTTTTCCGATATGGTTCAAGGGCGTTCGCCTCGCGTACGTATTAGAGTTGTGGCGCTGACAATGGCTGGGAACGGGTGCATGACTGCCGTCTGGCATGAACGTTCCTCATGGAACCGCTTTCAGGATCCATCCGATGCTCATTCGTAATCCGGCGCATCGGCAGATTACCCTCCCTGACAGGGTCTCCGTGAGTGAGAATTGGTATGAGAGTCGGGAGCCTCTCACGGTGCATCCGTCTATCCCCGCCAGCGGGTGGCTAGAGCATCGTGCAGGACAGAGGGGCCGGTTTTCGCCATCGCGGCCCTCCGGGTCCGCCTCGAGCGATGCAGGTGGAAACAGCTCTCATCCGCGAGCGGCCATGGCCGGGTGCCATGGGAGCGGCGAGGGGGGAAGCTCCCTTCGCATTGCTCAGGTCGCCGTCATGGGGTTCGTTCGATTCTCTTTCAGATGAGCGTCCGATTTTCCTGGTGCGCCCTTTCCGTCCGCGGAGAGAAGGCGCCGCCGTCTCCTGATCGTGCGACCGACACGGGACAACGCATCCTGAAAGAGCGCCGACATCCCGGACATCGTCGTAGGATAGTATCGCAGAGTGACCCTGTTCACCTTGTTGGCCGCCCAGGTGTCGTGCCAGGGTTCCGCCTCACCGAGAAAATGGTGCCCGAGAAGCCCTTCCGCTTGGCCGTGCCTGAGCGCTTCATGGCTCAACAGCAATCCGGGCGAGCAATGTGCGAAATGTTCATCGTAGCCGATCTCGAGCTCCCATGACTTGTTGGCCCATATCACGTCGAGGCGAACAGCCGCCGTCGCGTTGCCGATCGTCATGAAGCCGAGGCGAAGGGCTCCTTCATGGGCCATCCGGGTGGAGTACATTCGGAAAAATGAGGAGCGCTTGCTGTCATACTGCAGGCCCGTTGCAGCCCGGCCCTTCCAGCCGGAGGACTCGACCCTGCAGAATTCGTCGAGAAGCTCGGGGAGTTCGTCAGGGCGAGGGCGCGTGATGGTGAAGCGGACCGTTCCGTGCTTCTCCGCAGCCCTGCGCTTCCGCCTGAGTGTGCAGCGCCGCTTCGTTGACATGCGCTCTTCGAGATCCTGGCCGATATCGCTGAATGGAACGAAGGAATCCTGACTGCCACTCGTTTTTTCCACCCACAGGCCGGCGCGTGTCAGCCTTTTGAACTCATGAACATCCTCGCTCGTGGTCGCGCTACCCCGTAGAAGCAGTGGGTAGCGCGCCATTCTCAAAACCTTGAGCAGGAGTTGAAGGTAATGCTCGTTGCGAGCGATCAGGCGCTGCGGCTCCGAAAGCTTGTGGTCGAGGCATTCCAGCCGATGTGCCAGACCGTAGCGACGCAGAACGAAGGGTGCTACAGCCTGGATTGTGCCGGACTTCCGCAAGACGATGATGCACAGCCTGTCGTCCTGATAGGCTCGGGCGGCCGAGATGATCCACCCGAATTGGGCCATGGGCCATGGGATGCCCCAGGCTAAGGAATTCCACTCGCCCTCGAGGGCTTCGAGATGCGGGAGGTCACTGACCACCTCGACTGTCAGAGCCGTGCCAGCCACGCAAATGGAAAGAGGCTCCCCCCGCATCTGTCGATAGCCCCTTAGACGAGGAAGAAGTCTTTGTGCGTGACGGCCAGGTGAGGAGACAGTTTGGCGATATATTTCTGAGAAGCACCGCCTGTTCCGTCGGGATCGTAGTAAAGATTGCCCGAATTGGAGTCATAGATGATGCGATCGTTCGCGTCGTGGGCGGCCGATCCGGTCCAGAACGCATATTCCTTCAGCCACCCTTTTGGTCCCGCTTTGGTGTAGATCGACCGAACGAGCTGGATCGTATCGTCCCGCACATTGAAGTCGGTGATCGTGTCCATGTTCCCTTTGGTGGGAGTGACGTCGAACACGAAAGTGTCCTTGCCGCGGCCGCCCAGGAGAACGTCCTTGCCGAGCTGTCCGCAGAGAAAGTCGTTTCCGTTACCGCCATTCAGCTTGTCGTTACCACGGCCGCCAAAGAGATAGTCGTTCCCAGCTTCTCCGCTCAAGTAATCGTTTCCGCTGTGACCTTTGAGCCGGTCCGCTCCGGCGCCTCCATAAAGCCAGTCACATCCCACATTGCCGAGAAGCGTATCGTCTCCGTTCCCGCCGCCGAGCGTCGCGCCGCCATAAGTGAACCGGTCGGAGGTCAAGTCGATCAGGTCGTTCCCTTCTCCGCCGTAAATCTTCGTGACGTTCACCAGGAGCGGCGTGCTGTAACCTTTGCGCTCGAGAAAGATGAGGTCCGCATTGCCGGTCCCGTTCAGCGTGTGTTGGTCGCTGGCGTCGCCCATGTGGCAATGCTGGCAACGCCGGAAATGTCCCCTCCCATTTTCTCGGGCGGCTGAGTTGCCGTGGGCGGGTCGCCCGGTGTGCCGAGATCACCCCATTGGATGCCGAATTCGAATGTTCCGTCCCAGTTCAGATATTTCATGGTCCCAGCCTTGCTCATGACCGAACGTCTTGCTCGGTAGCTCATGGAACTTGGGCATTCTTCCTAGGATGAAGATCTTGACTTCATCGTCGCTATGCCCGTGGGACAATATATTGCCGCGATAAGATAAGAAAAAAATAGCTCTAAATAGGGTATAATCCCTACCTCACTTTAGGACTCTTTCTAATACTAAGTCTCATTGCAGGATATTCTGGTGGTAATTGGATCTAACCAAAGGAAGGATTTCACGGCAGGTTGATCGCGTTGCCGCATTCCTCGACAACCTGGATGCGATCATTCTGAATTACAGATTGTGACTGGAGGAAGCGCATCGTCGCGCAATGCCGGCCTGCTGCGGCGTGCGGACCCGGGGGCAGCTCTCGAACCATGCACCGGGTCTAAGAAATGAGCATCGGATCCGATGCTTTGGGAGTGGGCCGTGTCTGGCGGCTTGCTGTCGTGGCTGTGCCAACATACATGTGCGATGCTAAGCGCTACGCTCAGCTCTCGTTCTCAAATGGGCCAGGACGAGAGCCGCCAAGAGGGCTGTGAGACTGCCGCCGAAAGGTGCTCCGGCAAAAGCGGCAACAAGCCCGTAGGGCAGGAGCATAGCAAATGTGATAAGACCGCCCAGCAAGGCTGCCGTTAAAAGCAAGATCATTTTAATCCTCACCGCAGCAATTTCCCTACTATGAGGTAATCCCTTGGCGCCTGTCTAGTCCCGAGACAGAGCAACGCATGCTGCAAGGCTTCGCCATGGGCCCGCGGAAAACCTTGCCGGCAGGCGCATGCCTTCGCTGCCGGCTCCCGGAACATGTCCATCAAGGCCACGCAGCAACCTGGCGGCGAGGGGCGGCAGAGGTCCTATAGCGAGCCCTGATCACACCTCCTGATCCTTGTAAATAACCTAGGCTAAAATTCTGCCGACTATCCCGAGGTACTCATCTCCACTGCTGTTGGGTCAATAAGGGAGAGTTGGTCGATCATCCGTTTGATCCTCGCTCAATCATTTTGAGCCCTGTGTAATTCCAGTGACTTAGTGCAGTGTAAACGGGCAACCGTCACGTTTCCGTGATGACGGCGCGGTGTTGGCGTTCTCTGCGAGGGGTACCAAGTTCAGGGAGGGGTATTTGCTCCTACAGAATGAGAAGCCGGCTCATTTGGGCCACCCTGCAGATGCATCGCCCCCTGCGCTTGGAACACAGTCTGAAACCCAAACCACCTTGGCTCAGACGATCCGCCACAATGCCGAACGTCTCCCCCAGCAACCCGCGATCGTTTCATCCGCTTTCGCGCCCATGACCTACCAGGATCTTCAGATCCAGCTCGATGGGATCCGCCATCGGCTGCGCCAGGCGGGGTTCGGGTGCGGCGCCCGGATTGGAGTGTTGATGCCGAGCGGGCCTGAAGCGGTTCTCGCCATCGTGGCCGTGTCATGCTGCAGCATCGCAGTTCCGCTCGATCCTCGACTGCCCCTCTCGGAGCTGGGTCGACGCCTGGACATGCTGCGCCTGAACGGTCTCCTTGTTCCGCGAGGCGGCGCTTCGGAAGCACGCCAAATGGCCGAGGAGAGAGGTCTTCCCGTCATGGAGGCCGGCCCGGTCGGGCAGGGCAGGCTCGGACTCCATATCACCGTTCACTCCCCTGCTTCTCCCGTCGCCGATACCGAACCGGACCCTTCGTCGCCGGCCTTCATTCTGCAGACCTCCGGAACAACCGCAGAGCCGAAGCTGATCCCTTTCAGCCACTCCAATATGCTGGCTGCAGCCTCGCGACTTCAGGCCTGGTTCGGGCTCACGTCGCAGGACCGCTGTCTGAGCGTATCGCCATCCTATTATTCCCACGGGCTCAAGGTGACCATTTTCACTCCGCTCCTGACGGGCGGCAGTGTCGCGATTCCATCGAACATCGCCGTCCTTGCCCTGGAGGAATGGTTCGACGTCCTGCGATCGACCTGGTACTCGGCGGGACCAACGCTCCACAATTCCATGTGGGAGAAGGTCAAAAGCCTGTCGGGCGCGCCGATGTCGCACACCCTTCGTTTCATCACGTCGGGTGGCGCGCCGCTTCCGAACGACGTCAGAGACGGCCTGGAGTGGATCCTTGGGGTTCCTGTGTTGGAGCATTACGGCTCCAGCGAGGCCGCGCAGATCGCAGCCAACCAGCCGGCACCGGGCTCAAGCAAGCCGCGAACCTGTGGACAGCCCTGGCCAGGCACGGTGATGATCGTGGATGCGGACGGGCACGCGCTGCGGACTGGAGAGCGTGGAGAAATCTGGGTACGTGGCCCGACCGTAATGGCGGGCTATCTCGACGCGCCTGAACACAACCGGGATTCCTTCGTGAAAGGCTGGTTTCGGACCGGCGATATCGGCAGTCTCGACGGCGACGGCTTCCTGACACTGCACGGCCGCATGAGCGAGATCATCAATCGCGGAGGAGAGAAAATCGCTCCGCTCGAAGTGGACGTCGCGCTTCTGCGTCACCCGGCTGTCGCCGAGGCCGCGGCCTTCAAGATCCCGCATCCGCGCCTCGGCGAGGATATCGCAGCAGCCATCGTTCTGCGTCCGGGCGCGGAAGTCACGCCGGCCGAAATCCGCAAATTCCTGCAAGGCGAACTGGCTTCGTTCAAAATCCCACAGCGCATTTTGATCCTTGATCAATTGCCCAAGGGAACGACCGGAAAGGTTCTGCGGCGACGGCTCAGCGAAGCGTTCGGAACGCCGGCGAATCCTGTCCCTGCATCCCCGAAAGTCGACGCTGCTGCGAAGCCATTGGATCTCGAAGCCGAATTGTTGACCATTTGGCAGAGGCTCCTGAAATCCAGAACACTATCGGTCGACGACGACTTCTTTCAATGTGGTGGAGATTCCCTTCTGGCGACGGAAATGCTGCTTGAAGTCGAGCGCCTCGTCGGACGCCCCTTACCCGAGACGATCCTGTTTGGCGCGGAAACCATCCGCCAGCTCGTGCCGAAAATTGCCGGTGTTCCGATTGCGCCCGTATCGCCCATCTTCGAGTTCCACGCCGAAAGCAATCAATCACCCTTGTATTTCTTCCATGGGGATCTCGCCAGCGGCCACTCGAGCCTGAGGCGGGTCGTTGAACTTCTCGGCCGAGATCATCCGATCACATCCATAGATCCGCACGGTCTGCGTGGAGAGGCGATACCATCGACGATCGAGAAGATGGCCGCCGATCGGCTGCCGCTCATTCTGGAAAGACAGGCGAGAGGGCCCTTCCTTCTCGGCGGCAAATGCAACGGCGCCATGGTGGCTTTCGAAACGGCCCGCCTGTTGGTACAGGCTGGTCACGAGGTGGCGATGGTCGCCATGGTCGACCCGCCGATCGTCGGGGCCCGCCCTATGTCGCGGGCTGTTCTCAGGATGATGAAGGGTCTGGTTTCACCGCGGCGCCTCGGCCAGATACACGAGCATTTCGCCTGGCTGGAATGGTTCCTCAAGTTGCCGCTGAGCGAGCGGGCGAACCGCTTGACGCGGTTCTTGAGCCTGCCGATGTGCGAGAAAGGTGCAAGGCTTCGTGAGGTCCTGTTGAACTCCAATGATGGAGTTCCGCCATTGTTGTGGGACGGTTACGCATTTGCCATGGCGCAATATCTTCCGACACGTCTCGATGTGCCTGTCGTCTTCTACGCAGCCGACTATGACGGCAGGGCCTGGCGGCGCATCAGCCCCCGCCTCGAAGTGGTCCAAGTGCCCGGCGGACACCGTGATTGCCTCACATTCGGCGCGGAGCTGCTTGTGGACCATCTACGGCAGCGACTGGCCGCGGCAACGGCCGGGACCGTTCGACTGCAATAAGCAGAGCATGCGGCAGAGAGCGTTCTTCCTCCGTGGAAATCCGCGATGACCCCAGCCGTCCCGGGGGAGCCAGCGCATGGATCTCATGCAGAGCGAAGCATTCGGTCCTTCTCTGAACATGCGACGTTCCGGAGAAGGTACTACCGCTGAAGACTACCTGACACATATCGGATCCGAAGCTAGGCTGTAGACCTCGGGAATACCTCGCGGCCTATGGCGGGGTGAGTACTGTTCAACCCGTCTCCCTTCCCAGCCATGCAGAAATGCGGCCAAGCAGCAGAGATTGGTCAACCGAACCAGGAAGCCATGCGATTGCTGCTGAAGATTCTGTACGTGAGTTTTCCCCGTTATCTGAAGCGCTATGGTGTCGCCAATGCGGCTCTCTATGCCACCTACCGGCTTGCCAACAGTGCGATCATATTGCTGATCTTCAAGGTCATGACCTTGGAGCCAGGCGATTTGGACTGGAGCCTGATAGCCGGGCAGGACGAACGATGGAAATTCCTTGGCCCGGACGAACTCGGACGTTTCTCCGAGCAGGATCTCTCTCTCGAACTAGATCCCAGCTTCCTCTCAGCCGCTTTTGCTCGAGGAGACCTATGCTATGGCTTTGTAGAGAACGGAATCCTGGGATCGTATACCTGGTATGCGACAGGGCCGACGCCGCTCTCGAAGCATCTGACCGCCTATTTCCGGCATGATTATATCTACATGTACAAATCATTCACTGCGCTAGCCTTCCGAGGCCGGCATCTGTGCGGAATTGGTGTCAGCAGGGCGTTCCATTCCCTGACGCGAGAGGGGATTCACAAACGGCTTGTCAGTTATGTCGAGGTACATAATCAACCATCACTGAAGGCCCTTAGACGGGCTGGTTTTAAAAGCGTCGGAAAAGCGGTTGTGCTCGGAGGCAAGAGCCCGAGGCTGTCTTGCACCAGCCCAGGCAGTCCAGTGGTGTTCCGGATCAAGAATCGTTCGCGCATGGCGCGCGATTGAGTTCGAAGCAGGATCCAGCCGGTTCGGCATGAACCACTTCGGAGGTCCAGTATGTGGCCCCGTGAGCCCATTTCAGCCGGTGTTGCAGCGGGAGGTCGTCGAACCGACGAGTCGAAGTCCATACAGCCGTTCTGCAAAGACCACACGGGCGCCCATGAGCAGCCACGCGCCCGAGGGAAGGGGGCGCCCTCTGTCAGAGTGCCGCGTGAACTGATTGCCCGACCTGTGAGTCCGGCTGTTTTGATGTTCCGATTCACATTGTCGACACGACAGCTCGAATCGCAAACCGGATATGCTTGTATGCCGGTTGGGCGAAGCAATGAACCTGTACCGGTGTCGGCCCGCTGACTCGCTCATGAGCGTTAATTCACAAGGTGAAGCTTTCCCTGGATTGCGGGTAGTGTCGGAGGATTGGAGTAATTCACATTATCCACCCATCGAATATTGCAGTTCGGAAGAAACTGATGATCATTCTTGTCAGGTGATCGGCAGACTTCGGATCAAACAAATTTAAAGGATCCGCCTGATCGATCTCCTTAAATGCGGTCGTATGGTCCCAGATGGCGAAATTGGAAGACGCAGCGTGCTGTTGACGCGCCGCCGCAAGGCGTGGGGGTTCGAGGCCCTCTCTGGGAGCCATTCCATTTGTCTGCGTTGCTCGTCGTACCCGCATTTGGGCGAGGTGATGAAGCGGATAAGTGTGAGCGCGTTCATCTCGCATCTTGCCACGTCGTATGCGGTGAAAAGTCGGACGCGTTCTCTCAAGAAATTGCTGCACGCGTGTAGGTAACAAGCATCGAGCTCACCCACAAGACGGATCCAAGTCGTGCGGGCGAAAGGGCCCTCATTGCCGGAGGATCCTGCGTGTCCCTTTCGAGCTACTTCAGGAAGGTCGATTTCGTGACCTAGCCGGCGCTGAAGAAACTGGTTCCTAAAGTTGTACTGCGATTGATGGTCTTGTTTAATTCCAGGCAGGCCAAATAATTCGAGATCAAAGGGTGTCGAAATTCGCAAGAGGCGATCCTGCACACCTTCCCTCATCGGCGAATGTAGCCTTAATTCTGTACTGGATGTAATCAATGCACGAAGCAGCCCAGGTTCTCCGGTTTAAGCTGACCGGCGGAGACACGAAACGTATTTTCGATGTCGTTATGAGTGCTTTAGCGATTATATTCCTGGCGCCGTTGATGGCCGCGGTGTATCTGTTGATCATCATAACGGATGGCGGCCCCGGGGTTATCAGGCATATGCGACTTGGGCCTTCCGGTTCGGTGTTTCCGTGCTTGAAGTTTCGTACGATGGTCGTTGATGCGGCCGAGGTGCTTGCGCGACATCTGGAGAGCAATCCCGAAGCGCGGGAGGAGTGGCAGCAAAATCAAAAACTGAAAAACGACCCGCGTATAACACCGCTCGGTGCGATCCTGCGCAAGACGAGCCTTGATGAGTTGCCTCAGTTTTTCAACGTGCTGTGGGGGCACATGAGCCTTGTGGGGCCGCGTCCCATCACGTCAGAGGAAGTTCAGCACTACAACAAGTCGATGCACTTCTACTATCGAACCCGACCGGGCATAACCGGCCTGTGGCAAGTCAGCGGGCGTAACAACACCTCATATCCTTATCGCGTAAAGCTGGACGAGGACTATGTTATGAATTGGTCCTTCAAGCGTGATATCGCCATCCTCTTCAAGACTGTCGTCTGCGTCGTCACGATGGATGGGTCCCGGTGACCGTCAACGCTCTTACCCGGGGCTAAGCTCGGGGCAGGGGCTTATGACAATGGCATGGGTAAGGACACTGTCAAAAAGGGTCTCTGTCACGGCTCGAATGAGGTAGCTTGTAAGAGACTGAGCGAAGCGTTTCAAGCACCGTAGATCTTGGGTAGTTTGCCTCACGCTCAGTGATCAAATACCCACGTGTCAGCCGCTTCAGATTTGCGGGAACTGGCAAACAATGAACATGATGACGGGAGGAATTGTTCGGCTGATGGCGGTTCAAGGTCAAATGAATATCCGGACGAGCCACAATGGCGTCGTCGGATACCAGAAGAGGTCGAAGCGGCAGCGGCTGGCCTCGGCAATGGTCGCGACAGGTGCCGTGCGGATGTTGGAAAAATTCCCGCAGCGGAACTGCCTGGTGGTGCTCAACTATCATCGCATCGGCTCTATCGGCAACACTGCTGGGGACCCGAATTTATACTCGGCAACCCCGAGGGACTTCGAGGAACAGGTTCGCTGGATCAAGAAAAATTATCATATCAGCTCTATGGATGAGGCGATCGCATTCGTAGAAGGAAAGGAGACGTTCCGTAGAACGGGGATCCTTCTGACATTCGACGACGGATACAAAGACAATTACGACTATGCTTTCCCAATTCTACAAAGACATAAAGTACAGGGAACGTTCTTCATCTGCACGTCGTATATCGGCGGTTCGCAGCTTCCCTGGTGGGATCAGATTGCCTACATGCTCAAGACGTCGCAGAAATCCGAAATGGTCCTGAACTATCCAGAACGTTTGAGTTTCGACCTGAGTGCGAGCTGGATGCAGGTACTGGACCGTCTGCTGGCGATCTACAAATCTGGCCATGATCTCGATAAGGACAGGTTTCTTCGAGAGATAGGGTTGGCAACGGGAACAGGTGATCTCCGCCCGAACGAAAGGATATTCATCGACAAGGATGAATTGAAGGAGATGTCCGAGGGCGGAATGGCGATCGGATCCCATACCCACTCTCACCCGCTCCTCAGTCATTTGAGCCAGGAGGAGCAATTGGAGGAGGTGGTGTCTTCCAAGAGGCTGCTTGAGGAGCACCTCGGCATCGACATCCAATCGCTTGCCTATCCGGTTGGTTCTCCCGATAGTTTCGACGGCCGCACGCAAGCGGCCCTCCGCGAGGCCGGCTATAGGGTTGCGTTCTCGTTCTATGGCGGGAGCAATGTTGCAGGGAGAACCGAGCGCTTCGACATCCGGCGCCATCATGTCGGAATAGGGGATGGCGAGGCGCTTTTCAGGGTTCGCACCTCCACGGCGGCCGTAATGGGAAAACCCCTGTTCTAGTTCCTCCACGGCGCATCATATCGCCTTCACGTCCGGCGGGTATCTCTGCATTGCGCGCTCAATTCAGGGGTGAGCCCGGAACAAGAATAATCGTACGACGCTCGATCTCACGGAGCGTTGGTGGCTCACGGGCCGGCCAACGCTCCGCTTTGTGACGCGTAAAAGTGAAGCAAGACGGCGCCTAGCGCCAATCATCTCTAAGCTGCTGTAGTTGCAAAAGGGTTCTAGCCCATTTGCGTTCTATTTCTTGAGACGCTCTGCGCTTAGAGTTGCACAATAACTAGGCTTCGTTCCCAAAAATGGGTCACTCGATGAAAGCGGTTGTTGTTCCAGGAAGCGAGCTTCCTGAAGAGTTGATTATTCGCTGGGGTGAACATCAGGAATCGAATCCTTTGTTGTTCAGCCCCTTTTTTCGTCCGGAGTTCACGCAGGCGGTGGCCCGGGTGCGCCGCGATGTGTTCGTGGGCGTCATCGATGGTGGCTCTGCATTCCTGCCGTTCCAACGTAATTTTCTGGGCCTCGGCCAACCGGTTGGCGGTCCCGTATCGGATTACCACGGGCTTATCGCGCCGCCGGACTACCGGGGCGATATGCTGGCGATCATGCGAAGCTGCGGATTGAGAACCTGGTGCTTCAACCACGTTCCGGCGCAACAGGCCATGTTCGAGCCATGGAGGGTGATTGAAACGGAATCGCCTGTCGTCGACCTGGATCAGGGCGAAGCCCCCGGTTCAACGGCTCTCTATGCCGATCACAGACGGAAACGCCGCCGTCTCGAACGGGAGGTCGGTCCTGTCGAGGTTGAGCTGCAATCGACCGATCCGTCGATGCTCGAATTCTGCCTCGAGTGGAAATCGGCCCATTATCGTCGCATCGGGACACCCGATCTCTTCTTAAGGCCTTGGGCCCGAGCGCTGATGGAGTTGATCGCTTTGCATCGGAAGCCCGAATTTTCCGGAATGCTTTCAGTGCTGCGTGCCGGCGGGCAGCCGATCGCCGCGCATTTCGGACTGCGGTCCAGGAACGTCTGGCACTACTGGTTCCCGACCTACGATCCTCAGTTCCAACGCTATTCTCCAGGAATTCTCCTGTTGCTGGACATGATGGCCGGGGCGCAAAAACTCGGGATCAACATGATCGATTTCGGACGAGGTGATAATGACTACAAGCTCAGGATTGCGAACCGAAGAGTGCCTCTCATCGAAGGAACAGTCGTCACGAATCCTTTGATCTGGAGCTGCCGTTCGAAGCTCACGCAACTCGTCAAAGCTGCACCGGCGATCAAGTCCCTCTTGAAACCCGCGCATAGAATCTACATGGAAATGGACCGTGTCGCAAAACTACGATGAATCTGGATTGATATATTTCACCCGAGCGCAACAATCGGAGCGTTGATGCCGGTGCTCATGGAGATCCAGCTCGATAGCGCAAGCTGCAGAAGTGGCATCTGGAAGGCAGAATTGTCGGTTTGACCTTGCTTCAAGGGAAGGCGTTCCTGACAGTGGACCACGGGAGTGATGCTTATGGCCTTTGGAAAAATCCTGGCTTCCGCATTCCTGACGGCAACGATCCTTCAGATCGTGCCCGGCAAGGCGGAAGTGCTTTATGTTTCGGTGTCGGGAAACGATTCCAATCCAGGGACGATGACCCTCCCACTCCGGTCGATTACCAAGGCCGCCGCAGAGGCAAAGCCAGGAACCAGGGTGACGGTCCTCGGCGGTTTGTACAAGGAAATCGTCGTCATCACGGCGGGCGGTACTCCCGAGCTTCCCGTTGTGTTCGAGCCGGCGCCGGGTGAGCAGGTCACAATCGATGGGGAAGCTGCGCCGCCGGATACGAACCTGGTTCAGATCAGCGCTAGCAACATTACGTTTCAAGGGTTTACCGTCCGCAATTCGACGCGCAGCGGCATTGCCGCCTGGGGAACGCATGATGTGAAGATCGCGAACAACAAAGTCAGCGGCAGTAAGAAGGCCGGCATCTGGGTCGGTCACTCGGAGGTCGGGCAATCGCACTCGAATCTCATTGAAGGCAATGAGGTGTGGAACAACTGCCTGGAGAATGTCTCGCCCACGTCAGAAGGAGGCTGGCCTCAGGGCATCAGCCTCCAGGCCTCAGACAAAAGCGCCATCATCGGAAATCGGGTCTATCGCAACTACGGCGAAGGTATCGGAACTCTCTCCACCCACGACGTTCGGATCTCTCAGAACATCGCTTTCGATAATTATAGCGTGAACATTTATCTCGATAATGCTCCGTCGACAGTCGTCCAGGATAACAAAGTTTATCATACCTACGCGAAAGAATTCTATCGCAACGGCTTGCCCGCCAAAGGCATCATGATCGCGAACGAATACACGGAAATCGAGCTACCTTCCCGAAACATAAACGTAACGCAGAATATATTGGGAGGCGTCGGGAGAGTGACATATGGGGACTACCAGCGCGCTTCCGGATTGATCGACAGCGTCATCAACGTGAACACGATCCTCGATAAACCTGAATCGCTGTGGTAATTTTGTGACCGTGCAGATTGGCCACCGGTCCAGTTTCCAGGTTCGATCGGAGCTCAGATGAGCTCGCATAGCGCGGCGATCCGTGGATTGTAGCCTTGCAACAGCGCCCATATGACGGCGCTGTTCATTGCGATCATAATGGCTGCGGTTCTTGATCCGCCAAGTGACAGCCATCCAGTATGGGCCGGCATGCCGCTCCAGAGAACGGGATGCTGGCCTTGTTGCGAGTGCTGTCGATCTCAGACGCCCTGACCATGCTCACGCCGGACAGGGACCACGTGCGGACGCCGCGAGCCATTTCATAGGAAAAGATACGCAATACGCGGACGGGGTTATCCGTAATTGCCATTGTTCTCCGCCGCTAGAGATCTGCCCTCCCTAGACGGTTCAATCCCCCAAGGACCCTTAGGCCCAATAAGTGGCAGGGCTCTAACTCGGAAGATCAATGCAGTGCGATGGGAGGCAGCGCTAGATTTAGATGGAATTGAAAAGGCATCCGCCGCTTGGGGTCTAAGCGTCCTGGGCAGTGTGGTTCCAATTCCTTCTGATGAAAAGGAACAATGATGCACAGGTTCTCCGTCTCGACGTTTCAGGCTTCCGGGTCGCGGTAGAGATCGATGTTTTCTCGGCAGGAGCTGAACCGCAAGGTTGCCGCTGGAGCGTTCTGGGCGCATCTGGCGTTTGTAAGCACAAAGCTAATCACATTGCTGAACATGGCTGTCCTGGCGCGGTTGCTCGGGACAGACGATTTTGGCTTGGTGGCGGCAGGTCTAGCGGTCTTGGCGTTACTCGAGGCCGTCTCCGAGGGTGGGGTGGGAGCCGCGGTCGTTTGGCGCCGCCAAGACCCCGAAAAGACTGCCGCGGTGGCCATGGCCATCAGTCTCATTGGCGGGATCCTGGTGGGAGGAGCGGCGTTCCTGGCCGCTCCGATCGTTTCCGCGATCTTCTTTGATGAGCGATCGACCGAGATCATGCGGGCTCTGTCCGTGTGTCTCCTCCTGGCCGGGCCCTCTTCCGTTTTCGTAGGCCTTCTTCAGCGGGACTTGGCATTCCGGAAGCGGATCATTCCAGAAGTCATCAAGGCTGTCACCAAGACGGTCGTGTCGGTCGCACTCGCATTTTCAGGTTTCGGCGCCTGGAGCCTCATTTACGGTCACATTACAGGAATGGTCGTGGGCCTCGTCGCGCTCTGGTGGCTGGCCGGGTGGTCGCCCCGTCTATCCTTGGACCGCAAGATCGTCTCCGATATCCTCCCGTTCGGGATCCAGATGACGCTTGTCAGTATCGTGAGTGTCGTCAGCAAGAACGCCGATTATATGCTCATCGGTCACTTTCTCGACGTTGCGACTCTGGGCGTCTATGTCCTTGCCTTCGCTTTGACGGACCAGATTATCCTGGGGATATGCTGGGCTGCGAGCCAAGCCTTGTTTCCGGCCTATGGAGCCATCCAGACCGACCTTCCAGCCCTGCGTCGCTCCTATGAGGATAGCCTGACAGGCATTGCCGCATTAACGCTGCCTGCCGCCGCAGGACTCATGATCGTGGCCGGTCCCCTGGTCCATGTTCTCTATGGCGAGAAATGGCACAATGTCATCCCGGTGGTACAAGTTCTTGCTGCCTATGCGATGGTGCATTCGGCTGCTTTCAACGTCGGGGACATCTTCAAAGCCATGGGGCGGCCATGGGTGCTGACATGGACGAATGTCCTCGGTCTGGTGCTGGCTCCGCCTGTTGCGTTCGTTTCCACCCATTGGGGGGTCGTCGGATTCGCCGTCGGTCAGATCGGGATCATGATCAGCCTGTCGATCGTGCGCCTCGTGATCGCCAATCGGCTCATCGGGATCGGCCCAAGGAATTTTGCCCGGTCTCTGAGATGGCCATTGCTCTCGACCATCGTAATGGCAGGCGTGACGATGAGTATCGACAATCTCGTCCATATCCAAGGGGATCTGGTCAGGCTGATCATTCTGATCTCCGCTGGCGTAACGAGCTATGTGGTCGCACTTGCATTGAGTGCACCATCCCTTCTGTCCGCCGTCGCCGCAATTAGGCGGCCGAAGCGGCAGCAGTTGATGTCATCCTAGTGGCTACGATGATGGTTCATCCCATGAAGCTCACGCAATCGCACAAGAACATTGCGTTCGCTCTGTTTGCGGTGCTTCTCGTTGCCACCGCTTTGGCGCCGGTCGAGACGATACTGGCGCTGGGCGGTTTCCTTGGCGCGGCGATCCTGTATCGGTGGCCTCAATATGGCGTGGCTTTGCTCGTCGCCGGTACCGTCACGAACGCGTTCGGCGTCGCATCCAATGTGCACGGGCTGCCAGGAATTCAAACGCCCGTGACCGTGGCCCTTGGGATCATCCTTCTGATCCGCTGGGCTGCTGGAAAAGAGGATTTGACGGCCGGTTTGTTGTTCATTCCGCTGCTTGTATTCGTTTTCAGCATCTCTCTGCTGTCTCTTATCCACGTCGAGGATTTCGAGCCGACTTTCGAGAGATTGAGCGAGCAAACGAGAGATCTCGCCACTGCGGCAGTCGTCATCGCCTATCTTACGTCGGGCAGCCGCTTGCGCACGACGATACGCACGACAGTATTGGCCATGGGAGCCATCGCGCTTCTCAGTGTGAAGCAATACCTTTCAGGAAGCTTCAGTGACCCAGCCTTCGGGTTCGCCCAGGCAGCCATGAACCAGATCGCAGGCGAGGTTCACCAATGGAGAATCTCGGGAACTCTACCAGATGCCAACTACTACGGACAGATTCTCGTCATTACGCTGCCGCTTGCATGCGGTCTCGCATACATCGAGAAAAGGCCGGTTGTCCGCCTCCTGTTCTTGCTTTGTGCGTTGGCAATTCTAGCCGCGACACTGTTCACCTTCTCTCGAGGCGCTATCCTGGCGATCGCGGCGATGGTCATTGCCGGCATACTGACGCTTCGGGCGCGCTGGCGGCTTCTCGGTGCAGCGTGTTTGCTGGGCGCGGTGGGAATTGCCGCAATGCCGAGCGCGTTTATCGATCGAATCGCGCTGATCCTTCAGGCCATCCAGATCCAGATGACCGGAGACCAGGCGATTAGCGATCCGTCACTGAGCGGCCGGATCGCCGTGATGGGGACCGCTCTGCGTATGTTCTGGGATAGTCCCCTGGTCGGGATCGGACTCGGACAATACACCGGTCACTACGGTCAGTATGCCCTCGCTTCTGGGATCGACCCTGGCGCCGCGCCTAATCCGCATAGCCTCTATCTTGAAGCGCTTGCGGAGGAAGGTGTCTTCGGGATCGGTAAGTTGCTCGCGATCATCATCGTCGCCTTGATGGTGGCGATACGTGGCGCGAGGCTGTTGTACGCGAAGAATGATACGCGCCAGGCGGCGCTTGCCACGAGTTTATGTCTCGGATTCATCGGCTACCTGGCGACCGCTCTCTTCCTTCACGGCGCATTTCTCCGCTTCTTCTGGATCGAAATCGCGCTTCTTCTGTCGCTGTGGCGGATCAGTAATGTAGCGAAGCCGCGGCCAATCCCACTACGTGTCAAGAAAGAATGGAGTTCTAAAATGATGCACAGGGCGCTGTCTCCTGCCGAGGTGCTCGGCATTGTTCGAGAACGCAAGTATCTCATCGGAGCGGTCACGATTGCTTTCATGCTGGTGCCGATGCTGCAGGCGCAGCAATCAACCGCCGAAAGCACACTTCTCTATCGTTTCGGCAGAGAATATTTCCCGGTGAGGCCTGGCGAAGAGCACCGGAACTGGGGTGAAAACGTCCAGGTCTCACTCGACGCTGCCCTGTTTACCGAGATGCACCTGCTTCGCAGTCGCGAAGTCATCGAGTCGACGGTCGCCGACATCGGATTGGACAAAATCACGGAGCCAAAGGAATCCGCCCTTTCGGGAGTCGCGACACAAACCATGCGAGCCCTGAGATCTGTGTACACGTTGGGCGGCCTGCTAGATTTCGACAAGTCCGACAAGCCTTCGAAAAGAGCCGTTGATCCCACAGTCTCCGCCGCCAAGGATCTCGCTGAAAGACTACGCATTCGGCGCGTTGAGGGTGCCGCGATGATCGCCGTAGGAATTCAGGACGCCAATCCAGAACTAGCGGAAAGAATCATAACCGCACATGTCGATTCTTACCTTCGTAAGCGTCAGCAACTCTTCGAGAGAGACCCTTCGAAGTTCTATAGCACCGAGATTGCAAAGGCACAGCTGGAGCTGAATAGCATCTCGGAGAAGATCAGCTCTCTGCGTCTTGAGCAGGGCATCCCCGATGAGACTGTAGAGCATTCCGTCCTGTCCGACCGGCTGATTTCACTGGAACGCCAGCGGGAGAGCATGAGGCAGGCAGATATTCCGGTCCTGCAGAAGGATTTGAAGGAGACCCGGGAGGCTCTGTTCGGTCTGAATGCATTGACGGCTACGACAAAGCTTCTTGAAGCACGCTATAAGAGCGTCGCCGAGAACCTGGAAAGGATGCTGCAGGAACAGAACCGGTGGCGTCTCGACAGTGCCTATGTTCGGGAACTCGGTCCGACAATCGAGATCGTCGAGCCGGCGGCGTTCAGCGCTCGTCCAGCGGGGTTGCCGCGGATCGCGCGAATGGTCCTGGGCGGTGTGATCGGCTTTGTCTTTATAACCGCTCTTCTCCTCGGGTTCGCGACCCTCGGGCGGAAGAAGAGGCCGAGCATGCAGCCAGTACAAACCGAGGCGCCGCGCGTGAAGGTCTACTCAAACTCCTAGGTGCCGGGGACTCACGGGGTCGGCTGTCGAAGTTGAGCTTCTTGGGGAGTCCTCTTCGCGAGGACCGGAGCCGCCGTCTCCGGACGGCGCCCCTGGCTCCATCTTGCCGTTACTTCGCAATCTGGAACGCTTCGTGAGCAAGTAATGCATGGGTTCAAGGCCCCTCGGTTCAGCGCCGGTGGGCTCCTGTCCGAAAGGAAGTCAATGGCTTTCCTCACTTGGTCAGGACTGCAGGATTAAGCTGTACCTCTTCGGAGCAAATAGATGAGTTTCGCGTAATCTGGTAGCATAAATTGCCTTCATGAAAGTAGTTGCTCCAGCAAAGTTTCACAAGCTCAGTTCCGATGTCGCAACCTATCCTTGAGCGAATTGTCCGCGGCCGGCAGGTGAAAGGAAACCTTTTTGTTGACTCATCAATCAGCCAATAGAGTTGAGCTCGCGCCGAGCTATATAGCCGAGAAGGATGCGAAGCCTGAAAGGAGACGCCTGGCTGTTATCGTCACGGAGTTTCCGAAAACAACCGAGACTTTCATCATGCGGGATGTGATTGCATTCTCGCAGAGAAATTATGACATCCGGATCTACCATCTCACGCATTTCAATCGGAACGAGGTCGTTCATGACTTTGCGAAGGAGACTATCGCATGGTCGCGCGATTTCGCCTATCTCGCATCGAGAGACGTAATCGCCGCTTCAATCCGAATGCTGTTGAAAAGACCAAGGGTCTTAGGTCGAATGATCCGTGACATTCTCGTGGGTTGTCGGCGAGACCCCGTGATGATGCTGAAATCTCTCTTCATTCTGCCGAAATCGCTTCGTATCGCGGAAGATATTCGCGAATGGGGCGGTGACCACGTTCATGCGGCATATGCCGGCCACCCAGCGACATGCGCATGGATCGTACGGCGTGCGACCGGCGTGCCGTTTAGCGTCAGCTGCCACGCTCATGATATCTTCGAGACACAGGCGCTCCTGAGTACCAAGCTCCCTGAAGCGGACTTCGTGCGCACAATCAGTGAGTACAATCGCCGGTACATCCTCAGGCATGTTCCGGCGCTGGCTTCGAAGCCTCCGGTCATTATCCACGTCGGTGCATTTCTGGAGAGCATTACCCCGTCGACTCTATACCCGTCTGACCGGCTCCATGTGCTCTATGTCGGATCCCTCGAATACAGGAAAGGGGTCGACGTCCTGCTGAGAGCGCTCTCCCAAGCCCGCTTAGGAGAATGGCGCCTGGACATTCTAGGGGGAGGTCCGGAACGCAGCAGGCTAGAGGCATTGTCAGCGGATCTTGGACTTACGGATCGCGTCACGTTTCATGGTGCTCAACCGAACGAGCGCGTCGCTAAGGCCATGTCGCAAGCCAGTGTCATGGTCGTTCCAAGCCGCATCGGGCCGCGGAACCAAACGGAAGGCCTTCCAACCGTCATCGTGGAAGCATTTGCGCATGAGAGGCCAGTGATCGCGTCCCGTCTGACGGGCATCCCCGAGATCGTCGTCGACGGTGTGACCGGGTGGCTGTTCGAGGTTGACGACGTCTCTGGCCTCGCCCGCTCGCTGGAGGAGGTGCAATCGAACCCTCAGGAGGCGCGGCGCCGCGCCACCAGGGGAAGGGATCTCGTGGTGAGCGAATTCGATCAATCGAAGAATGCGGGAGCGCTGCTATCGATGATCGACTCTTTCGTCGAGGCAAGACGATGGGAGTAGGCATGGAAGAACTTGCCCACAAGATGTCTGGAGACGAAAGGGTGTACCAAAAGCCAATGCGTGAGATCCTGGATGTAGTCCTCATCATCGATGACCTTGGAATTGGCGGTGCACAACGCGTTCTCGAAGTTCAACTTCGTGCCATGCTCAATGGCCCTTACTCGATCCGCGTCATCAATCTGTCCGGACCCAGCGCGGCATCCGACAGAATTCGGGCTATGGGGATCGAACTGGTCGAAATACACCAGCGGAACCTGTATGATCAGGCGGCGTGGAAAAAACTGAAAAGCATAATCCTGCAATGGCGCCCGAAAGTCATCCATGCGCATTTGACCCACGCGACGATTGTCGGGGCGATCCTGTCGAGGATGGTAGGGGCGCGATTCATCGTGACGCTGCATAGTCAGGGGCCGGAATCGAATGGATGGCGCACCCGTGTGAAGAACGGGCTAGAGCGTTTGGCCCTAAGCTACGGTTCCGATCACATTGTCGCTTGTGGTCCGCGCGTTGCTAAGCTGCAGTACGAACGCGTCGGCCGCACGCCTGTGAGCGTCATCGAGAATCGTGTCGAAAGGCCGCCAGGGTGGAGTTCGGACGTGCGTTCCCAGGTTCGCTCCTCCCTTGGATACGAACCTCGGGACATCGTGATGATCTCTGTCGGTCGGCTCACGGTGGCAAAAGGCTTCGACATCCTGATTAGGGCGTTCAGCAAGGTAAATCGGTCTTCTCCGTCCGCCAAGTTGCTGATCGTGGGCGGCGGTGATGATCATGACCGTCTCGTGCAGATCATCCGTGAAGTAGGGGCTGAGGAATATGTCCAGCTGACCGGCGCTCGGGCCGACGTCGGCAAGCTGATGGCGGCAGCGGACGTGTTCGTTCTTTCGTCGCTGTGGGAAGGCCTTCCGATGGTTCTACTCGAGGCAGTGGCGGCCGGATTGCCCGTGATCGCGACCGACGTCGGTGACGTCTCGACGGTAATTCGAGACGGAGCCGGAATTCTTGTGCCACCAGCTGATGAGGAGCAGCTGGCCCATGCGCTGTCGGAAGTCGCGAGCAAATCCGAGTTGCGGGCTTCTCTAGCGGAGCGCGGCAATCACCTGGCGAAAAGGTACACCGATCTCGACGGATTCTCGCAGGAATTGCACTCCGCATATGCCCATGGTGTCCAGTGAAAGCAGTTTTGATGAGCAAAGAGATTCCGAACAATCGTTCCGAGCAAGATCAGAGCCTAAATATCCTTCTGATCGCCACACGGGACGTTCGTGGTCAGATGACCGGGCGCAAGTCTGTGCTGAACACCACGGTGGATTGCCTGCTGAGACTGGGCCACCGGGTTGTTGTCGCGTTTTTTGACGCCGGCATGCATGGTTCAGACGGGGACGCAACCGATACAGACGACCAAGTAAGGTATTACCGCATTCATGGGCCGCGTCCTTTAGAGTTGATAACTCAGCTGGGGTCCGGATTTCTGTTCGGCAAGAAACCTCTCAACGAATGTCTGTATTCCAGTGACAGGGCACTGACTGCACTGCGTGACATCGCTCATTCCGAGAAGATCGATGTCGTCATTACCGATATGGTTCGCACGGCCGCTTATGGCGAGAGTTTGAAGCTACCTTGGATATCCGATTTGGACGACCTTCTGTCACTGCGGTATAGCCTGATTGCGAAGGAGCGTAAAAATCTGGACGGGCTCCTTGGATATCACAAGGCGCCTGCCTTGCGAGCTTTGAATCGATTGGCTCGGCCGGTGATCAAGTCTGTCCTTCGCAAGGAATCGGCAATCATTGCGCGCCGGGAAAAAGATATAGCTCAACGAGCCAACCTGACCCTGACTGTCAGTTCGGCCGAGGCGGAAATTCTCTCGTCCAGATCGTCACGAATGATCTCCACCACGCCGCTCCTGGTTAGAGGTCCGAGCCAGATCGCACCGCTCGCCGAGCGGCCACACGACTTGGTGTTTCTTGGCGGTCTGGCGTACCAACCCAATCGGGATGCGGTCTACAAGTACGATACCGAGATCTCACGGCAGTTGAGCTCCTACGGATTGGAGGAGCTTCCCCTTCATGTCATCGGAGGGGGCGAGGGGAGTGTTAACTATAAGTTTTCACCCGTCATACGTTTTGTCGGTTACGTCGAAGATCTCGATTCGGAGTTGCAGAAGTACAAAGCGATGTTGATCCCGGAACTGGTACAGGGCGGGATCAAAACGAAAGCTGTTCATGCTGCTCTGAACGGAGTCATGATTCTCGCCCATGACAGCGCGATCGCCGGAATGCGGCTTCAGCCGAATGTCGATGTTCTGACCTGGAGATCCCCGGCAGAGTTGGCCGCGCTCCTCGGGCTGGTTCGTGACAACGATCCCGGCCTAGCGAGGATCGCCGAGAATGCCCGGCATTGGGCCATCGCCAATTTCGGCGAACAGAGGGCGGATGCACAGTGGCGAGAGTATTTGGCTTCAGTGACGGCCGGCTCCGAGACAGCGTCCTCACAGCCGTTTCCCGTCATTGGCGTCGAGGCGTCTTCGCAGCGGCGCCCATCTCAGTTCGCCGGTAGCCTCTCACGGATCGTTCCATGACAAGACGTGTAGCGCCAGGGTTGCGAGACAAACAGTACCCGACCCGGACACGAGCCAAGGTATGGTCGCTGTCGGACTCGGGATTTGACGGAAACGGGATCGTTGCTTTGGCGAATGGGGGGTATGAATGGCAGTCTGTCTGAACTTTATTCGAACGTCAGTTCGAGCTCGAATTGTCGTTGCGGCTCTCGGCGGCCTGTTTCTTCAGGGCAATGACAGTATCGCTGCCGAGTACAGGCTTGCGCCCGGTGACACGATAGAGATTACCATTTCAGGAGCGGCACAGCTTCAGCAAAAGGCAGTGCTGGGCTTGGATGGGACTGTTTCGCTTCCAGTCATGGGAGAAGTCAAGGCATCGGGACTATCGCTTTCCGAGCTTCGTTCGAAGATCGCCGCGGAGATGCCAAACAAGATGATGCGCCAACGAACCGGGGAGGGGCGCGAACTCATTTTTACGATATTGCCGCAAGAGGTCACGATTAACATCGCGGAGTATCGTCCGATTTATGTCAGTGGCGATGTCGCTAAGCCTGGCGAACAGGTTTTCCGCCCTGGCATGACTGTCCGCCAGGCGCTCGCAATCGCCGGCGGCTATGACGCGATGCGGTTGCGAACCGACAGCCCGCTTACTCAGCTTGTGGACTCACGGAGCGAGTATGAGACGTTGCAAATCCAGTTCGTTCAAGCGATGCTTCAGGTCAAGCGTCTGAAGAGCGAGTTGGGGCAGCCGGCCGATCTCGATGAAACGGCACTCGACAACATGCGCATTCCTGAAGGTTTGCTCGCTCAGATATCTGCGGTCGAGAACGAGCGGTACACCAGTAGAACGAATAATCTGAAGAAAGAAAAGGAGTACATGGAGAGGAGGATCTCCCAGTTCGATTCTCAAATATCGATCCTTTCCGATCAGCAGCAGAAGGAAAAGGAAGCGATGCAGAGCGACCTGGATGATCTGAAGAACCTCAAAGACTTTCACGACCGTGGAACGGTTCCGATCACCCGCGTCATGGACGCAAAGCGGGCGAGCCTTGTATCGGCATCAAGACACCTCCAAGCGATGGCACAATTGGAACAGGCGCGCAAGGAGCGCGAAGAGGTCGTTCGGAACCTTGCCAAGGTCGATGAAGCAAGGCGCGACGAACTTCTGCAGGAATTGCAGAATGCAAATCTCCAGCTGTCTTCGATGCGTCCCCGTCTGGCGGCTCTCCAGCAGAAGCTTCTCGCCTTCACGGGAAGTGTTCGTTCACAATCTTTGGAACGTTCCAATGCGCGGCCGGAGATCTCAATCTCGCGGAAAACAAACGACCGGTTCGAGAGGATCGTGTCCGGTGAGAACACGGAACTCTTGCCTGGAGACGTTGTCGAGGTCGCACTACGGATCGACTGACATGACGCATGGAGCCTGATCGGTGTGTGTTGCTGTGTTCATACGGTGGGGACGCCAGCTGCAGCAATACAGATCGGAACATGGACAATCTCCCGTGCTCGATTCGATCTGGGCGACCATGAAGAAGTGACGGCCGTGAGAGCGCCTAACAGAGTCGCCTGTAGCGGCCGAGGGCGCCGGCTGGCTCCGCTCAGGCTCAAACGGTGCAGTACATCCATCCAGTCGACAACAACTTGGCGCGTCGTGCCTGATTGTGCCGCGAACCTTTCGAGCTGATTCCACGTCAGTGGGATCAGCTCTCTTCTTTGCCTTGCCGCATTTTTGACGATGAACCGGGTCCACTTCTCCGAAGAATGCTGTAGGTTCGGGCCGGGTAGCAGTGCCCCCCTTTTTTACGGCAATCGGCGGAAGTGAACGCAGCCTGGCTCCATTCGAGTTTCCCGGCTTCTGCCATGCGCTCAAGCAGAGTGGCGTGCAGGCGCATCCGCACACCGGCAGCCCGCCGGTCGTGCAGCTTGCGCCGGAACGTGATAGGTGCCTGAAAATGCCGGCGACAACCTGGGTGCCGCAGCGTGGCGGCACTCCTGTATCGGCAGCAATGTTGCCGATGAGGTCAATCGACTACGTGAGTTTCCCAATCTTGCGATCAGTGATCAGCAGTGAATTGCAACTCGTTCCAGGGCCTTTCCTGAGTTGATCGCCCTCGAGGTGGTATTCCTTGTATCCGAATTTCTGCAACAAGACCCCAATGCGCGGGTCTTCGGCATAATCTTCGATCAGCAGTACTGGCTCCGCGCGCGCTAAGGTTTCGGTCCCACCAAGTAGCACACTATACTCATAGCCCTGCACGTCGAGCTTGATAAAGGAAGGGGAGAGTTTCAGTGAATCGAGTGTTTCGATCCGGCATTGAACCTCGCCGATGCTGAGCTTGGATCGCTTGTATCCATACACGTAATCGGCGCTGAGAAAGTTCTCAGCTTCGCTCCTGTCGATCGAGGCAAGGCCGTCGTAGACGCAGCGATTATAAGTCGGGACATAGAGTGTAAACGTGCCAGGCACGTCACCGAGCCCTGCGGCATGGACAGTTATGTTGGGCTGCCGTGCATAGCGCGCCTGCAGCTTTGCGGCTAAAGATGGATTTGGCTCAAACGAGATGATTTGCGCTTTGCGCCGGAACAGAAGGATCGATTCGATCGACTGTCCTTGGTTGGCGCCGATGTCGAGGAACAAGTCGTGTGGATCGGAAAAGCGCTTGATGATCCGGAAGTCCTTCTCGTGAGGGGTGTTGAGGATCCTGTGGCCATGACGAGACAGAGCATTTTTAGCCGTCTTAAGCCCTGGAAAAGCGCCCTGAGCTGCTCGAAATGTTCTCATGATTACTGGATGCATAAGAAGCTCCACACTTGAATGAGCGCTTCACCCCGGATGCGGTCGATGCGCTTGTCCGATTGGGATGGTTTCCGACCCTTGTGAGGATTGGCCGTGAAGGGTTGGGATGCAAGCAATCAACGGAGGGATATCGGGGCCAAAGCCTACTCAGATTGGGTTATCCTTCGACACTGACCTTCCTCCAGCACCAACCGAATGTTGAGCCGCACGTTTCCGTCGTTCACCTCAAGCTAATGGCTTAACTTGTTCGTCGGTAAATGCCGCCGGCCACGCAGCCATCGGCAGCGTTGCCATATTGATGTCACATTTCATGTTATACCTCATGGCCAATTAAATAATGATAATGATAAATGAAAAAGAGATAGGGGTATTACATGAAATACGATTTATATTTGACGGCCTTAAGGTCGGGACTATGCCTGCGTTTTGACTAGGCGTATCCCTCATTTGACCTTGCCGCACCCATAATCGCGTCTGATCCAGGCGCATGTCACCCATCGTGACTCTCTCCTTATTCAGGCTTGGCACAAGTATTCCTTGTGTATGCTTCGCATCGGCACAGGTGATCGTTTAGATCTCGGCTGTCGGTTCGCAGTTTATGCCAACATGTTCCTGATCCAAGACTTTATAGAGTGTATAGTTTTTATTTAAGGAGGTATTGACTGCGTTTTGTTGATTGGTAATAAAAGTAATATGCGCTGACACAGCGTTATTGTACTGATCTATATTCACTAAACATTGCGATGCATGCAGCTTTTCAGGCTGATCCAGCAATATTCCCAATAATTTTAACCCAAAGAATAGCGAGAAAAGCTATGGCCACTATTTACGTTTCGACCACGGGCAGCGACTCGAACTCGGGGGCTTCGGGCAGCCCGGTCAAATCGATCACCAAAGCCGCCGGGCTCGCCAAGGCGGGCGACACCGTGCTGGTCTCCGGCGGCGTCTACAACGGCAACGTCTCCATCTACAACAGCGGCACCGCCTCGGCGCCGATCACCATCAAGGCCGCCGACGGCGCGCATGTGGTCATCGACGGCAGCCAGTCCGCCTCGGGCTCGGATCTCGTCACCATCACGGGCGACTACGTCACCTTCCAGGGCTTCGAGGTGCGCAACGCCAAGCGCGGCGGCATCAGCCTGTGGGAGACCCATGACACCAAGATCCTCGACAACAACGTGCACGACAGCGTGCGGGTCGGCATCTGGGCCGGCGGCAATGTCGGCAACTCCTACAACAACCTGATCGACGGCAACGAGGTCTGGCACAACGTGCTGGAGAACAGCAGCCGCTCGATGACCGGCGGCGGCTGGGCGCAGGGCATCAGCCTGGACAAGTCGGACGGCAGCGTCATCAGCAACAACTACGTGCACGGCAACTACGGCGAGGGTGTCGGCGCGATGTTCACCAAGGATGCCAAGATCACCGGCAACAAGGTCTACGACAGCTTCAGCGTCGGCATCTACCTCGACAACGCGCAGGGTGCGGTGGTGCAGTCCAACACCGTGGCGCACACCTACGACACGGACTTCTACCGCGGCGGCAAGCCGGCCACGGGCATCGAGATCGCCAACGAGAGCGGGGATCGCCAGCTTCCGTCCTCGGGTCTGGTGGTGACCAACAACGTGCTCGGCGGTGTGGGCGACGTGCATTACAGCACCTACGGCGCCAACACCGGACTGGTGAACTCGACG
>NZ_QDGA01000160.1 GCF_003347665.1 Microvirga calopogonii
ACTGGCAAGGACGAACCGCCTTCAAGGTGCGCTTCTCGACGACCCACTGTCGCCCCTGCCCATTGAAGGCACAGTGTACTCGGAGCGAGCGGCGGCTTCTCACGCTGCGCCCTCAGGAGGAGCACGAGACCCTTGCAGCGGCTCGCGAGCGTGAGGCGCAGCCCGCCTTCGCCAAAGAGTACCAGAAGCGCGCCGGCATCGAGGGAACGATTTCGGCTGGCGTGCGCGCCCTACACTTGCGGCGCTCCCGCTACATCGGTCTCGCCAAGACGCATCTTCAGCACGTGCTGACAGCGGCTGCCATGAACCTCATCCGGCTTGGTGCCTGGTTCGCGGGCACGCCGCTCGCACGAACCCGGCAATCCGCATTCACCAAGCTCATGATGGCTCCCATCCCAGCATGGTGAAGATGCCAGTCCTGCATCAGGCCTTCGATCAGGCGCGTCATGCGTGGCGTGAGCACGTCCGTGCGCTGGGCAAGAATGTCCGGCAGTGCCTGACGCAGCAAACGCAGCCTCTGGCGCACCGCAATCCCGCGCTCCAGCAGGAATGCGCGGATCTGGTTGATCACGGCCGTGCGCTGCCCCACCAGGCGTGAGCGGAGCCGGTGCAGGGCTTGAAGATCAAGCTGTTCGACCGACTTGGTCGGCACGAAGCGCATGGTGGGGCGCTGGACGGCTTCGGCAATGGCTTCGGCATCACGGAAGTCGTTCTTGTGGCTTTTGCGGAAGGGAATCACGAACTGGACAGGGATCAGCTTCACGTCGTGGCCGAGGGCCAGCAACTGACGGCTGAGATGATGGGCGCCGACACAGGCTTCCATGCCGAGAGTGGCAACGGGTGGAAGCGGAGCGTTAGGCATGGCTCTGATCCTCGTGCTGGGCGTCCCTGATGAAGGGTGCGCCGGTAAGCACGGCCGGTCCATCCCATTACCGGACTTTCATCTGCGCGACACCCCAGATCAGCGATAGGGGTGGCGCAGTGCACCTTTGAGGCAGTGCTCATCCCGTTGGGAACCCGAAACCAGGGTGGTACATTGTCAAGCCAGACAACGGTCTCGCTGTTCCATGGATCCGGTGACACGCTTTGCTGTTCTCGCCAGTTGCGTGGTCGTGGCGTCCTTCCCGCTCACCGCCAGCGCTCAAGCGGCCGATCAGGATCAGCACCAACGTGAGCTCGTTTCCTCGACCGTCGCGACCGCCGAGGCGGTCCTGGATGCCTGGCTGGCCGGGACCGTGCCGGCGCATTATGCCAAGCGGACCGTCTCCACCATGGGCAAAAACCTGACCGACTTGATCGCCAAACAACAGGCCTTCTCATCGCATCCAGCCGATTCGAGTTCCGGTACGCAGCAAGCCTTCCAGCGTATCGGGGCGGCGCTCGACCGTGCCCAGCAGGCCATCCGGGCGGCTGATCGGCCAGCGGCTGCCCGCAGCCTTGAGGAGGTCAGAAGCGCTGTCGCGCCAGCGGATAAAGGAGCGGCATCCCAGCCATGAGCAAGCTCCTCGAGATCACGCTCGGCATTGTCACCAGCGTCGGCGGGTTTCTCGAACTCGGCTCTCTCGCAACCGCCGCCCAGGCTGGCGCGGCGTTCGGGTTCCGGCTTCTGTGGGCCATTATGCTCGGCACGATCTGCATCATCTTCCTGGTCGAAATGGCCGGCCGCTTTGCCGCGGTGAGCCATCACACCATCGCGGATGCGATCCGGGAGCGCTTCGGCTTCAACTTCTTCCTGATTGCCTTCCTCGCCGTTGTCGTCGTCAATCTCCTGGTTCTCGCGGCCGAGATCGGCGGCGTGTGTGTTGCCCTGGAATTTGCCACCGGGTTCGGGTTCCAATGGTGGGCGATGCCGGTGGCATTCCTCGTCTGGCTGCTGCTCTGGAAGGGCACCTTTGGCATGATCGAGAAAGGGGTCTCAATCCTCGGCCTCGTCACGCTCTGCTTTGTTGTGGGCGCCATCCTGGTCCACCCGGATTGGTCGGAGGTTGCTGCCGGTGCGATTCCCAGCCTGCCGGGGCACGACAAGGCTCAGTACTGGTTTATCGCGGTCAGCATCCTCGGTGCCTCAATCTCCCCGTATCTTTTCTTGTTTTATTCCTCGGGCGCGATCGAGGACAAATGGGACCAGGGCTATCTTGGCGTAAACCGTGCGGTCGCCGGCCTCGGCATGGGATTTGGCGGCACGATTGCGATTGGGGCGCTCATCCTGGCGGCTGTTGTGCTCCGATCGCACGGGATCACGCAGGTCGACGACTACCATCAGCTTCCCCTGATGCTGATCCCGGTGTTCGGCTACTGGGGCTTCATCCTCTTCGTGGCGTCGCTTGGCATTGCGTGCTTGGGGGCCGCGCTCGAGATCGGCCTGCAACAGGCCTATCTCGTGGCCCAGGGGTTTGGCTGGAACTGGTCCGAAGACGCCAAGCCCAAGGCCAATCCGGGCTTCAGCGCCGCCTATACCCTGGCCGTGATCCTGGGGACGATTCCGATCGGCGCAGGTTTGGATCCGCTGAAGCTCACCGTGTTTTCCATGGCCCTGACGGCGGCGAGCCTGCCGCTGACCGTCGTCCCGTTTCTCTTCCTGATGAACGATGAGCGCTATGTGCACGAGCACCGCAACGGGTGGATCAGCAACACCGCCGTCCTATTCGTGATCGGACTTGGATGCGTGCTGGCGATCGTCACGATCCCGCTTGAGATCTTCGGAGGCTGACAATGGAGCTGGTCCGCGATGTTCTCGACAAGCAGGTTGTCGACCGCAAGCACGTCAAGATGGGTAAGGTCGATGGCCTCGTGATCGAACTGCACGATGGCGAGGCCCCTCATGTCGCAGGCCTAGAGATCGGCGCCGTCGCGCTCGCGCGTCGGCTCGCCCCCCGCATCGGCCGATGGGCCAGCCGGCTGGGGGAACGCCTGGGAGGCGCACAACATCGGGAGCCGTACCGCATTCCCTGGATGAAGGTGAGGGATGTGGGGATCGACGTGGACGTCGATCTTTTGGTCGAGGAGACCCCGGTGTTTGATTGGCAGACCTGGCTGCGAGACCACGTGATCGCCCGAATACCGGGAGCCTGACCATGGCTGGCCGCGATGTTCATCTCGAGCTTCTGATCGGTCGTCGTGTCCTGGCCCGGGATGGCCGCAGCATCGGGCGACTGGAGGAAGTCTGTGCCGAGCCTCAAGGGGCTGACCTCCTTGTGACCGAGTATCTCGTTGGATCATACGCTGTGCTGGAGCGGCTGTCGGCCTGGAGCATCGGACGGACGCTGCTCCGGTTCTTCGGCGCGACTGGCCAGAGGGGCGAGTATCGGGTGCCCTGGGATAAGCTCGACCTGTCGGATCCGCGGCACCCGCGCCTGCTGTGCGAGGTGGGGGACCTCACTGTGCTCAAGCGATAGGGGCCCCTCCCTTTTGACCGGAGTGCCGGTGCTGCATTGGGTCTGTCACTCGTTTCAGCAAAGGTCCGGAGCTGGCACACCTGAGAGCGTTTGGTCCGCTTCGCCACTCAAGTGCGGACGTTCGTTAAGAGGCCGGAGCGTGAAATTTTGACCCGGAGCGGACTGTTCCTGCCGGAACGCTGTCAAACCTCGATGGTGAAATGGAACAATCGCGCGACGGTGACGCGGGGAAGACGCACAGCCTCAAGGCGTACCAAGCCGGCATACAGGACAGCCCCAAGCGAGGGCCCAACGATGTAGATCCATGGGTCCAGCGCGACTCTGGCGATCAGGGCAGGTCCGAACGACCGAGCCGGGTTTGCACTGGCCCCGGAGAGGGGGGCCTCCAGCCACACCAGCACCGAGAGCACGGCCGGCAGGGCCAACGGCGTGAAGCTACGGGTACGGGGATGTGCCGCCATAGTGAAAATCGCCAGGATGAGGAGAAACGTCACTCCTGTCTCCCCGAGGGTAGCGGCCCAGACAGGAACGTCAGCCCCCGGCTGCGTCGCACCAAACGCCACGCTTCGTCCCATGCGCCCCCAGCCCAGAAGAGGCCAAGCTCCGATAACGCTGCCGGCGAACTGAGCCAAGACGTAAAAGGCGGCATCACGCCACGCCAGCTTGCCCTCCAGCCAGAACGCGACCGTCACGGCGGGATTGATATGCGCGCCGCTGATGCGGCCGATCGGTGAAACCGCGATCAGCGCGCCGACCGAGCCGAACAAGCCGCCGGTCAGAAACAGGCGGCAGCCTTCGCTCGGGATCAGCCTTGCCCCCGGACTGCCTTGCCCAAACATGAGAATGACCACCGACACGCCGACCAGAACCAGCAGGGCCGTACCAATGAACTCCGCCACGTAGAGGTCAGGGTGCAGCCGCGCCGGCGGTAGGGGAAGGCCATGCAGAGGCCTGTCTCTGGCAGGTGACGAAGGCGCACATTCAGCCGGCATGATCCGCCATGGTTGGCGACGTAGGAGCCGCATGACTCAGGTTCCGGGCCGCTTCCTGCTGGGAGACCGCATGTACGCTCTCAAATTGGCTCGGTGGAACGATCGGGACGGTAAGACAGACGCTCTGTGTCGGCAGAACCCTGCGCCATCTCTGAATCAGGAGTTGATAGGCTTTGCCGACTGGTCGGATGTTCCGATCCAGATCGTAAAGGCCGAGAGCGTTCACTCGGCCGTTCTCCTCCCGCAGGGCTGTATCCCAGTCGACCTGATCCGTCAGCGAGTACCACGTGAACCCGACGATCGGAACGCCGCTGTTGCGCACCCGCATGACATTCGCCCATTCCTTCCTGAGCCAAGTTACGGCTTCGTCGCCGTTGGCACCTTGAGCCAGATTCGTCTCCGTGTGCATGACGGGAAGACGATAGCGTTCGTAATATTGCCGGGTGATCTCCGCATATCCGAAGATCTCTCCAGCTGCCCATGTGCGTCCGTCAGGAGCGACACGATGTTCATTTGTCACGTAGTAATCGTTGCCCATGATGCAGTGCTGCCGCAGGCGATGGGTCATAAAGAACTGGTATTCGTCGCGCGTCATGCCGTTGTCGAGGAGAAACTGGTACATCTCGGAATCGACGCGGCGGCCGTAATTGAGATCCAGCGACAGGAACCGCCGGGCATTCATGATCTCTGCGTGGCCGATCGCATCAGGCTCGTCGGCATGGAAATATTCCGAGGACTCGCTCTGAATAAAGATCGCGTCAGGGCGGATCTCGAGAATTGCAGCCATCGCCAGAATATTCGCCTTCACGATGTGCTTGAGCGCTGTCACAAAGGCCGTGTCACTGCTCAACTGCTCGTTCCACCAGCCATAGGCGGCCGAGAAGGTAGCGCAGATGAACATCTCGTTCACGGGCGTGTAGAGCTGCACCCAAGGAAAGCGCTGCGCAAAGGCGCTCGCATAGGCCGCAAACAGCGTCGGAAAATCGGGGTTCTGGAAGTTTCCGATCCAGTCCGGAACCCCGAAATGGCAGAGATCGACGATTGGGACGATATCCATCGTCTTCAAGACGCCGAAGGTCTGATCCGGGAAGCTCCAGTCATACCGGCCTTGGCCCAACCAGACGCGGTGGATCGGTGGTCCGTAGCGCAGATAGTGGATGTCTAGCTCCTGAAGGAGTTCGAAATCCCTCCGCCAGTGCATGTAATGGCCGCATTTGTCCATCTCGTCGACACGGACGGCGCCGTTCTTGATTGTCGGATAGCTGTTCTCGATGCCGGTCGCGAACATAAACCAGGGCGCTGCCATATCGGGCCTCCAGCAGGGCCCATCAGGCGCCCTTGAGCAAGGCGGTCGGGCGGATTGCCCGGCCTACACAAATCGACTGGCCTTTGAGGGAAGCATAGAGTGCCGACAAGCCGCCGAAAAGATGCGGAGCCTCGGGCGGCCCGCTTTCCTATGGTGTACCTCTCACCGTCGCGCCACGGCACCGTTCTTTGACGAAAGTGCTAATGTCGTCTGCAACTTCGTTTGCGGCCTCGAACGGCAGGAGGTGTCCGGCGCCTGCAATTTCGACGCAAGAGGCATCGGCGAGCCGGGGCATGACCTCGGCTGTGATGACCCCAGGCGGGATGACGGGGTCCTCGCTCCCGCCGATAACCAGAAGCGGGCAGGCCACCCGCTCAGCCTGAGCCGTAATAGTCTCGCGACTGCCCTGCGCAAGCCACCAGTGCCAGGCCTCGGCCGAGGTCATCAGATTGTCCGCGATGCAGATCTCGGCGTCCTCCGCCGGGATCGGCCGCCGTGTGATCGTGCGGAGGGTTTGCTCCGCCGAGGCTCGGTCGCCATGGGTCGCCAGCAGGCGCGCACGCTCCTTCTCGTCCATCGGCTCAGGCGAGGGTGGTGAAGGAGCCACCAAGACGACGCCGGCGAGACCCGGTGGTGGATCGGCCGCGCAGGCGAGCGCCAGCTTGCCGCCCATAGAATGGCCGACGATAACATAAGTACCAAGACGACGGCCCGCGATGTGCTGCGCGATCGTTCCACCGACCGCATCCACACTGAAGGCAGGCAGCGGCGGCGAGCGGCCGAAGCCGGGAAGATCAATGCGCAGACACCTGTATTCGCGCGACAAAACCCCGGCTACATGAACCCAGGACCGTAGGGAGCCGGCGAAATAGTGCAGAAACACCAAGGCCGGCGGTCCGGCCCCCTGGTCGTTGTCATGAAGGATGGGTGCGCTCATACTCTCACCGTCGGCCGCTCACGCCCTCGTGGTTGCGTGTCACGCGCACAGAAGACGCCTGATAGCGGCCCCTCCACCTGAGTTATGTCGCCCCGACACGGGTGCGCCGACGAGGCATTGCCCCTTGGCAATGACTGCCTCACGAAGGCCAAACAGACATGGACTGCGGCAATGCAACGCCAGCCTCGAAACGGGCGACCTATCGTTTCGAGTGAACCTATCTTAGCAGAAGCCTTCTCTCAGGCGTGAAAGAGGCTTGGACCTACCCGAAATTGCCAGGATGTGTGCTTCCTAAGGTCTGCAGGTGGCACCCCTGAGACCTAAGCCCGAGAGCAGCAATCCCCGCGTAACCGTAACCGGGGCAGATTAGGGGGCGGATGCCCTAGGCTGACTGTGTGACGAGGTCGGCCAGCGGCGGGATCCTCGGTCGATCCCCATTCAGGCCGAGCCGGTCGCCGAGATAGGTGAAGAACGACAGCCCGAGTTTACGGCAGGTCTTCGACAGCCCCAGCATCACATCGCGCGCCATTCGGCCATCGGCGCTCATGGTGCCACCGGAGATCTTGCGCTTGATCACCCAGGCGCGCAGGTCGTTCTCGGAGGCATTGGTGTGCAGCGGGATCTCGGGACGCTCGAGCACCCGCAGCAGTTCGCCCTTGCGCCGTGCCAGACGGGCGAGCAGTTCGTCGAGCTCCTGGTAGCCCGTGCGCAGGCCAAAGATCTTGTCGAACTGCCGCCGGAAGGCCCGCTCCCCACCTGGCGAGGGGCTCTGCTTCCACAGCTTCAGACCGCGATAAAAACACCAGATCGCCTCGCGGACCAGCTCAACGGCATTGGCCTGCTTGGGTGAGGCCGGCATCAGCTTCTGCAGGTGGCGCTCCGCATGGATCCAGCATAGGGCGTGCTGAGCAACCCGGAACTGCCCGGCATCGTCGGAGACCACGACGGTGTTGGCCATCAGCCCGTGATGCCGGAGCGCGCCCCAGGTGGCGGCTTCATCCAGTAGCCGAAGCAGAGGCCGGTCGAAGATGTTGATCGAGCAGCGCAGCAGATGCTGCCACCACTCCATCTGCGAGCTGAACACCTGGTCCTGGAGCTGGCTCAACCGGGCGATCACGGCGGCCTCGACCGGCTGCCGGCGCAGATAGTCCAGCGCGGCCTCGTTGGCGACGTAGTCCTCGCAGCCACCCCGCAGCAGCGTCAGGAAGTTCAGGCGCGATTTCGACCGGCTGGTGCGGAAGACGCAAAAGCGCTCGCCGCCGATCTGGGTGGTCACCGCGGGACGGCGGGCATGGCGCGCCCCGGTATCATCGACGGTGAGGTAAGGCGACGAGACCAGGCCGGCCTGCAGGATCGCACGATCTTCCTGTTCGAACAGCTCCAGATCTGAGGTGAGCAGACGGACGACCTCGCGCTTGGAGATCGCCAGGCCAATACCGTTCAGCAGATCGGTCAGGCGCTCGGTGGTCACCTGGCCTTGCGTGTGCAGGGCGAGGCAGAACCGCCGCACATTGGGTCCGAACCCGCCGGTGATGCCAATCGGCAGCGGCGCGATGAGGGTCTGGCCCTCGGGTGTCACCCACCGTTCCCGTTTGTAGCGCACCACCTCGGCAACCAGCACCAGATCCCGATGCACGACCGTCTTGTAGCCTTTGAAGCGCGAGCCGGGCGGAGCCTCGACCGGGATCGTGACCTCGCGGGTGACCCGATCCCGTTTGGCGCCGCGCCCGGGACGCCGGCCTGGACCAGCAGGGCGCGGCTGGGTGGCTTTCTCCATGCCGGAGGGGTTGAAGGGTGGGCGCGGCGGCAGGTGCTTGAGCCGGGCGATCTCGTCCTTCA
>NZ_QDGA01000161.1 GCF_003347665.1 Microvirga calopogonii
CGCGGCCGCATCCTGAATCGATTCTTTGGAGTTAGTCAGGTTGTCGAAAGCTGAACCGGTCATGATGAGATTCGGGACGCAGCGATCGTCGGCCAGGTGGGCTGGAAAGAGAATGTGGGGCGATCAACAAGCAGTGCACTCAGAGCACGGTTGTGGAGGAGTTGGTAACCCGGCGAATGCTCATCACCATTATCGCTGGTGACTACATATCGTGACGCCCTTGTCGCGGATGCAACTTCATGTCTGAGGAGCCACAATGCCAGTCAGTAACGCCAACATCCTTTTCTCGCAGTCCGCTCAGACAAGGTCAGAGCCGGTATCGGCTTTCGACGAGACTCAGCAAAGCGCATCTCGGTTTGAGGCGATGCTGATCATGTCCCTGCTAGAGGACAAGACCTGTCCGTCGGAACTCCGTGACCCGCTGGCGCGGGAATCCGCTTCGACGGCGGGAGCATTGTCCCGGGAGCATTCGGAATCCGTGTCAGATGCCGAGTCGTCGTTGGAGTACTTGGCCCAGCACCCATTGGACCTGCTGCCGCAAAATATGAGGGTAGCTATTGAGTCGATGGATCGGGGGCCGGAGCCCTCTGAGATCGCCAACCCTTCTGTTGCACAGGCGCCCGTTAAAAGCGAGAGAATCACGTGGAATAGCGGCTCACTGACCCAGGCCGAGTTGGAGATTGTAGCAGTGCTGAACCGCCACAAGGACCAAGCTCCACTCAGTTGGGATTCATTGGCAGATAAAGCCAACGATCCCTCTACGCCCCCGGATTTGAAAGCGGCGATCAAGGGATTGCAGCAGGATCCAGAGCTGTTTTATGCGATCGGCTCGCAGGGCGATGGCCGCTGCGGTGGCAAGATCACGGCGAAGGACTTGTCCGGATTCTCCCGCCATCACTCCCAAGTTGCCGAATTTCAGGATAAGCAGGCACAAAGCTACGTTCAGAACTACATTCCATCCGACAGCACGGGTGATCCGCAGCCGTCCGCCATGACTCGGAGCGACGCATTACGCGAGCTTTACCGATACTCTGAAAACCTGCCCGAAAACTTGAGTCTGGCTGAATTCAAGCAGATCGTCGAGGGTGAATCAAAATCTGGCAAATGTCCACCCCAGGTCATTGCGGCGGCTCAGTACTTCGTCAGCCACTCGGATGAATGGAAGCAGTTATATGGTGGTGGAATAGACAAGGTGCACAAAGAGGACTTTCTTCAAGTCGCTTCTTCGTCGATGAGTCTCACGCGTACCGAGCTTGAGACGTTAGAAACAATTAAGAGCAATCAGGACGCCTTCTTTGGAAGCGGTGACCTGACGCGTGACAAGCTCGCGAGGATGGCGGAGGACAAAAGCCTCGACCCGAAAGTGCAGGAGGCGGCCTCTCAGTTGCTCTCTGATCCTCTGCTGTTCAGTCAGCTTAACAATGCGATCACAGGCTATGAGACCAATAATTCATTCTTCGACTTCGGCGGTGGCCACACGGTCGACTCCGGTGACATCAGCAATGAAGACTTTGCTCAGTTCTACCAAAGCATGTCGCTGGCGAACCGCACGGTCCAGCAGTCAAAGACCCATGTGCCCGAAACCGCTGCGGAACAAAACGCGGTTTCGGATATGCTGGCGGGCCGGACGGACCAGCCTGACACCAAGTCACCGAAGAAAAACGGTGGGGCTTTTATTCACGCCGTCGGGGACGCGCTCAAGATAGTGTCGCCAGTGCTCGATTGGGCGGCGACGGCGGTGGGTTTGTTGAGCTTCGTTCCAGTGCTTGGCCAAGTGGCCGATGCCGTCTCAATGGCGTTTGCATGTGAGGCGCAGGCAGCAAATCTTCTCCGCACTGCCATTACCGGAGGCAATATGAAGCAGAGGCAAGAAGCTGGAATGAGTATCGGAGCGCAAGCGCTCAGCCTCGTCGCGGGGCCGAGGCAAAGTTGGCAATATATCTTTGATCGTATGCCAAGAGAACACTTGAGTGGGGTGATGCATTGATTAGCCTCCCTAATCGAGCGGTGATCGCCGCTTGCGGCTTCATCTCAGCTTTTGGGCTGACGGAGCCTGCTCTGGCGGATCCTTTCACCAGGGCGCCGGGTGATTACGGCACGATTGTCAATAACGTGTTGACGCGAGCCGGGACCGAGCTCCGTCTCGACCTGAAGCGGTGCGAAGATGCTCCTTCGATACGGTGCCGTTTCTCGTCTGGCTACGTCGATATCCTCGTTGAAGGCCGTGACCAATCGCGGGAGATGCAAATCGAGCGAATTATCATCGCGGCGGACATTCTGAAGAATCATCCGGCCGTTCAGCCTCATGTGATCGTCACGGATGCCTTCATCGCTCTGACTGCCACAATGATGGTCTTTGACCCTGATCTTCCCCCAGACCGACGCAGCGCAATGGTCTCGCGGCTCGTTACGGCAGTTCACGCGTCAGGTCATGGCGAGGACAGCGGCATTGCGGCCGACTACGTAGTCGACCTGCATCAAGGGGTCAGCACATGGCTCGTCATGAACGTAACTCCGAAGAGTGCTCCGTAGGAAGATGCCGGACTGGCACGATCAAGCACCATCCACAGATCGGTCTCGGGTCCTGAGAGAGGCAGGATGCAATGCGGCTAGGGGCTCATGCTGAAACTGTCCTCGAATTGCTGTATCTCAGGCTCAACCTCGGCCCAAAGCCGCTGGCCGACCACCCGGCGGGCGAAAAGATTGAGGGCGACAGCCAGATAGGGCCAGCTCTCGTTCGTCCACACGGACGAGATATGGGCCGCCCATCTCTGGTTCGGTTCCTTGGCCGAGAACTCCTGCGCAAGAAGGTTGCGTCGGACCAGGAAGGCTATGGTGGCCGCCGGTCGTGTGCCTGAACCGCTGCTTCTGCTGATCTTTCAAGCCGTTCTCCCGCATCAGCCGAGTGGTGCGGCGGCCGACCTCTAGGCCTTCGTCCTAGAGATTACGGGCCATGTGCAGACTGCCGTAGGTCCCATGGGGGTGGGGACGCAACGAGAACACTAATGGCTTGCCGCGGCAGTACTTCCCGAAGAGGTCAGTCAGATCTGTTCGCCTAGAGCCAAAGCGCCTTGGATCCGGTTGCACAGAGGCTCAATGCCCGGCCAAGAAAAACCCTTAGCTTCCAAACTCTAATTAGTCGGCCCTGAATAATGCGGTGGCACGAGGCCGGCGCTGGATTTCAGGCCACCTGCGAAGTATCTGGCTGCGCGGATGAACTCATTAGGGCGGCCAGGAGCCAGGTGATCTTCCCCCGATTGTGTGGCTCTCCCGCACTTTGCGTGGATTACGCTGCCAAGAGCACCCGGCGGCGCAGGAGATCAAAGCTGGCGCGTCCATACATGGAGCGCTTCAGGAGCTTAAGGCGCGTGATCTGACCCTCAGCTTGCCCACTGCTCCACGGCTGCGTCAGTGCCGCGCGAACCGCAGCTCCGTCCTGCTCCAGGCCGGCGGCAAACGTCTCGATAGCCTGGATGCCTGATGACTGAGCTTCAGCAATCCATGTCGTCAGAGCCTTGATGGACGTCTGCTCCTTGTTACGGGACTGGCGCTCACGACAACATTGACGGATGAGGATGCAGAAGCGCTCGGCGAGATCGGCCACAGTCGCAGCCTCGGGACATTGGCGCACTCGGGCGAGGACGGCAGCCTCCGTTGCATCAAGTGCTGTCGCAGGGCGCACAAGAAGCCATGCAAGTTGCTTGGGCGAGGGAAGCGAAGCCTCTGCCGCGGAACGTGTCGGACCGGGTGAGTGCCATTTGCGGGCTGTCGTTTTCGCCGGAGCCGTGCGACGCTCGGCCATCCAACGATAGACCTGCTTGGGGGAGCCGGCAAAGCCGAGATCCCGTAGTTCACGCCAGAGGGCAGTGGCGTTCTCGTATCCGGCGGCCAAGCGGGCATTGAGGTGGGAGAGATACGGATCAAGAATACTCGGCCCCAGTTGGCGCACGGCTCGCTCGGGAAAGCTTTCGGCCTGAGCAAACCTCCTCACCGTGCCGCGCGCCAGGCCCATCGTGTGGCTGATCGCCAACAGCTTCTCTCCACGGGCATGTCGCTGCCGGACTTCCTCATAGAGAGCCTGCCAACGAGCCCGGCTGTCAGTACTGGCGGCCTGCTCGGCCCGCGTCCGAGGGTAGGCGCGGGTTCGCCGTCCTGAGGTCCCAGGGGAGCGCTCGATGAGAGGCAGACGCCGCAACCGAGCATGGGCTCCTGCCAGCCAGCGCTCGAGCATCTGGCGGGCATTTAACAGCAGATGCCAACGATCCGCGACTTGGATGGCCTTGCAGGCCGTGGCAGCGCCGCGGGCGTATTCACTGGAGCGGTCACGGGCGATGATCCTGACATAGGGGTGCGCCGGAGCCAGGCTGAGAAGGTCGTTGCGGATCGGTCGGGCAAAAGCTCAATCGGCTTCCGGCGCTCCAGGTCGACCAGAATGGAGCTATAGGTGCGGCCTTTCTTCATCGCCCAATCGTCAACACCGACGATGCGCGGCGGTTGGCGCGTAGGAAGTGGCTGATCCCGAACGAGGCGGAGGATGGTATCGGCGCTAGCCGGCATGGCGAGATGGACAAGGAGCCTGGCAGCAGCATCACCTCCCAACGCGATGCCGATCCGTCCCTGTGCCTTCGCCAGCCGCTGTGTGCGTCGGGCATAAGGCTTGAGAAGACGCCGGAGAGGCTCCGTAAAGGTTTGCTTCGAGCAAGTGTGATTGTGGCAGTAGAAGCGCCGCACCCGAACGCTGAGACGAACCTCACGCCCGGAGGACGGGAGGTCCGTCGGCTGCCGGACATAGATCACGCGAAACACGCATCCGGCCTGCGGCGCGTGCCGACCCGGGCGCCCGCGCGGGTGAACAGCTTCTCCTCCAGGGCGGCATCGGTCAGGTCGTCCGGCAGCGGCCAGGCCAGCCCAGCCCAGCCACCTTGGCCCGCTGGATGGCATCGCGCACGGTCGAGCGCGCCGCGCCGACGATCCGGCCGATCTCGCGGTCGCTGGTTTGGCTGGCGTGGAGCCGCAGCACTTGCCGCATCTGTCGCATGGTCATCGCTCTGTTTGCTGGCATCGCGTCCTCTCTGGTGTAGAGGTCGCAATGCCCCGGTGCAGCAGGGTTCTTCAGACCGATCCCTGGACGGGATCAAATCGGAAGGATGGACGGCTTCAACTCGGAGCGGTGGACGGATTGCGTCGGTATCATCCACCAGCGCACCCAGCTGACCAATGCGATCCGCGGCTATGCCGCCGAGTTCGGGCTGGTGGCGGCGAAGGGGCTGTGCAAGATCGAACCGCTGCTGGAGCGGATCCGGGCGGATGACACCCTGCCGGTTCTGGCGCGGGAGCTGTTTGCGATACAGGCCAAGGAATACGCTCAGCTGCAGGCCCGGCTGGAAGAGGTGGAAGACAAGCTGATGGCCTGGCATCGTGATGATGCGTGCAGCCGACGTCTGGCCCAGATCCCCGGCGTCGGGCCGATCGGGGCCGCGAGGCTGGTGATGAAGACGCCGAGCCCCGAGGCGTTCCGCTCGGCTCGCCACTTTGCCGCTTGGCTCGGCCTGACCCCGAAGGATCACTCCACCGCCGGCAAGGTGCGGCTGGGCGTGATCACCCGGGCGGGCGACGAGGCCTTGCGCAGCGTGCTGGTGGTCGGCGCCATGCTGGTGGTCGGCGCCAGGGCGGTGATCCGACAGCTGCGGCGCGGTCAGAGTGCGGCGCCCTGGCTGGTGGAATTGCTCAAGCGCAAGCCGCCAAAGCTGGCCGCGGTGGCGCTGGCCACCAAGATCGCGCGGATCGCCTGGAAACTCATGCTGACAGGCGAGGTCTACAAAGCGAAATCGGCCTCGCCCGCAGGGGTGAGCGCAGTTTAGAGATCAGCCCGATCTCGGGGGCCTCAAGTCCTCCCGTGTTGAGCTGCTGCCGGAACTTGCAAGGGAGTGAGCAGATGGTGTGATCGATCGATCCGAGATGTGAGAAACTCCGTAGATCCTATCGGCTGTGACAGGTCGCCCCCATGCTTGGAACTCACGTCGCGGAAACCATCTTGGCCGTGGTCACGTGTGACCACAACAACAGGCCGGACATATGGGCGCAAGCGATCCGATCAGAGTACTTGCCCGATGCCCTTGCGAGGAGGAAGCCGTCCACAAATAGCATCTGTAGTGCTTCTGTAATGCTAATCCCGATCTCAACATCATGAGCGAACCGCACCGAAGACCCTTGGTGGCGCGGTCATGCTTTCGCCTTGACACTGGAAGGCTGAACGCCGATATGGCGAAACCACTTCTACCGGATGGGTTGAGCGCAAGGAGAGCAATGGCGGGACGTGTTCGAGGCCGTAAGAGTTCCCGCGAGAGGATTCTCGACGCGGCTGCGGAGCTGGTGAGCGAGATCGGTTCGGGACGGCTGACACTGGACACAGTGGCCGAGCGGGCCGGTCTCAGCAAGGGTGGGCTTCTCTACAACTTTCCCACCAAGGACGCGCTGCTCCAAGGCATGGTCCAGCGCATCGTCGACGAGGTTGCGGCAGAGCGGGAGGCGCTCCGCGCTCAGGCCGAGCCCGGGCGCAATTTGGAAGCCCGCCTGTGTACGGCGGCGCTGCTCAAGCTGCGTCAGGGCAGGACGAAGGAGATCGCCAATGGCATGCTGGCCGCCTCGGCCGAGAGCCCGCACCTGCTCGATCCCGTGCGCGAGGTCATCCAGGCGACCCTGGAGAACCTGAAAGCGACATCGGACGATCTGGACGCGGCGCTTCTCGGCTGGCTGACTATTGAGGGCCTGAATAGCCTCGAGATGCATGACCTCAGCCCGTTCTCGGAGGAGGAGCATGAGCGGGTCGTCGAAGCGGTCAACCGCCTGCTCGTTAGAGGAATTGCTGAATAGAGCGCCAGGCGCAGGGCAGACGCATCGGATTGGACGCGCGACCCCCATCTTCTATGCTGCTTGAGGCGGCACGACGTGGGTAGCGAAATGCCACGCCAGACGTTGGGCCCTCCAAGAGCTGACATGCGGCCTGGAACTCACACATGAGAACGCCCTGACAGAGTTAGCCGTGCGGAGCTCGCTGCCAGGGTGCTTGTGTGATGCCGGTTGCAACACCACGCCGCTACAATGAACTACGAACATCGGAAGTGCAACCGAATGCTGTGCACAAGTACGAAGCGCCCCGGCAAAAGGCTGAGCACCAGACCGTTCACCAGAGCGCATGCGATGTGTTCCGGCATCGCAGGTTCGGTGTAGAGGCGCGCACATGCGGCCGATGTGCGGCGACGCACTCCATCCGATGTCAGAGCGCTCCTTACCCCTCCTTGCAGCCAGATTGTCAGTCGGTGCGGCTGCGATCGACACCGGTGTCGCGCGAGATTTGGGAGATCACCTCTCTTCGATCATAGCGAGCAGCGGCAGGTTAGCTGCGTCTGTCTGATCTTATCCAGGCAGGCAATCTTGCATGACCAATTCACCTGGCTATCAACGTTGAGCAAATATCTTCGTGACTCTTTTACAAGGTGCTGCGACGGGCTCCTGAAGAACTTATACCGAATACGTTTTCACCACATAAGGACATCGGGTGCTCAGCAGATAACGTGCAGCGATCCGGCGAAATGATTTATGACTCTGTCTCGGACCCTGTGCCAGCTTGGAACATTGGCGTCGATTCCGCGGGAATAGGTCATTTGAACAGTATCGCATACTTCAGTGAGAATGGGATTACCAGCGCAGCGGGGTTAGGCGCCAGCAGGAGTTGCAGTCTTGTCCGCGTTTGTTCTCTTCAGTGGCGCTGAGAGAATTGCCTTGGTGAGGAACTCGTAGACGGCTTGTGGTCCGCACGCGTTCTTCCGAGCGGCGCAGTCTTCGAAGAATCTGACATACTGGTCGCATCGGGTTGAGCGCTGCTGCTTCGGAGCCTCCGCACATTGAGTGTAGGCCTGCCGAAGAGCCGGTGGCGGATCGAACGATTCAAAGACCTCCTGGGCGGGCGTTCGAGTGAGCTTTTCATGGGCAAGAATAAGGCCGGCCGGACCCGCGAGGATGAGGATCGCTATGAAGCCGTGATGGATCTTTCGCATCGGCTTACGTCGGGCCTTTATGGTTAAGACGGAGTTAACCTATTCCCCATGACATAGACGCGTGTAACTGCATAGCATAGCGGACTATGCCGAGCCTAAGGATGCGAATTGATGACAGAGCGCTCCGAGCGAGAGGACGATCAACCTGAAACAGATGCAAAGGCCAGCACACCGCAGCTGGATCGACTGGAGCAGCTGGCCAATGCCGCTGCCACTGCCGCCCAAGCAAAGCAGTGGCGCGCACGCAAGAACGGTATCAATCAAGAGGAGGAAGCATCGGAGGTCCGCGACCTCAGTAACAACGCTGAGGCCCGGGCTCGGGCAGAGGAAGCGATGCGGCAGATGATGGCAAAGCCACAG
>NZ_QDGA01000162.1 GCF_003347665.1 Microvirga calopogonii
GTCATTCCAGGTGATGGAATCGGAAAGGAAACGACGCCTGAAGGCGTGCGTGTTCTGGAGGCAGCGGCCAAGAAGTTCGGTTTCGACCTCCAGCTCGATCACTTCGATTTCTCCTCCTATGACTACTACGCCAAGCATGGCCGCATGCTGCCGGAGGACTGGAAGGAACAGATCGGATCGCACGAGGCTATCTTCTTCGGTGCCGTGGGCTGGCCGGAGAAGATCCCGGACCATGTCTCGCTTTGGGGATCGCTGCTGCAGTTCCGGCGAGAATTCGACCAGTACATCAACCTGCGGCCCGTGCGCCTGATGCCTGGTGTGCCGACGCCGCTCGCCAATCGCAAGCCCGGCGACATCGACTTCTGGGTCGTGCGTGAGAACACCGAAGGCGAGTATTCTTCCGTTGGCGGCAAGATGTTTCCCGGCACCGACCGGGAGGTGGTCATCCAGGAGACGGTGATGACGCGCATCGGCGTCGACCGGGTCCTGCGGTTTGCGTTCGACCTGGCGCAGAAGCGGCCGAAGAAGCATCTGACCTCGGCGACCAAATCGAACGGCATTTCGATCACGATGCCTTATTGGGACGAGCGCGTGGAGGAGATGGCCAGGAAGTATTCCGATGTGAAATGGGACAAGTATCACATCGACATACTCACAGCCCATTTCGTCCTTCACCCGGACTGGTTCGACGTGGTGGTCGCCTCGAACCTGTTCGGCGATATCCTGTCCGATTTGGGTCCTGCCTGCACGGGAACGATCGGCATTGCGCCGTCCGGCAACATCAATCCGGATCGAAACTTTCCGTCCCTGTTCGAGCCTGTCCACGGGTCGGCGCCTGACATTGCCGGGCAGGGGATCGCAAACCCCATCGGCCAGATCTGGTCCGGCGCGATGATGCTGGAGCACCTAGGGGAATCGGAAGCGGCAGCAGCCATCGTTCGCGCCATCGAGGATGTCTTGAGCGAGCGCACTCTGCGAACGCGCGACCTGGGCGGCAATGCTGCCACGGAAACCATTGGCAAAGCGGTCGCCGACGCCGTTGGTTGACCGGCTGGAACCCCGCCGACGTGGTCGTCGAGAAGTCACTGGGTCTCAAGCCCAAGGGGCGGGGGAGGGCGTAGACAGGCGGCCTCCCCCGAACAACTTTCCAGACGCATGATGCGCCAGTTCAACCGTGCCGGGATGAAGGCTTAAGACAGCGACCAGCCACCCACATGCTCACGGAACTCCCGCATGAACGTTACGGCCAAGGCGGAGACAGAGTGCTGGGGAGCGCGCAGAGCCACGAAGCCGGCATCGATGAAAGGCGTAAACGGCCTTGCAACAATTCCTTTGTCGAGAAACTCCGCTGCCGAGTACGGATCGACGAGACTGATGCCGCCGCCTTCTGCGACCAGGAGGCAGGCGATGTGTGACAAGGGCGTTTCGAGCAAGATCGTTCGGGCAATGCCTGCGAGGGTTGTATCGATTCTCGAACGGAAGAGGGTCCCTCGGCCGATCCCGACGAAACGTTCGCCGCCGAGATCTGCCGGCGTGATCCGATCATGTTGAGCTAGGCGGTGGCCCTTTGGCATGATTGCAACCGCCGCGACAGGAACGGTCTCGATCTCCAGCCCGATGCGATCCAAGGGACCGTCGGCGTATCCGAAATCGGCCTGCCCGCTCGCCACGGCATCCGTCACGAGGTGAGAGGGTATCCCGCTGATCGAGATGTGTACGTCCGGCCTGCGGGTGGAAAACCGTGCGGCGAACCGGGTCAGGACACTGCCGGCCAGTGCCGGCATAGCGGCGATCCGGAGAGAGCCGGCGGTCTGAGCGCCGAGTGCCTGTGCAAAGGCGCTGATCCGCGACAATCCTACGAACGATCGTTCCACTTCGGCCAGAAGCGCCGTTGCTTCGGCCGTGGGTACGATATGGTTTCCGCGTCTTATGAAAAGAGTGAGACCTGTTGCCTCTTCAAGTCCTTGGACGAGCCGGCTGACGGCCGGCTGCGTCACGAACAATGCCTCCGATGCGCTCGTGATGCTGCCCGTGAGCATCACCATGCGAAAAGCTTCGATTTGGCGGGAGCTGATATCCACTGGCGGGTCTCAAGCATAACTTTCTTGTATGCTTGAATAAGTAAATCTCATTTGACCTTATGGAAAGTGATGTCGATTGTTCCCGTGGAGGATCTTGGGCAGCCAAGGCGCACACGGCTGATCGACCTCAAAAATTCTAAGAGGGATAGAGAACATGAACACCTTGGGAGTCATGGGGGCTGCAGCCCTCGGCATGCTGGTTGCAGTTGGCGGAGCCGCCGCCCAGGAGAAGACCGTCAAGATCGCCACGGAGGGCGCTTACGCGCCGTGGAACTTCACGGGCGCGGGCGGCAAGCTCGAAGGCTTCGAGATCGACCTCGCCAACGACCTGTGCGCCCGCATGAAGGTGAAATGCGAGATCGTGGCCCAGGACTGGGACGGCATCATCCCGGCGCTCCAGGCCAAGAAGTACGACGCCATCATGGCCGGAATGACGATCACCGATAAGCGCAAGGAGGTCATCACCTTCTCCATTCCGTATGCGGATACGCCGAGTGTCTTCCTGGCGGCGAAAGACTCGCCTCTGGCGAAGCTCCCGGGCACCGGGCAGGCGTTCAACCTCACGACCCAGCAGGCTGCCGCCGAGAAGGCCATCGAGGACCTGAAACCGCTCCTGAAGGGCAAGTCCATCGGTGTCCAGACCTCGACCATCCAGGCCAGTTTCGCCGACAAGTACCTGAAGGGCACGGCCGAGATCCGCGAGTACAAGACCACGGAACAGCATGACCTGGATCTCGCGGCCGGCCGCATCGATGCAGTTTTCGCCGGAGCCGCCCAGGTGATCGGCACGCTCGAGAAGCCCGACTTCAAGGATTATGCCGTCGCGGGCCCCTCGCTGACGGGCGGTCTTCTAGGCGCTGGTATTGCCGTGGGTCTGCGTAAGGACGAGACGGATCTCAAGAAGTCCTTCGATGAGGCCATCCAGGGCGCCATCAAGGACGGCACGATCCAGAAGCTGTCGATGAAGTGGTTCAAGACCAACATCGCGCCTCAGAGTTGAGATGCTTCATGTCCGCGGGGCGCCGGATGCGCTCCGCGGCCTCGGATATCAGAATGGCAATCAATCGAAAACATGCCGAGCCCGACACCGTCGTCGTCGGCGGCGGCCTCATGGGCGCATGCCTTGCCTGGGGCCTCGCGCGACAGGGATTACGGGTCTGTGTCCTGGATGAGGGCGACATCGCGCTTCGCGCGTCACGAGCTAATTTTGCGCTCATCTGGGTTCAGGGAAAGGGCCTGGGCTTTCCCGCCTACACGGCTTGGACGAAAGCCGCCGCTGCGGCGTGGCCGCGGCTGGCCGCAGAGCTGAATGCCGATACGGGTATCGATGTGGGCCTCGATCAGCCGGGCGGCTTCAGCCTTTGTCTGTCCGATCGGGAACTGCAGTCCAACGTGGATGTGCTCAGGCGATTGCACGATCAGCCCGGGGCGGTGGCGCATCCATATGAAGTGCTCGATCATGGGCAGACGAAGGCGCGGCTTCCTGCGATAGGCCACGAGGTGAGCGGATCGATCTACTGTCCCTTGGACGGGCACGTGAACTCCCTTCGCCTTTTTCGTGCATTGCATGCCGCCTTCCAAGCGCGCGGCATCGACTATCGCGCGGACCATGCGGTTGAAGCGATCGAGCCGCATAACGGCGCCTTCGTGCTCAAGGGGACCTGGGGGGAGATGAGGGCGCCGAAGATCGTTCTCGCCGCCGGTCTGGGAAACGCCCGATTGGCCCCGATGGTGGGTCTGGACGCACCGATGAAATCAAGCCGTGGCCAGATCATCGTCACCGAAAAAGCCGCTCCTTTCCTCCGTTACCCGGTTGTCACCGTTCGCCAGACGGACGAGGGCGGCGTCATGATCGGCGACAGCGAGGAGGCGACCAACGTCAACCTCACAACCGACCACGGAATTTCATCCGTGATGGCCGACAGGGCCATCAGAATGTTTCCCCAGCTTGAAGAGCTGAATGTCGTCAGGACCTGGTCCGCCTTCCGGGTCATGACGCTGGACGGATCCCCGGTCTATGAGCAATCGCGAACCCATCCGGGAGCCTTCATCGCCATGGCTCATTCGGGCGTCACTCTGGCGCCCCAGCATGCCTATGACTTGGCGGAGGCGGTGGCCGCAGGAACGATCCCGGACGAATTGGCAGTCTTCGCGACCAGGAGGTTCCATGTTCCAGCGTATGCCTGACCGCATCGGGGATCAGGTTACCTTCACCTTCGACGGTAAATCCATCATGGCCTCGGCGGAGGACAGCGTCGCTGCCGCACTCCTGGCGGCGGGCGTTCGTTCCTGCCGCACGACCCCCGTGTCCGGCGCAGCACGCGGTCCTTATTGCATGATGGGCGTCTGCTTCGAGTGCCTCGTCAGGATCGATGGCGTCGGCAACAGGCAAGGGTGCCTCGTCCAGGTGCGGGAAGGAATGAGGGTTGAAACTCAGGATGGCGCCCACGCCCTGTCGGCGGAGGCGGCCCGATGACATCTGCCACGGGGGATAACGCCGCCTGCGCGGTCAAGGACCTCGCCGATGCCTATGACGTCATCGTCATCGGCGCCGGTCCCGCCGGACTTTCCGCGTCAACGACGGTTTCGGACCTTGGGGCGCAGACGCTTCTCATCGACGAGAACCGGACGCCCGGCGGCCAGATCTACAGGTCCGTTCTTCTCGCGCGGGTGGCTGATCGCCAGCGCCTGGGAGAGGATTACTGGCGGGGGCGTGAGATCGCCGAGGCGTTCCTGCGCTCCGGCGCCGAATATGCTCCAGCGACGACGGCTTGGAGCATCGGTCCCGTTCATGATGAACGAGGCCGCATCGTCGGTCACGAAGTCGGTGTTTCAGGCGGTGGTACAGCCCGCCTTATCCGTGCCAAGCAGATCGTGCTCGCGACGGGTGCGCTCGAGCGGCCGTTTCCGATCCCGGGCTGGACCTTGCCCGGCGTCATGACCGCTGGCGCCGCCCAGATCGCTTTGAAAACGTCAGGGCTCATTCCGGAGGGCAGGGTGGTCATTGCGGGAACGGGGCCCCTTCTCTATCTCCTGGCCGCTCAATTGATCGAGGCCGGCGCAACGGTTTCCGCGGTTCTCGACACGACGCCCAAGAACAACTGGCTAAAGGCCGCGCGCCATCTGCCCGCCTTCCTGAGCTCTGGCTATGTCGCCAAGGGATTGAGGCTCCTGAGAACGGTGCAACGCCGCACAAAAGTGGTCCGATGGGTCTCCGCCCTGTCAGCCGAAGGCGAAGGAGAGCTAACGCAGGTCGTATGGACGGCCCGTGGACAGAGGCAGCGCATGCCTGCGGATCTTCTCCTACTCCACCAAGGCGTGGTTCCGAACATCAACTTCTCCAATGCGGCTGGTTGCAAGCATGAGTGGGACGAGACGCAGTTGGCGTTCCGTCCGCAGGTCGACAACTGGTACGAAAGCACCGTCCCCGGTATTGCCATTGCGGGCGACGGCGCAGGGATCCATGGCGCCGAAGCGGCGGCTCTTCAGGGGGCGTTGGCGGGACTCGGGTGCGCATCGCGGCTCGGCTTCATCGATGGTGGCGACCGGGAGCGACAGGCCGCACGGCTGGAGGCGCAATACAGGAAGGTTACGCGAGGGCGCGACTTTCTGGACGTTCTGTACCAGCCGTCCCGATCGTTCAGGGCTCCACAGAACCCCGACACGATCGTCTGCCGGTGCGAAGAAGTCTCCGCAGGCCAGATTCGAGCATCCGTGCGCGCGGGAGCCGTTGGTCCCAACCAGATGAAGGTGTTCCTCCGGTCCGGGATGGGACCGTGCCAGGGCCGGCTATGCGGTTTGACCGTGACGGAACTCATTGCGGATGAGCGCGGTGTCCACCCTGGACAGGTCGGTTACTACCGTCTGCGGTTCCCGATCAAGCCTCTGAAACTGCGCGAACTCGCCAGCCTGCCGCAACCGGATGCGGCCAAAGTCGCGGTCCTGGCCGATCTGGCCGACACACATCTATCCAAGCAACGGTAAGCAAGGGAATTCGAAGTGACTGAAAGACACATTCAAACGCCGATCATGCACCGCGTTGTGGTTAACAACGGATTCGTGTTCGTCGGCGGTACGGTCGCAGACGATATGTCGGTCGGGCTTGAAGGTCAGACCGAGCAGATTCTCGCGAAATTCGACGAATATCTCAAAGTCGCAGGCACGGACAAAACCCGTTTGCTGTCGGCAACCATCTTCCTGACGGATCTCAGCCGGAAGTCCGAGATGGATCAGGCCTGGAAGCGATGGCTCTCGCCAGAGCATTTCCCAGCACGCGCAACCGTCGGCGTGGCAGACCTGGGGGAGGATACTCTGATCGAAATCACGTTAACCGCCGCCGTGAACTGAATGCTCCATACCGTGCCGAGTTGAAGACATATAAGCGGAGTCCGATGGTCGGCACGATATGAATGAGGATGGATGGGGAGATCAGTTACAGGCATCCTTTGAACTCGCTAGCAGGAAAGGCATTTATGTTCCATAATATATCTTATGCGAATTACCCGTGTCGCTGGATGGCTCTGTTTGACTGGCTACGAGCAGTTCCGTTCAGTCGCGGCGGACGACATCCATCTCGTCCTGCCGGAGACCGGCGTGTGCTCGACCAGCCTGCCAGCCGATTGAGCACAACCCGCCTCGTCGGGCTGCTCGCGACGGTACTCACCCTCGGAGCCGTGATCGCATCCATGATCGGCGTGCACCTGCTGACGTTCCTGCAGTCCCGGGGCTTTGAGCCCACAGCGGCGGTCGGCCTAGGGCGCTGGTCGGACCCTCGCAGGTCGGGGCCCGGGTGGTCGAAATGGCCTTCGGGCATCACTACCATCCAATCTGGACAATGGCGGCGTCCGTCACCTTGGTAGCAAGCGGAGTAATCTTGCTGATTGTCGACTTTCCCATCCTGGCCCTCGCCCTGGCTCTCTATGGTGCCGGCGACGGGATCGTCTCCATCGCCAAGGGCACCCTTCCCTTCGCGCTGTTCGGACATCGGGCTACGCCTCATTGATGGGCAAACTGGCCATGCCCAGCCTGCTCGCCCAAGCCCTCTCCCCGCCGATCGGGGCCATCCTGATCGACGTAGGCGGACCGGATGCGGCGCTCGGACTTCTCTCTGGGCTCGCCTGCCTGAATCTCGCCTTCCTGGGTCTGTTATGAGCTGTCTCAAGACCGACCCTGGCGGAAAGATCGTGAGACGGCCTCTGGCTCCGCCCTAGGCGGCTGCGGCCTCAGCGATGGCCTGCCTGCGACTGGACGTGCGGCGGTCGTATTCGTCCGCCAGTGCGCTCAGTGCCGCTCGGCCGTCGCCCGAGAAGGACGGGCCATGCATCAGAGCCAGCGTCCGCGGCGACAGCGTTGCCAGACTACGGATCGTCGCTCCCATCTCTGGGCTCAAGCTGGAGTACTGGAAAAGATCCTCGGCGGCGATCGCCGGACCGACGATGTCGCCCTCGGTCAGCGCCGGGCCATTGCCGAGCTGGGTGAAGAGGTCGCCGCACAGCAAGGTTTGGGTCGACTCCTCGTAAACCACGCCGGCATCCCACCCGTGCGGGGTGTGCGGGGTATCGATGTAGCGGATCCGCTTGCCGCCGATGTCGATCACTTCGCCATTCGCCACCACCCGTGGCGGTCGATCCGACATGTCGTTCAGCGACACCAGGCATCCCGTCATCCCATGCGCCACCTGAGCGTCCGGGGCAGCAGCCAGCCATTCGTTCATGGCGCCGCATTCGTCGGCCTCGTAATGGCCGAACGTGATCCAGCGCAGGTCCTGAACCGGCATGATCCGGGACACGGCTTCGGACACGAGCGGGAACATCTTTCGCAGCCCCGTGTGGAACAGGAGCGGTTCGTCGCCGCGCACGAGGAAATGGTTGAAGGTGAAGCCGGTCGGCGGGGCGATATCCGGCACGAACACGGAAATCCGATAGATGCCGTCGGCGATTTCGCTGATGTTGGGTCCCATGACTTTCTCCACGCGATCATCTTGGTGGGTGCCACCGGCCGGACTGGGCACGGTGGACAGCAGTCACATTTGAACGTACAATAGCGTGCAGTGAAATCGGCAGATGGTCAATATGGCGGCACCATGCGGTGTGCCGAAACACACATGACCCGGACCTACACCCTCAAGAAGCGTGCGGAACAGCAGGCGGAGACCCGGCAGAGGATCGTCGAGGCGGCTGTGGACCTGCACGGCA
>NZ_QDGA01000163.1 GCF_003347665.1 Microvirga calopogonii
CTGCTCGACAGGGGCTCGTTCGAGGAGTTCGACATGTTCGTCGAGCACCGCTCCACCGATTTCGGCATGGAGAAGGTCAAGATCCCCGGCGATGGCGTCGTCACCGGCTGGGGCACGGTCAACGGCCGTACGGTCTTCGTCTTCGCCAAGGACTTCACGGTGTTCGGCGGCTCGCTCTCCGAGGCGCACGCCCAGAAGATCATCAAGATCCAGGACATGGCGCTCAAGATGCGCGCCCCCATCGTCGGCCTGTTCGATGCGGGCGGCGCCCGCATCCAGGAGGGCGTGGCGGCGCTCGGCGGCTACGGCGAGGTGTTCAAGCGCAACGTGATCGCCTCCGGCGTCATCCCGCAGATCTCGGTGATCATGGGCCCGTGCGCGGGCGGCGACGTCTATTCGCCTGCCATGACCGATTTCATCTTCATGGTGCGCGACCGCTCCTACATGTTCGTCACCGGTCCGGACGTGGTGAAGACCGTCACCAACGAGACCGTGACCTCGGAGGAGCTCGGCGGCGCCAAGGTGCACACCACCAAGTCGTCGGTGGCCGACGGCGCCTATGACAACGATGTGGAAGCGCTGCTGCAGGTGCGCCGCCTCATCGACTTCCTGCCCGCCAACAACCAGGACGGCGTGCCGGAGATCCCGAGCTTCGACGATCCGAACCGGGTGGACGACAGCCTCGACACCCTGGTCCCGGACAACCCGAACAAGCCCTACGACATGAAGGAGCTGATCCTGAAGGTCGTGGACGAGGGCGACTTCTTCGAGATCCAGGAGTCTTACGCGAAGAACATCATCACGGGCTTCGGCCGCGTCGAGGGCCGCACGGTCGGCTTCGTGGCCAACCAGCCGATGGTGCTGGCGGGCGTGCTCGACTCGGACGCCTCGCGCAAGGCCGCGCGCTTCGTGCGCTTCTGCGATGCCTTCAACATTCCGATCGTCACCTTCGAGGACGTGCCGGGCTTCCTGCCGGGCACCGCGCAGGAATACGGCGGCCTCATCAAGCACGGCGCGAAGCTGCTCTTCGCCTATTCGGAAGCGACCGTGCCGCTGGTCACCGTCATCACGCGAAAGGCCTTCGGTGGCGCCTACGACGTGATGGCCTCGAAGCATATCGGCGGTGACGTCAACTACGCCTGGCCGACCGCGCAGATCGCCGTGATGGGCGCCAAGGGCGCGGTGGAGATCATCTTCCGCCAGGATCTCGGCGACCAGGACAAGATCGCGGCCCGCACCAAAGAATACGAGGACCGCTTCATGTCGCCCTTCGTGGCGGCCGAGCGGGGCTATATCGACGAGGTGATCATGCCCCACTCCACGCGCCGCCGGATCGCCCGGGCGCTGGCGATGCTCCGCCACAAGGAGAGCGAGCGCCCCTGGAAGAAGCACGATAACATTCCCCTGTGAGAGGAGCACCCAATGACCATCGCCTCACGGACGCGAGCCTCTATCCAAATCGATGATGTCTCTCAGCTGCTCATTGAATTTGTTGATGGGAGGGGTAGGCAGGGTCACGCAGATGAACCTATCGACGAGATTTTGCAGCTCCTATTGGCCGTCAGTAGCCTTGATCCTGATGCTGCAAATCTTCTGACACATTCAGATTATGTGGCCGCTCTAGTGATTCAAGCCCGCCGGTAGAGCTCGATCCGTTCTTTCTATCTCCAGATTACACCTGAACAGAATGAGGAGAAGCCTATGGTTCGGAGTCAAATGTCATCCCGGACACTCGCAAATAGGCTCTGGGTTCAAATACCGGGCAATACTCGCCTACGCATCGTCTTACTTGTTCTCATCGGCACGATTCTGCTGGCAGTCTCGGCTCACATCCAAGTGCCGTTCTGGCCAGTGAAGATGTCTATGCAATCATTTATGGTCCTCGCTCTCGCGGTCGTATACGGCGGTCGTATAGGAACCGCAACGGTCGCTGCGTACCTTGTCGAGGGGGCAGTTGGATTGCCGGTATTCCAAAGCGGTGGAGGCCTTGCCTGTTTTGGAGGCCCGACTGCTGGCTACCTTGCGGGCTTCGTCGTCGCTACCGGCGTTGTCGGATCCCTAAGCGAGCGTGGAGCAATGCACTCGGTTGTCGCAGCGTTCGGTGTTCTTCTGTTGGGTGACGCCATCATTATGGTTCTTGGAACGGCTTGGCTCTCGACACTGATTGGCTTCGAGAAGGCACTGTCCGCGGGCCTCCTGATCTTCCTTCCTGCGGAAGCTGTCAAAGTTACTCTGGCAGCGGTTTTGACCCGAATGACAGCCCGCGCCATCTAGCTCGCACTTTCCTGAGGAATGCTCTCCAACAGAATCATGTCGGAGGGCCAAGACGAAGACCACGCAATGTTCGACAAGATCCTGATTGCGAACCGGGGCGAAATTGCCTGCCGGGTCATCAAGACAGCCCGGCGCATGGGCATCAAGACCGTGGCCGTCTATTCGGATGCTGACCGCGACGCGCTTCACGTGGACATGGCCGACGAGGCCGTCCACATCGGTCCGGCTGCCGCAGCCCAGTCCTATCTGGTGATCGAGAAGATCATCGAGGCCTGCAAGGCGACCGGCGCTCAGGCGGTCCACCCTGGCTATGGCTTTCTCTCAGAGCGCGAGGCCTTCCCGAAGGCGCTCGCCGAGGCCGGGATCGTGTTCATCGGTCCGAACCCGGGCGCCATCGCGGCCATGGGCGACAAGATCGAATCGAAGAAGGCGGCGGCGGCCGCGAAGGTCTCCACCGTGCCGGGCTATCTCGGGGTGATCGAGGGCCCGGAGCAGGCGGTCAAGATCGCCGACGAGATCGGCTATCCGGTCATGATCAAGGCCTCGGCGGGGGGCGGCGGCAAGGGCATGCGCATTGCATACTCGGCCGGCGAGGTCGCCGAGGGCTTTGCCCGCGCCAAGTCGGAGGCGGCGTCCTCCTTCGGCGACGACCGGGTCTTCATCGAAAAGTTTATCACCGATCCGCGTCACATCGAAATCCAGGTGCTCGGCGACAAGCACGGCAACGTGATCTATCTCGGCGAGCGTGAATGCTCGATCCAGCGCCGCAACCAGAAGGTCATCGAGGAGGCGCCGTCGCCGCTCCTCGACGAGGCCACCCGCCGCCTGATGGGCGAGCAGGCGGTCGCTCTCGCCAAGGCTGTGGGCTATGATTCCGCCGGAACGGTGGAGTTCGTGGCCGGCCAGGACAAGTCCTTCTACTTCCTCGAGATGAACACCCGCCTTCAGGTGGAGCATCCGGTGACGGAGTTGATCACCGGCATCGATCTGGTGGAGGAGATGATCCGCGTCGCCGCGGGCGAGCGCCTCAGTCTAACGCAGGCGGATGTGAAGCTGAACGGCTGGGCGGTGGAAAGCCGCATCTACGCGGAAGACCCGGTGCGCAACTTCCTGCCCTCGACCGGTCGCCTCGTCACCTATCGCCCGCCGCGCGAGGGCGAGCAGGGTGGCGTGACGGTTCGCAACGATACCGGGGTCTACGAGGGCGGCGAGATCTCGATCTACTACGATCCGATGATCGCAAAATTGGTGACTCACGCCCCGACCCGCCTCCAGGCCATCGAGGCTCAGGCGAGTGCGCTTGATGCTTTCGCCATCGAGGGCATCCGCCACAATATCCCGTTCCTGTCGGCCCTGATGCAGCATCCACGCTGGCAGTCGGGTCAGCTTTCCACCGGCTTCATCGCCGAGGAATTCCCGCAGGGGTTCAAGGCGCCGCCCCCCGAGGGCGAGGTGGCCCTGCATATGGCGGCCGTGGGCGCCGCCATCGACCATCTGCTCAACGAGCGCAAGCGACACATCTCCGGTCAGATGCGGCAGGCCGCGAGCGTGCAGTTCGATCGCGAGCGCGTCGTGCTCCTGGGCAAGGAGCGGCATGAAGCCGTGATCGAGGACATCGAGGGCGGCTTCGCGGTCGTCATCGATGGCCAGGCTTGGCCGATCGTGTCGGGCTGGGTGCCCGGTCAGCCCGTTTGGAACGGGACGGTGGGTGGAGAGCCCGTGGCGTTCCAGGTCCGGCCGATCCTCAACGGGGTCGTCCTGTCCCATGCGGGCACCTCGGCCGAGGTGCGGGTCTACACGAAACGCGAGGCCGAGCTGGCGGCCCTGATGCCGGAGCGGCCTCCAGCCGCTCCGGGCAAGCTCCTGCTCTGCCCGATGCCAGGCCTCGTGAAGGCGATCAGCGTGAGTCAGGGCCAGGAGGTCAAGGCCGGCGAGCCCCTCTGCATCGTGGAGGCCATGAAGATGGAGAATGTCCTGCGCGCGGAGCGCGACGGCACGATCTCGATGATCCACGCCAAGGAAGGGGACAGCCTCGCGGTTGATGCCACCATCATGGAGTTTACCTGATGGCAGATGTGGACGACCTCACCTTAGCCGCCGATTTCCAGCAAGCGACCCGCGAGCAATGGCTCAGACTGGTCGAGGGCGTGCTCAAGGGCGCGGACTTCGAGAAGAAGCTCGTCTCGCGCAGCCATGACGGGATCGCCATCCAGCCCCTCTATCCGAAGGCGGAAAGATCGACGCCCGTTGTGCGCGAGCAGCCCGGCCGCTGGCTCGTGTCGCAGCGGATCGACCATCCCGACCCGGCGAAGGCCAACGAACTGGCTCTCCTCGATCTCGAAGGCGGCGCCGATGCACTGACGCTCGCGACCCACAAGGCTCCCGCGGCCCGCGGATTCGGCGTGCGGGTCGAGAGCCTCGACGATCTCGACCGGGTGCTGTCGGGAGTGATGCTCGACCTCGTTCACCTGCGCGTCGATGCGGGCGGCCACGGCCGCCAGATGGCGGCACTGATACTGGCGCTCGCCGAGCGGCGCGGCCACAACCTCTCCGACCTCTCCCTCGATCTCGGCCTCGATCCCATCGGGGCCATGGCGGCGCATGGGCGGATGTCCGCGTCCTGGGATGCGATGGCCCGGCGCATGGGCGACACGCTCGAGCATCTGACCGCGCAGGACTTTGCCGGACGCACCTTCCTGGCCGGTGGGCGGGTCTACCACGAGGCCGGCGCCAGCGAGGCGCAGGAACTTGCGGCCGTACTCGCGACGGGCATCGCCACCATGTGGGCGCTCGAAACGCAAGGCCATCCGCTCGATGCGGCACGCCGGGCGCTGTCCTTCCTCCTCGTGGCCGATGCGGACGAGTTCCTCACCGTGGCGAAGCTGCGGGCGCTTCGCCGCCTGTGGGCGCGCGTGGAGCAGGCCTGCGGCCTCGAGCCGAAGCCGATCCGCCTGCACGCTGAGACCGCCTGGCGCATGACCACCCGGCGCGACCCTTGGGTGAATATCCTGCGCACGACGATCGCCGCCTTCTCCGCCGGCATCGGTGGGGCGGACGCGATCACCGTACTGCCCTTCACCGGGGCGCTGGGCCTGCCCGATGCCTTCGCCCGCCGGATCGCGCGCAACACGCAGCTGATCCTGCTCGACGAGTCGAACCTTGCCCGCGTGGCCGACCCGGCCGCGGGCGCGGGCGGCTTCGAGACGCTCACGGACGCCTTGTGCGAGAAGGCCTGGAGCCTGTTCCAGGAGATCGAGCGCGAGGGCGGCATTCTCGAAAGTCTCAAGTCCGGCATGCTCCAGGCCCGCATCGCGGCCGTGTGCTCCCAGCGGGATAAAGCCGTCGCCACCCACCGGGAGCCGATCACCGGCACGAGCGAGTTCCCGAACATCCATGAGGCCGATGTGGCCGTGCTGCTGCCGATGCCCGCAGCCGAGGCGAACCCGGCCCCCACCGCGTCGGCATCGTCTCCCGCCTCGACCGAGACCGACTTCGCGTCTCTCGTCGGCATGGCCGGACAGGGCACGCCCCTGATCCAGCTCGTCGGCACCGCGGCCGGCTTGGCGCCCGTCTCCATCGCGCCCCTGCCGTCGATCCGGACGGCCGAGCCGTTCGAGCGCCTGCGCGACCGCGCGGACGCCTATCGCGCAAGGACCGGGGAGCGCCCGAGGGTGTTCTTGGTGAATCTCGGGCCGATCGCGGCCTTCACGGCCCGGGCGACCTTCGCCAAGAATTTCTTCGAGGCTGGCGGCATCGAAGCCGTCACGAACGACGGCTTCCCATCTCTTCATGCCCTTACAGCTGCCTTTGCCGCATCGGGTGCTCAAAGTGCCTGCATCTGTTCCTCCGATGAGGTTTACTTCGCTCTCGCAGATGAGGCGATTACACCCAACGAGACTGTAGTTGAGGAGACAGCGCGCGCACTTAGAAGGGCAGGGGGCTTGCTCGTGTATATGGTGGGTCGTCCGATCATGCGGGAGGACGCACTCCGCTCGGCGGGCATCCAGGACTTCATCTACAGCGGCTGCGACCTGCCAGCATTCATCTATAAAACCTATGCGTTCATGGACGAACTAATTGCAGCGCCTCGAATGGGTGCAAGCCAATGACCAGCATCCCGGACTTTTCGAGCGTCGCTTTCTCCGACGCTCCCCTGGCGTCCTCCTCCCAGGCTGCTTCGGAGCCCTGGCTCACGCCGGAGGGCATCGCGGTCAAGGGAGCCTATGGGCCTGAGGACCGCGCCGGGCTCGATTTCCTCGACACCTGGCCGGGCGTCGCGCCGTTCCTGCGCGGCCCGTACCCGACCATGTACGTCAACCAGCCCTGGACCGTGCGCCAATATGCGGGCTTCTCCACGGCCGAGGATTCCAACGCCTTCTACCGCCGCAACCTTGCGGCCGGCCAGAAGGGCCTGTCGGTCGCCTTCGATCTCGCGACTCATCGCGGCTACGATTCCGATCATCCGCGCGTGGCCGGCGACGTGGGCATGGCGGGCGTCGCCATCGATTCCATCTACGACATGCGCACGCTCTTCGCAGGCATCCCGCTCGATCAGATGAGCGTGTCGATGACCATGAACGGCGCGGTGCTGCCCGTTCTCGCGCTCTACATCGTGGCAGCGGAAGAACAGGGCGTGCCGCCGCAAAAGCTCTCCGGCACGATCCAGAACGACATCCTGAAAGAGTTCATGGTGCGCAACACCTACATCTACCCGCCCAAAGGGTCGATGCGCATCATCTCGGACATCTTCGGCTATACCTCGGCGAACATGCCGAAGTTCAACTCGATCTCGATCTCCGGCTACCACATGCAAGAGGCCGGCGCGACGCAGGACCTGGAGCTCGCCTATACGCTCGCCGACGGCGTCGAGTACATCCGCGCGGGCATTGCGGCCGGGCTCACGATCGACCAATTCGCGCCACGCCTGTCGTTCTTCTGGGCCGTGGGCATGAACTTCTTCATGGAAGTGGCCAAGATGCGCGCCGCGCGCCTCATCTGGGCGAAGCTCGTGAAGGGCTTCAACCCGCAGAGCGAGAAGTCGCTGCCGTTGCGCACGCACTCGCAGACCTCCGGCTGGTCCCTCACGGCGCAGGACGTGTTCAACAACGTCACCCGCACCTGCATCGAGGCGATGGCGGCGACCCAAGGCCATACGCAGTCGTTGCATACCAATGCGCTCGACGAAGCGCTGGCGCTGCCCACCGATTTCTCCGCCCGCATCGCCCGCAACACGCAGCTTTTCCTGCAGCAGGAGAGCGGTACCACGCGCATCATCGATCCGTGGGGTGGCTCGTATTATGTCGAGCGGCTCACCTACGAGCTGGCGCAGAAGGCCTGGGCGCACATTCAGGAGGTCGAGGAACTCGGCGGCATGGCGAAGGCCATCGAGGCCGGCATTCCGAAACTGAAGATCGAGGAGGCTGCCGCACGCACGCAGGCGCGCATCGATTCCGGTCACCAGAAGATCATCGGCGTGAACAGCTTCAAGTCGACGGACGAAGCATCCATCGACATCCTGAAGGTCGACAACGCCGCCGTGCGCGCGAGCCAGATCGAGAAGCTCAAGCGCCTGAAGGCCGACCGCAACCAGGCCGACGTGGACGCGGCGCTGGCCGCCCTCTCCACGGTCGCCGCGTCCGGCGACGGCAACCTGCTCGACCTCGCCGTGAAGGCGGCGCGGGCCAAGGCCACCGTGGGCGAGATTTCCGACGCGCTGGAGAAGGTCTGGGGCCGTCACCGCGCCGAGATCAAGGCGATCTCGGGCGTTTACAAGCGGGAGGTCGGCATGGCGTCGCCAGCCGTGGAGAAAGTCCGCCAACTGGTGGACCAGTTCGAGCACGACGA
>NZ_QDGA01000164.1 GCF_003347665.1 Microvirga calopogonii
GTGCGGGCATGCTGCTCGATGAAGCCAAACCTCATTTCGGCACCTCCGCGAAGATGCCGATGGCTTCCTAAGAAACAGCGCCCTTGGAAGCGTCGACACCGACCTCCTGCAGCACAAACCCGAACGCCTTGGCGCGGCGGTGCAGGTTATCGATCACCCGCTTCCGATACCGTTCCTCATAGTACGACGCTCCCGGATCAACGTAATCCATGCCATGGCGCAGGGCGTTGTAGAACAGCGCTGCAATCTTGCGGGCGGTTGCAGTCACAGTTTTAGCCTTGCCGATCCGGGTCGACAGCCGCCGGTAAAAGGCACCCAGTGCCGTCTCCGTCTTGCCGATCGTCACGGCCGCCAGCCGCAGAAGGGCCGCCGCCCGACTGCCCGACCGGCGCGTCCGAGACGACAGCACCTTGCCACCGGAGATCTTATTGCCGGGCGCGAGGCAGAGCCACGATGTGAAGTGCTTGCTGCTGGGCCAAGCCGTCAGATCCGTGCCGCACTCCGCGATCAGTTTGAGCGCCAAGGACGGCCCCAGGCCGTGGATCCGGGTCAGGTCCTGGCCCAGAACCGCATAGAGGGCGCCACGAAGATCGAAGCTCGGCTCATTGGGCTGGCGGCTCATGCGCCGGCGAGGCGCCGGCAAGGAAGCGGGATCGGGCCCATGGGTGCTCAGCGCCTTGAGGACGGCCTCGATCCTCTGATCGCACGCCGCCACCTTGTGCTGATACGTGTCGTACAGCGCCAGCGCCTGTTCGAGCGCGAACAGATGCTCGGCGCGATAATGACCCGTCAACGCCTTCTCGATCGTCTCGGAGCTGGAGTGACACCGGATGTCCCGTAGGCTCGCCAGGACCGCCGGATCACGTTCTCCGGCCAGAATGGCGCGGATGATGCGCATGCCCGTGGCTCCAGTAATGTCGCTGACCACGTGATGCAGCTGCAGGTTCATCTCGGTCAGCGCCTTCTGCATGTGCTGGATGTGCGAGGCGGCATACTCGAGCAGCCGCTCACGCTGGCGCAGATACGCGCGCAGTTCCGCGATCTCGGCTTTGGGTTGGAAGCTGGCCCGCAACAGGCCATAGGCATGCAGCCGCTGGAGCCATTGCGCATCCTTCACATCCGTCTTGCGTCCGGGCACGTGCTTGGCGTCACGGGCATTGACCAGAAGCACCTCGAAGCCGCGGTCCTGCAGGATCTCGAAGACCGGGATCCAGTAAACCCCGGTCGATTCCATGACGACGGAGGTGACGCTACAAACCTCGAACCAGTCGGCCAACCGGTGCAGGTCGGCGGTAAAGGTCCCGAAGCTGCGCACGGGTTCATCTGTCCGGTCAGGTCCCACGGCCGCCATGTGCATCGTGGCCCCGACATCGATGGCGGCGGCATGGGGTGAACCATCGGCAGGCTCTGGCGATCTTTACCGGCCTCTCGTTTGCGTCTCATCGGCTCCTCCTTGGGGTGGGAGGGGCTGGACTGCGCCAAAGGTCAACTTCCTAACCGGGATCGCCCTGGGGCGTCACCACTCTCAAGCGCGCAACAGTCCATGGACCACGTTTTTAACGGGCTTTGCCTTCCAATTTTTTCTAACACTCGTCAGGTTATCGAAAGCTGTTGGCGTTAGCTTGAGGAGGTGGATGCCTACGCGGCATCGCCGCCCGTCCATAATGAAGATAAACGCCGGAGTACCCGATGGTCTCAGCAATTGGAAGTTTTGGCAGCTTCGGTGTGTCCTTGGCCCGCGCAGGGGGCCATGGAACGCCCCATCCTAAAAAGCCGGTTGATCCTAACGAGCCATCAGATCCTAACAAACCGGTCAGGGGGCACGATCCGACGGATGTCCCATCCGATTCCGGCGACGGCTCGCGAGCTGCATCAGAACAAGAGGCCTTCGAAGTGGCGCTCAGAGCGGCTGCGCTCACTATAATGAACGATGTCATGGCTGATGCCGAGGAGGCTATGGCAGAGACCGAAGAGGATACCTGACGCTGGATAGTCCTCGTCAGGAAGCAGCGTGCCGTTGATTACGGCACAATTCGAAGAAAGGAAAGCAATATGCCTGGTATTGGAGGAACCGCTGGTAGCGGCGCTAGTACAATTCTTTCGGCGGCTGGGAGCGCAGCTACCAAAACGGCGGGCGCTGCTGCGTTCCAGGCCCAACTTGCCGATCTGGCAGCGGTTAGCGCCGAAGCTACGGCTAGGAGCATGCAGCTGCGCACGCTTACGACGGAGCTCTCGACAATCAAGAAGGCGGCCGACGAACGCGCTACGTGATGTCTGACGCCGGCCTTAGGTAGTCTCGATCGCACTACTTGGTGGCGCGATGTAGAGCTGAAACGGGCCGCACGGCGATTGCCGTGCGGCTCCTCTCCTTGTTCGGAAGAATATCCTTGGACGACGCGGTTTGCCTTCATTTCGAAGTTCTATCGGGCCTCTATTGCGGGCTGACCGGAACGCTGGCTCCAGGGACGAACGTAATAGGTAGCGGCCTTGATGCCGACATCGTCTTCGTCGAGCAGGGACTCGCGCCGCATCATCTTCGTATCACTCTTCGAGCCAATTCGATCGAGGTGGAGGCCCTTGGCGCTGGATGCAACGTGGAGAGCCGCGGGAGTATTGCCGCGGGTGAGTTTAGTCTTGTTCCTCTTCCGGCCATCACTGACCTAGGCGCGATGTCGATACTCTGGTCGGCACAGGGTGCAGCGCCAGCTGGTTCAAGCGTTGCGTCCCGCGTCGCGATCCCTGTGCCAGCTCTCGTGTTACTGGGCTCGATCGGGATCGGAGTAGTCTCAGCGGTTCTCTCCTACTACGGCAGCGCCCGGGCATCGAGCGCCAATTCAACTAATGCCAAACCTGAATCCAAACTGACCTACGACCAAACCGATGATCAGACTACCCTGGCAGCTGCTAAAGACCTGCAACAAGCAATCGATAAAGCAGGCCTTCTCAACATTAAGATCGGCTCCGCAAAGGGTGTTGTTACCGCTGAAGGCACCGTCACGTCCGCATCGGCCACGCGATGGCAGCAGGTTCAGCGGTGGTTCGATCAACACACGAAGGGCGCTCTAACACTGGTCAATAGGGTAATCACCAAGGAGGAGAAGTCGCCGTCCGCAATCGCAGTTGAAGCGGTTTGGCGCGGACCCTCGCCCTATGTTGTCGTCAAGGGTGAGAAGTATTTCATCGGGGCGCTTTTGGACGATGGATGGACAGTCGATCGGATCGAGGACAGGCAGGTGCTGCTGAGCCGAAATGGCCGCCTTGCTTCTCTCCCGTATTAGATGATTCCGGTCTTTAGGCAAATTTTAAGGAGAACTCCGTTTGCCAAGCCGCCACGCTTACCCTGTCGCCCCCGGAAGTCGGGCGCTGCGTGAAGGCGTTGTCGTCCCGCAGAACCAGTTACGGCGGGCGTGCCTACCCCGGTGGAACCGGAAGCAGCTTGGCTGGAGGCCCGCCGAAGGCGGGACCGGGCCTGGCGCCAGGCTACACGATAACAGACCACAGTTCCAAACCGGGAATGTCGTGCTTATCCCCAAGCAGCAGCGCGATTTGCTCGGCAGCCTTTCCTACGTCTGCCACGCTTGCCCGCAAAGCACGCGAAACCTGCCCCTGCTGCAGTTCGCCTCTCATGCTGGGTTGTGGTTGCTCGACTTTTGCGGTTTCCAGCCCATACGCTCGCCTCGGACCACTTCGGCGGGGACTCTAACGGTCCTGCACAGAACGGATGCATCTGGTAACCAGCCGTTCTCGCGACCTTTCAGTCTCAAGCGTCGCGATGGGTGGTGGATCTTCGAAAGCTGTTTAGCAGCATAGCGATTCTCAAACGATCACGAATGGAGGCTCCATGGCCAACATCATGCGTAACCTGATCCAGCGCGCGCCGGCCAATCCGGACCTCACGGTCGCGCTGATGCTAATTCTGGCCATAGCTATGATGGTGATGCCAATACCTCTTGTTGTGATCGACGCTCTGATCGGGTTCAATATGGGATTGGCCGTACTGCTGCTAATGGTTGCTTTGTATATCAGCACGCCACTCGAATTTTCCTCTCTGCCCGGCGTTATCTTGATTGCAACGGTCTTCCGTCTGGCGCTCACCATCGCAACAACGCGGATGATCCTGGCCGAAGGGGAGGCAGGCAGCATCATTCACACGTTCGGTGAATTCGTGATCTCAGGCAATATCGTGGTCGGTATTGTTATATTTCTGGTTGTGACTATGGTGCAGTTCATCGTCCTCGCGAAGGGCGCCGAACGAGTAGCAGAAGTGGCGGCGCGCTTCACGCTCGACGCTCTGCCGGGCAAGCAAATGGCGGTCGCCGCAGAGTTACGAAATGGCGACATCGATGCCGACGAATCTCGGGCACGGCGCAGCGCATTGGAGAAGGAAAGCCAACTTTACGGTGCTATGGATGGTGCGATGAAATTTGTGAAGGGCGACGCTGTTGCCGGGCTGGCGATTATTTTCATCAACGCGCTGGGTGGGATTTCGATTGGCCTGCTTTCGAAGGGTATGCCCTTCGGCGAGGTGCTGCGTCATTATACCCTACTGACCATAGGCGACGCGCTAATCTCGCAGATTCCGGCCCTCCTGCTCTCAATTACCGCGGCGACAATCGTAACTCGTGTGACCGGGGCAGGGAGCCTTAACCTTGGAACCGACATAGTCAATCAACTCACGGCCAGTAAGCGAGCATTGCGGCTTGCGGCCGTTGTTTTGGTTGCGATGGGGCTCGTTCCTGGTTTTCCTCTGCCCGTCTTTCTTATCTTAGCCGCGATCTTCGCCGCGGCAAGCGTTGTCAAGGGTAATGGGCTGGGCGCGGGAGGCACCGCTTCTACAACTGCAGCGTCAGAGGAGCCTCAGAACGAAACCATGCCGTCGGAGGCATGTCCGATTGTCCTCTTCCTTGCGCCGGACCTTATGCGTGCGATCAATCAAGTCGAACTACAACAGCACATTGCGCGCGTTTCTCAATTAGTCTCCGCCGATCTCGGCATTATCGTCCCCCGTATTCCTGTCGCTGCCGATCAGCAGCTGCTGGGTTCACAGTTCAGGATAGATATCGAGAGCGTGCCGGTCGAGCAGAATTCGATTAATCCGACAGAGTTAACGCTCAAAGACGAGCTCGCGAACATTGAATCGAGCGGCATTCCCTTCCGGCATGATCCACAAGCAGACGCTATCTGGGCCGAACAAAGCTTTGCACCGGCTCTCAAAGCTGCTGGCATCAGGTATCACCATCCAAGCGAACTCCTCGCGCTACGTGTCCAAACGACGTTGACCCGCTATGCATCGCGCTTGATCGGCATCCAGGAGACCAGCCGGTGGATGGGCCGGATGGAGCGGGATTATGCTGATCTGGTGAAGGAGGTGCTGCGGACGACACCGATACCTCGGATCGCCGATGTACTCCGCCGCCTGCTGGATGAAGGTGTCCCGATCCGCAACTCTCGCATCGTGTTGGAGGCATTAGCCGAATGGAGCGAGCGTGAGCAAAATGTCGCCCTTCTCACGGAATACGTGCGCTCTTGTATGAAACGCCAGATCTGTCACCGCAATGCCAACAGACACGGAATCGTGGCCGCCTTCATTATCGAACGTGAAACTGAGGATTTGGTGCGCAGTGCGGCTCGAGACACAGCGGCAGGCCCCACGCTGGTACTAGAAGATCGGCAAAGCGAAGCTCTGGTGTCACAGATGCGTCAGGTTCTTTCCAGCACGGCGTCGGATCAGACCAACCCTGTCGTATTAACTTCGATGGATGTCCGACGCTTCGTCCGCGGTTTTCTCATGCGGAATGGGATCGATCTCTCTGTGCTCTCCTACCAGGACCTTGCGTCCGACTTCACGATTCAGCCCGCTGGATCGGTTACACTCCGCCTGGAAACGCTAGAGGGCCGTCAGGGGAAGCTCGCGATATCCGCGTTGCCATCAACGGATGGCGAAAGCACTTGATGAAAGGTGAGAACTAGACATGTATTCGTATAGGATTGTAGGCTCATTGGCATTGCTTTCGTTTCGCTTGAAATCAGTTCTCGTCGCCGTACTTGCCATCCTTCCTCTCGGCGGTTGCGCGAGCTGGAGTAAGCCGGATCGTTCAATGGAGGAGACGCCGTCCCCAGCGTTATTAGGCGCCGAACACATCGATCCGGCTATGCGCGAACGCATTTTGCGCGCAGTCGGTCAGGACTCACAGGTGCCGACTTTGTTGGATTTGGAGCAGCATCCGGGTAACGTCGATGCGGCGATCAGTCTTACGAATGTCCTGCTGGCACAGAAGCGCCAGCAAGAGGCGCTTCAGGTACTCGACAGAGTCTTGGTTGCAGACCCGGAGAACTTGCGCGCATTAAATGCGAAAGGAGTTGTTCTGGATACTCAGGGGCGGCATGACACGGCACAAGTGCTATATCGGCAGGCCCTCAAAAGGGAGCCAGGAAATCAGATGGTGCAACACAATCTCGACTTGTCCCTGGCATCTGACGGGAACTCCGAACCGAGCGCATTGGTACCGTCACAATAGCTTTGCACTGCACCAGACTCGATGCGCCTGTCAGAAGCGGTCGCAAATCGTGTTTCCGGAGGATGGCGCGCAATTGCTTTTCTTTTCGCGTGAGAGGGCGCAGCAGAATGCGGCTCATGGCAAGGTAGAGCAGCATCTCGCGAGCCTCGATCAGGCGTTCGTAGCTCTTAGTCTGACGCCGTTGGTGGTCAACCAGGCGATCGTCCATTCAACAACCCAGCCTCGCGCAAGCACTTGAAAGCCACTCAGTCGCATTGGCGGTTCCGCACCGACACACATCCAAACGCCGCGGCTCTTCCAGTGTTGCGGGATCGTCAGCCCAGCAAAGCGCACGGTGCAGCCGGTCCTCCAGGTCACGATAGGCGGTATTTGGCTACGGCCGCTCGACGGCCGGAAAAGGATGCTGCCGACCCTGCGACGGGAGTTCAACCCGTGCGCGATCTGGGTGTCGACGGGTTGCACGGTGTTCTTCAGCAGCGTGCCATGTGTGTCGACGAGCAAGTGACGCTTGCGGCTCTTGGGCGCTTTCCCGCGATCGTAGCCCGCGTTTCAGCCATCGCAGTTGTCTTGACCGGCTGGTCGTCGATGAACTCCGCGGTGGGCTGCGAGTTGCGACCGATCGTCCGAGAATCGCTCTCCCGCAAGGCCTGGGTCACGTGCTCGCGAGTGCCGTCCTCCCGCCACTGGGCATAGCGGTAGGAGACACCGCACCGGGGTAGATACTCATGCGGAAGCAACAGCCGTTGGGCTCCCGTGCGCAGCAGATAGAAGACCTCATCGACGAAGTGTCGTAACGGACAGGTCTGCCGCCCTCCCGCTGGGCACATGCGGGGACAAGGGCTCGAGCAGCGCCCATGTGGCATCGTTGAGATCGCTAGCGTAAGATCAGGCATCCATGACGGCGCTCGTGAATCTTGCAACAGCCCGCATCCGCCGCAGCGGCCCAACACCATACCTATGGTGAATCAATCACTTGCAGCGCGAAATTAGAGGCTGGTGAGCAATTATCGTTCCTTTCGCGTGAGGCGACGCAGCAGGATGCGGCTCATCGCAGGATAGAGCAGCATCTCGCGGGTCTCGACGAGCCGCTCATAGTCCTTGGCCAGCCGCCGGTTGGTAGTCAGCCAACCGATGGTCCGCTCCACCACCCACCTTCGCGCGAGCACCTGAAAGCCACTCGGTCGCGTCGGCGGCTCTGCGTCAGCCCGCATCCAGGTGCCTTCACTCCACCAGTGTTGCGGAATCGACAGCTTCCATCCCAGCGCTCTGCACAACCAGTCCTTCAGCCCGCGATAAGCCGTGTCGGCCCACACGCGCTCAATGGCCGGAAACAGATGCTGCAGCCCCTCCAGCAGGAGTTCGGCGCCTGCGCGATCATGAATGTCGGCGGGCTGCATGCTGTTCTTCAGCAGATTGCCTTGCGTATCAACGAGCAGATGGCGCTTGCGGCCCTTCACCTTCTTGGCACCGTCGTACCCTCGTGGTCCACCCATCTCAGTGGTCTTGACCGACTGGCTGTCGATGATCGC
>NZ_QDGA01000165.1 GCF_003347665.1 Microvirga calopogonii
GTCAGCGCCAGCCCGGCAGCGAGCTGGGCGAACTTCACCTGCGCGGCCGGGCTTGCGCCATCCGGATCGTAGAACAGCGCGCCGGTCGCGCTGTCGTACACGACCTGCGCCGCGTTGTTGGCCGTCGCCGCCGTCCCGATCACCAGCGACACCGACGCGCCGAAGCCGCCGAACACGCTCCGGCTCAGCCCGATCCAGTCCTCCGCCACGGCGAAGTCGGCGATCCGGTCGACGTTGCTCGTGGCATTCAGCGCGCTCTCGAACACGAAGGTGTCGCGCCCCGCCTCGCCGTGCAGCACGTCGTTGCCCGCGCCGCCGACCAGGCGGTCGTCGCCGGCGCCGCCCGCGACGAGATCGTCGCCGCTGCCGCCCTCGAGCCAGTCGTTGCCGGCGCCGCCCCACAGGGTGTCATGGCCATCCGCCCCGGCCAGGATGTCGTTGCCGCCCTGGCCGTTGAGCTCGTTGGCCTCGGCCGAGCCGTAGACCGTGTCGTTCCCTGAGCCGCCGAGCACGTTCTCGAAGCCGCTGATCACGTCGCCCGCCGCCTGGCCGGCCGTATAGCCGGTGCGCAGGTCGACGAGAGCCCCGTCCGCGCCGCCATAGACCAGCGTGTCGGTGCCATCGCCGCCGCTCAGCGTGTCGGCACCCGCGCCGCCGCTGATCAAGTCGTTGCCGGCGTAGCCATGAATGAGGTCGTTGCCATTGCCGCCGAAAAGGAACTCAGAACCCGAACTGCCGTAGGTCGTGTCATTGCCCGAAGATCCGAAGTTCATACGAACCGTAAAGCTCGACACCTCTCCTGCCGGCTCGATGGCATTTCCTCCGACTCCGCCCGCATAAACGACGTTGTCGCCAGGGTGAATGTGGCCATCCGAGAAATGCTCGCCGCGAGATTCAACAAGAAAAGAATATGTCCAGATATCGGACTTACCATAGAGCAACATGTCGAGATTATACTCCAGGCGGAGCAATTCTCTCTGCATCGAACTGAGGTCACCTGGCATCGTAACCGGCGCGTAAATCTTGATATCGATATAGATGTCGTTGCCGTACTCATCCTCCATGCCGGCATCAACACCGCCCTCGTTATTATCTGAATAATCCTGTGTACCCGGGGCGGTCTGTGTATCGATCGATTGGTCGGAAGGATGCATCACGATCGGATACGAAGAACCCGTTCCCGAGCCGCCGGTGACGTTTCCCGTGATCGTGCCTCCTGTACCGGTTCCTCCGTATTGGATGCCCCCACCACCGCTGTTGTTGAAGAAGGCGTCAAGTGCCTGCTCAATGCTGAAGGTCATGAACTGTTATCCTTTACGTTCGACGCGGTGTTTTGGGACATCGGAAGATCCCGATCCAACACCAGTTCATAAAACGTTATAACTTCTCATATGTCTTTCTAGCGAAACTAAGTTGCATTTCTACAAGCCAACGAGCTTTCCAGTTGCGCGACGTTACGTGATCGACGGCGGCTTTCCGTACCCGCTGACCAGCCCTTCCCTCATTTTGTCTAATTGCTTTCTCGGCGGACCGTGCCGGTCGGCATGTTTCACTGGGCATTAGCTGTAACGATTCTCGATCTAAAGGTGGGAACCTCGCCAGACATCGGCTCGATTCCTCTAAACAATCGTCCTGCGCCGAGACATATCGACCGAATCTGTCCCGCCCCCCCGAGTCGCACCCTTATTCCGCGCCATCCGTCGACGAGAGGGGCGCAACCTGCGCGCGTCTCGATTCTCACGCTGAGTCGCCGAGCCCTCGAACGGTGTTTCCTTGGATCTGGGCCATTTCCCGCCCCTGCCGGCACGTTATGGTCCAACCCATCAACATGATGCGCCGGCACAACATCTCGTCTGATTTCGAGCCGCCTCCGAGCCGGCGAAGCTTGGCCGGAGAAAAATCTCTGAAAGGATTCTCAGAGGAGTCTCCAAGGCTTAGCCAGTTTTCCACATTCTTAACACTTCTCCACTATATATAGTTGGAACCGCGGGCCACGACACAAGTTCTTGACGTAAGGCTCGCAACACGACTAGCTTGCCGGGGTACCGATCAGAGACCGGCGGCCGACCTGAAAAGGGCGGCTGAAACCTCCCCAGAGTAAGCGTCAGAGCTCCGTGGCAACGCGTTGCCGCGCGGCCCTTGGCGTCTGCAGGAGGTCCGTAACTCGGGCGGTTGCGTGTGGCGGTCCGCAAAACGGATCGTTGGGGCGTCGAACAAAAATTTGGGCTGATGAGCTGCGGGGCAAAATCGCGGCCAGGAGACTTTTTGTCTCCATACTTGGGAAAATCACTATGCGGATCGAGCGGCGTTATACGAAAACCGGCCAGTCGCCTTATTCCTCCCTCGCCTTCCGGCTCGCCACGAGCGAGATCCGCAACCCGGATGGCTCCGTCGTCTTCAAGCTCGAGAACATCGAGGTGCCTGAGACCTGGAGCCAGGTCGCGTCCGACGTGCTGGCCCAGAAGTATTTCCGTAAAGCGGGCGTGCCGGCCCGCCTGAAGAAGGTGGAGGAGAACGACGTTCCCTCCTGGCTGTGGCGCTCCGTGGCCGACGAGGCCGCCCTCGCCTCCCTGCCGGAAGACCAGCGATTCGGCTCCGAGATTTCCTCCAAGCAGGTCTTCGACCGCCTCGCCGGCTGCTGGACCTATTGGGGCTGGAAGGGCGGCTACTTCTCCTCCGAGGAAGACGCCCAGGCCTTCTACGACGAGCTGCGCTACATGCTCGCCAACCAGATGGTGGCGCCCAACTCCCCGCAATGGTTCAACACCGGCCTGCACTGGGCCTACGGCATCGACGGTCCCGGCCAGGGCCACTATTACGTGGATTACAAGACCGGCAAGCTGACCAAGTCCAAGTCGGCCTACGAGCACCCGCAGCCGCATGCCTGCTTCATCCAGGGCGTCGAGGACGATCTGGTGAACGAGGGCGGCATCATGGACCTGTGGGTCCGCGAGGCGCGTCTGTTCAAGTACGGCTCCGGCACCGGCTCCAACTTCTCGAAGCTGCGCGGCGAGGGTGAAAAGCTCTCCGGCGGCGGCCGCTCGTCGGGCCTCATGAGCTTCCTCAAGATCGGCGACCGGGCGGCCGGCGCGATCAAGTCGGGCGGCACCACGCGCCGCGCGGCCAAGATGGTCGTGGTCGACGTCGATCACCCGGACATCGAGAGCTACATCGACTGGAAGGTGAAGGAGGAGCAGAAGGTCGCAGCCCTCGTGACCGGCTCCAAGCTCGGCAACAAGCACCTCAAGGCCATCATGAAGGCCTGCGTGAACTGCGAGGCCGAGGGCGATGCCTGCTTCGATCCGGAGAAGAACCCGGCCCTGAAGAAGGAAATCAAGCTCGCGCGCCGGGTCATGATCCCGGACAACTACATCAAGCGCGTCATCCAGTTCGCCAAGCAGGGCTACACCGACATCGACTTCCCGATCTACGACACGGATTGGGATTCGGACGCCTACCTCACGGTCTCGGGCCAGAACTCCAACAACTCCGTCTCGCTCACCGACGACTTTTTGCGCGCGGTGGAAAATGACGCGGACTGGCACCTCAAGGCCCGCAAGGACGGCAAGGTCCTGAAGACCCTGAAGGCCCGCGACCTGTGGGAGCAGATCGGCCACGCCGCCTGGGCGTCGGCGGATCCCGGCCTGCACTTCAACACCACCATGAACGACTGGCACACCAGCCCCGCCGGTGGCCGCATCCGGGCGTCGAACCCGTGCTCGGAATACATGTTCCTGGACGACACGGCGTGCAATCTCGCTTCCGCGAACCTGCTGCAGTTCTTCGACCGCCAGAACCACAAGTTCGACGCCGGCTCGTTCGAACATGCCTGCCGCCTGTGGACCGTGGTGCTCGAAATCTCGGTGATGATGGCGCAGTTCCCCTCGAAGGAGATCGCGCAGCTCTCCTACGAGTACCGCACGCTCGGCCTCGGCTTCGCCAATATCGGCGGCCTGCTCATGACCATGGGCCTTCCTTACGACTCCGACGCGGGCCGTGCCCTCGGCGGCGCGATCACGGCGATCATGACCGGCGTGTCCTATGCGACCTCCGCCGAGATGGCGGGCGAGCTCGGGCCGTTCCCGAACTACAAGGCCAACGCGAAGCACATGCTGCGCGTGATCCGCAACCACCGCCGCGCGGCGCATGGGCAGGCGGAAGGCTATGAGAGCCTTGCCGTCAATCCGGTCCCGCTCGATCACGCCTCCTGCCCGGACGCCGATCTCGTCGCCCATGCGAAGGCCGCCTGGGACCGCGCCCTGGAACTCGGCGAGACGAACGGCTACCGCAACGCGCAGGCCACCGTGATCGCGCCCACCGGCACGATCGGCCTCGTGATGGATTGCGACACCACCGGCATCGAGCCCGACTTCGCGCTCGTGAAGTTCAAGAAGCTCGCCGGCGGCGGCTACTTCAAGATCATCAACCGGGCCGTTCCCGACGCGCTGCGGACCTTGGGCTATCGCGAATCGGAGATCGCCGAGATCGAGGCCTATGCGGTCGGCCACGGCTCCATGAAGCAGGCGCCCGCCATCAACCCCGGCTCGCTCCGTGCGAAGGGCTTCACGGACGAGAAGATCGACGCGGTGGAGAAGGGCTTGCGTTCAGCCTTCGACATCAAGTTCGTCTTCAACCGCTGGACCCTCGGCGAGGACTTCCTCACCGGCACGCTCAAAGTGCCGGCGGAAAAGCTCAACGATCCGTCCTTCGACCTGCTCTCTTACTTAAGCTTCTCGAAGGCCGACATCGAGGCCGCGAACATCCACATCTGCGGAGCGATGACGCTGGAAGGCGCGCCGCACCTCAAGACCGAGCACTACGCGGTGTTCGATTGCGCCAATCCCTGTGGCAAGATCGGCAAGCGCTATCTCTCGGTCGAGAGCCACATCCGCATGATGGCGGCCTCGCAGCCCTTCATCTCGGGCGCGATCTCCAAGACGATCAACATGCCCAACGACGCCACCGTCGAGGATTGCAAGAACGCCTACATGCTGTCCTGGAAGCTGGCGCTCAAGGCGAACGCCCTCTACCGCGACGGCTCCAAGCTCTCGCAGCCGCTGAACTCCGCCCTCATCGCCGATGAGGACGAGGATGCGGAGGACGCCGCCGAGACGGTCGCCGCCATGCCGGCCGCCGCAAAAGCCGCCCACGTGTCGGAAAAGATCGTGGAGAAGATCGTCGAGCGCGTGGTGGCCCTGCGCGACCGCGAGAAGATGCCCGACCGCCGCAAGGGTTACACGCAGAAGGCCGTCGTCGGCGGCCACAAGGTGTACCTGCGCACGGGCGAATACGACGACGGACGCCTCGGCGAGATCTTCATCGACATGCACAAGGAAGGCGCCGCCTTCCGGGCCATGATGAACAACTTCGCCATCGCGATCTCGCTCGGGCTGCAATACGGCGTGCCGCTGGAGGAATACGTGGAGGCCTTCACCTTCACGCGCTTCGAGCCGGCCGGCTTCGTCCAGGGCAACGAGCGCATCAAGTCCGCGACCTCGATCCTCGACTACGTGTTCCGCGAGCTCGCGGTCTCGTATCTCTCCCGCAACGACCTCGCCCACGTGGACCCGTCGGAAGCAGGCCCCACCACCATCGGCCAGGGTGAAGCCCAGTCGAAGGCGCCGGAGCCCGCTCCTGCCACGGCCGTCGTGTCCCGCGGCTTCACCCGCGGCTCCGTCGACCGCCTCATGCTGATCCCCGGCGGGGCCAGCCAGCCGCAGCGCATCGGCGGCCTGACGGCCGGCGCGAACGCCCTCAAGGGCGAACTCGCCCAGCCCGCCGTGCAGGTGGAGGAGAAGGTCGGCGAAGCCGAAATGTCCAGGCTCGCCTTCGCAGCCCCCGCCCCGTCGGTCGCCGACCGGCGCGCCGAGGCCAAGATGAAGGGCTATGTGGGCGAAGCCTGCCCCGAATGCGCGAACTTCACGCTGGTGCGGAACGGGACATGCTTGAAGTGCGATACCTGCGGCAGCACGACGGGTTGCAGCTGAACCCAGGCCCATACAACCATTAGCATCTCTATCGTCCGCCTCGTAAGAGGCGGACGATCTTCTTAGAACAATAATAGTGACTAAGAATGCCGGGGGCTTAGCATGATTGAGGGGATAAACGTTCGAAACGTCGCAACCTACGACGTGAAAGGTCAGTCTCTTCAGGCTTTCAAAGCAGTAAACTATCTGTATGGAGCTAATGGCTCCGGCAAGACTACAATCTCTCGGCTACTTGCTGATAGCTCAAAATTCACGGACTGCGAAGTAAAATGGGCAGGAATGATGCCCATTAACTGCTTAGTCTATAATCAAGATTTTGTTGAAGCCAACCTCCACTCCCATATTCCAGGTATTTTTACTCTTGGAACTGAAGACGCCTCACTACTCGAAGCCGTTGAGACGGCTAACCATTCCTATTCACCAGAGTTTGCTGCATTGACCTGATTTGCGGCGAGGCGAGCCAATCCGTTGCGTCTCTTTCACCGCAGCGAGGTCTGGCACGTGGGGAACGCGTTGGCAGGGGCAGGATAGAGCGATCAGGGCGATGGCGGCCCCGTCTCTCAGGGCGAGGCTGCTCGCGGGCTGGGCAGGAGTGTCGCCGCTACGGCGCGGAAGAGGTCAGCGTCCGGGCAGCCGGAGGCGAAGGCCAGTCGGATGCGGCTCGCCGTTTCCTGCACCCGCACGGCGATCTTGAGCAGGCGCAACCGCAGCGTGGCGAACTCAGCCCGGGCGAGATCGCGTGCAGCCGGGATCGCCTCCCGCACCGCCAGCATCAGCCAGTAGGCGGCCGTGTGCAGCACCAGCCGAACTTGGTTGGCCACCGCGCGCCGGCACGAGGTTCGGTCGGACGCGAGGTGCGCCTTGTGGAACTTGATCCAGTTCTCGGCTTGGCCCCTGGCACAATATAGGCTCTCATAGATGACCCGCGCGCTGGTCCCGATCAGGTTGGTGACCACACAGCGGATGTCGAGCCCCAGGCGGGTGGCTTCGATGCGGGCGATCGCGCGACGCTCGCACGACCAACTCTTGGCCCGGTGTGTCGTCTCGGCAAAGCCACGCACGACCTCGCAGTCGTCCACCGCCCGCTGGGTGCGCACCGCATCCGCCTCGTTCTGGACTTTGGCGGTGAGCGGCCGGGTGCCGGCCAGCCCGAACAGATAGCTGACGCCGTTCTGCTCGCAGAAGTCCATGGCCTCGGGGCGGGCATAGTGACTGTCGCCGCGGATCGTGATCTGCGTGAGAGGCCAACGTGTGCGGATGCGGCGCACGAGGCGTCGCAAGTAAGCCCGCACCTCACGGCCGGAGGGCGTCTTGCCCGGCCGCAGCACGATCGCCACCGGGCGGCCGGTGCTGTCATAGACATGGATCGGCAGAAAGCAGCGCTCGTCATAGTGCGCGTTGAACAAGGACAGTTGCTGGTGCCTATGCACCACGTCGCAGGTGTCGTCGATGTCCAGCACCACTCCGTCAGGGGGCGTGACATAGCTGTCCATCCACTGATCGACCAGAGCATAGGTCAACCGGATCGCATCGCGGATCGTCGGCGCATTCTCCAGCCGCGAGAGGGTCGGCTGCGAGGCCAGATCCGCTCCAGTCTCCGGCAGGTGCCCGCAGGCGAGCTTGAACGCCGGATCGGCGCGCAGCGGGCCGAAGTCATTGCAGTCCTCATAGCCACACGCGATGGCGAAGATGCGGGCGCGGAGCATGTCTGTGATCGCGTGCGTCACGCGGACGGGATCGCGCCGATCCGGGATGAAGCCGGCGAGCCGCTCGGCGATGCCAAGGCGGCGCTCGGCCTGGGCCAGAAGCATGACGCCGCCGTCGGACGACAAGCGCCCGCCGTCGAACGCGGCGGTGATCTTCTTGCGGGACACGGCTGGAAACGGGAAGGTGGCAGGTGTATCGTCCGGCATGGCGGGTGTGGCAGCCTCGAACGGAGAGCAGGATCGGCTTCAGCAACCAAATCCTACGCTGCTTCAAGTGCTTAAGCTACATCCGCCAGCCCTCATCCCTCTTCCGATGCATAAGAACGG
>NZ_QDGA01000166.1 GCF_003347665.1 Microvirga calopogonii
CTAGCCCGGAAAATTCATGGAGGGTTGGCGGGTGTAGCTCAAGCCCCTGAGATGACTTAGGATTTGGTTGTCGAAGCCGATCCGCGTCATTTCTGGGAGAACCCACCCGCCATGAACCACTCTACGCTTCCACTACCGGGCCTGTCACCTGTTACCGGCAAAACCGTACTGGCTCGGTTCGACGGCGGCCTGCTGTCCTCCGACGCCGGAGTTCTCGCCCTGCGCGAGGTGGAGAAGCGTTTGGGTGTCGCCGAGCGGCTCGCCGCGTGCATCGATGACCCACGCTCTCAGGATCAGGTCATTCATCGCCTGGCCGATCTGATCCGCTTCCGGCTGTTGATGATCGCTGCCGGTTATGAGGATTGCAACGACGCCATCAGCCTGCGCTCCGACCCGATCTTCAAGATGGCGCAGGACGTGCTGCCATCGGATCGCCATCTCGCCTCACAGCCGACGCTCTCGCGCCTGGAGAATATGCCCGATGCGCGGTCGCTGCTGCGTATGGGACGCACGATGATCGATCTGTACTGCGCTTCGTTCGGACAGGTGCCGAAGCAGATCGTGCTCGACCTCGACGACACTTTCGATGCCGTTCACGGCGACCAGCAGCTGCGGCTGTTCAATGCCCATTACGACGAATACGGCTTTCAGCCCATAGTCGTGTTCGACGGTGAGGGCCGCTTCATCACGGCCGTGCTGCGGCCGGCCCGTCGGCCCAAGGGCAGCGAGATCCGGGCTCATCTGCGCCGGCTCATCCGGGCGATCCGAACCCACTGGCCCACCACCCGCATCCTGATCCGGGCTGACAGCCATTACTGCGGTCCGCTGGTGATCGATTGGTGCCGAGCCAACGGCGTTGACTTCATCCTCGGAGTGGCCTCAACCTCGACCCTGCGCCGGCACGTTGCGGGTCTGGAGGCGAGCGCCAAGGCGCGCTTTGCCGCGGCTCCTCGGAAAGGCAAGGTGCGGCGCTTCACGGAGTTCTTCGACGGTGCTGCAAGCTGGAGCCGGGTCGAGCGCATCATCGCTCGTGTCGAAGCGGGCGCGCAGGGCAGCGACACGCGGTTCATCGTCACCAATCTCACTGGCGGCAAAGCCAGAACGCTCTATGAGCGGATCTACTGTCGGCGCGGCACGGCGGAAAACCACATCAAGGCCTGGAAAGCCCACCTGGCGGCCGACCGCACGTCCTGCTCCCGAGCGACGGCGAACCAATTCCGGCTGTTCCTGCATGCCGGCGCCTATTGGCTGATGTGGGTCCTGCGGGCGAGGATGCCGAAGCGCTCGCTCTGGCGCATCGCGCAATTCGACACCTTGCGGCTGCGCCTGATCAAGATCGCCGCCCGGGTGGTTGAACGGAAGACCCAGATCCAGCTGCACTTGCCGAGCGCCTGTCCTGACCAGACGATCCTGCGCGTGGTTCTCGGCCGTCTGCCGCGCCTCGTCACCTGATCAATGGGGCGCACACGCCCCTGACCCGAGCCCTGTCCCGTCCACCTGCAAACCCGCCGCTCTCATCCGCCAAGCCGAATCCTTGGAGGTGGTGAAGACATGCCTGAAAGCCCGTCAAAGCTACCAGTAAGGCTCGCAAAGCCAACCTCAGAAGGGTCGCCGTGAATTAATCGGGTTAGGTGAGCCCGCCCTTCGAACAGATGGTCCACGCCGTACTTTTCGAACGGATTTGAACTCGCCAAACCGAGAAGAATCCATGCGAAGCCCCGATGCCTTTCATACAGCGTGAGGACTTCACGAGGATCGGAAATGTCCTCGTCCGCATAATTCGGGATTTCCAGCTCGGCTGACACTTGCACCACCTTGATGATGTGCAAGTGATGCCACGGACTGCTTCATGAATCCCGAAAGCGCTTTCGGTCTCAGTGTAGGGCATAGCCGGCGTGCCTGATCCAGCCTCTGGCATTTTGGGCCGTGATGGACCCGAGAGCCGGTTTGAGTTCTGCCTCGAGCGCCTCCAGGCTGCGGGGCGCTTTGGCCTTGAGCCGCTCTTTCATCTTGGCCCAGGCCTGCTCAATCGGGTTGAACTCCGGGGAATAGCGCGGGAGGTACAGCAGTCCAATCCCAGCCTGATCGAGCAGGTCCCGCACTTCTGTGGCGTGATGCGGGCGCAGGTTATCCATCACCAGAATGGCATCCGGCTTGGTGCGTTTGAGAGCCGGCACCAGCACCTGTTCGAGATAGGCCAGCAGCACGGGCGTCGAGCTCGAGGCCTCGATGCTCATCGTGGCAATCAGGCCCTCACAGGCGAGCGCCCCCAACAACGTCAGCCGCTGCCACGAGCCGAGCGGGATCGAGCCATAGGCGCGCTGCCCGCGTGGGGCTCGGGCATGGGTCTGGGCCATCTTGGTGGTGACGCCGCTTTGTAGGGTGGGTAGGGCCTTACAACCTTTCACCGGGTCACCGGAGGCAGTCACCCGCCCCGGTTCCCACAGAACGTGGCGTGCGGAGCTACCGCACCACGCTCTTCGGCAGTTGGTTCACAGCACTGCAAGTGCCTGCAGTTCCCGATGTGGGAGCCGCAGTTTGGGTCGCAGGAGCGGGTTCCGTTCTTTGATCTGGTTGAAAGTGCTCCAACTGAGGCGCCCGCTATCACGGCTGCGGCTGCCCAGCATTCTGCGCCAGTAACGCTCCACGCCCTAGTACACCTTGATCAGCGACCGGAGATTTCCCGGGACGCCGTAATAGGCATAGTGGCCGCGCAGGACGCGGTTTATGTCCGCGACCTGATCACTGATAGCATCATGCCGGACTCGCCGCATCAGCTCCCCAGAGACAGAAGGCTGCGCTTGAGCCGAGATTTCTCGGTGCGCATCCCAACCTTGAAGTTGCCTTTTCGGTTACGCGTGCAGTACAGCGTCAGGCCCAGAAAGCAGATCGTTTCCGGGCGGTTCCTGCCGCGCTTGTCCGCATGTCGCTGCGCGAACCGGCCAAACTCAACCAACTTGGTCTTGGTCGGCTCCAAGGTGAGGCTGAACTTCCCCAACCGGTGACGCAGGGCGTCTGCGACACGCAGCGCATCCTCGCGATCTTGGAAGCAGATCACAAAATCGTCGATGTAGCGCACCAGCCGGGCTTCGCCCCGCAACCGGACCCTCACCGCGCTCGAACCAGAGGTCAAGCACATAGTGCAGGTAGAGGTTGCTCAACAGCACACTGATCGACCCACCTTGTGGAGTTCCTTCGTCGCTTGGATGGACCGCTCCATCTTCCATGACGCCCGCCTTCAACCAGCGCCAGATCAAGCTGATCAGGCGCGGATCCCCGACGCGATGTTCGACGAACCGGAGCATCCATTCATGGGACAGGCTCCCGAAAAAGTTCTTCAGGTCCGCCTCCAGCACCCAACTGATCTTGCCGCCTGCGATGACCTCGGTGAGGGTCGCCAGGGCATGATGAGCACTCAGCCCAGGCCGCCCGCCAAACGAACAGGGCAAGAAGTCCTGCTCGTAGATAGCGGACAGCACCTCGGCTGCACTGCGCTGGAGGGCCCGGTCCGAGATCGTTGGCACGCCCAGGGGGCGCTTCTCCGTCTTTCCGGGCTTGGGGATGTAAACGCGCCGGACTGCCGGCGCGCGATATCCTTGGCGGTGAATGGATTGGAGCATCGGCTCGATCCACTCCCCAAAGCTCTCCTTCGCCGCCGTCGCCGTCTGACCATCCACCCCGGCGGCCGAGCGCTGCGGAATCCTCAACAGATTCCTCTGCACCCGGTCGGGCGTGATATGATGGGCAAGCGACGTAAAGCGGAGTTTCGGCTCACACCGAGCTTTCGCTGCTATACGTTCAAGTTCCGTTTCCATGGTCAGCTCATCTTCTCTTTGAAGAGAAGGCTGTGACTCCCGTTGAATGGAGCCCATGTTGCCCAAGACCATTTCACCTGCCGCTGACCGCTTCCCCATGTGGCCGGCTCTCCCGTCCTCGGAGTACTATCAGTCAGTCTGACTTCCACCCAGTCATCAGGCCCTTCTCACCTCATCGGCTTGGCAGGTCCTACAAGCTTGCGCTTGAACCGGATGGATCTCCCTTGTTTACGTCAATGCCTTCGGTTGCATGCTGGCGGTACGAACCCCGAGAGCACCTCAGACCGCTAGCGAAAGCGCGGCCTTCGATTCCGCCTTCCCCTTAGAGAGACAGGGTCGGCTACTCCGATCACGTTCGATTTCGGGGCTATATTCCCGTTCACTTCATTCCGGCCTACAACCTCCCTGTCTACGCTTCGCAACGGCCGTTACCGGACGCCACGCAAGACTCGGTTCGCGGCTGCTCGCTAGGCTTTGCCGCGGCCGCCAGCTCAGACGGCAGACTTCAACGCGCTTGCAAGGCGCAACCCTCTCCAAACCGGATATGAGTCTTTCGATCTCGTCCGGCTTTCCAGTGTCCTTTTCCTCCGTTGTCGGAACAATCGGAATAGACGGTCCGTAATATTTCGGCGCTTGCCATCCCGGCTACCTTACATGCAGGACTGTCAGACACCTGCGGTCCTTCGCCCTGTGGACGGCTTTCCCGTCCTCCGACTACTACGACCGCTCCGTCGCCATGGGCCTCGCGGCCCGAAGGCGATCCCGTGTTCGTACGAGTCGAACGTGTTAGCGCGACTTAGGTCCTCCGTTCGTCCCCTTGAACAGCCTCATTGGCCGTCGTTCGGCAGGGGGAGTTTCAGGCCGCGAAACGTAAACCGTCCTATCCTGCCGACCGTGCCCTGACATGCCGTGGCGCGGGATGTGCGGTTCCATCGCTGGTGACTAGGGTTCAAGCAATCCAGCCTTGACCTTATCGCGCGGGCCTTGCGGGGCGTTGGGTCTGGCATGTTCGCCCAGCCCCCGTTTTACCACCATGCTCTTGTCCCGTAAGGCTTTCGCCATCCGGTCAGGTGGTTGACCCAGAAGCACTTCTCCCGGCTCCTCTCATCTTGGATGAGGATTCGACTCGCCGTTTTGCACGGCGCACACTCTCGCGTCATACGGCTCCCGATGTTCGGCCATTGGCGCCGCCGGCGCAACCGTTTGAATTTGTTGCAGGCCCAGCGGATCAGGAAGGCATCGATGCGATGCAAAGTCCAAGTCAGTGCCGACTTGTAGAAGTGACTGTACCTGTTGCCTCACCGAAGAATGTTACCGGGCGCTGTGATGGAACGAACGATCTCTCCTTCGGGTGGCTGAAGGGTTGGCGTGCGCCCGCTTGATCCAGTCTCCGTCGAGGATGATCCGTCCCATCACGTCAGCCCGCCAAGCCTTCACGACCCGTTGCACCATCCTCAGGCTCCTCGTCCGGAAGTGCGACGGATCAACATCCATGAGACGCTGGAGCACCGTTGCCGCCGGGATCGCGGGCTCGGCCTCAAGCCACGCTTTGATCTGAGACTCATACGGCTCAAACATGCTCGGCCGCTTCGGATATGGCTTGGTGCGCCGATACGGCCGTCGGTGCGTCGGTCGCGTCTCGCCGGCCCGCCAGGCCGTCTTCAAGCTCGCCGCGAAGCGCTGAAGATCAATGGCGACCGGTTCCTCAGGCGTGCTGTTCAGGCCACGACGATCAACCCGCTTCCCGAGCTCTTCCTGGGCCACACGAATCCCGGTGAACAGCATCACCGGATCCGATGCTTCTATCAGATCCCGTAGCCGCTCTTTGTCTGCCTCGCTCACACCGGGATGAGCCAGCACGCGGGCGGCAGGCGAAACCGGCGCATGATAGCGCTTGATCACACGAGCTCCGATCCGCGTCTTCTCCTGTAGCTTGAACGATGGCTGGAACAGATTGCCGTGCAGACGCACCACTGCGTACAGGCGGGCTGGACTTGCTCCGAAAAGCTGGAGAGCCGCTGATGAAGCAGGAGGATCTCCATGCCCCACACACGCTTTACGAGAGAGTTTCGGGATGAGGCGGTGCGGCTCGCCCTGACCAGCGGCCGCAGCCGGCGCGCGATTGCCGCGGATCTCGGGGTCGGCCTGTTGTGAACCGCACCGGGATTCCCGGAGGCTCCAACTCCTGACCGGATGGAGCCATGACGAAGCGAACACCCCCGTGCCAACGAGATCCTGCGCAAGGCCAGCGCGTATTTTGCCCAGGCGGAGCTCGACCGCCGCTTCAAGCCATGAAGGCGTTCATCGACGAGCATCGTGAGGTTTACGGGGTCGAGCCGATCTGCCGTGTGCTGCCGATCGCCCCGTCGACCTACCATGAGCACGCCGCCCGCAAGGCCCATCCCGACCGCCGACCGGCCCGGGAGCGCCGGGACGCCGACCTCAGCCAGGAGATCCGCCGGGTCTTCGCGGCCAACTTCGGCGTCTCTGGCGTGCGCAAGGTCTGGCGCCAGCTGCCGCGCGAGGGCATCGAGGTGGCGCGCTGCACGGTCGCCCGGCTGATGCGGCAGTTGGGCCTCCAAGGGGTGGTGCGCGGCAGAAGCATTAGGACCACCGTCAGCGACGCTGCCGCCCCTTGCCCGCGCGATCGGGTCAACCGGCAGTTCAAGGCGCCGCGGCCGAACGCCTTGTGGGTGAGTGACTTCACCGATGTGGCGACCTGGTCGGGCTTTGTCTCTGTGGCCTTCGTGATCGACGCCTTCGCTCGCAGGATCGTGGGTTGGCGGGTGTCGCGTTCGGCCCGGGCCGAGTTCGTGCTCGATGCTCTCGAGCAAGCTCTCCATGACCGGCAGCCCTGGCGAGCCAACCTCATTCACCACTCCGACAGGGGAGTTCAAGACGTGTCACTGAAGTACACCGAGCGCCTCGCCGAGGCGGGGATTGAGCCATCCGTCGGCAGTGTCGGCGACGCGTACGACAATGCCTTGGCGGAAACCGTCATCGGCCTGTTAAGACCGAGGTGATCCATCGGTGCGGTCCGTGGCGCTCGTTTGAGGCCGTCGAGTTTGCCACCCTCGAGTGGGTCGACTGGTTCAACAACCGGCGCCTGCTCGAGCCCATCGGCAGCATTCCGCCCGCCGAGGCGGAAGCCGCTTATCATGCCCAGCTTGAGCTCACGCCGATGGCCGCATAGAATCCAAGCCAACTAGCCTCCGGAAAATCCGGCGCGGTTCAACTCCTAAACTGTGCCTCGCTGTCAGCTGTAGGGGCAAAGGGGGCGAGACCATGGCCAGCAAGGGCTGAACACTTCCTTAATCCCGCTCGGATCGTCCAAATGTCAGAATCAATGTTTAAAGTAAGGCTCAGATCTCAATATCCACGTCGTTTGGACTGTGGCTTTGCCATCATCTGCCGCATCGCTTCCTCTGCCCGAGCCCGGGCCTCAGCGTTGTTACTGAGGTCGCGGACCTCCGATGCTTCCTCCTCTTGATTGATACCGTTCTTGCGTGCGCGCCACTGCTTTGCTTGGGCGGCAGTGGCAGCGGCATTGGCCAGCTGCTCCAGTCGATCCAGCTGCGGTGTGCTGGCCTTTGCATCTGTTTCAGGTTGATCGTCCTCTCGCTCGGAGCGCTCTGTCATCAATTCGCATCCTTAGGCTCGGCATAGTCCGCTATGCTATGCAGTTACACGCGTCTATGTCATGGGGAATAGGTTAACTCCGTCTTAACCATAAAGGCCCGACGTAAGCCGATGCGAAAGATCCATCACGGCTTCATAGCGATCCTCATCCTCGCGGGTCCGGCCGGCCTTATTCTTGCCCATGAAAAGCTCACTCGAACGCCCGCCCAGGAGGTCTTTGAATCGTTCGATCCGCCACCGGCTCTTCGGCAGGCCTACACTCAATGTGCGGAGGCTCCGAAGCAGCAGCGCTCAACCCGATGCGACCAGTATGT
>NZ_QDGA01000167.1 GCF_003347665.1 Microvirga calopogonii
CACTACTTTGGCAGGCATGAGGAACCAGGCGAGGCCTGCCGACGTCTTCTCGGAAGGATGGTCCGCAGGAGGTTGTCATGAGCACCTCAGTGGCGTGGGAACACGAACTTCAGTCCTGGCTCGAACCCTTCCTCACCCCTCTTCACCATCCGGCTCGCCGGCGCATGTGCCCGCTCTATGTGGCGGGCCTGATCGGGCCAGGTGAGCGCAAGAGCCTGCAGCCGATGGCCGCCCGGGTGGCGCCCGCCGACTATGACCAGCTGCATCACTTCGTGGCCGTGGGCCCGTGGGACGAGGCGCCGCTCGAGGCCGAACTCCTGGCTCAGGCCACCCGGCTCGTTGGCGGGCCAGACGCGATCCTGGTGATCGACGACACGGCGCTGCTCAAGAAAGGCACGCACTCCGTGGGTGTCGCCTCGCAATATGCCGGAGTGGTGGGCAAGCAGGCCAATTGTCAGAGCCTGGTGTCGCTCACCCTCGCCAAGGGTGAGGTGCCGGTCCCGATCGTTTTGCGGCTGTTTCTGCCCGACACCTGGATCCAGGATCCCGAGCGCCTGCAGCAGGCGGGCGTGCCCGAGGCGTTCTGGACGCAGCGCACCAAGCCGGAGATCGCCCTGGAGGAACTCAAACGTCTGCTGCAAGCCGGCGTAAGCTTCGGGGCGGTGCTGGCCGATGCCGGCTATGGCATCAGCGGGCCCTTCCGGCAGGCACTCTCAGCCTTAGGGCTGCTGTGGGCGGTGGGCATTCCGCGCATTCAGAAGGTCTACACGGCGGACGTGCAGATGATCACGCCCCCGCCCTCGCGCGGCCGACCCCGCACGCGGCTCATCCCAGATCAGGAGGCGATCGCGGCCGAAGCCATGCTGGCCACCGCCTCCTGGCGTCAGGTCACCTGGCGGCGCGGCACCAAGGGTCCGCTGAAGGCGAAGTTCGCAGCCGTGCGCGTGCGGGTGGCTGATGGGCCTGAGGTGCGTCTTCAGGGACGGACCGGTCAGCATCTGCCCGGCGACGAGGTGTGGCTCGTGGGCGAGCATCGCCCCTCAGGCGAGCGCAAATACTACCTGTCCAACCTGCCGCCCGACACGACGCTGAAGCAATTGGCTTCTCTCATCAAAGCCCGGTGGGTGTGCGAGCAGGCGCACCAGCAGCTCAAGGAAGAGCTCGGGCTCGATCACTTCGAGGGCCGCTCGTGGCGCGGGCTGCACCGACACGCGCTGCTGACGCTGATCGCGTATTTGTTCTTGCAGCATCTGCGGCTGCAGGCCGCCACAGGGGGAAAAAAGAAAAGCCGGCGGACCACCGCCACAACCGACGCTGCCGGCCGTTCGGCGCATGCTGCTTGATCATCTGGCGCATGCCATGCGCCTCCGATGTCCCTTCTGCCGTGCCCGCTTCACCCTAGGTTCACTGATGAAAGTGCCAAAGTAGTGCTAGCATCAGGCTCGCCATCGTCTGGTGTGCCCGCAGCCATCACGATCATCCGGCTGCCCCAAACCCTTGGAACTGTTCATCTGGTCGTTGGAAACAACTCGCAGCAGGAGGCCCAGTTTCCGCGAAAATGTTTACATAGGTTAAGAAAAGTGCAACCGTGGCCGTCAACTGAATGCTGGTCTTGCCGCAGAGCATTTGTGCGGCTTCACGCCTCTATGAGAGCTTCGACCAGCGTCCAGTCGTCATCGTAGGTCCAGTGCAGATTCGAGTACCAGTGGGGTTTTCGAGGCGAGGTGTCCCATGACGCACAAGTTCCAGGTCGGCCAGACGGTTCTCCCAGCCCACCCCAGGGGAGCCAATCCCAGCACCTACGTGATCGTTCAAGTGCTGCCCGAGACCTTGCATGAGCGCCAGTACCGGATCAGGGCGCTGAAAACAGAGCCGAGCCTCTCGTGAGGTTCCGGCCCCGGTGAGGGGTGTGTCATGCCCGTAGACATGCGTCCGACACCGAGCGGTCGTGGGATCGCTTCGGCACGTGGACTGTTCGCTCGTATTCTGAATTGGACAGCCGTTGTGGTCGCCATCGGCTTGTGCTGGTGGGCTGCCACCGTTTTGCTCTAGGCTGATCGCCACCCAGAGCACGGGGCCAGACGCATATGCTGCTTGACCTGGATCGAGAGCAATCTGGCGTTCTCAGGCGCGCCCTCGAAGCGCGGGTGCGGGACATGCATACGCGTTTGGGCGGTGACCCTGGTGATGAGGGCTTCCGGCGTGAAGCGACCCTCGCGACACAGCTTCTTCGGCAGGTCGAGGCCCTGGAACGGCAGGCTGGTCAACGAGCCTGGGGCATAAGGGGAATCGAGTCACTTCCGGAAGAAGATGGGAATTGAGTAGGAGCAAGCCGTGGGACTGACCTGCTTGTCGTCGGCTGTTTAAGCCCATCTGCCGCAACGGATCACACGTGGGCGGGTTGCTCCTCGACAAGGGTTCCGATCAGGCGCAGCAATTCTTGCTGCTCCGGACCCTCGCCGCGGCTCAGGAAGCTTACGATGTCCTCATGGTCCACGTGCCCTCCCGAAGCCACATTGGCCTCGTGACGGACAAACACAGACCCTGAAGGGTCCCCAATCAGGAACCAGCGATCACCACTTGAGCTTTCATAGAGCTTTCGCGCCTTCTTCATGGGGGCTCCTATCGGATCGACACAGCGCGTTCACGGTAAGGCATTTCGGCAAGCTTCTCATCAGACCGTGTGGATGGGAAATGGACACGGACCTGATCCCAACCATAGACTTCATCGGCAATGTCTCAGCCATGCACGGACGCTCCCCCGCGCTGCGGCGGGCGCTGCGAGGCCCACATGGCAGCCTGCGTGCGATTAGAGGCCCCGATCTTGCGCAGGATGGCCTTGACGTGGACCTTGATGGTGGCTTCGGTGATCTCCAGCTTGCGAGCGATGAGCTTGTTGGGTGCTCCTTCGCGTAGGCAACTCAGGATTTGCATCTCCCGCGCGGAGAGCTTGCAAGCGTTCAGGTCAGACAAGCATGCCTCTGCCATGCGGTTGTCCTGGAACGGCTGGCCTTGCTTTTGGGGAGCCGCATCCATGAGCGAGCGAAGGATCGCGAAGGGCAGAACACTCTCGCCGACCATGACCAGTTCGAACAATTTGATTAGAGCCTGGGGAGCAGTGGCTGCCAGACAGAAGCCGTTCACGCCCGCCGCATGTCCCAGCCGCACGAAGCCAAGGTCGAACCGATCCGCCAAGACTACAAGGCGAGCTTGAGGAGCCTGCTCTTTTACCCGCCTAATCACCTCAAGCACGTAACTGGTGTTCTGACCGGCTTCGATCAGGACCAGGGCCGGTTCCAAGGCCATATCCTGGACCACAGCCGGATCGGCGGACGACGTTGTCACAGCAGGAGCAAACGACGTTCCCCGCAGAATGTCCTGAAGCCCGAGACTCAGAAGGGCGCTGTCACAGACCAACACTGTCGTGACGGTTGGCTCCGGATGATCTGACTGCTGGATTGTCCCAAGCACCTGACTAGGGACATACGGGATCACTTGCGCGGCCATGCTTGCTCCCCTCTTTTCCTATAGGATTTAACAAAAGTTAAAAGAGGGCAAGAAGTCTGTCTGTCGGATAACCGACAGAACTCAAGGATAAAGCTCTCAAGCCGTAAATGACAGCATCTGTAGACAAACAATCTTAGCAGTAATTATGCTTGTCTTCTCCAGAGGACTGCACTGCTGACGAAATCTGTGCCTTTCCTCGATCCCTTGTCATCGCTTTTGGTGAAGGCAGGTGCCAGCTATGCTATGATGATCTTGTCCCTCACATCCAGGGAGGAAAGCCATGCGCCCGCAAAGCCCACTCACAGAGGCCCTGATCCGAGCCCTGTCTTGATGAACCCGCTGATCCGCAAGCTCAGCAACTACATCACTCTACCAGAGGCCGATCAACGAACCTTAGAAGGACTGTCTCAAACACCAAAACTTGTCGCGGCTCACACTGATCTCATCCGAGAGGACGCACCTCCAGATGATGTCTATCTAATCACGAGTGGCTGGGCCTGCCGCTACAAGGCGCTGCCCGATGGCCAGCGCCAGATCATGGCCTACTTCATCCCCGGTGATCTGTGTGACCAGCGTATCTTTGTCCTGAAGCGGATGGATCACTCCATCAGCACCCTCACGCCCGCCACCGTGGCAGTGATCCCGGCACAGACAATGATCGACCTCACCGAGTGTCACCCGCGCATTGCGCAGGCGCTGTGGTGGAGCACGCTGGTGGACGAGGCGATCACGCGCGAGTGGGTGGTCAATGTCGGCCAGCGCAAAGCCTTCGAGCGGGTCGCGCATTTGATCTGTGAGATGTTCGTGCGAGTGCAGGTTGTCGGGCTCGCGGAGGGTTTGAGCTTTGAGTTCCCGGTCACCCAGACCGACTTAGCTGACACGGTGGGGCTGACCCTTGTTCATACCAACCGCATGCTCCAGGACCTTCGCGCTGAGGGGCTGATCGCCTGGAAGGGGAAGCGCCTGACCATCCTCGACTTCGACCGACTGGCGGACCTGTCGATGTTCAACCCGAACTATCTGCACCTGGAGCACGAGGGGGCGGATCAATATGATCGTACAGCTTCAAGCCTCTAACAATCACTGATCTTCCCCACGAGCGGCTTGCATGTTGAGCCAAGAAAGGTCCCCAGTAAGCCAGAGCCCAGCCAACTCATCCGCCGCCCACCTGATGCTTGATCTGCTCGCATCGTGCGAGCCGCTCCACAAGCTCGGCCAGCCGGGCCGGAAGAGGAGCCTCAACTGGTCCATAGGCCAGCCGCAGCCGCTCCCCAAGCGTCTGAAGCTCGCGAGTATCCAGCCACTGGTCCGACGTGGCGGTGGCCGGGAGGGGAAGCGTGACTGTTGGGACATCAGACGGCGGCATGGCTTGCATTGGAACACTCTCGCTGGTGGTACGGATATGCCGGTGAATGCCCCTATGTGCTCGCCCCTGGTCAGGGTCTCTTGTGTGCAACGCAGCGGGATTTTGTGGCAATTGTGCGGTCAGGGTGTCTAGCCGTCCCCAAGGCGTCTCCTGCACGGTTGAGCTTTAAGGACTCGTTTAGGCGGACATCCTATCGTTCTGAACCCGCCATGATGATCGCCTTAGCCTCTGGGACTGGAGCTTGGCTCAGGAGTTCCCACGTATGTGCAAGACCGACAAGCGCCAGCCAGCATCCCGAGCGGGCCTCCTGCACACAGACCCACGGACCTCCCCTGCCATCCGGGACAAGCTTGGGGAGCAGCTTCGCGCGATGTACGGAAAGCTTGAGGAGGAGCCCCTTCCTGACCGCCTCCTCGCCCTCGCAAGGCAATTAGATCAGCCTCGCCCCAAGGGGAAGCCATGACCCTGTCCCCGGACCTTCGCAACGACCTGCTCCAGTCCATTCCCTCGATGAGAGCGTTCGCGATCTCCCTCACCGGCAACATCGATCAGGCTGACGACTTGGTACAGGAAGCGATGGTGCGGGGATTGTCTCACATCGATCAGTTTCAGCCTGGGACCAACATTCAGGCGTGGCTGTTCACGATCCTGCGCAATCAGTTTCACACCGCGTTTCGGAAGCGACGGCGGGAAGTGGAAGACCCGGATGGCGGTATTGCCGCCCGCCTTGCTGTCCCTCCCGAGCAAGACGCGCATCTCGATGTAGAGGACCTCAAGGCTGCCCTAGCCCAATTGCCCCTCGATCAGCGTGAGGCCCTCCTGCTGGTTGGGGCACAGGGGTTCTCGTACGAGGAGACGGCGGCAATCTGCGGAACCCGGATCGGAACAATCAAGAGCCGGATCAACCGTGCCCGCACCAGACTGGCTGAACTGCTCGGTATCGAAACTCCGGAGGACATCGGGGCAGATCGGGTACTGAAAGCGACGATCTTCAACGAAACCCGCACCCGATAGCAGCCTTATGATCAGTTGATCCCTACTCTTCAGCCACGCCTTCTACATAGGTTAAGTCGCATCCGGAACGGCGCTCCCAGCCTTGGCGTTACAAGGGGGCAGGTTGCCGACACACCTGCTCTAGGTGCAATACCGTTGACTTAAGCTATAGGACCAAACGCCGGCGCAGCCGGGCGACCCACTGGTTGAAGCGGTACATCTCCAGATCATGGGATTGGCAGTACGCCGTGCGTGTCAGTCGACTGGCATGCCAGTCGCGGACGTGCTGATGCCATGAAGGGCGGCCGCAGGCCTGGCCTGGTGGTCTGGAAGCAGTCTGCGGGAGAGCCGTTGACAGGAGCACCGTGTCCTCCACCATTGGCGCGACAATCCGGATAAGCGCGCTGGAGCGGACGATCGGCGCGGTCAGGGGCGGCCCAGCCCGCGCCTTGGTCGGGAAGTTGCTCATCTTACGTTTCACCACACGTGGATTGTGGCGACCTCGACGGTGCTCGGCCGGTGTGTCGATGATCTCGATCAGGATCATCTCATGCATCTGATGCTGTCGCTGAGGGGGAAAACGCGGCATAAAACGGGAGATGCCGCCGGACAATCCGCACCGTGTGGAGGAAGGACAACGTGTCCGGGTCGCACCCGGCCTTTCGGCTGGCGGCATAGATCAGCTGCCGCAACGCCAGATGGACGAGCAGAAAGCCATAGAGTTCTTGTTCGGCCAGATCCGCCCGGCGACTGCGCAGCATCAGGCGCTGCCCGGGCAGGCTCACCTTGAATTCGGCGAAGGTCCCCTCGCACTCCCACCGTTCATGATACAGCGCTGCCAACTCCGTCGCTGGCGCGACGGCCGGGTCGAGGAGCGTGGTGACCAGCCGATCGAGGGGCTCCGCGTCCGCGATGCCTTCCAGGCGGTCGTCAATGACGCGCACGACCTGTCCCCCCTCATTGTGTCGACGCTGCTTGGGCGAGGCGTAAAGCCGGCTCAGATACGAGCCATCGGGAAGGCGCTGGTGGCAGGGCAGTTTGTGGTTGACGCGCACCCGCCAGAGCAAGTCGGCGCCCGTCGCTGCCGCCAAGCGCCACAGCTCAAAGCCGACGAAGGCCCGATCAGCCAGACACACCATGTTCGGCTGCAAGTGCTGCAACACGCGCGGCGTCAAGCGGACCTCGCTGGTGTCGTAGCGGCCAACCGCCACGGCGAACATGGCATGGGTGCCGGTTTCAATCAGCCCCACCAGGCGCAGCTTCGGGAAGCTGCTGGCGCCCCGCGAGGCGGCAGGGCGGCCGAACTGGGCCTCCAGTTCCGGCGTATCCGGCAGATCGATGGTCGTGCCATCCACACTGACCAACCGGCGACCACGGTACCACGCTCCGGGCGTGCCGGGGTCCGCAATGGGATGGGCCACCCGCTGGAACAGCTCCCGCATGGGCGTGACCCCCAGCCGGATCCGCGCACGGGTGATGGCCGACTTGGTCGCCCCCAGCGCGTCGAGCCCGCCCAGGCGGAGCCACCGCACCCCCTCCAGCAGGCATCGCAACACCTCGCCGTAGGAGGCCTGTGCATACAAGGCCAGCGCCATCACATAGTACACCACCAACGGCGCTGGCAGCTGTCGATGCCGCTGGCTCTGTCGCTGCGTCGCGACCAGCACAGCGTCAATCAAGGCCGCCGGAACGGTCGTCGTCAGCACCCCGAGTGTGACGAGATCGCTGATCCGTGGGCTGTCCGGAAGGCGCGCTGGAGGTCGGGTCATGACTGAACCCTCCGCAAGCCACTCCCTCTCGTCACTTCACACCCCATCGGCAGCTTAAGTCAACGGTATTGG
>NZ_QDGA01000168.1 GCF_003347665.1 Microvirga calopogonii
ACATCCAAGGTCTGAGCCCGTTGCATGATCTGGCCCGTGTCCAGCGCCAGCTCCCACTCACATCCGGTCGCTGCGCGCACGCAGCCGCACCATCATCCCGCTTGCAGCGGACGAGGGCTCAGGCGACGGGACCCTTCTGTAGTGCGGCATGCCAAGCCCTATTGCACATCGGTCCGTCCTCCTGGATCCGCCGGACCTGATCAGGGTCCAGCGAAGCACATCCACTCAGTCGTGCCGTGCCTTACGCAGACCTCATCACGGCACCCTCGATGATCACCCCAGCGGTCACATACTTCCACAGCGCGACGAGAAGTTTGCGGGCCAGCGCCACGATCATCGGCTTCTTCAGGCGCCCGCCGTTGCGCCGGACACGCTCCTGGAACCACTGGCTCAGGGCTGAGGCGGGCTGATGGCGCAGCCACAACCAGGCGAGCTGGATCATGGTGGTGCGCAGGCGTGGGTTGCCGGCCTTCGACACGCCTTGCTCGCGATCAATCGATCCGCTCTTCCAGGGGGTGGGGGCCAGGCCCGCATAGGCCGCCACCTGCCGGCGATTGGCGAAGGTGCGGAACAGGCCCTCCGCCCACAGAACAGCGGCGGCTTCCTGACCGATGCCTTTCAGGGGAAGCAGTCGCCCCGGTGGCACGGCGCCGGCCTCCTCATGGGCAGAGGCAAGCAGCTGGTCCCGCTCGGCTTCCACCGCCTTGATCTGTTCCAGCAGCAGCTCCAGCCGATCGAGTTCGCGGCTGATCTGGGTCTTCAGGTGCACTGGCAGCGGCCGGCCATCACCGGTCGTGAGCGCCTCGAGCCGTGTTCTGCGGTCGCGGTGCAGGGGCTCATAGTCGCCGATCCCCTGCGCGAACAGCAGGCCCTTGATCCGGTTGACGTGCTGAACGCGCTCGGCCGTGAGCGTCTTGCGCTCGCGGCTGATGCGGCGCCGATCCTCCTGCTCAGGCGTGGGAGCCCGGACCATCGCACACACCCGCGGCTCCCCACGCTTGTAGGCCAGCAGCGTGCGCACCAGGGCCTCGCCGTCGATCTTGTCGGTCTTGGCCCGCCGGCAGCGGCGCGAGACCGCAATCGAGGCGGGATCGACCACATGGCTCTCGATCCCCTCGCTCTCCAGCACGCGATGGATCCAGAACCCATCCAGACCCGCCTCCTGGATGACAATGATCGGAAATAGCTGACCGGTTCGAGTGCGCGCTTTCTCCTGCAACTGAGCAAGCCGCGTCAGCAGGCCGGCCACATCGCCGCCGCGCACGCTGTGCTTGGACATTGTCTCCCCGGCCCCGGGCGACAGGGACGTGATCAGCCAGACCGAACGACTGAGTTCCAGTGAGACGAAGATTGCGCCAAGATGGGTGCGGATAGCGGTTTGCTCAAATCGGGGCTCAACGGACATCGGTTGGTCTCCAGCGTGAGTGGATATCGCAACCTCACTCTGCCAGAGAGTGGACCGCTATCCACCCCCATAGGATCTGTAATGTTAGAATGCCAAGACCCGCGCATCGCTGACGACGCGGAAGGATCTACTGGGTGATGACATGATCACGAGCGATGCGGACATCCTGAGGGAGGCCGAAGCCTGGAAGCGCGCTGGCAGGGGCGTTGCGGTTGCGACCGTCGTCGAGACCTGGGGATCTGCACCCCGCCCGGTTGGAAGTCGTCTCGTCATCGATGAAGCCGCCAACTTCCTGGGTTCCGTTTCTGGCGGCTGCGTCGAGGGTGCGGTGATCACGGAAGCCCTGGATGCTGGAATTCGGAATTGCCGACGAGACAGCTTGGCAGGTCGGTCTCACCTGCGGCGGACGCATCCGTGTCTAGGTCATCGGCAGGATGATTCACCAGAACGGCTCCCAATCGTGCAGCTGTGCTGCTGTGGCAGGCAATGACTGGGGCAGTCCTGGACTTCGACGGATTCGTGCTCATAACCCTTCCTTCTCATCGAGAACTCGACGGATCGGTCGTCGCGTCTCGTCGGGCAAGGGCCGTGCCAAAATCAGAGAGACGTCGTCTGTCGAATGGGAGCGGCCGGAAGCCGGCCGGGAGCGGCCGGACGGCGAAAGTTTGGTCCTAAGCGACATTCCTAATCAGGGGACCAGTCCCGCTTGGCTTGCCACCGGTGCTGGCAAGGTGGCCACGAGTGTTATTCGGCTTTGAACCTCGACCCTATCACGTGTCACGCGTAAGCCTCTCGGCGGCTTGAGGTCTTTCTCAGAGTGCGAGGGTCATGAGCGGCGCCGACTGTGACCCCTCTGTCATAGCGGTTTGTTTCGCATGTTCAGCCAGTTGCACCCGTTCTGATAGGGGGTCAACTTTTGGGTGCCGATTTACACCGGAGGGCGGGCTCGACATCGGCTTCCATCAGGATCTGGAGCACGCTTTCGGCGACACTGCGCAGAAAGTCGCCGTCGTCGGCCTTCGCCATCAGCTCAGCCAGTGGTAGTCTGTCATCGGTCATTGGGGTTCCTTCAGCTGGGGGCAGTCGAGCAACTCCACCATAGCCGGTCCTCCCAATGACCACCTCATCCCATCACCCGGCGCGTCAGCAAATTTCCACCACCAGCGCGGACTCTACCGGTCTGGAAGGAGGCCGCACTCAAAGCCGCTCAGGAGCGGCTTGAGGCATTCGGTGCACCTGGAGAGACCACGCAGCCGGAGGGCAGACGGACACGACCACTGCGTTTTCCCGGCTGTCCAGCTCCTGCAGGGCAGGGGTGGTTAACCTCTGGTTAACCCTGTTGGCCGACCATGATCCCAGCAGGCCAATCACAGCACATTCGCGGGCCTGATTTCCGAACAACCTTTCCGTTTCAGAGGGTGCCTTCGCGCGCTCCGTCCAGGGTATATGCTCATGAGCCGACAGCCTCTCGTTCTGCTTGTTTCCGGTGATCGGTTGGCCGGGATGACAACCGCCAGCAGCTTGGTCGGCTACGGCTATGAGGTGCTCCTTCCCAGTACTGTCGAGGAGGCTGGGCATCTGCTTCGCACGAACCGGCGCATCAGTGTTCTGGTCATCGACACCGATCTCGGGCTGGCTGGTGCCGGCCTCTGCCTTGCCAGGGACGCCCGTGTGTCCGATCCCGACCTCAAGGTGATCTACACCTCACGCATGCCCTTCAGATTGCGGGACACCGAGAAGGTCAGCGGGGCTCCGTGCCTGCGCACGCCTTACCGTCCGCATCAACTCGCCGGTGTGATCAGCCAACTGGTCCGACGGATTGCGCCTGAGGAGGCGGCAGCGTACGCGGCATGAGCATACGAGGGTAAGGACGGATCAGCAGCGCCCTCCCGAAGGATGAATGGTTGGGGAGCCGGGTGTCATTCGGCGTTGAACTCAGACCCGTTCATGGACCGAGGGTAAGCCGCTGATTGGCTTGGAACCTTCTGCGGATTGAGAGGGTCACGACCGGCGCTGATTGTAACCTCTTTCTTAGAGCTGTTTATTTTGCTGATCCAACTGGTTGCGCCTGTTCGGACGGGGGCAACCGTTCTGAGCCAAGTCACAATCTTGTTCTGGCCCAGGCAGTCCCAAGCGAGGAACAGCCCGCAGCATGGGAGCGTTGGAGCTTGCGATTGGACGGAGGAGCGCAGCAGTGAACCGCATCATCTGGATTATCGGGGCCATCGTCGTCATTCTGGCGATCTTGTCGTTCCTCGGGCTGCGATAACTCTCCCTGGGACACTGCTCTACACCCAAAGTCCGAGCCGGCTGAAGCTCAGAGGATCTACGGAAGCAGATACTCCTCAAGCGGCAGTGCGTCGTCCGTGAGAGACTGGGTGATGGGCTGATCCGCCGGGAGAGGCGCTGTTCCTGCGCTGTCGTTCGCAATCGCGCCAATCGTCAGTTTAAGGCGCGAAACTCACCACCCCACCGACCACGCTTTGTCGGTGGGGCAGGCGGCACAATAGCTGCACCGCTTGAGGAATTACCCTCAGCAGTTGGTCTGCTGCTTTGTCGTTGTGCTCCCCGTCACATCATTGGTCTTTTGCTGCGTTGTGGTCGAGCAGCCTGTCGTTCCGGTGGTGCCGACATCCCGGTGTTCAATCTTGATGTTCTTCTGGTCTGGTCCTGAGGCAGCATCACCAGCCGCACCACCGACGCCGGCACCCACGGCTGCCCCAACCGGACCACCAACAACCGCACCCGCCGCGCCACCGGCTGCGGCACCGGCTGCTGCGCCGCCAGTTTCAGCAACAGCGAGGGTTGGGAACACCAGGGCGGCGGCAACGAAAACATACTTCAGTTCGCTACGCATGGCTGCTTCTCCGTATGATTCAATCGCTCACGGCGATCCGATCCTCAATCAACGGGGGTGGCACAAGAGCGTTTCAGCTCGGCTTTTATGATGGCGTGGCTCCTCATTGATCCCGCCTGATGGGGTAATCGTCCCAACAGCAACTGGGTCAGATCGTGACCCGAGCGCCCACCTCGACCGCTTGATCCTCCGGGATGCAGAACTGGTCCGAGACATCGCTCGCAGCGCGGGCCATTGGAATGAACAGGTAGTCCTGCCAGAGCGGCAGGCCTGATTGGGCCGAGGGTTGCAGCGCCCGCCGTGACAGGAAGAACGAGGCGTCCTCCAGATCGAAATTGGCTGCCTTCAGCGCCCTGGGCACGTTCGGGTGCTCCATGAAGCCGAACCGCACCATCACCCGCGAGAACCGGTCCGAGAGCTTCTCAATCGTGACGCGGCCCTCGTCATGCAGGCGTGGCACCTCTTCGGTCACGACGGTCAGGAGCACGTTGTGGTCATGCAGCACCTTGTTGTGCTTCAGGTTGTGCAGCAGGGCGGCCGGCACGTCCTGAGCGTTCCCGGTCAGGAAGATGGCGGTTCCCGGAACACGTGGCACCGGGCTGGTCTCGGCCCTGCGCATGAACTCGGCCAATGGCGGGCGGCCCCGGTGCGAGATCTCCGCCAGCAGGTGCGTGCCCTTGCGCCAAGTCCACATCAGGATGAATAGGCCTGTGCCGACCAGAAGCGGGAACCAGCCACCGTGCGGGATCTTAAGAGCGTTCGCCCCGAGGAAGACGAGCTCGATAGCGAGGAACGGCGCAATCACCAGCGCGGCCACAGCTGGCGACCAGCGCCAGAACTTCCACGCCACGATGAACAGCAGGGACGATGTGATCACCATGTCACCGGTCACGGCAAGTCCGTAAGCCGCAGCCAGGGCGCTCGACGACTCGAACAGGACGACGACCAGGATGACGGCGAAGAGCAGGAGCCAGTTGATGAACGGGACATAGATCTGGCCCTTCTCGGTCTCGGAGGTACGCATCACCCGGAAGCGGGGCAGCACGCCGAGGTGCATCGCCTGCTCCGAGATCGAGAACGCGCCGGTGATCACTGCCTGGCTGGCGATGATCGTGGCCACCGTGGCGAGGATCACCATCGGCAATAGCGTCCAGGACGGGTAGAGCAGGAAGAACGGGTTCTCTAGCCCCTCGGGATGGGCCAGCAGCATGGCGCCTTGACCGAGATAGTTGAGGGCGAGTGCCGGTAGGACGAGGCCGAGCCAGGCCGTGCGGATCGGTGTCCGACCGAAGTGACCCATGTCAGCATAGAGCGCCTCCGCGCCGGTCACCGACAGGAACACCGCGCCGAGCGCAAGCAGCCCGGCGGTGCCGTGGTTGGCCACAAAGCCGAGGCCGTGCACCGGGTTGATGGCGGCAAGGATGCTCAGGTCATCCCGGATGTGCATCAGGCCGCCCAGAGCCATGACGACGAACCAGAAGGCGGTGATCGGGCCGAACCAGGCGGCCACGCTCGCCGTGCCGAAGCGCTGGACGGCGAAGAGGGTGATAAGGATCACCAGACTGAGTGGCACCACGTAGGGATCGAAGGCGGGCGTGACCAGCTTGAGGCCCTCAACCGCCGAGAGGACGGAGATGGCAGGGGTGATGATGGTGTCGCCGTAGAACAGGGACGCGCCGATCATGCCGAGAACGATGGTGATCCCGGTGCTGTGGCCGAGGGCTCGTTGGGCCAGGGTCACGAGCGAGAGGGTGCCGCCCTCACCGTTGTTGTCGGCTCGAAGGACAAAGACCACGTACTTGATCGTCACGATGATGATCAGCGTCCACAGAATGAGAGAGACCACCCCCAGCACCATCTCACGGGTAAGGGCGCTGGAGCCCGCATGACCCGTCGCGGCGGCCAGGCTCTCCTTCAGTGCATAGAGTGGGCTGGTGCCGATGTCGCCGTAGACGACCCCGATGGTACCAAGGGTGAGAGCCCAGAAGGAGGTCGGGACGGCATGCCCATGTCCCGCCGGGGCGACTTCCACCCGTTCGCTGATCCCGGTCGCAGCCATCAACCCACCCGTTCTTCCAGAGGGGAGTAGGACTCCCGTCGGCTCAACGTGCCTGCGCGGTGGAGGGTTTCACTCCTGAGGGCCGCGTGTTCTGACCGCCAAGGCGATTGAAAGTAGTCCCGATTGTGGGCTGGATCACTCTACGTCGGCTGGGCCGGCGGGAACCGGGAGCCAATGGGAGGGCTCCAGCACGACGCTGCTATCTATGTAGGCCAGCCATTTCCCCCGGAACCAGACGCCCGTGTGCCAGCCCCCTGATCAGGGCAGAACAGGAGGAGCGGGTGATCGTCTTCCTGCGGAGCGGTGGAGATGGGTTGTGGGGTCATGACTATTCCTGCCGGAGACCGAAAGCCTGTGCCGTAGCCAATACTTCCCAGCAAGAGCTAGGCCCGCAATGCTACGGGTTGTCCCCAGGGGACCGGCTGAGGAGCCGCCCCTCCAAGGCCCGACTCCAACGATGCCATTGGGAAGGTCGGGAATGGCACGAGGCAGACGATGGCCGAGTTTTCGTATTCATAGGGAAAGCTGACCTTCATGAGGCCACGCTCAATGGCTCAGTTTGACCGAGGCCGTGTGAAAACGCGGTTGCTGACGTGCGGATGACGAGCGCTGGTTTGCGGGTACCGTGATGGTGCGCATGGGCGGGCGTGTGGCGTCAGGCTTCGAGAGCCTTCAGCAGCGGCTGGACACCGAGGATGCTGATTATCCGCTTCAGGTTGTAGGCCAGCACGTGCAGGCTCATCTCGGTTTTGACCTTCTCCAAGGTCTTCATCAGGAAGTGCGTGCTGCCCATCCAGGCCTTGATGGTCCCGAACGGATGCTCCACCGTCTGCCGCCTGATCGTCATGGCCTCCGGCATCCGCTCCAGCCGAGCCTGCATCCGGTCAAGCACATCCTCATGCTGCCAGCGCTTTTACCCGCTTGTGCGTGTCCGGCGTGCAGCGGGGCTTGAGGGCACAGCTCGAACAGGCGGTCAGATTCCGGTAATGATCGATATTGTCCCGGCGATCTGAACGCACCTTGCCCTTGGTCAGGTGCTGGCCCGCCGGGCAGGTGTAGTGGTCCTGCTCGGCGTCGTAGATGAAGTCCTGCCCGGTGAAGAGACCGCGCTTGGTGTTGCCGGAGGTCAGCGTCTTGGGAACATAGGGCAGGACACCGCTGCCCTCGCAGGCCAGCACCTCGTCACC
>NZ_QDGA01000169.1 GCF_003347665.1 Microvirga calopogonii
CCCCCTCAAACCCAGAACGCCAATCCCTGCCTCAAGGGCTCCAACCCATTCGCCAGCAGTATCGGAAAGATGGAGAGCACTCTTATAGCCCAGGAGGATCTCCATGTCCCAGACACGCTTTACGAAAGAGTTTCAGGATGAGGCGGTGCGGCTTGCTCTGACTAGCGGCCGCAGCCGACGGGCGATTGCCGAGGATCTCGGCGTCGGCCTGTCGACCCTGCGCCATTGGATTGATCGCCGGCGCGAGCGCCAGATCGATGATCCGCCTGAAGAGCGCCAAGAGGACATGGCGGCCGAGTTGAAACGGCTGCGGCGCGAGAACGAGATCCTGCGCCAGGAACGCGAGATCCTGAAAAAGGCTACGGCTTTTTTCGCCAAGGAGGGAAGTCGATGAAGTTTCAGTTCATCGATGTGGCGAAAGAGGAGTTCCCCGTCACGCGCCTGTGCCAGGTTCTCCAAGTGAGCCCGAGCGGCTACTTCGCCTGGCGATCTCGTCCAGCGAGCCCACGCCAACGGGAGGACCTGGTCTTGCTGGCCCACATCCGCTCGGCCTTTGCCCTCTCGCATGAGACCTACGGCAGCCCGCGGATGACCCGCGAGTTGCAGGATGAGGGCTTGGAGGTTGGTCGGCGCCGGACCGCCCGGCTGATGCGGGAGAACGGCCTCAAGGCCCGGCGGAAGCGCCGGTTCACGCGCACCACCGACAGCCATCACGCCTTCCCGGTTGCGCCCAATCTCCTCGAGCAGGACTTCTCGGCCGGGCGTCCAAACGAGAAATGGGCCGCAGACATCTCGTACGTATGGACGAACGAGGGCTGGCTCTATCTGGCCGTGATCTTGGACCTGTTTGCCCGGCGGGTGGTCGGCTGGGCGGTCAGTGACAGCCTCCACAAGGAGCTGGCGCTCGAGGCGCTGCGCAAGGCTCTGGCGATCCGAAGACCCGGTGAGGGGCTCACGCATCACGCGGATCGCGGCAGTCAATACTGCTCAACAGCCTACCAGGCCGAGTTGAGGAAACACAGCATCCGGATCTCGATGTCCGGGAAAGGCAATTGCTTCGACAACGCCGTGGTCGAGACCTTCTTCAAGACCTTGAAATCCGAACTGGTCTGGCGCACGGTCTTCCAGACGAGGGCCGAGGCCAAGCAGGCGATCGGCCGTTGCATCGACGGCTTCTACAATCCCGTCCGGCGTCATTCGACGCTCGACTACCTCAGTCCGGTTCAGTTCGAAAGGCTGGCCGGATAGCTACCAAACCGCTCTCCACTTAAGCGAAGCAATTCCAAAAGGAACTTAGCACCATTGTACGGACGATCAAGGACGGCACGATCAGGAGCGCAGCGGCCGCGACCGGCGCAATGATAGCTCCGAGCACCCCGGTGGCCATGGTCGGCGGGCCCATGCCAGTCATGCCATTCACGATACCGGCAAGGAAGAAGGTCAGGCCTATGGAGGACATGAGCCATATGAAGAGTTTGGACATGCTCCATTGCCCCACCGGCCGATGAACGGCGCAAACTGGGAGTTTCATATCCAGCCTTCGTTCATGCCAAAGGCCGGCGTGGTTCGATGCCGCCGGACTGGCGGTAATCCGGGGGATGAGATCGTCCAACTATGTGGCTCGACTGTTGACGTCGCTTGCGTGTGTCATGGCGCGAGGCCTCCATGTCTAAAACGACGCGGATCGCTTACAGCGCAAGTTCCTGGTGCAGACAGTCGCTGGCGATCCAACCTACGGTCAGCCGAGCGAACGGGTCCCGGATCACGGCCAGACACAGCCGCCCCCAGTCGTCGACGCGTAAGAGATATCCGCCGCTGTTTCCGGCTCGGGCCCTCGGCTGAGAAGTCTTTCTCGATCAGGCTGCGACGGCCTGTCAGAGCGCGCAGGACTGCCTCCTCCTGAAACTCTTCCATTAAAACGTGTGTGGCCCGTGGGGACCCTCCTGAGTTAATGAAGTGTTCGCCATCCTTCAGAAACAAGTCTCTGCCTCGAACATCATCTCCAAGCTTGCTCAGCATGTTGACGTACCAGTGTTCCGAAGCACCCACGATTTTGGGCTCACGGCATTTTGCGCTTTTGTAGTTATCAGTTCACGAGGTTATCTTTGGCGCCTGCACGTCGATCGTGCAGTGCTTATAGCATGCCCGTGGATTGAACAGGTCACGATGCTGCGACCTTCCTCGGCGTGTGTACGATCGTTGGTTGGCCTGTTACTGGCTCGGCAGGGTGACGGCCACACAATGCAGACTCTAACTGCGCTTGATCCAATTCTCCCTCCCAGCGAGCTACCACGAGCGACGCCACCGCGTTACCGATCAAATTCGTTAGTGCCCTGCATTCTGACATGAAGCGGTCAACGCCCAGGATCAGAGCCATGCCAGCAACGGGAACGCTCGGGACGACGGAGAGCGTAGCGGCGAGTGTGATGAAGCCGGCCCCCGTCACACCTGCTGCGCCCTTCGAGGAAAGCATCGCAACGAGCAGCAGGAGAACCTGATCGCTAATTGAGAGATCCACGTTCGTCGCTTGGGCGATAAAAAGAGCGGCGAGCGTCATGTAGATGTTGGTGCCGTCCAGGTTGAAGGAATACCCAGTCGGAATGATGAGGCCCACGACGGAACGCTTGGCACCAGCCTTTTCCATTTTTTCCATGAGTGATGGGAGCGCGGCCTCCGAGGAAGATGTTCCGAGGACTAGCAGCAGCTCTTCCTTGATGTAACGGACGAGAGAAAAGATCGAGAAGCCATTGTAACGGCAAACCGCACCTAGAACCCCGAATACGAAGAAGAAGGCCGTGATATAAAATGTCCCGACCAGCAACGCGAGGTTGATCACAGAGCCGATACCATACTTGCCTATGGTAAAAGCCATCGCGCCGAAAGCGCCGATCGGTGCGGCCTTCATCAGGATGCTGACGAGCTTGAAGATGGGCGCGGAGAGGGCCTCAAGGAGGTCAACGACCGGCTTGCCCGTCTCTCCAACCATGGCCAACGCTATACCGAAGAGGGCCGAGAAGAACAGTACCTGCAGGATGTCGCCTTCCGCAAAGGCCCCAACAATCGTTCCCGGGATGATATTCATTAGGAAAGCCGTCACCGATCGCGCGTGGGCCTGGGCGGCATAAGTACTCACGGCTTGGACATCAAGTGAGGCCGGATTGATGTTGAGGCCGGCGCCAGGCTGAACGACATTGGCGACAATGAGGCCGACGATCAGGGCGAGCGTTGAGAACGTGACGAAATAGACCATCGCCTTGCCAACAACCCGGCCCGCCTTATGGGGATCGTTCATGCCAGCAATGCCGGTCGTAACGGTCAGAAAGATAACGGGCGCGATAATCATCTTGACGAGCTTGATGAAGGCATCGCCGAGAGGCTTCATGTTTTCACCAACGCCTGGATAGAAATGGCCGAGTGCGACGCCGAGGGTGATTGCGGCAAGCACCTGCACGTAAAGCTGGGCATAGAAACGCTTGCGAGGCACAAGGTTGGCGCTTTGGGCTTGTGGGGTAAGCATAAAGTTCTCTCCCTAACCTGATCGGGGCGGGCTCTTCGTCCCTTCCCGGGCTTCTCCTGTTGCGGCGCTCCGGTCGAACGCGGCTGCGATTCCAATTGCAAGAGCCGTGCCAAAACACACAACAAGCGAACCGCCGGGTTCTCAGGCATTTCGGAAGCGCAGCGCAGTACGCTTGTGCGGATTTCGGCACTCTCTGCCTCCCCCCTGGCGACAATCCGCACCAAGGTCCCTCAAGTTCGTCAACAATCAGTCTGGAGAACGCGGTGGCAGAATACAGCCTTGACAAGGGCTCGCTCCGGCGCGCCCGATTGCTGTTTCCAGGCAGATCGGCCGGCGGTCAAACTCTCTGGCTTGTCGTTTTGTTCGCACTCCGTGACGCGGTCGCCGAATGGCATATGAAACCTCGGTCGTATCGGCTGAAAGAAGCAGGGCTGCACTAAGACAGATGAGACCCGTGCGCGGGTACCCCGACCTGTGGCTGCTTTGGTGATCAGATGGAGCCGCGGGACATGACGGTGGCGGTTCCATCGCACGCAGTCGGATTGGACACGAAGTTCATTGCAGATCCCGTACCCCATCGTTGCTCGCCGGATCGTCTATCGGAGGTGGTCGAACGGTCCTTGCTGGATCAGCACCTCCTTGGCATCTTGGCTGTTTGGTGGCGGAACGTTGTTGGTATCAGGTGCAATGGATGCAACTTTGATTGCTTCGACCGCGCACTTGGACGAGGAGGGTGCCCGGGCTTGACCCAGATGAAGCAATTTGATCTACGGCTTCAAAATTCATGTGGCGGCGGATGTCGAGCCGCGTCTCGTTGAGGGTCTAGAAGGTGACACCCGACGACGTCAACAACGGGCGTGCTGGCGAAAACGTCCCGCTGTATGACCCCGGCGCCGTTTCCGCGGACAGTGCGTAGCGCGGAACACCTTTTGCCTCTGCGGTGCGGCCCGGAGGGCGGATACCCGCGCATGGTCCAGACAGGCGCGTGGGGTCAGCTTAGTGCCGATTCCTAACGCAAGCTGCGGATTTAGTACCATCACATTCATTATCTGCGCTGCCGGATCGAGAAGATCTTCGGCGCCTGGAAACATAGCTACGACCCACGACGCCTGCGCTATCTCGGACTGGCGATAGCGGCCCTGCAGACTAGGCTGGCTTCCGTCCATAAACGTGCGCATTTCGGAGCATGCACAATAGGTTGTGCCGAGTTGGAGCGGCTTTGACGAGGCTAGGCAGGGTGAAGAGCGCTGAGTGTTGACAAAAATGGTGTCGTGGGCGCGGTTAGGCGCTCGTCCCGAGGGCCGACTGTGGCCGGCGTGACGCAATCGGGATACCGGCTCGGTTCAGGTCGCTGTGAGGCGAGTGAAGAGAACGAGGTTGTAGGCCACGACCGAGGACCAGACATAAGCTTTGAAGTGATCAAGGCCGCGCCAGGTGCAACGCGCCAAGCCCTAGGCGCGTTTGAGGCATGAGATGCCGGCTTCGATGCCGGCGCGAAAGTTGCGCAGCTTGCGATAGACCACTTGCTTCTGACCATATCCTCGATCCTGAGGCCGGCTTTCTTGTGAAAGGCCATGTCGCAGACGCCCCACGCCTTCGCTGTGGCCAGGTTGCCGCGCGTGGCGAAGCCGCCATCGGCCGCCGCTTGCCGCGGCGCTTGGCCATAGAAGGCGACGTGGCGCGCCAGCATCGGCAGCAAGCAGTCTGATGATGCGTTCGACCAGCGGCCGATCGTGACGAACCTGGACCTGCCATAGGGCGATGGGCGGCGTGCTCGCCACGGCCAATCGTTCGCTCGCCTGCTCCAGATCGGCCAAGGTCGTGCGCGTGATGGCGATCAGCTCGCGATAGAGTTGGACCCGAGTGGATCGACTGCGCGTGAACTGGATCTTGTGGGCGCGCTTCTTGGCCGCGCGGCAATGATCGCGCCATGAACCGGCGCCGCCGATCAAGGCGTCAGCCCGCTTCAGAAGGCGCACCATGATCCGTACGGCATCCCACAGCAAGCTGCTGTCGCTCGGTTCGTGCATGAGTGCCGAGGTCACCGTGCTGTCCAGCCGGACCACCGCGCCGTCTTCGAGCTTCGCCTGCCGAGCGACCGACAGCAGGGTCCGATTGATCTGCTCCCAGGTCTCGGGCCGGATCGCACTGATCGTCTTGTGCAGCACCGACTTCTGCGGGCTCCATGACCATGGCAGGCGGGCAAACGCGCGAAATGAAGCGGAGTCCTCGAGGTGGAATGCCAACTCCTGGTAGCTCAGTTGCCGGTACTGCTTGAGGATCGCACAGCGCAGCACCGCTTCAGCGGGCAGGCCTTGCCGTCCGGTCGCCTTGATGCCGCCCCGACACAGGTTTCGCGCCACCACGCTAAGCAGATCGCAATGCTCGTCCAGCCATTGCGACATTGCCTTCAACTCGCAGCCGATCTCGTGCGTGGCGAAACGATCGAATATGCTGGCTTGGACGGTGCGTTCCTGGCGCATTGTCGGCTCCGGCGGTGGCAGGGCTTTGGGCTCAGTGGCATGATCCAAGATACCTGAAACCGCTGGGCCTTGCTCGCGCAAAGCTATGATTCACGTAATGAAGTCAAACGTTTGCCGTTTGTGGATGGAAACTAGGCTAGCGGCAATCGCCTGCAATCTGAAGCGAGCCGCGGTGGTCCTGGTGCCGCATGCGGTCCGATCAAAGGCAAAATGTGCCGGAAGGCATACCACACCGTCGTGCAGACTACTGAGCCCCGTCAGGCGAGATGGGTTAAGCAGAATGCCCTTCTCGGCGCGGGTCGCTACCGCAAGATTTCAGCCCGCAACAGGTCTCATGAAAAATTCATCTAATGATCTTCACGGGATGCCGGTAACGGAGAGGCCTGCATGACGGAAGAAGCGGACGATCATCTCGGGGTGACGTTTGAGGCGGCCGAACTCGCGACGGGCGAGCCGATGCAGGTCGTCGACTGAGTCGGGCAGCGCGTTTGCCATGGCCCCCTTGACGATGGCGTTGCACTGCTCCTCGGGGTTCAGCTCGGGCGCATAGGCCGGCAAGTACGCCCCTGCATCATCCTGCGCATGCGCTGAGATGAAGTCCCTTGTCGCCCGTGAGCGGTGGGCATTGAGCTGATCCCAGACCACCCGCAGGGGCGCACCGACCTTGCGACGGAAATGCCGCAGGGCCGCGATCACGGTCTCACTTGAGACGCTGGTGCGAAAGTGACGGGCATACAGCCGCCCGTCCGGCGTGACCGCCACGATGCTCGACACCTCGCATCGTTTGCTCACCCGCTGGAGCACCGGGGTCAGCCCGCGCCGGGCCCAGGTCGTGGCTGGCCGCGCCCGGAAGCTGTGGCCCGTCCCATCCACGAGTAAGAGCGTCCGGTGCTCCCGACCTGCCTTTGTTTCAGCGCCACCCAGTCCCGCTTGGGCCAGACCGCGATCACCCGCTCATCGCGCTCCTTGGCCCGGGTGGCCGGACGCTGCACGCTGAAGCCATGCGCCTTGAGCGGCCGTTCCAGATAGCGCGGATGATAATGCACCCCGAACTCGCGCTCGATCACGGCCGCGATGCGGTTGAGCGTCCAGCGTTCGGTGGCAAAGCCGGCCGCGATGGCCCCTCGGTCGAGGAGCCGGCTCAAGCGGGTCCAGGCTTTCTCATCGAGGCGCGCGGGCGGCCCGAGGTTGGGCCGCGCGGCCAGGCCGCGCGGGCCCGCCTGGACGAGCGTGGCGGCCCAGCGGCAGACACTGGCGCGACTGACCCCCACATGCCGGGCGATCTCGGCCTGCGAGAGCTGCCCCTGGCGCAACAGCACCGCGGCTGTTAGGCGCGCTCCTCCATCTGCTCTGCCGTCAAATGCGTCGGTCGCCAAACGTTGCCTTCCATCGCGCACCTCCTCACGATGACGGACACTGCCCTATGTTACACCCGGTGCGTGAAGATCAATAGA
>NZ_QDGA01000017.1 GCF_003347665.1 Microvirga calopogonii
CGCGTCTGCTCCACCTACGGCGCAGGCTTCTTCTACATCCCCGGCACCGAAACCTGCCTCCGCGTCGGCGGCCGTGTTCGCGCCGAATTCCGCTATGTCGAGCCGCAAGATCGTTCGGATGATGCCATCGGCTTCCGTGCTCGTGGCCGCATCCAGCTCGACGCTCGTACCGCCACCGCCTACGGTCTGCTCCGCACCTTCGTGCGCTTCGAGATGACCCGCGATACCGGCGTCTACGGCTTCAGCTCCACGACGGCTAACGTCGACCAGGCCTTCGTGCAGTTCGGCGGCCTCACCGCCGGTCGTACCGTGTCGTTCTACGACAACAGCGACCTGCCCACCGGCCACTTCGGCACGCTCCGCTTCTCGGACGCTCCGACGGTGAACCTGTTCGCCTACACCTTCTCGTTCGGCAACGGCTTCTCGGCCACGATCTCGGCTGAAGAAGGCCGCTTCACCGGCACCAGCATCGGCACGACGCCGGTGTTCCTCGAAGCCGGTCAGACCTATCCTGACCTGGTCGGTAACCTGAAGTACGCCGGCACCTGGGGTACGGCTCAGATCTCCGGTGCTCTGCACCAGCTGCGTAGCGACAACCTGGTTCCCGTTGCTCCCATCCTCGCTCCCGGCGTCTTCGATTATCCGGACAGCGAACTCGGCTGGTCGGTGTCGTTCCAGGGCTCTCTGAACCTGCCGGCTCTCGGCGCTGGCGATGCCGCTTGGCTTGCCGTGTCCTATGCTGACGGCGCTCTCGGCTACCTCGGCTTCGGTTCGTCGGTCACCGTCGGCTCGATCCGCGAGTCGGTTGTCGATGCTTACATCGGCGCGGATGGCGACATCCACACCGGCCAGGGCTGGTCGATCGCTGGTGGTCTGCGTCACTACTGGACCCCGACCATCCGCCAGAACGTGTTCGGTTCGTGGGCTCGCGTCGAGTATGACAACGCTGCCCCGCTCGCCTTCCCGGTTGGCACGATCGGCGTCGGCGCCGAGTTCACCGAGTGGCGCGCTGGCACGAACGTGATCTGGTCGCCGGTGGCTGGCCTGGATCTCGGCGTCGAAGTTCTCTACGCCAACATCGACCCGCGTGGTACGGTTCCGTCCAACGTGAACCAGGACATTTGGGAAGGCCGTATCCGCGTTCAGCGCGACTTCTAATCGGTCAATCCAGATTGGATAGGAGAACCCCGGTGGCAACACCGGGGTTTTTCCGTTTTGGGAAGATTCCAACGCACTCGCCATTCCGTCGGTAAACCACCGGCGGGGTGAATTCGATGTTCCTGTCAAAGCATCTGCGGGCCGAGCAGGCAAAACCGCTCTCGCGAAGAGGAGGATTTTTGGACCTTTTAATCTAAAGGCGATCCCTGTCAGTCTCGAGGATCGATCCTGGCGATGAAGTCCTTGATGACCTGGATGAGATCGCCTTCGAGGGAAGGCGCATGGCCTTGGTCAGGGATTGTGACCGGCGTGAGGTCCGGATGCCGTTCCTTCATCATCTGCAGGGTCGCTGCCGTCAACAGATCGGAATTGCCGCCGCGGATGGCCAGAACAGGGAACGGCTTCATGGCTTCGAAGAGAGGCCACAGATCCGGCAATGGCGCTTCGAGATCGAGCCCCTCGAGTGTCTTCATCAAACGGGGATCATAATTGAGTACGTACCCGTCCGCGCTCTCATGCCATGTCCCTCGTGCCATCTTCTCCCATTGTTCATTCGTGTAACGGGGGAACTGGATCTCGGATTGACGCCGCAGGATGTCGACGGCCTCCTCGATGGTTCGGGGCGTGGGCTGCTTGCCGATATAGCTTCGGATCCGCTTCAGCCCATCGGCTTCAAGAACCGGGCCGACATCGTTCAGGATTGCACCGGCCATGAGGTCGGGACGGGCCGCGCCGAGAGCCATCGTGATCAAGCCGCCGCGGGACGTGCCGACGAAGATCGCCTTTTCGATCCCTGCTGCGGCCAGAACCTGCAGGGTGTCGCTCACCTCGAGCTTGACGTCGTAGTTGCGCCAATCCTGGTCCCAGTGGGATCGCCCGCGCCCGCGATAGTCCAGTGATACGAACCGGCGTGGTCGGACAGGGGCCTGGCTGAGTGCTTGCGCCAGGTCGTGAAAGTCCGCAGACGTCCTGGCAAGTCCGGGCAGGCCTATGACGGGCAAAGCATCGCGGGCTTCGGGAGCATAGTCGCGGGCGTAGAGACGCAATCCGTCGGCGGCGGATACGAACAGGTCGCGATAGGAATAGCTCATTTCGGCCCGGCTATATGATTCCAGTCAGGTGCATCCTGCATCATCAATTGGTGCTTGTCGCATCCGCCGTCGCCGGGACGACAGGAGTGGGCTTGCCGTTCAGGCGCTGCCGGTAGACCCGCAAATTCTCCAGCACGCGCTGGACGTAGTTGCGCGTCTCGTAAAACGGGATCCGCTCCACCCAGTCGACCTCGTCGACCTCGGGATTGCGAGGGTCGCCATAGGTTCTCACCCATTTGATCACGTTGCCGCCGCCTGCATTGTAGGAGGCGAAAGCGAGGATGTAGGAGCCTTTCCAGTCTTCCATGAGCTCACCCAGGTGAGCCGAACCGATCTTCGCGTTGTAGGATGGGTCGTCGGTCAACCGGTTCAGATCGAAGCCAACGCCGAACCTCTGCGCGGTTCGCTTCGCGGTCGCCGGCATGAGCTGCATGAGGCCGCGCGCGCCCGCACTCGATACGGCGCGCGGATTGAAAGCGCTTTCCTGCCGGGCGATGGCGTAGACCATCGCCGGTTCCACCTCGTCGCCCACCGGCTGGAAATCGGGAATGGCAGCAAGCGGATAAGCATGCTGATCGAGCGGGAAGCCGCGCTGCAGGGCGGTCTTGCCGATGGCGAGCACGGCACGGGGATTCTGCTGGGACGTAGCGAGGTCGGCCAGGGCATCGAGCTGCCCCGGATCGCTCAAGGACTGGGCGAGATCGGTGTAAAGGCTGAGGGCAAGGTCCTGCTCGCCGATCTGCTGCAGCAGTTTCACCGCCTGGACCGGAACAAGGGCGTCGAACGCCCTGCGCTCCTCCTCGGAGAGCGGATCGACTTTGCGGAGCGAAATGGCCCGGCCCAGTTTAGCCTGGGCCAATTGGCCGTAATAGGTCGTCGGCTGGTCCGCCGCGCGTTGATAGAATATCTTGGCGTCCTGTCCCTGACCGGCGGCCTCCGCTGCGCGTCCCTGCCAGTAGGCGACGCGGGAAATGGAGATCGGCGTCGAGGCCGTCTGGGCGACCGTTGCAAAGTGCCTGGAGGCTGTTGCCGGATCATTCAGGAAACGGAGCGCGATCCATCCTGCGTGAAACTCCGCCTCGATCTGCTGCACCGGCGATTCCGCTGCGTGATGACTCGCCACCTCATAAGCCAGCTTGGGATTGCCCTTGTCCAGCAGGGCCCGGGTGATCAGGCGCTGTTCGGCCCACCATTCATCGCCGTCGACGCGCAGATCGGGATCCCGCGGTGCCTGCATGATGATCCCGGCGGCTTCCTCCAGATTGTTGCTCCGGCGCTGAAGCAGCGCCTTCGAGAACAGGTAGGACGGGTCGCTTCTTAAGGAGGCCGGCACGGCCGCGAAGGCTTTCTCGGCCTTCTTCTTGCCCTGGAAAATGGCCAGCCGGGCCTTGGCGAGCAACTCTAAATCCTTACCCGCATAGGAGGCGGCGCGCTGGGCTCCGCCCCAGTTCTCCTTCAGGAGAAGTCTCTCCATGCGGAAGCGATGGTCGGCTTTCGCAAGGACATCGGGAAAGCGGTCGAGGATGCGGCGCTCCATGTCAGGGCCGAAATTGTCCTCCCGCCAGATGTGCCGGATCTTGTCGTTCGCCTCCTGCACGAGGCCGTCCGTCTGGAGCGCGAAGGCAAGGGCGATCCGGCCCGCAGGCGTTCCAGGAGGTTGCTTGGCGAAAAAGGCGCGGATCTGGGCGGAAGACCTGCGTTCGGCCAGCAGGGCATCTTCGCTCCGTCGACGGAGCTGGCTGGATACCGGCCATTCCGGATAGTCCTTCTGGAAGGCGACGATGCGATCGAGGCCCGTGGTGAACCCGCTGCGGATCGCGAACCAGTCGACCAACGCCTGAGCGGCTGGCTGGGAGAGTTTCGTCTTGAGGATCTGAGCCTCGGTCGGATCGTTGTCTCTGTAGGCCTTGAAGATTGAGGGCAGGTGATCCAGGTCTCCCGGGATCGGCGCGGGCGGTACGAAGTTTTCCAGCGAAGTGGGCTGGGCCGCCGGCGGTGGGTCGGGAGGGGCCTCGGCTGCGTAAACGGTGAGAGCGGACAATTGAACAAGCGCGACGGATGTCACAAGACATATGAAAGGACGCATGTTGAGGCTCACCCGCTACCCCCTTGCTGCCGCCTTTTATCTTATTGTGACGACGTTTCTCTTGAGGAAACACTAAGAGCCGAGCTAGGACAACTCCCCGAACGAATGTTTGCGCGCATGCGCCGCACCCCCTATGTCTAAACCCTTGTGGCCCAAGAGAAGGCCCGGCGCCCATTTCGAGGATACCCCATGACCCAATTCAAAGGCTCCATCACGGCTCTGGTGACTCCCTTCAAGGATGGAGCTGTGGATGAGGCGGCGTTCCGGTCCTTCATCAACTGGCAAATCCAGGAGGGCACGAGCGGCCTCGTTCCCGTGGGAACGACGGGCGAGAGCCCCACGCTCAGCCATGCGGAGCATGAGCGGGTCGTCGAGATCTGCGTCCAGGAGACGAAGGGCAGGGTGCCCGTGATCGCGGGCGCGGGCTCCAACAGCACGGCGGAGGCGGTAGCCTTCTCCAAGCATGCGGAAAAGGTCGGCGCGGACGCGGTGCTGATCGTCACGCCCTATTACAACAAGCCGACGCAGGAAGGCCTCTATCAGCATTTCAAGGCCATCAATGACGCCATCGGCATTCCGATCTTCATCTACAACATCCCCGGCCGCTCGATCATCGACATGTCGGTGGAGACGATGGCGCGGCTCTACGAGTTGAAGAACATCGCCGGCGTGAAGGACGCAACCGCCAACATGGCCCGTGCGAGCCTTCAGCGGCAGGTGCTGGGACCCGACTTCATCCAGCTGTCCGGTGAGGATGCAACCGCCCTCGGCTTCATGGCCCACGGCGGTCATGGCTGCATTTCGGTGACGTCGAATGTCGCGCCCCGGCTTTGCGCGGAGATGCAGAGCGCCTGCCTGAAGGGCGACTACGCTTCGGCCCTGAAAGTGCAGGATCGCCTCATGCCCCTGCACACCAACCTGTTCATCGAAACGAATCCAACCCCCGTGAAATACGCTGCGTCGCTGCTCGGCCTCATGGAGGACACGGTGCGCCTGCCGCTGGTGCCCGCCTCCGAGAATGCCAAGCAGGCAGTCCGCTCGGCCATGGTCCACGCGGGGCTGATCAACACCTAAAGAGCTCATGGCAAAAGATACAAAGAGTGCCAACCGCGTCGTTGCCGACAACAGGAAAGCGCGGTTCAATTATGAGATCCTCGACACCTACGAGGCGGGGATCGCCCTGACCGGTACGGAAGTGAAATCCCTCCGTCAGGGAAAGGCGACCATCGGCGAGGCCTATGCCGGACCCTCGGGCGAGGAGTTCTTCCTCTTCAACGCCTATATCCCTGAATACCTTCAAGCGAACCGTTTCAACCACGAGACGAAACGCCCGCGCCGCCTGCTGCTGCACAAGCGCCAGATCGACAAGCTGATCGGCGCCACGCAGCGGGAGGGCTTCACCGTGATTCCGCTCAAGATCTATTTCAACGATCGCGGGCGGGCCAAGGTGGAGCTCGGCCTCGGGCGAGGCAAGAAGCTGCACGACAAGCGCGAGACGGAGAAGGAGCGCTCCTGGAACCGGGAGAAGGCGCGTCTGATGCGCGATAAGGGCTGACGTTCCGTCAGCCTGCGCTACCTTCTCGCGCGTTGGTAGGGAGGGAAGAATGGCGTCCGTTGCTCTGGTGTCGGTTCTTGGGCCCGATCGGGTCGGTCTCGTGGCGGCGATTGCCGAGCACTTGTTCGACGTGGGCGTGAACCTGCGGGACACGACCTTCGCGGCTCTGGGAACGGGCGCCGAATTCGTCGCCCTTTGCGAACTTCCCACGGATCTGACGGCCGCCGACATTGAGGCCGGACTGAAGCAGCTGCCTGAGCTGGAGGGGGCTGAGGTCCGGGCCGTCCCCTATGCTTTCGATCCGAGCCCGGGCCCTGCCGGTCAGATCACACACCGCATTGCCATCAGCGGCGGTGATCAGCTCGGTCTCGTGGCGCGCCTCTCGGAAGTTTTCAAGCAATACGAGGCCAATATCGTGCGCCTCGAAGCCCGCAAGCTCCCTGATGCCGAAGGCGGACTTTACGTGACCCGGTTCGCCGTCTCGATTCCCGCCGACCGGACGGATCTGTGCCTTGCGACGGTCAGCAACACGGCCGGGTCTCTCAGTCTGGATTGTGACGTAGAGGAAAGTTCGCTTTAAATGCAAATGGCCGGGGCGGGCCCGGCCATTTGCATCTCTTCGATGGTCTAATATTTTAAATGTCGAATTCGTCGTCCGGCGCCTGTCGGATGCCGTAGCGGCTCTCCAGGGCGCCGTTCCGGGGCTGCTGCGGGCGCGAGCGCTCGCCACCCTCGCTCGCGGTGCGCTGCTGGCGGTCCGAGGGGTCGCGCCCGATGCGGGAGGCGAGCTGCGACAGGTCGAGGAATTCGTCGGCCTGACGGCGCAGTTCGTCGGCCACCATCGGCGGCTGGGTGGTGACCGTCGAGACAACCGAAACCCGAACGCCGCGGCGCTGCATGGCCTCAACCAGGGACCGGAAATCACCGTCGCCGGAGAACAGGACCATGTGGTCGATGTAAGGGGCCAGCTCGAGCGCATCGATAGCGAGCTCGATATCCATGTTGCCCTTCACTTTTCGGCGACCGGCGGAATCGACGAATTCCTTCGTCGGCTTCGTGACCACCCGATAGCCATTGTAGTCGAGCCAGTCGATCAGGGGACGGATGGAAGAATATTCCTGATCTTCTACAAGCGCGGTATAGTAAAAAGCCCGAACCAGAACGCCTCGGCCTTGGAACTCCTTCAGCAAGCGCTTGTAATCGATATCGAAACCGAGTGTTTTAGTGGTAGCGTATAGGTTGGCGCCGTCAATGAAGAGCGCAATCCGCTGCTGGCCTGACATAAGTATTCTCTATTCGTGTCTGCCGGAGCGGCATAACAACCTTTACTATACAAGCGGCATCCATTATTTACGCTAGCAATAAAATTGCGCGATAAAATCACGACGCGCCTTCGTTCAGGCTGCTATTAACCCTTCGGACGAGTAAAACCCACAAAGTAAAATACTTAATGGCGTGCAAATTCCAAGAGTCAAGTTGGCGGAACCAAGGCAGTCAAGCCTTTGTGTGACAATTAAACAGCTTTTATGACTTAAGGCTGCGGCTGCCCGGCTTGGTGGCCGGAAGAGCGGCCAGATCGGCAGGAATTTGGTCCGGAGCATAGGCCGGAATGTCCAGCTGAACCAGGGACACCAATGGAACGCCGAGATCCGCCTTGCCGCCGGACCGGTCGATGAGGCAGGCGGCGCCGAGAATCGTGCCGGGATGCTCCCGGAGGGCGGTCAGGCATTCCCGGGAGGAGAGGCCGGTCGTGACGATGTCTTCCACCATGACGACCCGGGCTCCTTCGGGAATCGTGAAGCCGCGGCGCAGAACGAAAACCCCATTCTCGCGCTCGACGAAGATCGCCTTGCATCCGAGATGCCGGGCCGTCTCGTAGCCGGGGACGATGCCGCCGACCGCGGGAGAGACCACGTAGTCGACAACCCCAAAGGTTTCCTTGATCTTCTCGGCCAGCGCCCGGCAGACCCGCTCGGTGCGCGCCGGATCCTGGAACACGAACATCTTCTGCAGGAAGACAGGGCTGTGCAGGCCCGACGAGAGAATGAAGTGCCCCTCCAGCAGCGCTCCCGCGGAGCGGAATTCGTCGAGAACTTCATTCTGGGTCATGACATCGGATCTCCTGCTGGGGGCTGTTTGGCAGGTGGATTGGTGCGAGGCAAGGGCATTCGAGCAAGTATATTTTTCGGGCAATGAAATTAAAAAGCGTCCGCGGCAATTTTGGGTGATGTGTTAAATCACACTTGAAAAACATTATGACGTTCCATCTATAAGACGCCATGAAGCCGATACATGTCGGTTATGTATAGAGTGAATTGCTGATCGTCTCTAAAAAATGATTTGGCGAGAAGCTGTCGTACAAAAATACATCAGATGTGTAGTCTAACAATATAGATTATGGAAACTATGCGCATCTGTGTATTTACTGTGGCTTATGAGGGTCTGACATGAAAGTTACAGCCGCTAGATCGGATGATAAATCATCTGTGCGGATGAATTCTTTTGACATAACCAATTCTTGGCCTGTCGGAAAGGTCGCAATCGGGGACGCTGAGGTCTGTAGGGATGTTGCCAAAGGCAATGCCGAGATCCGCCAGATGGACGAAAGGGGCGACTTAACCACCAGAGACAAAGCGAGCACTCGTCAGATCGAGACGATCGTGGTCGACCAGAATGGCCTCTTCCGTGAAGGATTGAAGCGGCTTCTAGCCGAGACGGCGTATTATCCGGCAGTGGCTGCTGCAAGTCTTGATGAGGTGCGCCTCAGTCTGGAAGCGAAAGACGATGCGCTTCTTCTGATCCTCGATTCGGTCAGCAATCCCGTTGAGGCATGCGAACAGGTCCGAGCCCTTAAAGAGTATAATCCGTCCATAAGGGTCGTCATGCTTGTCGAGCGATACGACCTCAAGCAGATGCTGACCATATTCGAGGCGGGAGCCGCAGCTTGTCTCATGAAATCGACCTCACATGAGGCTCTCGTCAAGGTGCTGGATCTCGTCATGCTGGACGAGACGGTTTTTCTAGCGACCATCCTGACCCAGCTCCGTGGGCCGGCGGCCTTCGCTCGGAATAACGGACGTACGCTGTCCGCCCGCGAAATCGCCGTTCTTGAATGTCTGGCAGAAGGCGCATCGAACAAAGTCATCGCCCGTATGCTGGATATCTCCGAGGCCACCGTCAAAGTTCACGTCAAGGCGATCCTGCGGAAACTGAAAGCGAAGAACCGGACACAAGCGGCAATATGGGCCTCGACGCATATCGTGACGACGTCACAGTGACGGGAGGGCGTTCGTGTGCGCCTCAGTTCATCCCCGTTGCATCCACGAAAGCCTTGAAGAGCCTATTGCCGGGATGATCCTGCGCGGCAAACAATTCCTGGTGCCATTGGACGCCGACGGCGAAGCTCCGGGTCGGAATCTCAATGGCTTCGATGATCCCATCCCCAGCATGGGCACTCGCCACCGCTCGAGCCGATATCTCCACCACTGCTTCGCGATGGAAGGTGTTCACGGTGATCTCGGGCTGTCCGAGGATGCGCGCGAGAAAGGTACCCTGCTTGATCGCGACAGGATGAAGGAAACCACGTTTGTCGTGCTCCATGACACCGCTTCCCAGCGAGCGCACATCCGGAGACAGGCGACAGCCGTGAAGGGCCGCGAGGACCTGCATGCCGTTGCATATGCCGAGAACCGGCTTGTCCCGTTCCAGAAAGCCGCGCATCAGCGCGATCTCGATCTCCAAGCGATCCGACGGCGGTGAATCGGAAACTTGCCCGTCCACATACCAGGAATCGGGAAAGGCGAAGCGACCGCCGACACTCAGGAAGCCATCGAACTCGTCGATGACCGGTTCGATCATCTCCTGAATATAGGGGATGCCAAAGGGTAGGCCGCCTGCACGCTGGATCGCGACGAAATATGCTTTCGTCATGTCATACCGTGTGCCGTCGACACTTGTATTCTCATCCATGATGACGGCGATGCGGGGCTTGTCTGACATGACCTCTAACCCGTGACACGGTCGACGCGGCTCACCACGCGCTTGGCGCGCAGCTCCGCGATGATGGCGTTGAGGTGTTTCAGGTCCCATACCGTCAGGTCGATGGTCACATCGGTGAAGTCCTGGGTGCGCCGCTTCATGGAGACATTGTCGATGTTGCCGTCATGATCGGCGATCACCTGGGTGATCTGCGCGAGCGAACCGGGCTCATTGATCGATTGCAGCTTGATGCGCGCCGGGAAGCGCTGCGCGGATCCTGACTCCAGGTCCCAGCGAACGTCGATCCACCGGTCCGGCTCGTTGTCGAAGGCTGCCAGCGACGGGGACTGGATCGGGTAGATCGTGACCCCTTCGCCGGGGGTGAGAATGCCGACGATGCGGTCTCCCGGCACGGCGCCGCCTTCCGGGGCGAATCGGATCGGCATGTCCCTGTTGAGGCCGCGGATCGGAATGCCGCCCGGATGCTCGCTCGCGACCTTCTTGCCTGCGCCGTCGGGTTGTCCACCGCCTTTGCCGTCGGGACCGGCACGGCGCTCGTCCAGGTAATCGGGGTAGACGGCCCGCACCACGTCGCCGGAGAACATCTCGCCCCGGCCTACGGCCGCCAGGACGTCTTCCACGGATACCCGGGCCAGGCGGGGCAGGGCGCCTTTCAGCTTCTCGTCGGAGAAGGGGCGGTTGGCCCGTTCGAAGGCGCGTTCGAGGATCTGGTGGCCGAGGCCGGTATATTGCCGGCGCACGGCCGCGCGGGTGGCGCGGCGGATCGAGGCGCGGGCCTTGCCGGTGACCACGAGCGATTCCCAGGCCGCCGGCGGCGTCTGTCCCTCGGCGCGGACGATCTCCACCTCATCGCCGTTCTGCAGTTCTGTCAGGAGCGGCGACATGCGGCCGTTGATCTTGCAGCCGACGGCGGTATTGCCCACGTCGGTATGCACCGCATAGGCGAAGTCGATGGGCGTTGCGCCGCGCGGCAGGGCGATCAGGCGCCCCTTGGGCGTGAAGCAGAAGACCTGATCGTGGAAGAGTTCGAGCTTCGTATGCTCGAGGAACTCCTCCGGATTGTCACCCTCGGCCAGGAGGTCGATGGTTCGGCGCAGCCATTGATAGGCACGGCTTTCCGTGGCGAGGCGCGAGTTGTCGTTGACGCCTTCCTTGTAGAGGGCGTGGGCTGCGATGCCGTACTCCGCCACCTCGTCCATGTCCTCGGTGCGAATCTGAAGCTCGACGCGCTGGCTGCCGGGACCGATCACCGTGGTGTGGATCGACCGGTAGTCGTTCTGCTTGGGTGTCGAGATGTAATCCTTGTAGCGCCCCGGAACCATCGGCCAGCTGGTATGGACGACGCCGAGTGCCCTGTAGCACTCGTCGATGGTGCCCACGATGATCCGGAAGGCGAAGATATCGGACAATTGCTCGAATGAGACGGACTTCCGTTCCATCTTGCGCCAGATGGAATAGGGCCGCTTCTGACGTCCCGACACCGTCGCCTCGATACCCTGCGCGCGCAATTTGGTCGTCAGCGTGCGTTCGATCTCCTCGACGAGCTTCTCGTTCTTGGCGGACAGCTCGTGCAGGTGGCGCTTGATGGCCTCGTAGGCCTCCGGGTCGAGGTTCTGGAACGCCAGTTCCTCCAGCTCCTCGCGCATCTCCTGGATACCCATGCGTCCGGCGAGGGGCGCGTAGATGTCGAGGGTCTCCTCCGCGATACGCTTGCGCTTCTCCGCCGGCATGAACTGGAGCGTGCGCATGTTGTGCAGGCGGTCGGCAAGCTTGACGAGCAGCACCCGAACGTCGTCCGCGATGGCCAGGAGGAGCTTGCGGAAGTTCTCACCCTGGGCGGCCCGTTTCGAGACGAGATCGAGCCTCTTGATCTTGGTCAGCCCGTCGACGAGAGCGCCGATCTGCGGCCCGAAGGTCTTGTTGATCTCCTCAAGGGTCGCCTGGGTGTCCTCGACCGTGTCGTGGAGAACCGCCGCCGCGATGGTGGCGTCGTCGAGCTTCAGATCCGTGAGGATGGCCGCGACTTCGAGGGGATGGCCGAAGAACAGGTCGCCGGATGCGCGCTTCTGGTTGCCATGGGCCATCATGGCATACACGTAAGCGCGGTTGAGAAGCGCCTCATTGGCCGAGGGGTTGTAACGCTTGACCCTCTCGACAAGTTCGTACTGGCGCATCATGCGGCCGTGGTTCCCTTCGGTCCTGTTATCTGGCTGAAATCACGAAGCTATCGAAGATATTGTACAACATCTTCCAACCGCAAGCCGAATAGCTTGCCGCAGGGCACCTATGCGGGGGCGTGGTTAAGCCGGCCAACAAAAAAGCCCGGCGCTGAGCCGGGCTTTTGAAAACGTCTCGAAAGCTTATTCGCGGTCGTCGTCGTCCGCGCTGCTGCTCGGGGGAACGAGACCCTCCAGGCCGCGAAGCAGGTCTTCTTCGCTCATGCGGTCGAACTGGACGTCCGCATCGTTGTCGCCGCCGTTCGAGGGGGCGGCAGCCGTGTTGCTGAGCATAGGGACGGCCTCGGCCTCCGGCTCGTCCACCTCGACGTATTTCTGCATCGAGTGGATGAGCTGCTCCTTCAGGTCATCGGGAGCGATCGTCTCGTCGGCGATCTCGCGCAGCGCCACGACGGGATTCTTGTCGCGATCGCGATCGATCGTCAGCGGGGAACCCGACGAAATGAGGCGGGCCCGGTGGCTTGCCAGCAGAACGAGCTCAAACCGGTTGTCGACCTTGTCGATGCAGTCTTCGACGGTCACGCGAGCCATGCGGGGCTCCTTCTTCAGTCATGAGAATATCGGAAGGGGGACCGGATACACCGGTTGGGCCAAGAAAACAAGAGGAAGCGTTCTCCGGCAGGGACTTAACCGGACGTGCGCCCGGACACGCCCGTTCCCGGTCTCCGCCGCTACAAGCTGGGCTGTTGTCATGTAAGTTCAGGTGCGCGTTGACAAGCTTACTCAGAGGGCGGTTTGCGCCAGGGCATTCCATCGCCTGGTTTCTGGCCATGCTCCGCGTCCGGCCAGGCGGCGTCGACAGGAGCCTTCTGACCGGCTGGCGGCGTCTTATCTGATGAACAGGCCAAGGGCCGAACAGCGGCTCTGCGCCTTGACTCCTCGGCGTCTCGGTGCGAGTCCCGCGCGGATTCTATCAAGGAAGGGGTCCGCTCCCGATGAAGCGCGCATTCATTTTTCCCGGCCAGGGAAGCCAGGCCGTCGGCATGGGCAAAGCCCTGGCCGACGCCTTTCCGCAGGCCAAGGCCGTTTTTGACGAGGTGGACGAGGCTCTCTCCCAGAAGCTCTCCACGATCATGTGGGAAGGCCCGGCAGAGGAGCTGACCCTCACGGCCAACACGCAGCCCGCCCTGATGGCCGTGAGCCTGGCGGCGGTCCGTGTCCTGGAGGCCGAGGCCGGTCTCGACCTGAAGAAGCACGCTGCCTTCGTGGCCGGACACTCGCTGGGCGAATATTCGGCGCTCGCCGCAGCCGGCAGCCTCTCGATCTCCGACACGGCCCGCCTGCTCCGGATTCGCGGCAATGCCATGCAAAACGCCGTTCCGGTAGGGCAAGGTGCCATGGCAGCGCTTCTCGGCCTGGAATACGACACGGCTCTCGAGGTCGCCCGCGAGGCGGCACAGGGCGAGGTCTGCGACGCAGCCAACGACAATGGCGGGGCCCAGGTGGTCGTTTCCGGCCATAAGGCTGCCGTGGAACGGGCCGTGGCGATTGCCCAGACAAAGGGCGCCAAGCGCGCCGTGATGCTGGCCGTGTCTGCCCCCTTCCATTGCGCTCTCATGCAGCCGGCGGCCGACGCCATGCGCGAGGCCCTGGCCGGCGTGACGGTGAATGCTCCCGCGGTTCCGGTCGTGGCGAATGTGGAAGCCGCCCCCATCACCGACCCGGCGGCGATCCGGGACGCCCTCGTCCGCCAGGTCACGGGCACGGTCCGCTGGCGGGAAAGCGTGGCCGCTATGGCCGCCCAAGGGGTCGATTCATTTTACGAAGTCGGGTCGGGCAAGGTCCTGACCGGACTCGTGAAGCGCATCGCCGCCGGGGCCATGGCTACGGCCATCGGGACCCCTGAGGATGTCGCCGCCTTCAAAGCTTCCCTGAACGCATAAGGAGCCCTGCATGTTCGATCTCACCGGCCGCAAGGCTCTCGTCACCGGCGCCACGGGCGGCATCGGCGGCGCCATAGCCCGCGCCCTTCACGCCCAGGGTGCAACCGTGACCCTGTCCGGCACCCGGCGCTCTGCCCTCGACGAACTGGCCTCGTCCCTGGGCGAGCGGGTCCATGTCGTCGAGGCGAACCTGGCGGACAAGGACTCGGTCGAAGCCCTCGTTCCGGCGGCCGAGGCGGCCATGGATGGGCTCGACATCCTGGTCAACAACGCGGGCGTGACCAAGGACAACCTCTTCATGCGCATGAAGGACGAGGAGTGGGATACGGTTATCGCCGTCAACCTGACCGCCTCCTTTCGCCTGTCGCGGGCGGCCGTGAAGGGCATGATGCGCCGCCGCTACGGCCGCATCGTCAATATCGGCTCGGTCGTGGGTTCGACCGGCAACCCGGGGCAGGGCAACTATGCCGCCTCGAAGGCGGGCCTGATCGGCATGACCAAGGCGCTCGCGGCAGAGGTTGCGAGCCGTAATATCACTGTAAATCTTGTTGCTCCTGGCTTCATCGAGTCTCCCATGACCGACGTGCTGAACGAAAAGCAGCGCGAGGGAATCCTTGGAACCATCCCTATGGGAAGGCTGGGCCAAGGGGATGAGATCGCCTCTTCGGTTGTTTATCTAGCCTCCGCTGAGGCCGCCTACGTGACGGGCCAAACCCTGCACGTAAATGGTGGAATGGCTATGTTCTAAAGGAACTTATCGCCCGTTCCGGAATCTGTTTGCAGGTGCCGTTCACCCCTCGCCAGACAGGATAAGCTTGTGTTAAGCATGATCCTGATCAGGTCAAAGGGGTTGACCGGCGCTTAAAAATGCGGCTTTGCACGGCGCAGGGTAGCCGTTTCAGCGTTGTCAGCTGAACAGCTGATCTAATTTGATTTCTTAATCCGCCCAATTCCTGAGGCGGCAGCCACTGAGGAAAAAACGATGAGTGACGTCGCTGATCGCGTGAAGAAGATTGTTGTCGAGCACCTCGGCGTCGAAGCCGACAAGGTGACCGACAACGCCAACTTCATCGACGACCTGGGCGCCGACAGCCTAGATACGGTCGAGCTGGTGATGGCGTTCGAGGAAGAGTTCAACGTCGAGATCCCGGACGACGCGGCTGAGACCATCGTGACGGTCGGCGACGCCATCCGCTTCCTCGAGAAGAACGCAGCCTAAAAAGGCTGGTAAAGGGCGTCGGGTGACTCATCCGACGCCCGAATTTTATGAATCGATAGGGCAGGAATTCATGCGCCGGGTAGTTGTCACAGGTCTTGGCATGGTCACTCCGCTGGGAAGCGGCGTCGACGCCACATGGTCCCGCCTTGTCGAAGGGCAGAGCGGTGCCGGCAAGATTACGGATTTCAAGGTCGATGATCTCGCCTGCCAGATCGCCTGCCAGATCCCGCGCGGCGACGGTTCCAACGGCACCTTCAATGCCGATGAATGGATGGAGCCGAAGGAGCAGCGGAAGGTCGACCCCTTCATCGTCTATGCGATGGCCGCGTCCACCATGGCGCTGCGGGATTCCGGCTGGGAGCCCAAATCCTATGAGGATCAATGCGCGACCGGCGTGCTGATCGGCTCCGGCATCGGCGGCATCGGTGGCATCTACGAGGCTTCCGCCACTCTGATCGAGCGTGGCCCCCGCCGCATTTCTCCCTTCTTCATCCCGGGCCGGCTCATCAATCTGGCCGGCGGCTACGTGTCCATCGAACATGGTCTGAAGGGCCCGAACCATGCGGTCGTGACGGCCTGCTCCACGGGCTCCCACGCCATCGGCGATGCCGCCCGCCTCATCGCACTCGGCGATGCGGACGTGATGGTCGCCGGTGGGACGGAATCGCCGATCAACCGGCTCTCCATCGCGGGCTTTGCCGCCTGCCGCGCCCTGTCCACGAACTTCAACGACGATCCGACCCGCGCCTCGCGTCCGTACGACAAGGACCGCGACGGGTTCGTCATGGGCGAGGGCGCTGGCGTCGTCGTCCTGGAAGAGTACGAGCACGCCAAGGCCCGTGGCGCCAAGATCTATGCCGAGGTCATCGGCTATGGCCTGTCGGGCGATGCCTACCACATCACGTCGCCCTCCGAGGATGGCGACGGCGCCTATCGTTGCATGGCTGCTGCCCTCAAGCGCGCCGGCATCGACGTTTCCGAGATCGACTACGTCAACGCTCATGGGACCTCGACGCCGCTCGGTGATGAGCTTGAGCTGAAGGCGGTCGAGCGCATTGTGGGCAACGCGGCGGGCAAGCTCTCCATGTCCTCCACGAAGTCGGCGATCGGCCATCTTCTTGGGGCTGCAGGCGCCGTTGAGGCGATCTTCTCGATCCTGGCCATGCGCGACGGCATCATCCCGCCGACGATCAACCTCGACAATCCGTCTGTAGAAACAGCCATCGATCTCGTGCCCAAGCAGGCCAAGCGCAAGGAGGTCAACGTGGCTCTCTCGAACTCCTTCGGGTTCGGCGGGACTAACGCTTCGCTCATTCTTCGTCGTGTATCCTGAGCGCGGGAGGCCTGTTACGGCTTTTCGCCATAATCCCTGTTAGGGTGTCGGCGGACCGGCAGGACCGCCGGCCGATACCAGAAAAGCGGCGTGATGTTCGGACGAAAGAAAAAGATCCTTCTCCCTCCTGCAGACGAATCCGAGCACGGATCGGCGCAGCCCCGTCTCGCCCCCCGGTCACCCAATGAAGCCATCAAGCCGTCGATGGCGCCGCCTCCGCCGCCGAAGCTCCGCCGCCGCCGCCGGGGAATGCTGTCGCTCCTGAGCGGTCTGCTGACCCTCTTGGTCGCCTTGGCGATTGCCGGGATATTCGGCTTCTCCGTGCTGCAGCACGAGGTAACGGCCCAGGGGCCGCTGCAGAGCGACAAGGTGGTGGTCATTCCTCGGAACACCGGCACCGGCGAGATCGCCAACATCCTCAAGGAGGAGGGTGTTATCAATCAGCCGCTGCTGTTTCAGGTCTACGCCCATATCAACCGGCAGCGCGGCCAGCTGAAGGCCGGCGAGTTCCAGTTCAAGGCTGGCACCAGCATCGAGGATGCCATCGATACCCTGATCCAGGGCAAGGCGATCCTGCATGCAGTGACGATCCCCGAAGGACTGACCAGCGAGCAGATCGTTGCCCGGCTCTACGAGCATGAGATCCTCACCGGCGATGTGACGGAAACGCCGCGCGAGGGAACGCTCCTGCCCGATACCTACAAGTTCGAACGCGGCACGACCCGTCAGCAGATCATCGGCACCATGCAGGCGGCCCAGCGCCAGGCCATCGAGCAGATCTGGCAGCGCCGCTCCAACGAACTGCCGATCAAGTCCCCGCAGGAACTCGTGATCCTGGCCTCCATCGTCGAGAAGGAGACGGGCCGGGCGGACGAGCGCACCCGTGTGGCGGGCGTCTTCATCAATCGCCTGCAGAAGCGGATGAAGCTCCAGTCCGACCCGACGATCGTGTACGGATTGGTCGGCGGCAAGGGCACGCTGGGGCGTGGCATCCTGCGCAGCGAGATCGAGGCTGCAACACCCTACAATACCTATGTGGTCGAAGGTCTGCCGCCCGGCCCGATCGCCAATCCGGGACGCGCCGCGCTCGAAGCCGTTGCCAACCCGTCCCGCACCAAGGATCTCTATTTCGTGGCCGACGGGTCCGGAGGTCATGCCTTCGCCGAATCGTACGAGCAGCACCAGCGCAACGTGGCGCGCTGGCGCCAGATCGAGAAGAGCCGTCCAACGCCCGAGGCCGATGATGTCGATCGAGTGGTGCCTGACGGTGATCAGACGAGCTTGCCTCCTGGTGCGACGCCGGCCCTGCGCGGCTCCGCGAATGCGCAGTCGACGTCCGGCGGACGTCCGGGACGCGGCTTCGATGCCAGCGAGGGAACCGAAAGGGATCCGCTCAAGAACAAGAGCTTCGACCTGAACAGCCCGAAGAACGTTCCGGCCCTCCGGCAACCGTGAATCGCGTAGGCAGGTTCAAGCTCCTTATCATCGACTCTTGGATCGGCGCGCATTATGGTCGCGCCGATTTTTCATTCAGTTTGAGGTTAGCGCATGTCCATTGCGAGCATGACCGGCTTCGCCCGCGAAGCCGGCGTCACCGGTTCCTATCAATGGGCCTGGGAGCTCAAGACGGTGAACGGCCGCGGCCTTGAAGTGCGCGTCCGGACACCGTCAGGCCTCGATGCCATCGGCGAGGAAGCGCGAGGGCAGATCCTCAAGGCGCTGACCCGAGGCCAGGGCCAGCTCAACCTGTCGCTCAGCAAGGCCTCCTCCGCGGCCAAGCTGCGCGTGAACCAGGATGTGCTGCAATCGCTGCTCTCGGCGATCGGCGATCTGTCGCTTCCGGACAACGTGAAACCTGCCTCCCTCGACGGTCTCCTGTCCGTGCGCGGCGTTGTCGAATTGGACGACGATGTCGCCGATCCGTTGCAGGACGAGGAACTCGTGGCGGCCCTGCGGGCAGGGGTCGGTGCTCTGATCGAATCTCTCAAGGCCGTGAGGCTGCAGGAGGGACAGGCACTCGCCGCAGTTCTCGGCCAGCAGCTCGACATCATCTCTCGCTTAGTCGACGAAGCCGAAGCGGCGCCGGCTCGTCAGCCCGATGCCATTCGTACTCGCCTGGAGTCGCAGATTGCCGAGCTGCTCGATGGCAAGGCCAGTCTCGATCCGGCTCGCTTGCATCAGGAGGCTGTGCTCATCGCCGCGCGAGCCGATATCCGCGAGGAGCTCGACCGTTTGCGCGCCCATGTGGATGCCGCCCGGGGCCTGATGCAGGAGGCGGGATCTGTCGGCCGAAGGCTCGATTTCCTGGCACAGGAATTCGGCCGCGAGGCGAATACCCTGTGTGCAAAGGCCAATGACGTGTCCCTCTCGCGGATCGGGCTTGAATTGAAGGCCGTGATCGAACAATTCCGCGAGCAGGTTCAGAATGTGGAGTGATGCGGTGAGTCAAGATTCGAAGTCTCCGGTCGGCCGTCGCGGCCTCATCCTCATCCTGTCTTCGCCGTCCGGCGCCGGTAAGACCACGCTCACCCGCAGCCTCGTAGAAGAGCGGGCCGGGGTGCTCTCCGTTTCCGTCACGACTCGCCCCAAACGTCCCTCAGAGATCGAGGGGCGGCACTATCATTTCATCGACGTCGAAGAGTTCCTGGCGATGCGGGACCGCGACGAACTCCTGGAATGGGCCGAGGTGCACGGCAACTTCTACGGCACGCCGCGCAAGCCCGTGGAGAAGACGCTGGCCTCTGGCCAGGACATGGTCTTCGACATCGATTATCAGGGCACCCGCCAGGTTCGGCAGAAACTGCCGGACGACGTGGTGACGGTCTTCGTCCTGCCGCCGAGCTTCAAGGAGCTGAAGGCCAGGCTCGAACGCCGGGCTGAGGATGCGCCCGATGTCATCGCCAAGCGCCTCGCCAATGCCCGCGTCGAGATGGAGCGCTGGGTCGAGTACGACTACGTGATCGTCAACGAGGATCTCGGCAAGTCATTCGAGAGCCTGAAGGCCATTCAGGCAGCCGAGCGTCTCAAGCGCGAGCGCCTCGTCGGCCTCTCGGATTTCGTCGAAGGATTGCTGGCGGAAAAGATCGACTGAACGTTGCGCCCTTACACCAGCGCGAGCGCATTCCGCCGCTCGTGACGGGCAATGGCGTGCCCGATCAGCACGTCCATCAGCGCGCTCTGAGGCAGACCACCGGCTTCCCAGAGCTTGGGGTACATGCTGATCGCCGTGAAGCCCGGCAGGGTATTCACCTCGTTGATGAAGAGGCCGTCGTCGTTCCTGGGGTCCAGGAAGAAGTCGACGCGGGCCAGTCCCTCGCAGGCAAGGGCCTTGAATGTCGCGACCGCAAGCTCCTGGAAGCGGCCAGCCTGGGCCGGCGAGAGCTGCGCCGGGATGCGCAGAAGGGCGCCGTCCGCGTCGATGTACTTGGCGTCGTAGCTGTAGAATCCGTGGGTTTCGGCCGGCAGGATCTCGCCCAGCGGGGAGGCGCGGACCTCGCCCGAGGCATCTTCCAGCACCGAGCACTCGATTTCCCGTGCTCCCGTCACGCTGCGCTCCACGAGCACCTTGCCGTCATACCGGAAGGCGCGCTCGCAGGCCCTGTCGAATTCTTCCGCGGACGATGCGCGGGATACGCCGACCGACGAGCCCATATTGGCAGGCTTGACGAAGAGATCGGTCGTGCCGAGCGCGTTCACGGCGGCATCGTAATCGGCATGATTGCGCGAGGTTAGGGTCAGGAAGGGTACAATCGGGAGGCCGCTATCGCGCAGCAGTCGCTTGGCAATGTCCTTGTCCATGCCGGCGGCGGAGCCCATGACGCCGGAGCCCACATAGGGAACATTGGCCAGTTCGAGAAAGCCCTGAACCGTCCCGTCCTCGCCGTTCGGACCATGGAGCACCGGCACGACCGCATCAAGCCGCAGGGAGCGCGATGATCCGTGACTGTTCAGCACGATCGTCTCGCCTGCGCCGCCGGGGAGCAGGGCCACCTGCGGGGCTCCTTCCGGGATCTCCAGGGCCTGCGCGCCCCTTCCGCCGCCATTGCCGCTGTCGCAGAGAAGCCAGCGCCCATCCCGGCCGATGCCGATGGGGATGATGTCGTAGCGGTCGGGATCGAGAGCCCGCAGGACATTGGCCGCCGACAGTTTCGAGACCTCATGCTCCGCAGAGCGTCCCCCGAACAGAAGCCCGATCGTCTTGCGCGGCTGCGACATTCCCGCCTTCTCCTCTCACGGCCGATTGGGACCGCTCACGATGATCAATCATGGAAGGGCGCGGTTAAGGTCTCATGAAGAGCAGCCCCCGGCCCGGTTCAGCGGCTTCATATAGGCCGGGATGGCGAGAGGGCGAGCGAACATCGCAAGGAGCCGACGTCAATCTTGGTTTCCCGCCTACGACGAGGTTACATTGTCCTATTCATGGTCGTGGAAGCGGTGTCGGTATGAGCGAAGCAGATCCGGATATAACGAAGATCGGGAGAAGGACCGTTTATGAAAACCGCTGGATGCGAGTTCATGAGGACAAGGTTCGGCGAAGAGACGGATCAACAGGCATCTATGGCTTCGTCGACAAGCCGGATTTCGTGATCGTCGCGCCGATCCAGGATGGAATCGTGCACCTCGTTCAACAATACCGTTATCCCATCGGGCAGAGGCAGTGGGAATTCCCTCAAGGCAGCTGGGAGGGGGACTCCGCCTGTCATCCCGCAGATGTCGCAAGAGGTGAGCTGGAAGAGGAGACCGGCCTTGTTGCCGAAGAGATCACCGAGATCGGTTGCCTCTTTCCTCTCTACGGCACCGTTTCGCAAAGTTTCCGGATTTTTCTGGCTACGGGTCTTAGACAAGGGAGATCGAGATTAGAGCGGGAGGAGCAGGACCTCGTGACGAAGTCGTTCGCTCTTGCGGACCTGGAGGCAATGATCCTGAATGGAGAGATTCAGGATGCCGGGACCGTGGCCTCATTCGGCCTTTTGCAGCTGAAGAAGCTTATCTGAAGCTCAGCACCGTTAGGTCTTTCGCATCTCATCATAAGCATTGGCCAGGGCCACGTAGCCTTCGACCGGAATATTCTCGGCACGGGCCGTCTCCTCGAGCTCGGCTGCTTCGATGATCGCGGCTGGATCGGGAGCGATGGACTTCAGGCTTTGGCGCAGCATCTTGCGGCGTTGCCCGAAGGCCGCGCGGGTGACGGTTTCGAGGGCGCCGATGCGGCAGGGCAGAGGGTTGGTCCGCGGGGTCAGATGCACGATGCTCGACGTGATCTTCGGCGGCGGCACGAAGGCTGAGGGGGGAACGTCGAAGAGGATGCGCGCCTCCGTCCGCCAGCCGCAGAGAACGCCGAGCCTGCCGTAGTTCTTCGGATCGCTTTCGTCCGCGACGATGCGTTCGGCAACCTCGCGCTGGAACATGAGAGTGAGCGACGCCCACCAGGGCGGCCAGGCCTCGCCCGTGAGCCATCCGGTCAGGAGGGCTGTGCCGACATTATAGGGCAGGTTGGCGATGATGCGCACAAGGCTGTCACCGACCAGCGGGCGCGGATCGAATTCCAGCGCATCGGCTTCGATCACCTCCAGGCGCCCCGGATAGTGATCGGCGATCTCTGCGAGGGCAGGCAGGCAGCGGCTGTCGCGCTCGATGGCGATGACCTTCTTCGCACCGGCTGCCAGGATGGCACGAGTGAGGCCGCCGGGACCGGGACCGACTTCGATGACGGTGGCGTCTTCCAGCGGACCGGCCGAGCGGGCGATGCGGCTGGTAAGATTGAGGTCGAAGAGGAAGTTCTGACCGAGCGACTTCTTGGCCATCAGCCCATGCGTGCGCACGACCTCGCGCAAAGGGGGAAGATCGTCGATCTGGCTCATGGGCTCCCCAGGCGGGCGGCAAGCTTCAGGGCCGCCATGAGGCTGTCTGGGCGGGCGATCCCTTTGCCTGCAATGTCGAAGGCGGTTCCATGATCTGGCGATGTCCGCACGAAAGGAAGCCCGAGCGTCACGTTGACGGCTTCGTCGAAGGCGATCGTCTTGATCGGGATCAGCGCCTGATCGTGATACATGGCAAGGGCTGCGTCGTATCGGCTGCGCGCGCGGGCGTGGAACATGGTGTCCGCCGGCAGGGGGCCCACCACCTCGATCCCATCTGCCCGAAGGATGTTGACGGCCGGAACGATGACGGCCTCGTCCTCCGTTCCCATCGCACCGCTTTCGCCGGCATGAGGATTGAGCCCCGCGAGGGCGAGCCTCGGTTTCCCGATGCCGAAACGCTGCCGCAGCTCCCGGGCGACGATCCGTCCGGTGAGGACGATCAGATCCGTGGTCAAGGCCGAGGGCACATCCGACAGGGGGATATGCACCGTCACGGGGACGACGGCAAGCTGCTCGCTCCACAGCATCATGACCGGGTGATAGGTCTGCGGGCCGCCTCCCGCAGCGAGAGCCGCAAGAAACTCCGTATGACCGGGATGCCGGAAACCGGCCTCGTAGAGAATGTGCTTGGCGATGGGATTCGTCACGACGGCGGCTGCCGAGCCCGCTCGGACAAGCCGGACGGCTGTCTCGATGGATGCGATGACCGATGGAGCGTTGGCGGGATCGGGCCGTCCTGCCTGGGCGGAAACCGGAGCGTCCAGCGGAACGACAGGAAGAGCCCGGGGGAAGGTCGCTTGGATACCGGATGGTTCCACGGGAACGATGGGGACGTCCCAGCCGTATCCCTGCGCGACACGACCCAGATGCCCAGGATCGCCTACTATTCCGAAAGGCGGAAGGGACGCCGCCTCTCGTTCCAGCCAAGCTCTCAGGCTCAGTTCGGGCCCGATCCCGGCTGGATCGCCCTGCGTCAGCAGGAGAGGAGAGCGCTTATCAAGCCCAATCACTGGGCGGACACACCTTCGTCCGAGGAAAGGCCGCTGAGGTTTTGAGTATAGCCCACTTCGCCGAGTGAACGGAACTCGAGAGTGAAGGCGATGGTGTGGTTCTGGTTCTTCTCACCCGAGTTCCGGACCACTTCTCGCGGTGTCACGCTGTAGCTGAGCGAGAAGGTGGTGCACTCGTCCATATACCCGAGCCCGAGCGACATGCCGCTGACATAGGCGACGTTTTCACGGTTATAAACGGCCGTCTCAGGGTTGATCGCGTACTGGGTAAGGAAGGTCTCGCGTGCCAGGAGGTAGCGGTCGAGATCTAGAAGAACCGAGCCGGTTATGTACCAGTTCGGCGAGACATCCCACCGGGCCGTGCCGAGCAGGCCTTCGCGCCGGAGCGGGAACCCGATAGCGGGCTGGGCCGCATAATTGGCATAGGTCAGCGAGGTCGAAACCGGCAGGTAGGGATTGAAGTTCGCCCTGAAGCCGGCCTCAAGCCGGTTGAGGCCGAAGTCCTCCTGGTCGAAGCGCGCCCGGGTCACGAAAGCGAAGTTCGCATTCGGCGAGATCTGGAAGCGGCCCACATAATCCGAGGCACGGGAATCAAGCCCGGAGTCCAGGCCGACATTGGCGAGATCGGGCTCCCGGAACGAGTTGAGCCCGGCGATCTGATAGGACTGCCCGAAGAGCACATTGGCGTAGAAATCGTCTGCGCCCGTCACCGTGTACTGGAGGCCGACATTGGCGCGAACGCCTCCCTCGACCCGGTCGTAGCCGGAGAACTTGTCCCAATCGAACAGGGACGTGTCGTCGAACACGAGGCTCTGGGCATCCTCGTTGGGGAGGCTGCCGATCCGGGTCTCACTCGGACGGGCGATCACCTGCGCGATCGGCTCGAGGACCTGCTTGCCCGAGGTTCCCAGGCTGGCGATGAAGGGATAGCGATACTCGACGCCGACGGCCGGCATGGCCCGGAAGAGATAATCGTCCCCGGTATCGAGGAAGTTGGCGAGCTGCGGGTTCTGATACCGGGCGAAATCCGGGGAAATCCAGAAATTGTCGGCCCGGACATAGGCGAACGGCGTCCAGACTTGGCCGATCGGATCGACGAACTCACGGCGCCAGGAGGCTGTGACGGATGCCCGGGACGTCGAGCCGCTGATGCCCCGTACGAGGCATGCGGCAGGATCGAAGACGATGCAGGTCTGCGCGACGCCGAAATAGGTCGTATTGGCGACGGAAAGCGGATCGTACTGGGCGGCCTCGCGCGAGAGGTGAGTCACGTTCACGTCGAGGGCAAACTCGCCGCCGATGGTCGAGGGCGTGAAGCGCTTGTTGTAGTCCAGAACAGGGGCGACGACGGGCTGCTGCTTCTGCCAGTCGGAACTCGACAGGGTCTGGAAGTAATAGCCCCGCATGTCGAAGTAGGAGCGGTCACCCTGTCCCTGGAGATACAGGGTCGAGATCGATTCCTTGATGTAGTACGAGCTGAGGCTCTCGCTGCGGATCTTATAATTCGACAGGAACCACTTGTCGGAGAGCAGGGCGATATCCCAGCCCCAGCGCCAGTTCTGGTTGATGTAGAAAAGGCCGGTCGTCTCCAGCGAGCCACGGAGGTCACGATCTCCGGCCCCGTGAGGAGGCGGGAGGAAGGCCTCGGGGTCCTGCTGCGAGATGCCGGCGGCCCGGACGGTATAGACGCCGTTCTCGAGCCGGTGGCGCCACTCGGCTTGGGCGAGCAAGCCCTGCCGGCTCAGGTAGGTCGGGTTGAGCGTCAGGTCGTAGTTTGGCGCGATCGCCCAGAAGAACGGCACGGAGGCGCCGTAGCCGAGGGCGGAGGAGTAGACATAACGGGGCGACAGGAACCCGGTCTTGCGCTTGACCGTCGGATCAGGCGTCCAGAAATACGGCATGTAGGCGACCGGAATGCCGAGGAGCTCAAGGGTCGCATCCTCGTAATAGATCGTCCGTTCGCTATTGTTGTGAATGATCTTGGCGGCCTTGACCTGCCAGAGGGGCGGCCGTTCCGGGTTGTCCTTGCAGGGTTCGCAGGCGGTATAGGTGCCGCGCTCGAAGACCGTCGTCTCGCCCTCGGCGCGCTCGGCCCGAGGGGCGGAGAAGCGGGTCGTGAGGGGACGACCCTGCTCGACGGTGGTCTGGACCACCCTCAGGGAATCGATGAAGCCGTTCTTGAAGTCGTCCGTCAGCTCGAATCGGTCGCCCGTGGCGACGGTGCCGCTGGCATCGGTCAGGCGGGCATTGCCTTCGGCGAAGACGCGGCCGGTATTCCGGTCGTAGGTGACCCGGTCGGCCTGGAGCGTCCGGCCCTGGTAGTTCATCTGGACGTCGCCGGAGGCGGCGATCGTGTTCTTGTCGTTGTCGTAAACGATTTCCTTAGCGTCAACGAGAAGGCGATCCTGACCCGATCCGGACTTGGCGCGCCCGGCAATGGCCTCGTTCAGGGTGCCCTGGGCAAGCGTAGGCACAGACCCAGCAGCTAAAAGAGCCGCTGCGATCGCAGACATTGCGATCGTTGTCTTAAGCCGCTGCCGCATCCCCACTCCTTAACAAACCTTTTTATTGAGGCCGGTCAGCCGTCCTCTTGATGCAATAACGCCAAGGTCCCTAACAGACTGCCTACTACAGCTGGGAACCAGGCTGCAACAAGGGAACTGATGATTCCGGCGGCGCCAAGCTCCGCCATTAGCTCCGTGGCGACATAAAGCATGAAGCCGGCCGCGACGCCACCCAGAACCATCATCGCTACACCGCCAAATCGAAAGAATCTTAATGAGACGGATGCGGCCACGAAGACCATGGCGATGAACAGCAAGGGGCGGGCCAGAAGCAGGTCGTAATGGAGCTGATAGGCGGTGACGTTGATATCCGCCTGCGCCATGCGCTCGATGGTGTTCTTCAGGTCCCAGAACGGCACCGCATCGGGCTCGATGAAGCTCTGTCGAACCTGCGAGGGCTGGAGGTTCGATGCGATCAAATATCGCTCATGGGACTGCGGCTCCTCGGTGGCCGAGAGGATACGGGCATCCTTCAGCTCCCAGAAACCCTCGTGCAGGGTCGCTTCCTTGGCTTCGACCCGGTGGGTGAAGACGCCTGCCGGGTCGAACGCGTAGACCGTGACCCCATAAAGGGTCGGGCTGTCGGTGGCCGACCCGGCGCCCCGAAGGATGGCTTGCCCGTCCTGGCTCCTCTGGCGGATCCAGATCGGCTTCTCCCGGGCTTGGGTAACCTTCGAGAACGTCTGCGTCTCCAATGTGGAGGCCCGCTGCTTGAGAGTAGCCGAGACCGGGTTGTAGACGGTCACGCTCAGGATGCCGATCAGCAGGGCGATCAGAAGACCCGGCTGAAGGAATTGCCATGCGGATATGCCGGCGGCCCGCGCCACCACCAGCTCGAGCTTGCGGCTGAGCTGGAGGAGGGCGGCCATGCTGCCGAACAGTACCGCGAAGGGCATGACCTGTTCGGCGATGGCCGGTGTGCGGAACAGGGCGAGCTGGGCGATCACCGCTGGTGTCGCGGCCGGCGCCTCGCCCGCCCGGCGCATGAGCTCCACGAAGTCCAGAGTGTAGACGAGGGTGAAGACTGTCGCGAAAACAAGGAAAATAGTCTTAAGAAACTGTCGTGAGAAATAGAACCCGAGGGTGCGGCCGATCAGCATGGTCAGGCCTTCCGAGGTGTGGGGGAGCGCGATGAAAACAGGTTGCGGATGGCCGCATGGAGTTTCGCCTGTGCGGATCGCATGGCCGGTCCCTTGAAGATGAACAGCAGGCTGATGAGAATGCCTGCCAGAGGAACGCCATAGACGGCCACCACCGCCGCCGCCGTCCGCGCAACGGCGCTCGATGCAGCGAAGCCGAGAATTCTCAGCAGTACGATGGCAACGACCGCGCTGGCGATGGCGAGACCGCGCCCTTGACGGGTCGTTCTCGCTTCGCCTAAGGCCGCGAAGGCGATGACCATCATGGCGAGCGGGTAGAGCCAGGATGACAAGCGATCGTGCAGCTCGGCCCGGAAGCGCCCGCGCTGCTCCTGATAAATGTACTCACCCTTGTCGGGGAACAGCAACTGGGTTGTGCTTCGCTCGCGCGGCTTGTAGACGACATCCCCACCCTCCTTGCTGAAGGCGGAAAGGTCGACGGCATAGCGCTCGAAGGCGACGATCGACGTATCGCGGCTGTTGGGTTCCTTACGCTGGACGCTGCCCTTCTGGAGCACGAGATAGGCGTTGCCGCCCTGTTCGACGGTTTGTCCGCGCTCGGCGAGATAGACGATCGCTTTGTCCTTGTCCCGCAGATCTTCCATGAAGATCCCGAGGAGGGCATCCCCCGAGCGCTCCCGGTAATGGAACGTGAAGCCGCTCTCCAGGGTGATGAATTGCCCTTCCTTGGCCATGGTGCCCACGAAATCCGCCCTGATCTTCGTGAACAGCTGGCGCAGCTCCTGGAAACTCGCAGGCATGAGATAGACGGAGATGATGGCCACGACGGCGCACACGAAGGTGGCCAGGGCCAGGAAGGGCCGCAGGAGGTGCTGCGGCGGCATGCCGCCGGCGCTCATGACGATCAGCTCGGAATCGCCGTTCAGCTTGTTCAGGGTGTAGATCGTCGCCAGAAAGAGGGCCACGGGAGCGATCACGTTGATCAGGGCGGGCAGCGAAAGGCCCGTTACCGTCAGGAAGATCACCACGGTTTGGCCCTTGCCCGTCAGCAGGTCGAGCTCGCGCAGCGCCTGCGTGATCCAGATCACGCCCGTCAGGGCGACGAGGCATGCGAGAAAGGCGTTGAAGGTGTTCTTCAGAATATAGCGTTCAAGGAGTGTCATAAGGCCCTTCGCCCCTGGGCGGCGGAGCCCTGGGTATCGTGTCACAGCATCTCAGGCAAGACGGCCGTTTTCAACAGACCGAGATTGCGCCGATTTCACGGCAGCTTCCCCGTGCCTTAACCCGCCATATGATATATGTCCCCATCGTGAGCGTCGCATCCGGCCCGAAGACCGGTGATGTGCATCAGAACAACGAGGAATTCATGGCCGACAGCTTCAAGATCGATTTTCAGGCCCACGGCAATGTCGAGACCGGCGATCTCATCGTCTTCGTCGGGGACGATCTCGCGCCCTCCGGCGCCGTCGCCGATCAGCTGGGCCCGCAGGCCATCGATCTCATCGCAAAGGCTGCGGCAGCCGAGACTTTCAAGGGCAAGGCTAAGTCCGCCATGTCCATCGTCGTTCCCACGGGCCTGACGGTTGACCGGCTGATCGTGATCGGCCTCGGCGGAGAGAAGGACCGGGCGAATGTCGATTTCGTTCAGCTGGGTGGCCTAATCGCCGGCAAGGCGAACGGGAAGCTCGCGACGGCTGTGCTGGACCTGCCCGGGATCGAGGTCACGCCGGATGCCATCGCCGACATTGCGCTCGGCGCCCAGCTGCGCCGCTACAGCTTCGACCGCTACAAGACCAAGAAGGACGACAACGACGCCAAGAAGGGCGGTCGCCTCGTCTTCAGCGTGGCGGATCCCGCCGCGGCCAAGAAGGTCTACAAGGCTCGGGAGGGCATCGAGCAGGGCGTGGCCATTGCCCGCGACCTCGTCAACGAACCGCCTAACGTCCTCGGTCCTCAGGAATTCGCCGCCCGTGCCCAGGAGTTGAGCAAGCTTGGGGTCGAAGTCGAGATCCTCGACGACAAGGCCATGAAGAAGATCGGCATGAATGCGCTTCTCGGCGTTGCGCAGGGCTCCGTGCGCGGCGGCCGGGTCGCCATCATGCGCTGGAACGGCGGCAAGGCAGACGACAAGCCCATCGCGTTCATCGGCAAGGGCGTGGTGTTCGACTCGGGCGGCATCTCGATCAAGCCGGGCGCCGGCATGGAGGACATGAAGGGCGACATGGCGGGCGCCGCCTGCGTGGTCGGCCTTATGCATGCGCTCGCAAGCCGCAAGGCGAAGGCCAATGTGGTCGGTGCCATCGGGCTCGTCGAGAACATGCCCGACGGCAACGCCCAGCGCCCTGGCGACATCGTCACCACCATGTCGGGCCAGACCATCGAGATCATCAACACGGACGCCGAAGGCCGCCTCGTGCTGGCGGACGTGCTCTGGTACGTGCAGGACCGCTTCAAGCCGAAGTTCATGATCGATCTCGCGACCCTGACCGGCGCGATTCTCGTGGCCCTGGCACAGGAATATGCGGGCCTTTTCTCGAACAACGACGAGCTGGCCGAGCGTCTGACGACGGCCGGCAAGTCGACCGGCGAGCGGGTGTGGCGCATGCCCCTTGGGCCGGAATTCGACAAGATGATCGAGTCCAAGTTCGCCGACATGAAGAACTCCGCCGGCCGTTTCGGCGGATCGAGCACGGCTGCGGCCTTGCTTCAGCGCTTCGTCAACGACGTACCCTGGGCCCATCTCGACATCGCCGGCACGGCCATGGGTTCGCCGGCGACCGAGATCAACAAGGGCTGGAGCTCCGGCTGGGGCGTGCGCCTCCTCGACCGGCTGGTCCGCGACCATTACGAGGCCTGATGGCGATGGCGGGAAGGGACCTCTGGCGCGCTGCGACCGTTGCGGTTGCAAGGAATTGTGATCAGCGATGACCGAGGTCCTGTTCTATCACCTCCAGCATCAGCCGCTCGAGGCCGTGCTGCCGACGCTCCTGCAAAAGACCCTGGAGCGGGGGTGGCGCGCGGTGGTGCAGGCAACGACCGAAGAGCGCATGTCCGCGCTCGACGATCACCTCTGGACCTTTACCGACGAAAGCTTCCTCCCACACGGTACGGACCGCGAGGCCCACGCGGCGGACCAGCCCATCCTCATCACCCTGTCGGGCGAGAATCCCAACGGCGCCTCGATCCGCTTCCTCGTGGAAGGCGCGGATCTGCCTGGCGACATCGCTTCCTACGAGCGGCTGGCGATCCTGTTCGACGGCAACGACATCCAGGCTCTCGCCGTTGCCCGTGACCAATGGCGCGCGGTGAAGGACGGAGGTCACGACGCAACCTACTGGCAGCAAGACGAGAACGGACGCTGGCAAAGGAAGGCGTGAGCTGAGCCTGTGACCTAGCAATCGGTCGGCTGCATCATTCGGATTAGCCATTCACAGAAGGATCTATAAATGTAATGTTATATAGTAAATTAGCCGAAATTGGGCTTAACGGAGGGGCGAATGGCTTTACAGATCAGGCAGAAGACCGATTCAGTCGTTTCAGCGCTGATGGGCAGCAGCCAGGACATCGCTAGCGTGAGCGCGCTTCCCAATGGCGGCTGGGTGGTCACCTGGCAGTCGAACCAGGTAGGGGGCAACAATTTCGATATCTATCAGAGCGTCTACGCCGCCGACGGCACGCTGGCCCATGATGCGGACGGCAATGTCATCGCGGATCAAAAAATTGTTGCGGCTGCCCCAAACATCCAACAGTTCCCCGTCGTCGCTGGACTTGCCGGCGGCGGTTGGGTGGTGATCTGGGAGACAATCCAGAACAACGGCACCGCCGACCTTCGTCAGGCCGTCTATAGACCGGATGGATCTTTTGTCGGCGAAACCGTGGTCTCGGCGGCGGGGAACAGCCAGGCCGCTCCGAGCGTGAGCGCGCTTCCCAACGGCGGTTACGTTCTCGTCTGGCAGACGAAAGAAAACGGCAATAACGATATTCATCAGCGCATCTATGATGCGAATGGAGCACCTCTCGCACCTGAGACCGTCGTCACTGAAGCGTCCAGCAATCAGACCTCCCCAAGCGTGAGTGTGCTCAGCAATGGCGGCTGGGTGGTAACTTGGGAGACGCAAGGGGGAGGCACCTCCGACATCCACCAACGCGCCTATGCCGTGAGCGGGGCGCCCCTCGGACCCGAGACCGTGGTCTCGGAAGCAGCCAACAACCAATACGCCCCGAGCGTGACTGCGCTTCCTAACGGTGGCTGGGTCGTGACTTGGCAGACAGAGGAGACGAGCAACGGCGGCGCAGACATCCACCAGCGCGTCTATGCGGCCAATGGAACGCTCGTCGGGAGCGAGATCACGGTCGCAGAGGCGGCAAACACCCAGTCTGCCCCCGTCGTGACGGCGCTCGCAGACGATCCCGACAATCCGCATGACGGCGGCTGGGTGGTGATCTGGCAGACGGATCAGGTGACCGTCAACAGTTTCGACATCCACCAGCGCGTCTACAACGCGGACGGGACACCACGTTTTGCGGAAGAGGTCATCTCGCAAGCGTCGAACAATCAAGGCCTTCCCAGCGTCACGGCTCTCGCCGGCGGGGGCTGGGTCGTCACGTGGCGCACGGACGAGGCTGCGGCAGGCTCATTCGACATCCATCAGCGCGTTTACGGCGTTCTCACGGCGGCTGCCGACGAGGTTATTGGAGACGGGGCTAACGACACCCTCACGATCAGGGCGAAGACCTTGACGTCCGGCGATGTCTTCGACGGTGGGGGAGGGACCGACACGCTCGTTCTCACCGGGGGCGGCATCTTCGACTTCACGGACAACATCACGGTCAGCAATTTCGAAGTGCTCGAAACAAGTGATGCGTCCGTGACGACGCAGTTTCGAGGATTGAGCGCAAGCACCGTGGTGAAGCTGTCGAACCAGATGTATGGGCAGTTTGAATCGTTCGATGCCACGGCCGGAACGCTCGACGCCTTCCAACTCACCAACGCGGCCCTCGACGACCAGCAGAAAGCGGCTCTCTTCGCGCAAGGTTTCGAAGTCATCTACGATTTCAATGTCGCTACCGGGACTGTCGACGGACCGTATTATGACCCGGCAGCCAACAAGCCCACTGTCGTATTGCCGGCGAGCCCGCTGCTTGAGGATTCAGCTCCGGTGCAGGTCAAGATCGTCCGCAGCGACGCAGACGATTCCGACACCACTCCGACATCGCACTATAAGATCGGTGCCGTCACCGGCGGGACTCTGTACCTCGACGCCGCCGGTACGCAGGCTGTTGCCGCCGACAGCTTCGTCGCTTTGGCGGCCAAGGAGACAATCCTTTATTTCAAGCCTGCGGAGAATTTCTTCGGGCAGGCGAGCTTTTCCGTGACGGCCTCTAAGTCTGATACCGATGCCGGTCTCGGGCCCAACGCAACAGCACAGGCGGCGCTCACCGTGACGCCTGTCAACGACGCCCCGACCGATCTTACCCTAACCGGCGCCGCGGTTACGGAGGCGGCCGCCGCCGGCACCCCGATCGGCACGCTTGCCGGGCTCGACGTGGATGGCCCCGCCGGACATGTGTTCACTTTGATCGACGATGCCGGCGGACGCTTCGCGCTCGCAGGGAACCAGCTCGTAGTCAAGAACGGTGTCCTGCTCGACTACGAGCAGGCAGGGACGCATACGGTGACCCTTCGCCTCACCGACGGCAACTTCGTCCTGGACAAGGTCTTCACGATCTCGGTGAGCAACATGAGCCCTGAATATGTCGTGGGCACCGTAGCGGCGGACGTCATTGTCGGCGACACCGGCAACGATAGTATTTATGGTGCGGATGGCAACGATAGTCTGTATGGCAACGCGGGCAACGACATCCTCGATGGCCAGGCCGGCGATGACCGCCTCGACGGTGGTCTGGGTGCTGACATGTTGTCTGGTGGAACTGGCAACGACACCTTCATCGTCGACAGCAGTGGTGACAAGGTGATCGAGGTCTCCGGCCAGGGCGCGGACACGATCCTCACTAGCGTCAGCTATGTCCTTGATGCAAACTCCGAGGTTGAAACGCTCAACGCCACAAGCGGCGCTGCGATCAACCTGACCGGGAACAAATACGCCAATACGCTCATCGGCAATGATGGTGCCAACAAGCTCTATGGCGGGCTCGGCAACGACCGACTCACCGGCGGAGCGGGCAAGGACACTTTCGTATTCGATACCAAGCTCAACAAGAGTACGAACGTCGATACCCTAACCGACTTCAACGTTAAGGCGGATAAGTTCTGGCTCGAGAACAAGTTCTTCAGCAAGCTCGGCAAGGGTTCGTCCAAAGGGATCAAGCTTAATGCCGACATGTTTGTGAAGGCGAGCAAAGCACAGGATGCCGAGGATCGGATCATCTACAACAAGAATACCGGATACCTGTACTACGATCCCGATGGCACCGGCGCTGCCTCGCAGATTAGCTTTGCCAAGCTCACCAAGGGCCTGAAATTGACTTATGCGCACTTTTTCGTGATCTGACAGGCAAGGCGAGTAACAGTTCGCCTGAACACGAACTCTTCATCGCCTGAAAGCTTGCAAGGGACATCGAAGGCTCCAGTTTGAGGGAGGCCGAAAGGATCTTCCCATGACCCGAGCGATGCGTCTTCCCGTCTATGCCGCCCTTGCCCTGTCCCTTGCGATACCCCTTGCGGTGGGCGCCCAGGAGCAGGCGGGCAATCGGGAGCAGCAGGCGCAGGGCCAGCAGCAGGAGGCGCGCCGGCCCCAAGCCCAGGCGAGGAGCACACAGGCTCTGCCGCCAGAATCTGTGACCCGCCACAGCCTGCAGCTTCCGGGCCGGACCCTGTCCTTCACCGCCACGGCGGGCCACCTGACCCTGACGGATCAGCAGGGCGCCCCCCAGGCCGAGATCGGCTTCGTGGCTTATACGCGGGATGATGCCGATGCGGGGGCTCGGCCGGTGACGTTCGCCGTGAACGGCGGACCGGGCGCTTCATCGGCCTACCTGCATCTTCTCGCCATCGGCCCCTGGCTTCTGCCGCTCGATGGAACGACGATCAGCCCCTCGGCCCCGACGGCTCTCGTGCCCAACGCCGAGACCTGGCTCGATTTCACGGATCTCGTGTTCATCGACCCGCCCGGCACGGGCTACAGCCGCGTGGTCGGCGGCGAGCAGGTGCGGGAGCGGATCTACTCCGTGCAGGGCGACATCGACGGGCTCGCCGCCTTCGTGATGCGCTGGCTGAAGGAGAAGAACCGGCTCACCTCGCCGAAATTCTTCGTCGGCGAGAGCTATGGCGGTTTCCGCGGGCCGCTCCTGGCACAGAAGCTGCAGAGCGACCAGGGCATCGGCTTCAGCGGGCTCGTTCTCGTCTCACCGGTCTTCGATTTCGACTGGCTCGAGCAGGGAACTGCAGGGGCTCCGTGGACCCATGCGGCGCTCCTGCCATCCCTGGCCGCCGCAAGGATCTCACGCGACGGAACCGTGTCTCGGGATGCTCTGAAGGACGCGGAGACCTACGCGTCGGGTGAGTATCTCGTCGATCTCATGCGGGGCCTGCAGGACAAGGAGGCCGTGGACCGGATCAGCCGGCGCGTGGCGGAGTTCAGCGGACTCGATTCCGAACTGACTCGCCGCCTTGCAGGGCGCATCGACATGCGCACGGCTCAGCGGGAGCTGCGGCGCGGGGCATCGGAAGTGGTGAGCGCCTACGACACCAATGTCGCCATCGCCGACCCCAATCCGACATCCCAGAATTCGCGCTTCGAGGATCCCGTGCTCGACGCGATGACCGCGCCCTTGACGAGCGCGATCATCCATCATCTGACCGACACGCTGAACTACAAGGCCGAAGGGCGCTACAACCTGCTGAACGGACAGGTCACCGGCGCGTGGCGCTGGGGCGGCGGACGCAACGGGCCTGAAAACCTCGACGAGTTGCGCCAGTCCCTTTCCCTCGACGGCAAACTGCGCGTCCTCGTCGCGCACGGCTTCACCGATCTGGTGACGCCCTACTATGCCTCCCAGCTTCTCCTGAACCAGCTTCCCGCCCTCGGTCTCGAGAACCGTGTGGCTTTGAGTGTTTACGACGGCGGCCACATGTTTTATTCGCGAGAGGCGTCGCGGCAGGCCTTCAGGAGCGACGTGCAGCGGCTTTTCGAACAGGCCTTGCAGGTGAGGGCGACCGGTAACGGGGATTGATGGTGATGCGTGTAAAGGTTCTCTCGGGCGCCACGTTCGTGGCGTTGGTTCTAGCCGGCTGCACCAGCACGAGCTCTGCGCCGCCTGCTCCTGCCGTGACGATCGCTCCTGCGCCCTCGGCATCCTTGGGGCCCGTGATCGACGGGCCCGTGCTCGGACCGGACGGCCAGTGCACCGTAAGGGCTTTTGGGACGGCGACCGCGATCGCGCCCGGGATCACCGAGTGCGATCTCGTGCGCCTGAAGGGCAAGCCTGCGACCGATGTCCTCGTTGGTGAGAGCGGCAAGGGACAGCGCGAGGTGCAGGTGCTCTATTCCGAGCCCGGCGGGCGCGAGCTTTATTTCTTCGTGAACAACAGGCTCGACCGCGTGGTGAAGCCGTAAGGGCGGAACATGGTCGGGCGCATCCGCTTCGCCGTTGCTGTCGGCCTGATCTTTCTGCCTGCGTTGAGCCTGAGTCAGAACTTGGCGCAACGCGAGGATTCATGGAGCCGCTACCGCAACGCGCGTTTCGGCACGTCCGTCGACGTGCCGGGGATTTTCACGATTGTTGAGCCTGCGTCCGCGAATGGCGACGGGCGCACTTACAGGTCTGCCGACGGCGCGGAGCTTCGCGTCTTCGGAAGCCATGGGGCCGCGACGGTCACGGAGAATTTCGCCGCTTATCGGACCTGGTTGCTGGATCAGCTCAGGACGGATGGTGTGGTCGTCACTTACACGGCGAAAGGTAAGGAATGGCTTGTCGCTTCCGGCACCAGGGACGGTGACATCGTCTATGTGAAGGTCATCCAGGGCTGCGGCGCCACCCATGAGATTCGCGTGACGTATCCGATCGCCAGCAGGCAGGTCTACGATTCGTTGATAGGACGCCTGGCGCGCTCGCTCGGATGCCTGCCGTAGAGGTGTTGGGCGAGGGCCGAATCTCCTCTCAGGTCAGCCGAGGAGGACGGCGGTCCATCCGAGCATCGCGAGGCCGCATAGCAGACCGAGCCACCGGAGGGCCTGGGCCCACTTGTCGTTGGCCGGGTTGTCGCGGGCCGGTTCGGGAAAGTCGTCGTCGTCCTCATCCATGGCGGGTTTTCGTTTCCTCCGATTTTTGCAGGAAGGAAATCTCAAGCTTCAGAAAGAGTCGAGCGTTATTCGGTCATAGCCCCCATAATCCAACGCATAGCTCGCACGGGCCGATGCGAGCGCGCCCGAGTGTACGGCGAGCTTTCAGAGATCAGCCGGCCTGTTTCCCCTTTTGCGGCATCCGGCGTCGGCACATGCGCAATCGTAGAGATGCCTGATGTCGTCGAGGCTGCGGATGGCGGGACCCGTTTGCCTTTGGATCACGGCGCTCAACTGCCTGAACTTGTCGTCGGACCAGTCCTCGATCACCACGGCAACGGCCTTCTTGAGAGGAAGGGTCGCAACTTTCACCGGCATGAGATCGGCGTTCCGTGACGGTCTGCCGATGGCAAACAGATCGACCATCTCTTCAAGATCATGAGCGGTGGTCAATATCCTCTCCATCCGGACCGAGTCAGCGTTTTCGACGGCAGAGGAATGTCGCAGCCGCGGGCACGAGAGTTCAAATGTCCAAAGGAGTTACGCTGCGGCCATCATGGGCGAGGGGAGCGCCGGTCACCGAGTCCGGATGAGATCTTCATTGCCACACGGATGGGAATGAGACCCACGGGTCGTTGTCGTTCCCGGGTTCGATCTTCCGGGCCCGGAGCGGGGCGAGCGGTACGAAAGCCCGTGTGAAGAGCCGCGCCGTGCAATAGGACATAACCTGATTCATCGCAGCCTCCATGAAAGGCAGCTGAACGCTACCTCATGGCTGGTCGCACGGATGTGCTGTGCCGCACTCGATGCTTACCCAGCGGCATGCTGTGAGAGGCACGCGGCGCGCCTCAGATGCAGGCGAATTTTCGTTTTGCCGTGCGAGCGGAGCCCATTGTCGTTGACGGCAAGCGCGGAACTCCCCGTCAGATGGGCCAGTGGCAAGAGCCCTTCGGCGAACACCCTGTCGGTGCAGGCGGAAATCTGGATTCTCATGTGTCAGCCTCCCCATAAGGCACTTTCGAGAATACGTTCCTGCTCCGATTCTGCGTGGGCCCCGAGTAGGTAACCCTGGAACCCTGGGGGAGTAGATACGAGGGAGTACGGGCCGGGCGATGCATACACGCGTTCGGCCGAGCGGCCGAGTGTCTGCCCGCCTGCCCATGCCATTCGTCAGTAGACGTATCGGCGGACAGGACGCTCGTAACCCTCGTCGTATTCCCTGAACTCGCGATCATAGCCGCGCGGCGGCCCGCGATAGCCGTCGCCGCGCCACCGCTCGTCCCTGTCGTAGCGGCGGGCGACATAGGCGCAGCGCTTGGGCGTGCCCGGAGCCGGGTCGCCGAAGATGCTGTTCGAGCAGGAGATGCCGCCCCTGCCGACGAAGATCTCCGCGCTCCGCCCGGGAACGCCGTATATGACTCGCGTGGGGTAGGGGACGCGGCAGAATCCACCCTCCCGCGAGCAGGGCACCAAACCTTGCGCCTGCGCACCCGTCGGCGCTCCAAGGAATGCACCGGTGGCAATCACTGCTGTGGCCAATACCGCACGAAGCATGTCTCGTTCTCCATGGTGAGACCGTCGGTATACGGCCCGCGGGATTAAAGATGTTATAACAGAAAGATAAGGAGCGATGATTTGCCTGGATTTGTCATTGCTCCCAGGCTCGTCCTGGTGACGGCAGGTGACCGGCATCTGCAGCACGTCGGCGAGGCGGCGCAGGGTATCGTCGCAATCGGGCAGTATGGGATGAAAGCGTTGCATGGAATGATCTTTCGGCAATTGGGCGGGAGATGAAACAGGGACAGGCATGAGCCTTCGTCTCCGGGCTGTGAGAGCCCGGAGGTCGAAGGCAATCGAGGGTGGCGCGAGTGGCAGCCCGGCTCGATGTCTAATGATGGTTGTGAGAGCCGAACTGCTCGTCACGCACGGTTCTTTTAGGCGTTTAAACTTGGCAGCCCGCAGGCACCAAGGGCCTCCGGCCACAGGGGTGCGAGGCCTGCGACCGGACCGTTCCTCACCCCACACTGGCTGACGCCTCGCGAGCGCGCCCCTCGTCAGGTGAGGATAGGCAACACTATAGCCAAGGTTGCGGCGGCTGTCAAGAACAAAGAGAGAACATAACGTTCGCTTCGCCGCCTGCTCCACGTCATCACCTCCCCGGACTTGATCCGGGGACCCGTGCCGGTGATCCCGACCCGAAGAGCGCCGCGCGTCAAACAATCGGGATGGCCGGGACAAGCCCGGCCATGACGGGGTGGGTGTCATCCCCGATCGACGCGAAGGACCGCTTCGCAGCATCGGCGAACGTCCATCGGCTGATGCCGTTGCCGCCGACGGCGGGCGAGCTGTGAAGAAGCCCGGCCTGCGGCGTGGACAAGGGCGGGCACAAACCGTAATATAATTTCAAATCATTCAGGGAATTCCTGCCATGTCGCCCACGCTGACGATCCAGTCCTTCCACCGCGCCACCGCCGACGAAATCACCACCCGCCTTTCTACCGGGAGCACGACGGGAGCGAGCTACGAGGCACAATTCAGCCCGGACGGACAGTTCGTGCTGTTCGAGAGCAAAGACCGGCTCACATCGGGCGATACCAACAACGCCACCAACCTTTACCTCAAGGACCTGGTCTCCGGCACGCTGACCTGTCTTCCGGCGAGAGGGGCAGACCTTAACGATAATCTCGGCGCCCTCTGGAATCCCGACGGTCAATCGATCGTTTTCGTGACCAAGGCCGGGTTGGTGACAGATGATCAAAATAATTACTACGACACCTATCTCATGGATCTCGACGGCAATCTCAGCAGGCTCGCCGTCGGATCACAGGGGGGCACGATGCCTCTTGAATTCAGCTCCGATGGCAGGGCGGTTCTTCTCTTCAGCACGGATCGTCTGACATCTGACGACAGGAACAATGACGGCGATCTATATCTGAACACCATTGGCGGGTCGATCGTTCGCATCACGCCTGATCCCCTGGAACAATCCAACTCCGAATGTGAAAGCGTACATTTCAGCCCTGACGGGCGATCAGTTTTGTTCAGCACAAGCGCCAAACTTAGCCAGACTGATACAAACACCAATATAGACGTCTATGTCAGGGATAGTCGCGGAGTTCTCGTGTGTTTGACCACGGGCTCTCTGGAAGCCGGAGATAGTTTCGCCGCTCAGTTCAGCCCCGATGGACAATCGGTTCTCATCGAGACCACCGGGAAGTTCACCGCAGACGACACGGATGCAGGGTCTACAGATCTCTACCTGAAGGATCTTGCCAGCGGTGGGATGACCCTGTTGACCGGAGGCGGCTCAACGGCAGGCGATAGTTTTAGTGGCCATTTCAGTCCCGATGGAAAGCACGTGGTTTTCGAAAGCGACGTCCGGCTGACCGCAGATGATGATAATAATTTTCAGGATATCTACCTGAAGGATCTCGTCAGCGGTGCGATCACCCGGATCTCCGTAGGCGGATCCCAGCCAGGCTACAGCGCTGTTCCGGCGTTCAGCCCCGATGGAACGCAGATCATTTTTCAGAGCGATGTTCGGATCACCGCCGACGACACCAATGATGAGCGCGATATCTACCTGAAGGACCTCGTCAGCGGTGCGATCACCCGCATCTCCGCGGATGGGTCGCAGGCCGGGTACAGCTTTGGCGCCACGTTCAGCCCCGACGGAAAGTCGATTGTCTTCACCAGTGAAGCCCGCATCGCGGCGGACGATACGAATGACGTCAGAGATATTTATCTGACCAACCTTCTCCTGAAGGCCCATGAGCGCGCCGTGACCGAGGGCCGCTTCGTGGAGGCGAGTTTCCTCGTCGGCAATGCCTCTGCCGTCAGCGTCGCGTGGGGCGATGGTACGGTCGACGATGCAACGCCTGCCGCAGGCAAAGTGTCCTTTGCGCATGCCTATGCCGGCCCAGGCCAGAAAGCCGCCACGGTAACGCTGCGCGAGGGCGACCAGACGCTCGTCACGCCCTACACCATCGATCTGACCAGCGGCCAGATGAACCGCGCCGCGCTCGCCTCGACGCTCAGCGGCGCACAAGGCAGCGACAGCCTGACGGGTGACGGGACGGCGAACATCCTGAATGGACTGGGCGGAAACGATACGCTCACCGGCGGCAAAGGCGACGATACTCTCGATGGCGGAGCCGGCAGCAACACGGCCGTATTCTCTGGGAAAAGCGCAGAGTACGATATTAGCCCGAGTATAACAGGTAGCTATCTAATCGAAGACCATGTCGATAGCCGTGATGGAATCGATCGGCTCATCAATATCCGCTTCATCAAGTTCCAGGGCGACAGCCAGACGGTGCTGCTCTACAACACCAAGCCGGACGGCATCGCGTTCTCGAAGACCACGTTCGCAGAAGACCTCCTCACCGACACGCCGCTGGCCACGCTGTCGGCGCATGATGCCGAGGGCGATGCGCTCACCTACACGCTGACGGATCCCACCGGCACGTTCAGGCTCGATGGCACTGTGCTCGTGCTGCAAAAGTCGCTCGATTACGAGGCCAAGACCAGCTACAGCGTCACGGTGACGGCCAAGGACCAGTATGGCCTCGAGACCACGCAGGAGATCACCCTTACGGTCGCCGACATCGGCGACACCCCCGGCACGCCGGGCGATCCCGGCAGCCCGAGCGACGCGCCGCTCACGCTCACCGGCACCGCCGGGGCGGATACGCTCGCGGGACGCGGCAACAACGACGTGATCTCTGGGCTTGCCGGCAAGGACCAGCTCTACGGCAATGGCGGCAACGACCGGCTCTCCGGCGGCTTGGGCAACGACACGCTCACCGGCGGAGCCGGGCAGGACATCTTCGTGTTCGACGCCAAGCTGGCGAAGACGAATGCGCTCAACAAGAAGCAGAACCTGGACCGGATCCTCGACTTCGTCGTGGCCGACGACACGATCCATCTGGCGAAAAGCGTGTTTTCCAAGATCAGCAAGAAGGGCGTGCTCAAGAAGGGCGAGTTCTTCATCGGCAGCGCGGCGCATGACCGCGACGATCGGGTGATCTACAACAAGAAGACCGGCGCGCTCTGGTATGATCCGGACGGCAGCGGCGCCAAGGAGGCGATCCAGGTCGCCACCCTGGCCAAGAACCTCAAGCTCACAAACCTCGACTTCTTCGTCGTGTGACGAACTCCGGCATGGCCGTCCCTGGTCGTGATCCGGGGATCAGACCCGGCCATGCACGTCTTACGAGCCGCACATCGACGGAGGCATCACTTCGACAACGCATCCTTGTAGATCCTGCCGTCCTTCATGATGACGGGGAAGTTCCTGCCTGGATCGGCAACGAGGTCGAGGTTCTCTAGGGGATTGCCGTCGACCAGCAACAGGTCGGCGAGCGCTCCCTCTTCCACAATTCCAAGCTTGCCGGGATACGGGTTGCGGAGACCCGACAGTTTCAGCAATTCGGCATTCGTGGATGTCGCCATGACCAGCGCCTCGGCCGGCGTGTACCATCGCGTGAGGGCTGCGAGCATGGCGCCCTGTCGCTCCGCCAGCTCCTTGGAGAACAGGATGTCCGTGCCGAAAGCCGTCTTGATCTTGTATTTCCTGGCCAGGGCATAGACGTTCTCGGTGCCGGCGACTACCTGCGCCTTCTTCGCCTGTTCCGCCGGACCCAGTCCGCTCGCGGCGCTCAGGTCGAGGAAGGGTTGCGTACTCAGCCAGATTCCCTTCTCGGCCATCAAACGGGCGGTGGCGTCGTCCATCAGATGGCCGTGCTCGATGCACTTCACGCCGGCCGCGATCGAGCGTTGAATGGACACCGATGTATAGGCATGGGTGCAGACATAGGTGCCCCAGTTCTCGGCGGCCTCGACAGCCGCGCGCAGCTCGGGTTCGGTGAAGGTCGCGACGTCGAGCGGAGAGAACGGGGATGCCACGCCCCCGCCCGCCGTGAGCTTGATCTGCGATGCGCCCTGCATGAGCTGCTCGCGCGTCCGCATGCGCACCTCATCCGGGCTGTCGGCGATCATGCTTCCGCCAAGCTGCTCGACACGGGCGAGCATGCCCCCGATGGTCCTCGGCAGGTCGGAGAGCTGGCGGAAATCGCCGTGGCCGCCGGTGATCGTGATCATGGCGCCGGACGGATAGATGCGTGGCCCCGGCAGCAGCCCTTCGTCGATGGCGCGCTTGAGGCTGAAGGACGGCCCACCCATGTCGCGGACGGTAGTGAAACCACGCATCAGCGTCGCCGTCGCCTCGACGCCGGCCAGAAGGTTGGCATAGCCGGCATCGCTGGCGAGAAGCAGTGCGGGCGTCGGCCGTACGAGCATCGCATGCCAATGCATGTCGATCAGGCCCGGCATCAGCACGCGCCCATCTCCGGGGAGGACCCGAACCTCCGTCTCTGCCGCGACATTGATTGGATCCGCAGAGATGCGCTCGATGACATGTCCTCTCACCAGAACATGGGAAGGAGCCGACAATGCCGCGTTCCTTCCGTCGAAGATCCGGACATTTTGGAAGAGAATTGGCGTGTTGCCGACAGGTACGGGCTGTTGCGGCTGCGCGACGGAAGCGGAGGAGAGCCCGATACACAGGGCTCCCATCGTGACGAGCAGCCGGGACAAGCCGCGTTTCAGATTGCTGAATGTTTCCATACCGGACATCGCGACACACCTGTTCTCATGAGCCGCCCCCGTTGCGTGGCTTTTCGGGCATCGAAACTGCCTTGAGGCAGCCTCTCCTCTGCGTGCCCATCTGACCATCAGGGAAAACCCTGAAATCGGCCGCGGCGATATGAGAGGGGACGCGGATCTGATCTTGCCTGGGGATGATCGTTGCAGCCGATGATAGCTCTTTTGCGTCATCCCGGCGCCGCGTGAGCGGCGGCCAGGATCCATGGCCTTTGACGATGCGGAAAACGGCGTGACGCTGCTCGCCTCGTCTTGAACGTCGCGGTTATGGATCCCCGCCTCGCGGGGATGACGGGGAGAGCGTCATTCTTGCCTGGAAGGGGCGGCGGAAACACCTCTGTCTTGGGCCGTTCGCATTCTTGACGGCGAACGGATCCACTTTTCACTGACGGGCCCTCCGGGTTCCGCACCACGCGCCAGCCTCTTTTCAGCAATTGTATTCGGGCCTGCAGGCGCTTAGGTTGCGCCCATCCGGCAACCTTCCCCTTAGGACCATGCGCTATTTCAACTCCGACGGCGTGAACATCGCCTATATCGACGTTCCGCCTCATGAGGGTCAGGGCGATCCGATCCTCCTCATTCACGGCTTCGCGTCGAACCACGCGGTGAACTGGGTCAACACGCTCTGGGTCAAGACCCTGACGCGGGCCGGATACCGGGTGGTCGCCTTCGACAATCGCGGCCATGGGCAGAGCGAGAAGCTCTACGATCCCGCGGCTTACGATTCCTACAAGATGGCCGAGGACGGGCGCCGGCTACTCGATCACCTGGGCATCGAGCGGGCCGACGTGATGGGCTATTCCATGGGCGCCCGCATCACGGCCCATATGGCGCTCGCCTCGCCGGACCGCATGCGCTCGGTCCTGCTCGGAGGCCTCGGCATCCATCTCGTGGAGGGCGTCGGCCTGCCGCTCGGCATCGCCGATGCCATGGAGGCGCGCTCCCTCGACGACCTGACCGACCCCATGCAGCGCATGTTCCGCGCCTTCGCGGATCAGAACGGCAGCGACCTGAAGGCGCTCGCCGCTTGCATCCGGGGCTCGCGGCAGGTGCTGACGAAGGCGGAGGTCGCCTCCATCACGCTCCCGACCCTGGTCTCCGTCGGCACGGCCGACGACGTCTCGGGCTCCGGCCCGGAACTCGCCGCCCTGATGCCCAACGCGACGGCGCTGGACATTCCGGGGCGGGACCACAACCTCGCCGTGGGCGACAAGGTGCACAAGCAGGGCGTGCTCGATTTCCTGGCCAACAGGCCATGAGGGGCAGGAGGAGCGCATGACCCGGCTCGACAGCGCCATCCGGCGCCTGACCGCCCAGCGCGATCTGCTCGACTGGGCGGCGCAGAATGTGAGCCCGGCCGGGCTCGTGCTGGAGGTCGGCCTCGGCAACGGACGTACCTTCGATCATCTCCGCCATCGGCTGCCAGGGCGCGAGATCTACGTCTTCGAGCGCTCGCCCGCCGCCCATCCCGATTGCTATCCGCCGGAAGGCTACCTGATCGTCGGCGACCTCTTCGACACCCTGCCGCCCTTCATCGAGAAGCATGGGCGGGGTTCCGCCGCGCTGATCCACATCGATATCGGGACCGGGGACGAGGACGCGAACCTGAGCCTCGCCCGACGCCTGTCGCCGTTGCTCGAAGGTCTGCTCCAGCCGGGCGGGATCCTCCTCGGGGACCGCGCCTTCCCCATGCCCTCGTGCCGGGACATCTCCGCCGAGACGAAGGTGCCGGAAGGGCGCTATTTCGTGTACCGGCGGGAGGCTTGAGGTCAGCGACCGCTGAAGACCGGTTTGCGCTTTTCCAGGAACGCGTTTCGCCCCTCGACCGCGTCGGCGCTGTCGAAGCACCGGTCGGCGAGGGCGACCTGATCGACGTCGGGATGTCCCACTCCGGCCGCCTCGTCGATGGCCGCCTTGGCGGCCTTGATCGTCAGGGGCGCATTACCGGCAATCGTCTCGGCCAAAGACAGCGCGGTCTCTTCCAGCCGGTCGTCGGCGACCACGCGCTGCACCACGCCCAGGCGTGCGGCCTCCTGGGCATCGATCCGCCTCGCGGTGAAGAACAGGTCCTTCGCGGCCGGGGCACCGACGGCGGCCGTGACGAGCTTCATGGCGCCGGGCGGATAGCCGATCCCGAGGCGCGCGGCCGGAATGCCGAAGACGGCGCTCTCGGAGGCCACGCGCAGGTCGCAGGAGAGGGCGAGGCCGAAGCCGCCCCCCAGGCAGAAACCGCGGATCATGGCGATCACGGGCTTGGAGCAATGGGCGACGGCCCAGAAGGCCGCCTCGTTCGTGGCCTCGTACCGGCGTCCGCCTTCCGCATCCGCCCGCAGGGTCGCGAACTCGCCGATATCGGCGCCCGAGGCGAAGGATTCCCGGCCCGCGCCCCTCAGCACGACCACACGCACCTGCGGATCCCGGTCGAGCGCGGCCATGAGGTCGGGAAAGGCCGTCCACATCTCCAGGTCCAGCGCGTTGTGCTTTTGCCGATTGTCGATGGCCAGTGTCGCAATGCCGCCCGAAAGGGAAACGACAAGCTTGGACGTCGACGGCGAAAAAGAGTAGGTCATGGCTCGTTGGAACCTATGGTAAGGGGCTCGGGCTTCTTATCTATGAAGACGGTCGAGAAGTCGCCGAGGAGAGTATGATGACACAGACGCGCCTGAAGCCGGGAGCCCCGGACGCCGTGGCCGGAAAGGTCGATCCGGTGTGGAACCGCCTGCGCTCCGAGGCCGAGGCCATCGTTCAGGCCGAGCCGGCAATCGCCGGCTTCGTGCTGAGCGCCATCCTGCATCAGCCGAGCCTGGAGGCCGCCGTCATCCATCGTGTCGCCTCCCGCCTCGGCCACGCTGCCGTCCCGGCCGACATCATCGAGCAGATCTTCCTCGAGGCGGTCGAGGACGACAGGACCATCGGGGCGGCCTTCCGGGCCGACATCAGTGCCGTCATGGACCGGGATCCGGCCGTAAGCCGTGCCATCGAGCCCGTGCTCTATTTCAAGGGCTTCCACGCCATTCAGACCCATCGCCTGGCCCATTGGCTCTGGACCCGGGGGCGCCAGGATTTCGCCCTCTATCTTCAAAGCCGCTCCTCCGACACGTTCCAGACCGACATCCATCCGGCAGCCCGGATCGGGCGCGGCATCTTCCTCGATCATGCCACCGGACTCGTCGTGGGCGCCACCGCGGTCATCGAGGACAACGTCTCCATGCTCCAGGACGTGACCCTCGGCGGCACCGGCAAGGAGCGCGGGGACCGGCATCCCAAGATCCGTCATGGCGTTCTGATCGGAGCCGGAGCCAAGATCCTCGGCAATATCGAGGTCGGGCACTGCGCCAGAATCGCCGCCGGGTCCGTGGTGCTCAAGCCCGTGCCCCACAATGCCACGGTGGCCGGCGTCCCGGCGAAGGTCATCGGCACGGCCGGATGCGAGGAGCCTGCCCGCTCCATGGATCATTGCTTTGCCGAAGCCGATGGAATCTGACGGGAGAGGCCGCTTCCCGACCTGACCCCGCTTGCTCGCTTTTGCCGGGCATGGCAAGTGCACCATCCGTGACATCAAGAAAGGACCTGTAGTGGACAAAACCGAGATGGCTAAAGTCGAGCGCTACCTGCGCCAGACCTTTGCGAACCACTCGATCCGCGTCGTCGGTCGCCCGAAGAAGGCTGACTCGGCGGAAGTTTACATCGGTGAGGAATTCGTCGGCGTGCTCTTCCTAGACGACGAGGACGGAGACCGCTCCTACAATTTCACCATGGCGATCCTCGATACGGATCTCGAGGACTAAACCGGCTCTCCTGCAGCAGAACCTCTCCCTCAGGTTCTGCTGTTTTTCTGTGTGGACCCCCGATGCCGATCTACAGCCTCGACGACACCGCCCCGATCCTGCCCGAGCCCGGCCGCTACTGGGTCGCTCCGGATGCCCATGTGATCGGCAAGGTGCGGCTGGGATTGGATGTGGGCATCTGGTTCGGAGCCGTGCTGCGCGGCGACAACGAGCTGATCGATATCGGCGAGGGGACGAACATCCAGGAAGGGGCGTTGCTCCACACCGATATGGGGGCGCCTCTCGCGGTCGGGGCCGGCTGTACCATCGGCCATAAGGCGATCCTGCACGGCTGTACGATCGGCGAGAATTCCCTGATCGGCATGGGAGCCACGGTGCTCAACCACGCGCGCATCGGCGCCAATTGTCTGGTGGGGGCCAATTCGCTGGTGACCGAGGGCAAGCAGTTCCCGGACAATTCCCTCATCGTCGGAGCGCCCGCCAAGGCCATCCGCGTGCTCGACGAGGATGTGATCGAGCGGCTTCGCTGGTCCGCCAGGAACTACGTGGACAATTGGAAGCGCTTCGCCAAAGGGTTGAGGCGGATCGACTGAGCCGCCTTATGAAAAGCGATCTTCGAGGTAATACCCGCGTCTGAAGGCCGGCTTCAGCTTTACCGGTTCGCCGTGGTGGTGGGTGACGACATGATGCCGCCGAGAGACACCCAGCCGACCACATCCTGGCTCTCGCGCTTGATGTAGACGTAGCCCGTCTGGTGCCAGGGCAGAATGGCGTTCTTCTTGTTGTCGAGGACGAAATCGCCCCGGTTGGTGCGGACCATCAGCACCGCATGGCCTTCGCCGAGTTCGTCAATCACGACGGTCATGCGCATGGCACGGCGGGGCAGGCCCGCGTCCGCAAGAAGCTTGCGCTTCAGGAGCTGGAAGTCCTCGCAGTCGCCTTTCCCGTCGTCGGGAAAGCCCCAGATGTCGACGACACCCCAGTGATCGGCGTCCGTCACGGCCTTGATCGAGGAATTCACGCGCTGATTCACGGACGCGAGGGTCTTCCAGACCTCAGGGGTCATCTCGATCGTATCGGCCTCGGACACGTTCACGGCGCATTCCGACCGATATTTCGCGCAGAACTCCGACCAGCCCTGGAGCGGCCTGGCCGAACCGACGCTCGTGATCGGAGCGCTGGACGAGGGCAGGGACGCCAGGGTCTGGGCCTGAGCGCCAGCGCCGCAAAGGAGGAGGGAGAGGCCTAGAAGAACTGTTTTGATGGAGGTGCCGAAAACGGCAGGCTTCTCATTCACGCCACAGAAAAGGCTGTTCTTGAAATAATCCTGCCGCATGCCCCACCAGCCGGTTAACGTTCTTTTAACCAAACTGACATGGTTGCATTTTCGGCTCAAGAAAAAAGTAAAAGGTGAGTTAACGCGTCGCGGACCAGCCGGTTCCAACGTGGTTAACAAAAAGATCGAAGCATCTGGGAGGGCGAAGAGGAAAGTTCCTCTAGGACAAGCTTGGCCGCTGCGGATCTGTGGGTTTTACTCGACGGACGACCCTGATCGGGGTTACTCAAACTAGCGCATCGTGCGGAAAAGTGGATCCGGTTTTCCGCCAAAGCGGTGCGCCAGCCAAGAGTTGGAGCAGCGGACCCACTTTTGGGTCCGATGCTCTCGAAATCGAATGCCGGCTTAAGGATCAAAGGCGGCGGCCAGACAAAAAGCTGTTCATGTCCCCACACCCACCCCGCGTCCGTGAGCCGATTCTCAACCTGCCGACGACCATCACCTTGTCCCTGGCAGTGCTGATCGGCATCCATGCGGTTCGGCTGCTCCTGTCCGATGAAACGGACTTCAAGCTGATCATCGACTGGGCCGTGATCCCCGCGCGCTGGTCCGTGGCGTTCGGAGGAGTTCGGATCGACGAGGTCATGCAATCCCTTCGGGAGGGTGTGCCGGACGACACGATTTCACCCATGATGGCGTTGGCGCAATACGTTCTGGCCCAGGAGGAGGGACGGCCCTGGACCGCCCTGACTTACGCCTTCCTTCATGGCTCCTGGGCCCATGTCCTTATCAACGGGGTCTGGCTCGCGGCGTTCGGAACGCCGATCGTCAGGCGCTGCGGCGCCAAGCGCTTCCTCATCCTCATGGCCGTCTCGACGGTATGCGGAGCCGTATTCTACGCCTTCATGAATCCCATGCAGGTCCTGCCGATGATCGGTGCCTCCGGCGCGGTGTCCGGCCTCATGGCGGCGGCGTCCTGGTTCATCTTCTCTCCGCCGGCATGGCATTGGGAGGGGCGCCTCGCGCAGCCGCACGAGAGGCCGCGCGAAACCCTGAGACACATGGTTCGCAACCGTCAGGTGCTGATTTTCCTCGGCATCTGGTTTGCGGCCAATTACGTGTTCGCTTTCGTGCAGCCCGTTGGAATGATGGATGCGAGCATCGCCTGGGAGGCGCATATTGGCGGCTTCCTGGCCGGTCTCGCGATTTTCCCCTTCCTGGACCCCCTTCCGGCCCGGCCGAGCCGCATCTCGGCTTGAAACCACCACGGTTTACTCCAATCATCCTAAGGCTGACGTAGGGTTCTCATCCCAAGGTCTTTTGGGATCTTGAGCCCGACTTCAGTACGGCGCATCGTGCGGACCCAGCGGGCCGCGCAGCGAAAAGTGGATCCGGTTTTCGCTGACGCGGCCCTCCGGGTCCGCACCAACGACGCGCCGGTTATGGAAAGAGCATCGGATGGATCACAAAAGTGCAGATCCACTTTTGGGTCGGATGCTCTGGCGAACCGAGGGCTGATCGTCCTTCGACGTTCGCACAACGGGAGGGAATGAATGATCGTCAATCGAATTCTTTCGATCAAAGGCCGCGAGGTCGCCACCATCGAGCCGAGCCGGTCCTTGAGCGAGGCGGCCAAGGTTCTCGCGGAGCGAAGAATCGGTGCTCTGCTCATCGTGGATGCAAACCGCCCGGTTTCCGGCATCATCTCGGAGCGCGACATCGTTCGCGCCGTCGCTGCTCACGGTGCCAAGGCCCTGGACGAGCCGGTCTCCCGCTTCATGACCGGGAAGGTGGTGACCTGCACGGGCGAGACCTCCATCAACGACATCATGGAGCTGATGACCCAGCAGAAGTTCCGGCACATTCCCGTCGTCGAGAGCGGGCGTCTTGCCGGCATCATCTCCATCGGAGACGTGGTGAAGCTGCGCCTCGAAGAGGTCGAGGCGGAGACTCAGGCGATCAAGGAATACATCGCGACCGCCTGATTACCTCGCCTGCGTTTCCTGCAGCAATTCGAGAACGTCCGGCAGGGCCCGCTCGGTTGCCTGCCGGCCCAAGCTGATGCATTCCTGGGCCCGGTGGAACTCGAACAGGCCCATCTTGGCGAGCTTCGGCGCGACCATGATGTCGGGAGGATCTCCGGCGAGCCGCGAGCGGGCAATGCGATCCTGGGTGATGTTGAAGGCATCGACCATGACCGTGGCCAAGCCGGGCGCGTTCGGCTTGCGCGGCTTGTCTCCCCGGGTTCCCGGAAAGATTCCCCATCGCCGTGGAACCTCCTCGATGGCTTGCTCGATCTCCTGCTCGTCGCTCGTGTCAGTGTCATAGGACTGGATGACCGTTCCGCGCACGCGCACCTCGCCGTTGAGGTTCACGCAGATCACGATATCGGCGCCGAGCGCCCGGGCGGCCGTGATCGGGATCGGGTTGACCAGGGCGCCGTCCATGAGCCAGCGCCCGCCGATCATGACCGGATCGAAGATGCCAGGCAGGGCATAGGACGCCCGCATGGCCTGCACGAGGGGGCCGCGGGTGAGCCAGATCTCATGGCCGCTCACCAGTTCGGTCGCGATGGTGCAGAACTTGACCGGCAGCGTCTCGACCCGGCGGTCCACCAGATCCTGGTCGAGTAGTTTCTGTAGGCGCCCGCCGGCGATCAGGCCCGCGCCGCTGAAATGGAAGTCGAGAAGACCCATGACGCGCCGCTTGGTCAGGGACAGGGCGAAGGCCTCCAGCTCGTCGAGCTTTCCGGCCGCATAGCAGCCGCCGACCACAGCCCCGATGGAGGAGCCGGCAATCACGTCCGGAACGATGCCCGCTTCCGTGAGGACGCGGAGAACGCCGATATGGGACCAGCCGCGCGCCGCCCCGCCGCCCAGTGCCAGGCCGATCCTTGTCTTCGCACGAGGGTCGCGTTCCGTCGGCTGCTTCACCTCGGCCGTTCCCCCGCCACCCCCTGATCCGGCGCTGCGCCGGGCAATCCCGTCCCACAACATTGATCGCTCCAAGGCCTTGCTTTCCCATCATGCGGTCCCGGTATGAAGGCCTCATGAAGGCTGCCCTTAAGTTTCAAGTAGGACTGGTTCAGGAAAACTGAACAGTGGCGCGCCGCAATGCCCGCTGCGACAAAATGATGATCACGAAGGCGAGGACGATCAGGACGCCCAGCATCGCGCGAAGGCCGAAGATTTCTCCTCCGAACCCAATGAGCGGGGGGCCGAGCAGCAGGCCGCCATACCCCAAAGTTGCCACCATGGCGACGCCCATGCTGGGCGGAAAGTCCTTCATCTGTCCCGCGGTACTGAACAGGACCGGCACCGTGTTGGCCAAGCCGACGCCAACGAGAGCAAAGCCGAAGGCGGCAGGCAGGGGCTGTGGCAGGAGCATTGCGAGGGCGAGGCCGAACGCCGAGAGCAGCCCTCCGAGCTGCAGGGTGCGAACGCGGCCGAGATGCCGGACGACGAAGTCGCCCATGAAGCGGCAGACCGTCATGGCGAGGGAGAACGCCGCGAACCCGGTGACGGCGGCCTCCAGGCTCGCGCCGGCGACGGTCTGGAGATAGATCGCCGTCCAGTCGACCATGGCGCCCTCGACGAGGAAGCAGAACATGGCGAGGACCGCCAGGATGAGGACGCTGCCCCGCGGCCAGGCAAAGCCATGTCCCTCCGTTGACCGCTCGGTTTCCCCGAGCGTCCAGAAGGCGGCGATCAGGAAGAGCAGACCCATGCCGAGACAGGAGATCAGAAGCGTCGGGACGATGCCGATATTGAGGGCGATGAGGAGGCCGGAGGCTCCGGCTCCCGCCAGTCCGCCAAGGCTGAAGAAGGCATGGAAGGAGGACATGATGGCCGAGCCCCAGGCCTTCTCGACCACCGTGGCGTTGGTGTTCATCGCGATGTCCATCGTGCCGTTGCAGGCCCCGGCGAGAAGGGCTGCGGCGACGAAAAGGCTTAAGGACGGCGCGAGGCCCGGAAGGAGCAGGGCGGCCGAGAAGGAGAAGGCGGAGATCACCGTCATGGTGCGGCTGCCGACCAGCGCCACGGCCCAGCCGATGATGGGCATGAGTGCGACCGCCCCGAGGGAGAAGGCCAAGAGGCCGAGGCTGAGCTGGCCGTCGGAAAGCCCAAGCGATTCCTTGAACCGGGGAAGCTGGGCGGCCCAGGTGCCGATGCCGAAGCCGTTGCCGAAGAAGATGGCGCTGGCCGCCAGCCGCGCGGGGATAAGATCACGTCGTGTCATCGGGTCTTCCTAACCCGAATATCCGGAAACTGCACCCGCTTCCCGGACGACGTCAGCCCCATACAATCGAGGGGCTGCCGGTCTCAATCGATCGCAAGGCGGGCGGTGCCGTCCGCCGTCTCGACCTTCCGATAGAAGCAGGAGCGCCGCCCGGTGTGGCAGCAGCCGCCGTCGCCGGCGACATGGACCTTCAGCAGCAGGGTGTCCTGGTCGCAATCGATCCGCATCTCCCTGACCGTCTGGATCTGTCCGCTGGTCGCGCCCTTGTGCCAGAGTTCCCCGCGCGAGCGTGACCAGTACCAGGCTTCGCCCGTCTCGATGGTCCTCGCCAGGGCTTCGGCATTCATATGGGCCACCATGAGGATCTCGCCGGTTGTGGCATCCGTGGCGACGCAGGTGATCAGCCCATCGGCCCCGAAGCGGGGCGACAGGACGGTTCCCTCTTCGAGCTCGGCCTTGGGGCCGGGCGCCGGGAAGGGATTGGACGGCGATGCGCTCATGGCTAGCCTTTTCAGCCCCGGCCGTTCCGCACGAGGGTGAGGAACCGCACCTGCTCGGCCGGATCTTCCTTGAAGACGCCGGTGAACTGGGTGGTCAGCGTCAGGGCGCCCGCCTTCTGGACGCCCCGCATGGACATGCACATGTGCTCGGCCTCGATCATCACCGCCACGCCGCGCGGCTCCAGGGCGTCGACCATCGCCTTGGCGATCTGGGAGGTCATGGTCTCCTGGGTCTGCAGCCGGCGGGCATAGGCATCCACGAGGCGGGCGAGCTTGGACAGGCCGACGACGCCTTTGGTGGGGTAATAAGCCACATGCGCGACGCCGAAGAACGGCACCATGTGGTGCTCGCAATGGGAGTAGAAGGGGATGTCGCGCACGAGCACGATATCGTCGTAGCCTTCGACCTCGGCGAAGATCTTGTCGAGAATGTCCGCGGGGTTCTCAGCGTAGCCGGAGTAGAATTCGCGGAAGGCCTTGACGACGCGCTTGGGTGTGTCCTGCAGACCTTCACGGGTCGGGTCGTCGCCAGCCCAGCGGAGCAGGGTGCGAACTGCCGCCTCGGCTTCTTCCCGGGTCGGGGATGTCACGGGCTTGTCTGCAGCGGTCGTCAGACGCGTGGACAGGGACTTAACCACATCACTCACGTGGAGCCTCTTTTCTCAACGTTGCACCGAGGAAGCTTGGCCGCCCGGCAGTTTCTAATTTGTTTCCAACAAGCGCCATGCTGGCCAATGTCGCAGAACTTTGTCACAGCGCTTATATAGGCATATGAGCACATTCCCAACCGTCATGTCATGAGACGAAATGCTGAACGATATCTACAGCCGCCGCATTCTCGAACTGGCCGCCGATATCCCGCATCTGGGGCGGCTGCCCGCACCGGATGCGTCTGCGACGGCCCGCTCGAAGCTCTGCGGCTCGACCGTCACGGTCTACCTCAAGCTCGACGGCAATGTCGTGACAGCTTTTGCCCATGACGTTAAGGCCTGCGCCCTCGGCCAGGCCTCATCGTCGATCATGGGGCGGAATATAATCGGCGCGACCATAGATGAGCTTCGGGACGTCCGCGATGCGGCAAGTCGTCTGCTGAAGGCCCATGGAGAGGCCCCTCAGGGGAAATGGGAAGACCTCAAGGTCCTGGAGCCGCTGCGGGAATACAAGGCGCGCCACGCCTCGATCCTGCTCACCTTCGATGCCGTCGTGGAGGCGCTCGACCAGATCGAGGCCCGGCGAACGGAGAATGCTGGATAGATGTCCAGGGTATCGATGCCTTACGCCGGGAGAAGCGCCGGCTGCCCGCGCCGCGCAATTCGCACCCGATCGTCATCAGAGCCGTAGCGACGGTCCAGAATCCGGGCCGCATCGGCCCAGTCGGCCATGGTCTGAATCGCTTCCATTTGGCCGGCGACAAATGGGTCGGAACGCCATTTCCGTACCCGCGGCCAAAGAACGTCCAGCGGTGCATCGAGAACGTTCCCGACCTTCGCTTCGTAGATCGGAAAGGCGCGAAGCGCTCCATCGGGCTCGATATGGAGAATATCCAGATCGACCGCGCTCACGCCGGGCTGGGGCAGGAAATATCTGACGTCCGTCACCGAAATGTCGACGCCGCCGCTTTCGCGGTCGGCAAGGCGACGACCGACGTCGATGAGATCGACCAGTTCCTGAATGGACAGAAGCTCGGTCGCCTCGAATTCCGGCTCGGCAGCCAGACCCGATGGAATGACGGCCCCGAAGCGGATGAAATCGAGGCCCGGGAACCGTTTGACGGCGGCGGCCACGAACCTCTCGAGATCCGCTTCATTCGCGCCCGAGCGGGTCAGGGTGTAATCGATCCCGAGCGTGAAGCAGGTCTGCCCGGCTGCTTTGCGTTCGCTCTTCACGCGATGCAGGATATCCAATGCTTTCATCCCGCGTTCGAAAGCGCCGTCCCGCCCACGAACGGCATCGTGAATGGCTGCGTCGGCGCCATCGATGCTGACCGCCACGCTCGAGACCGCATCGGCGAGGGCGAGGGCGGTCCTCTCCTGCATGGACCAACCGCTCGTGAAGACCGTCACGGCAATCCCCGCGTCATGCAGACGCTTCATGGCGTCGATGGCCCAGCGAACCGACAAGGGTTCCCCGCCGCTGATCGACACTTTCTTCGCCTGTGCCGAGAGGATGACGTCGATCACCCGCATGGCGGCATCCCGATCCAGGGTGCGGGCGGGTCGCCGTCCCGATTCCGTATAGCAATGCGTGCATTGCAGCGGGCAAGAATAGGTAATGTCCCAGATGAACTTTCCGATTTCTACGGTCATTGTTTTTGCCCGGGGTGCCGCTACGAGGATCGGCAGGCGAGAGTTGGAAATAAAATAAAGTATCGTTACAGTTGTGTAGGCGTACAACGCAGCGCTGGTTGAATATGGCAATGCTTGTGAACGTCGTGCTTGTTGCATCCTCTAGGTGAGGTGGCCAAATAAAGCACGTTGGACTTGCATTGTGAGCTTGGGCCGTGCTGTCGGGTTGAGGGTTGAAGTGAAGGACATTCCACAGAGGGCGATGACACAGCATCTTCCCCGGCGGCTCGCGCATGCGGCGATCCGCGGCTATCAGCTGAGCCTGTCCGGATTGATCGGTCGCCAGTGCCGCCACCTGCCGTCCTGTTCGGAATATACGGACGAGGCGATCCAGCGGCACGGCTTCTGGCCCGGCGGGTGGATGGGGCTCGCCCGCATCTGCCGCTGCGGCCCCTTCGGAACTCACGGCATCGATCTGGTTCCTGAAACATTGCCCGAAAGCTCCGCCTGGTATAAGCCCTGGGCCTATGGTCGGTGGCGAGGCGTCAATGCTCCCCCGATTGTGTGCGATAAAGTCGAACCTGACGGCGGCTGATTTCGCCTTTTCCAACAGACCGTCGGCCCCCGCTTACCTGCTCCGTTGGCAGGAGTGAGCCAGGAGAAACATTTGATGATTACCCTGACATTCCCCGATGGCGCCCAGCGCCAGTACGAATCCGGCATCACCGGCCGTGAGATCGTGGAAGGCATCGCCAAGTCGCTGGCCAAGCGCACCGTCGCCATGGCGCTCGACGGCACGGTCGCCGATCTCGCCGATCCGATCACCCGCGATGCCAAGATCGAATTCCTGAACCGCGAAGATCCCCGTTCCCTGGAGCTGATCCGGCACGATGCCGCGCACGTCCTGGCCGAAGCCGTGCAGGAGCTGTTTCCCGGAACGCAGGTCACCATCGGTCCCGTGATCGAGAACGGCTTCTATTACGACTTCGCCCGCAACGAGCCCTTCACGCCCGAGGACTTCCCCGCCATCGAGGCGAAGATGCGCGAGATCATCGCGCGGGATAAGCCCTTCACCAAGGAGGTCTGGAGCCGCGACAAGGCCAAACAGGTCTTCAAGGAAAAGGGCGAGACCTACAAGGTCGAGCTCGTGGACGCGATTCCGGAAGGCCAGGATCTCAAGATCTATTTCCAGGGCGACTGGTTCGACCTCTGCCGCGGCCCGCACATGACCTCCACGGGCAAGATCGGCAATGCCTTCAAGCTCATGAAGGTGGCAGGCGCCTATTGGCGCGGCGACTCGAACAACGCGATGCTGACCCGCATCTACGCGACCGCCTGGGCGAACCAGGAGGAACTCGACAACTATATCCGCCAACTCGAGGAAGCCGAGAAGCGCGACCATCGCCGCCTGGGCCGCGAGATGGACCTGTTCCACTTCCAGGAAGAGGGGCCGGGCGTCGTGTTCTGGCACCCGAAGGGCTGGACGGTGTTCCAGGAGCTGATCTCCTACATGCGCCGCCGGCTGAAGGGTACTTACCAGGAGGTCAACGCGCCGCAGATCCTCGACAAGGCTCTGTGGGAGACCTCGGGCCACTGGGGCTGGTACCGCGAGAACATGTTCGCGACCCAGACAGAGGACGACCGCGTCTTCGCCATCAAGCCGATGAACTGTCCGGGGCACGTGCAGATCTTCAAGCACGGGCTGAAGTCCTATCGCGACCTGCCGCTGCGCCTCGCCGAGTTCGGCAACGTGCACCGTTACGAACCGTCGGGCGCGCTGCACGGCCTGATGCGCGTGCGCGGCTTCACACAGGACGACGCGCACATCTTCTGCACGGAAGATCAGCTGGCGGCCGAGTGCCTGAAGATCAACGACCTGATCCTGTCGACCTATGCCGATTTCGGCTTCGACGAGATCGTCGTGAAGCTCTCGACCCGTCCTGAGAAGCGCGTGGGCACCGACGAGATGTGGGATCATGCGGAAGACGTGATGACACGCGTCCTCAAGCAGATCGAGGACCAGTCCGGCGGACGCATCAAGACCGCGATCAACCCGGGCGAGGGCGCATTCTACGGACCGAAGTTCGAGTACGTGCTGCGCGATGCCATCGGCCGCGACTGGCAGTGCGGCACCACGCAGGTGGACTTCAACCTGCCGGAGCGGTTCGGCGCGTTCTATGTCGATGCTGACGGCCAGAAGAAGACGCCCGTCATGGTCCACCGCGCGATCTGCGGCTCCATGGAGCGCTTCACCGGCATCCTGATCGAGCACTTCGCCGGTCACTTCCCGCTCTGGCTCGCGCCGGTGCAGGCGGTCGTCGCCACCATCACGTCCGAGGGCGACGAATACGCCATGGAAGTGGTGCGGGCCGCCGAGGCCGCGGGCCTTCGCGTGGAGGCGGATCTTCGCAACGAGAAGATCAACTACAAGGTCCGTGAGCACTCGCTCGTGAAGGTGCCGGTGCTTCTCGTGGTGGGCCGCAAGGAGGCCGCCGAGCGGACGGTGTCGATCCGCCGCCTGGGAAGTCCCAACCAGCAGACCATGACCCTCGACGAGGCCCTGAAGGTTCTCGCCGCCGAGGCCGTCACTCCCGACCGCCGACGCCAGGCGAAGGCCGTATCGGAGCCGGAAGGGCACGCCACTCTCGACGGGCATCACGTGGTCGAGCGGACGGTCGCGTAAATTCGGATCCCATGAAGGAAGGCGGCGTCTCCGACAGGAAACGCCGCCTTTTGCATTCAATCAACCACTCCCACGTCATCGCCGGTCCTGTGCCGGCCATCCGGATACGGTGAAGCGCAGCGCCTCAGGCCATCGGGATCACCGGCACGAGGCCGGTGATGACGGAGGTGAACGTTCCGAAATCAGGACGTCTGCCGCTGCCGGCCCGTCGTGCGCCCGCCAGGAGCCGTACCCGCCGTGGTGCCTGCCGTACCGCTGCCGGGATTGCCGGTCGCTACCGCATCGCCGGCCTCCGTTCCCGTGGTGTGCGTTCCCTGGCGTTGGCCGACGCGCAGGTTGTTCTGCACGTGGCTCACGCCCGACACGGATTCCGCCAGATCCTCGGCGCGCCGCTTCTCGTTGCGGTCGCGGACGGTGCCCGTGAGGGTCACTTCCCGGTTCTGAACCTGAACCTCGATCTCCGAGGCGTCGAGCATGGCATCGTCGGTGAGGCGCTCGCTGATGTCCTCGCGGATGCGCTCGTCCGAGCGCTGATATCCTTTCGGGCCGCGTCCCTGATGCTCGCCGCGGCGCACCTCGCCGCGGCTGGCGGTGGCGTCGTTGCCGAAGCGGGTGTTGCCGGGACCCATGCCGTAATTGCTGTGGTCCCGCCGCTCGTTCACGAGGCTCCAGGTGCGCTCGCGGTCCTGCATGCGACGATCGTCCTCGTTGCTGTCGTCGCCTGGACGCGCGCGTTCGCCGGTGATCGTGGAAGCACCGAAGCGCTTCGGATGGTAGCCTCGGCCGGCGGAGCCGCGTCCCGCGTATTCGTCGCCATAGCTCTGGTAGCCCTCACCGCCGAAGCCGCCGCGCATCCGGGCATTGCGGGCCCCTTCCTCGCCGGGATAGCCGAAGCTGCCGAAGGCGGCGCGGACGTCGTCTTCCTCGCGGAAGCGGAACGGCTCGCGGCCGGGATTTCGGGAGCGCTCGTCACGTCCCCGCCGATCGTCGTGGTAGTCGTGCGGGCGATGACGCCAGTCGTCATCGTCGTTCCTCAGCCGCCGATCCAGTTCGCGACGCTCGTCGCCGGTCAGGCGGGCGCGTCCGCCGCCTCGGGTCTGGTCGGCTCGGGCGGACGTCGGGGTGCCGGTCCGGTCGGGTTCGGAGGGCGTGGAGATGCGGTTCAGCGCACGCGAGGCATCGCCTTCGCGATCCGTCGCGAGATCGCCGAGCGCCACGATTCCGACGAGGTGCTTGTCATGATCGACCACCGGCAGTCGGCGGATCTGATGATCGCTCATCAGCTCGACGATGTGGCCGACGTCGTCATCCTCGAAGCACCACCAGACATTGTCGGACATGATGTCACGCACGCGCGTCGTGTCGGGAGAGAGGCCGGCGGCCGTCGCTCGGACGGTGATGTCCCGGTCGGTCACCATGCCCCGCAGGCGGCGTCCGTCGCAGACGGGCAGCACGCCGACATTCATCTCGTCCATGAGACGCGCCGCTTCCTGGATGGTCCGGTCGGGACTCACCACGCGGACGTTGCGGGTCATGATCTCTGCGATTTTCATGAGCTTCCTCTCCAGCAAGGTCACGCCTTGGGAGTTCAGGCTCATGGGCGGCGCGACCGGTCATAGGCTGTCGGTCAATGCCGCCGGGAGGGAAAGGTTCAGCCGTTCAAGGCGTGGCGATGATCTCGATATCCCGGTCGAGGCCGCTCTCGACCTTGAACTCGCGGGTAAAGACCTTGCCCTCGTGGCGCGCGATCAGGACGTATTCGCCTTCAGCCAGAGTGACGGACGGAAAGGCGCCGATGGCCTCGCGGATCACGTCGCCGCCCGGGGTGAGCACGCTGAACGCCGTGCCGGCGAAGGCCTCGCCGCCCGCGGAGCCGACCAGTTTCAGCGTCACGGTGGCGGCGCGGTGGTTGAGGGTCGCTTCCGTGACGCGCCCCGATTCCACCTTCAGGTCGCTGCGCATGATGGCGTTGGCGTCGCCATAGGTGGAGACCACGTGATAGGTGCCTTCGGGCAGGCGGATCATGTCGTTGGCTTTGGCATCGGCGATCACGAGCCGGCCTTCGGAATTCTGCGCCTCCGGCACGTAGACGGAGAACGAGAGGCGGTTTCCCGCAATGGGGCTTCCGCTCACGGCGCCTTTGAGCTGAAGGGCTCCGGCATTGATGACGAGCCGCTCGTTGAGGCTACCCCGCTGCACGCTGATCCGCTTCGAGGCGCTCGCGAAACCGTAAGCCACGTGGATGATGTAGTTGCCGGGCGAGAGGGTGAAGCTCGGCGTAGGGCTCGTGGAGCGGGCGATGATGTTGGGCTGGGACGCGTCCCCGCGATCCTCGAAGATGCGCCACACCAGCCCCGAGCGGATCGGCTCGTTGCTTCCTGCGAAGGCCGCTCCGGTGTTCAGCATCACCTGCCCGATGGAGAGCGCGGGGAGGTTCTGCGACATGGACGGCACGGCGGGCGACTGGGCCAGGGCCGGGCCGGCGGCGACAAGGCTGAGCGGACCGAGGATGGAAAAGAGTTGCTTTGAAAAAAGAGGCATCGGTTGAAATGGGTTCTCACGGGGGCGGGGAGACGATCGCCGTCTGAATCCGCTTCTCCTCGCTTTTGACGAGATCGGAGGCGGCCGCAACCAGATTCTCGAGCGACATCGGCCGGAAATGGAACTCGACCCGGTGGCGCCCGGGGCCGATCTCGACCCCTCGGAACAGAAGGTTGGCGCGCAGGATCGGCCGGCGCTCACCGTCGACCCAGGCCTCCCAGCCCGGATAATTGATGTCGTGCAGCACCAGGATGCCGTTGTCGCTGCTCTCGACATCGAGGGCGACCGAGTTGCGCATGTAGCTGACGATGCGCGCCTCGCCCTTGGCTTCATCGGGAGCGGTGCCGGCCGGCGTGTAGGCGGCCTTGAGCAGCGGCATGCTGTCGGTGTCGACGAGGGCTTCCGTCTCGCGATCGAATTCAGGCAGCTCGTCCTCGCCCAGTACGGCCTCTGAATCCACCGGGGTGACGTGATGCGCCACGTAGGCGCGAGGAACGGAGGTGTTCAGGCGATAGATCCACATCCGACCCGTGCCATAGACGACCTCGGCGTCGGTCAGACGCGGGAAATGGCGCGGCAGCTTCTCCACGGGGCGGTCGAGCACGACATAGTCGAGCCCCAGAAGGCTGGCGAGCTCGCAATTGTAGCCCCTGAAGCTCGTCGGGAAGCTGCGCAGATTGGGATCTTCCGCGTTCTCCCCGGGACCGATGGCGCGCTCGTAATCGGCCAGGCGCAACGGATTGTAGCCGATGGTGTCCTCGATCCCGAGAACCATGGACGCGTTCTGCCACGCCCCCTGCAGGCCGAGGATCTCGACACGGGGATACTCGCCCCTCGCATGGCGATCGGCGAGCTCGCGCTTGAGGATCTGCAGGCCCTGCAACTGCTCCGGTGGCAGCTTCGTGAAGATCGTGTAGCGCTCGGCGGGCTCCGCATTCAGGGCTGAGGCCGCATGGCGGCCGATCAGCTCGGCGCCCGTCAGGGTCACGAGCACGAGGGCGACGGCCTCGCGCCAGCGGGACGCGCCGCTCATCTTCGTGATGGCCGCGATGGCCAGGACCGCCGCGGCAAGGCTGACACCGATCTCGGTCAGGGCCGGGAAGACGAAGCCCCCCTTGATGGCAAAGGCCATGGCGCTGGCGATGGCGACAACCACGAGGCCAACGGCCAGGAGCGGCAGGGCCGCCCAGAGGCGGCCGAGCGTCGCCCGGCTCCATCGCGGCAGTCCTTCCGTCACATAGCGATGGACGAGATAACCCGCCGCGAAGGCCAGGGCGATGTTGATGAGGAAGGTCGCGTCGGCGGGCCGGCGGTAGAGGTCCACGCCCGGCAGGTGATCGAAGATCACGACGAAACCCGGCGTGTAGCGCCCGAGCGCATAGAGCGTGGCCGCGATGCCCATGACGAGGAAGAAGCGGAACTCGCGGGCGAACAGGCGGCCCCCCGCCACCCCGTGCCAAAGCAGGAAGAGGGCCGGGATCGTGCCGATGAACAGGTAATTGGTCGCCCGGTCGGTCCAGGTTCCCTCGGAGAGGCTGTGCCAGTCCGGCCCCCAATAATCGTAGGTCCAGCGCAGGGAGCCGAAGACGTTGCCGAACAGGATCGTCGCCAGGCTCTCCGGCGGCAGCGATCCCATGGCCGCCACGCCGAACCCGAAGGACGGGCGCGTCGAGGTGGCGAGGAATTGCATCGTCAGTACGATCGGGACGGCGAGAAGCGTACCGCCGATCAGCCCCATGAAGAGCAGGAGCCCAAGGCGGGACTTGAGATAGGCGAGGGGGCGAGGCGCGGCCCAGATCCGCTGCGCGGCGAGCGCGATGAGAGTCAGGCCGCAGAGAAAGGCGACCTGATCGCGCCCGATGACCATCATGGCCGCGCTGAGGGCGAAGAGCAGCCCGTAACGGTAGGAGCGGCGGTCGAGGGCTTCCTCCAGGAGCCAGAAGGCCAGCGGAAAGAACCCGTAGCTGAAGATGATGCCGGTATGCTGGAGGCGGGCCGTGGCGGAACCGCCGAGCATGAAGACGAGGGCTGCCACCACGGCGCCCGCCGGATGCCAGCCCCGCCGGCGGAACAGAGGCACGAAAGCCAGCGCCCCGGGAAGGAAATGGGCGAAGACGACCACGTCGAAGAGCTGCATGGACGGCTCGGGGACGAGCCACCCGAACAGCAGCATGGTGGGAGTGAAAAGCAGCGACTGGGGATCCGCCGCCGATGGATGCCCGCCGAAGTGGTAGGGGTTCCAGAGGGGCAGCTCGCCATGGGCGAGCGCGCTGCCCAGGTAGCGCAGGGTCGGATAGAACTGGTTCTTGGAGTCCCAGGGAACGACGGTCCCGGTCAGGGGCCAGATGGATACCGCCAGGGCCCAGGCCACGAGGATCAGGGCAAAAGCCGTCAGCGTCTGGCGCTGCGACCAGGCTGGCATGGAAGCTGGACTATCCAGTCCTGAAATCGATGTCTGCATTGCTTTCTACGCGGCGCCCCGCCCACTCATCTCTTGCCATGAGACCCATTAGGCGGCCTGCCTGCGCACGCCCCCGAGTCCGCCACGGTTTGAAACCTGCTTGGCGTCTGACCGCACTCCCCCTATACATCCGCTGCTGTTTCTTTTGTTCAGCGATGCGTCTTCGGGATGCCCGCGCTTCCTCACGCAGCAAGACGGCGAGACGATGGCAAGCCGGGGCTTTCCTGACCTGCCGCCTTTGAGCATCCATCTTCATTGTTCCACATAATTCAAGCCGGATGAAGATCCCATGAATGATAGTATCTCCCGCCTTCTGCAGCGCCGCTCGGTCCCGCCCCGTTGGCTGGGCGAGCCGGGACCGTCCGAGCAGGAGGTCGAAACGCTTCTCAAGATCGCATCCCGAGTGCCGGACCACGGCAAGCTCGTTCCCTGGCGCTTCATCCTGATCCAGGGCGAGGGGCGGGCGCGCCTCGGCGAGGTGCTGGCAACCGCCTTCCAGGCGGACAATCCGGAGGCCAGCGCCGAGCAGGTCGCCGCCGAGCGGGAGCGCTTTTCCAACGCGCCCCTCGTCGTCGCCGTAGTGTCCCGCGTGGTGCCGCATGCGAAGATCCCGGACTGGGAGCAGGTTCTCTCGTCAGGCGCGGTCTGCATGAACCTTCTCGTCGGGGCCACCGCCCTCGGCTATGGCGCATCCTGGCTCTCGGGTTGGGCCGCGTTCGACCGGCGCGTGCTGGATGCCCTGGGGCTGAAGCCTCATGAGCGGATCGCCGGGTTCGTCCATATCGGCACGGCCAAGGAGACGCCGACCGATCGCGACCGGCCCAGCCTCGCGGACATCGTGACGCGGTTCTAAACCTCTCATCGGGAACTGCCGCCTCATGTTCTACGAAACCTCGACCAACACCCACGGCCTTCCGCACGATCCGTTCAAGGCCATCGTCACGCCCCGGCCCATCGGCTGGATCACCACCATGAGCGCGAACGGGGAGGTGAACCTGTCGCCCTACTCGTTCTTCAATGCCATATCCGAGCGCCCGCCCATGGTGGCGTTCTCGTCCGCCGGCAAGAAGGATGCGCTCACCTTCGTGGAGGAGACGGGGGAATTCGTCTGCAATCTGGCGACCTATGATCTGCGCGAGCAGATGAACGCCACCTCGGCCGCTCTGCCGCGTGGCGAGAACGAGATGGAGCATGCGGGCCTGAAACCCGCCGCCTCCCGGCTCGTGAAGCCGCCAAGGGTGGCCGACGCTCTTGCCGCGCTCGAATGCAAGTGGCTGCAGACCGTGCCGCTCAATCCCATGGGCGGGGGCGATCCATCCTACTACCTCGTGATCGGGCAGGTCGTCGGCATCCATATCGACGACCGCTGCATCGTGAACGGCCTTGTCGACACCGCCGCCATGCGCCCCATCGCGCGCTCGGGCTACCGGGACTACTTCGTGGCGACCCCGGAAACCAAGTTCGCCATGACGAGGCCGGGAGGCTGAGCCCGGCGCATCCTGCGGACCCGATGTTCGCGCCGAGATAGTCCCACAAGCAAAAACGCGGCCCTAAGGCCGCGCTTTTCATGTCTGCATGATTAACTGATCGCCTCAGTCGAAGCGGCCGCTCGCATGGGCCAGCATGGTGTAGACCTTGCCGGTCTCCGACGTGAGATACGTCTTCGTCAGCATGGAGTCTCGGTCGTCGCGGGAGACTTCCGACAGCAGGCGCTCGAACTCCTCCACGTACCGGTCCACGGTCTGACGGAAATCATCGTCGCGGCGATATTTGCGGCGGATCTCGTCGAAGGTCTGCTGACCCTGCAGGGTGTAGAGGCGACGGGTGAACACGTTGCTCTCGCCGCGGCGATAGCGGTCCCATAGCTCCACGGCCGCCTCGTGGTCGATCATCCGGGCGATGTCGACCGAGATCGAGTCCAGCGACTCGAGGCTGTTGGTGCGGGCGCGATCGGCGCGGGCCGGTGCGCGGGCGGGCTCCACCGTCTCCTCCTCGCGAGAGGCTCGGTTCAGAAGGTCCGACAGCCAGCCGCCGCGGTTGCCGGCGTCGCGGGCGGAAGCCTCCTCCCGGCGCGGAGCCGGGCGCTCGGCCGAGGGCTGAACCGGGCGAGCGGGAGCCGGAGCCGGTGCAGGCGCCGGCGTCGGAGCAGGAGCGGGCTTCGGCTCCGCCTGACGGGCGACCGTCGGGGCAGGGGCAGGGGGCGGGGTCTGCGCGATGCGCTGCTCGACCGCAGCCGCGACGGCGGCCATGGTGGCGGCCACCGGCGTCTCATTAACGGCGGCCTTGCGCGGCTGGGCAGCCGGAGCGGCATCGACCAGGCGGTTGGAGCGTGACACCAGGGCGGACAGCTCGTTGAGCGCCTTGATCTGGTCGGCGACGACCCGGCGCATGTTAGCGCTCGCTTCCTGCGTCTCCTGCGGCAAATCCACGACGCCGCGGCGGAGTTCGGCGCGCGTCGCCTCCAGCTCGCGCTGGATCTGGCCCGTCATGCCGCGCAATTCGCCCATGGTATCGCGGAACTTCGCGGCGGCGCTGCCCAGCGCCTCGACCATCTCGGCGGCGGCCTGCTCGTAGCTGGCGCGCAGAGCGGCGGCCGTACGGGCGCTTTCCTCGCCCGTGCTGGTCCGGATGCGCTCGAACTGCTCGCCGATGGCGTTCGTCGCCGTATCGGCCGTCGCGGCGAGGACCGAGCCGAGCTGGCGCGCCTTCGCATCGGCGTTCTCGAGCGATCCTTCCAGCAGGGTCGTGAAGGAGCGGGTGACGGATTCGAGATCCTGCGAGCGCTCGGTGATCCGGCTGAGAAGCACGTCCAGGGCCTGCTGGCGACCGGACAGGGCTTCGCTCATGCGAGCCTCGACACGCTCCAGCGCGCTCGTCGCCTCGGTGAGCGTACGCATCTGCTCGTTCGTGGTGTCGGTCAGCGTGCGGCCGCGCTCTTCGAGGCTCTGGGCGAGTTCCAGCGCCTGCTGGATGGCCCCAGAGGACACGCTGCGCAGGGCGTCGACCTGATCGGCTACCTGGTCGGACGCGCGGCCCGTCTGGATGGCGATCTCCGCAAGGAGCGACTCGATGTGCTGGACGCGTCCGGCAAGCCCATCCTCGACGGCGCCGAGATTGCTGCTGGCCGACGCAGCGACCTGCTGGAGCAGGCGGTTCGCATCCTGCAGGCGGCCGAGCACGTCGGTGAGTTCCCCGCGCAGGCGGTCGCTCGTGCCGGTGAGGGTTTCGACGGTCTGCTGCGTGCCCGCATCAAGGGCGCTGCGCATGGCCTCCGTCGACTGCAAGTAGGAGGCGGTCAGCTCCATGGTGCGCTCCTGCAGGGAGGAGAGCAGGGTGGTGCTGCGGTCCTGCAGGCTGTCGATGACGGCCGTGCTGCGCTCGTCGAGCGCGCGCAGGGTCGTCTCGCTGATGGCGGCGACTTCTCGGCCGATCATTTCACCGCGGTTGCTCAGGTTCTCGACAAGAGACGTGCCTTCCGTGTCGAAGATCGAGCGGATCTCGCCGATGCGGCTGGTGAGCGAGCCGAGAACGGCCTGTCCACGCTCGTCGATGGTCTCGGCAACGCCGGTGAGACGGTTGACGACCCGGTCTTCGAGCATCGTCACGCTCTGGTCGAGAGCGTTGGCGATCTCCTCCGCGCGCGTTCCCAAGGTCTGGTTGATCTCGAACGCGCGGGTGCCCAGGGTTTCCGTGATCTGGTCGGCGCGGCTGCCGAGAACCTCGTCGATCGACGCGATGCGGCCGTCCAGGGATTCGCCGATCTGCTCGGCCCTGGAGGACAGGGTGTCGGCAATCGCGTTGGTCTTGGCGGTGATCGCCTGGCTGATCTCATCGACGCGCGCCTGGAGCGCGGCCGCCACGTCGCGTCCGCCTTCGGCCATGACGCGGGCCATTTCGCCGGTGCGCACGACCAGAGCCTCGTTGAGGGCCGTGGAGCGGGCACCGAGAACGGTGTCGACCCGTTCGACGATGGTGTCGAAGTTGCCCGTGATCTCCGAGCTGCGCCGCGCGGCGTGCTCTTCGAGTGCGGCCAGTTGCGTCTCGATGGCGGCGGTCGCTTCGCGGGCACGCTCGGCGAAGGTCTCGGCCACCACGCGGCCCTGCACGGTGATGAGACGATCCATCTCCTCGAAGCGGCCGCTGATCGTCTCGGTCAGGCTGCCCACGTCGCGGGACATGCGTTCGGCCATCTCGCCGCCGCGGGCCATGACGCCCTCCAGAGCCGTGAGGCGAGAGCCGAGGGTCTCCTCCATCTCCCGGGTGCGGGAATCGACCGTGGTGGAAAGGGTTTCCGCCGTGCGGCTGAGCACCTCGTTGACGCGCGATCCTTGGGACGCGATGGCGAGAACGATGTCCTTGGCCGTGGTTGCGAGACGGGTCTGAGCCTCGTCCGTGTGGAGGGAAAGTGTTTCCGAGAATTCCTTGCCGCGGGTTTCGAAGGCGGTGCGGAACTCCTCGACCTGGTTGCCCATGAGCAGCGAGACGCGCTCGCCCGCCTCGGTGAGGCTGGTCTCCAGGGCCTGCCCTTGAACGGTGACGGATTCGCTGACGCGCTGGCTCGCGGTCTCGAGGCGGGTGGCCAGGTCCTCGACGCGGTTGCCGATGGATTCGTCGGCGAGGCGCACGGCGCTTTCGAGCTGCTCGCGCACTTCGCCGCCGCGCTCGCTGATCTCGCGGGTCACGTCGGCCGCCGTCGTTGCAAGGCGCTCGCGGAATTCGCTGCCGCGCAGGACGATCTCGTCGACGACGCCCGTTCCTGTCGTGGCAAGCTGCTCACGCAGGGTGGTGCCGCGGTTCGCCAGCTCCTCGATCAGTGAGCCAGCCGTCAGGGCGAATTCCTCACGCAGGGTACTGCTGCTGGCGGTGAGCTCCTGAACGAGCGTGGCACCGGTGGTCGAGAGCTGCTCGCGCACCTGCGTGCCGCGGGTTGCGATCTCCTCGCCCACCAGGGCGCCTGCGGTCGCGATCTGATCGCGCATTTCCGCCGTGCGGGCGGAGATGTCGTCGGCAATCACGCCGCCGGTGGCCGCCAGCTTCTCGGTGATCTCGCTGCCGCGCTGGGCGAAGCTGTCCTCGAGGGTGCGCGCCGTCTGCTCGAAGGCCTCGCGCACGTCGTTGCCCTGCTGGGCGAGGGCGTCGATCACGCCGCGGCCGGTTTCGGCGAGCGTGCGGGTGACCTGGCTTGCGCCTTCCTGCAGGTGGCGGGTGAGAAGGTCGCCGGTGCGCTCGAAAGCGCCCGTGATGTCCTGCGCCTTGCTCTCCAGGGCGCTCGTGATGGTAGTGCCCACCTCCGAGATGCCGTTCTTGATCTCTTCGCTGGAGCCCGAGAGGCGCTCTACCAGCTCGATGCCGCGGCCTGCCATTTCCTCGACGACGCGCTCGCCGGCGCGGCCGAGGGCCTGAGTGATGTGATCGCCCTGCTGTTCGAGCGACGCGGTGACCTTGTCGCCCGCGCCACTGACGGCGGACACGACGCGCTCGCTGGCGCCGTCGAGGTCCTGGATCAGGCTCTGGTGGACGCCGGTGATGGAGCCGCGCACGCGCTCCGCGTTCGACACGATGGCCTCGCGCTGCGCCACGAGTTCGTCGATCAGCGAGCGGATGCGGATTTCGTTGTCGGAATAGGCGCGCTCGAGGGTCGAGATCTCGCTGCGCACGAGCGTTTCGAGTTCGCCTGCGCGGGCCAGGGCCCGCTCGACGCCGTCGCCGACGGCGGCCACTTCTCGGCGCACGGCCTGCGAGACGGACAGGACCGCATCGGTGGAGAAGTTTTCCGGCTGGGCCAGACGCACGGCGACTTCGCCGACCGCACGGGCCACGAGCTTCATTTCCTGCGAACGGACCGTGAGCATCGCCGCGATGAAGAACAGGAAGACAGGTGCCACGAGACCGACGGCGCCGAGGGCCAGCTGCGAGGTCGAGAAGGTGGCGAGCAATTGCTCGGGGGTGGTGATGCCCTGCGTATAGACCAGGGCTCCGACTCCGCCGAGCCAGAGCAGGGATGCGAGGGTGGCCATCCAATAGGCGCGGCGGGAGGGGCGAACCTGGAGAGCCTGCAGCATTACGCCCACGTTCTGACGATCATCGTTGGCGACGGCGCTCCGGTCGGGGGCGATGAAGCCGGAACGGGCCATGTCGTCGAGCCTGGGGTCATGGTCGTCTGCCTGGGCGGACAGGGAGTCGGAACCGAGACCGAAGGGGCCTTTGGTGAAGTCGTGATCGTCGATATCCGGCAGCTTCGGCTCTTCATAAGGCTTGTTGCCCGAGCGCTCCGGCGTGTGGATCACGAATGTCTCTTCGAGGTTGAGTGCCTGCTCGACAGCCGACAGGGCCGCCTCTGCCGGGTCCTTCATCTTCTTGTTCTCGGTCGCCATGATCCGCCCTCGTGACGCAACTGATGATGGTTGAAGTCGCTTCATTCCCTGAGAAACGAGGTGAATGCGTGGCCTCAACCGGCGCGGAGCCTCATTCAAGCGATTCCGCACGGTAATCTGTCATTTACCAAGCAAGTCTAGCGGCCGATCTGAAACAAGGAAACCCGATGTCCCCTGTCATTTATGAACGTCGTTAACGGCTTAGTAACCTGCTCTACCAGGGAAAAATAAGGCGAAAAGACGGCAGGTATCGCGCCCGTCTCTCGTCTTCCGGTGCAGTCTGTCATAAGTATGCGCCGACAAGCAGAGGTCCGCAATGATCAATATTACGTTCATCGATGCCGAAGGCACAGCCCGCACCGTGGAAGCGGAGGAGGGCTCCACCGTCATGGAAACCGCCATCCGTAATGGCATTCCGGGCATCGAAGCGGAGTGTGGAGGGGCCTGCTCCTGCGCGACTTGTCACGTCTATGTCGCGGAGGAATGGGAAGCCGCGACGGGCCAGCCTCAACCGATGGAAGAGGACATGCTCGACTTCGCGTACGACGTGCGACCCAATTCCCGTCTCTCGTGCCAGATCCGCGTCCGGCCAGAACTCGACGGCCTCGTCGTTCACACACCCACCCGTCAAGGCTGACTTTGGAGAGCGCCCATGTTCAAGACGATCCTGGTTCCCGTCGATCTCGGTGAAGTGGAGGCGGCGCAGCCCGCCATCGACAAGGCCGTCGAGCTTGCAGACGCGTCGGGCGGTTCACTGCGCCTGATCTATGTGCGCGCCATCGTGCCCGTCACCTATATGGAATTCATGCCGCCGACCTTCGACGACGAGCAGCAGGGCGAGTCGGAGAAGAGGCTGGCCGAGCTGGCCGCCAAGGTGGCTCTTCCGTCCGAGCGCGTCTCCGCCGTGGTCCGGCTCGGCTCGGTCTACAACGAGGTCCTGGACGAGGCCGAGAAGACCGGCGCCGATCTCGTGGTGATCGGGTCGCACCGGCCGACCATGGCGACCTATCTCCTCGGCTCCAACGCCGCCACCATCGTACGCCACGCCAAGTGCTCGGTGCTGGTGGTGCGAGCCTAACTCTACGCAACCGATTCAAGCAGTCAAAGGCCGGGATATCTCTAATATCCCGGCTTAGCCCGAAAGACGGGACAGCATCTTCAGGCTGAGGAAGCTCTTAGCCCCATTGCGACGGATCGCCCGCACGAGCGATCACAGTTCCTTCGGCCTTCGGAAACGCCATGGTGGCCGCTGCCGAGCCGATGAGAGTGAGAGCCAGTGCGATTTTGATGCAGATGTTAAGCTTCATGACCATTCCCTATCTGGAATCCCAGAGCATCCGGTTGAATGCTGGAATGAAACGTTATTTAATATCATTTCATTGTCAATGATGCTGGGCTGGCGGAACGCCTCCCTGCAGGTTTTGCGAGCAATGTGGCCTGTGGATCAGGCCCAGGCGCCACCGAAAGGCAACGTTCAAACCTTCGGCAAAAGCTCCGCCGGCAGCTCGCCTGCCCGGAAGGGGCGGGGCTTGTTGAGCCGGATCATCGGTTCGATCTGCCACACGCCCACGACGGCGAAGAGCGCGCCCAGCAGGGCCACGCCGGTCGCCCCCATCCGAAGGGCCTGCCAGATCATGAGGGCCATGGCCAGCAGCGACGCGACGGCCAGCGCCGAGGTGGGCAGCCAAAGGCCCATGGGCTTGCCGGCCACGAACCGCGCCTGCGGATTGGCCCGTGCGACGGCCTCGCACAGAGCCTGGGTGAAGCCACGGTATTCCTGGGTCAGTTCCTGAGCCTCGACCAAGCTCTTCCAGTTGAGCGAGTTGAACGTGAAGGACTTGCCGTCCTTCATGGTCACTTTCGTCCGAAAGGATTTCTGCGCCAGCCGGCCGGGCTCGAAGGTCATGCGCACGGTTTCGACGGCGCCGAGCTGGACCTCGCGCACCTTGCGGCCGGAATCCACCGTGAGCCTCTCTCCCTTGAGGATGAAGGAAATCGGTCCGCCGAAGGGTTTCGGGCTGTGGGTGTAGGTCTGGGTCATGCGGCTTCTTAGCTGCACATAGATCTTTCGGCAAACGGTGCGGCTTACCGCACCAACTCACGCATCGCGTGGTCGATGCCTTCGAGATTGAGCGGATACATCCGCTCGCCGAAGACCTGCCGGATCAGCGATATCGATTGGGTGTAGCCCCAATGCGGCTGCGGCACCGGGTTCAGCCACACGGCTTTCGGGAAATGGTCGAGGATACGCCGGAGCCAGGCTTGGCCGGGCTCCTCGTTCCAGTGCTCCACCGAGCCGCCGGGATGCGTCACCTCGTAGGGGCTCATGGAGGCATCGCCGACGAAGACGACCCGGTAATCGGACGGGTAGGTGCGGATCACGTCGAGGGTGGGGATCACCTCGTCGAAACGGCGGCGGTTCTCCTTCCACAGGTTCTCGTAGACGCAGTTGTGGAAGTAGAAGTGCTCGAAATGCTTGAACTCGAGCCGCGCCGCCGAGAACAGCTCCTCGGCGATTTCGATGTGCCAGTCCATGGAGCCGCCGACGTCGAGGAAGAGCAGCACCTTGACGGCATTGCGGCGTTCGGGCCGCAGGCGCACGTCGAGATAGCCCTTGTGGGCGCTCTCGTGGATCGTTTCGTCAAGGTCGAGCTCTTCAGCCGAGCCGGTGCGGGCGAAACGACGCAGGCGGCGCAGCGCGATGCGCATGTTGCGCACACCGAGTTCGACGCTGTCGTCGAAATCCTTGAACTCGCGTTTGTCCCACACCTTCACGGCGCGGAAATTGCGGTTCTTGTCCTGGCCGATGCGGACGCCTTCCGGGTTGTAGCCATAGGCGCCGTAGGGCGAGGTCCCGGCGGTGCCGATCCACTTGTTGCCGCCCTGGTGGCGCCCCTTCTGCTCCTTGAGACGCTCCTTAAGGTTCTCCCAGAGCTTCTCCCAGCCCATGGCCTCGATCTGCTTCTTCTCCTCGTCCGTGAGGTAGCGCTCGGCCAGCTTGCGCAGCCACTCCTCAGGGATCCCCGCCTCGTCGACGGCGTGGCCCATGCTCTCGATGCCCTTGAACACATGGGCGAAGACCTGGTCGAACCGGTCGAAATGCCGCTCGTCCTTCACCAGGCACACGCGGGAGAGATAGTAGAATTCCTCGACGCTCTTGTCGGCGAGGTCGCAGTCGAGCGCCTCCAGCAGGGACAGGTATTCGCGGAAGGAAACCGGCACCTTGGCCGCGCGCAGCTCAGTGAAGAAGGTCAGGAACATCGCGCCAGAACATCGGACCCGAAAGTGGAGTCCACTTCTGGGATTGATCCGATGTTCAATTCCTTAAGCGGCGCATCGTTTCCTTAAGCGGCGCATCGTTCTTTGCGGAAAACCGGGTCCACTTTTCCGCACGAGGCGTCATTGTCGGGCAATCCCCGGGAAGGTCAATAGAAGGCTTCAGGTATCGACCCCGGACCTTTGCCCGGCCACCGCCGAGGGAGCCCGCTTGCCGACGCGCCGACGCGCTTGGAAAACGACCCGGTCCGGATCTCGCTTCGGGTTCTTCCTGCCGAGGATTTCCCGGAACTCGTCCCGCCGCTCGTGGATCGACGCGATCACGAGACCCATGGGGACACCGATATCGCTCAAGACGGCTTCGGTGAGTTGGAGGGACGCCTCGATCGTTTCCGGCACGGCATCGTCCACGCCGAGTTCATAGAGTTGCATCGCATGGCGCGCATCCCGGGCTCTGGCCACGATGGTGATGTCCGTGCATTCCTGCCGGGCTGCGGACACAACCCCCTCGATGGAACTCAGGGTGTCCAGGGTGATGACGAGGGCGAGCGCCCGGTCGATTCCGCAGGCGCGCAGGAACTCGGGATAGGTTCCGTCGCCGTAATAGACCGGCTTGCCGGCCTTTCGCTCCGATGCGACGCGGGCAGGGTCGAGGTCGATGGCGAGATAGGGCACCTCGTGCCGGTCGAGCATCTCGGCGACGAGCTGGCCGACCCGCCCATAGCCGGCGATGATGACGCGTCCGACCTCGTCCGTCGGCGGCGCAACGGCCACGAGGGGATCAAGCGGCCGACGAACCTCGAGCTTGCGGCCGAGGCGCTGCCCGAAGCGGGCCATGAGCGGGATCGCCACCATGGTGAGGGTCGTCACGAGGAGAAGGTTCTGGCCGATCCCGGCGGGAACGAGACCGGCAGTCATCGCGGTGCCCAGGATCACGAGTCCGAACTCGCCGCCGGGCCCGAGGAGCAGCCCCGTCTCGGCCGCCTCGGCGGTGTTGAGGCCGTAGGGGCGTCCGATCACCACGATGGTGAGGCCCTTGATGACGATGACCGTCGCTGCCAGCGAGAGGATCAGAAGCGGCGCTTCGAGGAAGCGGAACAGGTCGAGGCTCATGCCGACCGAGACGAAGAACACGCCCAGGAGCAGCCCTTTGAAGGGCTGGATGGTGACATCGACGGCGCGCCGGTATTCCGTCTCGGACAGCAGGATGCCGGCGATGAAGGCGCCGAGTGCCATCGAGAGGCCGCTGACGGCGGCGATCAGGCTCGTCACCAGCACGACGAGCAGGCAGGCCGCCATGAACAGCTCGGGGCTTTTCGTCGTCGAGACGAATTGAAAGAAGGGCCGCAGGATGAGGCGACCGAGGCCGATGATCAGAACCAGCGCAATGCCCGCCTGCAGCAGCAGGATGGCAAAGGACGACAGGGTCACATCGGGTTTGCTCGTGTCGAGCACGGCGATGGTGAACAGGATCGGCGCCACAAGGAGATCCTGGAACAGCAGGGCCGAGAAGCTGGCTCGTCCGGCCGCCGTGTTGAGACGCTTCTGCTCGGCCAGGACCGGGATCACGATGGCGGTGGACGACAGAGCCAGTGCGAGACCGACCACGGTTGCTCCCGTGATCGTGTCGACGGTCCTGAGGGCATAGAAAGCCAAGCCCAGGATGAAGGCTCCTGACAGGACCTGGAGGGAGCCAAACCCGAAGACGAGACGCCGCAGGGTGCGAAGGCGCTGCCAGGACAGCTCGATCCCGATGGTGAACAGGAGGAAGACGACGCCGAACTCGGCCAGCCGCGAGGTGCCCTCAGGGTTCGTGAAGGTCAGCCAATCGACCCAGGGGTAAGTCGGGATGAGCCGCCCAAGCCCGTAGGGACCCAGCAACGCGCCTGCCGCCAGAAACCCCAGCACCGGGCTGATTCGCAGCCGGTGGAACAGGGGGACGACGATGCCGGCCGTTGCCAGAAAAAGAATGGGTTCCTGATAGGACTGCAGGTCTATCGCAGCGGCCATTGCTTCCTTCCGGTTGAAACCATCTTCGTTCTACCGGCCGGGAATGCGCAAGCAGTTAATGCTGCCTGAAGCGGAATGGCGGGCGCTACATGAGCGCATGGGAAAGGTCGAGGCTCCCTCCGATGTGCCATCTTCCCACGTCATCACCGGCCTCGTGCCGGTGATCTCGATTGAAAAGGCACGGCGCCTTATTGAATCGGGATGGCCGGGACAGGCCCGGCCATGACGTGGTGTGTTTCATTCTCGACCGCCGTGAGGCCGAGAATGACACGTGAGGCCCGACGTTCTAACCCAACGTCGACAGCGCCTGCGCCAGATCCGCCACCAGATCGTCCGGATGCTCGATGCCGATGGAGACGCGGATGGTGGCGTCGGAAACGCCGAGACGGTCGCGGGTTGCCTTCGGCACGCCGGAATGGGTCGTGGAGGCCGGGTGCGAGATCAGCGATTCCGTACCGCCCAGGCTCACGGCCAGCTTGAAGACCTGGAGGGCGTTGAGCACCCGGAAGGCCTCGGCCTCGCCGCCCTTGACGTCGAAGGAGAAGGTGGAGCCGGGCGCGTCGGACTGCGCCTCGTAAACCGCCTTCGCCCGCGAGCCTTCCGGCAGGTAGGCGAGGTGGTGCACCTTCACCACGCTCGGGTGCTCATGCAGGAACTTGGCGACGATCTCCGCATTGCTGTTCGCCGCGTTCATGCGCAGAGCCAGCGTTTCGAGGGAGCGGCCGAGCATCCAGCAGGAATGGGGGTCGAGCTGGGTGCCGATGGCCGAGCGCAGCAGGCGCACGGTCTTCATCAGCTCCTTCGATCCGAGCGCCGCGCCGGCGATCAGGTCCGAGTGGCCGCCAACATATTTGGTCAGCGAGTAGACCGAGATGTCGGCCCCGTCCTTGAGGGGTTTCTGAAAGAGGGGACCAAGCAGGGTGTTGTCGCAGACGATCACCGGGCGGTGGCCCTGGGCTTGGCCGATCTCGTCCGCGATCCTCTTGATCAGGGCGATGTCCACCAAGGTGTTGAGCGGATTGGAGGGCGTTTCGATCATGATGACCGAGACGCGGCCCTTTCCTTGAGCCTCCTTGGCAGCCGCCCTGATGCCGGCCTCGTCCACGCCGTCACCGAAGCCGACCGCCCCGATGTTCATGTTGGCGAGCGTCTTGGCGATCAGGGTCTCGGTGCCGCCGTACAGGGGCTGCGAGTGGAGGACCACGTCGCCCGGCCGGGCGAAGGCCAGAATGGTCGTCGCGATGGCCGACATGCCGGAGGAGAACAGGAGGCCGGCCTCCGCCTCCTCGAAGACCGCGAGCCGGTCCTCGACGATTTCGGAATTGGGATGATTGAACCGGGAATAGACGAGGCCCGCGGCCTCGCCCTGCGGCGGCTCGCGGCGGCCGGCCACGTAATCGAAGAATTCCTTGCCGTGCTCGGCGCTGTTGAACACGAAGGTGGACGTCAGGAACACCGGCGGCTTGACCGCCCCTTCCGACAGGGTCGGATCGTATCCGTAGCCCAGCATCAGGGTTTCGGGGTGCAGCTTGTGATTTCCGATTCGGTCCTTGTGATAGCGATTGTAAGCCATAGGTCATTATCCTCCCGGTTTGTTTGTCATGGACTTACCTTATGAGGACGATTGCCGAAAGGTAGGATCAGGCCATAGGTTCGGGGTCGTTGGAAGGAACGGTGGAAGAATGGCGCGTTTTGCCGGAACGGAATCGTATGTGGCGACCGAGGATCTCACGGTGGCCGTCAATGCCGCCATCACCCTGGAGCGGCCGCTTCTGGTGAAGGGCGAGCCCGGCACGGGCAAATCCGTTCTGGCGGAAGAGATCGCCAAGAGCCTGAACGCCCCGCTCCTGACCTGGCACATCAAGTCGACCACCAAGGCCCAGCAGGGACTTTACGAGTACGACGCCGTTTCGCGCCTGCGCGACAGCCAGCTCGGCGATCCGCGCGTGTCGGACATCCGCCACTACATCAAGCGCGGCAAGCTGTGGGAGGCTTTCGCCTCCGAGGTGCGGCCCGTGCTGCTGATCGACGAGATCGACAAGGCCGACATCGAGTTCCCGAACGACCTGCTGCTGGAACTCGACCGCATGGAGTTCTTCGTCTACGAGACGGGCGAGACGGTGAAGGCGGCCCAACGTCCCATCGTCATCATCACGTCGAACAACGAGAAGGAACTGCCGGACGCCTTCCTGCGCCGCTGCTTTTTCCACTACATCAAGTTCCCGGATGCCGAGACCATGGCCCGGATCGTCGAGGTGCATTACCCCGGCATCAAGCACCGGCTGGTCGAGGAGGCGCTGAAGATCTTCTTCGATGTGAGGGAGGTTCCCGGGCTGCGTAAGAAGCCCTCGACCTCGGAGCTGCTCGACTGGCTCAAGCTCCTGCTCTCGGAGGATATCGGTCCCGAGCAGCTGCGGGAGCGCGACACCCGCAAGCTGATTCCACCGCTCCATGGGGCGCTGCTGAAGAACGAGCAGGATGTGAGCCTGTTCGAGAAGCTTGCTTTCATCGCCAGACGGGAAGGCCGCTGATGCTTCGTCTCCTGCTTCTCCGCCATGCCAAAGCCGCCTGGCCTTCGGGCACGCTGGACCTCGACCGGCCCCTCGCCAAGCGGGGGCAGGAAGCCTCCCTCGTCATGGGAGGCTACCTGAAGAGCGAACGGCTCGAGCCGGATCTCGTCGTCGTCTCGCCGGCGCGGCGGACGCAGGAGACCTGGGAGCGGGTCCAGCCGTTCCTCGGCGAGATCGAGATGCGCCGGGACGGGCGGATCTACGAGGCGCCGGTCGGGCGGCTCCTGGACGTCCTGCGCGAGGTGGAGCCCGAAGCCCGCACCCTTCTGCTGATCGGCCACAATCCCGGCTTCGAGGAACTGGCAAAGCTCCTCATCGGGGAAGGCGACATGGACGGGATCCTAAGGCTTGGGCAGAAATACCCGACGGCCGGTCTGGCCGTCATCGATTTCGCCTTGGAGGATTGGGCCGATGTCGGTCACAAATCCGGCAGGCTCGAACGCTTCGTCACGCCGAAATCCCTCGGGAGCGGCGAGGACGATTAGGCTCCTTCAGGCTTCTGAAGGTCCAGGTACAAAAGCTCCTCGTCGTGGAAAACCTCGCCGATGCGGATCGCCTTGTGTTCGATGCCGTAGGGCTTGAAGCCGAGGTCGTGATAGGTCCGCCGTGCCCTCTCGTTCGTGAGGCCGACAGCCGCTTCGAGCATGATCACATGCCGGGAGGCGTGGTCGATCACCTGCCGGACCAGGGCTTTCCCGACGCGCTGTCTGCGCCATTCCGGCGTCACGAAGACGCCCCACATCACGCCCTTGTGCCGGGCCTTCACCCGCTCGTAGACGGCAAAGCCCGCCATGCCGACGAGTGTGTCTGCGGCGAAGGCGCCGAAGATCGCGTTCGGGCCGGATACGGGAATGCGGGCTTGAATTGTCTCCAGAGGCAGCGGCGCCTCTTCCTCGTAGCTGGAGCCGAAGGCTTCCGGGCTGCTCTGCAGGGCCTCCAGCCTCAGGTCCCGATAGGCCGGGGCGTCTGCGGGCCGAAGAGGCCGGATCGAAAAGCTTGCGGACATGAGTTCCGACGGTTCATTGCGGGAGAGCCCTCCATGCCGACGTGATCGGACGGAGAGGAGGGCTCTTATAGATTAGGTAAATCAGGCTGCCTTGGCACGCAGATCGTCGGGCGTCACGTCGTCCGGGATCGGGCAGAGGTAGTCGCGGCCCCCATTGCGCTCCTTCAGCTCCACCTTGGCGCGGGCGATGAGATCGGGATTGCGCAGGCAATCGGCGGCGGTCGCCGCCATGGCCTTGGCGGCCAGCACCATGCCCTTGTGCGCGGCGGGCAGGTTGCCCTGAGTCACGAGCTGCCACGTGTGGAACGGGGTGCCGATCGCAAAGCAGGCCGTGTGACATTGCACTGTCGGCACGATCCAGCTCACGTCGCCCACGTCCGTGGTGCCCATCATTACCGCCTCGCGGACGGGCATGGCGAGCACGCCGTCGTGCAGAACCTTGGTCTTGAGGGAGAGATCGTGCGGCTTGACGCTCGCCAGAATCTCCTCGTCCGTCAGGGCGGCCTTCTGCAGCTTCTGAGCGAAGGCGAAATCATCCGCGTCGAAATCGGGCGGGCCGAGGCGGCGCATGTTCTCGTACATGGCTTCCTGCAGCGCCTTGTTGGGCAGCACGTTGGAGGTGGCATCCGTGATCTGCACCGTGACGGTGGTCTCCGTCATCAGGGCCGCGCCTTCGGCAATCTTCTTCACCCGCTCGAACAGGCGCTCCGTATCGGGCAGATGGGGCGAGCGCACCAGATAGAGCGATTCCGCGAAGGCCTGAACCACGTTCGGCGCATTGCCGCCCGTGTTGGTGGTGGCGTAATGCACGCGCGCATCCGAAGGCATGTGCTCGCGCATGTAGTTCACGCCCACATTCATCAGTTCGACCGCGTCGAGCGCGGAGCGGCCCACATGCGGCGCCGCCGCCGCATGGGCCGCCCGGCCCCTGAAGCGGAAGTAGGCTTGGATGCAGGCGAGAGACGAGCTGGTCTGGACCTCGTTCACCACGCTCGGATGCCAGCAGAAGGCGGCATCGAGATCGTGGAACAGGCCGGCGCGGGCCATGAAGGTCTTGCCCGAGCCGCTCTCCTCCGCCGGGCAGCCGTAATAGCGCACGGTTCCGGCAATCCCCTCGGCCTCGAGCGCGTCCTTGAGGGCGACGGCCGCCAGCGCGGAACCCGCTCCCAGCAGATTGTGGCCGCAGCCGTGCCCCGGCGTCCCCGTCACGGTCGGACGGTGCTCGGTGAGGCCGGATTCCTGCGCCAGATCGGGCAGGGCATCGAACTCGCCGAGGATGCCGACAACGGGGCCGCCCTTGCCGAACTCCGCGATAAAGGCTGTCGCCATGCCGCCGACGTTCTTCGTGATGCGAAATCCCTCGCGCTCCAGCACGGCGATCTGCTCCCGGACGGCGCGATGCTCCTCGAAGGCCAGCTCCGGCGTGGCCCAGATGCGGTCGCTCAAATCGCAATAATCTTGTGCCTTGGCATCCACATGGAGGGCGATGGCCTCAAGGCTCAATCGGTCGTTATGCATAATGTTATCTTATCTCAAAAATGGGACCGGCGCGAACCCTATCAGGTTCGTGCCGATAGGGAAGGGAGGGGACGTTCATCTTTAGCGGGGCAGGCGAGGCGGAATGGCATCGCTCTTCTCTCGCGATCATCCTGCTTATCTGACCACCTTTCACGTCATCACCGGCCTTGTGCCGGTGATCCCGATTGCTAAAAGCGCCGCGCCTCACCGGATCGGGATGGCCGGGACAAGCCCGGCCATGACGGTGGAGGTCGTCTCATGCCGGGAGCGAAACTTCATCGGCCGATGCGATGCGAACGATCCTCTAAACCGCCTCGTCCGCCACGCCCCTGCGCGCCGGGAGAAACCCGCCGGACTGACGCGACCAGAGGCCGGCATAGAGGCCGCCGTTCTCCAGAAGCTCCTCGTGAGTGCCCTCCTCGACGATCCGGGCATCGTCCATCACGATCAGACGGTCCATGAGCTGCAACGTCGACAGGCGGTGGGCGATGGCGATCACCGTCTTGCCCTCCATAAGGGTGGAGAGCGATTCCTGGATCGCGGCCTCCACCTCCGAATCCAGGGCCGAGGTCGCCTCGTCCAGGATCAGGATCGGCGCGTCCTTCAGGATCACGCGGGCGATGGCGATGCGCTGGCGCTGGCCGCCGGAGAGTTTCACGCCGCGCTCGCCCACATGGGCGTCGAAGCCGCGCCGCCCGCGCCCGTCGACGAGACGCTCGATGAACTCGATCGCATGGGCCTGACGCGCCGCCTTGCGCATGGCTTCCTCACCCGCAGAAGGCCGCCCGTAGAGAATGTTCTCCCGGATGGAACGGTGCAGCAGCGACGTATCCTGCGTCACCACCGAGATCTGCGAGCGCAGGCTTTCCTCCCGCACATCGGCGATGTCCTGTCCGTCGATCATGATCCGACCGTCCTGGGGTTCGAAGAAGCGCAGGAGCAGGTTCACGAGCGTCGTCTTGCCGACACCGGAGCGCCCGACGAGGCCGATCTTCTCGCCGGGGCGGATGGTGAGGTTCAACCGGTCAAGGACCTTGTCGCCGTCGCCGTACGAGAAGCCGATGCGATCGAAGCGGATTTCGCCGCGGGTCACCGTCAATGGTCTGGCGGTCGGCTTGTCCTGCATGGTCAGAGGCCGCGAGATCGTCTTCATGCCTTCCTGCACCGTGCCGACATTCTCGAAGATGCCCATGACCTCGAAGGCCACCCAACCGGACATGGATACGATCTGGGTCGAGAGCAGCAGGGCGGTGGTCATGGTGCCCGCATCGATACGGTTCGCGCTGAAGAGCCACACGGCCATGGCGCCCGTCGAGACCAGGAAGATGGCGTTCAAAAAGGTGAGGCCGGCCACATAGAGCGTATTGATGCGCTGCTGGCTCATGAAGGCATCGTTGAGCCAGCGGTAGCCCTCGCTGATGTATTCGTCCTCGTCCTTGCGGCGTCCGAACAGCTTGACCGTCATGATGTTGGTGAAGCTGTCCACCACCTTGCCGGTCACGGCCGAGCGCGCCTCGCTCGATGTGCGGGAGCGCTTCTGGATGCGCGGCAGGGCGACAGCGAGCAGGGTTGCGTAAAGGATGAACCATCCTGTCATCGGCAGGGCGAGCCGCCAGTCCTGCGTGCCGAGAAGCCCGATGGAGGCTGCGCCGAAGATCAGGATCTGCCAGACGGCGCGGGCCACCGACAGGATCGTCTCACGCAAGGGGCGCCCCGTCTGCAGCACCCGGTTGGCGATGCGGCCCGCAAAATCCTCCTGAAAGAAGCCCAGGGGCTGGCGCACCACATGCCAATAGTTCTGCCAGTGGACCATGGTGGTGAAGGAGACCGCCAGGGAATGGTTGACCAAAAGCCGGAACAGGATCGTCCCGACCGGCCGCACCACGAGGATGATCGTCCCCATGGCGATCAGCAGCGGCCCGGCCTCATGGAAGATGCCTTCGGGCGAGGTATGCGAGATCGCATTGACCAGACGGCCGATGAGCCAGGGCACGAGCGCCTCGACCACGGCGAGCACGAAGCCCAGCGCGAACAGGGCCACGAAGAGCCCCTTCGCCTGGGCGATGAAGTGCCAGTAGAACCCCCAGAGATTGTCCGGCGGCGATTCCTCCGGAGGAGGCCTGGTGAAGTCGATCCGGGTCTCGAAGAAGCGGAACATCGGTGCATCTCGGCGGCTTTGGCCCGAATCAACGGGACCAACGGGGCGCAATGATGCAATGATCTTTGTCCGCGGGGTGACGAATGACTGACAAATTAATTGATGAGTGACATCACAAGGCGTCTGTCACTTCGAAAAAAAAGCGCGATCGGGCCCTTACCCCATCGCAAACAGGTCCCGCGTCTCCGGTGCCTGCGGCTCCTCGAAGGCGTTCGGGTCGCCAGGGCCGGTTTCCCAGCCGAGATCGGGGAGCGCGATGATGCGCAGGCCGCGCGGGTCGTTACGGGTCACGACGATGTTGCGGCTTTCCATATAGGCGATGAGGCGCCGGGCACGGCCGGGCGAGCGGCTGCCGCAGGCGCGGGCGATCTCGCCGTCGGGCGGGCAGGGTGTGCCTTCCATGGCCGCGCGGGCGATGAGCAGGAACACGCCCTGGATGTCCTCCGCCAGATCGGCCGCGAAGGCGACCGCTCTGTCCCATTCGGAGCCTTCGGCGGTCGCGGTGTCGACGCCCGCGCGGGCGACAGCCAGACGGCGGCGGAAGGCGTTGAGATTGAGCGGCTCGCCGGAGACGCGGCGGATACGGCAGCGGACGAGGAAGTCCTGATACAGAACGGCCACCGAGCGGAAGGCGGCTTCCGGATCGTCCAGGATCTCGCGCAGGATCACATCGAGGGCGGCGTCGCGCTCGGCCTTGGACTGGTCGGTTTCCTCCGCCTGAGGCTCCGGCGCGGCGGCGGGTCTCGTGCGGGCGAGCTGGGCCAGGAGATCGTTCGTGGAAGGCGCCGGCGGTGGTGGGGGCGCGCGGCGGGGCATGACCGGGCGGGCGGCAATCTCGTCCTCGCCGGCCTTGAAGATGAGGTCGCGGGCCTCTTCCTTCGGCTGCTCCGGCAGGGGCATGAGCTTGAAGGTGCCGCTGCGGGTCGAGGTCTCGACCGCGCCGATGCGGATCGGCAGCGGGCGGCGCGACAGGGCGGGGCCAAGAGCGACGAAATGGCCGCGTTCGAGGTCCCGGAACATCTCGGCCTGGCGGCGCTCCATGCCCAGGAGATCGGCCGCGCGGGCCATGTCGATGTCGAGGAAGGTGCGGCCCATGAGGAAGTTGGAGGCCTCCGCCGCCACGTTCTTGGCGAGCTTCGCGAGGCGCTGGGTGGCGATGATGCCGGCCAATCCGCGCTTTCGGCCACGGCACATGAGGTTGGTCATGGCGCCGAGGGACACTTTTCGCGCCTCGTCCGAGACATCGCCTGCGGCGGCGGGGGCGAAGAGCTGCGCCTCGTCCACCACCACGAGCATGGGATACCAGTAATCGCGCTCCGCATCGAAGAGGCCGCCCAGGAAGGCGGCCGCGCAGCGCATCTGCGCTTCGGCGTCGAGGCCTTCCAGGCTCAGGACCACGGAGACCCGGTGCTGGCGCACGCGGGCGGCGATGCGCTGAAGGTCGCCTTCGCTGCGGGACGCATCCACGACCACATGACCGAACTTGTCGGCCAGGGTGACGAAATCGCCTTCAGGGTCGATGATGGCCTGCTGGACGAGGTTGGCGCTCTGCTCGAGAAGGCGGCGCAGGAGATGCGACTTGCCGGAACCGGAATTGCCCTGGACGAGCAGACGCGTCGCCAGAAGCTCTTCCAGGTCGAGCAACGCCGATTGTCCCCCCGGGGCGGAGGACGCCAATCCCATGTCGATGCCGACCTTCATCAGCCTCCCTCTTGCGATACTCCGAAACGATCGGGCACGGTCCTAACACGGCAAGGCTTAAGGAAGTGCCGGGGAACGTGCAGTCCTCCACAGGCGAAATGGACTTTCCCCAGCCATGACGCCGCAGGTTCAGCGAAACCGGGGCGCGTCAGGGCCATTAACTTTCAGGAGACCCGCCGACCGTCGATGAAGGAGAGGATCGATGCCCGTCGAGCCTTCCGTCCGGCCTGCCTTCCATGTCCTCCCGGCCATATCGGGCGAGGGAGGAGCGCCGAGGATCCTCAAGGTTGCGGCTGGGCGCTCAGCCATCGAGCAGGACCCCAATGCGCCCATGCTCCCGCCGGCCGGAGCGTCGCGGGCCGATGCGGTCTTTACGACTGTGGGCACGATCCTTCTGCTGATTCTCGCCGGTTCGCTCCTCTGGACGCTTCTTCGCCAGAATCGGCGATGAGAGAAGACGCTCAGTCGGCGACCGCCGCCTCGGCGGCCTTGACCGCGCTGCCGCGCAGGGGGCGCTCCTCGAGGGCGAGCAGAAACGCGAGCGAGAGCCCGAACCCGACGACGGCGGCCATGAACACGTAGCTGAACACATCGCCCAGGTCGACGCCGCTCTGGGCCGCAACCGCGCCCAGGGACTCGAAGCTCGTGGCTCCGCCCAGGCCCGAGGCGCCGAGCACGATGGCGCCGAAGATCGCCACGATGAAGGCGCCGCCGAGCGAGCGGAAGAAATTGGCCGTGCCCGTCGCGGTCCCCATCTGATGGGGCGCGACCGCGTTCTGGGTCGTCACCATGGTGACGGGCAGGACGGTGCCCAGGCCGACGCTGATCACGGCCAGGATGATCTCCACGGTCACGATGGACAGGGACTGGCCATAGATTGCAAGCACGCCCGTCGTCGCCATGGCCACGATGAGGCCAACCGTCGGAAGCCGCTTGTAGTGCTTCACCTTCGCCATGCTGCGGCCCGACATCGTCGCGCCGACCACGGTTCCGGCCATGAGCGGGATGAGAGCAAGACCGGACAGGCTCGCGGAGAGGCCGCGCACGGCTTCGAAATAGACAGGCAGGTAGATGGTGAGGCCGATATAGGTGCCCATGCCGAAACAGGCGGCGAGCACGGCCATGCGCACCACGGAGTTGTGAAGCACTCCGGGCGGGATCAACGGTTCCGGCGCCAGGCGCATGCGAACCGCGAACAACACCCAGAGCGCCGCGGAGGCGGCGAAGAGCCCGAGGATCGGCAGGGAGGCCCAGGGGTAGCGCAGCCCGCCCCAGCTCAGGGCCAGGAGCAGCGCGACGGTCGCGGCCACGAGGAGAAGCGCGCCGAGCACGTCGAGTCGATGCGGGCGCTCGAAGCGGGGAAGCTTCTTCAGGGAATGGAACGCGATGGTCAGCGCCAGGAGACCGAGCGGCAGATTGATCCAGAAAATCACCGACCAGTGCAGATGCTGGGCGAAGAAGCCGCCCAGGACCGGCCCGAGCAGGCTCGACGTCATGAACACGCTGGCGAAATAGACCTGATAGCGTCCCCGTTCGCGCGGCGCGACGATGTCGGCGATGATGGTCTGAGCCAGCGCGATCAATCCGCCGCCGCCGATGCCCTGCAGGCCGCGCGCCAGGATGAGGACGATCATGTTGGGCGCGAGCGCGCACGCGATGGAGCCGATGATGAAGATCACGATGCCGATCAGCATGGTGACGCGCCGGCCATAGGAATCGCTGAACTTGCCGTAGAGCGGGGTCACGGCCGTGGAGGTCAGCAGATACACCGTCACGATCCAGGGCAGGTGCTCCAGGTCGCCGAGCTCGCGCCCGATGGTCGGGAGGGCCGTCGCGATGATGGTCTGGTCGAGAGCCGCCAGGAACATCGACAGCATGACGCCGAGAATGATCGTGCGGATTTCGGCATGGCTCAGGGTGGGTGCCGGGTTGTCCCGCACGCTCTCGTTCGGTGGTTGATCCATTGTGTCCATCGCGTTCCGGGAACACCCATCTAGAGGAGAATAGAGAATTCTGTCCGGACTTCTGCTGCAAGTCAGATATGCCCTGAGATCACGTTCGTTCCATAGTCGGGATTGATCGCCGGATTCGCGGAGGAGTTCCGTCAGCCTGCGTGCCATCCGTCCGGGAAAAACACCGCCGGGCCTTGAGACTGAACCTCGCGGCTCCATCATCGTTCTTCCTGAAAGCCTTTCCATCGTCTTCGGCCGGAGCGGGGGCCGATCATCATGACGCCACAGACGATTCTGATGCTCGCCCTTGCTCTGGGCAGCCTGCTGCCGGGTGATGTCCGCGAGGCGAGCGAGGCCGCGTCGCAATCCGGCCAGGACACCCAGGCTCTCCAGGCGCGCTACGAGCCGGCCACCCGCGAGGTGACCAACTGGCGTCGTGAGGCCATGGGCGCCTTGGAGCCGAAGCCCGTCGTCGCCATGGTGGCCTTGTTCAAGGCCGAGCGGCCTTTCGTGACCCGCTGCGTGAAGCTCAACAATTACTGGTGCATCAAGAGTGCCCGCTGGAACGGCGAGCTCGCGACCGACAATGAGGGCCATGTGGGTTTCGCTTCGGCCGATCACGGGGCCGATGCCGCCGCCATCCTGCTGCGGCGCTATTATCTCGAGTTCAACCGCAAATCCGCTCTCGACATCGTCCGCCGCTGGGCCCCGGCCGAGTGCAACGTCGCCACCAGCCTCGGGGACATCGCGTTGCTGGCAGTGAGGGGCATCGGCGGGACCGTGCGGGCGCAATATCTTGCCTCTCGCCGCAAGCAGGGCGGGGCCGTGCGCTACACGGCCAAAGCCGGTCCGGGCGGGAAACCGGGCCGCGTTTCCGTGGTGATCCCGATAGCTCCGAAGACCCCGCAATACCGGGTGCCGAGCATCGCCGAGGGCATGGGCGAGAAGCCGAAGCCGTCCCCGCCACCGGCCGCCGTTGTCCGCCGCAAACCCGCCAGGGAACTGGCGATCACCGCCTCGGCGGCTCCCAAGCCTATCCCGAAGGTTCAGGTGGCGTCCGCCTGCCCGTCCGAGGACCAGCGCCACCGCAACTACGCGAGCCGCATGGTCGAAGGTTTAGGTCTTGGTCCCAATGACGACCTCAAACTCTTCGCCCAGGACGGAGCGCCCCAACCGAACCTGACCCACGTGATGCTCGCCATGTCGGCCTTCGAGCTGGGGACCTTGCGCGCGAGCCCCGATCTGGTCGAGGAGGCCGTTCAGCGTGCCATCAAACGCATCGAGGCTAGCGCGCGGACGGGCCAGACGCGGGAGCAATAGGGCGGCGCCGCCCTGACGGACGACTCCAAAGCTTCGCCGCCCGGGATTGTCAACGTTATTCTATGACACAAAATTGCTACTCGCCAACTGATACGTTACAAAGTTTAACTATAAATTTGGGGGCAATGATGGCGACGTATGATCCGGCGACGAAGACATATACTCTAGAGACCGAGACGGACTACGTCCTCGCGGTAAGCGATGGCAATGCCAATGTGGTCGGGAACGATCAGAACAACACGATCACAGGCAATACCGGCAACAACATCCTCGACGGCGGACAGGGAGCCGATACCCTGCGAGGCGGCATGGGTGACGACACCTATATCCTGTCCGCCGGCAACGATGTCATCGAGGAGGAGACCGCTGATAGCGGAACGGACACGATCGAAAGTCAGTCTTCTGTCGATTTGACGCTCACGGGGCAATCGGCTCTCGCCTTCATCGAGAATGTCGTTCTGACCGGCACTATCGATATCGACGCGATCGGCAACGATCTCGACAATTACCTACTCGGCAACGATGGGGTGAATAGCCTGTCCGGCGGGCGCGGAGACGATGTGCTCGACGGCGGCTTAGGCGAGGATACGCTTGTCGGCGGACTCGGGAATGACACCTATTATGTCGATAGTAATCAAGAGCTGCTGATCGAAGTCTCTGGCGAGGATTCTGGACACGATATCGTCTATGCCTCTGTTTCGTTCGATTTCAATGCCACGGGCCGTGCAAACATTGAGGACCTGATCCTGACGGGCACTGCCAATCTCACCGGGAGCGGTAATGCACTCGACAATAGAATTGTCGGAAATGCAGGGAAGAACTGGCTGTGGGGCCTTGATGGCGACGATAGCCTCGAAGGTGGAGACGGAGCCGACACCCTCGACGGCGGGAACAATGACGACACGCTCGACGGCGGCGCGGGGAACGATGTCCTTGCGGGAGGTGCTGGCAATGATACCTACTATGTCGATTCAGCCGGAGATAACGTCAGCGAACAGCCGGATTCCGGCAATGACACGGTGATTGTCGGCTACGAAGCAGGTACGCTTTACCTCAACCCAAACATTGAAAATGCTGTCCTGACGGTTGCCGGTACTGTGATCGGCACCACAGTCGCGAATAGCCTTACCGGAAGCGCCGGCCAAGACTTCCTGTTTGGTTATGCAGGGAACGATACACTCAATGGCGGAGATGGAAACGATATTCTCGACGGCGGGGCCAATAATGACACTCTCGTCGGCGGCGCTGGAACTGACACCATGCAGGGAGGCGATGGGGACGATGTCTACTACGTCGATACCCTCGACCGTATTTCCGAGCTTGATGGAGGGGGGAACGACAAGGCTTACACCTTGACAGGCTTCAACCTTACGACGCAGGGCGCACGTTATGTTGAGGAACTCTATCTGATCGGCACAGCCAATATCGACGGCACAGGCAGTGACCTTGCTGAAAAACTCTTCGGCAACGACGGCAACAACACGCTCGATGGTCTCGCAGGTAACGACACCCTCGAAGGCGGCAAGGGTGCCGACGTGCTCAAGGGCGGTGCGGGAGCGGACAGCCTCGTCGGCGGCTTAGGCGATGATACCTATGTCATCGATGCCGATGACCATACCTTGAATGGCATCGAGGCCGAAGGCGAAGGCCGCGACACCGTGCAGGTGGATTTCGACGCCTACAAACTTTTCGTCAATTTCGAAGATCTCACCCTCACGGGCTCTGCGAACATCTCCGGCACCGGCAATGCCGTGGCGAATTTCATCCGTGGCAATACCGGCAACAACACACTCATCGGCCTCGAAGGGGACGACTCGCTCATGGGCGGTGCGGGCGCCGACCGGATGGAAGGCGGTGCGGGCAGCGATCTCTACTGGGTCGACAACGCGGGCGACGTGGTCGTCGATTCCGGCGCGGGCTTCGACCGGGTGCTCGCCTCGGTCAGCTACACGCTCGCCGCCAACATTGAATACCTCGCCTTCGAGGGTTCCGGAAACTTCGTCGGGACCGGTAATGACCTCGACAACACCATGTATGGCAATACCGGCGCCAACACGCTCGACGGCGGCGCCGGGCGCGACCAGCTCGATGGCGGCGAGGGCAACGACAAGCTCATCGGCGGGGCAGGCGACGACACGATCACCGATTGGAAGGGCGACGACGTGCTCGATGGCGGTGCCGGCAAGGACGACCTGCGCGGCGGCGTCGGCAATGACAGCTATCTCGTCGACGGGCTCGACATGGTGACGGAACTCGCGGGCGAGGGCACGGACACGGTGACGGCCTCCGCGAGCTTCACGCTCGGATCGCTGGCAGAGGTCGAAATCCTGCTCGCGCAAGCCGGCAAGGCGGCGATCAATCCCACGGGCAACGACATCGCTAATGCGGTCACCGGCAACGACGGCGCCAACCAGCTCAACGGCCAGGGCGGCAACGACGCCCTGAACGGCGGCCTCGGCGGCGACACGATTGCTGGCGGCCTCGGCACGGATGTCCTGACAGGTGGAGCAGGCAAGGACCGTTTCGTGTTCGATACCTTGCCTGATGCCGTCCTGAACGTGGACAGCATCCTCGATTTCAAGGCGGCGGACGATACGATTGCGCTGGAGAATGCCGTCTTCACCAAGCTCGGCAAGAAGGCGGGCGCCCTCAAAGCCTCCATGTTCTATGCCGGCAAGAAGGCGCACGACAAGGACGACCGGATCATCTACGACAAGAAAACCGGATCCCTCTTTTATGATGCCGATGGCACGGGGAAGACCAAGGCGGTCAAGTTCGCGACCGTGAAGAAGGGCGCCTTTCTCGACTATCACGACTTCCTGGTGATCTGATCGTTCCTTTACAGGCACGGTCCACGTCCGAGGCGGCAACGCCTCGGACCGGGCTTGTGAATCGGGAACCGGAGCACCATGTTCCCGTTCACGAACAAGCTTGGCATCACCTGGAACCCGACGGAGCCCCGTGTCTGTCATCACCGATTTCGCCTCCCGCGCCGGGTCCGCCGCGCAATCTCTCTGGGAGGTCTCCGGGCAGCTGATCCAGCCCTCTCTCCGCCTCGGCGTGACAGGTCTCGCCCGCTCCGGCAAAACCGTGTTCACCACGGCCCTCGTGCATCATCTCACGCGCGGCACGAACCTGCCGGCCTTCCGGGCTTCTGCCGAAGGGCGCATCCGACGGGCGAATCTGGCTCACCAGCCTGACGACGTGGTGCCGCGCTTTCCCTACGAGGAGCACATGGCGGCCCTCACCGAGAGCCGCCGCTGGCCGCAATCCACGAACCGGATCAGCGAGTTGCGGGTGGATGTCGAATACGAGCGCAAGTCCGGCTGGCGCACGGGCCCGGCCTCGCTCGCCCTCGACATCGTGGATTATCCCGGCGAATGGCTGCTCGATCTCGCGCTTCTCGATGCCGGCTATGCCGAGTGGTCCCGGCAGACCATCGAGGCGAGCCGCAAGCGCGACCGGATCGCGGCGGCGGGCCGCTGGCACGAAACCCTGAAAACCCTCGATCCCGCAGGCTCTTCCGACGAGATGCTCGCTTCACGGGCGAGCGAGGCCTTCAAGGATTACCTCACGGTTCTGCGCGCCGATTCCGAAGCCGTCGCCACCACGCCGCCGGGCCGGTTCCTCATGCCGGGCGACCTGGCAGGCTCGCCCGCGCTGACCTTCGCGCCGGTCGATCTGCCCCATGGGCAGCCGATTGCTCCGGGCAGCTTCGCGGCTCTCATGGAACGCCGCTTCGAGGCCTACAAGACCCATGTGGTCAAGCCCTTCTTCCGCGATCATTTCCAGCGCATCGACCGCCAGATCGTGCTCGTCGACGTACTGGCGGCCATCGATGCCGGGCCAGTGGCCCTCGCCGAACTGGAAGAGGCGCTCGACCGGGTGCTCATGGCCTTCCGGATCGGGCGCAACACGCTCCTGTCCCGCCTGTTCTCTCCGCGGGCCGACCGGGTCCTCTTCGCCGCGACCAAGGCCGATCATATCCACCATACGGATCACGACCGGCTGGACGCGATCCTGCGCCTTCTCGTGAACCGCGCGTCGCGCCGGACCGAGGCCGCCGGTGCGCGGGTCGGAACCGTGGCGCTCGCCTCCGTGCGCGCCACGCGCGAGACGACCATCCGCGAGGGCCGCGAGACCTTGCGCGCCGTCACGGGCGTTCCCGAGGCGGGTGAACGGGTCGGGGACGAGATTTTCGACGGCGAAGCCGAAGCCGCCATCTTTCCCGGCGAGTTGCCGGAGACCCCGGAGGCCGTTTTTCAGGGAGCCATCCCGCCGGGCTCGTTCCGCTTTCCGCGCTTCCGCCCGCCGAAGCTGCCGGTCGATGCGGCGGGCCGCATGGCCAGGATGCCCCATATCCGTCTCGACCGGGCCCTTGAATTCCTGCTGGGGGATCGTTTCGCATGAGCCGCCAACCCCGCGCCTATCGTCTCGACGATCCGAACGTCACGGCCGGTGCCGTGCAGGTGACGGAGGAGCCCTTCGACGCCATCGAGGCCGCCGACGGTATCGTCGTGCCCATGGGCGAGAAGCGCCGAGCGCCATGGCTCGGCATCCTGCTCTCCGCTCTGTCGGGCCTCCTGCTGCTGGGGCTCGGGCTCGCAGTGGAGAACCTGATCGTCGATCTCTACGCCATCGCGCCCTGGCTCGGCTGGGTGGCGCTGGCTCTCGCCGTCCTGGCCGTTCTGGCCTTCCTGGCCATCATCGGCCGGGAGGTGGCGGGGATCTGGCGCGAACAGAAGATCGAAAGCCTGCGGGAGGCCGCCATCGACGCCCTTGCGGTCAAGGACCACAAGGCCGCGAAGGGGATCGTGTCGGATCTTCTGGGCCTCTACGGAGGTCGAGCCTCGGCGGCTCAGGGGAGCGCCCGCCTGCGCGGCCTGACCGATGAGATCATCGATGCGGACGATCGTCTCGCCTTTGCGGAGCGGGAGCTCCTTGCCCCTCTCGACGCCCAGGCAAAACGGGCGATCGCCGGCGCGGCGAAGCAGGTCTCCCTCGTGACGGCGGTGAGCCCCCGGGCCATCGTGGACGTGGCCTTCGTCATCTTCGCGGCCGTGCGGCTGCTGCGGACGCTCGCGCGCATCTATGGGGGGCGGCCAGGCCTGTTCGGCTTCCTGCGGCTCGCCAAGGCCGCCTTCAACCACCTCGCGGTGACGGGAGGCATGGCCGTGGGCGACAGCCTCATGCAGCAGGTTCTGGGATTGGGGCTTGCAGCGAGGATCTCGGCCAAGCTCGGGGAAGGCGTTCTGAACGGACTGATGACCGCCCGGTTCGGCCTTGCTGCGCTGTCCGTCTGCCGCCCGCTGCCCTTCATCCGCGAGGAGACGCCCAAGATCGGCGACGTGGCCGGCGAGCTGATCAGCCGGGCCGAGGCGGCGGCCTCTTGAAGCATCGGACCCGCCATTAGGTTCCCATCCGATGCTTCTCCCCGGGGCTGACGCATCGTGGCGACTGATACTTTAGGGGTGCGGCAAATCGTTCTTGCCGGACTTTTCGAGGTGCAAAAGTGGTGCCCGGGCCCGTTAGACAAATCGATGACACTTAATCTCGTTGTCCCCGATCCTGCTTGCCTATATAGGGGCGCCACGGTTCATCGGGGAAGAACGGCTGAACATGACAGACATCGTGATTGATGAGGGTTACCGTCCGACAGAAGACGAGCCCTTCATGAATGAACGGCAAAAGGAATATTTCAGGCGCAAGCTGATCCGCTGGAAGCACGATATCCTCAAAGAGGCTCAGGAAACTCTCGCCACCTTGCAGAGCGAGAACGAGAATCATCCTGACCTTGCGGATCGCGCCTCCTCGGAAACAGATCGCGCCATCGAGCTTCGTGCCCGCGACCGCCAGCGCAAGCTCATTGCCAAGATCGATGCCGCGCTCGCGCGGATCGAGGACGGCTCCTATGGCTATTGCGAGGAGACCGGGGATCCGATCTCCCTCAAGCGCCTTGAGGCGCGCCCCATCGCAACGCTTTCTCTCGAGGCTCAAGAGCGCCACGAGCGAAACGAGCGGGTCTACCGGGACGACTGAGACCTTCCATTGCCAGATCAAAAAAGGGCTCCGCTTGCGGAGCCCTTTTTCTTTGCCGGTTTGGAAAGAACTCAGCCCTTCTTGGTCGGATCCAGCGGGCGTCCGAGAAGCCTTGCGAACTCCGCCTCGATATCCTCGACGGAAAACGGATCCGTCGGCTTCTGCGAAGCGGCCGGCGCCTCCTTCGCCTGGGGCGGGAGCGGAGCCGTCACGGGCGGGGGAGGCGGCACGGGGCGCAGGGGCTCCGGAGCAGGAGCGGGCTTGGACGGCGGGGCTACTTCCGCCTCCTCTTCGACAGGCTCTTCGTCTTGACGATCGTCGTAAGCGGCGACGGGTTCGGCATCGGCCCGAGCCGGCTCTTCGTCCCTGATGCTCTCAGCGGGCTCGGCCGGAGGAGACATCGTGGGAGGCGGGACAGGGCTCGCCGGGCGCTTCAGGGCTTCTTCGAGCTGCTTGGCCATGTCCGACAGGAGACCGGCCTCCGACGCCGGGCGCGGCGAGGCGGTCTGCTGTTCAACCGGCGCGGGCTCCGGCGGGCGGACCGGCTCAGGCTGCACCGGAGGAGCCGGGGGGACCGGCGTCGCGCGGGACTGGAACGGCGGAGGCGTAAAGGCCGGCCGCGGCTCGGGGCGCTCCACGGCCGGTGTGGGAGCGGACGGAGCGTTCTGGAACGAGGGCGTCCTCGCCTCGGCGCGCAGGCCCTGGATGGTCGGGGCGGCGGAGACGGAAACGGCATCCGGTTTCAGCACGGGCTCCGGATGGGCCGGAACCGGGGCGCTCACCGAGGCGACGGGTGCGAGCTCCTCGTCGATATCCGATTCATCCGAGGGACGCCGCACGAAGGCGCCGAGCTGGGCCGCGAGCTGGCTTTCGATCGACGGGCGGCCGTTGGTCTCCACCTGCGGCGGGCGGGCCGGCTGGTCCAGGGTCGGCTCGAAGCGCTCGACGCCCGCGTCGCTGGGCTGCGCGGGAATGCGGGCACCGGCGACCCGGACGATATTGGTCTCGATGACGACGTCGTTCGGACCGCCGATGAGAAGAAGGTGCTCGACGTTGTCACGGCGCAGAAGAAGGAGCTGGCGGTGCCGGTCCAGGTCGTAGACATCGACGATGCCGAGCCGGGGTTGACGGCTGCCGCGGCCGCGATCGCTGCCGGGCATCATGAGCCGGGCGCCCGTCAGCTTGCGGAAGACTACACCGAAGAGCACGAGGAGGATCAGAATGATCGCGAACGCAATCGCGAATTGGACTGCCCGTGACGCTTCGATACCGAAAAGAGATGACACGATGAACTCTCAAGCGTTGTGCAGGCCCTTGCAGGCCGGTTCTGTGTTGGTTGTACCACATTGACCGCCAAAGCCAGCGACAAGGTTAACAGATGGTTAACGAGCGCTGCTTTCGACGCGGCATGTGGATGAGGATCGGTCCTCGATGATGGGACCAAAATGGGTCTGATCCCCTTTTCATCAAGGAAAATAGGGATTTCCTATGGCGAAATCGTATCTCTGCAGCTCTTCTTGGGCTGAAGAGAGCTTGCATCGGCTCGTGGCTCCGCCTTAGAGGTCGATCAATAATTGGCGCGTATGATGAGCGACGAAGATCGAGCGGTTGGCTGCAACGTTGCAGCCTGTGCCTCAAGACACATCCGGCTCCGTTTGAGGAAGTTGAAACTCCATGGCTTACGAGGGCGACACGCCAAAGAGCGCGGCCATCGACCGTTCTGACCGTCCCGGCCATATCGGATGGGTCCTTCTCCTGGCCGGCGTTCTGGTCGGCGCAACCCTTAGCTTGCGGTTTCTGGATGTCGAACAGACACAGCCGCTGATCCTCGGGCTTCTCGCATTCTTCGCCATGGCCGGCGTCTTCTTCCTTTTCGCCATGGCCATCGGGGTCGTTCAATTTTCCGGTCAGACGGCGCGAAACGATATCACCAAGCTCATGGCCGATACGTCAGGCAACGGCCTCGTGGTGATCGAAGACGACGGCCGCATCACCTATGCCAACGAATCCTACCTTTCCATCGCAGGGCTGCAGGGCGGGGAAGTGCGTCCCGTGGAGCGTTTGTTCATGGGTGCGCCCGAAGTCTCGGAGGCGATCTATCGGCTGGCCCAGGCTGCGCGCGAGCATCGCACGGGCGCGGAGGAAATCCGCCTCTCGCCTTCGTTGAGCGGTGCGCAGGAGTTCGGTTGGTATCGCGTGCGCGTGCGCCCCGTGCCGCGCCCCAGGGGCCGACAGGCGGCGCTCTGGACCATCAGCGAAGTGACGCACGAACGCGAGCGGCAGGAGAATGTCTTCCAGGAGCTCCAGCACGCCATCGATTATCTCGATCACGCCCCGGCGGGATTCCTGTCGGTCGATCCCGAGGGCTCGATCATCTATCTCAACGCGACCCTCGCTTCGTGGCTCGACTACGATCTCGCCCAGGTCGGCTCCGGCGGTCTGAGCCTCACCGACATCGTGCCCCGCGATGTGGTGTCGTTGATGACGTCATTCACCGGCGAGCCGGGCAGCGTGCGCACGGAGACCTTCGATCTCGATCTGCGCCGCCGCAACGGCCAGTTCCTGCCCGTGCGGCTGTATCACCGCATCGCCTTCGGGCAGGACGGCCGGATGGGTCCATCCCGGACGCTGGTCCTCAACCGCTCGGCGGGAGGGGAGGTCGACGAGGGACAGCGGGCCGCCGAAGTGCGCTTCGCCCGCTTCTTCAACAACACGCCGATTGCCATCGCGACGGTCGACCAGGCCGGACGGATCGTCCATGCCAATGCTCCCTTCACCAAGTTGTTCGGCACGCTGACGCGCGCGGCCGAGAGCGGGGCGGGCGGGGCATCCATCCTCGACACCTTCCGCGAGCGCGGGCCGATCGAGGCCGCTCTGAAGGCGGCGGCGGAAAACCGGGGAGACATCCCACCCCTGGAGCTGCAGACCACGGGGGATAGCGGCGGTTCCGTCCGGGTCTGGGTGACGCCCGTGGGTGATACGGGTGCGGACGGCGAGACGGCCATTCTCTACGCCCTCGACACCACCGATTTCCGCAAGGTGGAGGAACAGCTCGCCCAATCGCAGAAGATGAACGCGGTGGGCCAATTGGCCGGCGGCGTCGCGCACGACTTCAACAACGTGCTGCAGGCCATCATCGGCTACAGCGACCTGCTGCTCGCCAACCACCGGCCGACCGATCCGTCCTTCCAGGACATCATGCAGATCAAGCAGAATGCGAACCGGGCTGCGAGCCTGGTGCGCCAGCTGCTCGCCTTCTCGCGCCGCCAGACCCTGCGGCCGGAGGTGCTGAACCTGAACGACCGGCTCTATGATCTCTCCATGCTGCTCAAGCGCCTGCTCGGCGAGCGGGTGGAACTCGATCTCAGCCATGGCCGCGATCTCTGGTTCGTGAAGGCCGACGTGAACCAGTTCGAGCAGGTGGTGGTGAACCTCGCCGTCAATGCGCGCGACGCCATGCCCAACGGCGGCAAGCTCGCGATCCGCACCGGGAACGTCTCGGCCGCGGAGGCCGCCCGCCTGAACGTGAGCGCCATGCCGCCGGCCGATTACGTGGTCGTCGAGGTGTCCGATACGGGATCGGGCATGACGCAGGAGATCCTGGAAAAGATCTTCGAGCCGTTCTTCACCACCAAGGAAGTGGGAAAGGGCACGGGCCTCGGCCTCTCCACGGTCTTCGGCATCGTCAAGCAGTCGGGCGGCTATATCGACGTGGATTCGAAGCCAGGCGAGGGCACCACCTTCCGGATCTACCTGCCGCGCCACATCCCGGAGGTTCAGGAGGCTCCCGAGGAAGCAAAGGCCGACGCGCCCAAGAAGCCCGCCGCCGACATGACCGGGCAGGGGACCATCCTCCTGGTGGAGGACGAGGATCCGGTTCGCGCGGTCAATGCCCGGGCGCTCTCCGCGCGCGGCTACACGGTGCTGGAGGCTGCCTCCGGAATCGAAGCGATGGAGATCATCCAGGAGCGCGGCGCCCCGGTCGATCTCGTGGTCTCCGACGTGGTCATGCCGGAAATGGACGGCCCGACCCTGCTGCGCGAGTTGCGCAAGCTCTATCCCGACCTGAAGGTGATCTTCGTCTCCGGCTACGCCGAGGAAGCCTTCCGCAAGAACCTGCCCGAAGGGGAGGAGTTCAACTTCCTGCCCAAGCCCTTCAGCCTGCGCCAGCTGGTCGAGACCGTGAAGCAGACGATGGCTCGGTAAATCATTGAATTAATTGATTTTTAACCCTGCGGCAACGTGCCCTGCGCGGGTTCTATGAATTCTCTAATGAGAACGAAAAAAGAACTTGCGGGTAGGAACAAAGTGAGTACATATATTCTCTCAACACCGCGTTGAGATTCACTCTTCCTCCTGCCATAAGGATGTTAGGTCATGTCACAGTCCTCCCTGAGACTGGTGGAAAGCTCATCAATGGATAAAGACAAATCGAAAGCTCTCGACGCGGCGCTCTCTCAGATCGAGCGTGCCTTCGGCAAGGGCTCGATCATGCGGCTCGGCAAGGGCCAGCAGCCGGTGGAAATCGAAACCGTCTCGACGGGTTCGCTCGGCCTCGATATCGCGCTCGGCGTGGGCGGCTTGCCCCGCGGCCGCATCATCGAGATCTACGGGCCGGAATCGTCCGGCAAGACCACGCTGGCGCTGCACACCATCGCCGAAGCCCAGAAGAAGGGCGGCGTCTGCGCCTTCGTGGACGCGGAACACGCGCTCGATCCCGTTTATGCCCGCAAGCTCGGCGTCAACCTGGACGATCTCCTGATCTCCCAGCCCGACACCGGCGAGCAGGCTCTTGAGATCGCCGATACCCTCGTGCGCTCCGGCGCGGTGGACGTGCTCGTCATCGACTCGGTGGCGGCGCTGACCCCGAAGGCCGAGCTCGACGGCGAGATGGGCGAGGTCCAGCCGGGCCTCCAGGCCCGTCTCATGAGCCAGGCCCTGCGCAAGCTCACCGGTTCGATCTCGCGCTCGAACACGATGGTGATCTTCATCAACCAGATCCGCATGAAGATCGGCGTCATGTACGGCTCGCCGGAAACGACCACGGGCGGCAACGCCCTGAAGTTCTACGCCTCCGTGCGCCTCGACATCCGCCGCGTCTCGACGCTCAAGGATCGCGATGATCCGATCGGCAACTCGGTGCGCGTGAAGGTCGTCAAGAACAAGGTCGCTCCGCCCTTCAAGCAGGTCGAGTTCGACATCATGTTCGGCGAGGGCGTGTCCAAGGTGGGCGAGCTCATCGATCTCGGCGTCAAGGCCGGCATCGTCGACAAGTCCGGCGCCTGGTTCTCCTACGACAGCCAGCGCCTGGGCCAGGGCCGCGAGAACGCCAAGCAGTTCCTGCGCGACAACCCGGAGGTTGCCGGCAAGATCGAGGCGCTCATCCGCCAGAATGCCGGCCTTCTCGCCGACCGCATCCTGGAGCAGGCGACCCCGACCGCCGACGACCTGGACGAGGGTTCCGCAGAATAAGCTTTTGCTCTCCTTCAAGGGCAAAGAGAGGCCGTCGCGAGTGATCGCGGCGGTCTTTTCCTTTCTCGGGCCGCTCTCAGGCGGGCCTGCCTGCCTCATTGACCGGCCGTGACGCGCCAGACCGCATTGCCCAGGTCGTCGGCAATCAGCAGGGCTCCGGTCCTGTCCACCGCGACGCCCACGGGGCGGCCATGGGCGCTGTCCTCACCCGACAGGAAGCCGGTCACCACGTCCTGCGCCTTCCCGCTTGGCTTGCCGCTCTGGAAGGGGACGTACACGACCTTGTAGCCGTTGAAGTGGTCGCGGTCCCAGCTCCCATGCTCGCCGACGAACGCCCCGCCGCGATAGGCCTCCGGCAGGCTGGTGCCCGTGTAGAAAGCAAGGCCTAACGGAGCGACATGCGAGCTCAGTGCATAATCCGGTACAATGGCGCTCGCGACGAGATCCGGCCGCTGGGGCATCACGCGCGGGTCGATGTGCTGGCCGAAATAGCTGTAAGGCCAGCCATAGAAGGCCCCGTCGCGAACGGACGTCAGGTAGTCGGGAACCAGATTGGGGCCCAGCTCGTCGCGTTCATTGGCAACGGCCCAGAGGACGTTGGTTTGCGGCTCGAAGGCGAGGCTCGTCGGGTTGCGGATGCCGCCGGCGAAGATCCTCGCGCGACCGGACGCCCGATCCACCTCCCACACGGCCGCGCGGCCCTTTTCCGCCTCCATGCCGTTTTCGGTGATGTTGCTGTTGGAGCCGACGCCAACGTAAAGCAGCGATCCGTCGGGGCTCGCCGTGAGGGCTTTGGTCCAATGGTGGTTGATGGGGCCGCCGGGCAGGTCGGTCAGCTTGGTGCCCGGCTCCGTGATCTGCGTCTGCCCTTGGGTATAGTGGTAGCGCATGATCGCGTCTGTGTTGGCGACGTAAAGATCCTCGCCGACAAGGGCGACGCCATAGGGCGAGTTGAGGTGGTCGATGAAGATGGTCCTCGTCTCCGGCACGCCGTCGCCATTGGCATCGCGCAGGAGAGTGATCCGGTTGCCGGGTTTCGTGCTGCCGTGTGCGGAGGCCATCATCCAGCCCATGATGAGATCTTTCGGCCGCTCGGTCGGTTCGGTGTTCGGTCCCCCGGATTCGACCACCAGCACATCGCCGTTGGGCAAGGGATAGACGACCCGGGGATTGGCCAGGTCCCGGGCCATGGCCTGGATCTTCAGACCGCTGGCGACCTTCGGGGTCTCGCTCGCGCCCCATCCCACGGGCTTTGCCAGGCGCATGGGCGGCACGAGGTATTGCTTCGGCTCGGGCAGAGCCGGATTGGGGCCGATCTGGCTTTGCGTGTCGAAGGATCCCTCGTCCTCGCAACCGGCGAGGGCCAGCATGGAAAGTCCCAGAAGAGCGATCCAGCCAGGGCCGATTCGGATTGACGCCGTCATGACAGGACTCCGACCCGGTGGCGGTAGACCATCGACCAGCCCAGCCAGCCCGTCACGAGCATGAGGAGCACGACGACGGCCGAGAGGACCAGCCCGGTCGGGACGACCGAGGTCCAGGCATCGCGGCTATGGATCAAGGCGTTGAGCAGGGACAGCCCCAGAACAAGCACGTTCCCGAGCATATGAGGCCATGCGGGCGTCTGGGCGCGGATCGAGCGGCTGCTCAGGAAATCGATCAATCCCGCCAGCGCCGCCAAGCCTCCGATGAGGAGGCCGACGGTCAAAAGCCAGGCGGAGAAGTTCGACCACATGATGTCGGCCGTCCGCCAGTAGGTGATGTCCGTCGCGAGCGCGCCGGTGAAGCAGACGATGGGGAAGGGTACCAGCATCGGATGGATCGGGTGGCCCGCAATACTGGCTCTGGACGGTGGGTTACGTTCGCTCATCGCTGCCTGTCCTTGGTATATTCCGCGGAGACGACGGCAGCGGGAGCCGAAGGTTCCCGGGCCTCGCCCTCACGATACGGGCCTCGAGGTCGCACTTTGGACGAAGCGCCACCTCGACAGGTGAAGCCTGGACGTCTAGAAACGGCCGAAACATGAGCACTACGGGCGATCGAGCCCCTTACTCCGAGCTAAGAGTTCCATGAGCGGCGTCAACGAAATCCGGTCGGCCTTCCTCGATTACTTCGCCAAGAACGGCCATGAGGTCGTGGCCTCGAGCCCCCTCGTGCCGCGCAATGACCCGACCCTGATGTTCACGAACGCCGGCATGGTGCAGTTCAAGAACGTCTTCACGGGAGCCGAAAAGCGTCCCTACAGCACGGCCGCGACGGCGCAGAAATGCGTGCGCGCGGGCGGCAAGCACAACGATCTCGACAATGTGGGCTACACGGCGCGCCACCACACCTTCTTCGAGATGCTCGGCAACTTCTCCTTCGGCGACTACTTCAAGGAGCGGGCCATCGAGCTCGCCTGGGGGCTGATCACCAAGGAATTCAGCCTGCCGAAGGACAAGCTGCTGGTCACCGTCTACCACGACGACGACGAGGCGGCGAACCTCTGGAAGAAGATCGCCGGCTTCTCGGATTCCAAGATCATCCGCATCCCGACCTCGGACAATTTCTGGCAGATGGGCGATACCGGCCCCTGCGGCCCGTGCTCGGAAATCTTCATCGACCAGGGCGACAAGCTCTGGGGCGGCCCTCCCGGCAGCCCGGAGGAGGATGGCGACCGCTTCCTCGAGTTCTGGAACCTCGTGTTCATGCAATACGAGCAGATCGAGCCCGGCAACCGCATCGGCCTGCCCAAGCCCTCCATCGACACCGGCATGGGGCTGGAGCGCATCTCGGCGATCCTCCAGGGCGTGTACTCGAACTACGACACGGACCTGTTCCGCACCCTCATCGAGGCCGTGGCCCATGCCACCGGCGTGGCGCCGGAGGGTGACCGCAAGGCCTCGCACCGGGTGATCGCGGACCACCTGCGCACCTCGTGCTTCCTCGTGGCCGACGGCGTGCTGCCCTCGAACGAGGGCCGCGGCTACGTGCTCCGCCGCATCATGCGCCGCGCCATGCGCCACGCGCAGCTGCTCGGCGCGCGTGACCCGCTCATGTACCGCCTCGTGCCGGTTCTCGTGCGCGAGATGGGACAGGCCTATCCTGAGCTGATCCGCGCCGAAGCGCTGATCACCGAGACCCTGAAGCTGGAGGAAACCCGCTTCCGCAAGACCCTGGAGCGGGGCCTGTCGATCCTCGACGAGGAAAGCCGCAGCCTTACCAAGGGGCAGAACCTTTCCGGCGACACGGCTTTCACCCTTTACGACACCTACGGCTTCCCGCTCGACCTGACCCAGGACGCCTTGAAGCCCCGGGGCATCGGCGTCGACACGGATGCCTTCGACGCCGCGATGAAGCGCCAGCGCGAGATGGCACGTGCCGCCTGGTCCGGATCGGGCGAGGCCGCGACCGAAACCGTGTGGTTCTCCGTCAAGGAGCGCACGGGCGCGACTGAGTTCCTGGGCTACGACACGGAAGCCGCCGAGGGCATCGTCCTGGCGCTCCTGAAGGACGGCCAGGAGGTGACGGAGCTCAAGGCCGGCGAGACCGGCCTCGTGGTCCTCAACCAGACGCCATTCTACGGCGAATCCGGCGGTCAGGTCGGCGATACCGGCGTGATGCAGGGCGAGGGCGCGCGGGTCTTCGTGACCGGCACCGAGAAGAAGCTCGGCGATCTGTTCGTGCACCATGTGACCGTCGAGCACGGCTCCCTGAAGCTCAATCAGTCCCTGGAACTGACGGTCGACCACGAGCGCCGCTTCGCCGTCCGGTCCAACCACTCGGCCACCCATCTCCTGCACGAGGCCCTGCGCCAGGTGCTCGGCGACCACGTGGCGCAGAAGGGCTCGCTGGTGGCTCCCGACCGCCTGCGTTTCGATTTCAGCCATCCCAAGCCCATTGAGGATGCGGAGCTCAAGGAAGTCGAGGAGATCGCCAACAGAGTGCTGCTCCAGAACGAGCCGGTGGTCACCAAGCTCATGGCCGTGGACGAGGCCATCGAGTCCGGCGCCCGCGCGCTGTTCGGCGAGAAGTACGGCGACGAGGTCCGGGTCGTCTCCATGGGCAAGGGAGAGGCCAACAGGGCTTTCTCGGTGGAACTCTGCGGCGGCACGCACGTGAACCGCACGGGCGATATCGGCGTCATCACCATCGTGGGCGAGGGCGCGGTCGCGGCGGGCGTTCGCCGCCTCGAAGCGATGACGGGCGACGCCGCCCGCCGCTACCTCGCGGATGAGAGCCGCAAGCTGCGCGAGGTCGCAAGCCTTCTCAAGACCCCGGTGGACGAGGTTTCCTCGCGCCTCGCGGCCCTGCTGGAAGAGCGCCGCAAGCTGGAGCGCGACCTCGCCGAGGCGCGCCGCAAGCTCGCCATGGGCGGCGGCGCTGCGGGCGGTGGCGATCCGGTCAAGGACGTGGCCGGCATCAAGCTCATGGCCCGCGCGGTCACCGGCGTCGAGATGAAGGACCTGAAGAGCCTCGCCGACGAGGGCAAGAAGCGCCTCGGCTCCGGGGTCGTTGCCATCGTGGGTGTGGCTGAGGACGGCAAGGCCGGCATCGTCGTCGGCGTGACCGAGGACCTGACGGCGAAGGTCGACGCGGTCGCCCTCGTGCGGGTCGGGTCGGAGAAGCTCGGCGGCAAGGGCGGCGGCGGTCGCCGCGACATGGCCCAGGCCGGCGGTCCCGACGGGGCGCAGGCCGAAGCGGCTCTCGCCGCCATCGAAGCGGCGCTTTCCGACGCCGCATGAGGCCGGGCGCCGTGTCGAGGGTTCATCCACACCCGACGCGGCGCAGGATCTACGAAATCCTCGAACGCAGCAGCGTGAACGACCCCGTCGTTCACGCTGTTCATTTTGGCCTGATCCTGTTGATCGCCGTGAATGTCACGGCCGTCGTCTTCGAAAGCGTCCCGTCGATCCAGCAGAGCCACGGCACGCTCTTTCTCCTGATCGAGGTCGTCAGCGGCTTTATCTTCACCTTGGAATATATCGCGCGTCTCTGGTGCGCGCCGGAATATCCGCCGTTCCAGCACATGAGGCCATGGCGCGCGCGCCTGCGATGGGCCATGCATCCGCAATCCATCGTCGATCTTCTGGCCATCCTGCCGTTCTATCTCGCCTATTGGAACGTGGAGAGCCTGCGGACTTTCCTGCTGCTGCGGCTGTTCCGGTTCTTCAAGCTCGCGCGCTATTCGCCGGGCCTCGCGAGCCTTGCCGAAGCGATTTATGCGGAACGCCGGGCGCTCGTCGCCTGCGGGGTCATCCTCATCGGCGCCATGCTGCTTGCGGCCTCGGCCATGAACCTCGCCGAGCGGGAGGTACAGCCCGACACGTTCGGGACGATCCCGGAGGCGATGTACTGGGCGATCGTCACCCTGACCACGGTCGGCTACGGCGACGCCGTGCCCTTGACGCCCGTCGGACGGGTGATCGCGGCCGTGACGGCCGTCATGGGGCTGATCATGCTGGCCCTGCCGGTCGGCATCATCGCGAGCGCCTTCTCGCGGGAGATCCATCGCCGCGACTTCGTGGTGACCTGGAGCATGGTGGCCCGCGTGCCGCTCTTCGCCAATCTCGACGCGCACGAAATCGCCACGGTGATGCAATGCCTCCGGTCGCGCAGCTGCACCCCGGGAGAGGTCATCGTCCGCAAGGGCGACGAGGCACATTCCATGTACCTGATCGCCTCCGGCGACGTGGAGGTGGTGCTGCCGGGCGAGCATGTGAGGCTCGGGCCGGGCGACTTCTTCGGCGAGATGGCGATCCTGAGGCGCCGCCGCCGCTCCGCCACCGTGAAGGCGTCGACCCATTGCAGGCTGCTCGTCCTCGATGCCGACGATCTTCATGAATTGCTGGAGGCGAACCCGTCCATCGCGGAGCATGTGCACAAGGTCGCCAAGGCTCGCGGGGGACGGAAGATCTCGTAGCCAAACCCCGGCTGACGTCAGTCGTGGTCCGGGTGCTGGCGCGACGCCATCTTCTTCAAGTCGTCCGGGGTTGCGTAATCCTCCGTCCGCTGGCCGGGCAGGGTGTGCAGCACCTCGAAGGCGGGGAGTTTGCTCTCGAGGCCGTACTGGATTTCCGGCATCACCCGGCCCGGCTCGTCGAGGCTGCCGATCGAGACGGTGATGCGGTCCTGCTCCACATAGGAAAATGTCAGCGGCGTGCCGCAGTCACGGCAGAAGCTCCGCTCCACGGCCTCAGAACTCTTGAAGATGCCCGGCTGCCCCTTCGTCCAGACCAGATCCTTGCGCGAAACGCCGGTGAGCGCAGAGAAGTAGTTGCCGAAAGCCTTCTGGCACATGCGGCAATGGCAGATGCTGGTATGGGTCGGCTCGGACATGAGCGCGTAACGGACCGCGCCGCACTGGCAGCCGCCGGTATGAGTGGGTTTGTAATCTGTCATGATCTTCTTCCTTCTCCGAAAAGTTACGATGGCGGCGTCCAAGCATACTCCCGCAGCGCAAACCACAATCCACCTGGATCTTCGTCCTTGGCGCCGTTCGCCAGCCACTCGCGCACGACGTTCTCGACAATGTCTTCAGGTTTGGAGCCATACTGCCGCTGCACGATCCATTCATGCTCGCCATCAAGTCCGCCGCCGACCACCGGCACGGCGCCGCGGGACAGGAGCTCGGCGACGCAGCGGCGCACGAAATTGGTCAGAGCCTCGCCTTCGAAGCCAAACCCATGACGTCCTCCAGGCACGACCTGCCACATGCCGACCGCGTCGACAGGCAATTCGTTAGCGACCTGCTTGATGTATTCACTCAACGTTTCCCGGAACGCCATTCGCGAGGTTCGTCGGTCATTTTTGGCCGTGCCTTTCATTCTGGTGGCATCCAGGCGTATTCTCGCAGCGCGAACCAGAGGCCGCCGGGATCTTCGTCCTTTGCGCCGTTTGCCAGCCATTCACGGACGACGTTGTCGATGATCTCTGCGGGCGTGGAACCGTATTGCCGCTGCACAATCCACTCATGCTCGCTTTGTCCACCGCCGACCACAGGCACCGCGCCGCGCGAGAGAAGCTCGGCGATGCAGCGGCGCACGAAATCGGTCAGCGCCTCGCCCTCAAATCCGAAACCGAAACGTCCGGCGGGTACAATCTGCCAGATGCCGACAGCGTCGATGGGAAGCTCCTCGGCAATTAGTTTGACATACTCGGTCAGCGGTTTTCCGGAACGCTTTTCACGTGGTTCGTCGGTCATTTCTGATGCACCTTATCGCCTGGCCGGACCATTGGATTATTGCTGCGAATAACATCTAACGTTACGCCGTACCGCTCGCTCCATCGAACGCCAAAGATGGAGCCGTCCGGCTGCCGAAGCCATTGGCCTCGATATCCGGTGGGCGACGGAATAATCTCAGAACCGGGAGTGACGGCCACCAGCAATTCTCGGAATTCCGAAGTTGGGATAGTGTAAATGCCATTCAGCGAGTCTCCGCGCGAAAGTGGAGAAGTCTCCCCTAACGGTCGGCAAACAGGCTCTTGTGCCCTCAATTCCCGCAGGCGCGCGGTGGCTTGCACGGCGGTGGCCTGATGGGCCAGGATTTCGCCTTCGACTCCTTCGTAGATGCTAGGTCGCGGCCTCCATTTCGGATCCCGGCGTTGGACTTCGCGCACGAGCGCCGTTGCACGCGCCTCCGTCGCTGCAAGAAGTGTTTCCTGAGTGGGAGAGGTTTCATAGGTCCGCCCGCGAATGGTGCGGGTTCCTCCACTTCGACGGGCAGGCCAATTGACGGTCTCGACGCGGGCTTCGCCGCCACTCCCGCCTTCTCCCACCCATCGTCCACCATTAGGACTCCCAGCCGGAACACGCGGTTGGTTGGGGTTGAAGAGCTTATGTGCGAGGGCGAGGCGCAGGCTCCGGAGTTCAAGCTGTGCGATGGCGAGGGCTTTTCGCGCACCGAGCAATTCGCGCTGAAAGGAGGGCGATGAGGACATAAACTATCCACTGGTTCTCAAATATGCATAAATTCTTAGAACAAAATAAGAACATTATCAAGCTTGCTGCGGCGACCCGTGCAACAAAAAAGCCCGGCATGGAGCCGGGCTTTGGATCGGTCGTTGTCTCTCGTTCCTAATGGCCGGGACAAGGCCCAGCCATAGCGATGAGGTGGCTTAAGCGGCCATGGCTTTTTTGAGGTTTTCGTCGATTTTGTCGAGGAAGCCGGTGGTGGAGAGCCACTTCTGCTCGGCTCCGACCAGCAGCGCCAGGTCCTTGGTCATGAAGCCGGCCTCGACCGTGTCGACGCAGACCTTCTCCAGGGTGGCGGCGAAGCGGGCGAGCTCGGCGTTGTCGTCGAGCTTGGCCCGGTGCGCCAAGCCGCGGGTCCAGGCGAAGATCGACGCGATCGAGTTCGTCGAGGTCTCCTTGCCCTTCTGGTGCTCGCGGTAGTGGCGCGTCACCGTGCCGTGGGCGGCCTCCGCCTCCACCGTCCGGCCGTCCGGCGTCATCAGCACCGAGGTCATCAGGCCGAGCGAGCCGAAGCCCTGCGCCACCGTGTCGGACTGCACGTCGCCGTCGTAGTTCTTGCACGCCCAGACATAGCCGCCCGACCACTTCAGCGCCGAGGCCACCATGTCGTCGATCAGGCGGTGCTCGTAGATGATGCCGGCGGCGTCGAACTTGGCCTTGAACTCGTTCTGGTACACCTCCTCGAAGATGTCCTTGAAGCGGCCGTCATAGGCCTTGAGGATGGTGTTCTTGGTGGAGAGATAGACCGGGTACTTGCGGTTCAGGCCGTAGTTCATCGACGCGCGCGCGAACTCGCGGATCGACTCGTCGAGGTTGTACATCGCCATGGCGACGCCGGCATCCGGGAACTTGAACACCTCCTTCTCGATCACCGTGCCGTCCTCGCCCTCGAACTTGATCGACAGGCGGCCCTTGCCCGGCACCTTGAAGTCGGTGGCGCGGTACTGGTCGCCGAAGGCGTGGCGGCCGACGATGATCGGCTGGGTCCAGCCGGGCACGAGGCGCGGCACGTTCCTGCAGATGATCGGCTCGCGGAAGATCACGCCGCCGAGGATGTTGCGGATCGTGCCGTTGGGCGACTTCCACATCTCCTTGAGGTTGAACTCCTTCACCCGGCCCTCGTCCGGCGTGATGGTGGCGCATTTGACGCCGACGCCGTACTTCTTGATCGCCTCGGCGGCCTCGACCGTGACCCGGTCGTTGGTGGCGTCGCGGTGCTCGACGCTCAGGTCGTAGTACTTCAGGTCGATGTCGAGATAGGGGTGGATCAGCTTCTCTTTGATGAAGTGCCAGATAATGCGGGTCATCTCGTCGCCGTCGAGCTCGACGACCGGATTGGCTACCTTGATCTTCGCCA
>NZ_QDGA01000170.1 GCF_003347665.1 Microvirga calopogonii
TCACATTAACTCGAGTTTGACCGCCACCGTGTAGACGGGCCAGCATGAGCAAGCCTGTCAGCTACAAACGCCATCGCTTTCCGCCTGAGATCATCGCCCATGCGGTTTGGTTGTACTTCCGGTTCCCGCTGAGCCTGCGGCTGGTGGAGGAGATGCTGCTCGAGCGCGGCATTCTCGTCTCCTATGAGACGGTGCGTCGCTGGGCTCTCAAGTTTGGGCCGGCCTTCGCGCGCCGTCTCAGGCGCAAGCCACCAAGCCCCCGCGACATCTGGCATTTGGATGAGGTCGTGGTCACGATCTCGGGCCAGAAGCACTGGTTGTGGCGGGCGGTTGATCAGGACGGTTATGTGCTCGACGAGATCGTGCAGACGCGCCGCGACACCAAGGCGGCCAAGCGCTTGCTGAAGCGTCTGTTGAAGAAGCAGGGCGGTCCGCCCCGGCGCATGATCACTGACAAGCTCGGCTCCTACTCGGCCGCCCGGCGTCAGATCATGCCAGAAGTCGAACACCGATCCCATAAGGGGCTCAACAATCGGGCGGAGAATTCGCATCTCCCGTTCCGCCGGCGAGAACGGGCGAGGCAAGGCTTTCGATCACCCAGGTGCCTGCAGCGGTTCGTCAGTGTCTTCTCTGCCGTCCGCAACCTGTTCGTTCCACCCCGCTCGCGCCGCTCTGCCCGCGCGACCCACCTTCACCGCGTCAACGCCATGGCGGAGTGGAAAGTCGCGGCGGGCGTTGCCACTTGATCCGTTAGGCAATTGGGCCTGCCTGAATACGTCCAGTTCTAGTTAACGTGACAACACCCCTGCAGCATGGTCTTGTCGAGCGTCAGATCGGCCACGAGCTTCTTGAGCCGGGCATTCTCGTCTTCGAGCTGCTTGAGGCGGCGGATTTCGGCTACGCCCATGCCGGCGAACTGCTTCTTCCACCTGTAAAAGGTCGGCTCGGTGATGCTCATTTTGCGGATCACCTCGGCCACCGGCGTGCCGCTCTCGGCTTGGCGCAGCGCAAAGGCGATCTGCTCTTCCGTGTAGCGCGTCTTCTTCATGGCACTGACCCTCCTCAAGGATCAAAATGCCCGGAAAGTTGTCCTCCCAATGGACCAGTTTGACGGGTCAGGACCAGGTCGGCGACCCGATGCCGGCCAACGGTGTCGCCGTGGTTCATGGGGCAGCAAGAGGCGAGGTGAGATGAACAACCCTGAATCCGCGGAGGCGCAACTCGCGGAGAAGATCGGGCAGCGTCGCGGCTGTCTGCGCACGCGTATCGTGAAGGAGAAGAATGCCGCCTCTGCTCTGCTCCAGCCGGCGCAGGACGAGCTGCAATTCAGATGCCGGGCTCATCGGCAGCCAATCCGAAGCCCAAAGGTCGGCGCCAAACACCGCGATATGGCGGCTGGCGAGAAACGCGAGCAGCGGCTCAGTATCAGCAAAGCCTGGAAAGCGGAAAAATGGAACATGCGGTACCCTGCCGGATAGCTCCCCTCCCCAGCCTGCCGCATCCACCGCCTGCATACCTCTGGTGATCTCGGCAACGGCTGCTGCGGTGGGCAGGCCGCGCAGGGTCGCCGCCGGATGAGACCAGCTGTGGTGCGCCACCGTGTGTCCCTCCGCGACTTCACGGCGGACCAGGTCCGGATGCAGGAGAGCATTGCGGCCGATCAGGAAAAAGGTCGCCTGGACACACTCGCGGCGGAGCGCGTCGAGGACCCGAGCTGTTGTTCGTGAGGCGGGGCCATCATCAAACGTCAGAACCACCTCGTGGTCGGCTAACGGAAGGGTCTGGGGATAGTTCTTGCGACCGACCTTCAGCTCGCCGTTCACCGCCAAAGGAAGCACGCGCGACACGCCGAGTGCGCCTTCCCGTGGGCAGGTGGCGGAGCGCATCGGAGAGCCAGAACCAGTCCCAGGCAGAACCCAAGGTGAGCGGTCCCGAGGGCGTCCGGACTGCTGCTGCTTGGCAGCCAGGTTTCTGAACGGTTCAGCGATGGATGGAGTGCTGCCGACCGCTAGCTGGAGCACTCCTATCATCAGGGCGGCAAAACGTTGGAAAGCCGAGCATCTCCATGTCATTGCTTCCTCCGTCAAGCCAGGAAGATGGCGTCTGACGTCTTGAGATGAGAATATCGGGATTCAGGGAGTTTTGGACATCAATAGTGGGAGAAATAGTCCGTCGGGTTTCTCACTTTCAATGCCAATGCGCGGCACTCTACCCCGTCGCGAACCTCTCCCCAGAACCCAACTGGCGGCCAAATCGATCTGCTTCTCCCCCTGATCCGCATCCGACCCTGCCACGCAGAAGCTGATCACACTGTCTTACAGGTAGCCGAGACGCGCATGAGACCGAGCGGGATCAGGCGCACGTCATGGCCCAAGGCCTGGAGCTGACGGCCGATGTGGTGAGCGCCGGCACAGGCCTCCATGCCGATCAGACACGGCGGAATGTTGGCCAGGCGCTGCGGGAGCTGGGTACGGGAGAGCTTAATGCGCAGCACGATGGCGCCACGTTCATCCTGACCGACGAGATGGAAGCTGTTCTTGCCCAGATCGATGCCCAGGGTGGCAATGGCGGCAGAGAAAGAAGACCGTGACATGAGACGTGCTCCTTGCGTGGCTCGAAGCCCCACAGCTTACAGGCAAGCGGGGCAGGAGCACGGCCGGACCATTCCATTAGGCGACATTCCTTACAATTCGGTCGGGGAGCATGCCCTTGCTCCGCCGTAGGACGCCACTCCATCGTTGGGACCCCGTCTTTCAATGCCTGAAGTCCGTTCGCGCAGGCCTTCAGGACCGCCGCAACAGCCATCGTGGCGGCTAGCGATGAGGCGACGTAGAAAAGCCCCTCGTAACCGTATGCAGCGACCAAGGGCGTGCTCAGAAGTGGGGAACAGAACTGGCCGATGAACACGGAAGCGGTCAGGATACCGCCCGCCACCCCTCTCCTCCGGAGCGGAGCAATCTTCAGGGCAAGGGTCACGAAGCTGGGAGATACCAGTGCATAGCCGGCACCGATAGCGGCGGCTGCCACGAACCAGCCCAGAGGTGTCACAGCAAACACCAGCAGCAGGAAACCAAGCGCCATCGCGCCATAGCCCAGGGCGAAGATGCCAACGTAACCGATGGCCCGCTGGACCCGGCCGTAAAGCAGGGCGAGCCCGCCGCCCGAAAGCATCAGGACGCCGAGCGCGGAGCCGGTCATCACTGGGCTGCTGTAGCCTGCCACTGCGAAGAAAAACGACAACTGGGTCGGCATGACGAAAAAGATCATGTTCGTCGTGGCCTGGAGAAGCGCGAGCAGCGTGAAGACGAGGGCCCATGATGAAGGATCGGAGGAGCCGTCCTCCAGGCTTGCCCCAGGAGCGGGCGAGGTCCGTTGCAGGTCAACGATAACCTTCCACATCAACGGCAGGAAGACCGCAGCGAGACCATAGATGGCGAAGGGCAGACGTGGAGAGATCGCCGCGAGCCATCCGGCAGTCGAGATGAAGACCAAACCTCCAAAGCTCCGGGCCGATATCTGAAGCCCGGTCAGCGCGCTCCGCTCGTCTCCGGTAAATTAGTCGCCGATCAGCGCGGTCTGGGCCGTCATGATGAGGGCGACAGCCAATCCCAGTACGAGACGGCTAGCGAAGACGGTTGGAAGGTCGGGAAGGAACAGCCCCGCGCATCCGGCGATCACAAAGAGGATGACCCCGGCCAGGAGCATCCGACGCCGACCGTACCGATCCGCGACAAGACCGGCGAATGGCGCGAAGATGGCGACACTGATGGAGGGTGCGGGTACCAGCAGCCGTACCAGCATCCCAGCATTCGGATCATCCGCGAACAGGCGCTCGAGCCCGGGGAGTGCCGGACTGATCGTGGCATTGGCCATGGTCGTGAGGGACGCTGCCATCAGCAGCGCGATCGCTCGCGGGTCACGCCAGATCTGTGTCTGTCGTTGGACTATCGGGATGGTCATGACGGGCCTCTTGCTCGAAGTAACGATTCGAGAGAGGCTACGACTTCAAGTCAACTTGAGGTCAAGCATGGGCATGATGGACATTGGAGAGGTTGCCGAACGCTCGGGCGTGCCGCCCTCGACGTTGCGCTATTACGAGGAGGTCGGCTTGATCCGCTCGATCAGCCGGCATGGGCTGAGGCGGCAGTTCGATGCCGACGTTCTCTTGAAGCTGTCTCTGATCGAACTCGGGAAGACGGCCGGCTTCTCCCTCACCGAGATTGCACGCATGTTCGGGAAGGACGGACGGCCTGACATTCCCCGGGAACAGTTGCACGCCAAGGCGGACGATTTGCAGCGTCAAATGGTCGACCTGCGGGTGTTGCGGGATGCCCTCCGGCACGTGGCCGAGTGTCCGGCTCCGTCGCATCTGGAATGTCCAACCTTCCGCAAGCTCCTGAAGGCAACGACGCGCAGACGCATCACCCGTCCGAGATCTGGTATCGGACGCCGCAGAGGCTCGCAGCGTGGCGAATAGCTCGTGAACCGCTTCTGGGCATCGGTTCGGATGAGGCGTCTCGGGAGCACGAAGGCCCCCTCGCTGAACGTCAGCTCTCGAGCGCCGAAGCAGACAAAGCGCCTACGTCTCAAGAGTGCCAGGAAGGGACATTCCCTGTTTCCGGGTCGGTGGCTATCGCGGAACACCGTTGATGGAACCTGGGTTGGCGGCGGCCAGAGTAACCCCGGCCTTTCGACCAAGGGCGATTTGAGCAAGCTGCCAAACGAGGCGGCCTCCGCAGTGCCGGGGCAGGCGCCCTTATTTCAAGTGGAGAATGACTGGACCATCCGTCACTTTCGGTGCGCTCGCGCCAATCTCGGACGCATTCTGCCCGACCCACTCCCTGGCCTTTTGGACGCTCTCATCGGTACCCGCCTTATCCTGACAGATGGTGATGGTGACGCCGCCATCGCCGGTGCGGACCAGGGCGTAGCTGACAAATCCCGTGACCGTCCGCATCAGGCCTTCGACATCCGACTGACGCTTTTCCAGCAGATCAAAAAGCTCCTTGGCTCCTTGACCAGAGTAGGTTCTGATCACAGCGTGCATGGATCTTTCCTCTCCCAGGCCTAAGGGTGGGCGGCACTCGCCCGAGCCGCACCTTGTGTCATCTCCTGCCTGTCGAGAAATTCTACCTGCTCCCGAGCCCTGTGCTTGATCAATTAGGACAGGTGCAGGGCATTTTGGGCCATCGCTCTGGTTTCCAATGAGGCCGCGTAATTCCGACAGGCCTGTGTGGCACGGCGGCGAAATCATTGAGGTGGCGCTGGCCGATGATGCCTTCGTTACAAAGTTCTCCCCTCCATCAACAGCAGGGAGAGCGTTCCGGTGGCATCGACGCAGCCATCCCGGTTATCGTCAACGAAGAACTGGCTGGAACGAAAGTCCATGACCAAAACGGGTTCTGCTCGAGCTCCAACCATCTTCGTGACCTGAGAGACCCCAGTCCCGGTCGCGATCCCGAGTTCGGCCAAGTGAGCACGGATCGTATGCAGGAGCATGGTGCGTTGTTTGACCAGGAGAGCCCGGGAGCGGTGCAGCATCGCGGCAGACTGCTGCTCGGGCGATTTGACCGGCACGAAGCGCATGGTCGGGCGCGTCACGGCCTCGCAGATTGCTTCCGCATCCGCGGCATCGTTCTTCTGCCGCTTCACGTACGGTTTCACATAGGCCGGCGGCATGAGCCGGACCTCATGGCCGAGAGCAGTGAGCTCGCGGGCCCAGTAGTGGGCGGTCGCGCACGCCTCCATACCGATCAGGCAGGGCGGCAGGCCTGCACAGAACTTGACGAGCTGCGGCCGCCGGACCTGTCGGCGGATGGCAACCCGCCCCTCGGCATCAACGGCATGGACCTGGAACACCGATTAGGCGAGGTCCAGGCCGACTGTTGTGATCTCTCCCATGTCTTCGCTCCCTCTCGTCCACCTCAAACGGGCTCATCTTGGCACCGTCGGGAGCGGGAGCCATCCACCCCATCGTCAATGGGAACATGTGTAGACGCCCCTGGTAACGCAAGAAGAATCTTCAGGTTTGATACAGCGCGCAGGTCGGATGCGGACATGTGTGCGGCCTCGAGTGCGGCCGATCATACGCCGCGGGCCCGGATGGGAGTACGCGGATCAGGTCCCAATCAATTCTACGCGCTCGAAGCTCTCGTACCCAAGCTGGTTTGTCTGATCCCGTCTCAATGACCGTTGCGCCATCTCTCTCCTTCGACCTTCCTACGCCCCAACAGCCCCTCGGTCGCAACTGCCTACGCAGCCGCGGCCGGAGCCCGATAGACTTCACCGCGTGCCAGCAGCGCCCAGACGATGCGAGCCATCTTATTGGCCAGCGCCACGCGCACCAGCATCGGCGGCTTGTGTGCCACCATCCGGGCAATCCATGATCCCGACGGCGCTCCGTTGCGAGCAACCTGGAGTAAGACACTGTTCGCGCCGATGATCAGCAGGCGGCGCAGCGTTCGCTCGCCCATTTTCGAGGTGGCCCCGAGCTTCTGCTTGCCGCCTGTGGAGCGTTGGAGTGGAGTAAGCCCGACCCACGCGGCGAAGTCCCTCCCGCACCTCAAGGTCTCAGCTGGAGGGGCCAGCGCCGCCAGGGCCACTGCGGTGACCGGCCCGACCCCAGGAATGGTCATCAGCCGCCGCGCCGTCTCATCCTCCTTGGCCCGCCGGGCGACCTCGCGGTCCAAACCTGCAATCTGCTCATCCAGCCGGTGGAGCGTCGCGACCAGCATCCGGAGAATGGGTCGGGCGAGCTCCGGGATCGGCTCCGCCTCATCCTCGACAGCCTGCACCAGGTGCGGAACGTGAGCCGGGCCTTTGGCCACGATGAGCCCGAACTCGGCCAGATGCCCGCGTAGGGCATTGATGATCTGGGTTCGCTGCCGCACCAGGAGGTCGCGAGCCCGGAACACGATCGCTGCGGCTTGAGCCTGTTCGCTCTTGGGCGCCACAAAGCGCATGGTCGGGCGCTGGGCCGCCTCGCAGATCGCCTCGGCATCGGCCGCATCATTCTTCTGGCGCTTCACAAAGGGCTTCACGTATGCCGGCGGGATCAATCGAACCTGATGACCAAGCCTGCGGATCTCGCGCGCCCAATAATGCGAGCTGCCGCAGGCCTCCATGGCCACCGTGCAGGATGGTTGGGCTGCGAAGAACGTGAGCACCTGGTGCCGCCGCAGCTTCTTGCGGAACAGGACCGCTCCGGAGGCATCGGCTCCGTGCACCTGGAAGACATTCTTCGCCAGATCCAAACCGATTGTGCTAACCTCTCCCATGGACGCCTCTCTTAAGTGGTGCTGATCAACACCTCCACTGTGGCACACCGAGGCCGTTGGGGGGCGTCTACCCCATCAGTTCTTGCGCTGGCCCCT
>NZ_QDGA01000171.1 GCF_003347665.1 Microvirga calopogonii
CGTGCGACTGGCCCGATGTGCTGGACCCGATCGAAGATGAACCGGGTGATGTTCTCCAGTGTCGGTCGCTCCAGCCCCTCGATCCGGTTGAGGAACTTGTGATCGAGGGTGCGGCGCATCTCTGCGAGCTTACCCTCGAGCAGGCCCAGATCGACCAGCATGCCCGTTTGAGGATCGGGCAGTCCGCGCACAGCGACCTCGGCCCGAAAGGAATGGCCATGGATCTCCTCGCTGGCTGGCCCAAGCGTGGTACCGGTGAGCGTATGGGCGGCTTCGAAGTTAAACGACTTGGTGAGTTCCCACATCAGCGAATTCCTAAGTACTTATGTGTTTGGAGGCTCAGGCGCCATTGCGGGTGAGCCAGGCAATACTCGACGGCTCGCGCCGTGTTCGCGACCTGATCCGGTCCATCCATCGGCTGGAGCGAGAACCGCTCGAAGGTTAACGAGGCAAACCGCTCGGGCGGGGCATCCTCCTGCAGGAAGACCAGCTTCAGCTCATGGCCGGCTTGGATCTTGAGCTCGGTGCTGCCTTTCGGGCTGACGCAGATCCAGTCGAGCCCCGGCGGGGGCTCAATGGTGCCGTTTGTTTCGACTGCGATTGTGAAGGAGCGGCGGTGCAGTTCATCGATGAGAGCGGAATCGACCTGGAGCAGCGGTTCTCCGCCCGTCAGCACCACAAGCCGGTGATCGGTCCCGGGGCCCCAATGCTCCTCAATGCAGTGGCACAGGTCGGCGGCGGTGGCATAGCGTCCACCGAAGGTCCCGTCGGTGCCCACGAAGTCCGTGTCACAGAACCGGCAAGCAGCCGCTGCGCGATCGCTCTCCCGTCCGGACCAGAGATTGCATCCGGCAAAGCGGCAGAAGACCGCCGTCCGGCCTGATTGAACGCCTTCACCCTGAAGCGTCAGGAAGATTTCTTTGACGGCGTAGCTCATTCAGGCCTCGTTTGAGAGCTTGCGCCCACCACTTGGCTGCTGGTTTCCGCCGATCCGGCCGGAAGAGGTTCCGTGGCAGAGAGCTCGATGATGTTGTGAAACATGCTCAAACGCAGAGCGCAGCCCCGTGCCGAACGCAGCTCCTTTTTGTGGCGCTGAACATGATCAAAGGGCATAGGGCGCGCGAGAGTTCGGTTAGCGGCAAGCCTTTGTGCTCGCGTAACGGAATTCAGTCCGCCGGAACAGATGACGAAGGTCTTCACCAGGGCTCCTTGTTTTGACCGGGTAGGCTGCGACCGGATCGGCTCACGTGCCGACGAACGTGAAACGGACGGGACAGGTGAACGTGTGTCTCGCCACGCACTCACCCCGCTCGCTTCTACGACAAAAACCCAATCCATGTGCGCATGTCAATGATAATGCATTCCATCACATGAGAACCTCTGTCCGGGCCGGTACAATGATTCAAGTTAGACGACCGAAGAACACGCCGTACGTAGTCGCTGATGGCCTGGAATGTTTTGATGGACGGCTGGTTCCGGTTCTTGATCCGAGCCTTCCTATGGAAGAGATCTCGACTTCTGGAGCAAACCGCTACAGAAAGAGACCCTTTCCTGAACTAAGGTGAGCTATGACGGTGATCCTGAACGACCTCGGCACACGCACCCTGATCATGGGTGTCCTGAACGTAACGCCTGACTCATTCTCGGATGGCGGTCTGTTCGGCGACCATGCTACTGCGGTCAAGCATGCCCGCGAAATGGAGCAGGCAGGCGCCGACATCATTGACATTGGCGGAGAGTCCACACGCCCCGGCCATACACCGATCGAAGCCCAGGAGGAGCAACGGCGGGTCCTGCCGATCATCCGCGACCTTGCTTCCGTCTTGACGGTGCCGATCTCGATCGACACCTATCGGGCAGCCACGGCCCGAGCCGCCCTCGCGGCAGGGGCCAAAATCGTGAACGATATTTGGGGCCTTCAACGTGATTCCGACATGGCAGCGGTCATCGCGGACTACAATGCCTACGCGATCGTCATGCACAACCGGGCCGAGGTCGAGGCCTCGCTCGATATCATGGCGGATATGCTGCGCTTCTTCGAGCACTCCTTGGCTCTGGCCCGCCAAGCTGGTATCCCAGATGCACGCCTGATCCTTGATCCGGGTATCGGCTTCGGCAAGACAGCCGACCAAAATCTTGAAGCTCTCCGCCGCCTGCCGGAACTGAAGGCGCTGGGTTTCCCTGTGATGGTAGGTGCTTCTCGCAAGTCGGTCCTGAGTCGCTTCTATGATCCCCATGTCCCACCGCGCGATCGACTCTTCGGCACTCTCGGAGCGCATGTGGCGGCCGTGAGCCGCGGCGCCGATATCGTTCGCGTCCACGACGTCAAGGCTCATGTGGAGGCCTGCCGTGTGGCCGACATCCTCTTGAGGAACCTGCCATGAGCGATACGATTACGCTCTCCCGTCTGGCGCTCTATGCTCACCATGGCGTTCATGCTGAAGAGGCCCGCCTCGGGCAGCGCTTCTATGTCAGCCTGACCTGCTTGCTTGATGTTAAACCTGCCGGGCAGGCGGATGATTACCGGCAGACCGTCTGCTATGCGAGCTTGGCTAAGCTCGTTCATGAGATTGGCACAACGCGCCGCTTCCATATCATCGAGGGGCTGGCCGAGGCAATTGCCGCAGCCGTGCTCGCCCAGTTCCAGCTGATTACGGCCGTGACAGTGCAGATCGAGAAGCCTGAGGCTCCGGTGCCTTTCATTCTCAACGGTGTTGCGGTCCAGATCCGGCGCTCCCGCAATGGCTAAGGTCGCACTCAGCCTCGGCAGCAATCTGGGCGACAAGCGCGCCAACATTGCCAAGGCACTGTCCGCTCTGGATGAGGGTGGTGCACGGATTATGGTGCGCTCTGCGGACTACCGCACGGAGCCCTGGGGTCCCATTGCTCAGGACTGGTTCGTCAATGCCTGTGCCCTGGCCGAGACGGATCTCGCGCCCGATGACCTTCTGGCCCTGTGCCTTCGGGTGGAGCGGCAGCTTGGGCGCATCCGCGAGGTGAAGTGGGGGCCCCGGGTCATCGACATCGACATTCTAACCTATGACGATCTTGAGCTGATCACTCGCAGTCTGACCCTCCCCCACCCATTCATAGGAGAGCGTGAGTTTGTGCTGGTGCCGCTAGCCGAGATCGCATCGGATCTGAAGCTCGGCGGCCGGCCTATAATGGATATGCTCGCCGGATTGAACAGAGGCGATGTCGCGAAGCTTACCTAAGCCAGGATTCGCTTGTTGGCCAACGGATCGCGGCTTCGTTCGTGAATGAGCTGCATCATGGCTTCGTGGATCGTCTGGTCGAGGTCTTCGGGGCGGGTGAAGGTCAGGTGGGCAAGGTCATGGCGCTTCACATCGCGCCATCGCTCTTTGATGTCGTTGAGTCCAGGGGCATACTTGGCAGTCAATCAACGCTGAGCCAGTGCACCCGCTGCGCGAGGGCTGCTGTGCTTGCATTGCTGGTGTAAATGACAAACGCTGGCAGGGGCGGCGCTCCGCGAAGGAGCAGATCCATCGGCTCGGCGGCTCCGGAGCCTACACCCACCAAATGCTCCATCAGCCGCGATCATAGGCGCCAGCAGAATTCCAGATCCGACTGCAATTGACCTACCAGTGCAATACCTTTCTGGCTCGGATTAGCGCCACCGAGATGGCAACGCCTCTGCCGGAGGAGTGAAGGGTGTGGTATCGTCCATATCCCACAGTGCAAACGTGGCGCTGCATGCGGTTGGGCTCGACAGCGTCAATCCCGGCTTCTAAGGCCATGCTCGCCTACACTCGTTGGGTGAGGCGTATTGCAGCCAGTGCCCCCGAGCTTTGGCGACCTATACTTCCGGACCATGAGCAGGCGCGGTGAAGGACTACACCGGGTCAACATCGGCGCTTAATCGCGGCGGTGTGACGGTCTGCCCACCAGCCTAACGTGGAGGACATCTCCGTCAGTCGTACATTCTCGGCTCTATCAATAGCTTGGACAAGTTTCGGCTAAAGCGGATTTTTGGATCAGTGTAGAGCACAGCCAGCGTGCCTGATACAGCCTTTGGCATGCTGTGCGGTGATGGTGTAGAGGGCTAGTTGTTTGAGCTCTGCCTCCAGGGTTTCAAGACTGCGCTCGGCTTTGGTCTTGAGCCGCTCATTCATCTTAGCCCAGGCAGGCTCGATCGGGTTGAACTCAGGCGAGTAGCGCGGCAGGTACATCAGTCCGATGCCGGGGTGATTCAGCAGGTCGCGAACTTCTGTGGCGTGATGCGGGCGCAGGTTGTCCATCACCAGAATGGCGTCCGGCTTCGTGCCTTTGAGGGCCCGCACAAGCACCTGTTCGAGATAGCCCAGCAGCACCGACGTGGAGGTGGACGCCTCGATGCTAATCGTGGTCACCAGTCTGTCACACGCGAGGGCCCCTAGAACCGTCAGCCGTTGCCAGGAGCCGAGCGGGATCGACCCATAGGCGCGCTGCCCACGCGGCGCTCGGGCGTGGGTGCGGGCCATCTTAGTCGTCACCCCGCTCTCGTCGAGGAACACCAAGCGTTCCACGAATAGGTGGTTTATCTGCTGGCGGTAAGCCTCACGCTCGGCGGCAATCTCGGGCCGCTCCTGCTCGGCCGCCCGGAGCGTCTTTTTTTCACCGTCAGCTTGAGGCGCTGCAGCGTCCGGCACATCACCGGTCGGCTGATCCGCTTGCTGGTGAGCGCAAACAGACGCTCCGCGTACTGATCCAGGTAGGAATCGTTGGTCTCAGCCACGAGCCCTCGCAGCAGCGCTAGATCATGGGATCCTAGCCGACCGGGCGGTCCTCCGCGGCCCGGCCTCGGGCAGCGCCGGCCCTCCTGGCGGGCGGATCCGGTTCGACACGGTGGCGGGGCACACCCGAAAGCGGCAGGCAATGGCAACCTGGCTGCCCTCTCCTTGCTCATAGGCAGCCGGAACGTGCTCGCGCAAATCGCTGGAATAAGGCTGGCATAACTTGTCTCCCGTGCCATATGGCCAACAACGCACAGACCGCTGCTCTCGGTTCAAATCAGCTCGAAGTTCGCTTTAGCATGGCTGCGGTCCGCTCCATCATCGGGCGGCAAACAGTGCGGCACAGCCAATGGTCTCCACCCTCACCTGCTCAAAGCGGGCGGCCAGCTCCCGTCGCAGATCCTCGGCACAGTCCTGTTCGTTCGAGAAGATCCCCTTTGAATTGTAGAAACCCATCAGTACTCTGGCCATTCGGGAGCGCTGGATCCCCCTAGCCAAGAGCGTCGAACCAAACACGACTCCACCTGGTGCGAGAAAAGGCCTGATGTGGTCAAACACCACCGCCTTCTGCTCCATGCTACCCGGCAGGCAATGCAGCACGTAGTTGATGCCGATGGAGGTAAAAGGGCCCGTCTCAAGCTGAAAAGGCTCCAGAACATTCGCACAGACGCATTTGGGGTCATAGCGCCGGATCCGGGATGCGGTCCGCGCGAGGCAGGTCAGGTTGAGATCGAGCAGCGTGATCTGGGGCTGGCCGGAAGGAAACTGGCAGTGGTCGAGAAACCAGCCCGTGCCGACCCCGATTTCGAGGTGACGGTCACTCACGTGATCATTGTAGCGGTCGAGCAGACGTTGGGGCGGGCACTTCCAGATAAGGGGGCTGGACAGGCCGAGCACCACCAGATCGTAAACGTCGAGCATGCGGGGTGTATATACGGCCTGCCCAGCCACGACCGCCGGGTCAGTCCTCTCGTGCCGTGTAGTCATTGGTGTGCCCTCCTGAAGCATTCCAGCGTACCGCGATGTTGCTGAGTGATGTACGGGATCGGCGCATGCAATTGTTGGGCCACAGCGCGTCCGCGGCAAAATGTTTCTGGTGCTTACTATGTGATTACCAGGAAGAGAGAGATCTGTGACACGCAGAAGTGTTGTCATGTCGATTCTCTTGCAAATCCGGCACAGGAACGAGAGAGTAGCAGTGTATCGTGCCGTACTTATGCGGCGAGCAGGTGAAACTGTTCGGCGAGCGATAGCTGCCGATTGCACGCATATTTCGCCTGCTATTTGCGCGGCATATGGATCAACTCGTTGCCATCCAAGATCGCGCGGGCACTGTCAGCGGACTTGAAGCCGACCATCGATCGCACGCGGGTTTGACGGCGCAGCGATCCTGCTCGATGCCGTGAGATATTGACTCTACTGGGTCCTGATCGGCTTGAGCCGGCGTCTTGAACGGTTCTGCCGCCGACTCTCAGCATCACACGACAGGACGGCTTCATGATTGGTCTCCCTGGCATCGGCGACGATCCTCTCGGGCCGGCCATGCCGCACGACGAACCGCCTTGAGCAGGAACTCCCAATCGATGCTGGCGAAGTACCATTGGACGGCGAGCACCCGGTCGAACAGCCAGCAGCGCTGACCGGTCTACCTGAGCGCATCGGTCGCGGATCGGCTGGGCGATACCCGTAAGAGTCACCATGGACGACAGGCTCCTTGATCGGCTCGAGATATCGTTTGACCACCTCCTGCGCGATCCTGTCGCCGGCCGTGGGCACACCCTCAGCGAACTGCACCTGGATCCAACCAACCTTTGGGATCGGCTGAGGTCATCCACCCGTTCCATCCGCTGCGCGGACAACGGTGTGTCTTTCTGAAGGCCCGCTGCGTCTCGGGTGTCGAGACATTGAGCCTGCGCGACGCCCACCGCGGCTCGTTTGCCATACCGCGAGACTGGACCGAATGTACGCGGCCGGAGGCGCAAGCCTCCGCCACGAGCCTCCCCTTGCTGATCAAAGCGTTCGCATACAACCAATCCGGGGGTGACCGATGATCCATCTTTTGATTCGCTCGTAATTACCCACGCCTCATTTTGAGCTGAGATTCAGGCGGACACGGTCTGAAGAATTGTCTTGAACGCGTTGGTTCCCGGGCCGAGACGAGCCGTGTCGACGACCGTGCGAATGTCTGCTTCGCCTTTGGCCGCCCACATCGCCCGATAGCCATTGGTCACCTTGCGCTGAATGACGGCCGGTCTGAGCGCGCGTTCGCAGGCGTTGTTGGTCGCCTCCACCAGTCCAGGCCAGTGAGTGAAGGTCAGAAGCTGATCGCGGGCGCGCCGGACCTTGCTCTGCAGGGCGCGGGCGAGATCACAGGCGGTCGGCGCGGCCAGGATATCATCCAGACTGCGTTCCAGGGCGCGGCGCTTGCGGGCCAGGGTCGAGGCGGC
>NZ_QDGA01000172.1 GCF_003347665.1 Microvirga calopogonii
CGTCAGGGAGCTTCGGGCAAGAATAAGCCAATGGCAGTCGCGCCAGTATAATCCAGGTTATACAGCTCCGGATCGCGATGCGCTAATGTTCATGGCACGTTCCGGCGGCGCTAGGCAGTGGTGCATTCGCTGATCCGCAAACCGGATCTGGACGAGCTGATGCGGGCGGCCCTGTTCAATCCCAACGACCTGCATCTCGACCGCGAGGGGCGCCATCGCGATGCCAATGAGACTGAGGTGCGCCCTCTGACCCTAGCCCCATTCGCCGATCTGCGGCAGGAGGCTGAAGGCGTCAGGTCCTGCGACCAACATGGGGGCCTTACAGGAGGTCAGTATGACCACGGCTGACGGCCGAAACAGGACACCGGCCGGACTTGACGACAGTCTAATCACGGAGGAGTTGGCCCGGCGCTCATCCCATGCGCCGGACTATGAGGCCGAGAACCGGGCCCTCGCCGCCCTGGCCCAGGAGATGACCGCCAACCCGTGTGACGTGCTCCAGAAATGCGCCGAGCTGGCGGTGGCGCTGTGCCATGCCGACTCCGCCGGCATCAGCCTGCTCGAACCCGGGGAGGAAGGGGTCTTCCGCTGGCACGCGGCCGGGGGCGGGCTGGCGGCTCAGGCCGGCCGGACCGTGCCACAGGAAACTTGCCCAAGTGAGGCGGTGATCGCCCGCGACAGCGTGCTCCTGTTCCGCGAGGGCGAGCGGCTCTTTCCCGGCATGAGGGGCATCGGACCGCCTGTCTACGAGATCCTGCTGGCGCCCTGGCATGCGTACGGCGAGCCAGTCGGTGCGCTCTGGGCGATGAAGCATACGCCCGAGGGGCAGTTCGATGCCGAGGATGCCCGCCTGCTGCAAAGCCTCGCCCACACCGCCGCAGCCGCCTACCAGACGACCGATGCCCTGGACAAAGCGGAAGCCGGCCGCACGGACCTGGAGCGGCGGGTGGCGGACCGCACCCGCGCCCTCTCGGAAGCCCATGCAAGCGTCCAGACAAGCGAGGCGCGCCTGCGGGCGGCGCTGGAGATCGAGACGGTCGGAGCGATCTATCTCGATCCGGACGGCAGGATCATCGAGGCCAACGATGCCTTCCTGGCCATGGGCGGCTACAGCCGTGCGGATCTGGAGGCGGGCCGTCTCACCTGGCAGGCGCTCACCCCGCCGGAATGGCGGGACGTCTCCGAGCGCGCCTTCGCGGAGCTGAGGGCCACCGGGCAGATCCCGCCCTACGAGAAGGAGTACTTCCGCCAGGATGGCTCGCGGTGGTGCGCACTGTTCGCCGGCAAGCTGCTGCCGGATGGCACGATCTTCGAGTTCGTGCTCGACATCACCGCCCGCAAGCAGGCGGAGCAGGCGCTCGCGGCCGAATTGAAGGCGATGACGCGGCTGCACGAGGTGAGCCGGCAAGTCGTCGACGGGGCCGGTCTCCCGGCGGTGCTCGACGCGATCCTGGACGCCACCATCGAGCTGCACGGCGCCGACTTCGGCACCATCCAGCTCTACGATGAAAAGACCCGGACACTGCGTATCGCCGCCCAGCGCGGCTTCCAGCAGCCGTTCCTCGACCACTTTGCCAAGGTCGGTGCCGTGGAGGCCTCGACCTGTGGCATGGCGCTGGCCCGCCGGGAGCGGGTCACGATCGAGGACGTGGAGCAGGATCCCGCCTATGCCCCAAGCCTGGCGGTGGCGCGTGAGGCCGGCTACCGGGCGGTGCAGTCGACCCCGCTGGTCACACCCTCCGGCGAGATGCTCGGCATGCTCTCGACCTATTTCCGCCAGCCCCACCACCTGTCCGACCTCGATACCAAGCTCACCGATGTCTATGCCCGTCTGGCGGCGGAGGCCATCGCCCAGGTGCGGGCGGAGGCGGCCTTGCGGGCGAGTGAAGCCCGGCTGGCGCACGAGCTCGAGGGTGCCCGCCAGCTCCAGCGGTTCAGCTCGGAGCTGCTCGTGGAACAGCACCCGCAAGCCCTCTATGAGCAGCTTCTCGACGCGATGATGGCGATCATGCGCTCACAGGGCGCGAGCATGCAGATTCTTGATCCCGACGTGAAGATCCTGAAGCTGCTGGCCTGGCGTGGCTTTCACCCGGATGCGGCGGCGTTCTGGGACCGCGTCGACTGCAACTCCGCGAGCACCTGCGGCGAGGCGCTGAAGACGGGCCGACGGATCCTTGTGAGTGACACCGAGGCCTGCGCGTTCATGGCGGGCACCGAGGACCTTGCGGCCTACCGCCTGTCCAACCTGCGGGCGGTCCAGTCGACGCCGCTGCGGTCCCGCACCGGGCGCGCGCTCGGCATGGTGTCGACCCACTGGCGCGCGCCGTACACGCCAAGCGCAGATGACTTCAGCCGCTTCGACGTGCTGACCCGGCAGGCGGCCGATCTGATCGAGCGGGCGCAAACGGAAGCGGCCCTGCGCGAGAGCGAGACCCAAGCCCGGCTGCTGCTGGCCGAGTTGCAGCACCGGGTGAGGAACACGCTCGCGGTGATCCGCTCGATTGCGGGCCAGACGGCGGAGACCAGCGAGACGGTGGCGGACTACGCCATGCACCTGGAGGGGCGCATCGACGCCTTTGCGCGGGTGCAGGCGGCTGTGACGCGCGATCCCAGCGCCGGGATTGATCTCGCGTCTCTGGTGGCCGAGGAGTTGCTCACCTGTGCCGCCCGGGAGGGCAAGCAGTTCCGCCTGTCGGGACCCGCCGTTCGCCTCCAGCCCAAGGCGGCCGAAACCGTAGGGCTGGCGATCCATGAGCTGGCGACCAACGCGGTCAAGTATGGGGCACTGGCGAGCCCGAAAGGGCACGTGACGGTGGCCTGGCGACTGGAGGATCGGGAGGGCGACCAGCGCCTGCGGATCGATTGGACCGAGACGGGGGTGTCGGTTGTCTCACTTGCGCCCCGGCGCAGCGGCTTCGGGACCGAGCTGCTGACCCAGACCTTGCCGTACCAGCTCAGGGGAACAGCGACGCTGACGTTCCAGCCCGGCGGGCTCGAATGCATCATGGATCTCCCAGCCAGGGGAGTCTTGCAGTAGCGGAAGACTGCGGATTGGTGCGTGAGGCCCACGGGTGGGCGAGTTCTCTTTCCGTCCTCGTCGATAATGCGCGAACCCATACTCATCCAGGGTCGGTGGTGGAATGGAGGGCTTACAGCAGGTACAGGGCAGGGACTGCTAACCAGGGCTCTGATCACGAGGGCGGTCGATCCACTCCCCTGATCCGTTCCCCTCGTGCTCCAGGTGCAGGTAACTCGGGTTGAACAGTGACAGGCTCGCGAGCCGATCCAGGTCAAGGATGGTCAGGCGGTGCCCCTTCAGGGTGATCAGCCCTTCGGCCCGAAGCGCCTGGAGCATGCGGTTGGTGTGCACCATCGTGAGCCCGGTCGTATCACCCAACTCGGTCTGGGTCACCGGGAAGTCAAAGCTCAGCCCCTCCGTCAGGCCGACGGCACGAAGCCGCACGAACATCTCGCAGACGAGGTGGCCCACGCGCTCCAAGGCATCGCGTTGGCCCACGTTGACCACCCACTCGCGCGTGATCGCCTCGTCCACCAGCGTGCTCCACCACAACGCCCGCGCGATCCGCGCATGGCGGTCGGTGAGCTCGATCATGGTCTCCGCCGCGATGATCGCCACGGTGGCCGGCGTGATCGTGCCGATGCAATGGTCCATGCGCTTGAGGATGAAGATGCGCTGGTCGCACAGGTCGCCAGGAACGAAGTAGGCCATGATCTGGCGCTGCCCGTCGGCCAAGATCTTGTAGCGGCAGGCCCAGCCGGTGAGGATCAGGTAGACGCCGTTTGTGGGATCACCTTCGCGGACCAGGTCGGTGTGGGCGGCGACGGCCTTGTGCTTCTGCACCAGGGCGTCCAGCGCCGTTCGGTCGCCCTCTGGCAGGTCGACGTAATTGCTCAGCTTGCGAACTAGTGGATTCATCATGCGGGCATCGTCTTTCTCATCGTTCCTATCCGGTACAACCAGACCGTCTCCTCTTTGGCTTCCGTCTAGGCTTCGATCTCGCAAAATACCCGGACCTGCTCTTCGAGCAGGGCGAGTTCCGCCAGAGCCAGCGCCCGCCGCTTCTCGTGGTGAAGCCGCAACCGATCGAGCATCTCCCGCTTGAGCGTCGCATCGCTGGGACTGCGCTGAAGCGCATCAACATTCTTCTCGTAGGCGAATTCGATGTCCGCCAGATCGGCTAGCAGCGCTTGCAGACGGGGCAGCAGGTCTGGCGGGTAGGTGCGACCTGTCCTTGGTCCGACAGGTAGAACAGAGCGCTTATCTTGGGTGAACATGATTTCTCCCTTCATGCCTATGGGTGTCTGGAAATCACGCCGGGATCAGGCTGTGCGCCGGTTTACCTCTAGGCTGTCCAGCACTTTGTGATTGTTCTGGTTGGCTGTGTTCAGCCAGCGCTCGGCTAAATGCGCCATCTCATGCCACTCGCCCGAGGCTTCCTTGCCTAACCCTCTGCATGAACCCACCCCGTGAGCGCCCCCGCCGAGATCAGGTCCCGGCACTGATGACGCTAGAGATGCCTGCTTCAGGGCCTCGGCGCCAAACAGGCGCACCAGCGGTTCAATCTCAACGAGAAGAATGGTTGCGGACTTTTCGGCTGATCCGATGGGCGACACCGAGGCCACAGCCTGCCCCTCGTCGGGTTGTCGCTGAAGTCCGGGAACCGGACGGGGATTCACCTGTGTTATTAACCTAGATTGTTAACCCGGCCGCCTGAGATCGGTTCGAGCTTTGCTGTTGCGGATTGCGCCTGCGCACGGTTGAGCCGCGGGATTGCGGCGGCGCTTGATTGGATTGGGTTCTTTCCCAAGGCGCTCTGCCGTGGGCGGGCTCGCATTGAGCAGACCATAGGCAAACTCAAGCGCTTCAAGCGCATTGCTTTACGCCGCGAAAAGACTGACGAGAACTACGGCTCATTCGTTGCTCTTGCTCTGAGCTTCATCCTCATCAAATCCGTCCACACGACCTGGTGGCACCAGGCTGACCTTAGCCTTACTTCCGCAATGGAGCCGCGAGGCGACCTTCACGTGACCTCGGTTGAGGACTCAGATTGACCCCGAGCTGCCCTTTGATCATCCTGTGTCAGTTCCTGATCCTTGGGGCGGTGCGAGCGTTGTCATGGGGCGCTCTAGGAGACTGCAATGGCCAGCACTGCCGGGTCCGATCTCCCGATTAAGGGGGTCGATGACGTCCTGATCACGGCCGAGCTGGCCAGCCGACCCTCCCGCACCCAAGACTACGAAACCGAGAGCCGAGCGCTCGGGCTTTTAGCCCAGGAGATAGCCACCAATCCAGGCGGCGTGCTCCAGAAATGCGCCGAACTGGTTATGGAGCTGTGCCATGCGGATTCCGCCGGCATCAGCATCCTGGAGCCCGGCGGGACAAGCGGCATGCTCCGCTGGCACGCTGCAGCAGGCGGGTTTGCGCCGAACCTTCATGGCACCATGCCCCAGGAGGCGAGCCCCTGTGGGACGGTGATGGAACGCAACCGCGTTCTTCTGTTCCACGAGGCGGAGCGGTTCTTTCCGGCCCTCCGGGGTGTCGAGCCCCGCATCTACGAGAACCTGCTTGCCCCCTGGCATGTGAACGGCGAGGCGGTCGGCACTCTTTGGGCCATCAGGCACACCCCCGAGGGACGGTTCGATGCAGAGGATGCGCGCGTCCTGCAAAGCCTCGCCCGCTTCGCCGCGGCCGCGTTCCAGATGACCTCGGCCCTCGACGATGCCACAGCAGAGCGGACCGAACTGGAGCAGCGCACCAAGGCCCTGCACGGGATCGAGGCGCGGCTCCTGTCCGCCATCGATCTTGTCGGTCTGTCGCCCTACACCTGGGATCCGGCCACGGGAGCACTGGGCTGGGATGCCCGGCTCAAGGCCATGTGGGGGCTGCCGCCTGATGCTTCTGTCGACCACGAGGTGTGGCTATCTGGCATTCATCCCGAGGATCGCGCTCAGGTCGATGCCGCGCTTGCCCATTGTGTCGACCCCACAGGTGACGGTCTCTACGCCATTGAATATCGCGTGATCGGGATCAGGGATGGGGTCGAGCGCTGGGTTTCCACCCACGGCCGGACCACTTTCGAGCATGGCCGTCCCGTTACATTCATGGGAGCCGCCTTGGACATCACGGAACGCAAGCGAGCCGAAGCCGCCCTGCGTGAGAGCGAGGAGCGCTTCCGGCAGTTCGCCGAGAATTCCAGCAGCACCCTTTGGATCCTGAACTTCGAGACAATGAACCTCGAATACCTGAGCCCCGCCTTTGAGACCATCTGGGGCGAAACAATCGAAAGCACGCTTGGCGATCCCAGCCGTTGGAGCCGCTTCCTCCATCCGGATGATCGAGAACGTGCGCGAGACGCGCTCGAACGCGTCAGACTGGGCGACATCAGCACCGAGGAGTTCCGCATCATCCGGCAGGACCGGGTGGTGCGCTGGATCCGCAACATCTTCTTCCCCATGCGTGACGCGCAGGGCCGGATCCGCCGCGCCGGCGGCGTTGCCCAGGACATCACCCGCCATGACGGGCGCTTCGTCTATGTGGTCGATGCCGACGAGCCCTCGCGTCAGGATCTGACGCGAGGGCTGCGCGACGCCGGCTATGACGTGAGAGCCTTCCCGTCCGGCAAGGCGTTCCTGGAGGCGGCCCCGGCGCTCGCGGCCGGCTGCGTGGTGCTCGACATGCGTCAGCCCGAGGCGGGTGGCCTGACCATCCCGCGGGAGCTCAAGGCCCGGCGCATCGGCCTGCCGGTGATCGTGCTGGGCGCGCTCCAGAGCGATGTAAAGTCTGCGGTGCAGGTGATGAAGACCGGCGCGGTGGACTTCCTGCCGGTTCCCTATGCTCCGGATGAGCTGCTGACCGCCCTTGCGTCGGCCGCCGCTGACATTTCCCAGGCCGACGAGCACGACCAGGAGGCCAACCGGGCCCGCGGGCTCATCGCCGAGATGCCGGTCCGCGAGCGCGAGGTCCTGGAGGGCCTGCTGGCCGGCCAGACCAACAAGCAGATCGGCCGGGCCATCGGCCTCAGCCCGCGCACGGTGGAAACCCACCGCGCTCATGTCATGCAGCGCCTGGGCGCCAGGACGATCCCTGAACT
>NZ_QDGA01000173.1 GCF_003347665.1 Microvirga calopogonii
GACACCCATTCCGATTTCATTCCGGACAGCGTTCCGATCTGAAGCCGGACACTCTCCTCGTTTGATCCTGGGTCATGGGAGATGGTGGAGTGGGATTGGCCGGTCGTCAATCGGACGATGATGCAGCGGCCGGGGAGCGCTGCTTGCGCAGGCTCTCGCCGGACAGTTCAATCCTGTAAGCATTGTGGACCAGGCGATCCAGGATCGCATCGGCGATGGTCGGATTGCCGATGATCTCATACCAGCGGTCGACCGGGATCTGGCTCGTCACGATGGTGGAGCGCCGCTCGTACCGGTCCTCGACGATCTCCAGCAGATCCCGCCGCTGATCGTCAGCGAGCTTCTCGGGCCCCCAATCATCAAGGATGAGAAGATCCACGCGGGCCAGCGCCTTGAGCATGCGCGCGTAGCGGCCGTCCCCGCGGGCCAGACCAAGCGCCGCAAACAGCCGCGGGGCACGGTGATAAGCGACCGAGAAGTCCTCCCGGCACGCCTTCTGGCCCAGCGCGCAGGCCAACCAGCTTTTGCCGACCCCGGCTGGTCCGGTCAGCAGGAGCCCGCGTCGTTCACGGATCCAATCGCAGCCGGCCAGCTTGAGAAAGAGCCCGCGGTCGAGACCGCGCGCCGCCCTGAAGTCGACATCCTCGACATGCGCGTCATGGCGCAGGCGGGCCGCCCGCGCCCGGCTCTCAAACCGCTTCTGACAGCGCAGCGTCGCCTCGCGTTCGAGCAGCAGTGCAAGCCAGTCGCCATGCTCGAGAGCCCGAGCCTCGGGCTGGGATTGCAGAGCCTTGAAGGCACTGGCCATGCCGTGAAGACCAAGATCGGCCAGCAGAGCGAGAGTGGGATGGGTCAACATGCAGGATCTCCTTAGTGGAAGTAGCCGGGGCCGCGCAGGTTGGCGTGCTCCAGAATGGCGGTGGGCTCGGGGTCGCGGGCGGGTTGGGCGGCCAGGCGGTTGGCCAGGATCGAGGCGATGCTCTTGGAGGTGAGCGCCCCGATCTGGAGAGCGCGGGCCGACACCGCTTCAGCGCGAGCGGGTTCGAGATCGCGCAACAGGCGCAGAACCCCGAGGCAAGTCCGGAAGCCCTGCTCAGGATGCGGGCGGCGCGCCAGAATAGCCGTGATCAGACCTTCCGTCTGAGGGCCGACGGACGCCGCCCAACGGCGGAAGCGCTCCGGGGTCCAGTCGGCATAGCGCCGATGGGAACTCGGCATGTGGTCCGGGTCGGTGCCGTGCCGGCGCCCACCGTAGCGGCGCTGATGGGTTGCCACGCGCTGGCCGCGGTGGAAGATCTCGATCGTGCGGCTGGTGGCCCGCAGGTCGACCTGCGCGCGGATCAGGCCGTGCGGAACCGAATAGAAGAAGCCGTCGTACTCGACGTGATAGTCCGTGCCGACCCGCACGAAGCGCCATTCGGCGAACTCGTAGTCGTCGCCCGGCAGCGGCGCGAGCGCCGGGCGCTCCATCGTCTCGAAGAGATGCCGGCGGCTGACCCCGAGGCGGCGCACGACATGATCGTTGATGCGCTCGCACGCGCCGGCAATCGCCGCATTGGCTTCGGCCAGCGAGAAGAAAGTCTGGTGCCGCAGCCGTCCGAGAATGCAGGTCTGGGCAAAGCGCACGCCATTCTCCACTTTGGCTTTGTCCTTGGGCTTTCGTGGCCGCGCCGGCAGGATGCCGATGCCGTAATGCGCGGCCATCATGCCGTAGCTGCGGTTGATCTCGGGATCGTAGAACGAGGCCCGGTTGACCCCTGACTTGAGATTGTCCGGCACGATCAGGCGCGGAACGCCGCCGAAGACGCGGAACATGCGCCCATGCGCGCCAATCCAGTCCGGCAGGGACTGGGTCCAGGTCGCCTCAGCGTAGGTGAAGTTGGAGGCGCCGAGCACGGCGACGAAGATCTCGGCCTGGCGGATCTCGCCGGTGTCGGAATCAACGATGGCGATCTTCTTGCCGGAATAGTCGACGAACACTTTGTCGCCGGCAATATGGTCCTGGCGCATGGTCGGCGAGAGCCGGCTCTCAAACGAGCGGAAGAGCTCGCAGAAGCGGCTGTAGCCATAGCCGTTGGAATGGACGGCCCGGTACTCCTCCCAGAGGATTTGCAGGGTGACGCCGGGCTTCTTCAATTCGACGATGGCTTCGGCCCAGTGGGGCTCGGGCCGCCGGCGCTGTCCCTGCTTGACGCCGGCGCGGGCGAAAAGCCTGTTCTCCAGGGCCTCGTCGGTCAGGTCGCCGGGCAAGGGCCAGCTCAAGCCGGCCTGCTCGGCGCGCTTGAGGTTCTCCTGGACGGTGCTGCGCGCGATCCCGAGCCTCTCGGCGATGTCACGCACGCTGATGCCGTCCCGGGCCAGGCGCAGCATCTGTCTCAACTGTCTCATGGTCAGCTTCCTCTTGGCGGGCATTCCATTCTCCTCGATGACGTGAGGAGGGTGATGCCCGAGTTGCTGACCCAGGGGATCATCAGAGTGGGGAAAGTGTCCGGTAATTGATCGGAACGGTGTCCGGCTTCATTCCGGAATGCTGTCCGGCGTCAAATCGGAATCCCCGTCCGGATTGAATCGGAATCCGCAGGGAGGTTCGGCCACGGCCGGATCGGTGGTGCCGAGAGCGGTGCAGGTGCAGCCTGGTCGGAGAAGCGGGCTTCCGGTTCAAGGGACAGCGTTGGGCCATGGTGGATCACCCTCTGTTCAGATGCGGTGATCATGGTGGCCAAATGCTGCGCCAGTGGGAGCAGGGTGCGAATGCTGACCCGCAGGGTCTCATCCGCCGTGCCTGGATGCTCGCCGTCGCCGGCCGCAGCCAAATCGGTGATGGAGCGGCGAATGGAGCGCCGACGGCCATCGGGCAGGGCAATGACGACAAACGAGGCTCCGCGCGGGGAGTGCATGGACACGGGGTCGAAGTGCTGTCCGCTCAGCGCGTGTCGAGGATCGATGATCGTCACATGAGAAACGAGCCGATCAAGGATCGAGGCATTCTGTAGTGTTCGGGGATCCCACTCTTGGAGATGCCATTTTGGATCGTCTTGTCCACAACGCCCACCGCCTTCAACTCACCGGAGAAAGCATGAGAAAGCAGAACGCCAGAGCCGTCCTCTTGACGGCAGCCAAAACTCCTGACTCCATCACCACGTCGGCCGACGCGACCGCTCACCATCGCGTGAAACGGCTGCTCACGATCCGCGAGATGCGCACAAAAGGCTGACCGGACAGACAGAAAAATGCCTCAACGACTGAAGCAACTCCATAATCCAAAGAGCCTGTATGAAAGCCGAACATTCACAGTTTACCCCTGACTTTACGCAGGAGTTCCGCCATCAGCTTCGCGAGCTGTTTGTCTGGCGCCGGGATGTTCGTCACTTCCGGTCAACTCCGGTCTCGCCAGACGTGCTCACGTATCTGCTTGAACTGGCTCATCTCGCACCTTCGGTGGGCCTGAGCCAGCCTTGGCGCTTCGTTCTCGTTGAGGATCCGCAGCGGCGGGCCGCCATCGTCCAGAATTTCGAGGTTTGCAACGCGCAGGCCCTGATGAATGAACCTGTGGAGCGGGCTCAGACTTATGCCAGACTCAAGCTGGCCGGGTTGCGGGAGGCGCCGGTTCATCTGGCCGTATTTTCCGATGGCACCACGCTGCGAGGTCATGGCCTGGGCCAGCGCACCATGCCGGAGACTTTACAGTATTCGGTAGTGATGGCCAGCCATACCCTATGGCTGGCGGCGCGAGCCGAAGGGATTGGAGTCGGGTGGGTATCCATCCTGGATCCTGCCACCGTTGCCACGATTGTGGAGGTACCTTCGCACTGGACGTTAATCGGTTACCTGTGTCTAGGTTATCCTGCTCACACCGATGACACGCCGGAACTCGAACGCCAAAGCTGGGAGGCACGGACAACGATGCAGCTTCTACGGCGCTGAGTCTGGTTGACGTCTTTACGGGGAATGAACATCATCTGCGCTTGGGTAATGGGGAGATGTTAGGCAAGCGCCGGTTGAAAAGGGGGGGCGAGACATCGTTGGGCTCTTGCTCAATCCACCCGATCATGCGCTGTTGCCGTGTGGTGACGGGAAGTCTCAGATCTAGGCGCTCGCCCGCAGCGAGGTTCTGTTGCCGATGCGCCAGGCAAGCCGAGCAGCGCACGCATGACGGCGGCATGGGGCCACTTCGCTTTTTGAGGCCCTTGACGTGAAGGCCGGCACTACGATCGGCAAGTGCATGGCGCGCCACTGGGGTAGCGAGTTCCGCCAACTTCCGGACGAGGTTGAGAAGAACAGGCCGACTATGCCGCAACAATATATTCTTTTCGGATGTTTGATTTGGCTCCCTCGGTTCCTGGCCGACTGGGAAAATGCCCGAATGCCGTAAAGTTTCTTACATAGGCCATTAGCAGCGGCTGGAGGGGCCTCGCCGGAGATAAATAATCGTGCCATGCCTTCGGCGTCTGGCCCGACTAGATCCTCGGCACAGGGATTATGACTGTTTGGCGGGTGGCTCTTTCGGAGCGGTGTTGGGATAGGCTCGGCCCATCTTGGTGCGGGCCTTCTCGGTCGTGAACATCCAGGTGATGCGTGCGCCGGCGGCGTTGCGCTCGCGCTCCCAAGCCGCGATTTCCCGCTCAAGCCCCTCGCGCGTGTCGATCCGCCGGTCCAGGCACTGGCCTTTCAGCACCCCGATCTCGATTTCGACCATGTTCAACCAACTCGCGTGCTTGGGGGTGAAGTGGAACTCCAGCCGTCGCAGGAGGCGATGCGCTTCCGGGGCCGGGAAAGCCTCATAGAGCGCGCCGGGCGTGTGCGTCGACAGATTGTCCATCACCACCCGGATCCGCTCGGCCTGCGGGTAGTCGACATCCACCAGCTCGCGCATGCACCCAGCAAAGTCCTTGGCCGTCCGGCGATCCGTGACGCTCACTTTGCGCCAGGGCCGGTGCGCATCCACCATCACGAACAGGTTCACCGTGCCACAGCGGCGGTACTCGTAGTCGATGCGCTCGACCTGTCCCGGTGCGGCCGGGAGCGGCTGACGCGTCTCGCCGATGAGCTGGATCGGGCTCTCATCGAAGCACACCACTGGCCGCATCGGATCAGGCCCCTCAGCATAGAGGTCGAGCACGTCCTCCATGCGGGCGACGTAGTCGCCATCGATCTTCGGCACGCACCACATCTTCCGCTGCCAGGGCTTGAGCGCGTTTTCAGCCAAACGCCGGCGCACCGTCTCGCGCGACAGGCTCTCATGTTGGGTCAACCGCACCATCTCGCCGGCCAGGAGCTCCAGCGTCCAGCGGGCCCGGCCTGCCGGCGGGCGGGAGCAGGCGGTCGCCACCAGCAGCGCCTCCTCCGGGCCTGAGAGCTTGCGGGCGGCGCCGGGACGGGGCTCCTCGCTGAGGGCCCGCTCCAGGTTGCCCTCCACGAAGCGGCGCTTGGTGCGGTACACGGTCGAGCCGCCGACCGCCACGCTCGTGGCGATGTCCTCATCGGCGACGCCACAATCCGCCGCCAGCAGGATCTGGGCGCGCTTGAGCGTGCGGGCGGCCTGCTTGCCGCCGCTGAGCATCGCCTGGAGTGTGGCGCGTTCGGTCTCGCTCAGGTCAACCCGGTAGCGTATGTTCATCTCGGCCTCCCGTGTGAGAGGCCGAGATGAATCAGCCGCTGAATCGAGCGTGTGGCGGATGTCTGAGAACAGCTTCACCGACCGGCAGGGCCAGTACCTGGCCTTCATTGATGCCTATACGCGCGTCCATGGCCGCCCTCCGGCCGAAACCGACATGCAGCGCCATTTCCAGGTCACGCCGCCTTCCGTGCACCAGATGATCCTGACCTTGGAGCGCGCCGGCTTGATCCGCCGCCAGCCCGGAGTGGCGCGAAGCATCGAGGTGTTGGTCGCCCCTGAAGGCCTGCCCCTTCTCCGCCATCCCCAACCCGTCAAATCCTCTGCGCCGAGGATCTAGCGCCGGAGGGCGCGAGTGAAGGCGCTCGCCCCGGAACAACCCGGCGTCGACGCGATCTCTCCGAGCGGCACCTCGGTCTCCTCCAGCAAACGTTGGGCAATTTCAAACCGGATTTCATTGGCGATCATCTGGTGCCCCTGCCCCTGCCCCTCAATCAGGGACAGAGGGCGCGGCGGTGCATGGCCAGCCGGTCGGCCATGTCCTCTGCCGAGCAGCGGTTGCTGTTCAGCTGGGTGCACAGCAGCCGACGGACGCTGTCCGAGAATTGCGCTGACAAGCGTGCTCCCCAACCGGCGGCTCCCGGCCGCTCTGCACGAGTAGAGTATGAGTACCAACGGCAGGGCACAGCCAACCTGTTCCTGTGCTTTGAGCCGCTGGCGGGCTGGCACCATGTGGAGGTGACGGCACATCGGACGACCAAGGATTTTGCCGAGCTCTACCCTGCATGATTCCTGTGGCACAGGACTAAGCAGGTTTCAGCGGGGTAGCCAACGGATGCTGCGCATGATTCCATCGCGTGAACGGATGCGGGAGGCGGATCATGGCAGGCAGGTCCCCGGTTGTGGCGAGTAGCGAGCAACGACGCGAACTGGAGGAACTCAGCCGGTCGCGGGATCGCGGCGAGGCGGATCGGGCCCGGGCGATCCTCCTGACCCTGGCGGGCTGGACGAGCCCGCGGATCGCCGAGGCCTTCGGGGTGCGCGAGGATACGGTGCGCCTCTGGCGCAGTGCTTTCATGGCAGGCGGGGTCGCGGCGCTGCGGACATCCGTCGCGCCGGGCCCGGTTCCGGTCAAAGCCGCGTGCGCCCTCGCAGTTGCCGAGGAGGTGCTGTCCGGGCCGGTGGCGGATCGCCCCAA
>NZ_QDGA01000174.1 GCF_003347665.1 Microvirga calopogonii
TAAAGCGCTTTTGATCTGGCCTTGAATCCATTGTGGTGGTCTGTGCGTTGACTGGGATATGGCCCAGGAGGCGAGCCATGTCCCAGGCCTATTCCGCCGATTTGCGTGAGCGCGTTCTGGTCGCCTGCGAACGCGGCGACCTTCCTCAGGTCGAGATCGCCCGCCGCTTCCAGGTTTGCCCGGCCACCGTGTCGAACTGGCGCCGCCAGGAGCGCGAGGAAGGCCGGCGTGCTGCGAAGCCGCACAGTGGCGGCGTGCCCTCGCGCCTGGATGCGGCGGTTCTCGAGGTGCTGCGTCAGCTCGTGATCGAGGACAATGACGCACTGTTGCGTGAGTACCGTGAGCGCCTGGCTGAGCGAACGGGCGTGACGGTGTGCCTGGCGGTGATCTGCGAGGCGCTCAAGCGCCTCAAGCTGCGTCCGAAAAAAAGACGCTTCGGGCGGCCGAGCAGGAGCGGCCCGAGGTTGCTGCCGAGCGTGAGGCTTACCGCCAGCAGATGAGCGTGCTTCCCGCGGAACGCTTGGTGTTCCTGGATGAGAGCGGGGTAACGACTAAGATGGCCCGAACCCATGCGCGAGCCCCACGGGGGCAGCGGGCGTACGGCTCGATCCCGCTGGGCTCCTGGCAGCGGCTGACGGTCTTGGGTGCGCTCGCGTGTGAGGGCCTGGTTGCCACGATGAGCATCGAGGCCTCGACTTCTACCTCCGTGTTACTCGCCTATCTCGAGCAGATCCTGGTACCGGCTCTCAAACGCACCAAGTCGGATGCCATTCTGGTGATGGACAACCTGCGCCCGCACCACGCCATCGAAGTGCAGGACCTGCTCGATCAGGCTGGGATTGGACTGCTGTACCTGCCGCGCTACTCGCCCGAGTTCAACCCGATCGAGCACGCCTGGGCCAAGGTGAAAGAGCGGCTCAAAGCCAAAGCCGCACGCACTCTCGAAGCCTTGGAAGCAGAGCTCAAACCCGCCCTCGACAGCATCACCGCAAAAGATGCCAAAGGCTGGATCAGGCATGCCGGCTATGCTCTACACTGAAACCAAAAGCGCTTTAGAAAGCGCACAATGATGGGATGCGCGGTTCCAGCCTAAGCCAGCAGGCAGCCATTCGACATCGCAATGTAGTAACATTTTGACTCATAGCAGCGGGGATCCCAAGGTCACAGCGCGACCGTCCGCTCGTGTTGGAGAGGCGGCGGCAGAGCCAGCCCTCTGACCCAGAGGATCAAAGTGTCGCACCTGAGTAGGTTGGGCCCTTGGCACCTTAGAGGAAAATGGTCTTTGGTGCGACTTGGGCCATTTGGCCGCATTGATGCACAGCCTGGCACCAGCATACGCCACGACACTATTGAGCTCGCGCCTTGGCTCCACGCCAGCTGCGGTTGAGATCATCTGTGATAAAAAAACGGAGGGGGTTATGCCTGCTGTTGTGACTGCTGTCCCAACTGGCGACGCGTATATCGATGGGGTGCTGGGCGACGTGAAATGGGCCGTGAATGGCTTCACGTACAGTTTCCCGGCCAGCGCCTCGTTCTACGGCACACCCTATGGCGGCGGTGAGACAGCGAATGCCTTTGGGGCTCTCACACCGACGCAGCAGGCCACCGTTCGCGCGGCGCTGACGATGTATGCGTCAGTCGCCAATCTCACCTTTACGGAGATGGCTGAAACGGCCACGCGGCACGCCGATCTGCGCTTTGCCATGTCAAATACGCCGGGCACGGCGTGGGCCTATTTCCCGACCACCAATGCCGAGGGCGGCGATGCATGGTTCAACCGAACCGACTACAACAGTCCGGCGAAGGGCAACTATGCCTATCTGACCTTCGTCCACGAGATTGGGCATACGCTCGGTCTGGAGCATCCGCACGAGAGCGGCATGCCCGGTGACCGCGACTCCATCGAGTACACGGTCATGAGCTATCGCTCCTACGTGGGGGCTTCGACGACATCCGGTTATACCAACGAGACCTGGGGCTATGCGCAGTCGCCGATGATGTACGACATCGCGGCCCTGCAGCACCTGTATGGTGCCAACTACGCGACCAACAGCGGCAACACCGTCTATGCGTGGAGCCCGACGACGGGGGAGATGTTTATCAACGGGGTCGGGCAGGGGGCTCCCGGCGGGAATAAGATTCTCCAGACGGTTTGGGACGGTGGCGGCACCGACACGTATGACTTTTCGAATTATGCGACGGGGGTGACGATTGACCTGCGGCCAGGGAGCTGGACGACCACGGCTTCCACTCAGTTAGCGAAACTGCATTGGGATGGCTCGAAGACAGCGGCTGGGAACATCGCCAACGCGCTTCTGTACAACAATGATGCCCGGTCGCTGATTGAGAACGCCAAAGGCGGATCTGGCGATGATATAATCGTCGGCAATGCGGCCGCCAACACGTTGTGGGGTGGGGCCGGCAACGACCGGCTGTCGGGCGGGGCGGGCAATGACACGCTCGATGGGGGAGCGGGGATAGACACCGCGCTGTTCAGTGGTCTGCGGGCGTCCTATGACATTCGCCACCAGTCCAATGGCTCGGTTCTGGTGACGGATCTGCGCGCGGGGATGCCGGACGGCACCGATCAGACCTGGGGTGTGGAATACTTCCAGTTCGGCGACGGCCTCTTTGCATCCGCTGATCTCAATGCATCCACTAATCTCACGCTTCGGACTGTTGTGTCCGCGCTGAAGGTCGCGTTCAATCCCCAAGTCTATCTCCAGGCTAATCCGGATGTGGCAGCGGCCGGGGTCAACCCATTGGAGCATTACGTCCGATTTGGTGCGAGCGAAGGACGGGCGGGCGCTGGCGTAAACCCAGGGCAGTCGGTGGGGCGGAGCATCACCAAAGGCTTTGATGCCGACTATTATCTGATGAACAATCCGGATGTCGCACGCGCCGGAGTCAATCCTCTGGAACACTACAACAGTTCGGGCTGGAAGGAGGGGCGGGACCCCAGTGCCGCCTTCGACACCAGCTATTACCTTGAGCATTATCAGGACGTGGCGGCAGCTCATATCAATCCGTTGGATCACTATTTCAGCTTCGGCTGGAAGGAGGGACGTGATACGTCGACGTCGTTTGACACCTCATCCTATCTGACGGCCAATCCCGATGTCGCAGCCGCTGGAGTCAACCCCCTGCAGCACTTCTTGGAGAATGGCATCTATGAGGGACGCGTTGCTTGGGATGTTATAGCTTGAGATACTACTCTCAGGGGTGTGACCCATAGATTTCTGTAACGGAGATCAAACACATTGTCCGGGCTCGCCGGAGGCGTTTGAGCCGGCCCAGAGCAACACAGATGATCCTTATCACTCATGAGCGGCTCGAACTCAGCGCGTCGGCTACCGCCGAGAGAAAGCCACCCACGCTACCGACAGCATTCTCTCGTCATTGTGTTACCTTGGGATGTGGAGCCTTGCGCCGCATTGTCCTAGCTGCAGCCCGGTTATCCCTCTACAGGAGGCTGGCCAAGGTATTCACGTCAATTTTAGAGCAGTAGCCTGATAGCGTTAACGTCACAAAGCATAAGATCAATGTCTACCTCATGTCAGGTAATTATATCGACGATCTGAAGGCGGAGTATGTCTAAGTTAATTATTTAAGTGACTCCTTGAGTTGGCGCAAATTGACTTGGCTTGCGCAACGCTATGCACTCCAAAGTGCAGACAAACCGTTGGAACGATTTGAATTCGCTGCGTCTTTTCATTTTCTTGGACGGCTTGCAACTGCTCAGCAGATTTGATAGCTGCCATGCACAGTTAGGCAGTTTTTACTGTCCGTCACCCGAACAGCGGCGCAGGTCTCAATGGCAAAAAAGTATATTGTAACAGGTGGGGCCGGATTCATCGGGTCGGCTGTTGTTCGTCTGCTCGTCCGCGACACCTCGCACCAGGTGCTCGTTCTCGATAAGCTCACCTATGCCGGCAATCTGGATTCGTTTGCGGATACCGGTGAAGCCGGACGCGTATTCCAAGGTGAAGCCGGACACCCATTCCGATTTCATTCCGGACAGCGTTCCGATCTGAAGCCGGACACTCTCCTCGTTTGATCCTGGGTCATGGGAGATGGTGGAGTGGGATTGGCCGGTCGTCAATCGGACGATGATGCAGCGGCCGGGGAGCGCTGCTTGCGCAGGCTCTCGCCGGACAGTTCAATCCTGTAAGCATTGTGGACCAGGCGATCCAGGATCGCATCGGCGATGGTCGGATTGCCGATGATCTCATACCAGCGGTCGACCGGGATCTGGCTCGTCACGATGGTGGAGCGCCGCTCGTACCGGTCCTCGACGATCTCCAGCAGATCCCGCCGCTGATCGTCAGCGAGCTTCTCGGGCCCCCAATCATCAAGGATGAGAAGATCCACGCGGGCCAGCGCCTTGAGCATGCGCGCGTAGCGGCCGTCCCCGCGGGCCAGACCAAGCGCCGCAAACAGCCGCGGGGCACGGTGATAAGCGACCGAGAAGTCCTCCCGGCACGCCTTCTGGCCCAGCGCGCAGGCCAACCAGCTTTTGCCGACCCCGGCTGGTCCGGTCAGCAGGAGCCCGCGTCGTTCACGGATCCAATCGCAGCCGGCCAGCTTGAGAAAGAGCCCGCGGTCGAGACCGCGCGCCGCCCTGAAGTCGACATCCTCGACATGCGCGTCATGGCGCAGGCGGGCCGCCCGCGCCCGGCTCTCAAACCGCTTCTGACAGCGCAGCGTCGCCTCGCGTTCGAGCAGCAGTGCAAGCCAGTCGCCATGCTCGAGAGCCCGAGCCTCGGGCTGGGATTGCAGAGCCTTGAAGGCACTGGCCATGCCGTGAAGACCAAGATCGGCCAGCAGAGCGAGAGTGGGATGGGTCAACATGCAGGATCTCCTTAGTGGAAGTAGCCGGGGCCGCGCAGGTTGGCGTGCTCCAGAATGGCGGTGGGCTCGGGGTCGCGGGCGGGTTGGGCGGCCAGGCGGTTGGCCAGGATCGAGGCGATGCTCTTGGAGGTGAGCGCCCCGATCTGGAGAGCGCGGGCCGACACCGCTTCAGCGCGAGCGGGTTCGAGATCGCGCAACAGGCGCAGAACCCCGAGGCAAGTCCGGAAGCCCTGCTCAGGATGCGGGCGGCGCGCCAGAATAGCCGTGATCAGACCTTCCGTCTGAGGGCCGACGGACGCCGCCCAACGGCGGAAGCGCTCCGGGGTCCAGTCGGCATAGCGCCGATGGGAACTCGGCATGTGGTCCGGGTCGGTGCCGTGCCGGCGCCCACCGTAGCGGCGCTGATGGGTTGCCACGCGCTGGCCGCGGTGGAAGATCTCGATCGTGCGGCTGGTGGCCCGCAGGTCGACCTGCGCGCGGATCAGGCCGTGCGGAACCGAATAGAAGAAGCCGTCGTACTCGACGTGATAGTCCGTGCCGACCCGCACGAAGCGCCATTCGGCGAACTCGTAGTCGTCGCCCGGCAGCGGCGCGAGCGCCGGGCGCTCCATCGTCTCGAAGAGATGCCGGCGGCTGACCCCGAGGCGGCGCACGACATGATCGTTGATGCGCTCGCACGCGCCGGCAATCGCCGCATTGGCTTCGGCCAGCGAGAAGAAAGTCTGGTGCCGCAGCCGTCCGAGAATGCAGGTCTGGGCAAAGCGCACGCCATTCTCCACTTTGGCTTTGTCCTTGGGCTTTCGTGGCCGCGCCGGCAGGATGCCGATGCCGTAATGCGCGGCCATCATGCCGTAGCTGCGGTTGATCTCGGGATCGTAGAACGAGGCCCGGTTGACCCCTGACTTGAGATTGTCCGGCACGATCAGGCGCGGAACGCCGCCGAAGACGCGGAACATGCGCCCATGCGCGCCAATCCAGTCCGGCAGGGACTGGGTCCAGGTCGCCTCAGCGTAGGTGAAGTTGGAGGCGCCGAGCACGGCGACGAAGATCTCGGCCTGGCGGATCTCGCCGGTGTCGGAATCAACGATGGCGATCTTCTTGCCGGAATAGTCGACGAACACTTTGTCGCCGGCAATATGGTCCTGGCGCATGGTCGGCGAGAGCCGGCTCTCAAACGAGCGGAAGAGCTCGCAGAAGCGGCTGTAGCCATAGCCGTTGGAATGGACGGCCCGGTACTCCTCCCAGAGGATTTGCAGGGTGACGCCGGGCTTCTTCAATTCGACGATGGCTTCGGCCCAGTGGGGCTCGGGCCGCCGGCGCTGTCCCTGCTTGACGCCGGCGCGGGCGAAAAGCCTGTTCTCCAGGGCCTCGTCGGTCAGGTCGCCGGGCAAGGGCCAGCTCAAGCCGGCCTGCTCGGCGCGCTTGAGGTTCTCCTGGACGGTGCTGCGCGCGATCCCGAGCCTCTCGGCGATGTCACGCACGCTGATGCCGTCCCGGGCCAGGCGCAGCATCTGTCTCAACTGTCTCATGGTCAGCTTCCTCTTGGCGGGCATTCCATTCTCCTCGATGACGTGAGGAGGGTGATGCCCGAGTTGCTGACCCAGGGGATCATCAGAGTGGGGAAAGTGTCCGGTAATTGATCGGAACGGTGTCCGGCTTCATTCCGGAATGCTGTCCGGCGTCAAATCGGAATCCCCGTCCGGATTGAATCGGAATCCGCA
>NZ_QDGA01000175.1 GCF_003347665.1 Microvirga calopogonii
TGCCGTGCAGGTCCACAGCCGCCTCGACGATCCTCTGCCGGGTCTCCGCCTGCTGTTCCGCACGCTTCTTGAGGGTGTAGGTCCGGGTCATGTGTGTTTCGGCACACCGCATGGTGCCGCCATATTGACCATCTGCCGATTTCACTGCACGCTATTGTACGTTCAAATGTGACTGCTGTCCACCGTGCCCAGTCCGGCCGGTGGCACCCACCAAGATGATCGCGTGGAGAAAGTCATGGGACCCAACATCAGCGAAATCGCCGACGGCATCTATCGGATTTCCGTGTTCGTGCCGGATATCGCCCCGCCGACCGGCTTCACCTTCAACCATTTCCTCGTGCGCGGCGACGAACCGCTCCTGTTCCACACGGGGCTGCGAAAGATGTTCCCGCTCGTGTCCGAAGCCGTGTCCCGGATCATGCCGGTTCAGGACCTGCGCTGGATCACGTTCGGCCATTACGAGGCCGACGAATGCGGCGCCATGAACGAATGGCTGGCTGCTGCCCCGGACGCTCAGGTGGCGCATGGGATGACGGGATGCCTGGTGTCGCTGAACGACATGTCGGATCGACCGCCACGGGTGGTGGCGAATGGCGAAGTGATCGACATCGGCGGCAAGCGGATCCGCTACATCGATACCCCGCACACCCCGCACGGGTGGGATGCCGGCGTGGTTTACGAGGAGTCGACCCAAACCTTGCTGTGCGGCGACCTCTTCACCCAGCTCGGCAATGGTCCGGCACTGACCGAAAGCGACATCGTCGGTCCGGCGATCGCCGCCGAGGACCTGTTCCAGTACTCCAGCCTGAGCCCGGACATGGGAGCGACGATCCGTACTCTCGCGACGCTGTCGCCACGCACGCTGGCGCTGATGCACGGCCCGTCCTTCTTTGGCGATGGCCGAGCGGCGCTGAGCGCACTGGCGGACGAATATGACCGTCGTACCTTCGATCGCAGGCAGGCCATCGCTCAGGCCACAGCCGCATAGGCAGAGCTAGGGCAGTCTCATGATCCTCCCGCCGGGGTCGGCCGTGAGACCGCCCACAGCAGACCCACGAAGCCGAGGTTCAGGCAAGCCAGCCCGGAGAGAAGTCCGAGTGCTGGGTCCGGTCCGCCGATGTCGATCAGGACCGCCCCGATCGATGGCGACAGGGCCTGGGCGAGCAGACTCGGCATCGCCAGCTTGCCCATAAGTGAGGCGTAGCCGTCGGGACCGAACAGGGCGAGGGGGAGGGTGCCCTTGGCGATCGAGCCGATGCCGTTTCCCGCACCGTACAGCGCCAGGTCAAGCGCCAGGATCGGGAACCCGAGGAGCAGCAGGATGACCCCGCCCGCGACCAGGGTGACGGAAGCCGCCATGGTCCAGATCGGATGGTAGTGGCGGCCGAAGGCCATTTCGATGACGCGGGCGCCGACCTGCGACGGACCGACGAGCGCCCCGAGGCCAACGGCCGCCGCGAGGCCGAGGCCCCGGGCCTGGAGGAAGGTGAGCAGGTGCACCCCGATCATGGAGGCGGTCACCGCACCGAGGGTGAGGATCGTGGCGAGCAGCGCGAACGCGCGTATCCGCCTGGTCCCGGTCAGAGGGGGCGGTGAGGATATCCCGGGTTTCGCGCCGGCCGACCGACCATCGCGCGAAACCGACCCGATGCCGGGCACGACGAAGGCGTGCAGCGGAAGGCATACGAGGACGTGGATCGCGGCGTAGGCCGCGCAGGCGCCGCGCCAGCCGAAGTGCTCGACCAGCCAAGCGCTGAGCGGCCAGCAGACCGTGCTGGCGAAGCCGCCCCACAGGGTCAGGGTGGTGATCGCGCGTCGGGCATCCTTGCCGTACAGGCGGCCCAGCGTCGCGAAGCCCGCGTCGTAGAGGCCGGACCCCATGCCGACGCCCATCACGAGCCAAGCCATCAGGTAGACGGGAAGGCTGTGGGCAAGTGGCAAGTGCCAGTGTCGCGAGCCCGGCGGCAAGCAGGACGGAGCTGGCGACGAGGACCGGACGGCCCCCTTTCGCATCGATGGTGCGTCCGACCCGCGGCGCGATCAGTCCGGCCGCGAGCAGGCCGACGGAGAGCCCGCCCACGACCCAACCGAGCGACCATCCGGTGTCGGCGGCGATCGGACGGGCGAGCACGGCCGGCAGGTAGAAGGACGATCCCCAGGCGAGGATCTGCGTGATCCCGAGGGCGGAGATGACCACCCTCGGACTCGGCTTCGGCATGGCGGGATCGCTTGCCAGGGACTCACTCACCGGATTCGACACGGGCGGATCTCAGCAGCAGCCCGCAGGTTCCGCAACCTTCTCCGGCACCTTCGCGGGACCGCACCCGCAGCCGGACTTGCCCTCGGCCTTGACCTCGGCATCCGCGACGCAGCAGGCATCGGCCTTCGCCGGGGCGGGGCCGCCGCAGCAGCTTGAGGACGCAGGCACCCCATCGACGGGAAGGTTGGTCGAGCACACGCCCGTCTCGGGCAGGACGAGGTGGATGTCATCCGCGTCCACGAGGTCTCCGGCAATGGCTGCCACGACCGAGCGCACCTGCTCGTAGCCTGTGAGCATCAGGAAGGTCGGGGCACGGCCGTAGCTCTTAATGCCGACGGTGTAGAAGCCCGGCTCCGGATGGGCGAGTTCGCGGTGGCCATGCGGCGGCACGGAGCCGCACGAGTGTTCGTTGGGATCGATCAGCGGTCCGAGCGCCTTCGAGCTCTCCAGCCAAGGATCAAGGTCGAGCCGCAGCTCTCGGGTCAGGCTCAGGTCCGGGCGCTGCCCCGTACAGACGACGATCCGGTCGACAGGGCCGACCTCGCGGATTCCCTGCGCCGTCTCGCCCTCGACCATGACCTGTTCGCCGTCAGCCCTGACGCGGGTCACGGAGAACCCGGCGACCAGGGTCACCCGCCCGCTGTCGACGAGGGCCTTGAGGCTGGAGCCGAGTTCGCCTCGGGCGGGAAGCTGATCGGCACGGCCGCCGCCATAGACCCGCATCAGGTTCTCACCGCGGGTCGCCCAGACGATTGACGTCGCGGGATTCCGCTCAGCCAGCCGGGCGAGGTCGAGGAGGACGTTCGCGGCCGAATGCCCGGCGCCGACCACGAGGGTCGTTTTGCCCTCGTAGGCAGCGCGGTCGCGCCCGAGCACGTCCGGGATGCCGTACGCGATGTTGGCCGCGTTCTCCGCCTCGCCCTCGGCGAGGATGCCGCCCGCCCCCAGGGGATTCGGAGCCGTCCACGTTCCGGAGGCATCGATCACCGCCCGCGCCAGGTCGCGTCGGATGGCGCCGTTGCCGTTGGAAACGGCAAGCACGAACGGCTTGATCTCCCGGCCCTTGCTGAGCACCTTGTCGGCACCCTGCCGGGTGATCGCCTTCACCTTCACGCCGGTCTCGATCACCGCCGCCATCTCGGGTGTCTCGGCGAGCGGCTTGAGGTAGGCCTCATACAGATCCAATCCCGTCGGCATGGCCTTCCCCGGAGGCTCCTGCCAGCCATGGGACTGGAGCAGGGCGCGGGCCGCCGTGTCGGTGTTGTACTCCCACGGCGAGAACAAGCGCACGTGGCCCCAGTCCCGGACGTTGGCGGCAATGGTATCGCCGGCCTCATACACTTTCACGGGCAGGCCACGCTGGATCAGGTGGGCAGCGGCGGCCAGCCCGACTGGGCCTGCGCCGATGACGGCAATGGGGAGGGCATCAGACGAGGTCATGGCGGACTCCTTGGTCAGCAGCAGGAGGCAGGTCGGGGAGCGAAGCCGTCGCGCACGCGCTCAACGAAGACGCGGCCTTGGCAGCAGAGGATCTTCAGCATCCGCGAAGGATCGCGGTGGCGGGGCTGGGCCAGGACGGCGAGGACGTCCGCCCGCTCGAGGCCGATGTCGCGCAGGAGATGGTCGTCCAGCTCGCCGAGGGCCGAGACGTGCCGTCGGTTCCGGGCCGCGCGGGCGAGATGGAGGACGAAGGGAAGGAAGCCTGGCATCTGTCTCTCCTTTTAATATTTCCGGTAATATGAAAATACTGGGCAAAATAAATCAGGCAGCGTTCTCCGCCCGGGTTCCGCATCCGGCGTCGGCGCAGCACTCGTCGGCCAGGAAGCCGATGAGGCCGTTCATCGCCGGGTAGCTAGCCCGGCAGATCAGGGTCGTGGCCTGCCGCTCCTGCGTCACCAATCCCGTCAGCAGGAGCCGCTGGAGATGGTGCGAGAGCGTCGAGCCCGGAATGCCGAGGCGCTCCTGGATCTGCCCGACGGGCAAGCCCGCCTCTCCGGCCCGCACGAGGGTGCGGTAGACCTGGAGCCGGGTGGTGTTCCCGAGCGCTTCGAGTTGCTTGGCGGCTTGTTCGATGTTCATGGAAACACGATGGACCTGTCCGGCTCAGCCGTCAAGCGGTATTTCTAGGATTATCGAAATTGCATGCGGGACCGAGTTTCGGGATGATGCCTCATGAAACCCGATCCCGATCCACGGACCGTCCGCCGGAGCATGCCCACCGCCTTCGTGGGAGGCACCGTCATCGGGACGCTTGGGGGTCTGATCGGACTTGGCGGCGCCGAGTTCCGCCTTCCGCTGCTCATCGGGATGTTCCGCTTCGCAGCCCTGGAAGCGGTGATCCTGAACAAGGCCACGAGCCTCGTCGTGGTTGCGTCCGCCCTGCCGTTCCGGGCGGCAACGGTGCCCTTCGGGCTGATCGCGACCCATTGGCCAATCGTGCTCAACCTGCTGGCCGGCAGCCTCCTGGGGGCGTGGGTCGGTGCCGGATGGGCGACCCGCCTGAAGTCCGAGACCCTCTACAAGGAGATCGCGGTCCTTTTGGTCGCCATCGCGGGTGTGCTGGTGTTCGGCCATGACGCGGGTGCAGGCCAACCTATCCTCGTCGGATCGGCTCAGCTCGTCGCCGGCATCGTCGTCGGGTTCCTGATCGGGATCGTGGCCTCGCTGCTCGGCGTGGCCGGTGGCGAGATGCTGATCCCGACCCTGGTGCTGCTGTTCGGGGCCGACATCAAGCTGGCCGGAAGCCTGTCCCTCGCCGTGAGCCTGCCGACGATGCTGGTTGGCTTCACCCGCTACAGTCGGGACCGGAGCTTTTCCGTTCTCGGCCGCAACCGCACCTTCCTGCTCGTCATGGCGGCAGGTTCGATTGCCGGCACGTTCATCGGCGGATTGCTGCTCGGCATCGTTCCCGATGCCGTCCTGCTTCCGGCCTTGACGGCAATCCTGCTGGTTTCAGCCGTGAAGGTCTGGCGGCACGCGTAACCTCATCTTTCCTCGGGCTATGCCCAGCCGCTGTCGGACGGAATCCCGGATGACGGCCGTTTCGTGCTAAGCCCTGCCACGACGCGACCATTGTCAGCGAAATCCACGAGCTGGTGAACATGGGAGAGACGTGAGGAAACGGTCGGTTACCTCCTTACCCGCCGCCGATCTCCTCGATGACGACGCCGGTGCCGCCGCAGATCGGGCATTCCATTTCGCCAAGTTTCCCGGTGCCGTTGCATTCCCGGCAGACGTTCTCGCCGGCCCCAGGCGTATCCGGATCGGCCTGGTCGCCGGGATTGAGCTTCGGCTTGTGAGGATGGTCGTCACCTGACTTCGGGTCGGACATGGCCTTGGCTCCTGCATGCTCCTGTCGGGCAACGCCGCGAGGACGCCGGGGTTGCCCCGTGAGCCTGCCGGACCGTTCTACTCGGCTGCCTTGACCGCGTGGTTCATGGCTTCCGCAGCGAGCCGCATGGCTTCCGTCTCGGCCGCCTCCTTGCGCTCACTGTAGCGGTCGGTGAGGTAGTCGGAGCGGTCGCGGGTCAGCAGCGTGAACTTCACCAGCTCCTCCATCACGTCCACCACCCGGTCGTAGTAGGAAGACGGCTTCATCCGGCCGGCCTCGTCGAACGAGCGTGTTGCATGGATCGGTTGGTGAGCACACGGAGCCCACTCCGTGCCTTTGCTTAGGCGATGCGGACGGACTTCGGGCGTCCAAGCTCAAGCATGCGGTTCAGGGCCTGAACTGCGACAGCAACCTCCGTCGCACGACGTCGGTCAGTCCGCGAACGCAGCGCATCTCCAATCACTCGTTTAAGCCGACTGATGGCGGCCTCCACTAGTGGGTCGTCTGCCGTCGGGTCTGGCATTCTGCTGGTGCCTGTGATTTCGGCTGGGGCAGCGGTTGGCTGGTACAGGCTCCGGAACCGCCAACGCGATGGATCTGCTCCGTCGCGCAGCGCCGGCGCCGCTGCCGGCGCTTGCCGTTCCAGACAAACGTAATTACCCACGCCGCATTTTGACCTGAGGTTCAGGCGGACACGGTCTGAAGGATTGTCTTGAACGCGTTGGTTCCCAGGCCGAGACGAGCCGTGTCGACGACGGTGCGAATGTCTGCTTCGCCTTCGGCCGCCCACATGGCCCGGTAGCCGTTGGTCACCTTGCGCTGAATGACGGCCGGTCTGAGCGCGCGTTCGCAGGCGTTGTTGGTCGCC
>NZ_QDGA01000176.1 GCF_003347665.1 Microvirga calopogonii
GGGTCGAGGCTGTGTCAAAACGCGGAATCTAGTAATCTGGTTGGGTCAGTACGGACTGGAGGGATCGCGATGAAGCGGTTTGTCCAAGGCCAGGAGCGCAGCCAAGGCACCTTGTTCCCGGTCTGCCTCGACGAGTACGTCAGTGACGACAATCCGGTGCGGGTGATCGACGTCTTTGTCGAGGAACTCGACTTGCATGCCCTGGGGTTCGAGAGTGTCATCCCACAGGCGACGGGCCGCCCGGCCTACCATCCGGCGGCCCTGCTCAAGATCTACATCTATGGCTATCTCAACCGCATCCCGTCCAGCCGCCGCCTCGAGCAGGAGACCGGCCGCAACCTTGAGCTGATGTGGCTCACCGGCCAGCTTCAGCCGGATCACAAGACCATCGCCCGCTTCCGCAAGGACAATGGACCGGCCATTCGGGCCGTGTGCCGCCAGTTCGTCGGGCTGTGCCGCACGCTCAACCTGTTCTCGCAGGCGGTGGTGGCCATCGACGGCTCCAAGTTCAAGGCGGTCAACGCGCGGGACAAGAACTTCACGCCGGCCAAGCTCGCCAAGCGCATCGAGCAGGTGGAGGCCAGCATCGCACACTATCTGTCCGCCCTCGACACGGCCGATCGGCAGGAGAGCGAGCTGGCGCAGGTGAAGGCCGGGCGGATCAAGGACAAGATCGCGGCGCTCAGAGAGCAGATGCAGCAGTTCCGGGAGCTGGAGCAGCAGGTGCTGGCGGCTCCCGACCAGCAGATCTCGCTCACTGATCCGGACGCGCGGGCGATGACCAACCGGGGCATCGGCACGGGCATCGTCGGCTACAACGTTCAGGCCGCGGTGGATGTCCAGCACCACCTGATCGTCGCACATGAGGTCACCAACAGCGGCTCGGATCGGGGCCAGTTATCGGTGATGGGCCAGCAGGCGCAGGGTGCCATGGGCACGCCGAGCCTGGAGGCTCTGGCGGACAGAGGCTACTACAAGGGCGAGGACATCCTGGCCTGCGAGAGAGCTGGGATCACGCCCTATGTGCCCAAGACCCTCAACTCGAGCGCCAAGGCTGACGGACGCTTCGGCAAGCAGGACTTCGTCTATCATCCCGAGGATGACACCTATCGCTGTCCCGCCGGAGAGCGCCTGACGCGACGATGCTCCACCATCGAGCATGGGATGCTGCTGCATCTCTACTGGACCAGCTGCTGCCAAACCTGTGCGCTCAAAGATCAGTGTACGCCCGGCAAGGAGCGCCGGGTCAGACGCTGGGAGCATGAGGATGTGCTCGATGCGATGCAGGAGCGGCTCGATCGGGCCCCGGAGACGCCGCGTCTGCGGCGGCAGACGGTGGAGCATCCGTTTGGAACGATCAAGGCCTGGATGGGTGCTACGCACTTCCTGACCCGGACCTTGGAGCGGGTGCGCACCGAGATGAGCCTGCACGTGCTCGCCTATAACCTGAAGCGGGTTCTGGCGATCCTCGGACCAGGGCCGCTGCTGGCAGCAATCCAGTCCTGAGGGGGCATCGCTCTAGGCACCCAAGCTGATCACGATGGCTGGGACACCAGCAAGAATGACATCCAGCCTTGTCGATGAGCCAAACGGCCGTTGTCACCTGCGCTCCAGCCGATCAGAGGATCACAGAGGTGAGCTCACTCGGTCCCGATCTGCGTTTTGACACAGCCTCGGTCAGGCAGTGAAATTGGTTCACTGCCAGGAACGTCCGATGTTCCGGTCCAAAGCGGACGTTCGTCCCCCGTCCGGAACGTGCCAATGTGAGACCTTCCTGGTGTGGAGACCGCTGCGTCCTATACCCGTCTATGACATACGGCAAAACTTCGCGGAGGGCCGTTTATGAAACGGCCAAGCATTGCGGAAACAACCGGGATGGGACTATCTGCGCTGACCTGTTCCCATCGCCCACATCTCCGAACCACGAATCGTTCGTGGCGTGTGGACGAAACGTACATACGTGTGAAGGGGAAGCGGGCTTATCTATACCGTGCCCTTGATGCTGCCGGACAGACCATTGCTTTTCTGCTCCCAGCCAGGCGGGATGTCGCTGCCGCCCGGCGGTTCTGCCGGAGGGCGCTGAAGCAGCCTCACACGGTTAATCCGCGAACTATCACCGTCGACAAGAATGCAGCAAAGTAGTTTGGCTCAAATGGCTTATTAGAATCCTGAATTGAAGGTTAACAGACCCAGAGCCATGCAGAGAGTTAGGAGCAGGAGAAGGGCCGCACGAATGTCCATACGGAAAATCTAGGGCATTCTTTCCTTTGTGATAGTGAATTGCTCTACACCCATTGTCGTATTTGTCAGAGGAAGGACTTGGGTCTGACATGGCGGATGAGACATAAGGCACCTGCCCAAATGATCAAAGCTCCTCGAGTCCGGTACAATCCAAGTAGGGGAGCCCCGAGCCTCAAACAAAAACTGCTTGTGAGGCTTGGCGTCCCGGAACACTCCTTCCAACGAGGTCAGGCCGACGAGCCTCATGGGCCGGATCTGGCAGATGGACGGTTGAGGCGCTGCTTCATGTCCTTGCCAGTCTTGAAATGAGGGACAGCCTTCTCCGAGACGGGAACCGCCTCACCGGTGCGAGGATTGCGGCCCATGCGGGCGTCGCGCTTCTTCACCACAAAGGTACCGAATCCGCGAAGCTCAACCCGGTCTCCTCGCGCTAGTGCATCCGCAATGGTGCCGAGGATCGCATTCACGATGTGCTCAATGTCACGCTGATATAGATGCGGATTCTGCTCAGAAAGCTTGAGAACCAATTCAGATTTAAGCATTTACTGTCTAGGCAATTGATTGAATTCAACTTTCGGGAGGGGTGCCAGAGGACGGAAAGGCTGTCAAGCAACAGGTTATTACCGCCACCCAATGCGCTACCCGGCCTATCTGGATTGACGGGGTTGATCACCGGCTTGAACTCTTAAGCGCCATGCACATTCAGTGTGCCACGGGCGAGCCATTTCTTGATCAGGTGCCACTGCTCTGCCGCTGGCTCAGGATCTCGGCAGACAAGTGGCACAGTGATGTCGGCTGATGACTCCGACTCTGTACCGTTCCTGAACATGTATGTTGGCGATCATTCAAATGCTGGGGTTTAGGTTCGCAACTGTGAAGGGTTGGTTCATTCGACAGCCAACACCAAAACAGAGAACTGCAAATGCGCTTTACGATCGTTCCCGCCATTCTTGTTGCTGCTGCTCTCGTGACCTCGCAGGCTGGTGCTACGGAGACTTCCGTGAAGACCCAGGCGCAGACCGGCATCCAGGCGGGAGATACCAAGGCCGGGGCTCAGGCTGGCGCGGACCTCAAGGCGTCCTCGAATACTCCAGCGGCGGTGACGGGTGCAGTGACCAATGCGAAGGGTAAGGCCGATGCCGCGACCGATGCCGCGGCAGCCAAAGTGAAGGATCAAAAGCTGCCTCTGAAGGCGCAGGGCAGTGGTCAGGCAGGCGGATCTGTTGGCACCCGCTAGTCCGGTGCGGGATAGGCAATTGTCTGCCTATCTCAACGCCTGATCTGAAGATGACCCCGTTCGGCTCTACCCCGGGCGGGGTTTTCTCATGGCGAGATGAGCCTAGATGGCGCACATGGATATACGCGCCGCAATCCTCCTTCTCTTCACCCTCTGCCTCGCACTTGGTCTGCTGGCTTTCGTCAGTTTTCCCGTCGTTGCGAAAGCATTCCGAGTCGACACAGCCGTATTGCACAACACCCGTGTTGATGGGCAGATATGGTCTTCGCAATGAACTGCCTCAAAGGAGCGTGCAGTGCCGCAGAAGAGCCAAAGGGTATTTGAATCAGAGCGGTCGATTGCCTGGCGGAACATGATGGTTGCGGCAATCAATGCGGGTCTTGATCAAGGCCTCTTCACATTGGAACCTCAAGGTAACTTCTGGCCTCATGCTGATCAGGACTTTCGCCCTGCCGATGCAATGAATAAGGGTGCGGTGTATCGGTTTGAGCTCGCAGGTATACCAGCAGCCGCATGGGTCGGCGATGCCGGATTTGATGAACTGTCGATTCATATCGCCCTATGGCCTTCGCAGGAATCCGGCAAGTGGCTGATGCGTAACGATGCCGGGTTCGAGGCTGGCGAGGCCTTCGCAACAGGATGGCTCGAACGGCGGAACGGCGCTTGGCTCCAGTTCAACGGAGGACATCCCTTGCTATCCTGCCGCACCAATAGGCTCCAGACCATCACAAGCGCTCAGGTCGAACCGACAGGATATCGAGACCACGGCGCGGTTATGATGTGAGCAGAGGTTCCGTTCCGTAAGGTCCGCTCTGCGAATTAGGGGCGCCGTCTCAGCCAGTTTCGGATTGCGGCAACGCCGCCAAACACGATTGCGCCTCCCACCATGAAAGCGCGCATTCGCGGCAAGAAATGGTTCCAGAGCGCCTCGTCCGGGGTCAGATCCGAATGGTCGTGGAGAAAGTGGACGAGGGGCGCGAGGAGAATGGCGATGATGGCGCCTGTCAGTGCCGAGAGCAGTACGTTCCACCGTTTCTCTGACCTTTGTCTCTTTGTCATACTGCGCCGGCTAGCCGATTACGTCCCGCTGGGCCATGGCTCTACGCTTTTGACCCAACCGGGGATTTTACGAAACTGTGGGGCTGTGAGGATGACGCTTAGGACCAGTCTCTGAACCGACTGGCCTTGCGGGCCTGGACCTTCACATCCTCGATGAACCTGCCCAGGTCCATGGCGTGCACATCGCTATAAAGCAGCCAGATTTCCTCGCCTCGCAGGCCCATGCTCTCAATGTCTAAAAGGATCAATGCACCGGTGAACGGATCGTCCACGATCCGTCCCAGAACACAGGCTGCGCCTACGTTGCCAGCAGCGAGCTTTCCGGCCGCTCTGGCCAGAGTGTCCGAGGCATCGAGCATCTCGGGCTCGTTGTCCTTGGTGGGAGCGGGGGCGAACATTATTAGACAACTTCGAAAGTGCGGGGATAAGCGCGTCCATCGTCGGTTTCGCCTCTGCCCGCGAGGCGACAGAGCGTCCCGCCTTCCATGTTGGGTGTTCCCCGAACTTCGAGGGAGTACTGAGAACAGGAAGTCAGGAACGAAGTTTGGGAGTGGGCGGCGTCTGTCCTGACACGGCCATGAGCGTCTTCACCACCACCTTCATCAAGTCCTCACGGCTGGTGGGCTTTTCGAGCCAAGGTGCCCTCCGAAGTACGGCAGGCATACTCTCGCACCGAGGGTATCCGGAATAGATCAAGAAGGGGATTGCCTGTCTCTTCAATTCCCGTGCCAGCTCTGTCGCCGGACCATCCTTGAGCATGAAGTCGACAATGGCGACGTCAGCCGTGTTGGCCTCCAGCCAGACGCGTGCCTCGGTCGTGGAGCCAACGGTCTGCACGACCATGCCGGCCTCCTCAAGATAGGTCTCGATCGACATGGCAATGAGCGCCTGATCCTCAATGACAAGGCAGCAGGGCTGATCGGTCATTTCTATGCTCATTAGCTCACCGCTAAAGGAGAGCCGAGAAGCCGGCATTCACCTCAGTTGAGCTGCGCGGCTTCAGGCGCGCGCGTAAAAGAACTCCCTCGTCAGAGACATCCGGCGAGGGAGCGTTCACTATGGCTAAGGACCTCATTGTCCTAAGTCGCGGACTGATAAGGAGGGAGGGCGTTGTCACGTTAACTGCCGCCAAGCGCTTTAAGGCCAATTTGCCCGCCAGACAGGCTCAAGCAGCAATGTTGGCCGCGGACTTCCATTCCGCCATGGCGGTGAGGCGGTGAAGATGGGTGGCATGGGCGGAGCGGCGGGAACGTGGCGGAACAAAGAGGTTGCGGACAGCAGAGAACACGCTGACAAATCTCTGTAGGTCTCCCGGCGCGCGAAAGCCCTGCATCACCCGCTCTCGCTTTCGCAACGGAACATGCGAATTCTCGGCCCTGTTATTCAGGCCCTTATGCGACCAGTGATCGACCCCTGGCATAACCTCTCGCTTGGCGGCTCCGTAAGAGCCGAGTTTATCGGTGATGATGCGCTTGGGTGCCACGCCCTGCTTCTTCAGTAGACGCTTCAGCAAGCGCTTGGCGGCCTTGGTGTCACGGCGTGTCTG
>NZ_QDGA01000177.1 GCF_003347665.1 Microvirga calopogonii
CTTCTTCCCCATGCGTGACGCGCAGGGCCGGATCCGCCGCGCCGGCGGCGTTGCCCAGGACATCACCCGCCATGACGGGCGCTTCGTCTATGTGGTCGATGCCGACGAGCCCTCGCGTCAGGATCTGACGCGAGGGCTGCGCGACGCCGGCTATGACGTGAGAGCCTTCCCGTCCGGCAAGGCGTTCCTGGAGGCGGCCCCGGCGCTCGCGGCCGGCTGCGTGGTGCTCGACATGCGTCAGCCCGAGGCGGGTGGCCTGACCATCCCGCGGGAGCTCAAGGCCCGGCGCATCGGCCTGCCGGTGATCGTGCTGGGCGCGCTCCAGAGCGATGTAAAGTCTGCGGTGCAGGTGATGAAGACCGGCGCGGTGGACTTCCTGCCGGTTCCCTATGCTCCGGATGAGCTGCTGACCGCCCTTGCGTCGGCCGCCGCTGACATTTCCCAGGCCGACGAGCACGACCAGGAGGCCAACCGGGCCCGCGGGCTCATCGCCGAGATGCCGGTCCGCGAGCGCGAGGTCCTGGAGGGCCTGCTGGCCGGCCAGACCAACAAGCAGATCGGCCGGGCCATCGGCCTCAGCCCGCGCACGGTGGAAACCCACCGCGCTCATGTCATGCAGCGCCTGGGCGCCAGGACGATCCCTGAACTGGTGCGGATCGCCGCCCTGGCGGGCGTGCATGCCCGCCCGCAATTGAGCCGTGACGAAGGATCCGACGAACCTTGAGTTCCACCAGGACCTGCTCCTGTCAGCGTGGTTCGCGTTCCAGGTTCAGAAAGGTCGGATCAAACTCGGCGACCACTTGCAGCCGCAGCCAATCCTCGATGGTCACGGTCTCCTCACGCCAGGAAATCAGTTTCTCGGCCCGAAGCTGCTTGATGATCCGGTTGACGTGCACGGTCGAGAGCCCCAGCACATCCCCAAGCTCCGCCTGCGTCAGAGGCAGCTCGAAGCTCATGTCCTGGGTCAGCCCCACCGTTTGCAGGCGCAGGAACAACTCACACAGGAGATGAGCGATCTGGTTGAAGGCCGGACGTCGACCCATCGCCACCAGCCACTCCCGGTGGGTCGCGGCATCGATCAGGGTGTGCAGCCACAGCAGCCGGCCCAGATGGAGGTGCTGGTCGGTGATCTTGCGCAGGGTGGCATGGGGAACCAGACCAATCCGACAGGGTGTGACGGCCATGACCCCGTGATCCATCTTCTTCTGGATATAGCTGTGCAGGTCGACGAAGTCGCCCGACACGTGCAGGGCCGTGATCTGGCGCTTGCCGGCCCGCAGCAGCTTGTAGCGGGCGGCAAAGCCGTCCAGGAGCACGATGCTCTCGGTGGGACGATCGCCCTCCCGCACCAGATCTTCATCCGCCGCAACCTCTCTGACCCGTGCGACGGCATCCGTGAGGACCTGCTTTTCCTCATCCGAGAGAACATCGTACCGCTCCAGCCGGCGGATCAGCCGAGAGATCACGGTCGCGTTCCTTCCAAACTCCTCATCGTTCTTTGTGTAGCAGAAGTGCGGCCAAGCTCACAATCTTGGCGGTCACCCGGGCGAGCAGTAGGATCAGGGTTTTCGGACGCTGGATGGCCTTACTCGTTGACGTCTGACGGGTACTCCACGGTGAGCGAGAGGGCGACCCGCAGGACCGTCTGTCCCGCCTCGTCGTTGATGCTGACGACGAACGCGCGCTGGTCGCCATCCAGCAGCTTGTCCTTGGCCATGTCGGCCAACGCCGCCTGAGCCTCGGCCTTGGCGGCCGCGAGCTGACGGTGTCCCGGGGCTTGAACGGTACGAGGAGGCTGACGCGTGCGTCAGACAAGCGAGCCCAACCAGGCGTCCTGGCCCGTCGGCGGTGGCCGGATGGGTGAGAGGATCCGTGCGTTCGACTGGTCCCAAACATCGCTCGGCCCCATGGAGGCTTGGCCCGAGCGCCTGAGGATGGCCGTCGATCTTGTGCTCGCCTCGCCGATGCCGATGAACCTGCTGTGGGGACCGGACTTCGTCCAGATCTACAACGACGGCTTCCAGCCATTCTTCGGGACAAAGCATCCCACCAGTCTGGGCCAGTCCGCCAACGAATGCTGGGCTGAGTTCCAGCACGAGAATGACCTGATCTACGCGCGGGTGTTCGCTGGCGAGTCGGTCACGTTTGAGAACCATGCTTGGAGTTATGCCCGCGGTGGCGAGGGAGACCTGGAGGAGGCTTACTTTACGACCTACTGCACCCCGGCTCGTGACGAGAGCGGGGCTGTCGCGGGTATTCTCACCACTGCGTTCGAGACGACGCAACAGGTGAAAGCCGAGGCCGAGCGCCAACAGGCCGAGCAGGCTCTGCGCGTCAGTGAGGCGCAGCTCCAGGCGGCGGTCGATCTCGTTGGGCTGTCGCCCTATGGGTGGGACCCGGCGACCGGCGCCCTGGAATGGGATGCCCGGCTCAAGGCCCTGTGGGGCCTGCCCCCGGACGCTCATGTCGACCAGGACGTGTGGTTGTCAGGGATTCATCCCGAGGACCGCCTGCGGGTCGAGGCCGCTGTTGCCGAGTGTAGTGACCCGGCAGGCGATGGTGTCTACCACATCGAGTACCGGGTCATCGGGATTGGAGATGGGGTCGAGCGCTGGGTTTCTACCCATGGCCGAACCACCTTCAAAAATGGCCAGCCGGTGGGGTTCGTCGGCGCTGCCATGGACATCACCGAGCGCAAGCGGGCCGAGCAGCAGTTGCGCGAGAGCCAGGAACGTTTCCGGAATCTTACGAACCTCATCCCGATCTTCGTCTGGTCCGTCGATCCGGTTGGGGCGATCACCTTCGCCAATGAGCAATGGTTCACCTACACGGGCATCACGGACGAACCGCCGGACCAATGGCCGGACTTGGTGTTCGCCCCCGACGAGCGCGATCCGAACGTCACCAACTGGCAAAGGGCGCTTCAGACGGGCGCTGCTTTCGACATCGAGGCGCGGATCCGGCGGCATGACGGCGCGTATCGCTGGTACCTCACCCGGGCCGTTCCGGTGCGCGATGCCGAAGGAAAGGTCACCGGATGGTTTTCCGCCGCGACCGACATCCACGAGCGCAAGGTAGCCGAGGAGCATCGCACGGTGCTGCTGGCCGAGTTGCAGCACCGGGTGAGGAACACGCTGGCGGTCATCCGCTCCATCGCGCGCCAGACGGCCGAGACGAGCGAGACGGTCGAGGACTATGCCTTGCACTTCGAAGGCCGGCTCAATGCCCTTGCCCGCGTGCAGGCCGCGGTGACGCGCGATCCCACAGCCGGGATCGCATTGGGGCTCCTGGTGTCGGAGGAGTTGCTCTCCTGTGCCGCCCAGGAAGGGGAGCGGTTCAGCATGTCAGGTCCCGACGTCTGCCTGCGGCCCAAGGCGGCTGAGACCCTGGGCTTGGCGATCCACGAACTGGCGACGAACGCCGTCAAGTATGGGGCGCTGTCGACCCCCAGGGGGCACGTGACGGTGGCTTGGCTGCGGATTCCGATTCAATCCGGACGGGGATTCCGATTTGACGCCGGACAGCATTCCGGAATGAAGCCGGACACCGTTCCGATCAATTACCGGACACTTTCCCCACTCTGATGATCCCCTGGGTCAGCAACTCGGGCATCACCCTCCTCACGTCATCGAGGAGAATGGAATGCCCGCCAAGAGGAAGCTGACCATGAGACAGTTGAGACAGATGCTGCGCCTGGCCCGGGACGGCATCAGCGTGCGTGACATCGCCGAGAGGCTCGGGATCGCGCGCAGCACCGTCCAGGAGAACCTCAAGCGCGCCGAGCAGGCCGGCTTGAGCTGGCCCTTGCCCGGCGACCTGACCGACGAGGCCCTGGAGAACAGGCTTTTCGCCCGCGCCGGCGTCAAGCAGGGACAGCGCCGGCGGCCCGAGCCCCACTGGGCCGAAGCCATCGTCGAATTGAAGAAGCCCGGCGTCACCCTGCAAATCCTCTGGGAGGAGTACCGGGCCGTCCATTCCAACGGCTATGGCTACAGCCGCTTCTGCGAGCTCTTCCGCTCGTTTGAGAGCCGGCTCTCGCCGACCATGCGCCAGGACCATATTGCCGGCGACAAAGTGTTCGTCGACTATTCCGGCAAGAAGATCGCCATCGTTGATTCCGACACCGGCGAGATCCGCCAGGCCGAGATCTTCGTCGCCGTGCTCGGCGCCTCCAACTTCACCTACGCTGAGGCGACCTGGACCCAGTCCCTGCCGGACTGGATTGGCGCGCATGGGCGCATGTTCCGCGTCTTCGGCGGCGTTCCGCGCCTGATCGTGCCGGACAATCTCAAGTCAGGGGTCAACCGGGCCTCGTTCTACGATCCCGAGATCAACCGCAGCTACGGCATGATGGCCGCGCATTACGGCATCGGCATCCTGCCGGCGCGGCCACGAAAGCCCAAGGACAAAGCCAAAGTGGAGAATGGCGTGCGCTTTGCCCAGACCTGCATTCTCGGACGGCTGCGGCACCAGACTTTCTTCTCGCTGGCCGAAGCCAATGCGGCGATTGCCGGCGCGTGCGAGCGCATCAACGATCATGTCGTGCGCCGCCTCGGGGTCAGCCGCCGGCATCTCTTCGAGACGATGGAGCGCCCGGCGCTCGCGCCGCTGCCGGGCGACGACTACGAGTTCGCCGAATGGCGCTTCGTGCGGGTCGGCACGGACTATCACGTCGAGTACGACGGCTTCTTCTATTCGGTTCCGCACGGCCTGATCCGCGCGCAGGTCGACCTGCGGGCCACCAGCCGCACGATCGAGATCTTCCACCGCGGCCAGCGCGTGGCAACCCATCAGCGCCGCTACGGTGGGCGCCGGCACGGCACCGACCCGGACCACATGCCGAGTTCCCATCGGCGCTATGCCGACTGGACCCCGGAGCGCTTCCGCCGTTGGGCGGCGTCCGTCGGCCCTCAGACGGAAGGTCTGATCACGGCTATTCTGGCGCGCCGCCCGCATCCTGAGCAGGGCTTCCGGACTTGCCTCGGGGTTCTGCGCCTGTTGCGCGATCTCGAACCCGCTCGCGCTGAAGCGGTGTCGGCCCGCGCTCTCCAGATCGGGGCGCTCACCTCCAAGAGCATCGCCTCGATCCTGGCCAACCGCCTGGCCGCCCAACCCGCCCGCGACCCCGAGCCCACCGCCATTCTGGAGCACGCCAACCTGCGCGGCCCCGGCTACTTCCACTAAGGAGATCCTGCATGTTGACCCATCCCACTCTCGCTCTGCTGGCCGATCTTGGTCTTCACGGCATGGCCAGTGCCTTCAAGGCTCTGCAATCCCAGCCCGAGGCTCGGGCTCTCGAGCATGGCGACTGGCTTGCACTGCTGCTCGAACGCGAGGCGACGCTGCGCTGTCAGAAGCGGTTTGAGAGCCGGGCGCGGGCGGCCCGCCTGCGCCATGACGCGCATGTCGAGGATGTCGACTTCAGGGCGGCGCGCGGTCTCGACCGCGGGCTCTTTCTCAAGCTGGCCGGCTGCGATTGGATCCGTGAACGACGCGGGCTCCTGCTGACCGGACCAGCCGGGGTCGGCAAAAGCTGGTTGGCCTGCGCGCTGGGCCAGAAGGCGTGCCGGGAGGACTTCTCGGTCGCTTATCACCGTGCCCCGCGGCTGTTTGCGGCGCTTGGTCTGGCCCGCGGGGACGGCCGCTACGCGCGCATGCTCAAGGCGCTGGCCCGCGTGGATCTTCTCATCCTTGATGATTGGGGGCCCGAGAAGCTCGCTGACGATCAGCGGCGGGATCTGCTGGAGATCGTCGAGGACCGGTACGAGCGGCGCTCCACCATCGTGACGAGCCAGATCCCGGTCGACCGCTGGTATGAGATCATCGGCAATCCGACCATCGCCGATGCGATCCTGGATCGCCTGGTCCACAATGCTTACAGGATTGAACTGTCCGGCGAGAGCCTGCGCAAGCAGCGCTCCCCGGCCGCTGCATCATCGTCCGATTGACGACCGGCCAATCCCACTCCACCATCTCCCATGACCCAGGATCAAACGAGGAGAGTGTCCGGCTTCAGATCGGAACGCTGTCCGGAATGAAATCGGAATGGGTGTC
>NZ_QDGA01000178.1 GCF_003347665.1 Microvirga calopogonii
AGATTGACGACGTTCGAGGGCTTCTCGGACGGCTCCTCTTTCAGCGGCTTGCCGGCCTGCTTCGACTTCAGCAGCTCGGCGACCGCTTCCTCGTACCGGTCATCAAATTGCTTCGGATCGAAATGGGCCGCCTTGCTGTCGATGATGTGCGCGGCGAGATCCTTCATCTCCTTGGGATACTTCACCTCGCTGATCTCATCGAAGACCTTGTCTTCGTCGCGAACCTCGTCGGCCGCGTGCAGCGTCGTGCCGACAAGCCCTTCGTCGAGAGGCTCCAGCAGGATCATGCGTTCACGCCGCGCCAGCACAATACGGGCAATGCCAGCCATGCCTTTGTCGCGGATGGCATCCCGAATGACGCAGAAGGCTTCGCTCGACACCTTGTCGGTCGGGGCGATGTAGTAGGCCGTGTCGAGGAAGCGCTCATCGACCTCCTCGCGTGGCACAAAGCTCTCGATGTCGATCGTGTGGGTGCTTTCCAGCTTCAGAGCGTCGAGTTCTTCGTCCTCGACCTGGATGTAGCTGCCCTTCCCGACCGCGAACCCTTTGACCTGGTCTTCACTCTCGACGACCTCTTCCGTCTCGCTGTCGACGAACTGGCGCTTCACGCGGTTGCCGGTTTTGCGGTTGAGGGTGTTGAACCGGATCTTCCCGCCCGACGAGGTGGAGGGGTATAGGCCGACTGCGCAGGACACCAACGAGAGCTTGATGTGGCCTTTCCAAACCGTCCGTTCAGCCATGGGTGGAACTCCCAGAAGTACGCTACTGCGTGACGGCCCTAACAACCTTGACCGGCAGCCTCACGAGTCAGCAACGTCGCCCCAAAATGACTCGTTCCGAGTTCTCCACAGGAGTCTCGGGGTTGGTTAACGCACCAGGAAACCACTCCCCATCGTGGCGCATTTTTGAAGTGTAATTTTTGTGTAAGGAGTAACGGAATGTCTGATGACAAAGCCAATCGCGGTGGTGCGGACCGGGGACGTGTCGCCGGCGGAGAAGAATACGAGGTCGGCTACTTTGCCCGGAAGCACGGCATCAGCGTTGTGCAGGCCGAAGAGTTGATCAGAGAGCACGGGAACAGCCGCGAGAAGCTGGATGAAGCGGCTGGAAGGCTCAAGCGAGGCTGACTCCTGACAACCCAGCGCCCTGATATTGGGGTATGAGTGAGCACCGCATCTTTGTTGGGACCGCCGCCTGGGCGATCCCAAAGCAGTACGATGACGCCTTCCCGAGCGAGGGCAGTCATCTCGTGCGTTATACGAGCCGGTTTGACGGCGTCGAGATCAACTCCTCGTTTTATCGCCCCCATCGCGTGTCGACCTATCAGCGCTGGGCCGGGGATGTCCCGGACAACTTCCGCTTTGCCGTGAAAATGCCGAAGACGATCACCCATGAGGCCCGTCTGCGCGATATCGACGAGCCGTTGCAGCGCTTTCTAAGCGAAATCGCCGGACTGGGGTCGAAGCTCGGACCAGTTCTCATTCAGCTTCCTCCAAGCCTGAAGTTCGCCCCCGCGGACGTGCGAGAGTTCGTTGAGAGGCTTCGAGCCTCCTTCGCCGGGGATCTGGTCTGTGAGCCGCGGCACGCCTCATGGTTCACCGCCGATGTTGACGCCTTCCTCCTGGAGCACCGGATCGCCCGGGTGGCGGCCGATCCGAAGCCTCATCCGAGTGCCGGGATTCCGGGCGGCTGGACCGGGCTGGTTTACTACCGCCTGCATGGATCGCCGAAAATGTACTACTCGGCGTACTCGCACGAGGTCATCACGGAAACTGCCAAGACCCTTGGAGACCATGTGAAAGCCGGTCGAGCAGCCTGGTGCATCTTCGACAATACGGCTGCTTTCGCGGCCACCGGCGATGCGCTAAGCGCATTGAAGCTTCTTTAGTCTCAGCCGCCTGACGCGCCGACGCCCCTACCCTCCAATGACTTCGCTGATCTGCACGATGGGCGCGATGTCCGTATAGTTGGCGACGTCCGCGCGGATCTCCGGGGAGTGGGGAAAGAACGCCTCCTGGAATGTCTCCAGGGTCGGCGAGTAGATGTGGCACGCCGCAACGAACTCTGGCGCGCTGCCCGGTTCGCGACCCGCAAAGCCCTTTTCGATCTCGTAGCGCAGGCAGGCATCGCCGAGCCGTTCCTGGATCAGTGGCATGTGGCGGGTGCGGTAGTAATCGTGATCGAACTTCGAGCCGCCATTGGCCGGATAGTAGACGCTGAACTTGATCATGGTCAGGCTCCTGTCTGAACGTCTCTCCGAGCGTCCGAGCGGCCCTTATAGGTCATCGGCTCGTAAAACGCATCCAGATTTAGCTAAAGCGGGTTCGACGAAAGCAAGCCCGCGCGACTTGCTCGGTAGCAGCGGCTTGATCACCGTCTATTCGAAATCCGTCAACTCGTAGCGACGCTGGCGCCATCAGCAGCTTCCCTCAAGAAGCTTGGATCAGAACCTTGCAGCTACCGCCATTAGTTTATGAGTGCGTGACCTAGTGAGCGAATGTTGATAGCTCGAGGGAAAATGGAAGAGCCATCACATCCTTCCATTATTGATTTGTAGCGGACCCCCGGCTTGCGGCAAGCCCCCGGTCATGGCCCATAAACGCTGCCCTCGATCAACCTTGAGGGAGCTTTGAAGATGCGTGTGCTGTTATCGACTTATGGGTCGCGTGGGGATGTCCAGCCGCTGGTGGCCCTTGGTCTGGCCTTACAATCGATGGGTGTCGAGCCGCTGGTATCCGCCCCGGCCGATGCGGAGTTCGTCGAGCTCCTTGAGCGAGAGGGCCTGCCGATGGCGCCAGCCTTCATGCCAGTGCGCCAGTGGATCGAGCAGGCGAAACAATCAGGCCTAAAGCTGCCCGAACTGGCAGCCAAGATGGTGCCGTCCCAATATGAGGCGATTGCTGCGGCGGCCGAGGGCTGTGATGCGATTGTCGCGACCGGCCTGTTCCCGTCGGTAGCGGCGGCGCAATCTGTTGCCGAAATGCTGGGCCTCCATTTCAGCTGGGCGGCCTTTTGCCCGCTCATGGTGCCCTCGCCGCACCACCCGCCCATGGAATACCCGGGCTGGCCGCACCCGCCGGAACTGACCGACAACCTGGCTCTGTGGGCGTTCAACGCCCAGGCGAAGAACGCGCTCTTCGGTGAAGCGGTCAACACTTACCGCGCCTCAATCGGCTTGCCGACCCTCGCCAATGTCCGCGACCATGTCTTTACACATCGACCATGGCTGGCATCAGACCCGGTTCTCGGCCCATGGCGTCCGACTGACCTGAACGACACTGTCCAGACGGGGGCCTGGATCCAGCCGGACAGCCGTCCGCTCCCAGCCGAGTTGGAGGCTTTTCTCGCTTCTGGGGCGCCTCCGGTTTATGTCGGCTTCGGCAGCATGGCCATGCAGGCCGCCGAGGACCCAGCCCGAACAGCCATTGAGGCGGTCCGGGCTCAGGGCCGGCGCGTGATCCTTGGCCGAGGCTGGGCCAATCTCGCGTTGATCGATGATCAGGAAGACTGTTTCGTTGTCGGCGAGGTGAACCAGCAGGCGCTTTTCGCCCGGGTCGCCGCGGTCGTGCACCATGGCGGCGCCGGAACGACCACAGCGGCTGCCCGCGCTGGCGCGCCTCAGGTGGTGGTGCCTCAAGTTGCCGACCAGCCCTTTTGGGCCAGCCGTGTCACCGAACTCGACATTGGTGCGGCGCACGACGGCCCGATTCCGAGTGCCGGGTCGCTCTTGGCTCCGCTCAGGACGGTGTTGGCGGCGGGTACCCGCGAGCGAGCGTTCGCCCTCGCTAAGACGATCCGCAGCAATGGAGCGGTAGTTGCTGCCGAGATGCTGATTGCTGCGATCCAAGGGGAATCCCGGTTGGGCTCGCGCCGCCCTCATTGAGGCCTGACAGAAAATGGAAAAGCCCAGGCTCCGGGGCGTACGGACAGGGTGCCTTCGCACCTCCGCCTCGCGCACTACGGGCCTGGGCTAATGTGGTACCAGACGGGCGCTCGCATCGTCAGGCAAGCGCAGGAACAGCTCGTGCCGGAGTACATCCGTCCGGCACGGTCACATCGGAGCACGCGGTGACGCCCGTCGCTCACGAAGTCCACATACGATGTCCGCTGGGGTAAGCCTGATATAAGGATTGATATAAAATTCGCAAGCCAGTCAGCGCGAACATTGTGTCGCAGGCTCGCCAGACTTTTGGGACTGGAGGCCATCACATCGGATTGCCGATGGCTCTCGGCCGAGCACGGAGATCCGACTGAGCCCTGCTCACCGCGATCGTAACTCCTAGCCCGGAAAATTCATGGAGGGTTGGCGGGTGTAGCTCAAGCCCCTGAGATGACTTAGGATTTGGTTGTCGAAGCCGATCCGCGTCATTTCTGGGAGAACCCACCCGCCATGAACCACTCTACGCTTCCACTACCGGGCCTGTCACCTGTTACCGGCAAAACCGTACTGGCTCGGTTCGACGGCGGCCTGCTGTCCTCCGACGCCGGAGTTCTCGCCCTGCGCGAGGTGGAGAAGCGTTTGGGTGTCGCCGAGCGGCTCGCCGCGTGCATCGATGACCCACGCTCTCAGGATCAGGTCATTCATCGCCTGGCCGATCTGATCCGCTTCCGGCTGTTGATGATCGCTGCCGGTTATGAGGATTGCAACGACGCCATCAGCCTGCGCTCCGACCCGATCTTCAAGATGGCGCAGGACGTGCTGCCATCGGATCGCCATCTCGCCTCACAGCCGACGCTCTCGCGCCTGGAGAATATGCCCGATGCGCGGTCGCTGCTGCGTATGGGACGCACGATGATCGATCTGTACTGCGCTTCGTTCGGACAGGTGCCGAAGCAGATCGTGCTCGACCTCGACGACACTTTCGATGCCGTTCACGGCGACCAGCAGCTGCGGCTGTTCAATGCCCATTACGACGAATACGGCTTTCAGCCCATAGTCGTGTTCGACGGTGAGGGCCGCTTCATCACGGCCGTGCTGCGGCCGGCCCGTCGGCCCAAGGGCAGCGAGATCCGGGCTCATCTGCGCCGGCTCATCCGGGCGATCCGAACCCACTGGCCCACCACCCGCATCCTGATCCGGGCTGACAGCCATTACTGCGGTCCGCTGGTGATCGATTGGTGCCGAGCCAACGGCGTTGACTTCATCCTCGGAGTGGCCTCAACCTCGACCCTGCGCCGGCACGTTGCGGGTCTGGAGGCGAGCGCCAAGGCGCGCTTTGCCGCGGCTCCTCGGAAAGGCAAGGTGCGGCGCTTCACGGAGTTCTTCGACGGTGCTGCAAGCTGGAGCCGGGTCGAGCGCATCATCGCTCGTGTCGAAGCGGGCGCGCAGGGCAGCGACACGCGGTTCATCGTCACCAATCTCACTGGCGGCAAAGCCAGAACGCTCTATGAGCGGATCTACTGTCGGCGCGGCACGGCGGAAAACCACATCAAGGCCTGGAAAGCCCACCTGGCGGCCGACCGCACGTCCTGCTCCCGAGCGACGGCGAACCAATTCCGGCTGTTCCTGCATGCCGGCGCCTATTGGCTGATGTGGGTCCTGCGGGCGAGGATGCCGAAGCGCTCGCTCTGGCGCATCGCGCAATTCGACACCTTGCGGCTGCGCCTGATCAAGATCGCCGCCCGGGTGGTTGAACGGAAGACCCAGATCCAGCTGCACTTGCCGAGCGCCTGTCCTGACCAGACGATCCTGCGCGTGGTTCTCGGCCGTCTGCCGCGCCTCGTCACCTGATCAATGGGGCGCACACGCCCCTGACCCGAGCCCTGTCCCGTCCACCTGCAAACCCGCCGCTCTCATCCGCCAAGCCGAATCCTTGGAGGTGGTGAAGACATGCCTGAAAGCCCGTCAAAGCTACCAGTAAGGCTCGCAAAGCCAACCTCAGAAGGGTCGCCGTGAATTAATCGGG
>NZ_QDGA01000179.1 GCF_003347665.1 Microvirga calopogonii
ATGTAGGGGCTGACCTCACCATTCTCCAACTCGCCTCCCCCGACGCCGCCACCAGGGTAGAAGGTGATCACGAACTGAGACCGATCAGAGGCGCGGGTGCATTGCCAGAGGGAGCCAGCAAGGCTGAGGCCGTCGGCGATCGCTGTTGGGGACGCCAGAGCAATCCCGATCGCGGCGAGCAGGAAGCGTTTCATGGGCTGTCTCCGATCAAGGACGGAGCCGCACCGTAGGTGGAGTTCCTTACGAAAACTTATCAGCCGGTGGGATTGGAGCGATCGGTGTTGCCACCGCTGCTTTCAAGAAAACACACCAGGGCAAAGACGCTGATCACTGCCGCCAGCTCCGCACCGGACAGGAGCCAAGAGGGAGCACTCGCCCGCAGCGGCCCGACAGCCACCAACGAGAGGAGGAAAGTTACAACTGTGCTCCACATCAACATGGGAAACCGTCCTTCAGAACGGGATCAAGCACTAACCCATTGCATATGAAAAGCCAATGACAGGCTCGTCGCACAACTAAGGAAAGCTTATGCGACCGGACAGGGTCGCTGTAGACGGTACCAAAGGATGGCTCAGGCAGATCTTTAAGTGTTTGTGTCTCCTGAGTTTTAATTTGGAGTTTGCCTCAGACTTTTCCGAAAGGATCCATTCGTCTGCCTCACCTGCGTTGGAGAGCATCTTCCTGCTACGTACTGGGTTAGCGCTCAACCAGGAGCAGATCTTGCGCCGATCCCCTGCATGCGAACTTGAGGAAGGCTGCGATGGCTCATCAGGAAAACCGGCATATGGGGCCTCTCGACAGATCCCTCACGATGTGTGCATCACGCCAAGCCGGACATCATGCACGAAGGCTCACGTCACAGAGGAAGGTGAGGCTCGGCTCTCTGCAGGCCAGGAACGGAGTGGGAGAGGTCAGTGTGTGGCATAGAATTTTACAGGCACTTGGGGAGGGCTCTTGAGACAGACATCTCAATCGGGATTCCTGCAGGTCAAGCGCTGGGAGCAAATTTGAAACTGCAAGTCAGGGAACAGTGGGATGGAGGGACCTTGTACCGCCCTGCCATGCAGAGGACGAGCGCAGCGGGGCGTCTGCTTCAATTGCTCTGAGACATCTCAGTCACCGAGCTATGGTCCACCTACGTCGACCGTGCAAGTTCAATCCTGTTCCGGCCGACACGTTTGGCCCGATACAGCGCCGCGTCCGCCTCCGCATACGCCTTGTCGAACGGTTCAGAGACTTTGCGTATAGCGACACCGGCCGACAGGGTGACATGGATCGTCACACCCGAAGCGACAATCGGCGTCGCCTCGACTGTCCGCAGGAGTTCGCTGAGCCCCGCAATGACCTGCTCTGCCGAAGCCTCCGGTGCAATCAGGGCGAACTCCTCCCCGCCAAGCCGGCCGACCATGCCATACGCGGCCAAATGCGTCGCCATGAGCGCTCCGACCGTTTGCAGAACCACATCACCAATGCGGTGGCCATGCGTATCATTCACAATCTTGAAGTGGTCGATGTCAACGATGGCAAAGACCATGGAATGTGAGCCCAGCGTTTCGCTTGTCTCCATCAGAAAGCGGCGGTTGGGCAGGCCCGTCAGCACGTCGTGCCGGGCACGATGGTCGTTACTGCCCTCGATGGAGAAGCGTCCGACCCTGCACCGGGTCATGGTCGATACAGGCAGCCGGGATGAGGAAGGCTGCCTCGTGTGCGTGGAGGGCCGTCTCGTTGCTGTGCTGGTCCGCCTGGACGGGGAGGAGCACGCGGAACCGGAATTGAAAAGAAAGTGGTTCCTGGAGGCGGGGTTCGGCCCGTGGGCCAGCGAAGGGCCGCGATCATTGGTGTTTGAGTCGCTTCGTGAAGCGCAGCGATGGGCGCACACACGGGTGACTTCCGCGGCGCCAAGACGCTGATCCAGTGGGAGTGCCGTGCCGGTGGAACGCCGTCATCCGGCGGCTCCCTTATGGTATTCAGGAAGGTCGGTTTCGGGGCAACCTGAGCCACTGAGCTCCTGCCTGTGAAGGTCTCCCGACGCCGCGAATGCGGAAATCCGGATAAGGTCCGCCCAGTGCCACATCCGGACCTTGGACATGTGGGATTGAAGGGACCTCGACGGGAGCCAGAGAGCTACTTCGGCATAGAAAACGGTGGCACAGCTCCTCTGCTGCGGCCGCCAAGTCACCTGGTCAGCGCACTTTATATGCCGTGCTGCTCCCACGTTCCGGCCAATCATAACGGGAGCGCTGCGGACGGCATTACTTCATGTCTGAGAACGGCTGATTGGAGCGCATCGAAGCATCGCCCATCGAGAGCCGCCCCCACGTCGCCTGCCATGATCGCCTGCACGGTGGCAAGCGGAAGTGCGGCCCGGTAGGGGCGCTCGGCCGTGAGCGCATCGAATACGTCGGCCGTCGAGATGATACGCGTCTCCAGCGCGATCTCGTCGCCAGCCAACCCATTCGGATAGCCCTTGCCGTCCAACCGTTCGTGGTGAGCGCCGACAACGCGGGCCAGGTCCCCAAAGGCCCCGATCCGCGACAGCACGGCCTCGCTCAGCGCCGCGTGCTCGCGCATCGCGGCCCACTCCGCGTCATCAAGCTTGCCGGGCTTGTCGAGGATCTGGTTCGAGACGCCAAGCTTGCCAATGTCATGCAGGAGAGCTGCCCGCCTCAGCCAGCGACGATGGTCACGCTCCAATCCGAGTTCCTGTGCGATCAGGTCGGCATAGGTCGCTACCCGTTCGCTATGGCCATGGGTGTAGGGGCTCTTGGCATCGACGACCTGGGCAAACGCCGTCGCGATATCGTCGAGGTAGTCCTCATCGACGGTCTCGACGTGCCGGGCGGGTGCCAGCGCAAAGAGGGCCTGTTCCAGGCCACCTGCCTTGAGCGTGGTCCAGAACCCTGGCCGCCTGGAAACGCCCTCGAATACAGCGACAAGCTCGGGATCGAACCACGTGCCCGAGCGGCCGTGGACCTCCCGTTGCGCTGCGTCGGTCCCAGCGCTGGTGTGGAACACGTCGATGACCTGGGACAGGAGCGCAATGCGGGCGAACACCGAGATGTCGGAGCCCCGCAGGCCCACGGGCTTGCCCCGGCCGTCCCAGTGCTCGTCCAGGTCCTGGATGCCGCGCGCGACCTCGTCCGAGAAGCGCATCCGGCGGGCGATCTGAGCCCCACGCTGGCAGCGGGTCTCGATGAGGTCCTTGGCAATCTCCCCGCCATTCTGCACGACGTTCATGATCGTCCGAAAGCGCTCGGTCAGCCCCGACTTCAGGCCAGTGTGGCTGAGGACGAAGCGCAGGGCCTGGGGAACGCTGTTCCCAACCTGCTTGAAGTCGCGCTTGAAGGTGAGATCATCGGCAACATAGAGCTGGCAAATGCGGGCGGCGTTGCTGGAGCAGCCGAGGTCCTTCAGGAGCAGCACATAGAACAGAGTCGCGAGATCCGTCTCGGACAGGCCGACCTCGCGGCCGATCTGGATGCCGATCCAGCAGCAGCGCACGCAATGTCCGGCCGGTTGGCCTTCCGTCATGTCAAGCGCGTAGCTAAGGGACTCCAGGAGTTCGGCCAGACGGATCCTAGGCGATCCAGCGTGGCGGAGCCAGGCCATTTCGGGACTTGGTCGAGGCAAGAGCTTCTGGCCATCGCGCGAGGGTTTCATGTCGGATCTCATTCCACGACCTTAAGCTGCATTCGCTAAACCGCTCTTAAGGTTCGCGATGACCAAAGATCGCCAGTTTGGCTTGCAAACATCTTTCATGGTCCCTTGTCCCACAGCTCTCATCATTGAGGCTGGTCCCGCGGTTCGCGAAACGCTGATCTTGGTCTTGACGGAGGCTGGCTAGGCCGTGGTCGGCTTTGAAAGCGGTGAAGCGGTTCTGGCGGCCCTACAGGCAGGCATTCCGGCAGTCATTCTCGTGACCGAGGTCGGCTGCCTAGCCTTGATGGCTGACAGCTTGCTCGCGCCGTGCGCCGCCTACAGCCTGGTCTCCCCATCCTCTACATTCCTGCCGTTCCCGAAGGGCGCGCACAGGGCGTGACGCGGAGCTTCGTTCTGCCGAAACCGTTTCGCTCCCGTGCATTTGAGGTGGTAGTCCGGCTGATCGCAGGCCCGCCCGCAACCTATCACAGTGATCGGCCGATGGGATTCCCGCGCTCGCCAGTGACGACTGCAACCCGCCGGCCGAATTTCTCCTCCGGGTCGAGGCTGTGTCAAAACGCGGAATCTAGTAATCTGGTTGGGTCAGTACGGACTGGAGGGATCGCGATGAAGCGGTTTGTCCAAGGCCAGGAGCGCAGCCAAGGCACCTTGTTCCCGGTCTGCCTCGACGAGTACGTCAGTGACGACAATCCGGTGCGGGTGATCGACGTCTTTGTCGAGGAACTCGACTTGCATGCCCTGGGGTTCGAGAGTGTCATCCCACAGGCGACGGGCCGCCCGGCCTACCATCCGGCGGCCCTGCTCAAGATCTACATCTATGGCTATCTCAACCGCATCCCGTCCAGCCGCCGCCTCGAGCAGGAGACCGGCCGCAACCTTGAGCTGATGTGGCTCACCGGCCAGCTTCAGCCGGATCACAAGACCATCGCCCGCTTCCGCAAGGACAATGGACCGGCCATTCGGGCCGTGTGCCGCCAGTTCGTCGGGCTGTGCCGCACGCTCAACCTGTTCTCGCAGGCGGTGGTGGCCATCGACGGCTCCAAGTTCAAGGCGGTCAACGCGCGGGACAAGAACTTCACGCCGGCCAAGCTCGCCAAGCGCATCGAGCAGGTGGAGGCCAGCATCGCACACTATCTGTCCGCCCTCGACACGGCCGATCGGCAGGAGAGCGAGCTGGCGCAGGTGAAGGCCGGGCGGATCAAGGACAAGATCGCGGCGCTCAGAGAGCAGATGCAGCAGTTCCGGGAGCTGGAGCAGCAGGTGCTGGCGGCTCCCGACCAGCAGATCTCGCTCACTGATCCGGACGCGCGGGCGATGACCAACCGGGGCATCGGCACGGGCATCGTCGGCTACAACGTTCAGGCCGCGGTGGATGTCCAGCACCACCTGATCGTCGCACATGAGGTCACCAACAGCGGCTCGGATCGGGGCCAGTTATCGGTGATGGGCCAGCAGGCGCAGGGTGCCATGGGCACGCCGAGCCTGGAGGCTCTGGCGGACAGAGGCTACTACAAGGGCGAGGACATCCTGGCCTGCGAGAGAGCTGGGATCACGCCCTATGTGCCCAAGACCCTCAACTCGAGCGCCAAGGCTGACGGACGCTTCGGCAAGCAGGACTTCGTCTATCATCCCGAGGATGACACCTATCGCTGTCCCGCCGGAGAGCGCCTGACGCGACGATGCTCCACCATCGAGCATGGGATGCTGCTGCATCTCTACTGGACCAGCTGCTGCCAAACCTGTGCGCTCAAAGATCAGTGTACGCCCGGCAAGGAGCGCCGGGTCAGACGCTGGGAGCATGAGGATGTGCTCGATGCGATGCAGGAGCGGCTCGATCGGGCCCCGGAGACGCCGCGTCTGCGGCGGCAGACGGTGGAGCATCCGTTTGGAACGATCAAGGCCTGGATGGGTGCTACGCACTTCCTGACCCGGACCTTGGAGCGGGTGCGCACCGAGATGAGCCTGCACGTGCTCGCCTATAACCTGAAGCGGGTTCTGGCGATCCTCGGACCAGGGCCGCTGCTGGCAGCAATCCAGTCCTGAGGGGGCATCGCTCTAGGCACCCAAGCTGATCACGATGGCTGGGACACCAGCAAGAATGACATCCAGCCTTGTCGATGAGCCAAACGGCCGTTGTCACCTGCGCTCCAGCCGATCAGAGGATCACAGAGGTGAGCTCACTCGGTCCCGATCTGCGTTTTGACACAGCCTCGGTCA
>NZ_QDGA01000018.1 GCF_003347665.1 Microvirga calopogonii
ACCGTGCCTGCTCCCACACTGCGACGCCTCGCGAGCGCGCCCCTCGTCAGGAGCAGATCTGGGTAATGATATAGCCAAGGTTGATGCGCCTGTCAAGAACAAAGTAAGAACATGAGATTGTCCTCACCACACCCGCGCCGTCATCACCGGCCTCGTGCCGGTGATCCCGATCGGAAGAGCGCGGCGCTTCACAGCAGCGGGATGGCCGGCACAAGGCCGGCCATGACGGGGAGAGGATGGACGCGGAGCGCTCGTCTCCTATCCCACAGCCCTCATCCTGAGGAGCAGCGAAGCTGCGTCTCGAAGGAGGCTCCAGCGCGCACGGGAGACGCCCTCGTCCTTCGAGACGGTCGCACAGCGACCTCCTCAGGATGAGGGCTGTGGGGGCACGGCAGCCGGGGATGGCCGGCACAAGGCCAGCCATGACGCGGAGTGTTGCAGCAGAAGTGTCATTCTGACCAAGACAAACAGCATGCCATTCGGCTTCAAAGCCCATGGTCTCCAAGTGCCATTCGAGAACTTCAGGTGCTCCCTGAATGGAGCCGAATTTAAGCAAAACGGGGTGCGACAGAATTGAGCAGGAACTTTTTTCGTAGAAAGTCGCGAAAAAATATACGCGGCAAAACAAGACCTTAACTTCTTGTTAACGATTACATCGCTCCGGCCCCACCGCCTGTAGCCCCTTCGGGGTGCTTCTCAGGGCCATGAAGGTTTGATAGGTTCCTCTCCATTCAAAGGGGTATTTATCCCCTTCAGAAATAGGGGGCTCCGATGAATCTGGCATCGAACCTGGACTGGGCGTCCAAGCTCAACATCGCTGCTGTCTGCGCATCCTTTTCCTTCATTCTCGTCGTCGTGACAGGTCTCTTCTAGGATCGCGCCTGACTGCCCGAAACCTTGTTTTTTATTCTTCCACGCTGCCGCTTCGGCAGCGTTTTCATGTCTCCGGGCAGGCTATGTCCGTGATGCTCCAGGACATGACGTTGATCTCCATCTGACACTGCGCCAGTTTGGGACCCTCGGCCGTCTTGAGACAGACCTTCTCCCCGACGGCGAACATCTTTCCCTGCGCGCGGCAATAGCACTCGAGCGGATTGTGAGAGGGGGCCTGGGCCGTCTGGACCGTAGGCATCTCGTGGGCCAGGGCCGGGGCTGCCGCAACGAGACCGAGAAAGACAACAACGCTGCGCATGAGACGCCTCCGTATGTCGTTTCACGGAAGATGCTCATCCCGTCGCAAGGCCGCGTCAAGCCTCGATCAGCGCCATCGCTCCACCGCCCGGTCGTCGGCCTCCTTCGCCTCGACCCAGGCTCCGACGGTCCCGTCCTTGAGATGCTCGCGCTTCCAGAACGGAGCGTGGGTCTTCAGATAATCCATCAGGAAGGAGGCGGCCTCGAAGGCGGCCTGCCGGTGGGCGCTGGCCGCGAGGACGAGCACGATCTCCTCCCCCGGCCCGATCTTGCCGAAGCGATGGATGACCGTGAGGCCCAGAAGCGGCCAGCGGGTCAGCGCCTCATCGGCGATGCGTCCGATCTCGGCCTCCGCCATGCCTGGATAATGCTCGAGTTCGAGGGCCGTGAGCCGCCCGCCCTCGTCCCGGCACAGGCCCGTGAAGGCGACCACGGCACCGATATCCGCCCTCCCCCGGGTCAGAACGGCCGTCTCGTCGGCGGTATCGAAGGGTTCGGCCTGGATGCGGATGGTTGCCGTCATCGGTTTTGAACTAGAGCATCGGACCCGAAAGTGGACTTGCACTTTTGGGATTCACCCGATGCTCTACTCTCTGAAGAGCGCATCGTTCGGGGCGGAAAACCGGGTCCACTTTTCCGCACGATGCTCTAGCCTCCCGTCATCGGCGGGAAGAAAGCGATCTCCCGGGCGCCGGCGATCCGGGCGTCGGGCTTCACGTGGACATGGTCGACGGCGGCGCGGACGACGCCCTCGTTCTCGAAGGCATATTCGTATTCCTCGCCCCGGCCCTTCAGCCAGCGCACCAGATCGGCCACCGTATCGATGCCCTCCGGCAGGGCCACCTGCTCGTCGGTCTTGCCGACCCGCTCGCGCACCCAGGCGAAATAGACGAGCTTCATGACCCTAGCCCTCGTCCACGAGATGACGGATGCCGTTCTTGAAGTAGTCCCAGCCCGTGTAGATCGTCAGGATGGCGGCGATCCAGAGCAGGATCGTGCCGATGAGGATGTTGTTGGGCAGCACCGTCTCGCCGGCAGGACCTGCGATCAGGAAACCCAGGGCCACGAGCTGGAGCGTCGTCTTCCATTTGGCCACCCGGCTGACGGGTACGCTCACCTTCAGCTCGGCCAGGAACTCCCGCAGGCCCGAGACCAGGATCTCGCGGCAGAGGATGACGATGGCGGCCCAGAGCGCCCACCCCCTGATGGTGCCGTCGGCGACCAGCATGAGCAGGCTCGCGGCCACCAGAAGCTTGTCGGCGATGGGGTCCAGCATGCGCCCCAGGGCCGATTGCTGGGAAAAGGTCCGTGCCACATAGCCGTCGAGGTAATCGGTGATCGCCGCCAAGGCGAACACGAACAGGGCCAGCCAGCGGGACCAGTGGTCCTCGGGCCAGAACAGGAGACCGACCACGGCCGGCACCGCGACCAACCGACCGTAGGTCAGCATGTTCGCAAGGTTGAAAGCCTTCGAGCGGCCCAAGGAGGAAACGGTCTTCATGACACCTGCAGGAAGCATAAGGATGGTCCGTCCGTCAATCGGAGGGGCTGCCGTTGCGCACCGCCGCTATTCCGCACGCACGGCAATGTGAAACGAGCCTGTCCGCTCCAGCCGATATCCATGTCTATCCCCGCTCGTGGAAGAAGTCGTAGACCGCACGGGCCGTTGCGGCATTCACCCCGGGCGCCTTCATCAAGTCCTCCAGGGCTGCCCGCTGGATCGCCTTGACGGTTCCGAAATGGTGCAGGAGCGCGCGTTTGCGAGTGGGCCCGATGCCGGCGATCTCATCGAGCGGGTTCTTCACCAGCTCACGCTTGCGCTTGGCCCGGTGCGCCCCGATGGCGAAGCGGTGGGCCTCGTCGCGCAGGCGCTGCACGAAATAAAGCGCGGGATCCCGCGGCGGCATCTTGAAGGGCGGCTGGCCCGGCTTGAAGAAGGTCTCGCGCCCGGCATCGCGATCTCGCCCCTTGGCGATGCCGACCAGGGCCACGTCGTCCTCGCTGACGCCCACCTCGGCCAGGGCCTGCCGCGCCGCCTCCAGCTGCCCCTTGCCGCCGTCGATCAGGACCAGATCGGGCCATGCGGGAAAGGAATCGTCGTGGGTCTGATGGTCGGCCTCGCCGCGCGGCTCCTCCTTCACCAGGCGGGCGAAGCGGCGCTGCAGCATCTCGCGCATCATGCCGTAATCGTCGCCGGGCTTCAGGTCCTCGGACTTCATGTTGAAGGTGCGGTAATGCTGCTTCATGAAGCCGTTGGCGCCCGCCACCACCATGGCGCCCACCGCGTTGGTGCCCATGATGTGCGAGTTGTCGTAGACCTCCACGCGCCGCGGCGCCTTCGACAATCCGAAGGCCTGCCCCAGGGACACGAGAAGCTTCTGCTGCGAGGACGTGTCGGCAAGGCGTCGGCCCAGCGCCTCGCGGGCGTTGCGCAGCGCATACTCGATGAGCTGGCGCCGCTCGCCGCGCTGGGGCGCGTGGATCTCGACCCTGGTCTCGGTCCGGGTGGACAGGGCCGCCGCCATGAGCTCGGCATCCTCGATCTCGTGGGAGAGCAGGATCAGCCGGGGAGCGGGCTTGTCGTCGTAGAACTGCGCCATGAACGAGCTGAGGACCTCCTCGCGGCTCATCGACTTGTCGGCCTTCGGGAAGTAGGCCCGGTTGCCCCAGTTCTGCCAGTTGCGGAAGAAGAACACTTCCACGCAGAACTGTCCGGCCTGCTCGTCGAGGGCGAAGACATCCGCCTCCTCCACCGACTGCGTGTTGATGCCCTGCACGCCCTGGATGGCCGACAAGGCAGCCAGACGGTCGCGGCAGCGCGCGGCGCGCTCGAATTCCAGCTCCTCGGCCGCGGCTTGCATCTCGTCCGTGATGCGCTGCTTCACCGCGTTCGACTTGCCCGACAGGAATGCCCGCGCCTCGGAGACCAGCTCGGCATAATCCTCGCGCGAGATCTCGTTCGTGCACGGTCCCGAGCAGCGTTTGATTTGATAGAGCAGACAGGGCCGCGTGCGGTTTTCGTAATAGCTGTCGTTGCACGAGCGCAGCAGGAACGCGCGCTGCAGGGCATTGATGGTGCGGTTCACCGCCCAGACGCTGGCGAAGGGTCCGTAATAATCGCCTTTGCGCTTCCTCGCGCCGCGATGCTTCACGAGCTGCGGCGCCTCATGGTCGGCGGTGAGCAGGATGTAGGGCAGCGACTTGTCGTCACGCAGAAGCACGTTGTAGCGGGGCTTGAGCTGCTTGATGAGGTTGGCTTCGAGCAGCAGCGCCTCGGTCTCCGTCGCCGTGGTGACGAACTCCATCGAGGTGGTTTCGCCGATCATGCGGGCGATGCGGTTGGAGTGCGCCTGCCCCCGCGCATAGGAGCCGACCCGGTTCTTCAGGCTCTTCGCCTTGCCCACATAAAGCACGTCGCCCTTGGCATCGAGCATGCGGTAGACGCCGGGCGCATTGGGAAGGGTGGTCCAGAAATGCCGGATGACCTCGGTGCCGCGCTGGACCGAGCCCGGATTGGCCTCCAGGTCGAACTCGACATCCGAACCGCTTTCGACGGCGACGGATTCGTCGTCTTCCTCATTGTCCAGAATATCGGGTGGAACGTCGTTGGTGGTGTTGCGACTCATGGGGGAGATTTAGGCATTCCCGGCCGCGCAGGAAAGTCCTTCTGCCGGGGGCGTTACTCGTGCCCGCATCAGATCGAGGGGAGCGCGACCTTGAAGAGCGGAGTTCGCTCAGCGGTTGGCCGATCAACGTCCAACCCGCGATACGTCATCACCGGCCTTGTGCCGGTGATCTCAATTGGAAAAGCATGGCGCTTCACGGCATCGGGATGGCCGGCACAAGGCCGGCCATGACTGGGGGAGCCAGGGATCAGACGATGGCGAAGTCGAGATGGCTCAACTTGAGGTTCTTCGCCAGCTTGGCGATCTCGATGGCTTCCTTCGCGCCGGAGCCGTCCGCATCGTAGGACAGAATGCCGGTCTTCTTGTCGTAGACGATATAGTCGTTCTTATCCCCGGCCTGCTTGCCGAGCTTGAGGAACTTCTTGTTCAGCACGGCGGGCGCCGTTTCCGTCCCGGCCTTTCCGAGCTTCTTGAAGATCGCGTTGTCGAGCCAGATCTTGTCCTCGCCCGGCTTGAAGTCGGTGATCGTGTCGAAGTTCACCTTACGATCGGTCTTGGCTGTGCCGAGTTTGGAATTGAACACGAACACGTCCGCGCCGTTCAGGCCCGTGAGCTTGTCGTTGCCGTAGCCGCCATAGAATTTGTCGTCGCCCTCGCCGCCAACGAGCACATCCTTACCTTTGGTGCCGAGGCGCGTGAACCCGAATGAGCCCGATGGATCGGTTTCGGGAGGAGCCACATATCCTGTGCTGAAGACTTGGAAGTGACTCGTGTACTGGCCTTGCGCGAAGTTTAACCAGCCCACCAATAGGCTGCCGTCCTTCAGAACCTCCATATCTAGACCGTATTGCTGGCCGTCTCTGCTCTGATGCGCGAGGATTGGCGCCGTAACGACTGAGCCTGTCGCCGAATAGGTGCCGATGTAGGCATCCATATTACCTTCATCAACATCCGCGATGCCTAGTATGAAGCCTCCCTCAGGCAATGCCTCAATTCTGTCTATATAGCTAGAACCATCTGCATCTTGGTGGAGGATCACCTCCCCCCCTATGAGCGCTCCGGTCGAGCTGACTATTTGCCCCTTGATTGCCTTCGACCCACCTAAATATGCCTCATCCCATGCAACAACGAAATTGCCATTCGCGAGACCAACAACTGAGGCTCCGGGAGATACGTGACCTACTTGTCCAGGAGCTACAACGTCTGGCAGGTTCTTGATAAGGGTCTCGGTCGCCGTGCCACTGGGAAGCCGCAGATAGGCCTTGATGACAGTTCCCGTTTCGGATACGGCAGCCTCCTCGACCACCGTGACAAAGCCGCCGCCTCGCAATCCGGCAATCGAATTCTCATCCCAGGCTGAAATGTTAGAAGTCGTGCCGGGGTTACCATTGCGGTCGAAGATGATGGTATTGGTGCCCCCATCTTCATAGCTCATCGCATAGCCACCATTGGCAAGGGTCGTAAGCCTTGGGAAACTTGCATTGGTCGAACCGATCTGGATGGGAGCTTTGAAGGCCGATCCGTCCGAATTGAATATCCCTGTTTCCGCGTAGGAAGTTGCGAGAGATCCGTCAGGCTTATATTCCCAAGCAACTGCGAAGCGTCCATCTGGAAGGGCCTTGACTGCACGGGAATCAATGTTTCCGCCGGTAAAAGATTTTATGAGAAAGCTCTGACCAATCGCTACTCCGGCAGGAGAGTAAACTTGGCCGATATAGTCTTGGGCATCCGCGCCGGACCTGACTTGAAGGACAACAATATTTCCGTCGGCAAGGACTGCGAAAGGGGTGTAATTGTTTTCCGAAGTGCTTTTCTGCCATTCGGGTGCGGTACGGGTCAAGGTCATGTTATTTAAACTCCTGTCTGATATATAACATCATTATGTTTTAGCTTGGCAGAAGTCTACTTTTCGCTGGTTTCCTTTCGCAGATGGCCTGCCTAGACCGCCCGCCGCATCCGGTCTAAACGGCTAAGCTCCTGCGAATTCAGCGGAGCCAAATCATGCGCCTGTCGATCGTCACGTCAGCCGTCGTCGCGGCCCTGGTGGGATTCGGCAGCACGATCGCCATCATCATCGCGGCCGCCCAGGCGGTGGGGGCCGATGCGGCGCAGACCTCGTCGTGGGTGGCGGCCCTGTGCCTGTCCATGGCGGCGACCGCCGGGTACTTGAGCGTCCGCTACCGAATGCCCGTCGTGACCGCCTGGTCGACGCCCGGTGCCGCCCTAATCGCGGCCTCGACCGGGATCTCCATCCATGCGGCGGTGGGCGCCTTCCTCCTGGCCGGCGGCCTGATCGTGCTGGCGGGTTTCATCAGGCCGTTCGGGCGGATGATCGAACGCATTCCCACGTCCATTGCCGCCGCGATGCTGGCGGGTGTCCTGCTGCAGTTCGTGGTGGGCGTCTTTCAGAGCGCCCAAGGCGCGCCGGGCCTCGTCCTGCCCCTGGTCGGCATCTTCCTGGTGGTTCGCCTGTTCAACCCGGCGCTCGCCGTGCTGGCGGTGCTTTTCGTCGGCCTCGGCATCGCCTTCGGGGGCAGTCTGGCCCGGCCGCTCACGTCGGACCTCACCCTCTCCACCCTCACCTTCATCGCCCCCGCCTGGGACCTCACGGCCCTGATTGGGCTCGGCCTGCCCCTGTTCCTGGTGACCATGGCCTCGCAGAACCTGCCGGGCTTCGCGGTGCTCAAGGCCTCCGGCTACGAGCCACCCTCCAGCCCGATTCTCGCCGTGACGGGCTTGGCCTCGATCGTCACGGCCTTCTTCGGCGCCCATACGAGCAACCTCGCGGCGATCTCCGCCGCGATCTGCACCGGGCCCGATACGCACCCGGACCCGAAGAAGCGCTGGATGGTCGGCCCATTCTATGCCTTGAGCTATCTCGTCTTCGCCGCGTTCAGCGCCGCCCTCATCGGCCTGATCGCCGCGCTGCCGCCCGAACTGATCAAGACCGTCGCGGGCCTGGCCCTGATGGGAGCCTTCATGGGCGCGCTGAGCTCCGCCCTCTCCGAGGATTCCAAGCGGTTTCCGGCCATCGTCACCCTCGTGGTCACGGCCTCCGGCCTCACCCTGTTCGGCATCGGCTCGGCCTTCTGGGGACTGGTGGCCGGTCTCGTGACGCTCGGGCTCGATTTCGTGGCCCTCGCCTTGCGCCGACGCGGCTGATCTGGACGGCGGCCTCCGTTAAGCTTAATACTTCGTTACGAAGAACAAGAACGGGGGCTCTCATGGCGGGGACGAAGCATGCGAGGCGGCTGGCCGCCCTGGTCCTGACGGCGGCCTTGGGAGCCTGCCAGGGGCCGCTCGGCGGTTCGCCGGAAGGTGTTCCGGTGGCCCTGGAAAGCATCGATGGGGCTCCGGCCCCCATCCGCACGGCCCTCGTCGACGAACTGACCAATGCCGCCACCGACCGCAAGGTCGATCTCGTGGGTGCCAGCGCCCAGGCGCGCTACCGGGTCCGCGGCTATCTGTCGACCTCGACGGAAGATGGGGAAACCAAGGTGGCCTATGTCTGGGACGTGTTCGATTCCCAGAAGCGCCGGGCCAAGCGCCTGGCCGGATCGAGCCCCGTCCCCGCAGCCTCGATCTCGGCGCTCGACAAGGCCGCGCTCGCAAAGCTGGCGCAGGCCAGCATGGACGAGATCGCCGAGTTCCTGACGGCTTCGAAGTCGGAAACCGCCTCTGGAGCTGCGGCCGCGCCCGAAGCACCTATTCAGACGGCGGAGGTCTCAGGTGAGGAACCCGCAGTGGCGATGCAGTGAGTGCATGGCAACACGCCAAACTTGCAGCGGATTGGAAGCCTTCCGTGTATTGTGACGGCTTCGTAACGCTGCTAAGAGCCTTGCGCCCAGCCGTGCAGGGATTATGGCATTGCGCAGCGGGTGTTATCGGTCACTCGAAGCCAAAGTTGCTTGCATGAAGCTCGTTGCGGGAAATTCCAATCGTCCGCTGGCGGAGGCCATCTCCGCCTATCTCAATGTTCCGTTGGCCAAGGCCCAGGTCAAGCGCTTCGCGGACATGGAAGTCTTCGTGGAGATTCAGGAGAATGTACGCGGCGAGGATGTCTTCATCATCCAGTCGACCTCGTTCCCCACGAACGACCACCTGATGGAGCTTCTGATCATCACGGACGCGCTGCGCAGGGCCTCGGCCCGCCGCATCACGGCGGTGATCCCCTATTTCGGCTACGCCCGGCAGGACCGCAAACCCGCCGCCCGCACCCCCATCTCGGCCAAGCTCGTCGCCAATCTCATCGCCCATGCGGGCGTCGACCGGGTGCTGACGCTGGATCTCCATGCGGGCCAGATCCAGGGCTTCTTCGACATCCCGACCGACAACCTCTTCGCCGCCCCGACCCTTGCGCGCGACATCAAGGAGCACCTCGAGGGCGGCAACCGCATGGTGGTCTCGCCGGACGTGGGCGGCGTGGTGCGCGCCCGCGCGCTCGCAAAGCGGATCGACGCCCAGCTGGCCATCGTGGACAAGCGCCGCGAGCGCCCCGGTGAGTCCGAGGTGATGAACATCATCGGCGACGTGTCCGGCCGCTCCTGCATCCTCGTCGACGACATCGTCGATTCCGGCGGCACCCTGGTGAACGCGGCCGACGCCCTCCTGGCCAACGGAGCCAAGGAAGTCTACGCCTACATCACCCACGGCGTCCTCTCCGGCGGCGCAGTGGCCCGCATTGCGGGTTCGCGCCTGAAGGAGCTCGTGATCACCGATTCGATCATGCCGACCGAAGCCGTGAAGGTCGCTCACAACATCCGCGTGATCTCCATCGCGTCCCTCATGGGCGAGGCCATCGGCCGCACGGCGACGGAAAGCTCGGTGTCGAGCCTGTTCGATTAGGCGAGCGTGCTTCCTTAAGATTCCTTGCCGGGACACCGGGGAAGCTCTCCCCTTGTCATGGCCATCCCCGGACTTGATCCGGGGATCAGTCCCGGCCCTCCCGCTTCTGTGAAGCGCCGTGCCTGTCCAATCGAGATCACCGGCACGAGGCCGGTGATGACATGAGAGAGCCCATGTCGGACGAGCCCCCTCAATGCCGCCGGATCGCCGGCTCCGTGCCGAACCTGGAAAAATCCTCAGGTTTGAGTTCCCGCATCTCGCCACGCACATACAGCATCCAGCGTCCGTCCTCGGTCTGATAGATGGCATAGAGAGGGTTGCCGTGAACGGCCTCCCCATGGCTCCGAAAGGCGAGGACGACTTCCTTGAAGATCTGCATCAGGCAATAGCAGGCTCCCAGCATCATGGCCGGAAGCGAGATCAGGCACAGGGCCTTGATCCAGTCCGAGGATGCATGAAATTTCGACAATGCGTCGGCCAGAACGCTGTAGGACGGGTCCATTGGCGGCTCCCCAGTGAAGCAGCCACCAGCGGAATGCTGGTGGCCGGGAGCTGATAGACCGCCTGAAGACGGCCGCATTGACCTTTGGGCTTTCGCCTTGGACATGCGCCAACACCTCCCGGCCATAGGGCGAGGAGGCATCGTTTGCGGTCGATGCCGACGACCGCTTCAGGAGGGGCTATCAGACCCCGGAACCGGGTGCGCCCGTCTCTGTCATGGAGATAACACGCGAAGGTGGTGAGGGGTCAATGGTCGGTAAGGCAGTCCCTCTACGTCATGGCCGGCCTCGTGCCGGTCATCCCGATCCGGTGAGACTCGGCGCTTCAATCGATCGTGATCACCGGCACAAGGCCGGCCATGACGTCGGTGGGGCTCCCCCTCTCCGCGCCATTCCCTCTGACCAAGCGGCTTTCTTGCATTCCAGGGCGCTTTCCCCTATAAGCCGCCTCGCGCCCGCTCGACACCCTTGGAGGCACGGGCGCGGACCTCATGGCCGCCGGCTGGTTCTTCAAAGAGCCCGGGCGGCCATCGGTTTTTAACCACCATTTTAAGGACCACGACCATGAGCGAAATTAAGCAGATCAAGGCCGTGGCGCGCGACCGGGCCGGCAAGGGGGCCGCCCGGGCCGTTCGTCGCCAAGGCCAAGTTCCCGCCGTCATCTACGGAGCCGGCCAGCCGGCCCAGGCGATCGCCCTCGACTTCAACCAGACCAAGCAGCTGATCTTCGCTGGTCACTTCCTCACGACGATCTTCGAGATCGACGTCGACGGCAAGACGGTCCGCGCCATTCCGCGCGACTACCAGCTCGACCCGGTGCGCGACTTTCCCGTGCACGTCGACTTCCTGCGCCTTGCGCAGGGTCAGGCGATCAAGGTCGTGGTTCCGGTGCACGTGGTCGGCCAGGAGAAGAGCCCGGGCCTGAAGCGCGGCGGCGCTCTCCAGATCGTCGAGCACTCGGTGGAACTGCTCGTTCCGTCCGACTCGATCCCGGACTACATCGAGGCTTCGGTCGATGGTCTCGACATCGGCTCCTCGATCCACCTGAACGACATCAAGCTGCCGAACGGCGCCAAGGCGACCTCGGCCGAGAACGTCACCCTCGTCACCGTCGTGGCCCCGACCGGCCTGAAGGAAGAGGAAGCGGCTCCGGCAGCTGCCGAAGGCACTGCCGCCGCCTAACTGGCGCGATCGGGCGTTCAAGCCCATCGATAGGCTTCGACGCTCCGACCGCAAGGCCGGAGCGTTTCTTATGAGCAGGACAAGCGATGCGCCTCTTCGTCGGCCTCGGCAATCCCGGATCGCGCTACGCCAGGAACCGCCACAATATCGGTTTCATGGCCGTGGACGAGATCGCGCGTGCGCACAACGCAGGGCCCTGGCGCAAGCGTTTCCATGCGGAAACGGCCGACGCGGTGATCGGCGGCGAGAAGGTTCTGCTGATCAAGCCGCAGACCTACATGAACCTGTCCGGCCAGGCGGTGGGAGAAGCGCAGAACTTCTTCAAGATCCCGCTGCACGACGTGACGGTCTTCTACGACGAACTCGACCTCCCCCCGGCCAAGCTGCGCGTGAAGATCGGTGGCGGCAATGCCGGCCATAACGGCCTGCGCTCGATCTCGGCCCATTGCGGCAACGATTACCGCCGCGTGCGCCTCGGCATCGGACATCCGGGCCACAAGGCGCTCGTGCAGAATCACGTGCTGGGCGATTTCGGGAAGAGCGAAGAGGCCTGGGTCAACGACCTGTGCCGGATCATCGCGGACAACGCCGCCCTCCTCGCCAAGGGAGAGGACGGAAGTTTTCAGAACAGGGTCCACCTCGCCATGGAGGCAAGAGGCTGGACGGACGTGAAGCGGCCCGGCGAAAAGGCCGCTGATCGTTGAGATTTCACGCCGGCGCTCGACCGGCCAGACACAAGGAGTGAGGCCATGGGCTTCAAGATGGGCATCGTTGGCCTGCCGAACGTGGGCAAGTCCACCCTCTTCAACGCGCTGACGCAGACCGCGGCCGCGCAGGCCGCCAATTATCCGTTCTGCACCATCGAGCCCAATGTGGGCGACGTGGCCGTGCCGGACGAGCGGCTCGACCAGCTCGCTTCCATCGCAAGCTCGGCGCAGATCATCCCGACCCGCCTCACCTTCGTGGACATCGCGGGCCTCGTGCGCGGCGCTTCGCGCGGTGAGGGCCTCGGCAACCAGTTCCTCGCCAATATCCGCGAGGTCGACGCCATCGCTCATGTGGTGCGCTGCTTCGAGGACACGGACATCACCCATGTCGAGGGCAAGATCGACCCGATCGCCGATATCGAGACCATCGAGACCGAGCTGATGCTGGCCGATCTCGACAGCCTCGAGAAGCGCGTCACCGCGCTCGAGAAGAAGGCCAAGGGCAACGACAAGGAAGCCAAGGAAACCCTCGACCTCGTCAACCGCACCCTGCCGCTTCTTCGCGACGGCAAGCCCGCCCGGATGGTGGAGCGCAAGCCCGAGGAGGAGCGCCTGTTCCAGATGCTCGGCCTCCTGTCCTCCAAGCCGGTTCTGTACGTCTGCAACGTCGAGGAAGCCTCGGCCGACAAGGGCAACGAATTTTCTGCGCGCGTGTTCGAGCGGGCCAAGGAGGAAGGCGCCAAGGCCGTGGTCGTCTCGGCCAAGATCGAGAGCGAGATCGCCGTTCTGCCGCCCGACGAGCAGAAGGAATATCTCGAAGCCGTGGGCCTTGAGGAGCCCGGCCTCAACCGCGTGATCCGCGCCGGCTACGAGCTGCTGGGCCTCATCACCTATTTCACCGTCGGTCCCAAGGAAGCCCGCGCCTGGACGATCACCAGGGGCACCAAGGCTCCTGCCGCCGCCGGCGTGATCCATACGGATTTCGAGAAGGGCTTCATCCGCGCCGAGACCATCGCCTATGCGGACTACACCGTCCTCAAGGGCGAAGCAGGCGCGCGCGATGCGGGCAAGCTGCGGCTGGAAGGCAAGGAATACACCGTGCAGGACGGCGACGTGATGCACTTCCGGTTCAATACCTAAAACCTCGGGCGTTCCTTCCTCATGGCCGGCCTCGTGCCGGCCATTTGCGTCCTGACCACCACGGTTCCATCCGTATTCTGAAATGCTGGTTTGCGAACCCACACCAACCTGAGCCCTCATCCTGAGGGCCGCCACAGGCGGCGTCTCGAAGGACGAGGGCGCCTCCCGTGATCTCTGGACGATCCTTCGAGACGCCTGCTGCGCAGGCTCCTCAGGATGAGGTCGGAGGTGTGAGAAGCGAGATTATCGGCACGAGGCCGGTGATAATAAAAAGGGTCGAGAGCCCCCTCCCCAACCTGACAATTTCCTGAACGCGCGCTTTTTCGTCCGTTCAGGGCCGCCATGCGACAAAGCCCGCATCAAGGATGTGATCCATGCAGGCTTTATTCGATACCTTCGTCTCTCCCGGGCTCGGCCAGGCCGAATTCTTCGTCGGCGTACTCACGGCCTGCGGCTTTCTCATGATCGGCATTTCGGCCCTGCTTCCCAAGAGAGGCGCCGACAAGCTCGAATGGTGGGAACGATAAAGCCCCTTCAGGGGAGGTGCAGCGCCTTCGGTCCGATCCCCAGGCCGATCTGCAGGCTCTCCGCGATGCGGCGCGCCCGGTCCACGAAGAAGGCCGCCACATCCGGCTCGCAGATTTCGCGAGCCGTTGCCTCGAACAATGACAGCCAGCGGGTGAACAGCTCCGGCGTCAGCTGAAGGCCGAAATGCGCCGCCTGGGGCTTGCCCTGGTAGCGGCCGGTCCTGAGCGCAATCGAGGACCAGAAATCCACCATCAGCGCCAAGTGCCGGCTCCAGCGGCCGGACAGCGCCTTGTGGAAGATGGGGCCGAGTTCCGGATCGCGGATCACCCGGTCGTAGAAGGTCTCCACGAGCTCGCGGATCAGCCCCTCCGAGACGCCCTCGGCCGGACTGATGATCGGGATGCTGCGGCCTGTGGCGGCTGAATGGGCCAAGGTACCTTTCTCCTGCTCGATGTGCCCCGGACATGGACGCGCGCCCGGCCTGGGTCAACCTGCCCATAAAGGACGAATTGTCCCTTGCGCGATGATCCAGATCAATCCGGATCGTTCCGAAACCTTGAGCGTTGACGCCTTGTCATCTTCAATGCGACGTCATGCAGCTTCACCATAGACACGACTGGAACCTTACCCCCTCCGAGGCCATCGCCCTTCAGCAGCAGCTGAGAACGGAGGTCGTGTCCGACCGGCCCATCGATCTCGATGCGGTCAGGCTCGTGGCCGGCGTCGACGTGAGCGTGAAGAACGAGCAATCCCAGGCGGCCATCGTGGTGGTCACCTATCCGGGCTTCCTGCCGGTCGAGACCGTGCTGGCGCAGCGCCCGACGCCCTTTCCCTATGTTCCGGGCCTCCTGAGCTTCCGCGAGGGGCCTGTTCTCGAAGAGGCTTTCGAGAAACTGAAATCCGAGCCGGACGTGTTCCTCTTCGACGGCATGGGCATCGCCCATCCCCGGCGCATCGGCATCGCCAGCCATATGGGCCTGTGGCTGCAGCGTCCGACGATCGGCTGCGGCAAGACGCTCCTGTGCGGTCGCTACAAGGATCTGGGCGAGGAGAAGGGCTCGGCCGCACCTCTGGTCGACCGCAAGGAGACCATCGGCGTGGCGCTTCGCACCCGCACGGCCAAGAACCCGATGTTCATCTCCCCCGGGCACCTGGCCGACATCCCCACGGCCGCGGAACTCGTGCTGCGCTGTTCTCCAAAGTATCGCTTGCCCGAACCGATCCGCCTGGCGCACAACGCAGCCGGACAATTCAATCCCCTTCCGGCCTGACCCTAGGGCGATACGCTCAAAACGCATCGATCGAGACCATGCCCCGTTACGCTTTCGAAGATTTCACGCCCGGCTCCACCTGGATGCTCGGCCCCACCATCGTCACGAAGGAGGCACTGCTCGCCTTCGCGCAGGAATACGACGCGCAGCCCTTCCACGTGGACGAGATCGCGGCCAAGGACAGCTTCATCGGTACGCTCATCGCCTCTGGGTGGCATACCTGCAGCATCAACATGCGCCTTCTGGCCGACGAGGTGATTCTCGATTCCACCTCCCTGGGCTCACCGGGGATCGAAGAGGTGAAGTGGCTGAAGCCCGTGAGGCCGGGCGATGCCCTGCGCTCGCGCATGACGATCCTGGAAAGCCGCCCTTCGGCGAGCCGCCCCTCCCTCGGGCTGGTGCGCTTCCAGTTCGAGATGTTGAACCAGCAGGACGAGGTCGTCTTCGCGCAGAAGAACTGGATCATGTTCGGCCGCCGCGATGCGGAACCCGTCAGGGGATCCGGCCCCGGCGCCCTGTCCGCGGCCGCCGCCGCCATGCCGGACCACGCACCCAAGCGGGAGCTGCCGCACATCTCCTCCAATCCGTATTTCGAGGATCTCGTGATCGGCGAGACGGAGGAACTGGGGACCTATACGTTTACCCCCGACGACATCATCGGCTTTGCCCGTCAATTCGACCCGCAGCGCTTCCATGTGGATGCGGAGGCCGCGAAGGACAGCCTGTTCGGCGGCCTCTGCGCTTCCGGCTGGCATACGGCGAGCGTCTGGATGAAGCAGATGGTCGGTTACCGCGACCGCATCCGCGCCTATGCGCTCAGCCATGGGGCGCGGGCCGCGCGGCTCGGCCCCTCCCCCGGCTTCTCCAACCTCAAATGGCTCAAGCCCGTCTATGCGGGCGACACGATCACCTATCGCTCGACCGTATCCTCCAAGCGCGCCTCCGCGTCGCGCCCCGGCTGGGGCCTCGTGTTCCACCACAACACGGGCACGAACCAGCACGGAGACGAGGTGTTCGCCTTCGACGGCATGGTGTTCTGGGAGAGGCGGGACTAACCCGCCCTCGAAGCCTCCGCTCGCGCCTTGGTTTCCTGGTCGAGGATCGTTCTGATCCTGGCGAGAACAGGATGAGCCGACGTGTGCTTCTGCCCGTATCCGAGATTGAACGCGTAGTCGAAATCCGCAGGGTTCCGGCCCTGATTGTGCTGGAGGATCGTCTCCAGCTTGTCGAGCCCCTTGGCGAGGATGGCCTCGGGCGACGAGGCCGCCTCGTATTCCTCCCACAGGGCCAGGATCTCGGCCCGCTTTTCCGGGTGAAGGGCCTTGGTCAGGATGTCCAGATCGGCTCTTTCCTGAGCGGATTTGTCGAAGCCTTCCGTCTGCAGAACCGCGGGAATATCGCCGCTCAGCGCTTCGCCGAGATCGTGAACGATGCAGAGCTTGATGAGGTGCAGAAGATCGATGTTCTCGAATTCGTCCGAGAACACCAGCGCCATCAGGCACAAGCGCCACGTATGCTCGGCCGTGCTCTCGGGGCGCCCCGTCGACGTGTAGCCGCTGCGCAGGGTGCTCTTGAGCCTCTCCGCTTCCCGCAGGAATTCCAGCGTTCCCAGGAGGCGGTCACTTGCCATCTGTGTGGCTCCTTGGTGCCCCTTACTCAATTGTCCCAAGCCTCATCATGAGGAGCGAAGCGTCTCGAAGGACGAGGCGCTTCCAGAGATCACTGGAACCTCCTTCGAGACGCCGCTGCGCGGCTCCTCAGGATGAGGACCATGTGATGACAGATACTCTCTAATGTCCCTCGAAGCTCACGAGGCTGCGTACTTCGACGCCGAGGTCGCGCAGCTTCTTTGCGCCGCCGAGATCGGGCAGATCGATGATGAAGCAGGCGGCGACGATATTGGCGCCCATCTGGCGAAGCAACTGGGTCGCCGCGACCGCCGTGCCGCCGGTGGCGATGAGGTCGTCCACGAGGATCACGCGCTCGTCCTGGCCAATGGCGTCCGTATGGATCTCCATCTCGTCGACGCCGTATTCGAGCGAATAGGCGATCCGCACCGTCTCGTGGGGCAGCTTGCCCTTCTTGCGGATCGGCACGAAGCCCGAGGAGAGCTGGTGCGCGATGGCGCCGCCCAGAATGAAGCCACGCGCCTCGATCCCCGCCACCTTGTCGACGCGCCCGCCCGCGAAGGGGTGGACGAGTTCGTCCACCGCGCGGCGGAAGGCGCGCGCGTCGCCCAGCAGGGTCGTGATGTCCCGGAAGACGACGCCGGGCTTCGGATAATCCGGGATCGACCGGATCGCGGCTTTCAGGTCGGTGATGAGGCGCTGGTCCATGTTTGAGCCTGCCATAGGTGAAAATGTTGAGGTTATCCGAGGAGCTGTGCCATGGCCGAACAACCCTCCCGAACCGTTCTGACCGACATCGACGTCCCCTTTGGAAGCCTTGTTCTCTTCTTCGTCAAGGCTTCACTCGCGGTGATCCCGGCCGCGATCATCGTGAGCTTCATCCTGGCGCTTATCAGCTGGATCGTCGGTGCAATCTTCGGCGTCGGCCACATGGGCTGGATGATGCGCTAGACCGCCGCCTTCAGAACCCTGCCTGCCACTGCGTCGAGCTTCTTCAGAAGCTCGGGATCGCGAGCCGAGGGAGCCGTCATGATGGCGCCATCGAGGGCCCGGTCCGAACCGACGGGACAAGGCTCATGCTCAGCCGGAAAGTCCCGGGCGACGCGGGCGATCAGGCCAGCGACCTTCGTGGCGTTCTGGTGCGCGACGGCGACCACGGAGGCCACGTCCACGTTGTCGTGCTCCTCATGCCAGCAATCGTAGTCGGTCACCATCGCGACGGTCGCATAGGTGATCTCGGCCTCGCGGGCGAGCTTGGCTTCGGGCATCGCCGTCATCCCGATCACGTCGTAGCCGAGATTCTTGTAGGTCATCGACTCGGCATAGGTGGAGAATTGCGGACCTTCGATGCACACGAGCGTGCCGCCGATGGTAAACGGGATCTTCTCGGCCACCGCCGCATCGGCGATGCGCTGGCGCAGCACGGGCCCGACCGGGTGTGCCATGGGCACATGGGCGACGCAGCCCCGGCCGAAGAACGAGCTTTCGCGCCTGTGGGTGCGGTCCACGTACTGGTCCACCAGCACGAAGAAGCCTGGATAATACTCGTCCTTGAACGAGCCGCAGGCCGAAACCGAGATCAGGTCGGTGACGCCGGCGCGCTTCATCACGTCGATATTGGCCCGGTAATTGATGTCGGACGGCGACAGGCGATGGCCGCGCCCGTGGCGCGGCAGGAAGGCGATCTCGGTCTTGCCGATACGGCCGATGCGCAGCACGTCCGACGGCTCGCCCCATGGCGAGTCGATGCGCACTTCGCGCATATCCTCGAGCCCCGGCAGGTCGTAAACCCCCGATCCGCCGATGATGCCTAGAACCGCCTTCGCCATCTCACGTCCTCGCCTGCCTTGGACTCACGGTTCTTCATAGCCGACGGCACGGCTTGCCCCAAGCCTCCCGCTCGCCTAGGCCCCCTGTCCGGTCAGAGGGATTGCGGCGATCTCGTCCGTCACGAGGCAGGGAAAGAGCGTCTCGCGCACGAGCCTGATCTGTCGGACAGGCGCCGTGATGGAAACGGGCAGGCTCTCGATTCGTGCGACCGCGTCGTCCGGTATGGCGGCATTCGTCCGGTAGCGCGCCAGGGTCGAATGGATCAGGTCGTAGATGATCGGCTTCTGGCCCGGCGGCGGCGGGATCTCGTTGACGATCCTCTGACGGATGGCGTCGATCAGGCCGGTCTCCTCGCTGGCGGTTGCGATGATGGCCGTGTTTGTGACCTTGAGGCGGTTGAAGCGCAGTTCCAGGGCCGGATGGCCTGTGCAGAGCTCCTCCAGGATGTCTTTGGCCTGCCGGGCGATGCTACGCCAGTAGGCGTCCTTGTCGAAATCGCCCTTCACCATCACCAGCGGATAGATGGTGACATGCAGCCCGGGCTTCGGACCCACATGCAGGGGCTCGGGCCAGAGTTCCACGAAGCTCCGTTGAACCTCCGCGAAGGCCTCCCTGGTCTCGGGCTCCAGGCTGGGTTGGACATGGTAGGCGAGGCAGGGCAGGCCCCAGATATCGTCGGCGATCGTCTGCAACATGGGATCGGGATAAACTCGGCCTGGCATCCTGTCACTAGCGCATCGTGCGGACCCGGAGGGCCGCGTCAGCGAAAAGTGGACCCGGTTTTCGCTAGCGCGGCCCGCTGGATCCGTCCCGAACGATGCGCTCTTCAAAGAGTGGAGCATCGGATGAATCCCAAAAGTGCAAGTCCACTTTTGAGTCCGATGCTCTAGCGGTTCGGGCAAATCCTTTAGGACAGACCGAAGACTGAGCCGCTTCCGTTGATCTCGATCGGAAGAGCGCAGCGCTCTACGGAAACGGGATGGCCGGGACAAGCCCGGCCATGACGGCAGAGGATGTCATCCCCTTGGCACCAGCCTTAGAGGCTCCCCTTGGCACCAAAAAGAAAAAGGCCCCGCTTCGGGGCCTTGATCCTGGTCTTTAGGGATTGTGCGTCATCGGAGGCGTGGCGTGGCCTTCGACCTCGCCGCCCACCCGGGCCCAGACCTTCTTCTTGGTGAAGTAGAGCAGGCCCGACAGGACGATCAGGAACAGGATGACCTGGAAGCCGAGGCGCTTGCGTGCTTCGAGGTGCGGTTCCGCCGTCCACATCAGGAAGGCCGTCACGTCGCGGGCGTACTGCTCCACGGTCTCGGGCACCTGAGGCTGGCCGGCCTCGTTCTTCGGGTACTCGACCTGGCCGTCGCTGAGCGGCTTCGGCATCGCGATCACGTGGCCCGGATAGTAGTGGTTGTAGTGACCACCCTGGGGCACGGTGAAGCCCTGCGGAGCCTCCTCGTAGCCGGTGAGCAGCGCCGTCACATAGTCAGCGCCGTTCTCGGAATACTGGCGGAACACGTCGGTGATGAACCAAGGGAAGCCGCGCTCGTAGGTGCGGGCCTTGGGCATCAGGGACAGGTCCGGCGGAGCCTTGCCGCCATTCGCCGACGCGGCGGCATTCTCGTTCGGGAACGGAGCCGGGAAGCGATCGGCCGGGCGGCCGGGACGCTCGAACATGTCGCCGGCTTCGTTCGGACCGTCCTGGACCTTGTATTCCGCCGCCAGGGCACGGACCTGGGCCTCGGAGAACTCCGGACCACCGGGCTGGTGCAGGTTGCGGAAGGCCACGTAGTTCAAGGAGTGGCAGGAGGCGCAGACCTCCCGGTAGACCTTGAAGCCGCGCTGGAGCTGGGCCCGGTCGAAGGTGCCGAACGGTCCCTGGAAGCTCCACTTCTGGGCTGGCGGGACCGGGGTCTCGCCGGCCGCGAAGGCCGGAGCGGCCAGGCCGAGGACGGCGGCTGCGATGAGAAGAGTACGCTTCATCATAGTTTCTGTTTCCTCGACTCTCGCGTCAGCCCTTGGAATGCGGTTCGGGATTGGCGCCGGCCGGAATGCCCGCTCCGCCGTTCTGAACGCCCATGACGGATTCGAGGATCGAATTCGGCAGCGGCAGCGGACGCTCGACGAAGCCGAGCACCGGCAGGATGATCAGGAAGTGGGCGAAGTAGTAGACCGTGCAGATCTGGGACGCGATCACGTACCAGCCCTCGGCCGGGCGGGAACCCAGCCAGCCGAGCAGGAAGCACACGACCACGAAGATCCAGAAGAACTGCTTGTAGAGCGGGCGGTAGGCCGTGGAGCGCACCTTGGAGGTGTCGAGCCAGGGCATGAAGCACCAGATCACGATGGCCGAGCCCATGGCGATCACGCCGCCGAGCTTGTCGGGAATGGCGCGCAGGATCGCGTAGAACGGCAGGAAGTACCATTCCGGAACGATGTGCGCGGGCGTCACGGCCGGGTTCGCCGGGATGTAGTTGTCCGCATGGCCGAGATAGTTCGGCATGTAGAACACCCAGTAGGCGAAGAAGATCATGAACACGACGACGGCGAACACGTCCTTGATCGTCGCGTAGGGGGTGAAGGGAACCGCGTCCTTGCCCGACTTGATCGGAATGCCGGTCGGGTTGTTCTGCCCAGGCACGTGCAGCGCCCAGATGTGCAGGATCACGACGCCCGCGATCATGAAGGGCAGCAGGTAGTGCAGGGAGAAGAAGCGGTTGAGCGTCGGGTTGCCCACCGAGTAGCCGCCCCAGAGGTAGCTCACGATGGTCTCGCCGACGACAGGGATCGCCGAGAAGAGGTTCGTGATCACGGTGGCGCCCCAGAAGCTCATCTGGCCCCAGGGAAGCACGTAGCCCATGAAGGCGGTGGCCATCATCAGGAGGAAGATGATCACGCCGAGGATGTAGAGAACCTCGCGGGGCGCCTTGTAGGAGCCGTAGTAGAAGTTCCGGAAGATGTGGACGTAGACGGCGACGAAGAACATCGATGCGCCGTTGGCGTGCAGGTAGCGGATCAGCCAGCCGTAGTTCACGTCGCGCATGATGTGCTCGACGGACTGGAAGGCGAGGCCCGCGTTCGGGGTGTAGTACATCGCCAGGAACACGCCGGTCACGATCTGCGCGACGAGCATGAACACCAGGATGGCGCCGAAGGTCCAGAAATAGGTCAGGTTCCGCGGAACCGGGAACGCAATGAAGGACGAATGAATGAGGCCTGCGATGGGCAAACGGCTCTCGAACCACTTACCGAAGGCGCTCTTGGGAACGTAAGTTGTGGGATGTGCGCTCATGGATATCGCCTGATCGTCGCTTTCAGTTACGCCGTGGCTTCTTGGCCGATCACGATCTTCGTGTCCGACGCGAAGGTATAGGGCGGAATCGGCAGGTTGATCGGCGCCGGGCCGCCGCGGACGCGCCCGGAGGTATCGAAGATCGAGCCGTGGCAGGGGCAGAACCAGCCATGATACTCACCCTGCTGGCCGAGCGGCACGCAGCCGAGATGGGTGCAGTTGCCGTAAACGATGAGCCACTGGGCCTTGCCTTCCTTCACGCGGGCCGAGTCGGGCTGCGGATCGCGCAGGGAGGCGACGTTCACGTCCTCGGCGGCCTTGATCTCCTCGGCCGTGCGGTGACGGATGAAGATCAGCTTGCCGCGCCAGAAAACCTTGACGATCTGCCCTTCGGCAATCGGGGTCAGGTCCACCTCGACGGGGGCGCCGGCAGCCACCGTCGCCGCGTCGGGCGCCAGGGACTGCACGAAGGGCCATACCAGGGTGGCTCCGCCGACAACGGCAGCTGCGCCCGTGGCGATGTAGAGGAAATCGCGCCGTGTCGGCTCAGCGACATGAGTGGTGGTCTCGGCCACTTGGCTCTCCAGCATTGGTCAAAAAACGAGAACCGCGCATCGGCAATACCTTGGGAACCAAGGCATTTGGCACACGAGGTCCACAATGGAACAAGCATGCGCGGCGACGCGCGCGCAATGCGACTGGGAGTCGCCGCGCGGTGGCTCTTTGGCACGGCCAAGCCCGGCTGTCCATAGCCGGATTGGAGTTGTTCCAGCCTGTGGCGCAAAATGCCGCCGCGGTTGCGCCCTCAAGAGCTCCCTTGACGACGGGGCCCGATGACCCGATGAGGGGCCCATGCCCCGTCTCGCCATCTACCAGCCGGACATCCCACAGAATACCGGCACCATGCTGCGCCTCGCCGCCTGCCTCGGCGTGCCGGTGGACATCATCGAACCCGCGGCCTTTGACGTCTCCGACCGGAACCTGCGCCGCTCCGGGATGGACTATCTCAACCACGTGGCGATCACGCGGCACATCTCCTGGCGCACCTTCGAGGACTGGCGGCGGGAATCCAAGGGCCGCCTGATCCTGACCACGACCAAGGGCGCCGTTCCTTACGCCGATTTCGCATATCGGGCCGACGACATCATCCTGGTCGGTCGCGAATCCGCCGGCGTGCCGGAGGAGGTCCACCAAGCAGCCGATGCCCGCGTGGTCATTCCCATGCAGCCCGGCCTGCGCTCCCTCAACGTCGCCGTGACCGCCGCCATGATCCTCGGCGAGGCGCTACGGCAGACGAACGCCTTTCCTCATCCTTCTCTTCCAGAAACCTGAAGCGACATCATGACCGACAAAGCCGACATCGAGCGCCTGCAGACGGAGGCTCCCCGCTGGTTCGCCACCCTGCGCGACCGGATCTGCGCCGCGTTCGAGGCCCTGGAGGACGAGGTGACGGCGCCCCTCCCGGCGGAGGCCTCCGAGCCCGGCCGGTTCCAGCGTACGCCCTGGGAGCGCAAGGACCATAGCGGAGCCCCCGGCGGCGGAGGCGTCATGTCCATGATGCGCGGCCGCGTGTTCGAGAAAGTGGGCGTGCACGTCTCGACCGTACATGGGGAATTCGCGCCGGAATTCCGTGGCCAGATCCCGGGCTCGGATCAGGATCCGCGCTTCTGGGCCGGCGGCATCTCGCTCATCGCCCATCCCTGGAACCCCAATGTTCCAACGGTTCACATGAACACCCGCTTCGTCGTCACCACGAAGGCGTGGTTCGGCGGCGGGGCGGACCTCACCCCCGTGCTCGACCGCCGGCGGACCCAGGACGATCCCGACACGGTCGCCTTTCACCAGGCCATGGAAGAGGCCTGCCGAGCCCAGGCGCCGGAAGGCTCCTACGAAAAGTACAAGACGTGGTGCGACGAGTACTTCTTCCTCAAGCACCGCAACGAGCCGCGCGGCATCGGCGGCATCTTCTACGATTACCACTGGACCGGAAGCCCGGATGAGGACCTGGCCTTCACCCGCCAGGTGGGCGAGGCCTTCCTCAAGGTCTATCCCGAGATCGTCCGGCGCAACGTCACCAAACCCTGGACGGAGGAAGACCGCATCGAGCAGCAGGTGCGGCGTGGGCGCTACGTGGAGTTCAACCTGCTCTACGACCGCGGCACGATCTTCGGCCTGAAGACCGGCGGCAACATCGCGTCGATCCTGTCCTCCATGCCGCCGACGGTGAGGTGGCCTTAAATCCGCTCCAGAACCCGCCCGAGCAGATCCTTCGCATAGGTCTCGTCCGTCCGGCAGCCCTCGGCCAGCCAGGCTTGGCGGGCCTGGGCGAGCAGCTGCCCGATCCTGGGGCCCTTCGGAACACCGCCCTCGATCAGGTCGGCGCCCCGCAAGGGAAAGACCGGCACCGGCTCGGCGCCGGCGTGAAACAGGTCGAGCGCCTCGCGGGCCTCGGGATGCACAACCGGACGCGGCTCTCCCGCCGTGGCAGCGAGAACGGTCCGGAGGGTGTCGAGATCGTGGTCCGCCGCCAGGCGGCGGATGGCGGCGGCGTCCAGGGGCAAGGCCCAGGTCTTGAGCAGGCTCAGGAGGCCGGCATAGGCGGCGAGCTTCTTGTGCTCATCGTTGGAAAGCCGAAGGCGCTCCCGCAGACGCTCCGCATCCTCCTCGACCATGACGGCGAGCGCGGCCAGTCGCCAGATCGGAACGGGATCGTCCCGGTCGGAGGCAGCGACCCGGCTGAAACGCCCAAACTCGGCGACGCCGTCGAGAAGCCACGTGAGGAACCCGTGATCGGCCATGAGGCGGATGGTGTCTTCCGCACGACGGGCGACGATGAGCTTCAGGAGTTCGTGGCGGATCCGCTCCTTCGAGAGGATCGCCAGTCCCTGGCGCTCGGCACCCGACGCGTCGAGCCCCTCCGGGTCCGGATCGCCTTGCGCGTATTCCGCGTGGAAGCGGAAGAAGCGCATGATGCGCAGATAATCTTCGCGGATGCGGGTATGAGCGTCGCCGATGAAGCGGACGCGTCGGGCCCTCAGGTCCGCAACCCCGTCGGTGTAATCGTGGAGCCGCCCGTCCAGGCCGAGCGAGAGCGCATTGATGGTGAAATCGCGCCGCCTCGCGTCGCGCACGAAATCGCGGCCGAAATGCACGACCGCATGTCGCCCATCGGTTTCCACATCCTCGCGGAGGGTCGTGATCTCGTAGGGCTCGCCCTCGACGATCACCGTGATCGTGCCGTGCTCGATCCCGGTCGGCACGGCCTTGAAGCCGGCCGCCTCGGCGCGTGCCGCGATGGCTTCGGGCAGCAGGGTGGTGGTGCAATCCACCTCGGTCACGGGCCTGCCGAGAAGGGCGTTGCGCACGGCGCCGCCCACGATGCGCGTCTCCTGCGCGTCGTCGTTGAAGACCTCAAGGAGGCGGCGCAGCGCCGGGCGTTCGAGAAGACCTGCGAGGGCCCGTTCGTCGAGATTGTCCATCACTCGAAATGTCCCGGTATGACACGCCCGTTCTCAACATGTGTCGGCACATAGGCGCCGGTCCGGCGCTCGTCCACGAGGCCCGTGACGATCAGCGACAGGACCACGAAGCCGAGGCCTGCGATGGTGAGCCAGAGCGACTGACTGCTCCAGTGCGACCACAACAACGGATCGCGGCGGCGGATGACGAGATAGGCACCGAAGAGAACGAAGGGCAGGAAAAACAGTACCAATCCCTGAACAACTGCCCGCGTCATGAACCGTAGAGCCTCTCGTACATGTTGCGGATGATCCCCGCCGTGACACCCCAGATGTAGCGCCCATCGTAGGGCATTGCATAGTAGCGGCGCACCCGGCCCTTCCATTCGCGGGAATGCAGCTCGTGACGGGCGGGGTCCATGAGGAAGCCGATCGGCACCTCGAAGGTATCGGCCACCTCGTCGTGGTTGAGGTTGAGGGTGTAGGAGGGAGAGACCCGCGCCACCACCGGCATGACGAGATAATTCGTGGTGGACAGATAAGCGTCGAGGTAGCCCAGCGGGCTGATGAAACGGCTGTCGAGGCCAATTTCCTCCATGGCCTCGCGGCAGGCCGCCGCCAGGACGGAGGCATCTTCGGGATCGACCCGCCCGCCGGGAAAGGCGATCTGCCCCGAATGCTGGCGCAGATGCGCCGAGCGTTCGGTCAGAAGCAGCATCGGTTCCTCGCGCATGACCACGGGAACGAGGACCGCCGCCGGCTTGGGCGTCAGGGGATGGGCCAGGGGCACGTTGTCGAGGCTGTGATCCCCCCGCGGATTGGCGAGGGCCTCGTCGGGATGCGGCGGTTCGGACCGCAGCCGCTCGACCGCACGGGTCAGGAAATCGGGCGCATCATGGGGGGCAAGGCGCATCAGAGTGCGCCCCATTCGTCGATGGAAGCCATGTGGAAGAAGATACCATTGGCCATGACACCGAAGCTGCCAACGCCGTCCAAGTGCCGTTCCTCACCCATCGCGACGAGATCCAGCGCCAGGGATCGGGTCACCAAAGCCCAGAGTTCACCCCGAACCTTAACGTAAGGCTTCACGCCGCCATGGGCGTCCCGGTCGAAGCGCAAGGGGTGCTCCGGCCCGACCTGCACGAGGTCGTCCACATTGGTGCGGAAGGCGATCTGGCGGCCGTCGCCTTCGCCCTCCACGGCCATCTCGACCGCGAGGAACGGCGCATCCTCGACCGTGATCCCGACCCGCTCGACCGGGGTGACGAGCACATAACGCTCCGGATCCTTGCGCAGGACCGTCGAGAACAGCTTCACGAGAGCCGGGCGGTTGATGGGCGTGCCCATGTAGTGCCACGTTCCGTCGGCAGCGATGCGCATGTCGATCTCGCCGCAATAGGCCGGGTTCCAGCGCTCGACCGGCGGCGGTCCTTTGCGTTTGGCTTCAGGCCCGAGCGCCTCGGCGAGACGGGCCAGGGCATTGCCGGGAATGGGGGATGAATGTTCGGTCATGACGCAAGCGTGAACAGGAATCTTGAACTTATGGATCGACGAACGGCCGCTGATTGTTACTTGCTAGTGCATCGTGCGGAAAAGTGGACCCGGTTTTCCGCATCAACGATGCACACACTTTAGGAAGAAGCATCGGATCCGATCCCAAAAGTGGGTCCACTTTTGGGTCCGATGCTTTAGAGCATAGAGTCCCCGGCTGTCCCGTCCACTCCGTTCCCTCCGATGATGCGGCGCAACGACCCTTGCATCTCGACACGGAACAAAGGCAGACTAGCTACCGGGGGCAATTGCGAACGAGGAGAGTGACCTCATGACGGCCAGCATTGCTCAAGCGCCTACCGCATTGGACGACGCGATCATCCGCAACGCGGAGGCGACCCTTGAGACTGTCGGCCGCGCCCGGGAGGCCATTCACACGGTCATCTTCGGCCAGGAGGACGTGGTCGACCTGACCCTGATCACCCTTCTCGCAGGCGGCCACGGCCTTCTCGTGGGCGTTCCGGGCCTCGCCAAGACGAAGCTCGTGGAGACGCTCGGCACCGTGCTGGGCCTCGACGCCCGCCGCATCCAGTTCACGCCGGACCTGATGCCCTCCGACATCCTCGGCTCCGAGATCCTCGACGAGGGCGCCGACCGGCGCCGCTCCTTCCGCTTCGTGAAGGGGCCGGTCTTCGCCCAGCTCCTGATGGCCGACGAGATCAACCGCGCGAGCCCGCGCACCCAGTCGGCCCTGCTCCAGGCCATGCAGGAGCATCACGTTTCCGTGGGCGGCGAGCGGCACGACCTGCCGCAGCCGTTCCATGTGCTCGCGACCCAGAACCCCATCGAGCAGGAAGGCACCTATCCCCTGCCCGAGGCCCAGCTCGACCGCTTCCTGCTCGAAATCGACGTGGGCTATCCGACCCGCGATGCCGAGCGGCGCATCCTGATCGAGACGACGGGCGCCGATGAGCACAGGCCCCAGGCGGTCATGAATGCCGAGGCTCTCATGAACGCCCAGCGGCTCGTCCGCCGCCTGCCGGTCGGCGAGAGCGTGGTCGATGCGATCCTCGATCTCGTCCGCTCGGCCCGCCCCGAAGGCGACGGCGTCGACGGCGTGACCGACAAGATCCTATGGGGGCCCGGCCCCCGTGCCAGCCAGGCCCTGATGCTGGCGGTGCGCGCCCGCGCGCTGATCGAGGGCCGTGTGGCCCCCTCCATCGCCGACGTGGTGGCGCTCGCCGAACCGGTTCTCAAGCACCGCATGGCGCTGACCTTCTCCGCCCGGGCCGATGGCGAAACGATCAAGAGCGTCGTCGGCCGGCTCACCTCGCGGCTGGCAGGCTAGGATCATCGTCATGGCCCGTGTCCGGGTCCTTCCCGAAAGCGCCCGCTCGCCGGGACGCAGCGAAACCGAGAGCGCGCTCGCCCTGGCCGGCCGCATGCCGCATCTCGTGCTCGAGGCCAGGCGCGTGGCCGCCAACCTCGCGCACGGCATCCACGGCCGCCGCCGCGCCGGCACCGGCGAGACCTTCTGGCAGTTCCGCCCCTTCGTGACCGGAGAGGCGGCGCAGCGGATCGACTGGCGCCGCTCCGCCCGGGACGACCGGCTTTATGTGCGCGAGCGCGAGTGGGAAACGGCCCAGACGGTCTGGTTCTGGATCGACCGTTCCGCCTCCATGGGCTACGTCTCGGATCTGGCGCAGGCACCCAAGATCGAACGCGCCATCGTGCTCGGACTTGCGCTTGCCGACTGCTTCGTCGAAGCCGGTGAACGGGTCGGCATGCTGGGCCTCATGCCGCCGCGCGCCACCCGGCGCATTGCGGAGGCCATGGCCCAGAACCTGGTGAATGACCGCTCCGCCCTCGAGGAGGACCTGCCGCCGCAGGCGCCCGTCGCACCGCAGCACGAGGCTGTGCTGATCAGCGATTTCCTGTCGCCCATGCCCGACATCACCGCCATGGTCGAGGCCATCTCGTCGCGCGGGGCCCGGGGGCACCTCGTGATGATCGTCGATCCCGTCGAGGAGACCTTCCCGTTCCAGGGACAGGCGGTCCTGCACGATCTCGAGGACGGTGTTTCCCTGCGCATCGGCGATGCGATCTCCTGGGGCCGGGCCTATCGCCTGCGGATCGAGCAGCACCGGGAGGAGCTTCAGGCGCTCGCCCGCCGCCGCGGCTGGACCCTGACGATCCATCGCACCGACCGTCCCGCCAGCGAAGCGGCGCTCCGCATCATGACCCTGGTGTCGACGTCGCGCGGCATCGGCGTGGGAGGGCGTTGAACGATGTTCGGCCTTCCCCTGACCTTCACCGTCCCGCTCGTCCTGACGGCCCTTGCGGCCCTGCCAGCCATCTGGCTGCTTCTGCGCATTACGCCGCCGCAGCCGAAGCGCGTGGATTTTCCGCCTCTCAAGATTCTGGCCGACCTGCGGCCCGAGCAGGAGCTGCCCGCGCGCACGCCCTGGTGGCTCCTGCTGCTGCGGCTTCTGCTCGCCGCGTTCCTCATCCTCGCGGCGGCCGGTCCGATCTGGAACCCGCTGGCGGAAGACAACAACCGCTCGCCGCTTCTGATGGTGCTCGACAACGGCTTTGCCGCCGCGCACGACTGGCGCGACCGCATGAACCTCGCTTCCGAGCGCATCGAGGCGGCGGGGCGAAACGGACGCACCGTCGCGCTCGTGGCAACCGCGGAAGCACCCGCCGCCATCGAGCCCACCAGCCCGGCCACCGCTTTGGAGCGGCTGCGCTCCCTCAAGCCCCAGCCGCATCTGCAGGACCGGCAAGCCCATCTCGAGTCCATCAGGCGGTTCCTGGAATCGACGCCCGAGGTCAACATTGTCTGGATCAGCGACGGGGTCGCCGGCGTTGACGGTCAGGGCTTCATCGACGGTTTGGCGCAGATGGCGAACGGGCAGCGGATCACCGTTCTGAAGGAGGAGCGCGCTCCCGCCCTCGCCATTGCCGGCGTGGAAAATGCCGGCGGTCAGCTCAACGTCAGGCTCGTGCGGCCCGAGCCGAACGGACGCGATGCCGGCACGGTGCGCGCCCTCGATCTCAAGAGCCTGCCGCTCGCCGACATGCGCTATTCCTTCGATCCGAATGCAACCGAGACGAGTGTCGCGTTCGACCTTCCGACCGAGATCCGCAACGCCATCGCGCGCGTCGAGATCCTCGGCGAAGGATCCGCCGGTGCCGTGCATCTTCTCGACGAGCGCGGCAAGCGCCGCCGCGTCGGCCTCGTCTTCGGCGGGACCTCCGACCAAGCGCAGCCTCTTCTCTCGCCGCTCTACTACATCGAGCGCGCATTGGCGCCCTATTCGGAGATCCGCAACGGGCGCGGCGCGGTCGCCGACGCGGTGAACCAGCTCATCGACGAGCAGGTGTCCGTTCTCGTGCTCGCCGATGTGGGCGGACTCGATCAGGAAACACTCGGCAAGGTCACGGCCTTCGTCGAGCGCGGCGGCATGCTGCTGCGTTTCGCGGGCTCAAGGCTCGCCGCCGGAAACGACGAACTCGTGCCGGTACGCCTGCGGCGGGGTGGCCGCAGCCTGGGCGGCACGCTCTCGTGGGATACGCCGAAGACCTTCGCGCCCTTCACCCGCGAAAGCCCCTATTTCGGCCTCCCGGTACCGGAGGAAATCGGCATCCGCCGCCAGATCCTCGCGGAGCCGGACGGCGACCTGCCGGCGAAAACCTGGGCGTCGCTCGCCGACGGCACGCCCATCGTCACGGCCGACAAGCGCGGCGACGGCCTGATCGTGCTCTTCCACGTCACCGCCGACACCACCTGGTCGAACCTGCCCCTGTCGGGTCTCTTCGTCGACATGCTGCGCCGGACCACGGCTCTCGCGGGCGCGCCCGGCGACGTGAATGCGGAAGCCCGCAATGCGGAGAACGAGACCGTGGCCCCACGACTGACCCTCGACGGATACGGCATCTACGCCTCGCCTCCGGCGACCGCCCGTGCCATTCCGCGCAACTATGCGGAGCGCGCGACGGGAGAGCATCCGCCGGGCTTCTACGGGCCGGTGGATTCGAGCCTCGCGGTGAATGCGCTCCTGCCGGGCGACCGGCTCGCGCCGCTGAATTACACCCCCCTCAACGCGCGGATCGCTCCGCTCGCCGGAGCGCAGACCATCGACCTGCGCACGCCGCTCTTCATGGTCGCCCTGGCACTCCTGCTCATCGACACCCTCGCGTCCCTGTGGCTCGGCGGGCACCTGTCGAACCTCACCGGCCGCCTGCGCCGGGCCGGTGCGACGGCAGCCATCGTCCTGGGGGCGTTCCTGCTCCTCAACCCGGCCCCCGACGCAAGCGCGCAGGAGCGCCGGTCGTCCATGACGATGGAGAGCACCAATCCGGCACTCGTGACGCGCCTGGCCTATGTCATCACGGGCGACTCGCAGGTCGACGACACGAGCAAGGCGGGCCTGGCGGGACTGACGCAGGTGCTGAGCCAGCGCACGGCCCTGTCGCCCGGCGAGCCCATCGGCATCGATCTGTCGCGGGACGAGGTGGCCTTCTACCCGCTGATCTACTGGCCCATCGTCGCGTCGCGGCCGGCCCCGTCGGAGGCCGCGATCCGGCGGCTCGACGCGTTCATGAAGGGCGGCGGCACGGTGATCTTCGACACCCGCGATGCCTTCGGCAACCGCCCGGACGGCGCCCCGACGGCGGAAGGGCAATACCTGCGCCGGATGCTGGCGAGCCTCGACATTCCCGAGCTCGAGCCCGTGCCGTCCGACCACGTGCTGACCAAGACCTTCTACATCCTCGACAGCTTCCCCGGCCGCTACGCCACGGGACAGACCTGGGTCGAGGCCCTGCCGCCGGCCCCCGAGGGCGAAGCCAGTCGTCCCGCCCGCTCGGGTGACGGCGTCTCGCCGATCATCATCACGTCCAACGACCTCGCTGCCGCCTGGGCCGTGGGCCAGCGGGGCGAGTGGCTCTACCCGGTCGTCGGCAGCGACCCGCGCCAGCGGGAATTCTCGTATCGCAGCGGCGTCAACATCGTCATGTATGCGCTGACCGGCAACTACAAGGCCGATCAGGTGCACGTGCCGGCCCTGCTCGAACGCCTCGGGCAGTAAGGGGATCATCTTTGCTCTCGATCGGCTTCTCCCCCCTTGTCCCGACCTACGCCCTCTGGGCCCTCGGCGCGGTCGTCGCCCTCATGGCGATCCTGGCGCTGGTGTCCCGCGGTCCCGTGGCGATCCTGCGGGCGGTGGCCCTCGGGCTCGTGCTCCTCGCCCTCGCCAACCCGGCCCTGGTGCAGGAGGACCGGGAGAAGGTGAAGGACATCGTGGCGGTGGTCATGGACCGCTCGACCTCGCAGACGCTGGGCGACCGGCCGGCCATGACCGACCGGGTCAGAGCCGAGCTGGAGCGGCGCTTCGGTTCGCTCGCCGACGTGGAGCCCCGCTTCATCGAGGCCGATGACGGCAACGGCGACGACGGAACGCGCCTGTTCACCGCCCTGTCCAACGGATTGGCCGACGTGCCGCCGGACCGGCTCGCCGGCGTCATCTTCGTCACCGACGGCGTCGTGCACGACATTCCCTCCTCCGTGGAAGGCCTCGGCTTCAAGGCGCCGCTCCACGCCCTCATCACCGGCCGCCCGGACGAGCGCGACCGGCAGATCAAGCTTCTGGAAGCGCCGCGCTTCGGCATCGTCGGCAAGGACCAGACCATCCGGGCGCAGATCATGGAGCGCGGCGGCACGGGCTCGGCGCTCGTCACCGTGCGGCGCGACGGGCAGGTCCTCACCCGCCAGCAGGTGCCGGCCGACACGCCCTTCTCCCTCGACGTGCGCATCGAGCATGGCGGCACCAACGTGGTCGAGCTCGAAGTCGAAGGCCTGCCCGACGAGCTGACCCAGGCCAACAACCGGGCCGTCGTTCCCATCGAGGGCATCCGCGAGAAGCTGCGCGTGCTGCTGGTCTCCGGCGAGCCTCATGCGGGCGAGCGGACCTGGCGCAATCTCCTCAAATCCGACGCCAACGTGGACCTCGTCCACTTCACCATCCTGCGTCCGCCGGAGAAGCAGGACGGCACGCCGATCAACGAGCTCTCGCTGATCGCCTTCCCGACCCGCGAGCTGTTCCAGCAGAAGATCAAGGAATTCGACCTGATCATCTTCGACCGCTACGCGAACCAGAGCATCCTGCCGTCCAGCTATTTCGAGAACATCGTGCGCTACGTGCGCGAGGGCGGCGCGATCCTCGTGGCGGCGGGGCCCGAATTCGCCAGCTACGGCAGCCTCGCGCAGACGCGGCTCGCCCCGATCATCCCCGGCCAGCCCAACGGCAGCATCGTCGAACAGCCCTACAAGGCGCACATCACCGAGACGGGCGACCGCCATCCGGTCACCCGTGACCTGCCGGGCTCCGAGCAATCGCCGCCGGCCTGGGGCGAGTGGCTGCGCATCATCGGCTCGCAGGTGCAGTCCGGCGACACCCTCATGTCGGGAGCCAACGACCTGCCGCTCCTCGTGCTGCGCCGGGAGGAGAAGGGCCGCGTGGCGCTGCTGCTCTCCGACCATGCCTGGCTCTGGGCGCGGGGATACCAGGAGGGCGGGCCGCATCTCGACCTGCTGCGCCGTCTCGCCCACTGGCTCATGAAGGAACCCGCCCTGGAGGAGGAGGCGCTTCGCGCCAGCGCCCAGGGACGCACCATCCGCATCGAGCGCCAGACCATGGCCGAGACGGCCGATCCGGTCACCCTGACGGCGCCGAGCGGCGCGGAAAGCAGCATCCCGCTCAACGAGAGCCGTCCCGGCCTCTTCACGGCCCAGGTGGAAAGCCGCGAACTCGGGCTCCACACGCTCCGCTCGGGCGACCTCATCGCCTTCGTGAGCATCGGACCGGCCAATCCGCGCGAGCTGATGGACGTGTTCAGCAATACGGAGGCCTTGAGCGCGATCGCGGAAGCGACCGGCGGGTCGGTGCGGCGGGTCGCCATGGCGGGCGATCAGAGCATCACGGTCCCGCGCATCCTGGCGGTGCATTCCGGCACCCGCCTGTCCGGCGGCGACTGGATCGGGATCAGGCCCAGCGACAGCGCCATCGTCCGCGGCGTGTCCGTCTTCCCGATGGCGCTCGGCTTCGTCGGCCTGGTGCTCCTGATCGGCTCGACGCTCGCCGCCTGGCTGATCGAGGGGCGCCGCAGGGCGTAGGTGGGTCGCAAACCCCGAATGCGGCGTTCGACAAGGACCGGCGATGCGTCCACCACCACGTCATCACCGGCCTCGTGCCGGTGATCCCGGTCCGAAGAGCGCCGCGCTTCACACAATCGGGATGGCCGGCACAAGGCCGGCCATGACGTGGAGGGTAACGGAAGCCGTCGGGTTATTCGTTTGAATCAGGCAGCGGAGTCACCAATCCCTTCGCCCCGGCCATCGCCCCCTCGACCAGCTCCAGGGCCAGGAAGCGCGCGGGATTGACCGGGCCGGGAAGCTGCAGTTGCTGCGGCGGGATGCGCTTGAAGCCGAAGCGGCTGTAATAGGGCTCGTCGCCTACGAGCAGCACCAGGGTATCGCCCTTGGCCCTGGCGGCATCGAGGGAGCGGCGCATCAGGGCCGCGCCGATGCCGCGGCTCTCGAAGGCGGGCTCGACCGTGAGCGGCCCGAGCATCAGGGCCGGGACCTCGCCGGCTCTCACCGGCGTCATGCGCACGGAGCCGACGAGCAGCGTGCCGACCATGGCCGTGAAGGACAGGTCGAGCCGGTGGGACGCCCCTTCCCTCAGGCGCGAGGCGGTGCGGGCGAAGCGCCCCGGGCCGAAGGCGCGCTCGTGCAGGCGCTCGATGGCCTCAGAATCGATGGGTTGTTCGGTGCGGATCAGGAGCGAGAGCTCGGTCATGACGGACTCGGGACGAGGAAACGGGAATGGCGGCTGGATGAATCTCAGCCCTGTCGTCGTCGCAGAATCCGGGTGGTGGTCATGAGCTCGGCGTTTGCTTGATGCGCTAGGCCATAGCAGCGTCGGGAACGCCACGCAAACCCTCTCTTACCAGGTGGCGGAAGCGGGTTGCCCTTTGAGGATTTCGGCTAGGCGGTTGCGCGTGGCCACGGTGGTGCCCTCGGGCAGGCGGTCGAGAGGGAAGAAGCCCGCCTCGGCGATCTCCCGGTCCGGCCGCTTGACCTCCAGCACGTTGAAGCGCCGGATCACGTAGACCAGCACGTGGTCGCGCCGCGAGATCCTGCGGTTGAAGAAGACGCCGAACAGCTCGGGCGTCCCGTCCATGGCGATGCAGGCCTCCTCCCGCAACTCGCGATCGAGGGCGTCGAGAGCCGTCTCGCCGGTCTCGACCCCTCCCCCGGGCAGGTGCCAGCCAGGAACATAGGTGTGGCGGATGAGGAAGACCTGGTTCCGGTCGTCGAGAACCACGCCGCGCACCCCCAGCGTCATGCCGCGGGAAAAGCGCCAATAGGTGTGAAGGCCCCAGGAGACGAAGCGCGCGCCCCTGCGGGGCGGATGGGAGTCAGACATCGAACCAGGCAATCATAACAAGATTACGGAAGGATGAATGTAGTCATTCATCCATTGCATAGCTGTTCCGGCAAATCGGCACGTGACCTGCATTATACGAAGGTCTAAGACAGGGCCAACCAAAGGTGTTCCAATGTTTCTCGCGCTGATCCTGTCCCGTCTCAACCGTTCCGCCCGCTTCTCCTGGTCCCCGGCCCTCAACCTCGAGGACCGTTCGATCTACTCGACCCTGATCCCGGGCGCACAGTACTAATTTCCAAACCCCTCCTGCACTCGCAGAAGGGCTTGGCGAAAGTCCGATCTCCTGTTTAGAATGTTTCTAAACAGGAGCGGGTATGAAGTCTCTGTCCGAATTGTCAGAGCGCGAGGTTATCGCGCTTGCCATCGCCAACGAAGAGGAAGATTCGCGGATCTACCAGGATTTCGCGGACCGCCTTCGTGTCGATTTCCCCGCCTCGTCCGATATTTTCAACGACATGGCCGAGGAAGAGCGGGCCCATCGCAATTCCCTCTACGATTTCTACCGCGCCCGCTTCGGCGAGCACCTCCCGCCCATCCGCCGGGAGGACGTGCGCGGCTTCCTGAAGCGCCGTGCCGTCTGGTGGAGCGCCCATCTCGACCTCGACCGCATGCGCCGCGAGGCGGAGGTCATGGAGCTTCAGGCGGCGAATTTCTACGAAAAGGCCGCCCAGCAGACTCTCGACGTGTCCGTGCGCGAATTGTTCACCAAGCTTGCGGAGGTCGAGCGCGGCCACGAGCGCAAGGCCAGCGAGCTGCACGCCGCACACCTGACCGAGAACGCCGAGGCCGCCGAGGAACATGCCCGCCGCCGGCTCTTCGTGCTGCAATACGTGCAGCCGGGCCTCGCCGGGCTCATCGACGGCTCGGTCTCGACGCTCGCCCCCCTGTTCGCCGCCGCCTTTGCCACCCAGAACAACTGGGAGACCTTCCTGGTCGGGCTTGCCGCCTCCGTGGGCGCGGGCATCAGCATGGGCCTGACGGAAGCGCTCTCCGACGATGGCGAGATCACCGGACGCGGCTCGCCCTGGCTGCGCGGCCTGGTCTGCGGCGTCATGACGGCGGCCGGCGGCCTCGGCCACACCCTGCCCTACTTGGTGCCGGATTCCTGGCCCAACGCCTTCCTCCTGGCCACCAGCATCGCGGCCCTGGTCGTGGCGGTCGAGCTCGTGACGATCTCGTGGATCCGGACGCGCTACATGGAAACACCGTTCTGGAGCGCGACCATGCAGGTCGTGTTCGGCGGCGTTCTGGTGCTTCTCGCCGGTATCTTCATCGGCAGCGCTTGACGCGGGGAGCTGCGCGCGCGAACTCTCGCTTCCGCTCGCATCAATCCGGCCGCCATGTTCCGCATCGCTCACCTGACCGACCCCCATGTGGGACCGCTGCCCCGGCCGCGCCTCAAACAGCTCCTCAGCAAGCGCCTGACCGGCTGGTACAACTGGCATCGCAGCCGGCACGGTCTGCACGACATGGAGCTCCTGGCCGAGCTCGTCGCCGACATCCACGCGCAGCAGCCCGACCACATCACCTGCACGGGCGACACCTGCAATATCGGCCTGCCTGACGAGTGGAAGACGTCGCGCGTCTTCCTCGAAGGGCTGGGCGACCCGTCCCGCGTCACCTTCGTGCCGGGCAATCACGATGCCTATGTCCGTGGCTCGCTCGAAGGCCTGATGCGGGAGATCGCCCCCTGGACCCGGGGCGACGACGGCCGCGAGGGAACCTTCCCCTATCTTCGCCGCTACGGGCCCGTCGCGATCATCGGCCTGTCCTCCGCCATCCCGACCCTGCCGTTCGTGGCGAGCGGCCGGGTCGGGTCGAAGCAGATGAAGGTCGTCGAGGACATTCTGGGCGAGCTGGGCCGCGATCCCGGCTGCTTCCGGATCGTGCTGATCCACCATCCGCCCCATGTCGGCGGCGCCGAAGCGGGGCGCAATCTCACGGATGCGCGGCGCTTCGAGAAGATGCTGTGCCGGGTCGGCGCGGAACTCGTGCTGCACGGGCACAATCACGTGGGCTCGCTCGCCCATCTCGACGGTCCGCGCGGCCCCATCCCGGTCATCGGTGCGCCCTCGGCTTCCGCCCGGGGCGGGACCCTGACCCACAAGGCCGGCTATCATCTCTTCACCATCGGGCGGGACGAGACAGGCTTTCTCCTCACGGCCGAGCTTCGCGGCCTGAAGCCTGACGGGAGCGTCGGAGGCATGGGCATGCTCTCGCTCGCACGCATTCGCAAACCGACGGACAAGCTTTGATCCACAGAGCTCCCCAAGCTTAGCCAATTCCCAAGCTTATCCGCATCGACTGAAGGGTCTCTGTTCGGAGCAAAACTCGCCTGTACTTCTTTCTTCAAGGCCTTCATTCCGCCTGATGCCGGCGCAATCGGATCAATTGGCAATATATCCTTAGCTTTTCTGGAACCGCTCCGGTCGCACTCCGTTGAACGGTTGCAGCAGCCACCCATGCCCTTCGCAAGCCTGCTCGGCTTCGCACGGTGTTCTGCGATTCCGGAAACTGGAGTTAACCCGATGAAGAAGTATCTTCCTCTCGCAGCCTTGCTTGCATCCGTCTCGGCCGTTCCGGCCTCTGCCCAGATCATGGACAGCCAGACCTACCGCACGATGGCGTCCCAGGCGGATGCCTTCGAGATTGCCACGAGCCAGCTTGCCCTCGAGCGCTCGCGCAACCCGGTCGTGCGTCGTTACGCCGAGAACATGATCAGGGATCACGGCATGACCAGCCAGGCCCTGAATGGCGGCCGCCCGGTCTATTCCGCGTCCGGTGAGTTCCTCGGCGGCACCGTGGGCGGCACGCTCGCGGGCGCGGGCATCGGCGCTCTCGTTGGTGGCCCGGTGGGTGCGGCTGTCGGCGCCGGAGTCGGCGCGACGGCAGGAGCCACGGCCGGCGCGGCCACGGCCGGTGCTCCGGGGACGGCCGGCGGCACGGCGACGGGCGCTCTGGCCGGTGCAGGCGTCGGAGCCCTGGTGGGCGGTCCGGTCGGCGCCGCCGTCGGAGCCGGTGTCGGCGCGACCACGGGCGCTGCGGCGGGAACCGCAGCCGATGTGCAGGCGACCGGCTCCGTGACCCCGGTGCGCCTCGGCGTCCCGCTTCCGCCGGACAAGATGGCCATGCTGAACCAGCTCGCCTCGACCTCGGGCCCGCAGTTCGACCGCCTCTATGGCCAGGCCCAGCGCATGGCTCACCAGGAGGCCTTGGCTCTCCACTCGGGTTATGCCCAGGCCGGCAACGATCCGTCCCTGCGCCAGTTCGCGGCCTCGGTGGTTCCGCATCTCGAGCACCACGCGGCCGACGCTCAGCGTCTTCCGGGCGGCACGACCCGTCGCCGCTAAGTCGTTTCGCAGTTGAGCACTTTGGCGGCGGGTCCTCAGGGCCCGCCGTTTCCATGTTCGCCGAAAGCGCTATCCGCATCCTGTCCGCGACCGGTTGCGGTGCCCCTTCGAAGGTGTAGGAAGAGGGCAGCAGGTCCTGAACCCCGGACCTTGTCCCTTCACTCTCCGACCTTCGTGAGCTTCCATGGCCTACGTCATTCCCGCGCCTTCGATTCCCGCCCTTCCCGTTGCCGGCAGCACCGACCTGTTCCCGGTCCGCCGCGTCTATTGCGTCGGCAGAAACTATGCGGCCCACGCGCGGGAGATGGGCGGCGACCCGACCCGCGAGCCGCCGTTCTTCTTCATGAAACCGGCCGATGCGCTCCAGCCTGTCGGGGAAGGCGAAACGGCGGACCATGCCTATCCGCCGAAGACCGGGAACTACCATTTCGAGATCGAGATGGTGGTGGCTCTCGCCAAGGGCGGGCGCGACATCCCCGTCGAGCAGGCCCTCGACCATGTCTTCGGCTATGCGGTCGGCCTCGACATGACCCGCCGCGACCTTCAAGACGAGGCCAAGCAGCTTCGCCGTCCATGGGAGCTCGGCAAGGCGGCCGATCACTCGGGCCCGGTCGGCCCGATCCATCCGGTCTCGCAGGTTGGACACCCGGCAGCAGGATCCATCTCCCTGTCGGTGGACGGGGCGACGAAGCAGACGGCGGACCTGTCCGACATGATCTGGTCCGTCGCCGAGCAGATCGCCTACCTCTCCTCCTATTTCGAACTCGCGCCCGGCGACGTGATCTTCTCCGGCACGCCCGATGGCGTCGGGGCGGTGACGAAGGGCCAGACCATGGTGGGGGCCGTCGAGGGCCTCGGTGAGATCAAACTGCGGGTCGGGTGAGGTCGGCCCCGCCGCCCCTTGCCTTTTTGTCAAGTTTGGCTGTTACTGCGTCACGGTGCGGCCCGGGACGGCCGCCGTTACATCAGGCCTCGGCGCGAGCCGGGGCCCACGAACAAGGGAACGACTATGACATTCGTTAAGACCGTCGGCTTGGCCCTTCTCGGTTCTGTTCTTGCGATCGGCGGAGCCGCCGCCCAGGAGAAGACCGTCAAGATCGCTACGGAAGGCGCTTACGCGCCGTGGAACTTCACCGGTGCAGGCGGCAAGCTCGAAGGCTTCGAGATCGACCTCGCCAACGACCTGTGCGCCCGCATGAAGGTGAAGTGCGAAATCGTCGCCCAGGACTGGGACGGCATCATTCCCGCCCTCACGGCCAAGAAGTACGACGCCATCATGGCCGGCATGAGCATCACCGACGAGCGCAAGAAGACCATCGACTTCGCCGGTCCTTACGCCAACTCCCCGAACGGCTTCCTCGTCGCCAAGGATTCGCCGCTCGCCAAGATGCCGGGCACCGGAGAGGCCTTCAACCTCACGAGCCAGCAGGCCGCCGCCGAGAAGGCCATCGACGCCTACAAGCCGCTGCTGAAGGGCAAGACCATCGGCGTCCAAGGCTCGACCATCCACGCGAACTTCGCCGACAAGTACCTGAAGGGCACGGCCGAGATCCGCGAGTACAAGACCACGGAACAGCATGACCTCGATCTCGCGGCCGGCCGCATCGATGCGGTGCTGGCCGACGCGACAGCCATCATCGGCACTCTCGAGAAGCCCGAGTTCAAGGATTACGCCCTGGTCGGCCCGTCGATCACCGGCGGCCTGCTCGGCGCCGGAGTCGGTGTCGGCCTGCGCCAGGGCGATACGGAGCTCAAGAAGAACTTCAACGAGGCAATCCAGGCGGCGATCAAGGACGGCACGATCCAGAAGCTGTCGATGAAGTGGTTCAAGATCGACACCACTCCCCGGAGCTGATCGTCCAGCATCAAGCTGGGAAAGCACCCTCTCACGTCATCACCTCCCTGGACTTGATCCGGGAACCCAGCCGGTGATCCCAATCCTGAAAGGCATAGCGCCTTTCCAATCGAGATGGCCGGGACAAGCCCGGCCATGACGTGGCAGGTGACCCTCATATCCAAGGCGCGGCTCCGGCCGCGCCTTTTTTGTAGCGAGCAGGCGCAACTGCGACCGAATTCGCCAGCTTGGGCGCTTTATTCAGCATGTTTAGCACTTGCGCGGGCTTGGCTTTTGAATGTTAGCTTCTGGACGCGCGATGAGGGCTGCGACCTTCATCCGACAACAGGATCAGTTGAAGCTGACCAGAGGGAAGACGATGACATTCTTCAAGACATTGGGTCTCGGCCTGTTGGCCTCCGCTTTCGCCATCGGCGGAGCCGCGGCCCAGGAAAAGACCGTCAAGATCGCCACGGAAGGCGCCTATGCGCCGTGGAACTTCACGGGCGCGGGCGGCAAGCTCGAAGGCTTCGAGATCGATCTCGCCAACGACCTGTGCGCCCGCATGAAGGTGAAGTGCGAGATCGTGGCCCAGGACTGGGACGGCATCATCCCGGCGCTCCAGGCCAAGAAGTACGACGCCATCATGGCCGGCATGAACATCACCGATAAGCGCCTCGAGACGATCAACTTCTCGATTGCCTACGCGGCCACCCCGCACGGCTTCGGCGTGATGAAGGATTCCCCCCTCGCCAAGCTGGCCGGGACCGGCACGACGGTAAACCTCGACAAGGATCCGGAAGGCGCCAAGAAGGCGATCGAGGCCTGGAAGCCTCTGCTGAAGGGCAAGACCGTCGGCGTGCAGACCTCGACCGTGAACGCCCAGTTCGTGGAGACCTACCTGAAGGACACGGTCACGATCCGCGAGTACAAGACCACGGAGCAGCACGACCTCGACCTGTCCGCCGGTCGCCTCGACGCGATCTTCGCCGGCCAGGGTGCCCTGAAGGCCACGCAGGAGAAGCCTGAGTTCAAGGACATGGTGATTGCCGGCACGGGGATGCGCGGCGGCCTGCTCGGCCGCGGCGTCGCCGTCGGCATGCGCAAGGAGGACACGGAACTGAAGAAGTCCTTCGACGACGCGATCCAAGCCGCGATCAAGGACGGCACGATCAAGACGCTGTCCGAGAAGTGGTTCAAGATCGACGCGACCCCGCAGGCCTGACATCAGGCATCGGCCCGACGGTGACGAACGCTTTGGGATCCATCCGATCCCTTAGCCTACTGGCAAGAAAGCCCCGGTTCCTGCTACACGGCCCGGGATATGATCCGGCACAGGGCCGGATTTGACGGATCCTGTCTCCCCTCGCCCTCTCGGTGAGGGGAGACATATTCAGGAAAGTTGAAGCGTGCAGCAACTGAGCTATTTCGAGCTCGTCGGGTTCGGCCCCAACGGTTGGGGATGGGCTCTTCTCACCGCGGCGGGGATGACCATCGCCGTCGCCTTATGCGGCTTCCTTGCGGGCTCCGTCGTCGGGACCCTGGTGGCCTGGGGGAAGATCGGCGGCAACCTCGTGATCCGAAGCGTGGCGGACGGCTACACCACCGTCCTGCGCGGCATTCCCGATCTTCTCGTCATCTACCTCTTCTATTTCGGCGGCTCCGCGGCGCTTGGCGCCATCGGCAGCCTGTTCGGGGCTGAAGGTTTCATCGGCGTGCCCGCCTTCGTCACCGGCGCGCTCGCCATCGGCATCGTGTCGGGCGCCTATCAGGCGGAGGTTTTCCGCGGCGCCTATCAGGTCGTGAGCAAAGGCGAGATCGAGGCGGCCCGCTCCGTGGGCATGCACCGCTGGCTGATGTTCCGCCGCATCATCGCCCCCCAGGTCCTGCGCTACGCCATTCCGGGCCTCGGCAACACATGGCAGCTGGTGCTCAAGGAATCGGCTCTGATCTCCGTGACGGGCCTCGTCGAGCTGCTGCGCCAGTCGCATATCGCGGCGGGCTCCACCCGCCGGCCGTTCGACTTCTACATCACGGCGGCGATCCTCTATCTGCTCATCACCTGGGTTTCGACCTACCTGTTCCAGCGCGCGGAGGCTCACTCGATGCGTGGCATGCGGAGGGCTTCCTGATGGACTTCGCCTTCATGCGGGATTGCTTCCTGACCCTCCTGGGCGGGGTGCCGCTGACGCTGAACCTCGCCTTCATGTCGGTCGCGCTCGGTGCCGTCCTCGCGATGCTGCTCGCGCTCATGCGGATGTCGCGGGTCAAGGTGCTCGACTGGCCGGCGCAAGCCTATGTGTTCGTGTTCCGGGGAACGCCCCTGCTCGTGCAGATCTTCCTGATCTATTACGGCCTCGGGCAGTTCCGGCCGACGCTGCAGGAATGGGGATTGTGGACGTTCTTCCGCGAGCCCTATTGGTGCGCGGTGCTGGCGCTCACCCTCAACACCGCCGCCTATGCCAGCGAGATCATCCGCGGCGGCCTGCAATCGGTGCCTCACAACCAGGTCGAAGCCGCCAGGGCCTGCGGCATGTCGGGCTTCCTGCTCTTCCGCCGCATCGTCTTCCCCATCGCGGTCCGACAGGCGCTTCCAGCCTATGGCAGCGAGATCATTCTCATGGTGAAGGCCACGTCGCTGGCATCCATCATCACCATGATGGAAGTGACCGGCCTTGCCGCGAAGCTCATCTCGCAGACCTTCCGCGCGGTCGAAGTCTTCATCGTGGCGGGCCTGATCTACCTCATCCTCAACTTCATCATCACACGCATCATCATGGCCATCGAATGGTGGCTCTCGCCGCATCTGCGCCGCCCCCCGGCCATCGAGCCGCGTCTGGAGGCCGCCCATGTCTAACGGAGTTGCATCCTTGTCGACCCAAACTGCGCCTTCCGAGGCCGCTGCTGCCGTCTCCGTCAACAATCTCCGCAAGAGCTTCGGAAGCCTCGAAGTGCTCAGGGGCGTGTCGCTGAGCGCGAAGGAAGGCGACGTCATCTCGATCCTCGGCGCCTCGGGCTCCGGCAAGTCGACCATGCTCCGCTGCATCAACATGCTGGAGGTGCCCGATTCCGGCGAGATCCGCATCGGCGGCGAGACCATCGGGCTCAGGAAGGGCCGCAAGGGCATGGAGCCCGCCGACCAGCGCCAGGTGGACCGCATCCGCTCACGCGTCGCCATGGTGTTCCAGAGCTTCAATCTCTGGTCCCACATGACGATCCTGGAAAACGTGATCGAGGCGCCGGTGCATGTGCAGAAGCGCCCGAAGGCCGAATGCATCGCCGAGGCCGAGGAGCTGCTGAAGAAGGTCGGCATCGTCGACAAGCGCAACCAGTATCCCTCGCACCTCTCCGGCGGCCAGCAGCAGCGCGCGGCGATCGCCCGGGCGCTCGCCATGCATCCGAAGGTGATGCTGTTCGACGAGCCGACCTCCGCGCTCGACCCGGAACTCGTCGGCGAGGTCCTGCGCGTCATGCGCTCGCTCGCCGAGGAAGGCCGCACCATGCTCGTGGTGACGCACGAGATGGGCTTCGCCCGCGACGTGTCGAACCGCGTGGTGTTCCTGCACAAGGGCGTGGTGGAGGAGGAAGGCGCGCCGACCCAGGTGTTCGGCGCTCCGAAATCCGAGCGCTTCAAGCAGTTCATCTCGAGCCATCGCTAGAACGACGGCCTTGATGACGCGCTCTCCCGTCATGGCCGGCCTTGGGCCGGCTATCTCAATACGGTGAGGCTCAGCGTTTCATATGATCGAGATCACCGGCACAAGGCCGGTGATGACAAGAACGGCGCTGTCTGAAGAAGGCCTGAGAGGCCGCTTCATTACCGCTCGTCCACCCGAACGGCCGTGCCGTCGATCTCGACCGGTCCGCGCTTGGGCGTTCCCAGGTGCTCGTGGATGATCCGAAGGTTGCGCTGGTTGGCCTTGAAGAACACGTCGAATACGTCACCCGCCAGCGGGATGGCACCGATGGCCGTGTCGAACGCCACGTTGCCGATCATGCGCGCGATCTTCCAGCGCGGCAACCCGAGCTGACGGGCCTCCCAGATGATGTAGCTGGCGAGAGCCGCCGAGATCAGATCGCCGACACCGGGCACGAGGCCGAGCACGGCATCGAAGCCGACGCGCCGGTTCAGGCCGGGGATGAGCACGGCGTTGTCGAGCAGTTTGGCAACGAGCGTGACGCGCGCGATCGCGTCGGCCTGCGTCGGGCCGGCAGTCTTGATGGCGTCGAAAACAGCGCTGCGAGCAGTGGTCATTCCGATCTCCGAGCGGCCAATCCCATGACTGGCACAACGGGCACTGATGTGTGCATTCCGGCCCTCTTCTGCAAGATTCAGGCTGCGTTACCCCATAACTCATCCATAATTTCCTCTCATAGGATTCCTTGCAGGACAAAGCTTTTTCCCGCCATCGGCAGCCTGCGGACGCGCAAACCCGGATAGGTGTTCTTGCCTAAGGCCAAGCTCACTTTAGGTCACCGTGCCTAACGCTGCGACCTGAACCGTCAACATCGACCAACAAGCAGCGAGTGCCGTCGGGAGACCCTTTCGGCGTCAGCAACTTTGTGGGGGCTCGGAAAGGGAGAACCTGATGAGCACCGATGCCCAATTGCGTCACGTCGCCAGGGTGGGCGTCGTGACGGGCGCATTCCTGCTGGGGCTCTCCCCGGCCGCGCTCAAGGCCAATGACGGAGACGGCGGGATCGTCCCTCCCGCGCAATATGCCAGCCTGCCGTCCAACGAACGCCTCGACGATGCCGACGTGACCGGAAGCCTGCCGGACGCCAAGACTCTCCCCGGTTTCGCCTCGCTCGTGGCGCATGGAACCATCACGCTGCGCGACAGCGCTCCGACCGATTGCATTCCAGGTGTCTTGCGCGAAGTCGTGGCTTCCGTGGCGGAGAAGTTCGGCCCCGTGAGCGTCGAGTCGACCCATCGCAGCCGCGGCCGCAACTGGCGTGCGGGAGGGGCGCGCCATTCCCTGCACCTCGCCTGCCGCGCGGTCGATTTCCGGGTGCAGGCCCGTGCGCGGGGCGTCATGGCCTATCTGCGGGGGCTCCCCCAGGTCGGCGGCCTCAAGATCTATCGAAACGGCATCATCCACATCGACAACGGAGAGCGTCGTTCCTGGTGACGCTCCATCCAGTCTTGGGTACAACAGCAGGATGTTCGAGAACTTCACGCACCGCCAAATCGAAACCTCCGGGGCCGTCATCAATCTCCGCCACGGTGGAAGCGGACCACCCGTTCTTCTGCTGCACGGGCATCCGCAGACGCATGCCATGTGGCACAAGGTGGCACCGAAGTTGGCCCAAAATTACACGATCGTCTGCGCCGATCTGCGCGGCTATGGCGACAGTTCCAAGCCTCCGACGACGGCGGATCACGAGCCCTATTCCAAACGCGCCATGGCGCGCGATCAGGTCGAGGCGATGCAGGCCCTCGGCTTCGAGCGCTTCGCCATCGTCGGCCACGACCGCGGCGGGCGCTGCGCCTACCGCATGGCGCTCGACCATCCGGACCGGATCGTCGCGCTGTCGGTCCTCGACATCATTCCCACGGCAGAGCATTTCCAGCGCACGGACATGGCCTTCGCCATGGGCTACTGGCACTGGTTCTTCCTCGCCCAACCGCATCCCATCCCCGAGCGCCTGATCGCGTCGGATCCGGACGTGTTCTATCTTCGCCGCGGGCGCTCGCTCTTCGATGAAGCGGCGCTCGCCGAATACCGCCGCTGCTACACCAACCCGGAAACGATCCACGCCATGTGCGAGGATTACCGGGCCGGCGCGACCATCGACATGCGTCTCGACGAAGAGGACCAGAAGGCCGGACGTCGCATCGCCTGTCCGGTGCAGGCCCTCTGGGGCCTGAAGAACGGGCTGGAGCGCTGGTACGACGTTCTCGCCGTGTGGCGCGACTGGGCCGACAGCGTGGAAGGCCACGGCATCGATTGCGGCCATTACCTCGCCGAGGAAGCGCCGGAGGAGACGCTGGCGGCTTTGGAGCCGTTTCTGGCGAGAGCTTTTGCTCGTAAATAGGACCTAAGCCCTCATCCTGAGGGGATTGCGCCAGCAATCCGTCTCGAAGGACGAGGGTGTCTCCAGTGCTCTCTGGACGATCCTTCGAGACGCCTGCCCCGCAGGCTCCTCAGGATGAGGTGAGTGCTTTATGAACCAGCCTTCGCGAACGGCGCGATGGTGATGCCGTTCGCCTCCAGCTTCGCGCGAACCGTCCGCGCCATGGCGACGGCGCTCGGCTCGTCGCCATGCACGCAGATCGTGTCGATCTCGACCGGGATCCGCTTTCCGGACACCGTCGTGATCGCCCTGTCCTGGACGGCGCGGAGAATGCGCTCGGCTGCGAATTCCGCGTCGTGCAATACGGAACCGGGCTTCTTCCGGCTGGTAAGCGTGCCATCGTCCTCGTAGGTGCGATCGGCAAAAATCTCGCGTGCGACGTTCACGCCGATCTGCTCGGACGCCTTCTCCATCAGCAATCCGGGCATGCACACGTTGACGAGGCCGGCGTCGACGCCCCTGATGGCGCGGGCGATGGCGAGAGCGAGATCCATGTCCTCGTTCGCCATGTTGTTGAGCGAGCCATGCGCCTTCACGTAGGTGACCTTGTGCCCTGCAAGCGCCGCGAGAGCCTGCATGGCGCCGATCTGGTAGGCCACCATGCGTTCGATCTCCGCCGGGCTGTCGCCACGGATCACGCGGCGGCCGAAGCCGTGCAGATCGTTGAAGCCCGGATGCGCCCCGATGGCGACGCCCTTCTGCTTCGCCATCTCGGCCGTGCGGAACATGATGGACGGATCGCCCGCGTGATAGCCGCAGGCGATGTTGGCCGAGGAGACGATGTCGAGCATCGCCGCGTCGTCTCCCATCAGCCAGGGGCCGAAGCCTTCGCCCATGTCGCAGTTGAGATCGATGATCATGTCCGTCACACCAGAACAGGTTGGGCCGTCTGCTGGCCTACATGGAAGATGCGCTTGTAGCGCTCGATTTCCGCCTTCGGCCCCATGGCCTTCGTCGGATTGTCGGAGAGTTTCACCGTCGGCCGGCCATTGGCCGAGATGACCTTGCAGACGATGGATATCGGGTCGAGCGCACCGTCGGGAGCGAGGCCGCGAAAATCGTTGGTGAGAAGCGTGCCCCAGCCATAGCCCATGCGCATGCGCCCGCGGAAATGCCGGTGGATCCGCTCGATCACGTCTACATCGAGCCCGTCGGAGAAGATCGCGAGTTTGTCCTTCGGATTCTGTCCGCGCTGGCGCCACCATTCGATGGCCTCCTCGCCGCCCTCGATCGGGTCCTTCGAATCCACCCGAATGCCTGTCCACGACGCCACCCATTCGGGCGCATTCTGCAGGAAGTTCGTGGTGCCGTAGGTATCGGGCAGGATCACGCGCAGGTTGCCCTCGTAATCCTGCTGCCAATCCGCCAGCACCCGATAGGGCGATTCGGCGAGCTCCTCGTCGCTGTCGGTCAGCGCCGCATAGACCATCGGCAGTTCATGGGCGTTCGTGCCCACGGCCTCGACCTCGCGGCGCATGGCGATGAGGCAGTTGGACGTGCCGAGGAAGGATGGACCAAGCCCCTCGATCATCGCCTGCACGCACCAGTCCTGCCACAGGAAGCCGTGGCGGCGGCGCGTGCCGAAATCGGAGATCGACAGGTCGGGAAGCTGCTTGAGCCGCTGGATCTTCTCCCAGACCCGCGTCATGGCGCGGGCGTAGAGGACCTGAAGCTCGAACTTGCCCATGCCCTTGAGCACGCCGCGCGAGCGCAACTCGTTGAGGATGGCGAGAGCCGGGATCTCCCACATGGTGGTCTCGATCCAGCGGCCGTGGAAGGTCAGCACGTATTGGCCGTCCTCCTTTTCGAGCAGGTATTCCGGAAAGCGGAAGGTCTCGAGCCAGTCCATGAATTCCGGCGAGAACATCTGCCGCTTGCCGTAAAAGGTATTGCCGCGCAGCCAGGTGGATTCGCCCCGCGTCAGGGAGAGACTGCGCACATGGTCGAGCTGCTCGCGCAGCTCCCCGATGTCGATGATGTCGCCCAGGCGGATGCGGGTGGTGCGGTTATGAATGCCGAACGTGACCTGCACGTCCCGGTGGCGGCGAAAGATCGTCTGCGCCATCAGGAGCTTGTAGAAATCCGTATCCAGGACGGACCGGACGATCGGGTCGATCTTCCAGGTATGGTTATAGACCCGGGTCGCGATGTCCACCATCGCCTGCTCCTTGCCACTCAAAGGAGGCGAGACAATAGCGAAGGGGCGTCCGGGATGAAAGAGCGCCGGCTACAAGACTTCCATGCAGCCCTGTCAGGGCGGCAGGACATCGACCTGGATCGACGCGTAATAGGCCGCCACATCGGCGATATCCTCGTCCGACAGATCTTTCGCTACAATGTTCATGGATTCGTTCTTGCGGTCGCCCGAGCGATAGGCCTCCAGACTCCTCGTGAGATAGCTTTCGACCTGACCGGCCAGATTGGGCGCTTCCGGGTTCTTCGAGAGACCGTCGAGACCATGGCAGCCCTGACAGGTGGTGAGCTTCTGGCGCCCTGCCCTGGCATCTCCGGCAGAGGCTGGATCGACGGCAAGGCCGCCCAGGAGGAGACCCGCCAGGGCGAGAGCATGGATCGGTTTCATGATTGCTGTTCCGAGGAGAAGCGGGTGCCCCATGTGAGGCGCCCGTCGAGAAGTGCTCAACGTCCTTCGTAGGAGATGCGGTAGACGGCTCCGGCCGTATCGTCCGAGACCAGGAGAGAACCATCGGGCAGCATGGCGACGTCGACCGGCCGCCCGAGATATTCGCCGTTCTCCGTCAGCCACCCTTCCGCAAAGACCTGCGGCTTGTCGGCTGTGCCGTCCGGCTTGATCGGCGTGAACATGATCCGCGCCCCGATCGGCTTGGTGCGGTTCCAGGAGCCGTGCTGGGCCGAGAAGATGCCGCCCTGGTAGGTCTGCGGGAACATCTTGCCCGAATAGAACATCATGCCGAGATCGGCCGCGTGCGGAGCCATCTCGGCCTGCGGGCCGACCACGCCGGCCGGAACCGGATCGTCCTTGTACTCGACCGTCCGGACGGTGCCGCCGCCATAATAGGGGAAGCCGAAGTTCTGTCCCATGTTGGCGATGCGGTTGAGCTCTCCGGGAGGCTGGTCGTCGCCCATGCCGTCGACCTGATTGTCGGTGAACCAGAGAGACTTGTCGGCGGGGTTGAAATCGATGCCGACCGAATTGCGGATCCCCGTCGCGTAGACCTCGCGGTTCTTGCCGTCCTGGTCCATCCGGATGATGCCGCCGATGCCGACCTCCTTATAGAGCCCCATCTTGTCCTTCGGCGGCACGTTGAAGGGCTGGCCGAGCGCGACATAAAGCTTGTTGTCGGGACCGATCCTGCAGACGCGGGCGGTGTGATTGAAGCTTTCCTCCGCCGGCGGGATGAGGTCTCCCTGCTTGGCGACGACGAAAGCCGCCACGTCCGGGCCTTCGTAGAAGAACTCGGCGGCCGGGAACTGCAGCACCCGGTTCTGTTCCACCACGTAGAGAACGCCGTCGCGCGAGAAGCAGACGCCGTTCGGAATCTTGAACGACACCGATGGCGCGAATTGCTTGACCTCGTCGGCCACGCGATCCTTGTCGCGGTCCGTGACCACATAGACATTGCTCTTGCGCGTGCCGACGAAGACCACGCCTGCATTGGGGCCCACGGCCATGTGGCGGGCATCGGGCACGATGGCGTAGAGATCGATCTTGAAGCCGGCAGGGAGCTGGATCTTCTCCAGATTCTTCCGGATGGCGTCGGCGCGGCGACCTTCCTGGGGGATCGGCCGCGGCTCAGCGGTTCCCGTGCTCTGGAACGACGAGAGCTTTTCCAGATTGCCGGTCGGCGTCTGGGTGGCAGGCTGGGCGAAACTCGAGGACGCGAAAGCAACAATCGAAACTGCGGCAAGCAGGACGAACTTCATTGTTTTCTCCCTAAGACTGCCCCCGACGACTTGTTCTGACGAGCGCCGGACTTATGCGATCCGGATCGATTATTGGTTTGCGCAGCATACCTAAGCTTGTCATGGAGAGGTAGATTAAATCGATGCAAAGAAAAGGGGCCGCATGCGGCCCCTGAACATTTCACGCTGCAACAGAAGTCAGCTCAGGTTGACCTTGGCCTGATCGCCGGGTTTGGGCTGCTCGCCGGTGATGGCGGCCTTCGCATAGCCGTAGAGATGCACCAGGGTCGAGGACGGACTGTCCCAATATTCGCCCTTGGCCGGGTGAACGCGGATCAGGGCGATCTGCGGATCGTCCACGCCTTTCGGGAACCAGGCACGCAGGGGCTCCGACCATTTCTTCTCGATCGTCGCCTTGTCGCGCACGATCTCGGCCTTGCCGGTCACCGACACATAGGTCTGGCTGCTCGGATCGGAATAGGCGAGGTTGACCTCGTTGTCGCGGGAGAGTTCCGTCGTCTTGGGCGACTGGATCTGAGTGAAGAACCAGAGGTCGCCATGCTCGTCCGCTTCCTGGTTGTGCATGGGCCGGCTGTGAAGCGTACCGTCCGTATCGACGGTGGTCATCATGGCGATCTTCACGTCCTTGATCAGCTCATAGAGCTTTCCGGCATTCGGATCGTTATGGCCGTGCTGGTGCATCCTCGTCTCCTCGATCTTGCTTGACAGATTCTCGGGAACGATCATCGAAGGCAGAGCCGCGACCGGTCGACCCGGCTCCCGAGGGGTCCGGTGAACAACGGACAAGGTGCAGTTTGGTTCGGGATATTGCCCCCGGGCTGCCGGGAGCGTCTTAACGTACGCGCTCTCGGCCTATACATGAGGAGTAGAAACCTCGGAGCCATTCAGGAGACATCATCGTGGCAATTACCCGTGAGCACGTACTGCAGGCTCTGTCGACCGTTCCGGTCGATGCAGGCGGAACCAACCTCGTCGCGTCGGGCCGCCTGTCCGACGTGGTGGTGGACGATGCGGGCCGGGTCATGTTCTCGATCACCATCGAGCCGTCAGAGGCGGCGGCCATGGAGCAGGTGCGTCAGGCCGCCGTCGCGGCCGTGCAGGGCCTCCCGGCCGTGAAGGGGGTCTTCGCCAGCCTCACTGCCGACAGGCCGGCCGGCTCCGGAGCATCCTCCCCTTCCCCGTCCGCGCCGCAGCATCCGAGGGCCGCGGCCCAACCGAGGAACCAGCGCATTCCGGGCGTGCAGCATGTGATCGCCGTCGCGTCCGGAAAGGGCGGCGTCGGCAAGTCGACCACTGCCGCCAACCTGGCGCTCGGCTTGAAGGCGCTGGGCCTGAAGGTCGGCCTGCTCGATGCGGATATCTATGGCCCCTCCATGCCGAAGCTTCTCGGCATCCACGGCAAGCCGCGCCTGCTCGAGAACCGCATTCTCGAACCCATGCAGGCCTACGGCCTCAAGGTCATGTCCATCGGCTTCCTCGTCGAGGAGGAGGCGGCCATGATCTGGCGCGGGCCGATGGTGATGTCGGCGATCACCCAGATGCTGCGGGAAGTGGCCTGGGGCGATCTCGACGTGCTCGTCGTCGACATGCCGCCCGGCACGGGCGACGCGCAGCTCACCATGGCGCAGGCGACGCCCCTGGCCGGCGCAGTGATCGTCTCCACGCCGCAGGACCTCGCGCTGATCGATGCGCGGCGCGGCGTCTCCATGTTCAAGCGCGTCGAGATCCCGATCCTCGGCATCGTCGAGAACATGGCGACCTTCGTCTGCCCCCATTGCGGCCAGAGCTCCCATATCTTCGGACATGGCGGCGCGCGTGACGAGGCCCAGCGCCTGGGCGTTCCCTTCCTGGGCGAGGTTCCGCTCAACATGACGATCCGCGAGCTGTCGGATGCGGGCCGGCCGGTCGTCGTCGCCGACCCTGATGGGCCGCATGCGAAGATCTACAAGGACATGGCGCAGCAGGTCTGGACGTCGCTTACGGGCGGCGCAGCCGCACGACCCGCGCCGCGCATCGTGATCGAGTGAACGGGTCCGGCATGAGGCCGCCTCCCACTCTCGGTGCTGTGCTTGCGGGAGGCCTTTCGCGGCGCATGGGCGGAGGAGACAAGGTCCTTCGCACCGTCGGCGCGCTCACGCTCCTCCAACACGCCACGCAGCGCCTCGCGCCGCAATGCGACGGCATGATCGTCAACGCGAACGGCGACATCTCCCGCTTCGGGACGTCGCCCCATCCCGTCGTGCCGGATTCGATTGGAGGTCATCTGGGTCCGCTGGCCGGCATCCTGACGGCTCTCGATTGGAGTGCCGCCCATCGGTCCGACATAGAATGGGTCGTCAGCATTCCAGGAGACACGCCGTTCATCCCGCTGGACCTGGTCGGGCGGCTGCATGGCGCGCGTATCGAGTCAGGAGTGCCCCTCGCCTTCGCCTCGTCGGGCACGCAGGTTCATTTCGCCGTCGGCCTCTGGCCCGTTTCCCTGCGGCAGGATCTGCGTCGGGCGCTCCTGGAAAAGGACATCCGCAGCGTCCGAGAATGGGCGGGGCTCCACGGATATGCGCAAGCCTCATGGCCCATCGCGCCGGCCGATCCGTTCTTCAACATCAACACGCCTGACGATCTGGCCGAGGCGGGCCGGCTGGCGCAGCAAGGTGGCGCAGGATGACCGAACTCGATCTATCCGGACTGAAGTGTCCGCTGCCCGTCCTGCGCACGCGAAAAGCCCTGCTCTCCATGGCGCCCGGCGAAAAATTGCACGTCGTCTGCACGGATCCCCTCGCGGGGATCGACGTGCCCAACCTGATCCGGGAAACCGGCGATGTTCTGGAAGAGCAAAAGCAGGAAGCCTCCCGGATCAGCTTCCTGATCCGCAAGGCCGGTCCATCCAAATGAAAAGGCCCGGCATGTGCCGGGCCCGTTCAATCGCTTTTCGATCAAGGATTTTTGCGGAGCGAATCCTTGATGCCGCCGACGGTGTTCTGGATCTTGCCTTCGGCCTTATCCATCTTGCCTTCGGCTTCCATCTTCGAGTCGCCAAGAGCCTTGCCCAGACCTTCCTTGATGCGACCCTTCACGGTCTTCATGCTGCCTTCGGCGCGATCGTTATCCATGGTGCTTCTCCTGAAACTGGACTTCAGTTGAGGCAACGCCGGTCTGAACGGTTGGTTTCAATGAAAGACCGCCTGCGACAATGCTGTTCATGAATGGGTAAAATGACCCACCGTCAATCAAAACCTTGCCTATTATTCGCCCCTATACGAGACACCAATTTATAATTTCGAGTCTATTTCGAACGCACTGCTGTGCAGTCTTCGTGCGAATTCTTCCTTTTGTACGACGAAAGCATCACTCGTTTTCGCATCAGGTCCCCATTCCTTCCCGTCCGGAGTGGGGTGGACAATCAATTTCAGGACACTAATTCGGACCCGTCATTTATATGTTATAAAGTCATACAGGAACTGCCCGTGTCCGCAGCTCAACAACGTCCTCAGCGGCCGCCGCCCAGGACCTCCCGAAACGGGAGCAACCGTACTGTATTGAGGAACTCGGCTCATTCCATGGACCGGGTCGCCCTTCTGGCCCATCAGCTGAGAACGCCACTTTCGGCCATCAATGCCTTGGCTCAAGGCCTGATCCGCCGAGCCGACCGGCTGAGCATCAACGACATCCGGGCAAAAGCCGAGAAGATCTGGCGTGCGAGCCTGCGCCTCGACGAGCTGATCGACACGATCCTGTCCTATACCCGGGCGACCGCCGGCGGGATCGTGCTCAATCCGAGCGAATTCAACCTGGAAGAACTCATCCGCCGAGCGTGCCGCGAACAGGGAGGACAGGAGCCTGAACGCGTGTTCCAGCTCCATGTTCGTGGATTGCCGGAGATCATCATCGGCGACCCGATCCTGTTGGAGCAGGCCCTCGTCATCGTCCTGTCGAACGCCATGAAATATTCCCGGTCCGATCAGCCGATCGATGTCTCGGCCCGCAAGAGGGGCAGCATGATCCGCATCGTTGTCAAGGATCGCGGGATTGGCATCCCGGAGCGGGACCTGCCCTTCATTACGCAGCCCTTCTTCCGTGCTCAGAACGTGAGGAGGCTCCCCGGCACAGGACTCGGCCTGAGCCTCGCCTGGTACATCCTCAAGCTCCATGGCGGAAATCTGGAAATCGAGAGCCACGAAGGGCACGGGACCAAGATCACGATGGTCGTGCCGGAAAAGAATACGACCGGTCTCAGCTATTCCATATGAGCATTGGTCACGGGCGGATGAGAATGCACCGGAAGTCGTTCACGTTCGTGAGGGTCGGTCCGGTCATGACAAGCCTGTCGAGCTGTGCGAAGGCTGTGTAGGCATCGTTCCCGTCCAGGTACGCCGCCAAATCGATTCCCTTCGCGCGGGCGCTCTCGAACAGGGCGCCGTCGAACCAGGCACCCGCATTGTCCTCGGAGCCGTCGATGCCGTCCGTATCGCAGGCGATGGCCGCGATCCTGTTCTCATCCTTCAAGGACAGGGCGAGGGACAGCAGGAACTCGGCGTTGCGTCCCCCTCGCCCCTGCCCGCGCACCGTCACGGTCGTCTCGCCGCCGGACAGCAGGACGCACGGCGCTCTGGCCGGCTCCCCATGCAACAGGACGGAACGCGCGATGCCGGCCATGACGCGCCCGACCTCCCGCGCCTCGCCTTCGAGCGCATCGCCCAGGATGAGCGGCGTCAGTCCCAGCTCACGGGCTCTGGCCGCAGCTGCGTCAAGCGCCATCTTGGGCGTCGCCAGCATATGCACCGCGCCGCCGGCCACAGGTTCGGTGACGGCATTGGACCGGATGGTTCGAAGGACGTGGTCAGGCACGTCGATGCCGTATTTGCGCAGGATTCCGAGAGCCACGTCGGGATCGACACGCTCGGGAATCGTCGGGCCGGAGCCGATGCTGCCGGGATCGTCGCCTGGGACGTCAGAGATCAGATAGGTGACGAGCTGCGCCTTGCCGATGGCCGCCGCAAGCCTGCCGCCCTTGATGGCGGACAGCGACTTTCGCACCAGGTTCATCTCCCCGATGGGCGCACCCGATTTCAACAAGGCCCGATTCAGATCCTGCTTGTCGGCGAGCGTCACTCCTTCGGCCGGCAGCGACAGGAGCGCCGAGGCTCCGCCGGACATGAGACACACGACGAGATCGTCGGGTCCGGCCTCCCGAGCCAGGGCCAGGATGCGCCCGGCGGCCTTCAGCCCGGCCTCGTCGGGGACCGGATGCGCGGCTTCGACTACCTCGATGGTTCGCGTCGGCACCGCGTGCCCGTACCGCGTGACCACGAGTCCCTCACAGGTTCCTCCCACGCGGGTCCAGGCCTCCTCGAAGGCCGCCGCCATGCGGGCCGAGGCCTTTCCGGCCCCGAGGACGATCGTTCGCCCTTTCGGCCGGGGCGGCAGGCGGCCGTCGAACTGGCCGTCCGGGAGCGCCGCCTTCAGGGCGGCATCGAACAGAGCTTTAAGGATTTCGGCATCGTTTGGCATGGCGCCACTTTACGTCAGAAATTCCGCGCGTGAAGCCTGAAGCGGCGGATTGCGCACAAGCAGCCTCCATCCTTGTCAAAGATCTTGGACCTCGCCGCGCGATCATGCTTAAAGACCGGCAATTAGCCGTCTCACGATCTTCTCGCTCTTCCAAGGATGACCATGACGCCCCTCTCACAGATGCCGCTGCAAGCGGCACGCTCCGTTCGCGTGGTGCTGACCGACATTGACGATACCATCACGTCGGAAGGCATGCTGACCGCCTCGGCCTATGGTTCGCTGGAAGAGCTGCATCGCGCAGGCTTCATCGTCATTCCCGTGACGGGCCGGCCGGCGGGATGGTGCGATCACATCGCGCGCATGTGGCCGGTGGACGCGGTGGTGGGAGAAAACGGCGCCTTCTTTTTCCGCTACGACCGCGAGCGCAAAAAGATGCAGCAGCGCTTCTGGGCGAGCCCGGAGGAACTGAAACGCAATCGCGCGAAGCTCGATGCCATCGAGGCAGAGGTGCTCGCAAGCGTCCCCGGTTCGGCTCTCGCCAGCGACCAGGCCTATCGCGTGGCGGATCTCGCCATCGATTTCTGCGAAGACGTTCCGGCCCTTCCGGAATCGGAAGTGGACAGGATCGTGTCCATTTTCGAGCGCGCGGGCGCGCAGGCCAAGGTCAGCTCGATTCACGTGAACGGCTGGTTCGGCGACTACAACAAGCTGAGCATGGCCAAGACCCTTTTGGCCGACGTGTTCGGCATGGATTGGGAAGAGGCCAAGAAGGCCGTGGTCTATGCGGGCGACTCGCCCAACGACGAGCCCATGTTCGCAGCCTTCCCCTTAAGCGTCGGCGTCGCCAATATCGAGGCCTTCGCCCATCGCCTGACCAGCAAACCCGCCTATATCACGAGGGGCCATTCGGGCGACGGCTTCGCCGAGCTCGCACGCCTGCTGCTGGACGCAAGACGCAGGTAAGGAACGGCCCAGATGAAGCTCGTCACCTGGAACATTCAATGGGGCCTGGGCTGTGACGGCAAGGTCGATCTCGCGCGCATCGTCGACGCGGCGCGTTCGTTCTGCGACGCGGACGTGTACTGCTTCCAGGAGATCTCCCACGGCTTCGCCGCGCATGACGGCCATGAGGATCAGCCGGCGCATCTCGCATCGCTCCTGCCCGGCTATGCCGCGATCTTCCGCCCCGCCGTCGAGATGAGGAACGGCGATGGCGGTCCGCAGCTCTTCGGCAACATGATCCTGTCGCGCCTGCCCGTGCAGCAGGTCACGAGCCACATGCTGCCCTGGCCCGCCACCGAGGCGCGCAGCATGCAGCGGCAGGCGCTGGAAGTCGTCGTCGCAGCCGATGCGGGACCGATCCGCGTCACAACCTGCCATCTCGAATATCACTCGCACGAGCATCGCCAGGCGCAAGTCCAGCGCCTGCGGGACTTGTACGAGGATGCCGCGGAGCGGGCCCGGCTTGCGTTTCGCGATGCCTCGGACGGACCTTACCGAACGCTCCCGGCTCCCGTCGGGACCATCATCTGCGGCGACTTCAATATCGAGCCTGACGATCCGCTCCATGCGGAGATGCAGCGGCCCTTCACATCGGATGTTCCGGCTTTCGTGGATGCCTGGACGGCGCGGCACGGGACGAGCCCGCATCCGCCGACCACGGGCGTCGCGGACCATCGGCAATGGCCCCAGGGACCGCATTGCCGCGACTACATCTTCATTTCCGGCGATCTCGCCAATCGGATCGGCGATGTCGCCGTCGACGTGGAAACCACCGCGTCCGACCACCAACCGGTGGCCATCACGCTGGACGCTTAGAAGCATCCGGCAATGTCGCGGGCAATCGCGTCTCAACCGCGCGGGATGCGAACGGCGCAGCGAGTTCGCTCATGACGGCAAGGCGGTTCAAGCTGCCATGCGGTGACGGTCCGCCACAGCCTCGCGGATATGCCGCGCCAGTTCCTGCACGACGTGATTCCCGCCATCGCGCGGCAGGTAGAGATTGACCATGAAAGGCGGCAAGGCCGGCAGGCCCGATTCAGGTCCCAGAACGTCGAAACCGCTCGGCACGGTCGAAGCCATCCAGGCCATCACGGCAATGTCAGCCGCCACCGTCGCCACCTGCGCCGAGGTGTTCGTCACCTCAGAGACCGAACGCCATTCGATACCGGCCTTCTGCAGCGCCTCGCGGATTGGCGCGCGGAAGGCGCAATCCGAGCAGCCGATGGAAACGGGCAGCGGGCGCTGGCGCGCCGCATCGCCGCCGCGAGCGCCGACCCAGACGAGACGGTCCATCACGAGGTTCTGACCGTCGGGATCACAGGCCATTTCGGTGGCGAGAACCACATCGACCTTCCCGCCATAAAGCTTCGAGCGCAGGGACACGCTGGAGCCGCTGTTGAGCGAGATCTGCACGCGGGGATAACGGCGCGCGAAATCCTTCAAGAAGGTCGGCAGATAGGTGGTGATGATGTCGCTCGGAATGCCGAGCCTCACCTCGCCCTCGAATTCAGGCGTCGTCATCTCGGTCCAGATTTCATCGTTGAGGGCCAGCATCCGCTTCGCCCGTCCGAACAGGCGCTCGCCGGCGGTCGTGAGCGTCATGCCGCGCCGGTCCCGGGTGATGAGCTCCTCGCCCAACGTTTCTTCCAGGCGCTTGATCTGCTGGCTCACCGCCGCCTGGGTCAGGTTGAGAACTCCTGTGGCGGCCGTCATGCCGCCGGCATCCACCACCGCTACGAAGGCCCTGAGCAGACTGACATCGAGATTGCGGGCCATGACCGACCTCAATAAATGATCCTTATTCTCAATATAATGAACATTCGTTTCTCTTATGCAAGTAGGAGCCCCATACTCTTTTCATCGAACTTGAGGAGACAGCCATGACAGCCCATGCCACATCCTGCGATTGGACCGCTGAGCAGCCGGCCCCGAAGCCCTCACGGATCAAGAGCCTCTTCGCGGCCCTCATGCACGAGATCGAGGTTCGCCGGGCCCTGCGCCACGTCAGCTCCCTCGACGACGCCATGCTGCACGACATCGGCCTCACGCCCGGCAATATCGAGGATGCCGTCCGGTGCGGCCGGCATTAATCTCCCTGTCTGGGCGCGAATACGGTCACGGCCGCGGGCCGGATCGAGAAATGGGCGGGCGTCTGGGTCACGATCTCGCCATCCGCATTGATGGGCCTCGGCTTGCGCGTGCGGATGTCGAACTCCTTGGCCCGGACGGCCCTCACCTCTTCCCAGGCGCCATGCTGCCCGTGGCGGAACGAGCGCGCCATGAGAGCAAGCTTCCAGGCCCGATCCAGCTCCAGGCTGTAGAGATCGAGATGCTGGTCGTCGATGGCCGCGTCCTTCTCGACCGCATTCCCGCCGCCGTAGAAACGCCCGTTGCCGACCGCGATCTGCAGCGTCTTCACGCGTACGGATTCGCTCTCGCTGATGATCGTGGCCCGAAAGGGCTTGGCCTGCGCCAGCACTTTCAATGCCACGAGCGCATAGCCAAGCCGTCCCCAGCGGCGCTTGATGTCCCGCGTCAGCTTCTGCGCCAGCTCCGCCGACAACCCGAGGCTCGCCACGTTGAAGAAGGGCTCCCCGTTGACGAGCCCGAGATCGATCTTGCGTGTCGCACCATCGGCGATGACAGCGGCGGCGCCGTCGAGGTCGAAGGGAATACCAAGGGTCCGGGCGAGATCGTTGGCCGTGCCCATTGGCAGGATGCCCAAGGGCAGACGGGCCTCGATAACCCCCAAGGCCGCCGCATTGATCGTGCCGTCGCCGCCGCCGACGATGGCGCAATCCACGTCCTTTGCATATCTGACGATCAGGGGGGAGAGATCCTCCCGGCGACCGCACTCCAGATGAACGGGCTCGATGCCATGGTCCTTCAGCCGCTCGATGGCCATGTCGCACTGAACGGCGCCGCTGCGGCTTTTGGTGTTGACGATCATAAGGGCGCGGCGGGACATGGACCATCACATGGATAAGCTTGAGGCGACCTGCAAGGGTCGCCGGCGAAGCGGGGCCGGTGAATAACCCGCCTTCCCGGCTTTCGTTCACATTGCGCACGAAGAAGAGTTGCCATCCTCGATTTTAGGCTCAATAACCCTGCTTCCCAAGGAGGCCCGACGCATGACCCTCACCGTTGCGTTCCAGATGGATCATATCCGAAGCATCAAGATTGCCGGCGATACCGGCTTTGCGCTGATGCTCGAAGCCCAGCGGCGCGGACATCGGGTCCTGCACTATACACCCGACCGCCTGTCCCTGCGCGACGGCACTGTGATCGCTATGGCGGAAACCATCGAAGCGCGCGACGTGGAAGGCGATCATTTCACCCTGGGCGAGCCTGAGCGCGTCGATCTGTCCACCGTCGATGCGGTGCTCATGCGCCAGGATCCGCCCTTCGATCTCGCCTATATCACCGCCACCCATTTCCTCGAGCGCATCCATCCGAAGACGCTCGTGGTCAACGATCCGACCCATGTGCGCAATGCTCCGGAAAAGATCTTCGTCACGCATTTCCCGCACCTGATGCCGCCCACCCTCATCTCCCGCGACAAGCAGGAGATCGAGGAGTTCCGGCGTGAGCACGGCGACGTGGTGATGAAGCCGCTCTATGGCCATGGCGGCGCGAGCGTGTTCAAGGTCGGACGCGAGGATCCGAATTTCGGGTCGCTCTACGACCTGTTCTCCAACCTGTTCCGCGAGCCCTGGGTGATCCAGCGCTTCCTGCCCAAGATCACCGAGGGCGACAAGCGCATCATCCTCATCGACGGCGAGGCGGCGGGCGCGATCAACCGGGTGCCGGCGGCCAACGATATCCGCTCCAACATGGTGCGCGGCGGCGCGGCCAAGCCCACGGACCTGACGCCGCGCGAGCGCGAGATCTGCGAGACCATCGGCCCGGATCTCAAGCGCATGGGCCTCATCCTCGTGGGCATCGACGTGATCGACGGCAACCTCACCGAGATCAACGTGACGGCTCCCACGGGCATCCGCGCCATCAAGCGCCTGGGCGGCCCGGATCTCGCCGTCACGGTATGGGATGTGATCGAGAGCAAGGTGAAGCGCTGACATCCTCCACTGTCATCCCCGCCAAGGCGGCGATCCATAACCGCCGACGGAGCCTTGCTCCATGAGGCCTGCGTTTATGGGTTCCGGGTTCGCCTGCGGCGCCCCGGAATGACAGGAGCGTGTTCTTAAGCCGCCAGTTCCGCAATCACCGCATTGAGCACCGGAAAGCCCTTCGGCGTCACGGCGAGGCGTGAGCCGTCATAGCGGACCAGCCCCTCCTCTTCGAGGATCCGCAGGCCGCGCTGATTGAGCGTCTTGCCGGTGAATGCCTCGAAGCGCCGTGAATCGACGCCTTCCTTCAACCGAAGGCCCATGAGCAGGAACTCGTCGCCCTCGGCCTCGGAGGTCAGGACCTCCTCGTCGATGACCCCATGGCCTTCGCGCTCCACCCGCTCCAGCCAGGTCTCCGGATGCTTCTCCGTGGCGGTCGCGAGCCGCGCATTTCCGGTGACGAGGCGTCCATGGGCGCCGGGACCGATGCCCGCATATTCGCCATAGCGCCAATAGAGCAGGTTGTGGCGGGATTCCGCTCCGGGCCGGGCGTGGTTCGAGATCTCGTAGGCCGGGAGCCCGTGTTTCTCGCACACGTCCTGCGTGATGTCGTAGAGCGCGCGGCCGGTCTCCTCGTCGGGCACCGTGATCTTCCCCGCATCGTAGAGACGCTGATACCAAGTGCCCGGCTCGATGGTGAGCTGGTAGAGCGACAGGTGCTCGACCGCATGGGAGATCGCCTGCTCCAGCTCCGCGCCCCATGCTTGGGGTGTCTGACCGGGCCGCGCATAGATAAGGTCGAAGGAATAACGCTCGAAGATGGAGGCGGCGATCTTCACCGCCCCCAGGGCCTCGTCGACCGAATGCATGCGCCCCAGGCGCTTCAAGTCCGGATCGTTGAGCGCCTGGACGCCGAGCGAGACCCGGTTGATGCCCGCATGCCGGTAGCCACGAAAGCGCTCGGCCTCGACGCTGGTGGGATTGGCCTCCAGCGTCACCTCGGCCCTGGGATCGACGGCCCAGGCCCCGCCGATGGCATCGAGGATCGCACCCACGGTTTCCGGCTTCATCAGGGATGGCGTCCCGCCGCCGAAGAAGATGCTCGTGACCGTCCGTCCCGGAATGCGTGCCGCCGTATGGGCGATCTCCCGCCGGAAGGCCGCCAGAAACCGCTCCTGATCCACCGGCTGATGGCGGACATGGCTGTTGAAGTCGCAATAGGGGCACTTGGAGGCACAGAAGGGCCAGTGGACATAAACGCCAAAGCCCACATCGCGCGTCGGATGATCGATCATAGGGCGTATATGGCAGGTCGGAGGGCGAACGTCACGGGTGCCGGTGTCGCGCAGGACAAGCCTTCGGTGTCGTTCCCGGCCGAAGCGGAGCGAACGGGAAGGGAATCCACTTACACGCTCAGCGCCAGGGGATCCCCTTCCCTCGCCTGCGGCTCGCCGGGGATGACAACGCGCGGACCACTGCAAAGGATTTCCGGACCTCTTCACTCACAAGGTTGTTCTCCTCTACAGACCCTTCCGTTCTGGTCTCCGACGCTGCGGGGCCCTATGATCGGCAGGCAAAGAGTCAGGAACCCACCATGCGGCATTGGCGCGGCCCGTTCGACCGGCAGGGCTATCACCACGGCAATCTGAAGGAAGCGCTCATCGAGGCGGCGCAGCGCTTCATTGCCGAGCGGGGGATCGGTGGGTTCACGCTCGCCGATGCGGCCAAGCTGGTCGGCGTCACGCCGGCGGCGCTCTACCGTCATTTTCGCGGCCGGGACGCCCTTGTGGCCGAGGTCGCCTTCCGCGGCTACGACGAATTGGCGAAGCGGTTGGGCCGAGCCCTGCAGAGCGAGGGCACGGCGCTGGAGCGCTTCACCCGGATGGGCGAGGCCTATCTCGCCTTCGCCGAGCAGGAGCCGGGCTTCTACACGGCGATGTTCTCGGCCAAGCCCACCGACGGGGAGGCTTCCTGCGGCCCCTTCTGGGCCAAGAGCATCCAGAGCGGCGGCAAGCCCGTCGGGAACGCTTTCGATTTCCTGGTCGAAGCCCTGTCTCAGACGTTCCCCGAAGGCTTCCAGAGCGTCGACGTCCGCTTCATCGCCATCGAGGTCTGGGCGCTGTCCCATGGCATCGCCACGCTCGATGCCGCCGGCCAGCTGCCCAAGGGCCCCGGCCTGCCGGACAAGTACGAGTTGCTCCGGGCCGGTGTACTGGCCCTGGTTCATGGCGCCCTGAAGGAGCGCTCGGACACCTCGTCGAAATAATCGAAGAAACCTCTCTTGAAAGCGCCGAAATCGATCCGCATGTTAATGTTGTTAGCATTAACATAGGGACCTCCAATGTCTGACTCTGCCTCCGCCGCCTGGAACGCGGGCCCGCATACGGGCCCCTGGAACAACGGCGCTCAACACCGCCGCTGCGGGCGCAGGCCCGGTCGCGGCCTGGAGATCGCCGGCATCATTCTGGGCTTCATCTTTGTCTGGCCGCTCGCGCTGGCCTATCTGGTATGGAAAATGTGTGGATATCCGAAATACGATGAGGCCAAGGCCTTCGTCCGCGACACCCTTGGCCGAGCGCGGGACGACTTCTTCGCCTCGCGCGGCCCTGCCGGGTTCGGTGGTTTCGCCAGCACGGGCAATGCGGCCTTCGACGAATACCGTCGCAGCGAGCTGGAGCGCCTCGAAGCGGAGCGTCGCAAGCTCGACGAGGAGGCCCGCGACTTCCGCAACTTCGTCGAGGAGCTGAAGCGGGCCAAGGACCGCGAGGAGTTCGACGCCTACATGGCCAAGCGCCGCGGCAACGGCACGACAAACGTCTGATCGGCCTGACAAAATTACTGGAGCGCCCCCCGGGGGGCGCTCCATTCCGTATCTGGCGGATCTGTCCTGACCGCTCAGATCACGAAGAAGTCGCCCGCCCCTACGGCTTTCTTGGGCAGCTTGGCGATGGCGATCTGCGCCTTGGCGCCCGTTCCGTCCGGGTCGTAGTAAAGAACGCCCTTGCCCTTATCCCAGATGATCCGGTCGTCACCATCGTGAGCCTTGGAGCCGGAATAGAAGGCCTTGGATGCCATCTTCTTGGGTGCCGCCATCGTACCGGCCTTGCCGAGGCCTTTGAACACCGCGTCGTCGAGCCAGATATCGTCGTCCTTGGCGCGGAAATCCGTGATGGTATCGACGTTCGTCTTCTTGTTCGGTGCCGTGTTGAACACGAACACGTCCTTTCCGGCCCCGCCCGTCAGGGTGTCCTTGCCGGCGCCACCGGCGAGGGTGTCGTTGCCGCCCATGCCGCTGAAGATGTCGATATCGGCACCGCCCACGAGATAATGGGCGAAGTCATTCCCCGTCACGTTCTCACGGGCGACATCGCCGACCTGCACCGTCAGGGTCTGGGTGTGAGAGAACCCGGTGCTCCCAACCACCTTCACGGTGACCGTGTGGCTCGTGGCCTGCTCATAGTCGAGCTTGAGGCCGTCACGGACCTTGAGCTGCGCCCCTTCGAGCACAAAACGGCCACCCGCGTCGTCGATCAGTTGGTATTGGACGGAGCCAGTCTGTTGTTGGGTCACATTGGCGAGGGAGAGTTCGCCAATGAACGTGCCTGTAGCGGCTGCCTCGGCGATGGGGCCGCCGCCGAGAGCCAGCTGCGGCGGCGCGATACCGGCGAAATGGCCTTGGTAGATGGTGTCCTGACTAGTGCCCGACACAACGGCCCAGGTCACAACCCAGGTTCCGTCGCTAAGAGCTGTCACGGTAGGATGGACGGTAGCGGAATTAATCTCCGCTGTATTCACCTGCTCAGCAGGCCCTACAGCAACCCCGGAAGCGTAGTATACTTGGGCCCAAACCGTGCTGAAGGTCGCTTCATATGTTGTTGACCATACAGTGACCCACCCTCCCCCTGGCAGCGCGGCCACTGAAGAACCGGTGACCTCATAGTCATTATGAGATAGATCGCCGGTGATTTTGATTTCCTGCCCAATTCGACTAAGCGCCATGGTCTCACCCTTCGAAAGGTAGATTTATGGTAACGTTATTTAAAAACGTTACCGTGAGCGCTAGCAGAATTTTCCGCCTGGGTCGAGCGTCAGGTTTTCCAAGCGAGCAGTTGTCGTGATGGCAAATCTCAGGTCCTCCTGAGACACCCGGCCGCCAGCTTCAGGAACGCCCGCGCCCGGTGGGAGAGGCCTTCCGGCTCGGGCTTCGACCAGTCGATGCCGTGCTTCTCCTCCGACGAGATTTCCCCGAAAGTCTCGGAGAAACCATCCGGCTGGAACATGGGGTCGTAGCCGAAGCCTTTGTCGCCGCGCGGGGGCCACACGACTTGGCCGAACACCCGCCCCTCGAACAGCTCCTCGTGCCCGTCGGGCCAGGCGATGACGAGGGCGGAGACGAAATGGGCCCTGCGATCCGTCGCCTCTCGCTTCGAAAGCTCGCGCTCCACCCGCTCCATGGCGGCATGAAAATCTCTCTTCGGCCCGGCCCAATCGGCCGTGAACAGGCCAGGAGCCCCGTCCAAGGCATGCACGCACAGGCCGGAATCATCCGAAAATGCCGGCAAGCCTGTGGCCTTGGCCGCCGCATGGGCTTTGATGGCGGCATTTTCGGCGAACATGTGCCCCGTCTCGTCTGGAACGGGCAATCCGAGTTCGCCCGCCGAGACGGCCTCGATGCCGAACGGCGCGAGCAATTCCTGCATCTCGCGCAGCTTGCCGGCGTTGTGGGTGGCGATGACGACCTTGCCGGTGAGGGGGCGGTGGGTGCTCATGCGATGGCCTTCTTCTGCAGGTCCACGAGTTGTGCCACGCCCGCCTTGGCAAGCCGCAAGAGGCCCAGGAACTCCTCCTCGGTGAAGGGCTTGCCCTCGGCCGTGCCCTGCACTTCGACGATCCCGCCCGAGCCCGTGATGACGAAATTGGCGTCGGTCTCGGCGGCGGAATCCTCCGCATAGTCGAGATCGAGAACCGGCTGCCCCTTGTAGATGCCGCACGAAATGGCCGCCACGGGCTCGCGCAGGGGGTTGATCGAGATGATCGAACGGTTCTGCATCCAGGTGAAGCATTCGTGCAGCGCCACCCAGGCGCCGGTGATGGAGGCGGTGCGGGTGCCGCCATCGGCCTGGATCACGTCGCAATCGACGACGATCTGCTTTTCACCGATGGCCGGCAGGTTGACGACGGCGCGAAGCGAACGGCCGATGAGGCGCTGGATTTCCTGGGTACGGCCAGACGGCTTGCCGGAATTGACCTCGCGGCGGGTGCGCTCGTGGGTGGCCCGGGGCAGCATGGAATATTCCGCCGTGACCCAGCCGCGTCCGGTGCCGCGCAGCCACGGCGGGCCCTTTTCCTCAAGGGATGCGGTGCAGATCACCTTCGTGTTGCCGAAGGACACGAGACAGGAGCCTTCCGCATAACGCGCGACGCCACGCTCCAGGGTGACGGGGCGCAGTTCGTCGGGGGCGCGGTTGGACGGACGCATGGCGGTTTCTCCTGAAAGATCTTGCGATTCCCGCCTGTTTGAGGCCGCGAGAACGATTAGGCAAGCGCAAGGCTTGCCTACGAGGCCTCCGATCCGCACATAATATCGACTTGCAGGGTGGAATTGTGGGAGCGTAGAACCCTTCGGATGCATCCAACCGGTCCTTTTTCCCATCTGTCGGAAACCCGCGCCATCGCGGAGCTTAACGACCGTTCCCGTGAGATCTTCCGCCAGATCGTCGAGAGCTATCTCATGACCGGCGAGCCCGTGGGCTCGCGCCATCTCTCGCGCATCCTGCCGATGACGCTTTCACCGGCCTCGATCCGCAACGTGATGGCGGACCTGGAGGCCGCGGGCCTGATCTTCGCGCCCCATACCAGCGCGGGCCGTCTGCCGACCGAAACAGGTCTGCGTTTCTTCGTCGATGCCATGATGGAGATCGGCGACGTCACATCCGAGGAGCGCTCGCGCATCGAGGCGCAGATGCGGGCGGCCGCCTCGGGCCATACCTTGGAAACGGCCCTTGCCGAGGCCTCGGCCCTGCTGTCGGGGGTCTCGCGCGGCGCCGGCGTCGTCGTGACCTCGAAGTCCAATGCCCGCCTGAGGCACATCGAATTCGTGCGGCTCGACCCCACCCGCGCCCTGGTCGTGCTCGTCTCCGAGGACGGCTCGGTGGAGAACCGCCTCCTCGATTTGCCTGCGGGCCTGCCGGCCGGCGCCCTGGTGGAGGCGGGCAATTTTCTCAATGCCCGCATCCAGGGCAAGACGCTCGGCGACATCAAGCGCGAGATCCAGACCCGCCGCGAAGACATGGAGCGCGAGCTCGACGTCCTCACCGCCCGGCTCGTCGAAGCGGGACTTGCCACCACCGTGGGCCCGGCGGATTCCCGCCAGCTCATCGTGCGCGGCCAAGCCAACCTCCTCGACGACCTGAAGGCCGCGGAGGACCTGGAACGGATCCGCCTGCTCTTCTCCGACCTGGAAACCCAGACCGACGTGATCGACCTCCTGAGCCGCGCCGAGGGCGGCGAAGGCGTGCGCATCTTCATCGGCTCGGAGAATAAGCTCTTTTCGCTCTCCGGCTCCTCGATGATCGCCGCCCCCTTTCGTGACGGCAGCCAGAAGATCGTCGGAGTTCTCGGCGTCATCGGCCCGACGCGCCTCAACTATGCGCGCATCGTCCCGATGGTGGATTACACCGCCAAGGTGATCACGCGCATTCTGGAGCGGGGACGGTAAGACTCCCGCCCGTTCGGCGGCGCCGACATATCGTGGTGCCACAAGGGAACCATCCTGGCCCGAAGCGTTAAACCTCCTGTCCGCGAACGCGGCCTATGTTCCCATCGATGGAGGAGGTTTCCTTGAAGACAGCAGCGATCATCGCCGGCGCCGGTCTCATGATGCTCGGCACCCTTGCCCAGGCCCAGACCAGCGGCACTCCCGGCTCTCCGTTCCCGAACGCCGCCCCGCACGAAGTGCAGATGATCAACGGCGTGCCCTGCCGCACCATTCTCGACCGCGAGAGCAACACGCGCATCCCGGTTCAGTGCGCCAGCTCGGCCGGCATGATCGGCATGGACCCGACGACGACCGGAAGCGTCCTGATGGCTCCCGCCGGCCGGGCCCCTGTGTCCGGCACGCCAGCCTCCGCCTTCCCCACGGCAGCCCCTCATGAAATCCGCGTCATCAACGGCATTCCCTGCCGCACCGTCCTGGTCCAGGGCACCGATCAGCGCGTTCCCGTCGAGTGTGCCGCACGGTAACCGCTACGCTTTGTCCGGCAGGCGCGGACATCCTGTTCTGCGCCTGCCTCGACCTCGATGAAAACCGCTCGCATGAGCGCCTGAATCGCGCCCTTGGACCTGACAACGCGTCCTAACATGGGCAGCGGAGCTTCGATGGCCGCGCCGATCCGAGCGGGAGCTCCACGAGCGGGCACCTGCATTTTGGCGGATGGAAGCGATCATCGTCACGAAGTGGCGGATTTTCCCAACGGGCACGAGCTTCCCGCCCGCACCGGCCTGGATATCTGGCCTCCCTTGGCTTTGGGGGCCACCCCTGCTATTGCGACCTGAACATTCTTATATTTGCAGAATTATGACCGCTCGCACCTTCGACAACATCCGCAACTTCTCCATCGTGGCCCATATCGACCACGGCAAGTCGACGCTCGCCGACCGCCTGATCCAGACCACGGGAGCGCTGACGGCCCGTGAGATGACGGAACAGGTGCTCGATAACATGGATATCGAGCGCGAGCGCGGCATCACCATCAAGGCACAGACTGTCCGCCTGGAATACAAGGCTCAGGACGGCAAGACCTATATCTTGAACCTCATGGACACCCCTGGCCACGTGGACTTCGCCTACGAGGTCTCCCGGTCGCTCGCCGCCTGCGAGGGCTCGCTGCTGGTGGTGGACGCCTCCCAGGGCGTGGAGGCGCAGACGCTCGCCAACGTCTATCAGGCCATCGACGCCAATCACGAGATCGTGCCCGTCCTCAACAAGATCGACCTGCCCGCCGCGGATCCGGACCGGATCAAGGAGCAGATCGAGGAGGTGATCGGCATCGACGCCTCGGACGCGGTGCCGATCTCGGCCAAGACCGGCATCAACATCGAAGGCGTGCTGGAAGCCATCGTCCAGAAGCTGCCGCCGCCGAAGGGCGACCCGGACGCGCCGCTCAAGGCCCTCCTGGTCGATTCCTGGTACGATGCCTATCTCGGCGTGGTCGTGCTCGTGCGCATCGTCGACGGCACCATGAAGAAGGGCCAGACCATCAAGATGATGGGCACGGGCGCATCCTATGGGCTCGACCGCGTCGGCGTGTTCAACCCGAAGATGACCGAGCTGGCGCAGCTCGGCCCCGGCGAGGTCGGTTTCTTCACCGCGTCGATCAAGGAAGTCGCCGATACCCGCGTCGGCGACACCATCACCGACGAGCGCAAGCCGACGGCGGAAGCGCTTCCGGGCTTCAAGCCCGTGCAGCCTGTGGTGTTCTGCGGTCTCTTCCCGGTCGATGCCGCGGACTTCGAGAACCTGCGCGCCGCCATGGGCAAGCTTCGCCTCAACGACGCGAGCTTTTCCTACGAGATGGAGACCTCGGCAGCGCTGGGCTTCGGCTTCCGCTGCGGCTTCCTCGGCCTTCTGCATCTCGAGATCATCCAGGAGCGCCTGGAGCGCGAGTTCAACCTCGACCTCATCTCCACGGCACCCTCCGTGGTCTATCACCTGCGCATGCGCGACGGCTCGACCAAGGAACTGCACAACCCGGCCGACATGCCGGACGTCATGCAGATCGAAGCCATCGACGAGCCGTGGATCCGTGCCACGATCCTGACGCCCGACGACTACCTCGGCGCCGTGCTCAAGCTCTGCCAGGATCGCCGCGGCGTGCAGATCGACCTCAACTATGTCGGCAAGCGCGCCATGGTGGTCTACGACCTGCCGCTCAACGAAGTGGTGTTCGACTTCTACGACCGCCTGAAATCGGTCTCGAAGGGCTATGCCTCCTTCGACTATCACATCTCCGATTACCGCGAGGGCGACCTCGTGAAGATGTCGGTGCTGGTCAACGGCGAGCCGGTGGACGCGCTCTCCATGCTCGTACACCGCACCCGCGCCGAAGGCCGCGGCCGCGCCATGTGCGAGAAGCTGAAGGAGCTGATCCCGCCGCACATGTTCCAGATCCCTGTGCAGGCGGCCATCGGCGGCAAGATCATCGCCCGCGAGACCATCCGCGCTCTGCGCAAGGACGTGACCGCCAAGTGCTACGGCGGCGACGCCTCCCGTAAGCGCAAGCTCCTCGACAAGCAGAAGGAAGGCAAGAAGCGGATGCGCCAGTATGGCAAGGTCGACATCCCGCAGGAAGCCTTCATCGCCGCGCTGAAGATGGATAACTGATCTCCGGTTTCAATCGACGCGAGACACCTTGCAAAGCGCGCCGGCCATCACCGGCGCGTTTTTTCGTTCGAGCAGCTCACGGGCGCGGGCGGGAACCGGCCCCACATCCCAGAGTTCAACACAGGCACGGGGCCTCGGCCTGACGAATGGTCGTATGCTGAAGGAACGGGGTCTTCGGACGCCGGGCTTCGGCTCGTCCGTTCCGACCGAACCTTTCGCAAACCGCACATCCGAGCCACAGGATCTCACTTTTCAGGAGAACCCATGCCTTCGTCCCTGCGGGCCACGCTGCCGACGCTTTTCGCCCTTCTTCTCGGCTACGCTCTCATGCAGATCGGCAATACCCTGCAGGGCACGCTGCTCAGCGTGCGCGGGAGCATCGCGCAGTTCACGCCGACGGAGATCGGCGCCGTGGGCTCCGCCTTCTGGGGCGGGATAGTGGTGGGCTCTCTCTACGCGGGGCGCGTGATCCAGCAGGTGGGCCATACGCGGACCTTTGCCGCGCTTGCGGCCATCGCCGCCTCGACCGCCCTGCTGCATCTGCTCGTGATCAATCCGCCGGTCTGGATTGCCGCACGCGCGGTGACCGGCTTCTGCTTCGCGGGATTGTTCATCGTCGTCGAGAGCTGGCTCAACGCCGCGGCCGACGCGCAGACGCGCGGGCAGGTTCTGAGCGTTTACGGAATGACGGGTCTGATCGCCGGGATTGGAGGGCAGATGCTTCTGCCCGCAGGCGATCCTTACGGCTATCGGCTGTTCTGCTTCGTCGCCATTCTGATCTCGCTCGCCCTCGTGCCTACGGCCCTGTCGCGGGCGACCGCGCCCGCCCACGCCGTCAGCGACACGAAGATCAATCTGAGGCAGCTCTACAGGCAATCGCCCTTCGGCGTGGTGGCAGCGGTTCTCTGCGGCATCACCACGAGTTCGTTCTTCGCGCTCGGCCCGATCTGGGCTCAGGAGCGCGGCCTGGATACGGTGGAGATCGCCATCTTCATGGCCTGCGGCACGCTGGGCGGCTTTGCCACCACCTATCCTCTTGGTTGGCTGTCGGACCGCATGGACCGGCGGCACGTCATCATTGGTGCCTCGGGCATGGCGGCGGCAATCCTTCTCGCGCTCATCCACTTCGTGCCGCCGACGGTCTCGGTGTGGCTGCTCTTCCTCTATGTCGCCATCTTCGGCGGCAGCGTGATCCCCACCTACAGTATCGTCACGGCGCATGTGAACGACATGGTGAAATCCGGCGAGTTCGTGGCTGCCGCCGGCGGTCTCCTGATCCTGCAAGGTATCGGCGCAGCCATCGGCCCGGTGATCTCGGGCATGGCCATGACGGAGTTCGGACGGCTCGGCCTTCTCTATGTCGTCATCACAGCCCAGGCTCTCATGGCGATCTGGGGCGCCTATCGCAGCTTGCAGCGCGCCTCGCTCCCAACGGAGGAAAAGGAAAGCTTCGTGCCGGAGCCCACCGTTCCGGTTGGAACGCAGCTGGAGGCGCCGTAGGCGCCCCGGCCGATGGCGGGTTTACTTACACGAGGAGCGACTGACCGCCATCGATCCACACCGGCGTGCCGGTGATGTGACGTGCACGATCGGAAGCGAGGAAGAGCACGAGTTCGGCAACCTCCTCGCTCGTGCCGGGCTCCTTGCCGGTCAGCGGGATCGAACCGGCCGGGTACTCGGCTGGAACCTCGGCCTCCTGCGTATGCCGCTTGTCGGTGTTGTCGGAAATCTCGGTGTCGATCTTGCCGGGACAGACCACATTCACGCGGATCTTGTGCTTGGCGAGCTCGACCGCCAGCATCTGCGTCATCGCGACCTGGGCCGCCTTCGTGGCGGAATAAGCGGTCGCGCCGGCGCTCGTGAAGGTGCGGGATCCATTGATGGAAGCCGTGACGACAATCGAGCCTCCGGCCTTCTTCAGATGCGGTACGGCATAATGGAGCGTGAGATAGGTGCCGCGCAGATTCGTGTTGATCGTGCGGTCCCATTCCTGAGGCTGAAGCTCGTCGATGGGAGCCCAGACGCCGTTGATGCCCGCGTTGGCAAAAACGATGTCGAGCCGGCCGTAGGCCTGCACCAGATCGGCCACCGCCTTGCGCATCTGGCCTTCATCAGCGACGTCGGCCACCAGCGCCATGGCCGTGCCGCCTGCCCGCTCGATCTCCTCTGCGACCTCTCGGATTTCATCGTCAGTGTGGCTCAGCACACCGACCATGGCGCCCTCACGCGCGAACCGCAGGGCTGTCGCCTTCCCGATGCCCGAACCTGCCCCCGTGATGAGCGCGACCTTGCCTTGGAGCTCCATGGTGCTGCCTTTCCTTCGGATGGGATTGTCCTGTCCCTGAACCGGAGGAAGAGCGGCTTGTTCCCATTGCTCTACGCCAAGCCCACGCGTCGCCCGGAAGCATCGGTGACCGGCTCGCCGTCTTCCTTGACGAACTCGCCCTGCTGCGGCGGCAGGATGTCGATCACACGCTCCGACGGGCGACAGAGCCTGACCCCGAGGGGCGTAACCACGATGGGCCGGTTGATCAGGATCGGATGCGCCATCATTGCATCGAGGAGTTGATCGTCGCTCAAGGAGGGGTCGTCGAGCCCAAGCTCCGCATAGGGAGTCCCCTTCTCGCGGATCACGTCGCGAACGCTCATCCCCATGCGTGCGATCAGCTGGCGCAAGAGCAGGCGCGTCGGTGGCGTCTTCAGATATTCGATGATGTGCGGCTCGATCCCGGCATTGCGGATCAGACCCAAGGTGTTGCGGGACGTCCCGCATTGCGGGTTGTGGTAGATGATCACGTCCATGACCGATCCTTGCAATTGCGTGAAACCATTCGTCGTTATGCCATCATAGGTCAAGGACGGCGAACAACCGGCACCGTTCGGAGAGGTCAGCTCTGACAGGCTGCCCTGCCCTGCACCTTCAACCGTGCTAGGAGGCGCCATGTGAGAGCATCGTAGGCCTCGCGTGTTTCGACCCCGGAGAGGGACAATTCGAGCACCCATTCGCTCGAGAGCGGCACGATCAGGGTCTCGACCGTCATGGCATGCGAAGCGGCGGGCAGGCTGGCATCGATCCAAGTCGCCGACCAACGCGTTGCCCCTGCCTCCGAGGACAACGACACCGACTGCGCCGGCCGGCCCAGCATCCGCTCGTAATCCCGCTGCAGGGCGGCGGCATCGCGGATCGCGAGATCGGGCTGCGGCATGTCGCGAAGCTCATCGGCCGAGCGCAGTGCGATCGAGAGATCCGCATTCGACACGACGGCCTTCAGGCCAGCTTCCGTGAGACGCCATTCCTCCGGCAAGGCGAAGGAGAAGCAGAGATCCGGCGCCACTCTGCCGGAGACCTGTGTCTGGTGCGTGGCAGCGTCGAACCGCGCCTGGATCGGCTCGGTCCCGCCGACTCCGTCCAGCGGATCGTTGGCCGCCTGCGCCATGGGGGCCATGGCAAGGCCCGCCACAAGAGCAAGTCTGCCCGACCATACTCCCCGCCACATCATGCTGCCCACAGGACCCTCCAGGGGGAACGACCCCTCACGTCATGGGAAACGCCCTGGAACTGCAACGGTTGCCTTGAAATCCGACGGCGGAACAGCGGCGGGTGAATCAGCCGCCGCTCAAGAAGAAAGGCGGGCCGAAGCCCACCTTTCCTGTAATCAGCCGCGGGCACGCGCACGGATCATGAAGGTGTCGAAGGCGTACTCGGCCACCTGGAACCAGAGATATTCCTCGCCGCGGAACGCCTTGTAGCTGTCGTAGATCTTCTTGAAGTCGGGGTTCTTGGCCGAGATCTCATCATAGACCTCGTTGGCGGCCTTGTAGGCTGCTTCCATGATCTCCTGCGAGAAGGGGCGCAGCTGCGCGCCGTTGCCGATCAGGCTGCGCAGGGCGGCCGGATTCTTGGCATCGTACTTGGCCTGCGTGTCGACGTTCACATAGCCTGCTGCTGCCTGGACCGCGGCCTGGTAGTTTTTCGGCAGCTCGTTCCATTTCTGCAGGTTGATGTAGAAATGGATGGCGGGACCACCCTCCCAGAAGCCCGGATAGTAGTAGTACGGCGCCACTTTGTTGAGGCCGAGCTTCTCGTCATCGTAAGGCGCAACCCATTCGGCGGCATCGATGGTGCCGCGCTCCAGGGACGGGTAGAGATCGCCGCCGGCGATCTGCTGCGGCACGACGCCGAGCTTGCCCATGATCTGACCCGCGAGGCCGGCGATGCGCATCTTGAGGCCCTGGAGGTCCTGAACGGTCTTGATCTCCTTCCGGAACCAGCCGCCCATCTGCACGCCCGTGTTGCCTGCCGGCAGAGCGTAGACGTTGTGCTTGGCGTAGAAGTCGTTCAGCAGCGCATTGCCGTTGCCGTGATAGAGCCATGCGTTGGTCTGGCGGGAGTTGAGGCCGAAGGGCAGCGTGGTGCCGATGGCGAAGGTCGGATCCTTGCCCACGTAATAGTAGGAGCAGGTATGGCCCATCTCGACCGTTCCGCCGCCGATGGCATCGAGCGCCTGCGGAGCACCGACGATCTCGCCGGGCGCGAAAGTCTGGATGATGAACTTGCCGTCGGTGGCTTCCGCGACGAGCTTGGCGAAGGTCTCGCCGCCGCCGAACAGGGTGTCGAGGGATTTCGGGAAGGCCGAGGTCAGGCGCCAGCGAACTTCCGGGTTCGACTGGGCGATGGCGGGCTTCGCGACGGCTCCGGCGGCGGCACCGAGGGTGGCGGCCTGGAGGAATGCACGACGTTTCATGAGCGTCCCTTTCGTTCGTTGACGTTTCAAGGCGCACATGAGACAGAAAGTTTCAACGCGACGCACTCAAACGAATAGTTGAGACGCCCCTATAGCGACACGAGGGAAAGAAGGGAGGGCTTCCGAAGCAGGGACTTCATGCGTTCAGCGCATGCGTGAGCAGGTTCCAGAGCAAGGCTTGGAACCTGCGGGCGATCAAATGGACAAAGTCGTCAGAAAATCAGCTCGCCCGCGCCCCAGGCGATGAGGATCAGGATCACGAAGCCCAGGAGGAACAGGCCGAACAGGACCTTGGCGACGGTCTTGGCGCCGGATGCGACTCCCGTGAATCCCAGGGCGCCGGCGACCAGCGACACGACGAGAAAGATCAGGGCCCATTTCAGCATATCCGCACCTCGACTTCATACAGCTCAGCTGAAGACAATAAGCGCCGGCGCCCGATCCGGTTCCGAACAGGCTCCTGACAGATGCCTGGCAGCTCCTGTCAGATGACGACCGTCACCTTCTCGGCCGCGCGGGTCAGAGCCGTGTAGAGCCAGCGGCTGCGATGCTCGCGGAAGGCGTAGGACTCGTCGAAGAGCACGAGGTCGTCCCATTGCGAGCCCTGGGCCTTGTGCACGGTGAGGGCATAACCGTAGGTGAACTCGTCCGACTCCTTGCGCAGGACGAACGGCACCTCCTCTTCCGTCCCCTCGAAGAAGGCCTTGTGCACGGCCACCTCCACGGAACGGCGGCGGGCATCGTCATCGGGCAGCACATCCATGCGGATGAAATCGTTGCGGATGCCGCGCAAAGCCTGGATGCTCCAGGTGCCGCCGTTGAGCAGACCCTTGGTCTTGTCGTTGCGCAGGCAGACGAGCTTCTCGCCCGCCGCCGGCATGGGATCGCGGTAGCCGTTCAGTTCGCGCAGGCGCGTGTTGTAGAGGCGCCGGGTCTTGTTGAGGCCGACCAGCACCTGATCGGCCTCCATGACGGCGGCGGCGTCGATCTCGCGGCGGCGGATGATGCGGCTCTCGCCATAGGTGCCCGGCTCCAGCCGTCCTCCCTCCCTGACCTGCATCGACAGATGAATGATGGGATTGTCCTTGGCCTGCCGGTGGACCTCCGTCAGCATCACGTCGGGCTCACCCTCCGTGAAGAAGCCGCCGCCCTTCACCGGCGGCAGCTGCGCCGGGTCACCGAGCACGAGAACGGGTTGACCGAAGGACAAGAGGTCGCGACCCAGCTCCTCGTCGACCATGGAGCATTCGTCGATGATGATGAGATCGGCCTTGGAGGCCGGGCTCTGGCGGTTGAGCACGAATTGCGGACCGTTCTCATCCGATTCCCGCGAGCGGTAGATCATCGAATGGATCGTCGATGCGTCGGTGCAGCCCTTGGTGCGCAGCACGAGTGCTGCCTTGCCCGTATAGGCGCCGAAAGCCACCTCGCCGTCCACGTTCTCGGCAATGTGCTTGGCGAGCGTCGTCTTGCCCGTGCCGGCGTAACCGAAGAGACGGAACACCGGGCGGTCGCCACGGCGAAGCCACTCGGCGACGGCTTTCAGGGCGGCGTCCTGTTGCGGCGACCAGGTCATGCGGATTTCGCCTCGCGATGCAGAGAGTAGAGCAGGCCCAGGATGATGATCCCACTGCCGAGGAAGACGTAAGGATCGAGCGCCTCGCCATAGAACTGCCAGCCGACGAAGGCGATCAGCGGGATGCGCATGAAATCGAGCGGCACGACCATGGTGGCGTCGCCCCGCCGGTAGGCATTGGTCAGGCAGTAATGCGAGAGCAGGCCGCCGACACTGATACCGACGAGGCCGAGTGCATGCGACGGCTGCACCTGGAGCCAGAAGGCCCGGCTCACGCCCACGAGGTTCATCGGCAATTGCAGCAGGTTCATGAAGAACAGGATCGAGAAGGTGCTTTCCGTCATCGTGAGGCGCTTGGTCAGGATCGCCACGAGGGCGAAGCTGAACGCGACGCCGAGCATGAGGAAACTGGCCGGCTGCAAGGTTTCCAGCCCCGGACGCAGGATCACGAGAATGCCCGCGAAACCGAGCACGATGGCCACGAGACGGCCGCGCGTCATCTGCTCCTTGAGCAGCGGAATCGCCAGCAGGGCGACCCAGGCCGGCGTGGTGAATTCAATCGCGAAGACCGTCGCGAGCGGCAGAAGCGTGAGGGCGAAAGCCCACCCGTCGGTGCCGAGGAAATGCAGGACGTTTCGCGCCAGGTGCAGCGGGAAGCGACGGGGCTTCAGACCGGACCGCAGCTCCGGCTTGAAAAGCGCGAGCGCGAGGAGGATCAGGACGCCGGCGGCGTTGCGCACGGCCAGCATCTCGAAGATCGAGAAGGTGGGCGCAAGCGTGCGCACCGCGATGGCGGTTGCGGAGAAGGAGAGGAGCGCGCCGCTCATCCAGAGGACGACGGCGAGGATGCTGCGATGGGGCAAGGCGGTCCAACCGATGTGAGGCCTCCTCGCTTAACCCGGCTCGACGATTGCGTGAAGCCTCCATCGTCATGTGACCTGCAGCGACCAAGGCGCACACGACGCATGAACGCGAGAACGGGTCGCGAGGGGAGATCCGGTCATCACCTCACGCACGAGTCATGGCACGTGATTCTCGACGCATGCGACGACATGCGGACCTGTTTTCGACTCCGCTCGACGATTTTTTTGGCGCTTCATGCGCGACGTCTCCGACCGGTGCGGGAACCGCTTTCGACCCTCTCCAAGTGGAGAGGTTTTTGAACGCGACGTTGAACGCGCCTGAACACGCTCGAATACTCGGAGGACGTTTAACGTCTTCTTTATCATTGATCTAAGTCACTGCCATGAAAAAGCTTTTTCGATCGCCACGATAGCGCTCGATCATGGAGAGCGATGTCGACGGCACTGAGGAAGAGTCTCTAACTGCCTCATCTTGAACCCGATATTGAGTCTTCGATCTGCAAGAGCAGAGAGACTTGCCGAGCAAAATATCCACAGAAAAAGTGGCCGTTCTACTGTCTAGACTTTTCGATAATCGGAACCCCGTTGGTATAACGACGTTGCCTTGCAAGCGTGACGGTTGCACGCGAAGGCCCTTGAAGGAGGCGGCAATGCCGACAGATACCAAGAACCCGCTGACGATGCTGTTCACGGGTGACACCGGTGCGACCAGCACCAAGAAGACCGCTAAGAAGAGCAGCGCACGCCGCAGCTCGACGAGCACCGCCAAGAAGGCCGGCACCAAGAAGGCCGCTGCCAAGAAGACGACGGCCAAGAAGACGGCTGCGAAGTCGACCTCCCGGTCGGCCGCAAAATCTTCGGCCAAGTCCGGCGCAAAGAAGACCACTGCCAAGAAGGCAGTCGCCAAGAAGACCACGGCGAAGTCCGCTGCCAAGAAGACCACGGCCCGTTCGTCGGCCAAGTCGGCAGCGAAGAAGACCACTGCCAAGAAGACGGTCGCCAAGAAGACCACCGCTCGGAAGGCTCCGGCCAAGTCGGCAGCAAAGAAGTCCACGGCTCGTTCGACTTCGGCTCGTTCGACTTCGGCCCGTTCGACCACGGCTCGGAAGACGGCTGCTCGCAGCACCAGCCGCAGCGCGGCGAAGTCGCCTGCGAAGTCGCGCAGCGCCTCCAAGTCGACCACGAAGCGCGCCGCTGCCGCTTCGAGCCGGACCTCCGCCACAAAGAAGTCGGCCAAGGTCGCGAAGCGGTCCTCGAGCGCTCGCAAGAGCCCGTCGAAGTCGCGCAAGCGCTAAGACGCCCATGCCGCAAGCGCCGGGATGGGATCGCTCCTGTCGCCCGGCGCCTGCGCATAGAAAATCGCCCGGCGAAAGCCGGGCGATTTTGCTTTAAGGGGCTGCGGACCGATTATCGGCCCGTGCTCATCGGGTCGCTGCCGCCCCAATAGGGCGTGGCGTTGTAGTAGCGGTGGACGTGCTCTTCCCATTCGCGATCGTACGACGCGTCATGGCCCTCCGCACTGCGGCGGGGCGCGCCGCGCAGCTGATCCTCCGAGAGGTTCAGCTCATAGGCATCGAGCTCCGTATTGTATTTCAGGACGCTCCAGGGAAGTGTGTAGTATTCCTCGCCGAGTCCCATGAAGCCGCCGAAGCTCATGACCGCATAGGCGACCTTGCCGGATCGCTTCTCGATCATCACGCGCTCGATGGTTCCGATCTTCTCGCCGTCCGTGCGGCGCACCGGCGTTCCTTCGACCTTGTCGCTGGCGATCAGGCTGTGAGTTTCGCGAACATCGCTGCTCTGTGCCGTCGTCTGCATCACTGCGCTCCCTTCCTGTGTGAGATCCAAGGCACCGGACCCAAAAGAGGACCCGGCTCAGGGGTCAAGTCCGATGCTTCATGTTAAATCGGCGCATCGTCCATGCGGAAAACCGGATCCATCTTTCCGCACGATGCGCCAAGGCAACGCTCGGGTTGAAAAGCAGGTTCCGGTTCGGGGCAGAAAGTCCAGGCTTTCCAAGACTTTTGCGAGGACATGGGGAGACCGTGCGGCACCCGCACCGGCGTTCATTCCATGCATCCGTTCTTGAGAACGCCCCTCCAGATCCCCGTGCTGAGCTCGCCGTATGCCCCCCACCTCGAGGCAAGCGCTGCCGTAGGACCCCCCCTCCCCGACCTCACGTTGACCCACGTTTACGAAACTTGAGGATTAAGGAGAGTGCCATGGCGGTTCGCCAGAAGCCGGTCGGGGACCAGGTCGTCGTCATCACTGGCGCATCGAGCGGCATCGGACTTGCGACGGCTCATCTGTTCGCCGAATGCGGCGCCAAGGGCCTCATCCTGGTCGCACGCAACGAGGATGCCCTTCGCAAGATCGCCGACGAGCTCAGCCACGGGAGAACGCGCGCGATCGCGGTCGCTGCCGACGTCAGCAAGCGCGAGGACCTGGAACGGGTGTCGCGCACGGCCATCGAGACCTTCGGCGGCTTCGACACCTGGGTGAACGATGCCGCAGTGGCCATCTACGGGAATCTCACCGACATCCCGATGGAGGATCAGCGCCAGCTCTTCGACGTGAACTATTGGGGCGTCGTCAACGGTTCGATGATCGCGGCGGAACACCTGCGCGGGCGAGGCGGCACCATCGTCAATGTGGGCAGCGTCCTGTCCGAGCGGACCATGATCCTGCAGACCCAATATTCGGCGGCCAAGCATGCCGTGAAGGCCTTCACGGACGGCCTGCGCATGGAGCTTGCGAACCAGGAGGCGCCGATCTCGGTCACGCTCATCAAGCCGTCCTCCATCGACACGCCGTATGTCGAACATGCCCGCAACTATCTCGACCGGGGCAACGCCGTTCCGCCGCCGTCCTACGATCCGCATCTCGTCGCCAAGGCGATCGTGTACGCCGCCGAACATCACCGCCGCGAGATCACCATCGGGTTCGGCGGCTGGGTCATCGGCGCCATGGGCAAGGTCGCGCCGCACCTCATCGACAAGGCGATGGAATGGACCGGCTATTCTTCGCAGACCACCGATCAGCCCGAGCGCCCCGGAATGCGGGACAACCTCTATCGCGCCCGCCAGGACGGCGACATGTACTCGTCCCTCCCCGGCGAGCCGCGCAAGACGAGCCTGCTCCTCGAAGCGCAGTTGCACCCCTTCGCGACGGCCGCCGTGCTGGCCGGGCTCGCAGCGGGCATCGCGGCCCTGTTCCTGCCGTCCCTGACGGCGAGCCCACGCCCGAAGCGGTTCAAGCGGCCGACGCCGCGCTACCAGCCCACCATGCGCCGCACCGGCAACGGTCACGACAAGCGCACGTTCGGTCCCGGCCACGTCAGCCAGCGCGGCCCCAACGAAGGCCGCCCGCAGCCGAGGCATTGAGGATTGGCTCTCCACGTCATCACCGGGCTTGTCCCGGTGATCCCGACGGCATGGAACGCCGAGCCTCACCGCATCGGGATGGACGGGACAAGCCCGGCCATGACGTGGGATCCTTCAACGCGCCCCCTCAACCTTCGAAAGAGCGACAAGATGGCCGCATCCGGTCCGTTCCGAACTCGACGCCTCCAGGCTAGCCTTGCCGCATGATTCCGATTCGCTCTCTCGCCATCGCGCTCGCGCTTCTCGCCGGCGGCTCCGCCGTCGCCCAGGACAAGGGCACTCTCAACCCGAAGCCGCTGCCGCCGCTCGCCAATCCCGATGATCCCAATCTCGCGGCAAAGGAACTCTTCGGTCGGCGCACGACGCCGGCCGATCTTCGCTCCCGCTCCATCGGCGGTTATGCCCGGGGATGCATGGCGGGCGCGGCCGCGATCCCGATCGACGGCGACAACTGGCAGGTCATGCGCCTGTCGCGCAACCGCAACTGGGGCCATCCGCAGATGATCGGATTCCTGCAGCGGTTTGCGACCCGTCTTCCGAGCATCAACGGATGGCCCGGCCTTCTCGTCGGCGACATCTCGCAGCCGCGCGGCGGGCCGATGATCACGGGCCACGCCTCGCACCAGATCGGCCTCGATGCCGACATCTGGCTCACGCCTATGCCGAACCGCCGCCTCTCGCGGGCCGAGCGGGAGGAGATGTCGGCCACCAACGTCGTGCGCGACGACCTGCTCGACATCGATCCGGACAAGTGGACGCCGCAGCACACCGCACTCATCCGCGCGGCCGCCCAGGAACGCAGCGTCGCCCGGGTCTTCGTGAACCCGGCGATCAAGCGGGCCCTCTGCCGCGAGGCGGGCGCCGACCGCTCCTGGCTGACGAAGGTGCGGCCCATCTGGGGCCACAACTACCATTTCCATATCCGCCTCGCCTGCCCGGCCGGCGACGCCGGCTGCTCGGACCAGGACCCGCCGCCGAACGGCGACGGCTGCGGCGCGGAGCTCAACGCGTGGTTCACGCCGCAGATGCTGCATCCGAAGCCCGGCAAGCCCCGTCCGCCCCTGACCCTGGCGCAACTGCCCAACGAATGCCGCAGCGTTCTCGAAGCGCCCTGACGCCCGCTTGAAACAGGAACGGCCTGCGTCCCCGGAAGGACGCAGGCCGTTCTTTCAGACTTTCGGAAAGCGACTGTGCTTATTCGGCCGCGACGCCGACGCCGATCTGGCACGACACGCCCGTGCCGCCGAGGCCACAATAGCCGTTCGGGTTCTTGGCCAGATATTGCTGGTGGTAATCCTCGGCGAAGTAGAACGGCCCCGCATCGAGGATCTCGGTCGTGATCGGCCCGTAGCCCTTTGCGGCAAGCGCGTCGCCGTAGGCCGCCCGGGAAGCCTCAGCGGCCTTCCTCTGCGCCTCGTCGAACACGTAGATCCCGGAGCGGTACTGGGTGCCCATGTCGTTGCCCTGGCGCATGCCCTGGGTCGGATCGTGGTTCTCCCAGAAGGTCTTCAGCAGGGTCTCGTAGGAGATCACCTTCGGGTCGAAGACCACCAGCACGACCTCGTTGTGCCCGGTCAGGCCGGAGCAGACCTCCTCGTAGGTCGGGTTCGGCGTGATGCCGGCGGCATAGCCCGCGGCGGTGATCCAGATGCCGTCGCCCAGCTGCCAGAACTTGCGCTCCGCGCCCCAGAAGCAGCCGAGGCCGAAGACGGCCTTCTCCATTCCCTCGGGATAGGGCGGCTGGAGCGCACGATGGTTGATGAAGTGCTTTTCGGCCGTCGGGATCGGGCTGGTGCGGCCCGGCAGAGCCTCGGCGGCATTCGGCAGGTCGAGTCGTTTGCGGAAGCTGAACATGGAGGTCCCTCGCGTGACCTCGCTGATGTAAGCACTCCTGCGCGTTTTCGGGAGAGCCTAAACCGTCACCTTCCCGTGAAAGAGCGGGCTCAGCGGCCGGCGAGATAGCCGATCGGTTCGAGGGGCTTCTGTCCGAGCCACATCAGCAGCGCCCCCAGCAGGAAGGCCGTGACCGACGCGGGCATCTGCAGGACGTAGGTGGCGATCGGATCCCACAGCCAGGGGTAGCCGCGCTGCGCGATGCTGCCCTCCAGATCGGCCAGCCCGTTGGGAGACAGGATTCCTGCCACCTTGCCGATGGATTCGAACGATACAGCATTGTTGACGATGGATCGTGTGCCGTCGATCACCAGTCCAATAAACCCCGCCGCGATGAGCAGGAGGCCGAGGCTACGCGCTAGGAACTTCAAGGGAGGATACCTCTATGAACAGAGGGGAATTATCTAGAGCGTTTTGTCGCAATGGCAAAGGCGATTCAGGCTAATTTGTCATAAGTTCGGTCTTGCCTTTCCCCCCGGTTTGGCGATACACGAGCGCTCCGCTGACGAGAACGCGGAGAACCTGACCGGCCTGTCCCATACGACGAGGCCGAGGTTCCTGGAGCCTTGTGAGGCTCATGCTGGAGGGGTGGCCGAGTGGTTGAAGGCGCACGCCTGGAAAGTGTGTATACGGGAAACCGTATCGCGGGTTCGAATCCCGCTCCCTCCGCCATTATCTAAGCACCTGAAAGTTTTATATTTTCTCTTCCCAGGCGCTTTCTTCTAAGTGCCCGAATTCTTGTGCCAATTTCGACGGAGACATTCTCTGAGAAGCGTTCTCTTGGCTTCGGAGAAGGCCCTTTCGACCCTAATTGCGCCTCTCTTCTCCGCCTGAAAATCACCCAGTCCGGTTGTGGCGTGACGTGCGGGTGCGCGGCGTTCCCTTGGACCAATGATTGCATTTCGTCCGATAACGGAGCTTCGACCAAGGTCCGAAATCTGCCATTTCCGGATGTTCCCGGATTCCGTTCGCACCGGCCCTAATATTGTTAAAGGCCAAGCTAAGCCCAGCAGCGAAACAATCTCTTTAGACCGGGCACTCCGCATAGCTTGATGCTCACCGGGCCGATTGATGCTACAATTGAACCCAGAGGCATAAGGGGCTCGCCACCTGGGAGATTGGTGCGTGTGCCTGGAGCGTCTGATCCGAATGCTGGCAGCCGTCATCGTGCTGACGGCCTGGGCCTCAGTGAGCGCTTCGGACACGGCCTCCAAGACGGACCCGCACCGGTACGTGACTTCAATTGCAATCACCGGAGCCATCGGTCCTGCAACCGCCAAATACGTCCGGGACACACTGCTCGCCGCAAACCCTCAACAGGTCGAGGCCGTCATCCTGCGCCTCAATACCCCAGGAGGATTGGCCACAAGCATGCGTGAGATCATCGCGGACGTGCTGGCCTCGCCCGTGCCGGTCATCGGCTTCGTGGCTCCCGCCGGAGCCCATGCGGCCAGCGCAGGTACCTATATCCTTTACGCGGCCCATGTAGCCGCCATGGCGCCCGGCACCAATCTCGGGGCTGCAACCCCGGTGCAGATCGGCGGCCCATCCACGCTCCCCTCTCCAGAACCAGCAAAGGACAAGGACGGCAGTAACCACTCCGGTTCAGAGACGAAGGATGCCATGAGCGCGAAGATGACCAATGATGCGGTCGCTTTCATCAGGAGTCTCGCCGAGCTTCGGCACCGGAACGCCGATTGGGCGGAAGAAGCTGTGCGAGAGGCGGCCAGCCTCTCGGCGCAGGCGGCACTGGGCAAGGGCGTGATTGATCTTGTGACCCAAACGCCGGAGGAATTGCTCACTCGTATTGATGGACGCGAAGTGCAGGTGCTGGGCGAGCGCCGGCGGCTCGCCACCGCCAGCCTCCCGATCCGCCATGAGGAACCGAGCTGGCTCATTCGGCTGCTCGCGACGATCACCGACCCGAATGTCGCCTTCATCCTCATGATGGTCGGCGTGTACGGCCTCATCTTCGAATTCAGCAATCCCGGGACGGTCGCGCCTGGCGTAACCGGCGCGATCTGCCTCGTCCTTGGCCTGTATGCCCTGAACATGTTGCCAGTGGACTATACCGGCCTCGCGCTGATGCTGCTTGGCCTTGCCTTCCTGGTGGCGGAAGCCTTCAACCCGACCGCGGTTCTGGGCTTGGGCGGTCTTGGGGCTTTCCTGCTCGGGGCCATGATGCTGATCGACACCGACGCGCCCGAGTTCCAGATTTCCTGGACGGTCCTCGGAGGAGCCCTGGCAGCCAGCTTCGGACTCCTCACACTGACGCTCGGCTATGTCTGGCGGGCACGCCACCAGCCGATCCGCACCGGCACCCCTGCCATGCTCGGGCAGCCTGCAGAAGTGCTCGACTGGACAGGCCAGGAGGGCCATGTGCTCGCCCTCGGCGAGCGCTGGCAGGCACGAGCCTCTCAGCCTCTAACCCCGGGCGAGCATGTCCAGATCGCTGGGATCCAGGGCCTGATGCTTGAGGTGCGCCGCACGCCGGCAGCAGCCATGAGTTCGGGAGGACAGCCATGATCTTTGATTATGTCGCCTATCTGGTCCTCGCATTGCTCATTGTGGGCTTTCTGGCTGCGGCCATCCGGGTGCTGCGGGAATACGAGCGCGGGGTCGTGTTCACCCTCGGTCGGTTCACGGGCGTCAAGGGTCCCGGACTGATCATCCTTGTTCCCTTCGTGCAGCAGATGGTCAGAGTTGATCTGCGGGTGATCGTGCAGGACGTGCCGCCCCAGGATGTCATCTCCCGCGACAATGTCTCGGTGAAGGTCAATGCTGTGATCTACTTCCGGATCGTTGACCCCGAACGGGCGATCGTCAAGGTCGAAAACTACATGGCTGCGACGAGCCAGCTGGCGCAGACCACCCTGCGCTCGGTGCTGGGCAAGCACGAACTCGACGAAATGCTGGCGGAGCGCGATCGTCTCAATGCCGACATCCAGCAGATCCTTGACCAACAGACGGATGCCTGGGGGATCAAGGTCGCCAATGTGGAGATCAAGCATGTGGATATCAACGAGAGCATGGTCCGTGCCATTGCAAAGCAGGCCGAGGCCGAGCGTCTGCGGCGAGCCAAGGTAATCAACGCCGAAGGGGAGCAACAGGCGGCGGAGAAGCTCGTGGAAGCCGGACGACTGCTCGCGGTTGAGCCGCGTGCCATGCAACTGCGCTACTTCGCGGCTCTGCACGATATTGCCAGCGAGCGCTCATCGACCATTGTATTCCCGCTGCCCATCGACCTTTTGGCTCAACTCCGGAACGGGGTCGCGAGCCAGATCGTGGATCCTTCGAACGCAGCCAGCTCTCAAGACAGTGCTCGTGAATCAGGGGTGGCCAGCCTTGGAGCGAAGCGCGCCTGAGGATCCCGTGCCGGCAGATGCAGGCAGGCGAAGCCTCGTCTGCATGTAAAGGATCGTGCCAATCCAATTTCGGGACTGAATGTCGGCTCAGGGTCAGGAACAGAGATTACATACGTTTTCGGAACGTCCGGTTTGATGAGGATTGCTGCCTTCGAGCTGAGGTCTCAGGCGTGCCAGTTCCAGACCTTACGAAACTTCTGAGGCCCCGCTATTTTGCTCCTGCGTCGGAGAGTGATGACCAATGGGCTGCGGCTTGCACGAGGTCCGCATCGCTGACCTGCGCCAATGGCCCGGCGATCTTCACGGCCTGAGTCTTCCGGCCCGGGCGCGTGATCAGGATCACGGCGTCGATGTCGGCACGCCCCTTGAGGCAACGATCATCGCGGACTGCAATAAAGCTTTCGTGCTTTCGCCATGCGTGGCCTCTCGCCTACAGCGCGTCAACACAGCAGGGTGCATGATGTCCGGCAAGATACGGCTACTCGGCAGCATCCGGCACATTCGTCGGCTTGTCCTCCAGGGCAGACGCGATGGCTTCGTCGACCCGCTCCAGCCAAATGAATTCAAGCCGCGCCCGCGTATCCTCGGGGATATCCTCGAAGTCGCGCCGATTGCGGGCCGGGAGCATCACCCGGGTGAGCCCCGCCCGCGCGGCCGCCGTGACCTTTTCCTTGATCCCGCCCACCGGTAGGACAAGCCCGCGCAGGCTGATCTCCCCCGTCATGGCCGTGTCGCTGCGCACCGTTCGGCCCGTCAGAAGCGAGACCAGCGCCGTGAACATGGCCACGCCCGCACTTGGGCCATCTTTCGGAGTGGCTCCCGCGGGAACGTGGATGTGGATGTCGCTCTTCTCGAACAGGGCGGGATCGATGCCGAATGAAGCGGCGCGACTCTTCATCAGGGTCATCGCCGCCTGTGCGCTCTCACGCATCACATCGCCGAGTTGCCCCGTGAGAATAAGGCCGCCCTTGCCTGGCGCACGGCTGGCCTCAATAAACAGGATGTCGCCGCCCACCGGGGTCCACGCCAATCCTGTGGCGACCCCTGGCACGCTGGTGCGCATCGCCACCTCGTCCTCGAAGCGGACCGGACCGAGGATTGCGGGGAGCTCCCCGGCGTCGATGCGCACGTGCTCGGCGCTGCCCTCGGCGATCCGCACGGCGGCGTGGCGCAGGGCCCGGCCGATCTCGCGCTCCAGGTTCCGGACGCCGGCCTCGCGGGTGTAATCCCGGATGATCCGGCGCAAGGCCTCGTCGCTGATCTCGGCCTGCTCGGCCTTAAGCCCGTTCGCCTCCAGCTGGCGCCGAACCAGGTAGCGCCGGGCAATCTGAAGCTTCTCGTCCTCGGTGTAGCCAGCCAGAGTGATGATCTCCATGCGGTCGCGCAGGGGCCCCGGAATGGTGTCGAGCATGTTGGCGGTGGCGATAAACACCACGCGCGAGAGGTCGAACGGAACGCCCAAATAGTTGTCGCGGAAGGTGGCGTTCTGCTCAGGGTCGAGCACCTCCAGCATGGCCGCGGAGGGATCGCCCTGGACGCCGCGTCCCATCTTGTCGATTTCGTCCAGCATCAGCACGCAATCGCGCGCGCCAGCCTTCCTGATCGCCTGGATGATATTGCCCGGCAAAGCGCCCACATAGGTGCGCCTGTGACCGCGGATCTCCGCCTCGTCGTGGACGCCGCCGAGGCTGACCCGCACGAAGGGCCGCCCCATGGCACGGGCAATCGACTGCCCAAGGGACGTCTTGCCGACGCCGGGCGGACCAGCAAAGCACAGGATCGGCGCCTTTCCGTTCGGGGCGAGCTTGCGCACGGCGAGATATTCGATGATGCGCTGCTTGATCTTCTCAAGCCCGAAATGGTCCTCGTCGAGAACGCGGCGCGCCTCCACGATATCGATGGGTTTCTCCTCGGGCAGGGCCCAAGGCAGTTCGACCAGCCAATCGAGGTAGGTCCGGATCATCCCGGCCTCCATGGCGCCTTCCGGCATGCGCTCGTAGCGGTGCAGCTCGCGGCGGGCCTGCTCCTCTACCTCCGGCGGCATGGTGGCTTTCGCAATCTTCTCTGTGAGTTCCTGAACCTCTTGGCCGCGCCCGTCGCCCTCGCCCAGCTGGCGCTGGATCGCCGCCATCTGCTCGCGCAGGATCACCTCGCGCTGACGTTCGTCCAGGGTGGCCCGGGTCTGACGGCCGATCTCCTGCGTCAGGCGTAGGACCTCGATCCGTTCGGCCAGCAGGCGGGAGACCTTGTCGAGCCGCGCGGTGAGATCAATGGTTTCCAGAAGCTCCTGCTTCTGGTCAGCACCGACATCGAGATAAGCCGCAACGAGGTCCGCCAAAGTCCCAGGCGTGGTGGCGGCCTGCACCGTTCCAACGAGCTCCTGTGGCACCTGCGGCAGGAGCTGCAGCGCCTCAAGTGCCTGCTGCCGGAGGTGAAGAAAGCGGGCCTCGATGTCCGGTGTCAGCATCCCCGGCTCCTCGATCCGGAGAACCCGCGCCACGATGAACGGCCGCTCCTTCACGAACTCGGTGACCCGGAAGCGCTGCTCGCCCTGGAGGACGACATGGTGCGTGCCGTCAGGTGCATTCACGTAACGCAGGATGTTGGCGACGGTGCCGGTTCTGTGCAGATCAACCGCGGCCGGATCGGCCAGCTCCGCGTCCCGCTGCATCAGGAGGCCGATCTGACGCTCCTCCCTCACCGCCTGCTGGGCCGCGGCGATGGAACGCTCACGGCCGAGCGCAATGGGGAACACAGTTCCCGGAAACAGGACCGTGTTGCGCACGGGTACGATGAGAACGCCATCCGGTGGAAGAGCGTTCGCGGAGTTGTCCGAACCAGGGCCTGTACCGTCCTCGGCCGCGCGCGGCATATCATGTGAGACGATCATGACGGATGCTCCTCAAACCGCTTTGCGGAGGCTGATAACCAGGCACCCGTCTCCGGCGGCACGCCGGACGGCGTCATAGCGACCTGGCGGCAGGGGAATGCGCCGCTCGAACCGGCCCTGCGGCAGCTCCAGCCGGTGGATCACGGCGGTGCGCAGTTGCGGCGGCAGAACGCGGCGACCGGCGACCACGAGGGTTCCGTCCTCGATCACCGTCTCGACCTGGTCCGGCGCCACGCCGGGCAGAGCAATGAGGATGAGAACCTCCTGCTCGGTCTCAAGCACGTCGACGGGGGGTTCCCAGGCGGGTCGGCGGGTCGCCGAGGGCGGTTGGAACATCTGCCGGTGCAGCCGCTCGGCGCGGGCAAGGGCCTCAATCGCTTCCGAGAGCATCCAGTCTGCCGGATCTCGCATGGCCACGCATACCTTAGCTTGTGGTCCGGGCCCGGGGTCTGTTCTTCCGCGTCAGGGTCGCGGACGCTCCGGGGACAAGACCGATTGGAGCATGCAACCTCGTCAATGCATCGGCAGGCCGTTTGGTTCGTGATTGCGAAACGCATGAATCAAAATCGATGTCACCGGCACGCTGCCCATGGAGGCGTTCGCCCTGACGGTCAACCCGTGCGGCATCAGGGCTCAACATGGCTGGACCGATCGGTGAGAGATGGTGTCGGTGCTGCCCCGGCAGAAACCATGCGGACCAACGAACCGAGACCCGATGACATCGACCCGGCGGACGAAGCCAGCCTGGAGTCGTTTCCCGCCAGCGATCCGCCAGCATGGACCGGGACGCATCTCGGCCCTTCTTCATCGCACGAGAGAAGCGTGGACGGTCTGGAACCATGCTCTTGAGGAGGTGGCCCAACTGGCGGACGGGACAGACTCGGGCTTGTCCTCACGGATACGGTCGCTGAAGCACGCTGAGCCAGATGGTGCCTGACAGGTTGTCCGCGACCATGGCCAAACCGTAGTCAGAAGGATACGGACCAATGAGCCTGCGGGAGATCGTCTGCGAGATCTTGGACCTGTTTCGCGAGACCCACTTGCGGCCCGGTGCCCGGATCACGAGTGCCACCCTGGATCACCGCTTCGGCACGGATCCCGGGGTCGCGGTGGCCATCGCGGAGCTGAAAGACGCAGGCTTTCTCATCACCCCTGACGCTGAGACGGTCGAACTAACCGCGAAAGACTTTGATGCGATCCAGGGCCGTAGTTTCCACCCGGAAGACGACTGACCACCGGCATCGGCTGCTCTGTGATGCAAGGGTGGGCTGATGGAAGTTGGCCCACGCTGTTTGGTTCCAGCCACGTACCTTCCCTCAGGAATCGACCGGTATGCGTATAGGCCCTCGCAACTGTTACCTTCCACAAATCGCGCCGAAGCGGTGTGCTGCGGCGAGCGTCTGCTGAAAACACAGAACGCCCGACCACAGCGCGGGATAGCCAGCATGGAGGCATACCATGGCAAACGGATTGTGTGACATCTGTGGTGTCCGGCCTGCGACCGTTCGAGCGCAGGTGGTCAGCAACGGCCAGCGTCAGACCATGGAGCTCTGTGACGTCGATTACCGGCGTTTGGCGCGGCAACAGCGGCCGAGTTCGCCGCTGGAGTCCCTCTTCGGCGAGCGCGGCAGCCTGTTCGACGACTTCTTCGGCGACGATTTCTTCGGCGAGAGCCCGCGCGGCAGCGCAGGGAGATTTGCCGATGAGCCTTCCGACACCGGAGATGGCGGCACGCCCATTCCGGTCCGGTCCGGACGTGGACGCACCCGCGGCCGCGGCGCGGCAGCAGGCGTGGCGGACCGTCTGAGCGAGCATGCTGAGGAGATTCTCCAATCGGCTGCCCGGCGGGCCGGGGACTTCGGGCGCCGTGAGGTCGACACCGAACATCTCCTGCTCGCTCTGACCGAAAGTGACGTCGTCCGCACCATCCTCGACCAGTTCAAGGTCTCCCTCGACGATCTGCGCAATCAGATCGTCCAGGAAAGTCCGCGCGGCGACTTCAACCCGGAAGAAGGCGGCGAGATCGGCGTCTCGCCCCGGGTGAAGAGTGCTCTCTCGCGCGCCTTCTCGGTCTCCGGCGAGTTCGGTCACTCCTATGTCGGACCCGAGCACCTGCTCATCGGCTTGGCCGAGGAGGGGGAAGGCATCGCACCTGATGTCCTGAACCGCTACGGCCTCACGCCGCAGGCCATCCGTCAGCAGGTCACCAAGGTGGTCGGCCGCGGCGCCGAGGAAGGGCGCGTCGACACGCCCACCAACACCCCCAACCTCGACAAGTACTCGCGCGATCTCACCAAGCTCGCCCGCGACGGTAAGCTCGATCCAGTGATCGGCCGCGCCAAGGAGATTGAGACCACCATCGAGGTGCTGGCCCGGCGCAAGAAGAACAACCCGGTCCTCATCGGCGAGCCGGGTGTCGGCAAAACCGCCATCGTCGAAGGTCTTGCCCAGCGCATCGTTGCGGGCGAAGTGCCGGAGAGCCTGCGCGACAAGCGCCTCGTGGAATTGTCCATCAACTCCATGGTGGCCGGCTCCAAGTATCGGGGCGAGTTCGAGGAGCGCGTCCAGCAGATTCTCAAAGAGGTTACCGAGCGCGAGGACGAGCTCGTTCTGTTCATCGACGAAATCCACACCATCGTGGGCGCCGGGCAGGGCGGCGGCGAAGGCGGGCTCGACATCGCCAACGTGTTCAAGCCTGCACTCGCCCGCGGCGAACTCAACCTGATCGGTGCGACGACGCTGAACGAGTATCAGAAGCACATCGAAAAGGATGCCGCCCTGGAGCGCCGTTTCCAGCCGGTGTTTGTGCCCGAGCCGACTGTCGCCCAGACCATCATGATCCTGCGAGGGTTGCGGGATACGCTTGAGGCGCACCACAAGGTCACGATCACAGACGAGGCCATTATTGCGGCGGCCGAACTGTCCGACCGCTACATCACCGGACGCTTCCTGCCCGACAAGGCCATTGATCTGATCGACCAAGCCGCCGCCCGGGTGAAGATCTCGGCCACCGCCCGGCCTGTGGACGTGCAGGAAATGGAGGCCGAGGTACGCCAGCTCAAGCGCGAGCAGGATTACGCCTCCTCCCGCAAGCACTTCGACCGCGCCTCGGAAATCCAGGCCCGGCACGATGCCCGCAACAAGGACCTCCAGGACGCCACCGAACGTTGGCGGCGGGAACGCGGCTCGGCCTCGACTGAGGTACGCACGGAACATATCGCACAGGTGGTGTCCAAGCTCACCGGCGTGCCCGTCAACGAACTCACAACCGAGGAGCGCCAGCGCCTCGTGAAGATGGAAGAGCGCCTGCACCAGCGCGTGATCGGTCAGGAGGAGGCGGTCAGGGCGGTCAGCGACGCCGTGCGTCTGGCGCGCGCTGGCCTGCGGGAGGGGCGCCGACCCATCGCGACCTTCCTGTTCCTCGGCCCCACCGGCGTCGGCAAAACGGAGCTGGCGAAGGCTCTCGCCGAGACCGTCTTCGGCGAGGAGGACGCGATGATCCGCCTCGACATGTCGGAGTACATGGAACGCCACGCGGTCGCCCGCCTGATCGGTGCGCCTCCCGGCTACGTCGGCTACGAGGAGGGCGGGCAGCTGACCGAGCGTGTGCGCCGGCGCCCCTACTCCGTCGTGCTGCTGGATGAGATCGAAAAGGCCCACCCGGACGTCTACAATGTCCTTCTGCAGGTCTTCGACGACGGTCGCCTGACCGACGGCAAGGGTCGCGTTGTGGACTTCACCAACACGATCCTGATCGCCACGTCGAACCTGGGTTCCGACATCATCCAGCGCCACCTCAACCTGCGCGGCACAGCCGAAGACGATCAGGCCCGTCTGAAGCGCGAGTTGATGGATGTGCTGCGCGGCCATTTCAGGCCGGAGTTCATCAACCGCATCGACGAGATCATTGTCTTCCATGCCCTGGCGCGGAGCGAGATCCGCTCCATCGTCGAGCTCCAGCTAGAGCGGGTGAAACACACCGCCCATGGCCAAGGCGTCGAGCTTGATATCGACGGCAGCCTTGTCGACCAATTGGCGGCCGCCGGCTTCCGGCCGGAGTTCGGAGCCCGCGAACTGCGGCGCCTCATTCGCTCCGAGCTGGAGACCCAGCTTGCCCGCGCGATGCTGGCAAACGAGGTTCAGGAAGGTGACCGGGTGCTCGCGCGCTGGGACGGAGACCAGCAGAGGGTGGTGCTGGAGCCTCAGCCCAAGGCAGAGGGTGCGACAAAGGCCACGGCCGCGACCGATGACCACCGCAATGCGGTCGAGCTGGACCGGGAAGCCCAGCGCGGGGCCGGCAACAGCAGGACGGCCGCCGAGTGAGGACAAGGAGGCGCACCTGGCAGCACGCGCGGCGAAGCAAGCACCTGAGTTCGGCAGATCACACATGAGGCAGCTATCGGACGAGGGAGACCGCCCCAGGACGGAGCGAGACGATCCCCGCTCCACGATGGGAACTGGCCGGCCCGCGAGGACCATGGACCGCGCCCTGCGCGAGACCCGCGAGGCTTGGCCCGGCCTGAGCACCTACGAGCGTTTCGAGCAGATGATCTCGCTGGTGCTAACCAGCCTTATCGGGCTGGTGATCGCGGCCGCAGTGATCCACCTGGGCTTCCGCATCCTCATGCTGGTGCTGTCCGGACTTCTCGACCCGGCGGAGACGGGCGTGTTCCAGGCAGTCTTTGGCATGATCTTCACGGTACTGATCGCCCTGGAGTTCAACCATTCGATCATCAGCATCCTTCACCGCAAGGAAAGCATCGTGCAGGTGCGCACAGTGGTGCTGATTGCCCTGCTGGCGCTCGTGCGCAAATTCATCATCCTGGATGCGAGCAAGACCGACCCGCTCACCATCCTCGGACTGGCCGCGGCTATCCTGGCACTTGGCTCGGTCCATTGGCTCGTGCGCGACCAGGACAGGAAAGATACCGCCGAGCCGGATCAGGCCCGAGGGACTGCCGATTAGGCCGGAGCAGCTCCTGAATTTCAGTGCGGCCACTCGGCCCGATCGTTTCATACTGTGAAAAACAAGGCTCCTCATGCTAGCCATTGACCCTCGCGACGAGCAGATGTTTCCGAAATTTGGGACTGCGGACATCAGCCGCCTGCGCCGCTTCGGCGAGATCCGACGCCATGCGGCAGGTGAGCCGCTCTTTGTCACCGGCGATGTTGCTCCGGGCATGTTCGTCCTCATCACCGGCTCAGTCCGGGTCGATCAACGTGACCCTTGGGGACATCTGTCCCCCATTGTCGAGCTGGGACCCGGCGACTTCGTCGCCGAGGTGGGCCAATTGTCCGGCCGCCCGTCGCTGGTCGATGTTCACGCCACCGGCAATGTGGAGGCGCTTCTCATTCCGCCCGAAAACTTGCGGGCCTTGATGATCGCCGAACCCGCACTGGGCGACAGGATCATGCGGGCGCTCATTCTCAGGCGCATCGTGCTGATCGAGACGGGCGCAGGCGGTCCGGTCCTGATCGGTCATGAAACCGATCCCGGTGTGGTTCGCCTGCAAGGTTTCCTGGCCCGCAACGGCTATCCATGCCAGGTGCTGGATCCCGCCCATGACCGTGATGCGGCGACCCTCATCGAGCGCTACACGCCGGATCAGAAGAACCTACCCCTCGCCGTGTGCCCTCAGGGGGCGATCCTCAGGAATCCGTCCGAGCGCGATCTGGCGCAGGCACTCGGCATGGTGCCCATCGATGCTCCGGATCGAACCTATGACGTTGTGGTCGTCGGCGCGGGGCCTGCCGGTCTCTCGACGGCAGTTTACGCCGCATCGGAGGGATTGTCGGTCATCGTCCTGGATGCGGTCGCCTTTGGCGGCCAAGCGGGCGAGAGTGCCCGAATCGAGAACTATCTGGGGTTTCCGACCGGCACGCCTGGCCGCGAGCTCGCGGCACGCGCTTTCGTCCAGGCGCAGAAATTTGGCGCCGAGATGGTGATCCCGGCCGAAGCAGTCGGCCTCGATTGCTCGCAAATACCGTATGGCATTCAACTCGCTGACGGCCGGCGGATCAAAGGCTCCACAGTGGTTGTCGCCTCGGGCGCCCGCTATCGACGGCCTGACATTCCTCGCCTGCGGGAGTTCGAGGGACGCGGCGTATGGTACTGGGCCTCGCCCATCGAAGCACGCCTGTGCCGGAACGAGGAAGTGACCCTTGTGGGTGGTGGCAATTCTGCCGGGCAAGCGGCGGTGTTTCTGAGGGACTTCGCCGCGAAGGTATGGATGTTGGTCCGTGGGCCCAGTCTCGCCGAGAGCATGTCGCAATACCTGATCGACAGGATTGCGGCTGCAGATAACATTGAAGTGTTGACCGAAACCGAGATCACCGCCATCTCGGGTTCGCCGGAGGGGCAGCTTGAGCACGTCTGGTGGCGCAACCGCGTCACCGGAGCGGAGAAGGAGAAGCCGATCCGCAACGTGTTCATCTTCATCGGCGCAGATCCGGCAACGGGCTGGCTCAAGGGCTGCGGCGTGGGCCTGGACGCCAACGGCTTCGTTCGCACAGGTGCCGCTCTCCCAACCACCGGCATAATGGAAGAAAGCGGTCCAAGACGCCCCTTTCCGCTGGAAGCGGAAGTCGCCAATGTGTTCGCGGTCGGTGATGTTCGTGCGGGATCAGTGAAGCGCGTCGGCTCCGCAATTGGTGAAGGCGCGGGGGTGGTGGCTCATATCCATACCGTTCTCTCAAATGCATCTGTGCCGCTACCTACGGCAAGGGAGCGCAGGGAGCGAGGCTGATGAACGCCAGCTTGCCCCAGCTCATCACACAGGCTCAATTGCCGGGCCCTTGTGAATATGTCCAAGGCCTCAAACGGGACCATTGCGGCGCGTTTTATGGCGCTCATCGATCAGGGGACGGCAAGTCTGCTCAATGGCCTTAATCGCTAGATCAAGCCGCCTCCTGAGAGTGTCACCGCCCTTTTCACCCCAGCCAATCGCCGCTTCCCATTGGTTGCGCCTCGCTTCCTCCGAGCCCGTCTGCTCCTGGCCGTAGGAGCGGATCAGGTTGTGGGCCGAGTCGATGACCTCGCTGTGAATGGCCCGAATCTCCTCGAAGGGCTGGGCGGCCTCCTCTCCAAAATAGGCCATGAAGCGGTACCGACTCGCTTGGAGCTCGGAAAACACTTGGCTCTCCTTGGTCAGACGGTCAACGGGCGTGAAGATCTCGCCCCGTTCAAGCTCCTCGTCCTCCAGTCTCGTTCTAGGGCGATCATCCTCCTCACCATCGTTGTCATCCGAGGCGGGAAAGCGCGCCCATGTTAGGATGTCCCTAGCCCGGTAGAACCCCGCTAGCACCTCCTCGGCGAGCTCAGTCTTGCGCCGGCCGACCATCTCGGTCCGCCAGGCATTGAGCCCGCGGACGCCGGCCCAGCCGGCGACGACGGCTGCCAGGCCTGTCATGAGGTTGGCCAGCGCCGAGATCCATTCAGGCGACAAGATTGCCTCCTTGGGTGAGATCCTCGATCCTTCCGATCACTCATTCCACCATATCGTGAGCACAGATTTTGGAGGTTGGTAAGCAGCGATTTCGCGTCAGCGTGAGCAGCCATTTCAGGTGCTCATGAGCGCCCTTCGCGAGCACCGGGACGCTCGGCCGCCCCCTCTGGCCTTCGCCCCAGAATGCGATCGGGTTTCCCGAAGAACGCGGGAGCCAACGCGGTTGTCCATCGGCGCCACCACCTCCATCGGATCCCCACGGGTCGGCGCTTTCGCCACGTTGTCGGCAACAAGCTTTAGCTGCTGATACCAGTCCAACAGGTTGATCAAAGGATGCTGGTCCACGATCGCGGTGATGTCCCCGGAAATGGTTGTCTTGCCGGCGAGCCGGAACTGGCGCGCCAGCCGCTCCGCCGTGTCGAACAGGTGCTCGTGTCCTTTCCTGGTTTCGAAAATCGCGGCGACTTCCTTGAAGAACTGACGCTTGCGACGAGAGCGCTCCTCAGGCGCCAAGGGCCACTCGTCGTAATAGCCCTGCTCGATCCGTCTCCGAACCTCCCAAAAGAGACCAAGCCTTGGCTCAGTTGGGGCGAGCCCAAAGATATTGTACGGGTTGGCGTCAAGAACCCTGGTGCCGGACGGGAAATCATATTGGATAGCGGCTACGAACTCGGCCTCCTCGCGCGTGCCGGCCTCCACGACTATCGACGACGTCCCGCAGTTGTTCGGCAGAAAATAGTGGACACGGAATTCCAACCTGGTCTCCACACATGTGAACACAGCTTCAAAACCAGACTTCATTTGCCCCTTTGCAACCGTCTGCCGCTCCAATCCTGCCACCCAAAGAGTGACGGCGGCGCGTAGGTGCAAGGTCATCAGAAGCTGCCTCTGCGGCGCTCCTTTACTGCCAGCACGAGCACCGCGTTGAGCGAATCTCCATCCGTATCTCCCAACTAATTGCAGAGGCCTAGCGATCCCTCTGCGACGGCTCGAGGCCTGCGGAACCCTGACCGCAGTGTCGCTCAGCCGGATGATTGAGAGTTTCCTCTCCAACCAGATGTTCTCTTCAGAGCCCGCAATCTAGCCCGTTCGGCTTCAGGTGGTGATCCGCCGCATCTCGGGTGAGCCATTCTGCTTTCACGAGAATACCTATTAGGAGGTCCTGTATTGAGCCATCATGTCCGCAGCTTCGCGGCCTGCTCGGGCTGCGCCGTGGCAGGCTGAAGTAGTGTCGGATCGTAATTCTGTTCTTCCGGACTGCGATCATGGGGCCAAAGCGCTCGGACATCCTCGGGAAGAGCATCCCGCACTTTTCCAAGTTGCCCTTCCGAAACATGCTGGGACAGCACACTGAATACGGCTTGTGCGGCATCGCGAGGATCGACGGGCCGAACGGGCCCGAGGTTCTCGGCAACACGCGTGAGGAACTCGTCTTCGGAGCGATAGCGCTCGGGTTGCACCTCAGGCCGCCATTGATCGTAGTAGACTCCGCGCACTAAAATTGGCAGTTCTGCTCCGAGATGGACGGCGAGCTCCAGCGGAATACGATCGCGCACGGCTCGCAGCACCCCGCCCAGCACATGCCAAGCAACCTGCTTGTCGGACCCCACGAGCTCAGTGATCTTGTTGAGCCAGATATGGGTGATCTGAAGGGTCTTGTCGAAGACATCGAGTCCGTTCGCACTCATGATGAGCCTTCCCTATTCAATAATCGCGGACGGTAAAATGCACTTATCTGTGAGGGCCCCGGTATTGAACTGAATGACAATCGCCGGGATGACGTTCCCACGGGCTGTCCCTGAGGAAGCACCCGGTCTGCCCAGAAGAAGACCACCAGTAATGACACTGAGATTCTCTAATTTCTCTTTGGAGCGGGCATGCTTATCCGGAACATCACAATCTCAGCATCGTTTCCGAGAAGACAGGACAAGAACCGAAGAAGGGCGGCCATGACCAAACTCGGGCGCAAAGACGAATCGCAGAAAAGCAAGCACGGTGGCAACTACAGTGGCCACCACAACAAGGACAACGATCAACCCAAGAGCCCACGCGGTGGCGGCAGCAGCCAAGCTGCGGGTAAGGACCCTCACCGGGGAGATCATGGGCGTCACCGCTGAGGCATCATCGGTTAGGAACTTGGGTCGGCGAAGCCTCAGTCGAGCGGCTGGTCCGCAACCAGCCGTCATGTGCATTACGTCTGCTCAAATCGCAAAGGCCTGGACTCAAGACCTGCGATGATCGGCAGGGTTGGTGTCGGCAGGAAGGCGGAAGAGCTTTGCAACCTGATCGCGACCGAAGAGGGAGCGTTGGGCCCGCTCTTCTGACTTGAAGCGCTGGAGCAGTTCGGGTGCATCCTCAGGGACAGCCCGGGGGAACGGTCGCATGATCGACGGAGATGCCCCTCTCGGCCATCATCTCTTCTAGGGTCCGCAGGATGAGATTGTAAGCGAGATACAACCGGACGCACAGCAGGGTCACCGAGCGATCAAAGTGACGGCGTTTGGCGAAAGGGTCTGGGTTCCAAGCCTAATGACAGCCAAAGCTACAGGCGGCATTGTTGCCCCACAATTCCTTATGCTCTCCTATTTCAAGAGGATGATACGGGCATCGCCTCCACGCTCCAGCACATTGAGAGCCATATCCTGCTCATGCCGATGCAATCTCAGGACGAAGCTTGATGCATTCAGGCGCAGCCCTTTGATCAAAACGTCACCTAGGAAATCCGGCAGAATCGGATCGTTGAAGCGGACGGTGTTGCTTTGGTAGTCGAGTTCCAATCCTAAGCTGGCCTGGAGGAGCGCAAACGGCGTTGCCGCAGCCCAAGCCTGCGGCGAGCAGGCCACCGGATACGCTGTCGGTCCACGATGGCGCCGGCGCGTGAAACCGCAGAACAGCTCGGGCAGACGGCGGGACTCCTGATAGGTGGCCACCTCGAACAAGGCCTTGAAGACTCGCGACGCCTCAGCCTTCAAGCCATACCGTGCGAGCCCCAGGGCGATCAGCCCGTTGTCATGGGGCCAAACCGAGCCGTTGTGATACGACATCGGATTGTAGCGGGCTTCGCCTCGCGCCAGGGTACGAATGCCCCAGCCGCTGAACAAATCGGGGCTCAGCAGCGTCGCGGCAACCCGGCGGGCGCGCTCCGGATCGGCAATCCCGGCAAACAAGGCATGCCCGGCATTTGACGTCCGTACGCGACAAGGCCGCTTGGCTCCATCGAGCGCTAAGGCGTAGGTGCCGATCTCCTCGCACCAGAACGCGGCCTCGAACTCCTCCCGAAGGTTGCCGGCTTCCCTGGTAAGTCTGTCGCCGAGGTCGTGCCGATGGAGTGCATGCGCAAGCCGCGCCGCCGCCTGCTTGGCCGCGAAGACGTAAGCCTGCACCTCGCACAGGGCGATGGGGCCCTCGGCTCCCGAGCCATCGGCGTGGAAGATGGAATCGTGGCTGTCCTTCCAGCCCTGGTTGGCAAGCCCCTTTTCAGTTTCCCGATGATACTCGATAAAGCCATCGCCGTCGCGGTCGCCGTACTCATCGCACCAGCGCAGGGCCGCTTCGATATTCGGCCAGATCGCCTCGATGGTTTCGCGATCACCAGTGCGCTCGTAGTACTGACCGGCCAACATGACGAAAAGGGGGGTAGCGTCTACAGTGCCATAGTAGCGCCGGAACGGCACCTCACCAAGCTGGGCCATCTCGCCCAGGCGGCGCTCGTGTAGGATCTTGCCGGGCTGAGCGTCCGCGGCAGGATCAACCTCGGTGGCCTGCATCTCGGCCAAGTGGCGCAGCACGCCCCTGGCAATCGCTGGATCCGCCCACAGGAGCATCATTGCTGTGATAATCCCGTCGCGTCCGAAAACTGTGCTGTACCAGGGTATACCGGCATACGGATACAACCCGTGCTCAGTCGGTGTGGCCAGCATGTACATGTCTGATGATGATCGCGAGATGATCTCGTTGAACAGACTATTCGAGGTCTTCACCCTGGTGATCTGTCGTGTCGCCGCCCGCAAGGCCCGGCGGTTGTCACGCAATGCTCTGAGGAAGTTCGGTGCGCTGGAACTAATAGCCTCCCCAGGCTTCTGCTCCTCACACGCCACCGTGACCAGGACTGAACGGCGCTCGTCGGGCTCCAGGGCGATCTCGTAGATAACCCGGTCGGCCCCGAGTCGCGTGGGCCATGGCTCGAAGCGCAGCATGGTCTGCCGCACGATTCCGTCGAGTCCCTCATAGCTGAAGACGACGCGATCGGGAGCCAACGTCTCGACGGAACGGCGGCCGCGACCGGCCCGCTGCATTCCCCGGACCTCGAACAGATCCCGAAAGTCGGCGGCGAAACGACATTCGAGGTGGAAGACGCGGCGGTGAGTGTCGTAGTTGCGAAGGCCAATCCGCTCGTAGAGAACCCCCTGCCAAAGGAACTTTGTCCGGTTGAGCGCGATGATATCGCGCGGGAGCGCGGTTTCCGCTCCAGGCCGTATGTCAGGGTTCGTCAGATCAACAGTGAGTGCCGCGTTGTCGTCCTGGATGACCGAGCCCAGCAGCAGGGGCCGCTTGCCGTCAAACCGCAACTCGAACCGTGACAGGTAACGCGTATCCTGAAAGAACAATCCTTCCGGACTGGGCTGCATGATGCCACAGTCTCCATTGCTATCGAGCACGGCAAAGGCGTCGCCGGTCTTCAGCGTTCGCAAGGTGCGCTCGACTAACGAGTTCTGCGCCTCGATGTAGCCTTCGGAAAGTTGCTCCAAGACCGGCTCTGTGTGGTCCGAAGACGGCCCGGTGACACGATCGTTCATACCGACCCCCATTGCTGTTGACGCGCTAGTAACATTCGTCTCTACCAACATCATCCCCTATGCATGTTGCTGGGGAACAACGTTCGAAAGAACACCTGAGCCACTGCTCGCGATCTTCCGAGATGTCATCGCCGGCCTCGCAACTCGGCTGATCGGCTGAGGGCGTTTGCAGGATATGCCGGTGACGTTAGCCTGATTGGACTTGGGGCGGGACTTCGGTTGAGCAAGAGCTTATAGGCGGCGAGATAGCCTGCCACCATGCGGCACACGGTGAAGTGCTGCTCGAAATGAGCCCGCACAGCAGAGCGGTTGATAGCGCCAACGGTCTCAACCGCAGCGACGGCCTCATCAACAGATTCAACCACTCGTCCTGACGCGCCGTCGGCAATAACTTCAGGCACTGAACCGTTGCGCCAAGCGATCACAGGCGTGCCGGCCGACATGGCCTCGATCATCACGAGGCCAAACGGCTCGGGCCAGTCGATCGGGAAAAGAAGAGCGAGTGCATGCCCGAGGAAGTCGCATTTGGCACCCTCGTCGATCTCCCCAACGAACTCGACGAGCGGATGATCCAGCAGCGGGCGGATGACCTCGAAATACTCCTGGTCCGCCTTGTCGACCTTGGCAGCGATCTTGAGCGGGACACCTGCGCGTGTGGCAATCTCGATGGCCCGGTCGGGCCGCTTTTCGGGCGAAATGCGACCAAGGAAGGCGAGATAGTCGCCGCCACGGGCATCGAACGGGCAAACGGTTGAAGGCAGGCCGTGATGAACAGTCGCGAGCCAGCTCACGTCTGGCGGCATGGGGAGCCGCTGACTGTCGGAGATGGACACCAGCGGCATCTCGCGAAAGGTTCGAAACACCGGCATGAAGTCGGGCCAATCAAGTCGTCCATGCAAGGTCGTGACGCACTTGTGGGCGATGTCCCGGAACAACACGTGCTGGAGGAGGTCGACGTGGAAGTGGATCACGTCGAAGGCATCCGCGCGGGCCCGGACCTCGTCGAGCATCACCAGATGGCTCGCGGTATGATCGCGAATGCCGGACAGGCGCAGGCTGCAGGGGGTACAGGGAACAAGATGAGCCGATGTCACGGAGTCGCCGCTCGCGAAGAGTGTCACCTCGTGTCCCTGAGCCACCAACTCCTCTGTGAGCCAGGAGACAACCCGTTCGGTGCCGCCGTAGAGTTTGGGCGGCACGGCTTCTGCCAGCGGGGCGACCTGTGCGATACGCATTGAGCGCTTCTTTCTACGATCAAGAGGCGTGGGTTATTCAGGAGCCGGGGATCTCACCAGCAGCGATGCTTCGATGACCTCGGGCACGCAGCATCGGCATGGGCCTGGCCAAGACCGAGCCCCCGGCGCAAGCTGCTGATTGCGGCGGCGCGGTGGGCTTCACCGATCACCGCACCGGGTGGGACCGAAGGGACGATGTTCCACCCTGCCCTGCTCCAAGTCGGACGGCGCTCATGCCGCCGGCCGTCGTGTGCGGGCTTGGCTGAACAGGCCGATCATGTCGCGGTTGAAGGCCGGGATGTCATCGGGCATGCGGCTGGTCACGAGATTGCCGTCGACGACGCTTGCCTGGTCGACCCAGTTGGCTCCAGCGTTCTCCAGATCGGTTTGGAGTGATGGCCAGGACGTCATGCGCCGCCCCCGCATCTTGCCGGTCTCGATCAGGGTCCAGGGACCATGGCAGATGCTGGCCACCGGCTTTCCGGCATCAACAAACGCCTGCACGAAGGCGATCGCGTTGTCATCCATCCGCAGCCTGTCGGGATTGATCACCCCGCCTGGCAGCAGAAGGGCATCGAAGTCGTCAGGCTTCGCCTGGTCGAGGGGCACATCAACGGCAACCTCATCGCCCCAATCGGTAAAGTTCCAACCCCGCGCCCGGTCGCCTTTGGGCGAAACGACCAGGGTTTCGGCCCCGGCCTCATCCAAGGCCCTTCGGGGTTCGAGCAGTTCGACCTGCTCAAACCCGTCCGTGACCAGAATGGCTACCTTCATCCCGTTCAGGTTTCCGTCTGCCATGTATCCGTCTCCGTTCAATGCGAGGTGGGCTGATGCGGGCAGTGCCTCATGAGCACAGCCCCGTCTGCCCGCACGAGGTGGGGAGAAACACCCGGACTGCTACGATTTCTCTTAGCCAGTCCGAGCCAAACCTGCCCGATGAGTGGTCGGTCGAGCCAAGTCATCCGTGTTGAGAAATGATAGGCAGCAGGGTGCCGTTCCTAGGGACTATCACTGAGGGAGCAACCGTCATGGTCAGAGAGGCATCGCCATGGTAGGCAATTGCCTAACGCTGGATCACGGATGCTTTTGTTGCATCACTGGTTAGCCACAGGATCTGATATCAGCTGTGCCCAAATGGCAGGCCGAGTGTTGCAGCCATCACTGTCCGCTACACCGGATTGGCCCGTGCGACGTGAAGACCCGTCCGCCTGCAGACAGGGCGCCCGGCAGCGGCGATCGGCGCACGCAACAGCCACAACCGGCTGGATGCGCCGCCGAAGAGGGCCGCGGGTCAGTCGCGCTCTGCTGGGTTGCTTCGTGGGCGACGCGACCACCCGGGTTGATGCGGGCGATGGCTGGTGCGCTGAGAAACGCTCGTGACGCTTCAGCCCCGCAGTTCGGGCATGCGCATGGGTCCTGGAACCGCGCCATGGGCTGCATCGCAGTGAACGGCCCGCACCCTCGGCACTCGTAGTCGTAGATCGGCATGGCGCCCTCACGTTCGAGCTCGTTCGGCGAGATGGCACGCAGGCCGAGCGCGTGACTGCCCGCCCGGCCCGGTCTGTCACGCGGCGGGCTTGAGAACCACCTTGGTCCAGCCCTCGTCGCGCGCGTCGAAGTGCTGGTAGGCGTTCGGTGCCTCGCCCAGCGGCAGCTCATGCGAGATGATGAAGGACGGCTTCGCGCGGCCAGTCGAGATCAGGTCTCGCAGCTGCCGGTTATAGGCCTTGACGTTGCACTGGCCGGTGCCGATCGTCTGACCCTTGAACCAGAAGAGACCGTAATCGAAAACGATCTCGCCCTGCTTGTAGAGCGGGTCCTGGGGAGCCGGATCCTGGGGCACATAGACGCCGACCACGCCGATGCCACCGGTGAATTTCACCGACCTTACCAAGTCGTTCATGGTCATGTTGGGGTGCTCGTGGCCCTGTGGGTCGTGGGCCTGGTAGCCGACACACTCACAGCCACGGTCGGCGCCGATGCCGTTCGTCAAAGCAAGGACTTGATCCACCGCGGAGCCCTTGGAATCGTCAATGGTCAAGGCCCCGATCGACTCTGCGAGGCGCAGACGGTCGGGATGGCGGTCGACGACCATGACCATGCAGGCGCCCTTGATCATTGCGGAGTGGGCCGCCATGAGGCCGACCGGCCCGGCCCCGTAGATGACGACCGACTCGCCGGGACGCAACCCTGCAAGTTCGGTGACGTGCCAGCCGGTTGGGAAGATGTCGGCCAGCATCACATAGTCGTTTTGTCGTTCCTCCGCGTCCGGTGGCAGCTTCAGGCAATTGTAGTCGCCGTAGGGGACGCGAAGAAGGTCGGCTTGGCCGCCCCGATACGGTCCCATATCGGCGAAGCCGTACGCGGCGCCGGCCATGTTCGGCACGACACTTCGATCCGCCGTGGTCAGGCAGAACGCGCTCAAGCCGCGCTCGCAGTTCTTACAGAACCCGCAGCCGATGTTGAAGGGGATGGCGACCCAGTCCCCAACCTTCACTCGATCGACCGCGCTGCCCACTTCGGCCACCTGACCTAGGTTCTCGTGCCCGAACACGCCGCCGCGCGGGAAGTCGGTCCGGCCCTCATACATGTGCAGGTCGGAGCCGCAGATGTTGGTGCTCGTGATCCGCACCAGGACGTCGGTCGGCCTCTCGATCCGCGCGTCGGGCACGTCCTGTACCGCAACATCGCGCGGCCCGTTATAGACAACTGCTCTCATCGTGTTCTCCCAATCTGAAGCCGCATGCTCGGTAGGCGCAACTCGTCACCTTGACGATGGCGTCGCGGGGAGGTCGTCAGGGTTCGTGGCTCATGAACGTCTGCGCTGAGGGGAAGTGCTGCGGATGATCCCTGAGGGACGTTCCCTTTGTTTCGATGTGGCGCGGTTCTCCCGCGCTGCCGACCTCTAGCGAGAACAGCAATTTGAGCGGGACATTCCTGCTGGGCGGTCAGGTTTCGGGCCTGTCTGACACCTGAGGCACCTTCGGCCCCGGGCTGGGCGACTTGAACCCTGCGGAGGTTGCGACCAACACGGCTTGTGACAGGGTCTGTACACCAAGCCGCTGCATGACGTGAGCCCGATGGGTCTCTACCGTCCGAGGGCTGAGGCCGATGGATTCGGCGGCGTGAGCGGGGAAGACGGACATGGCCAGGGGCCCGCCGAGCAGGGCCAATGGGGATCGCCTGGAAAGATGCATGAGGATCTTACAATGCGGGGCTGGAACCGTCATCTCCCGTCAGGCTCGCAAGAGCAAGTGCCAAGGCGTAGGCGTCGAATGGCTTCTCCCATGTCGCGACGTCTCGATACTCGGCTGGCAGGAAGGCTTGGCTGTAGCCGGTCGCAAAGATGAAGGGGATCGCTCGCGCCCTGAGAAAATCGGCGACCGGGAACACCAGTTTGCCATGCAGCTCAATGTCGAGAACGGCAATGTCGATCCTTGCAGAGGCCAGCAAGACCAGCGCCGTCTCCGGGTTTGGAGCTGGTCCGACCACCGCCGCCCCAGCTTGCTCCAGAACTTGTGCGATGTCGTCGGCAATGAAGTACTCGTCCTCGACGATCAGCACGTGGCGGTTGATCAAATTTGCTTGCGACCTTGATAAGGTCATGGGCTTTCCTCGTCCTGTTCCTGGCTGTCTCAGAGCTTCGATGGGGCATGTGGCCCGGCCGATCCCCAGCGGTCCCGGCGCAGCCACATGCCCATTCGCGCAGTGTCATGGATGAGGATGAACTCGGCATCCGGTGGTTACCGGGGATGGTTCCGTATCCTTGCCGCGGCCTGCGGGCGATCAGGTCCTGGTGGAACTCAAGGTTCGTCGGATCCTTCGTCATGGCTCAATTGCGGGCGGGCATGCACGCCCGCCAGGGCGGCGATCCGCACAAGTTCAGGGATCGTCCTGGCGCCCAGGCGCTGCATGACATGAGCGCGGTGGGTTTCCACCGTGCGCGGGCTGAGGCCGATGGCCCGGCCGATCTGCTTGTTGGTCTGGCCGGCCAGCAGGCCCTCCAGGACCTCGCGCTCGCGGACCGGCATCTCGGCGATGAGCCCGCGGGCCCGGTTGGCCTCCTGGTCGTGCTCGTCGGCCTGGGAAATGTCAGCGGCGGCCGACGCAAGGGCGGTCAGCAGCTCATCCGGAGCATAGGGAACCGGCAGGAAGTCCACCGCGCCGGTCTTCATCACCTGCACCGCAGACTTTACATCGCTCTGGAGCGCGCCCAGCACGATCACCGGCAGGCCGATGCGCCGGGCCTTGAGCTCCCGCGGGATGGTCAGGCCACCCGCCTCGGGCTGACGCATGTCGAGCACCACGCAGCCGGCCGCGAGCGCCGGGGCCGCCTCCAGGAACGCCTTGCCGGACGGGAAGGCTCTCACGTCATAGCCGGCGTCGCGCAGCCCTCGCGTCAGATCCTGACGCGAGGGCTCGTCGGCATCGACCACATAGACGAAGCGCCCGTCATGGCGGGTGATGTCCTGGGCAACGCCGCCGGCGCGGCGGATCCGGCCCTGCGCGTCACGCATGGGGAAGAAG